>NZ_JACIJN010000005.1 GCF_014199415.1 Sphingomonas endophytica
GCAATCGAACACCGCTCCTCGAGCGTAAGCTGACGATATCTCGACATGGCAGCACCTGTCTCAGGTGTTGCACTTCGTTTGTGAACTCAGGGGGGCGACGTTGAAAGAGTTAGCCCTTCACTGCAACCTCACCGTCACACCGGCCTGCGGCATAACGAGGTAAGCCAAAGCCGTCATTGCGAGCGGAGCGAAGCAACCCAGGGCGTCCTGGTCCGGCACTGGATTGCTTCGCTACGCTCGCAATGACGAGCTACCTACAGTCCTATCCCCACCCCGTTCGTCTCGAGCAGGGATCGAGCCTGCCGAGAGCCCGTGTCGAGAGACAGCCACCGCGCGGAACCTCTCGACACGCCGTCTCGACAGGCTCGACGGCTGCTCGAGACGAACGGCAAGGTTGCGCCCCACCCGCTACGCACTGAACTCCGCCGGCGACAACGGCAGCCCGATCATGATGTCATGCGTCGTATCGCCTCCCTCCGGCCGCGCCGACAGCGCGAGCAACAGCTCCTGCCCCTCCGGCGCCAGATCGCGGACGTAGAGCATGCATTGCTGACGAATATGCTTCACCGGGTCGCCGTCGCGCTCGTAATAGAGCGCTTCCCACAATTGCACCGGCGGCTGCACCCGCTCGTCGCCATCGTACCAGAAGCGGCGGAAGGGCGGCAGCCCGGCCTCGTTCCACACCGGCTGGCTCAGCCGCTCGCGGAACGCCGCATCGTCCCACCCGCCAGTCGCATAGGTTGACGACCACGGCCGGAACAATGTGAAATCATCGGCGTCCGACCCGTCGGGCTGCTGGCTGACCGCCTGCAGCATCAATTCGTCATCGGTGTAGAAACGGTGGACGTACCCGCCGCCGTCGTCGAGCTTGATGATCCCCTGCGCGGTGATCTCCAGCGTGTCGCGGTCGAGCGTGAAGGTGCCGCCGGCCAGCCGCCGCCACGCCAGTGCGTCGAGCCGCACCATCCGGCCGATCGTCACGTCGCGCACCACCGCCACCGCGCTCTTGGCTTCGTCGCGTCCGCCGCCGAACAGGCTGCCGAAGATCATGTCGCGCGCATTCCCGTGTGCCCATCCACCTTGCCAAAGGCTGCGGGCTTATGCTTGGAGTGTCAAGCACGGGCGAGAGGGCAAAAAGCGTGGACGATACGGCACGGGTGTGGACGATCGGGCGGCTGGCCGAGGCGCTGGGCGCCGGCGAGCACAGCGCGGAACTCAGCGTCGAGCGCGTCGGCGACGTGCTGCGCGTGACGATGCACGATCACGGCGATCTGGCGGTGTTCCTGAGCGTTGCGGGCGAGCAGATCGTCGTTTCCAGCCTATTGTGGCCGGTCGCCGAGATGGACGATGCCGCCGCCTTCAACCACTTCCTGCTCAAGGCGCAGAAGCTGGTGCCCTTGTCCAATTTCGCGATCACCGAGGTCGACGGGCGTGAATATTACGAGCTGATCGGCGAGCTTTCGATCGAATCGACGCTGCGCACGATCCTGATCGAACTGCGCGTGCTGGCGCATAACGCGCTGGATGCCGCCGCCGATCTGCGCCACGCCTTCGCCGCTGCCTGAGGAATACTGACCGATGTCGATGTGGAAGCAATTCGTCACGCTGATCCGCGGCACCGCGCATGAGGCGGGCCAGTCGGTGGTCGACGCGCGTGCGCTGACGATCCTCGACCAGCAGCTCCGCGATGCCGGCACCGCGCAGGCCAAGGCGCGCGACGATCTCGCGACCGTCACCGCCAAGCGCCGGCTGATCGAAAAGGATATCGAGCAGCTCTCGGCGCAACGCGACAAATACGAAGCGTCGGCGCGCGCCGCGATGGGCCGCGGCGACATGGACCTCGCACGCGAGGTCGCCGAGCGGCTGGCGCAGATCGAGCGCGAGCTGAACGCCAAGACCCCGCAGGTCGCCGACATGCGCACCGCCGAAGACCGGATGCGCGGGATCATCAAGCAGGGCGACGGCAAGATCGAGGCGCTGCGCCGCGAGGTCGACGTCGTCCGCGCCAACGAAAGCGTCCAGCAGGCGCAGGCGCAGATCGCCAGCAACACGCACGGCGCGCAGTCGCAACTGGGCTCCGCCGCCGACAGCCTCGCGCGGCTCAAGGAGCGGCAGGCGGTGCGCGAGGAGAAGTTCCGCGCCTCGGCCGAGCTGGAGGACATGCGCACGGGCGCCGACCTCGACGCCAAGCTGGAGCGCGCCGGTCTGTTGCCGGGCGCGTCGAGCGCCGACGACATCCTCGCCCGCCTGTCCGCCCCGCGCGACGGCGGCGAAGCCAAACGGCTCGACGACAAATCCGGCGGCTGATCCTACGTGGAACGCATCGTCACCGGTGAGCGTGCCGGGTGGGAGGAGACCGCCCGGTCGATGGGCTTCACCTTCCATCACATGGATGGTGAGCGTTATTGGGACGAGCGCGCCTATTACCGCTTCTCGCTCGACGAAATCGAACGCGGGATCGAGACGCCGAGCGCAGAGCTGCACTATTTTTGCCGCGATCTGGTCACCGAGGTGGTCGGAAGCGACACGCTGATGCACCGGCTCGCGATCCCCGACGCGATGCGTGACGTGGTCGCTGCCTCGTGGAAGGCGGACGCGCCCTCGCTCTACGGCCGCTTCGACTTCGCCTTTGACGGCACCGGCCCGGCCAAGCTGCTGGAATACAACGCCGATACCCCGACGAGCATCTACGAGACCGCGCTGTTCCAGTGGCAATGGCTGGAGGACCGCATCGCCGACGGTACGCTCCCGGCGGACGCCGACCAGTACAACCGCCTCCACGACGCGCTGGTCGCGCGGTTCGGCGCGCTGCTAACCCCCGGAAGTACCTTGCATTTCGCCAGCGTCGCCGATCACGAGGAAGACCGGCAGACCGTCCGCTACCTTGAGGATACCGCGCGGCAGGCCGGGCTCGACCCGGCGTTCGTCGCGATCGACCGGATCGGTGTCGACGGCGACGGCCAGTTCGTCGACGAGGAAAATGTCCTGATTGCAGCGCTGTTCAAGCTCTACCCGTGGGAGGACATGCTGCGCGAACCCTATGCCGCGCACCTGCCTGCGACCAAGACCATGTTCCTCGAACCGGCCTGGAAAGCGATCCTGTCGAACAAGGGCATGCTCCCCCTGCTCTGGGAACGCCACCGCGGCCACCCCAACCTCCTCCCCGCCGCCTTCGCCGACGATGCCGCGGGCGTCGCGGCGATCGGCGACCGCTTCGTCCGCAAGCCGCTGTTCTCGCGCGAAGGCTGGGACATCGAACTCCACGACGGCACGGCGGAGGATCGCGGCCCCGAAGGCGGCTATGGCGAGGAAGGCCATATCGTCCAGGCGCTCAGCCCGCTGCCGGTGTTCGACGGGCAACATGCGGTGATCGGGTCATGGATCGTCGGCGACGAGCCGGTCGCGCTGTCGATCCGCGAGGACGACGGCCCGATCACTCGCGACCTCGCCCGCTTCGTCCCGCACGCGATTATCTAACCCGTCATTGCTACGCTACGCTCGCAATGACGATCCTACCGCTTGGCCACTACCCCGCGGCGGTCGCTGACCTCCAGCCAATAGCCGTCCGGGTCCTGCGTATAGATCTGCCGCACGCCGTCGAAGCGCGTCTGCATTGTCCGCGGCTTGCCCGCCAGATCGGTCCACGGCCGCTGGTGCGCGTCGAGCCACGCGGTCACGCTCGCCAGATCGTCGACATGGATCGCGACATGCTCGGCGATGTTCGACGGCTTGGGCGCAGTCCGTCCGTCGAGGATGTGCATCGCAAAGCCGTTGCCGAGATCGATCCAGCGCCGGTTCGGCAACGGCTGCTTGATGAGCCGGAGCCCGAACGCCTCGTGGTAGAAGGTCGCGCTGCGATCGATATCGGACGCCTGGATTGCGACATGCTCGCCCCGCGCGGCGGCGGCGAGGACGAACAGGGCGGACAACAACGACATGGGCAACGCTCCACGGCAGATGAAGCGCTACGCTATCGTCCTTTTCGCGCTACGTCAGCACGATGATGGTCGCACCGGCCTATCGCTGCCGTAACGTCACCGTCAGCCCGCCATCGCCCTTGATCGTCTTCACGCTGCCCGGCGCGATCGGCACGGTGTCGGAAAACGAGACGGTCCGCGTCCCGCCGCCACACGCATCGCCTTCAATCCGCCGCTCCCACGAGCCCCGGATCGTGACGACGGTCGCCGTGGCGTCGCGCATCGACAGGCCGAGCGACAGCGCCTCGCGCTCGCTGCTGCCGTACCCGCGTTCCGCGGTCGAACATCGTTCGGCAGGCGCATCGCTTTGCCGCCGATCGATCGACGCACCGGCGTCGGTCGACACGCGCATCGGCCCCGACCACAACAACTGACTGCCGCCCCGCACCTCGACGTCGAACGTCACTGACCGAAACGCGGCGCGCTGCGTCGAGAGCGGATAGGCATGTGAAGGCGCATAGACCGGTGGTGGGGCGATCGCCACGCCCTGCGTCGCCAACAACCAGAGGATCGCTTTCGTCATCCACCTTATCCGTCATGCCGTTCTGGCGGGCACCGTGACGTGCGACCCATAAGAAAGTGTTACAAAACCGATCGTTGCCGGTGCGACCGGCTTCGGCGCCAGCCCGGCGACGGCCTGTCCTACACCGTCCCACATCCGGCATCACGCCGGGATGATGCCGCCGCCCCTCCCGGACCGTCACCCCGCCAGCGTCTCAACATTCGCAACATTCGCCGGTCAGGTCACGCCGCCGCGCGCAGCGGCGCCGGCGTCGCGGGCACCTCGGCGACCGCGACGCTGCCGGTCCGCTCCAGCTTGCCCCAGCCGACCTTCGGCCCGGTCGCGGCGACGTACAGCGCGCGCAGCACTACCGCGTAGAGCAGCTGCCGATAGCCGAACCGCTGCATCAGCAACCGCAGCGCCGGGAAGCGCGCCTCGCGCCCGTCGAGCCGGTAGGCGATCCACCCGCACGCCAGATCGACCGCCGCGAACGCCGCCCAGAACGCCACCACGGTCAGCGCGTCGCCGCCCGCCGCATCCCAGCCGCGATCATGGACGCGCCACGCCGTCCCGCCGACGCCGAGCAGCAGCGCGATGTCGATCAGCGGCGCGGCGAGCGTGAACAGGAACTGGAACACCAACGCCTGCGGCAAGCCGATGCGCCCCAGCCCGCCGCGCCGCCCGAGCGCACCGCGATGCTTCCACAGGCATTGCAGCGTCCCGAACGCCCAGCGGAAACGTTGCTTGAACAAGGCACGCACCGTCTCGGGCGCCTCGGTCCAGGCGATCGCGTCATTGTCGCACGCCACGCGCCATCCGGCGCGCTGCACCGCGATCGTCAGATCCTGGTCCTCGGCGAGCGTGTCCTCGGGATACCCGCCGACCGCGTCGAGCGCGGTGCGCCGCCACGCGCCGACCGCGCCCGGCACCACCGTCACCGCGCCGAGCGCCAGCAACGCGCGCCGCTCGAGATTCTGCGCCGTGACATATTCGAGCGCCTGCCAGCGGCTGATGAGGTTGGTGCGGTTGCCGACCTTGGCGTTCCCCGCCACCGCGCCGATCGACGGGTCGGCGAACCAGCGCGTCAGCCGCGCAATCGTCTCTGGCTCGAACTGCGTGTCGGCGTCGAGCGCGATCACCACATCGCCGCGCGCCTGCGCCAAAGCGGTGTTGAGCGCACGCGCCTTGCCGCCGTTCGCCAGCGTCAGCAGCCGGACGCGCGGGTCGATCGCGAACGCCGCCTGCACGACGTCGCTGGTTCCGTCGGTGGAGCCATCGTCGATCACGATCACCTCGACGCGCGGCCCGGTGCTGGCGAGGATGCGGCGCACCGACGCCTCGATCACGCGCGCCTCGTTGAACGCGGGGATCAGCACCGAAACGAAGGTCGGCACCAGATGCGGCGCAGGCTCGGGCGCCGCCTCGCGACGCCGCCGCCACAGCGCCAGCCCGGTCAGGGCGACCGCGCGCGCGATGCCGATCGCGATCACCACCGCGAACAGCGCCGCCCCGGCATCGCGCAGCCATGCCAGTCCGTCGAACAGTCCGCGCGTCCCCGCCGCATCCGCCGCCGCCGAGCCCCGCAGCCGCGGCATCACCGCCGCGGGCGAGAGCCGCGCGAGCGTCGAGACGGGCACGAACTCATACCCCCGCGCCCGTAGCCCGCTGATGATCAGCGGCAGCGCGCGCAGCGTCTGCGTCCGGTCGCCGCCCGAATCGTGGAGCAGCACGATCTGCGCCGGACGCTCGGCGGTGCCCGCCGCGACCTGCGCGATCACGCGCTCGGCGATCACCGCGGCGGGCGGGCCCTGCCAGTCGAGCGGATCGACGTTGAGCCCGACCGTCAGATATCCCAGCCGCGCCGCGACCCGCGTCGCGTGCAGCTCGTCGCGGCGATCGGGATCGGCATCGCCGAGGAACGGCGGGCGGAACAGGGTCAGCGCGCGGCCGGTATATGCCTCGACGATCCGCGCGGTCGCCTTCAGCTCCAGCGCGATCGCCGCCTCCGAACGGTGCGACAGGTCGGCGTGCGAGGTCGAGTGGTTGCCCAATTCGCTGCCTTGCGCGACGATCCGGCGCAGCAGCGCACCCTGCCCCAGCGCATTGGCGCCGGTGACGAAAAAGGTCGCGGGCGCGTGTTCGCGCGTCAGCACGTCCAGGATCTGCGGCGTCCACGCCGGATCGGGGCCGTCGTCGAAGGTCAGGGCGATCTGGCGGCGATGCGCGCCGGTGCGCTCGACGGTGTCGGGCTGCGGGAGGCGCACGAAGCGCGCGGCGCGGATCAGCCCGTCGCGCCACGTCACCGCGCGCGCGCCCGGTGCCGCCTCGGCCGTCATGCGCATGATCTCGCCCTGTCCGCGCACCGTGATGCCGGCCGGCGCGGGCACGGTGCGCAGATCGGGCCGCGTAGCGCCGGACAGCGCCGGCCACACCGACGGATCCTCGCTGCCCAGCCGCCACAGCGCCACCCCGGCCGCGCCGGTGCGCCGCACCACCGCCATCTGGTTGGCGGCGCTGGGGGCGTCGAGCATCCATACCTCGTGATGCCGGCCGTCGCGGTCATAGGCGAAATGGCTGTTGCCGCTGGCCGGGTCGAACACCGGCTTCACCCCGGCCTGCGCCGCGATCGCCAGCGCGTCGGGGATCGCGAGCGGCACGGTGGTGCGGCCCTGCCAGTCATAGGCATAGCTGCCGATCGCGACGATCGCCTTGTCCGCGCCGGCCTGCGCCACCGCCGGCGCGACGACGCGCGCGAACCACGGCTGCGACGCGATCGGCCCCGCCGCCCCGCCCATCCAATGTTCGTCATAGGCCATCAGCACCAGCCGGTCGGCGACCGCCGCATAGGCGCGCAGGTCCCAGTCCGGATCGGCGACCGGAGTCGCCAGCGCGACCGTCCAGCCGCGCGGTGCGAAGCGCGCGCGCAGCTCGCCGAGGAAGATGCGGTAATCACGGTGCGCGCTCGCCGGCAGGCTTTCGAGGTCGAGCATCACCCCCGCCCCGCGCTCGCGCGTCACCAGCGCGACGATCTGGTCGGCGAAGCGGGCCCGTGCGCCGCGATCGGCGAGCAAGGCGGCGGTGCCCGTACCGTCCCAGCTGCCGTCCGCCGCCGCATTCTGCACCATCGGCAGCACGCGCGGGCGATGCGCGGCGCGCGCGAGCACCTGCCGCATGAACGGATCGTCCTCGGCGACGAAGCGGTGATCCGCGCCGGTGACGGTCGCGAGCCCGGGTACGAGCCATTCCAGCGCACCGACATGCGCGGCCAGCGATTGCCGCGATGGCGCGTCCCACGGCATGTAGAAGCCCATCGTCCCGCCGCTCAGCGCCGCGCCGCTCGCCGCTGGCAGCCACGCGCCGGTCGCGACGTCGCGCACCGGTTCCGCCACCGCGGCCTGGGGGGCGTCGGGCAGCGCAAAACGCGGTGCCACCGCCGCGACCGGACGCACGACCGCCGCGATCAGCAGCGCGGCGAGCAGCAGCGGCACGGCCACCGCGACGCCCAGCGCCACACGCACCCGCCGGGCGCGCCGCCCGCTGGCATCGTAGAAAATCGCCACGCCCGTGTTCGTCCCATCGTTCCGACCGATGGAAGGCCGTTAGCCGGCGTTGACGAAAAAGCGGTTAACTACAGCGCATCAGACGCTGGTTTCGCCGAGCAGCCAGCCGGCGTCGCGGGTCATCACCCGTTGCTGCCGCGCCGACATCGAGCGCAGCCGGGCCGGATCGAGCAGCACGAACCGCTGGCGCTCGCGCGAGACGAGCCCGCTTTCAACCATCTGGCGAAAGACGCGGTTCACGTGGACTGCGGTCAGCCCGAGGTGATCGCCGATCTGCTCCTGCGTCAACGGCATGTCGAAGCCGTCCGCGCCCGCGGCGCCCAGCGCGCGCAACCGTTCCTCGACATCGAGCAGCAACGCCGCGACCCGCGCGATCGCCGGCGTGCGCCCGATCGCGGCGAGTCGGTCCATCAACGCGACGCGCTCGCGCTGTACGCTGAGGAACATCGCGGCGGCGAAGCGCGGCGAGGAGGCGAACACCGTGCCGAACGCCGCCAGCGGCACGCGGCTGATCGTCACCGCGGTCAGCGCGGTCAGCGTGTCGGCCGCCTGCGCCAGACACATGCTGGGGGTGCCCAGCATATCACCGGGGAGGTGGAATTTGACGATCTGCCGCTCGCCGCCGGGCAGCAGGATCGACGCCCCGACCCATCCGCTCAGCAGCAGATAGACATAGCGCGGCGCCTCCCCCTCGCGGCGGAGCACGGCATGACGCGGAAAGGACGCCGGCGGCTCGCCCAGCGTACGGACCCGCTCCCTATCCTCTTCTGCCAGCGGGATAAATTCCTCGAAACGGTGGAGAGGCAAAGGTTCAGACACACGATATTCCCGCAAGATCCAACCGCATCCTAGACACGGTTTGGCGCAGCCAGCGCTGATCCATTTTATGGCATCGACCACTTTCGCGTGCCGGAACGCGTTGATTTCGCGCAGGACGATTTTCGAGCGTGACGCGCCGCGCGGATCGCGGCACGGTGGCGGGACAATCAGGGGACATCCACCATCGTGACCTTTCGTGCCATGACCGCCCTCGCCTTGTGCCTGTCCGCTGCCCCGCTCGCCGCGCAGGACAAGCCGGTCGAACAGACCCAGCTGCCCGAGAACGAGGCCACCGCACCGACGTCCGATGCTGCCGGCGCCTTGCCGCCCCCCGCCCCGGCGTCGACGGCAGCAGGGGCGAAGGACGCCAAGCCCGCCAAATGGGACGTCAACGCCCCGCGCGGGCTGCGCACGAAGCAGGTGCGGATGACGACCGACGAGGGCAGCTGGATGAACGTCGACGTCTCGCCGGACGGGCGGACGATCGCCTTCGACCTGCTCGGCGACATCTACACGATGCCGATCGCGGGCGGCACGCCGACGCGCATCGCCGAGGGGCTGGCGTTCGAGCATCAGCCGCGCTTCTCGCCCGACGGTCGCCGTATCGCCTTCACCTCCGATCGCGGCGGGGGCGACAACATCTGGGTGATGAACGTCGACGGCAGCGACAAGCGGCAGGTGACCAAGGAGGATTTCCGCCTGCTCAACCAGCCGACGTGGAGCCCGGACGGGCGTTTCATCGCCGCCAAGAAGCATTTCACCACCGGCCGCTCGCTCGGCACCGGCGAGGTGTGGCTCTACCATGTCTCGGGCGGCGGCGGGGTGCAGCTCGTCAAGCGCGCCAGCGAGGTGCTGCAGAAGGAACTCGGCGAGCCGATCTACGCGCCCGACGGCAAGAGCATCTACTACACGCGCAACGTCTCGTCGGGGCCGATCTTCGAATATGCGCAGAACTCGCGCACCGACCTGTTCGACATCGAACGCTATGACATCGACACCGGCGAGGTGACCACCGCGGTCAGCGGCGTCGGCGGCTCGGTGCGCCCGACCCCGTCGCGCGACGGCAAGATGATCGCGTTCGTCCGCCGCGACGACAATGTCACGAAATTGTGGGTGAAGGACCTCGCCACCGGCGTCGAGCGGATCGTCTACGGCCCGCTCGACCGCGACGTGCAGGAGACGTGGGCGGTGACCGGCGTCTATCCGAACATGAGCTGGACGCCCGACGACAAGGGCATCGTCTTCTGGTCGGGCGGCAAGCTGCGTCGCGTCGGCGTGGACGGCGGTACCGCGAGCGTGATCCCGTTCCGCGTCGACGACACGCGCGTGATCGCCGAGGCCGCGCACCCGCAGGTCGAGGTCGCGCCCGCGCGCTTCATGACCAAAGCGACGCGCTGGGCGACCGTCTCGCCCGACGGCAAGCAGGTAGTCTTCGAGACGCTCGGCAAGCTCTGGATCAAGCCGCTCGCCGGCGGCGCGCCCAAGCGGCTGACGCGCGCCACGGACGAACTGGAGCTGTGGCCGAGCTGGTCGCGCGACGGGCGCACGATCGTCTTCACCGGCTGGACCGATGCCGGGCTCGGCCAGATCCGAACGGTCGCGGCGGGCGGCGGCGCGGCGAAGGCGGTGACCCCCGTCGCCGGCCATTACCGCCGCCCGCGCTTCTCGCCCGACGGCAAGACGATCGTCTTCGAACAGGGCGAGGGCGGCGAGCTGACCGCGCCGCGTGGCAATGCCGGCACCGGCGTCTATCGCGTCGCCGCGACCGGCGGCGCGCCGGTGCGCGTCGCGAAGGATGCCGCCGCGCCGCAGTTCGGCACCGCCAACGACCGCGTGTTCCTGATCGTCAACGAAGGCAACAAGCGGCAGCTGGTCAGCACCGACCTGTCGGGCGAGAACCGCCGCGTTCATGCCGCGGGCGAGCTGGTCAACGACTTCCAGATCTCGCCGGCCGGCGACTACGTCGCATTCCGCCAGAATTATGAAGCGTTCGTGATGCCGCTGATGCCCGGCACGCAGGCGGTCGAGGTCGACACCAAGTCGGGCGCGCTGCCGGTGACGCGGGTCAGCGCGGACGGGGCCGACTTCATCAACTGGTCCGACAATGGCAAGCGCCTCCACTGGAGCGCCGGCCCGACGCTCTATTCCGCCGACACTGCCGCCTTGTTCCGCGCCGCGCCGGCCGACGAGGATGCGGCCAAATTCGCTGCGCCGCGCACCGGCGTGTCGCTGTCGATGGAGGTTGCCGCCGCCAAGCCGACCGGCACCGTCGCGCTCACCGGCGCGCGCGTCGTCACGATGGCCGGTGCCGATGGCGGGATCGTCGACGACGCCACGGTGCTGATCCGCGGCGACCGGATCGTCGCCGTCGGACCGCGCGCGTCGGTGCAGATCCCGGCGGGCGCGACGACCGTCGACGTCACCGGCAAGACGATCGTCCCCGGCTTCGTCGACGCGCACGCGCACGGCCCGCAGGGCGACGACGAACTGGTCCCGCAGCAGAACTGGTCGGCGATGGCCAATCTCGCGCTCGGCACCACCACCGTCCACGATCCGTCGTCGCGCTCGGCGGAGATCTTCCCGGCCGCCGAGATGCAACAGGCGGGGCTGGTGCTCGCGCCGCGCACCTTCTCGACCGGCGAGGTGATCTATGGCGCGAAGAGTCCCGACGTCTATGCGCAGATCGACAGCTATGACGATGCGCTGTCGATCGTCCGCCGCCTGAAGGCGCAGGGCGCGCACAGCGTCAAGAACTACAACCAGCCGCGCCGCGAACAGCGCCAGATGGTCGTCGCCGCCGCGCAGGCCGAGGGGATGGAGGTCGTCCCCGAGGGAGGGTCGCTCTACACGCTCGACATGACCTTGGTGTCGGACGGCAATTCGACGCTCGAGCACAATGTCCCGCTCGACCATTTCTACAATGACGTGCTCAGCCTGTGGGCGCAGACCACGGTCGGCTACACCCCGACGCTGGTCGTCGCTTACGGCGGCCTCGCGGGCGATCCGTACTGGCGCGCGCACAGCGACGTGTGGCGGCACCCGTTGCTGACCCGCCACGCGCCGGTTGCGTTGCTCGCCGCGCAGAACGCGCGTCGCGCGATCGCGCCCGAGGAGGATTATGTCGATGGCGCCACCGCACGCGAGGCCAAGAAGCTTGCCGACAAGGGCATCCCCGTCGCGATCGGCGCGCATGGCCAGCAACCCGGGCTCGGCGCGCATTGGGAGCTGTGGAGCTTCGTGCGCGGCGGGATGACCCCGATCGAGGCGTTGCGCGCCGGCACGATCGCCTCGGCGACCTCGCTCGGCTATCAGAAGGATGTCGGCTCGCTCGAACCCGGCAAGCTCGCCGATCTGGTGGTGCTCGACGCCGACCCCACCGCCGACATCCGCAACAGCGACAAGATCAGCCGCGTGATGCTCGGCGGTCGCCTCTATGAGGCCGCGACGCTGAACGAAGTCGCAACCGGCAATCGCAAGCGCCTGCCTTATTGGTGGGAGACCGGGCACGGTCGTGGCGCAGACACCGGCGCGAAGCTGACGACCGGTCATGGTCACGGCAACAGCGATCTCGACTGACGACGCGCCGGCGGTGGCGTCCGATGCTTCACTTCACAGAAGTTTCGGCGCCCACCGAAGAACAGCCCGATCCCGGCCAAGCCCTTATCCTTTGTTATGACGGCGCAAAACGATGCCTGTGACAATGATGGAGGTCAGTTGACTGGGGGCGATACTGATGGAGCGGGAACTGGCGGGGCGTGTCGTGCTTGTGGTCGAGAACGAATATTTCATCGCCGACGACACGACCGATACGCTCAGGGAGGCAGGCGCCATCGTGCTCGGCCCGTGTCCCAGCGCCAGCGACGCCGTGCGGATGATCGAGGAATTTCGTCCCTCCCATGCGGTTCTGGACCTCAACCTGGACGGGTCCGACGCGCAATTCGACATCGCCCGGCGGCTCAAGGCGCAGCAGGTGCAAAGCGTCATTGTCACCGGATATGACGCCTCGGTCGTCCCGCACGATCTGGCCGATACGCCGCTCCTGCAGAAGCCCGTGATCTACGATGCGGTCGTCGCGGCGGTCGCCGCCCAAGCGGGACGCTTCGCAGACCCCAGACGATGGAGCCGGAGCGCCTGAAGAACCGCGGATGGGGAAAGCGAGCCGCGTGGTGCAGCAGCGGATCGCATGGCAGGAGCGCCAGACGGTGCCTGTCGACGAAGTTCAGGATCGCGCCCGCAATCTCATCGGCATCGACCGATCGCCGCTCGCGGACGCGCTGGCGTTGATACGGTCAGGGCAATGGATCGACGGTGCGATCCTCGACGTGAAGCCCGGCGCCGAACCGGCGTATCCGATCGCGGATCTCCTGACCGCGCGCAGCGTGCCGCTCCTGTTCACGACCGGCTATGGCGGCACGTCGCTGCCGGCTCGCTTTACAGCGGCCGCGCGGTGTCACAAGGCCACGACCATCAGGCGGACAACGCAAGCGCTGGGGCGCCTGATCCACGATTGACGTGCCGGATCGCGCGGGAGCGGTCGGACGTCCACTGGTCGCAGAACCGTCGCGGCTGGGTAGCCCCCCCCCGAAAAGGGTCACTGGCGGCACGGCCCGGAGCCGTGCATCGTCACGCCTCCCGATTTAGCACGATCTACGTTGACGAGCGCAGCGGGAATGTGGCACTCGGCCATCGACGCACACGCGGGTCTTGCAACCGGGACCCACAAGTGCTCGGAACAGCGGCAAGACGCTGTTTTGCGGGTGTAGCTCAATGGTAGAGCAGAAGCTTCCCAAGCTTACGACGAGGGTTCGATTCCCTTCACCCGCTCCAGCGCAAATCCTCGGTTTTTTGCGGTTTCGGCGTTGGGCATTCCAACATCGTTCAAGTTGGAATTCCAACATCGCAGATTTCAGGCGCGTCGAATGTCCCTTTCGGCCGATCGCGGCGCGCGCTCATTGGTGAGGTCGACAGCCAGCATCGCCATGCCTGTCGTGCGTGGCAGATAGGTCTCAAGGATCTTCTTGACGGTATCGAGTTGGTGGCCGGTGATGGCCGAGATCAGATGATCCGGAATGCCGCGCTGCCCCATGACGACGACGCAGGTGCGCCGGAAATCGCGGAATTGAAGATCGGCGATCTCGATCGCCAGATCCTGATCGCCTTGCTCGCGGACTGTCGCCGCTGCCTTTTCGCGGATCGCAGCAAAGCTGCGCTGGAACTGGGCGGCGCGGGTCTGTCGATCAACCAGCTTCTGCGCTGTCCACGTCCGCTCGCGATCCTCGTCGTAGAGGATCGTTGCAAGCCCCAGCGAACGCGCCCCGGCTAGAGCCTTCTCCAGATGCGCCCGCGCCTCGCCAGTGACCGGTACGCCAACCCAGCGATCGGTCTTGCCTTGGCGCAGCCGGACACCCATCACGCGGCCGTCCGCTTCGCGCGCGGCGATCCGGGCGTAGACCGCCGGATCGTCGGCCTCATAGGCGGCGAGCTCCGTGTATCGTGTCTGGACCAGCTTCAGCAGATCCTCCTCGCGTTGTCCAATCGTCCACGCGAGGATCATTGCCGCCGCCATGTTCGGGCGGTTGAGCTCGTCGGCCGCGGCGACCAGCGCGTCGCGCGCGAGCGCGCTGGCGAACTGCTGGCGCGGCGCCGGGATTGACACGTCGAGGTCGCCGGCCGCGGGATTGGTCGGCGCCAGCTCGTTCTTCTTGGCCCAGTCGAATAGGGTCCGCAGCACCTTCAGCGTGTTGAAGGCGCTAGTCTCGCGCACGATGCCGTCCTTACGGGGGGCGTAAAGCGCGTCGCGGAACGCCAGGACGTTCTTGCGGGTGATCGCGTCGATCCGCACGTCGCCTGCCCAGCGGCTGATCGTGCGCAGCTTCGCCGCATATTCCTTCCGCGTGTTCTCGGCGAGCTTGGAAAACCGCTGTTTCTCGAACTCGGCGATGACGGCGTCGATCGTGTGGCGCTGGGCGATCTTCTTGACGTCGCGCGGACGGGCACCACCAGAGCGCCAGACGCGGACCTCGTCGTTGCGCGCGCGGGCCGCGCTGATCGCCGCCTTCTCGTCCTGCCCGAGCGACATGGCCTTCCAGCCGGTCGCCTTCAGCTCGGCCGAGGGCTGCCAATAAAAGCGGACGCCGCCAGCGGTCTTCTTGGCGCGAAAATAGGGGATGGTGATCTTCGCCATCGTCGGGGGCTCCAGTGGCGGTAGTAAGGGTGCGCGCGGATCCGCGCTGCGGTCAAGCGGCGGCGCGCAACTCGAGCTGGTTCAGTCGTTCGGCCCGTGCTGCGCGCCCGGTCTCGCCGCCGGCGTCATGCCACAACAGGTCGTGCCACAGCTCGATCAGCTCCAGCCGTCGCGCCGCTTCGTCGGCCGAGAGGCGGCGATCGGCGATCTGGGCGGGATAGAACTTGCGGCGGAGGGCGATCTCGCGACGGAGCGAGTGGATCATCTCGCTCCAGCTGGCGTCGCCCATGCCCTCGATCGCGCCGACCGATCGAGCGATCGAGCGCCAGACGCGGAGCTCACGGTCGGCGACAGGACGTTCCAGGCGCCCCTTCGCGACCAACAAGGCGTAGGCGGCGCGCCGGCGTCCGAGCTCGGCGACCAGCTCGCCGCGAAGCGCGATCCAGAAGTCGTCGGCAGGCATCGAACATCGTCAACTCTGCCGTCGCCTCATGCCGAGGCAATCCGCTGACATAGCGAGCGGCATCAATCGACTGCCACGACGGCGGGACACCGGGAGGGAGTACGGCGCGCAAGGCATTGTCGACCATCACATTGGCGGGCGGTCGCGGACCTCGGCTGATCTGGTGGTCCAGATGCTTATCAAGCACGCTCTCGACGCTATAACGCCGGCTCACGCTCCCTTCCCCCCGTGCTGGTGCGGTTCGGTGGCGAGGGCGGCGACAGCATCAGCTACAGCGGCGTTACGCTCGCGCTGGCGATGCTCGATGCTGAACGAAAGCACCGGGTCGGTTTCCGCTCGCAAAGCGCGATTGATGGCTGACCGAACGATCCGCTCGACCGTAGCCGCGTCCAGCCGCTGCGAGGGGGTGGCGGAACGGTCGGGGATCGCAAACCAGAACAGCGGGCGGCTGTAGCCTTCCGCCTGATTGTCCCAATCCTCCAGCATGACCGCATCCGCTTCCCAAGCGCCGACACGTTCGCACCACTTCATCGGTGTAGGGCGATCCAGCCCACCGCCATCGGCAATGAACCATGAACCGACACGCGGAGCGCTGTCGATCGACCGCCACCCCTCCTTCGCGTCCAGCCCCTGCAGAGAGGGCGGCGGTATCGGTAGCGATCGTGATGGCCTTCACGCCGAGCCGGGCAGCGTGCGCGCGGATGACGGCGGTTGCCGCGTCGACTTCCCCCGGCGCACATGATGGGGCGGGGGCGGCAAGGGCCAGCACGCGCTTGACGGCTTCGGCCTTGAAAGCGTCGGCGGCGCTTTCGGGATCGTGGTAGCCCGCCGCCTCACACCCGCGTTCGATGATGCAGCCGCACGGCTTTCCGTCGCGTTCATCCATCATCGCTTCGTGGATCGCCTGAAACGTTGCCGCCTCACAGTCCTGCGGCTTCAAGGCGGCGTCAAGATGATCGCCGCGCTCGATCTGCGCGGCCTTGAACCCGAGCGTCGCAGCCACCTCATGAAGCGCACGCGCATCGGTTGGCGCTTCCTCGCTGTAGGCATCGGCGTTCGCGCGCATCGTTGCGGCATCGGCCCGAAGCATCGCCACGATTAAAGCGCGTTCTGGCGTCTCGTTGATGGCGGCGTCAAGCGCCGTCTCGAACGTGCCCCAATGGGTTGCGTCATCGGCATCTAGCCACGCGCGCACCGCCGTCTTTACATCGGCGGCTGTCGTCAGCTTCGGCACCTCCCCCGATACGCCCTGACCGCTAGGTGCGGGTGAGGCGGATACGGGAATATCGACGCAGCGATCGCGGCGGGCAAGAGCGTCATCTGGCACACCGAACCGGGCGCCGAGGCGTTCACTGCCACCCAGATCGGCTATCGCTACGACTTCAACGCAGCTCTGCGCGCCTATGCCGCTGCGAACCCGCAGACCCTTCGCGTCTTCGATTTCGCCGCCTCGGTGCTGGTCGACCCGACCTCCACGACCTCGATCGCGTTCAAGAGCGGCTACAGCTACGACGGCACGCACCTGACGAACATTGGCGCGCGCGCGGCGGGCAATGACTTCGCTGCCTGGGCCGCAACGCAGATCGGCGGCACTGTCGTTGACCTGCTCGCGCTCAACGCTTCGACGCTGGCCACGAACGGCCGGTTCACCACGGCCACCGGCGGTAGCACCGTCACCGGCATCTCCGGATCGGTGCCGGCTTCGTGGGGCGCCAACAAGGGCGGCACGCCAACGGCTAACGTCTCAACCGGCCCCGCTCCCGATGGTGTCGGCAACGAGTTCATCGCTGCCATCACGTCGACGGCCAACAGCGATCGACTGCTGTTCTCGCAGCAGATCACGACCGGCCTTGCGATGGGCGACAAAGTCCGGCTCGCCGCAGAGATCGCGGTTGACGCGGGCTCGGTCAATCTCCGTTCGGTTCGTGCCTATGCGACCGCATGGTTCGACGGCGTGACGGTCAACGTCGTCAAGTTCGACATGCAACCGATCGCCGCTCACCTCAACGGGTCCAGCGGCGCGTATGTCAACCTGCTGTCGCCGGATATCCTGACGTTGACCCGCTCTGGTTCGACCACATTCGACCGTCTCGACATTGCGTTCGCGGCCGAGTTCCGCGGGCCGGGCAGCGCAACCATCCGGATCCGCAAAGTTGTGGTGGTCAAGGTTTAAACAGACAATGGCGGACTGCTGTGAAACTTGCGGTTGGCCGCGCCAAACGCTGGTGGAGCTGCCTCGTGCCGTTCACGGCGTTCAGCGAATACGGCCCGACCCGCGGTGCGGACGGCAAACTGCCACTCCACTTGTTCGACGTGCCCAGCCGCCCAATCGTCAGCCTCGCCGGCGTCTGGCGCCCGGCGGAAGGCGGCGCGGTGTTCGCCTTCCTGACGACCGACCCCAACCCGCTGGTCGCACCGATCCACCCCAAGGCCATGCCGGTGCTGTTGCACGAGGAAGACGAAACGGCGTGGCTCACCGCGCCGTTCGATCAGGCGATCCTGCTCGCCCAGCCCTTCCCGTCGCAACTGATGAGCGTCGTTTAGAACGTTAAAGATGGCCCTGCTAGACACTTGCACCATGGACACGCCAAAGCCGCAAGCCAAACTCCATCCATGGACCCTGTCCTTCGAGCCGGAAGAGCCCGACGCCGAGTGCTCGCATTGCGGCGCGCCGTTCGTCGCGGGTGACGGCATGGTGACCGAGGGCTTCAGCCTCTGCCCGGTCTGCGACGCGCGCGACTGAACAGCCTTGACGTCGACGCTCGCACGCGCCTTTCGGGACACGCGCGAGCGTCAACCGCTCAGGCCGGCATGGCGTGCCCGCTGATCAGCAACTCGGCTGCCTTCGTGCTACCGACCGCGCCGACGGTGTAGGTCGTGGCGACCTCCGTCATGTTGAACCCGGCGAACGTCGCACGCACCCCGGGCGTATCGTTGATCGACATGAGGAACCGCCCCTTCAGCCCGCGCAGCGACTGCGCCAGCCGCTCGAAGTCGGCCCGGCCGAACACGTCCTGCCCATAGTCCGTCTCGCAGCCCCAATAGGGCGGATCGAGGTAGAACAGCATGCCGGCGCGATCGTAACGGCGGATGAACTCGCCGAAGTCCAGCTACTCGATCACGACGCCGGCGAGGCGATCGTGGATCTCGGCCAGCATCGGCTCCAGCTTGGTGACGTTGAAGCGCGCGCCCTGCGTCCGATCGACGCCGAAATGCCGCCCGTCGACCCGCCCGCCAAACGCCAGCCGCTGAAGATACAGGAATCGCGCCGCGCGCTGGAGATCCGTCAGCCGCTCGGCCGGAATCGCGCGCAGCCGCTCGAACTCAGCGCGACTGGCGACGCGAAAGCGCAGCATGTCGAGCAGATAGGCGTAATGCTCCTGAAGCACGCGGAAGAAGGTGGCGACATCACCAGACGCATCGTTGATCACCTCGACACGCGGTCGGGCACGCCGGCGCAGGAAGATCCCGCCCATGCCGACGAACGGCTCGCCATAGCCGTCGTGCGGGATCTGCTCGATCAGCTTGGTGACGCGAGCGGCGAGGTTACGCTTGCCGCCGATATAGCTCGCCGCGGGAGCGACGGGCCGAACCGAGATAAGGCTGTCCAACATTGAGATGCTCGCATTATTGGGTCGCGCCCGAAGCGATTCGGGTGCGGACGACCGACTGGTCATCAGGTTATGGCGAGCTTTCCCTCGTCGGCGATCCGGGCTGCCACCCGGCTCTCCCCGCGCGACCCATCAGGCCGCGCGCGAAATCAGCCGGTCTGCGTCGAGGGCCGCTGGCGGAACCGCACCACCTCTTGCCCCAGCCAGTCGTTCACCTCGAGAAACGCCGCCTGCAACGGCTCGATCTCCAGCTCGTAGAACATCGCGGTCGCATCCTTGGGTTTGCAACCGGCATCGCGCAGGGCAAGCTGTCGGGCGACGTCATCGTGACCACCCCGCTTTGGGATGGCGGCGTCACCGGCTTCACCGCGTCGCAGAATGATTATGCCGCGGCGACGATCGCCACGGCGCTGGCCGCCGACGTGCCGGTGCTCGACGTGCGCGCGGCGTGGCGCTCGTTCGCGGTCGCAAACGGGCTGGGCTGGTACAGCGACACCGTGCATCCGACCTTCCTCGGCTACGCCACCAAGGCGTCGCTGGTCAGCGAGGCGGTGCGGCGCGTGCTGAACCTCTGGGCGCGCTGACCTCGTGACCAAGCTCGACAGCCTGCGCGACCTGCTGCTGCGCGCGGTGCCGGCGCTGCGCGCCAGCCCGGAGACGCTGTCGATCTTCGTCGACCGCGGGCGCGTGGCGGCGCGCGCCGGGTCGTCGCTGTCGTTCGAGTACCGCTACACCGCCAATCTCGTCGTGCAGGATTTCGCAGGGAGCCCCGACCAGATCGTCGTGCCGCTGCTGGCGTGGATCGCGCGCCACCAGCCCGACCTGATCGCCAAGCCTAACGGCGAGCCGATCACCTTCGAGGCCGAGCTGCTCGACGCCGATCGCCGACCTCGATGCCGCGATCGGCGTCGCCGGCACCGGCACCGGCGGAACGCTCCGCCCCGCGCTTCAGGCGATCGCCGACCAGGTCCGTGCGCCGGTGATCGTGGTGCGCGTCGCGACCGGCGCGGACGCCGCCGGCACCACCGCCAATCTGATCGGCGGTACCTTCGGCGACGTGATCGAGAATGACCGGCACCGCACGGTCCTCACCGAGGCGTCTTTGGGCGGAGGATCGGGCGGCACGATATGGCTGGCGGGGCTGCCTATCAGGTGGACAGCTACCGCTCGCGCACCTTCACCGCGTTCGACTACACCTACCGCGTGCCGGCACTGTTCGCGCAAGGTGAGCAGACGCTGTTGCCCGACCTGACGCTGGCGGGCAGCGCGCGGCTCGACGATCACAGCGAATATGGCGCGCGGGTCAGCCCGCGCCTGTCGATGCTGTTCAAGCCTGGGCCGTGGTCGGTGCGCGCCTCGATCGGGCGCGGGTTCTATGCGCCTACGCCGTTCATCGAAGAGGTAGAGGCAGCGGGGTTATCGCGGATCGAGCGGCTGCGTGGGCTACGGGCCGAAACGGCCGACAGCGCATCGATCGACTTCGGCTATGCGAGAGGCCCCATCGAAGCAAGCCTGACGCTGTTCGGGTCGAACATCGACCATGCCGTGCAGCTTCGCAACGTTGGCGCCACGCGCGCCGAACTGGTCAACGCTGATGGCGTCACCCGCACCAGAGGCGCCGAACTGCTGCTGCGCTACCGCCTCGATGCGATCACCTTCACCGGCAGCTATGTCCGTACTGACGCTCGCGAGCCGAACCCGGACGGAACGGGGCGGCGTCTCGTTCCGCTGACCCCGCGCGACACCGCAGGGCTGACGGCGGTGTGGGAAACGCACGACCGGGGCAGGGTCGGACTGGAAGCCTATTACACCGGACGCCAGTCATTGGACGACAATCCCTACCGCACCCGCAGCCGTCCCTATGTCGAGCTGGGTGCGATGGGCGAATTGGTGCTGGGAAAGGTCAGCCTGTTCATCAATGCCGAGAACCTCCTGAACTTCCGCCAGACCCGTTACGACCCATTGCTGCTACCCCGCCGCGCACCGGACGGTTCGTGGACGGTCGATGCCTGGGGACCGCTGGACGGGCGCACCATCAACGGCGGTATCCGCTTCAGGTTCGGCGCGGATTGAGCCAGCTCGGCGCGCGCCTTCCGGATGATCTGCACGCCACCGGAAACGCCCAGACCAGCAAGGATCGCGGCAACCGCAATGTCGGGCCATCCGGTGCCGGTCCCGAACACGCCGAACGCCGCGCCCACGACGGCGATGTTGCCGATCGCGTCGTTGCGCGAGCATATCCAGACCGATTGCCGGTTCGCATCGCCGCCCCGGTGCCGCCAGAGCAGTGCGGCACAAATGACATTGGCGACCAGCGCAGCCACGCCGACGACGCCCATTGTTTCCGCTCCCGGCAGCGTGCCGTTGGCCGCCATCCAGACGGTATAGCCCAGCACCCACATGGCCAGCAGGAGTAGCGACACCCCTTTTGCGAGCGCCGCATGGGCGCGCCAGCGCAGTACCAGCCCCGTGACACCGAGGCTGATCGCGTAGTTCGCGGCGTCGCCCAGAAAGTCGAGCGCGTCCGCTTTCAGGGATGCGGAATGCGCAGCGACGCCCGCCACAATTTCCACCCCGAACATGCCGGCATTGATGGCGAGCGCGATCCACAGCACGCGCCGCCATGCCGGATCATTCTTGCTGGTCGAAGCGGCGCAGCCGCCGCAGCATCCACCTGCCATGTCGTCACCTCTTTAACATCGGAGCGACACCCCATCTAATGTCTGTAGCAACTATAGGGTCAAAGTGGCGGTGCTGACGATTGGAGATTTGGGCAAGGCGACCAACACCAAGGTCGAAACCGTCCGCTATTACGAGCGCATCGGATTGCTGCCAAAGCCTGTCCGGAGCAGCGGCAATTATCGCACCTATGGCGCGGCCGAGCTGGGCCGGTTGTCGTTTATCAGGCGCGCACGCGACCTCGGCTTCTCGCTGGACCAGGTGCGTGCGTTGTTGAGCCTGTCGGATGATCGCACCTGCGATTGCGCCGGCGTCGATCGTATCGCAAATGAGCATCTGCGTGAGGTGGATCGCAAGCTCGCCGACCTGACTGCCCTGCGCCGCGAACTGAAGGCGGTCATCGAATCCTGTGATGGCGGCACCGTTGCAGAATGCCGGATCATTGAGGCGCTGGCACCCTCCGCCGATGGTCGTAAATCGTCCCGAATGGCCTAGTTGACGAGTTTCGGGATGCCTGTCGCTTTCCCAATTTGCAATCCCAATCGGGACGATCGCCGGGCTTAGCGTACGATTTTGACCATCCTCTCACCGGACCCCAACAAGGAAGAGTGGCGGTCCGTCCAGCCACTTCGTGCTCAATGAGCCAAGCCAACCGCTCGGTGTTTATGCATGGAGTGGACCCGCAGACAATCAGGAGATCTGACGAGACCGTCTCGTAGAGAGGTCATTATCCAGCGAGCGGCTCAATCCGCCGGAACAAGCTTCCTATCCGTCGGACGCGAACCGGGAGAAGTCCGACGATCATATCAAGTGTGCTGTCAATCCGAGCCAGGTCGAATACGCCACTGATCCGAAGCGATGCCGCCGCGTCGGTGATGGCGAGGATGCCGGGCTGATAAGGACGGAGAGCTGCAATCAACGAGCCCAACGGACGGTCATGCAGAAGGAGGCTGCCTTGTACCCAGCTGGAAGCGTCCAGCGTCTCGTTGGCGGCAAGCTGGCGCAGGGCTCCATCTACCAGGGCAAAACCCTCCCCTGCGTGCGCCCGATTCGTCAGGCGATCCCCCAGCGTCACTACGATCGGCTGATCGATGGCGACGACGCGGCTATCGCCCGCGCGATGAACGATCATCGCGGTCCCTCGCGGCCACGTAACATGCAAGGCTCCAGCCGTCACGGTGAATGGCTGCGCTGATGGCGCTGCCGTAATGAGCGCCGTACCTTCACGGATCGACAGCCCGCGCCTATCGTCCGCCATCGCATCCGCGGCGCTGCGCGCATCGAGCGTCAGCACGCTACCGTCCGGGAGCGGGTATTGCTTGCGTTGGGCGGTATTGGTCCGAAAGCGGGCGCCCGCGTCAACCAGGGGAACGAAGCGATCGACGGTGGCGAGGCAGAACGCCGACCCCGCCACCGCCCCGGCCCCCTTCCGCAAGACCGTTCGCCGCGACACGCGCTGCTGTTCCAGCGATGCCGCCAATGCTGCACCTGAAATATGCGCAGCCACGGACCGGAACGGTGCCAGCGCCCCGTCCAGCCGGTGCCAGGCGGCGAGATGCCGGTGGTCCGTGGTCAGCCATGCCTCGAACTCGAGCCGTTCGGCGGCTGTCAGCGCGTCTTCCCGGATGGCCATCATCCAGCCGATTGCTTCGTCGACGACATGGGCGGGAAGTGCATCCGTCTCATCCGTCATGCTCGAATTCCTGGTAACAGGCGCGCATCGCGGTGGCGATATGCCTGCGGATCATGCTGACCGACAGGCCGAGACGCTGCGCGATCTCGGCATGACGTAGCCCGTCGACATGGCTGAGCAGAAGCGCGGAACGCGTCTTTACCGAAAGCGGCTTCAACACATGTTCTATCCGTTGCAACGCCTCGAGGATAATCATCCGTTCTTCCGCCGAAGGCTCGAGCGCGGGCGGCAGATGGGCGATCGCCGCCTCGTAATGGCGTCGCAGCGCGTCCTTGTCGTTCAGGTCGAGCAGCAGGCGGCGCGCGATGACCGTCATGATCGCGCGTGGTTCCCTGATCGCCTGTTGCCCGACCACGCGAACGATCCTGACCATGGTTTCGGCGGCGACCTCGTCGACATGATCGCTGAGGCGGGTGCGCGGGCGCAGCCAGCGACGCAGCCAATCGTAGTGCAGGCGGAATATCTCTTCCGCCGTCCAGTCTGATTTGACACCCACGTTCATGGCGGCAACAGATCAGAAACATGAATATCCTATAAGATCGATATAGTATCGCGGTTGAAACGAGAAATATCCTAAATCGACTGGTCGCGCCTACCGGGCCGCTTGTCGAAACGAGAATTCGATCGGAACCGTCAACGCCAGATCGCGATCCTCGATGCTGGCCGGGGGCGGTGGCAGGCGGACGCGGTGGAGCAGGTCCAGCACCTCGTCCGCCAAATCGTCGAACCGGCTTTGACCGACCAATCGGCGGTCGCGAATCTTGCCGGCCCGGTCCACGACAAAGCGCACGACCAGCGTCGCTTCCTCATGCGCGAAACGGGCGGAGGCAGGATAGCGTTTGGCGGCTTCCAGCCGTGCGATTACCTCCGATTGCCACGCCGCCGCCGCGCGCGGATCGCCATCTTCGGCGCTGGCGAGGCGGTCCACTGCCGCCTTTTGCACTGCGGTCTCCGCGAGCTGCGGCGGCGTAGGCGGACCCGGTGGCGGTGATGGCCGCGGCGGTTGCACCGGCCGGGGCGGCGGGAGATGGAGATCGGCCTCGGCACTCACTGGAGGAGCGTCGATCCGGTCGAGCGGCGTCGGCGGCTCCACGCGCGGTCGCGGTGCGGCGGACAACGCGCTGATGTGCGGCTGTGGGACGGGCGACGGCGGCAGGCTGACCAGTTCCACCGCCATGCTTGGTGGCGTCGAGGATGGCGGCGCAGCATGGTCGACGCTGACGACGAGCGACAGCAGGATACCGCCATGCAATATCGTCGCCACGGCCAAACCGGTCCACCAGCGGTCCCGTCGCTCCGTGGGCACGTCGTATGTCACCGCTCGCGCTCGCGTCCGACCAGCGCAACGCGTGTGTAGCCGGCGTCGCGCAGCGCATCCAACGCATCCATGACCATCGCGTAACTCAGCGATCGATCCGCGGCGAGCAGGACGCGATCGTCCCGCCGCAATCCCGCCGTGATCAGCGCGCGACGCAGCCCCGGACGCGACACCGGCCGATCGTTCACGACGAGCGTTCGGTCCGCCCGGACGGTCACGACGACGGGGCGCGCGTCGGCTGCCACCGGCTTTGCCCCCGAGCGCGGAAGATCGACGGGCTGCGCCACGCTGGAGGCCTGGGCGGCGATCATCGTGATGATGAGCAGCACGAGGATCACGTCGATAAATGGGGTAAGATTGATCTCGCTACATTCCTCGAAATCATCCGCTCGCCGGTCCGATATCGCCATGGTTCAGGCGCTCCCCGTCCGGCGCGCGGCGGCGACCGCGATCGTCTCCATCTCACGGGCCGCCAATCCCGCCAGCAGCGTCGCCGCCGTCGCGAGTGCATCACGATTGGCAGCGAGGCGGCGCAGCAGGTAATTGTACATGATCGTCGCGGGGATCGCCGCGACCAGCCCCAGCGCGGTGGCCAGCAGCGCCTCCGAGATGCCGGGCGCGACGACGGCGAGGCTCGTCGCCTTGGCGGCACCGATACCGGCGAAGCTGTGCATGATGCCCCATACGGTCCCGAACAGACCGACGAACGGCCCGACCGAACTGATCGACGCGAACACCGGGAGTCCCTCCCGCAGTCTCGCCAGCGCCGCGCCTTCGATCCGCGCGATCCGCTCGCCCACCCGCTGTGCCGCGCCCTCGACCCGTCCGTCGTCGATCAAAGCGGCCGAGGACGTGATCTCGCGTCGTGCCGCCTCCGCCATGGCGGTCGTCGCGCGATCGAGGTCGCGCAGGTCCGCGAGACATGCGGCCTGCTCGATCTGCGCGGTTGCGCCGCGAACACCGCGCAGGCTTTCGCGCATGGCGTTCAGCTTGACCACACACAGGGTCCAGCTGACGAACGATGCCGCGACGAGGATGAGCATCACGAACTGAACCACCGCATCGGCATGACGGAACATCGCAAGCGCATCGGCATCGACGCGTAGGGTCGTCGCCGCCGATGCTGGCGCGGACAGAAGCAAGGCTGAGAGGCCGGCGGCAATCCAGTGAAGGACACGGCGGGGCAGGTAGGGCGGACGGATCATCGGGTGGTTTCCGAAACAAGACAGAGGGAGGGGGAACGACCATCGCCAGTCGTGATCGGCTGCAACGACCAACCGTTCTCGCGCAGATCAAGGACGAGATGATGGAAAGGAATGACGCTGGCGCGGTGGGCGACGCTGACAACCGTTGCCCCCGCTTCGACGAGCAGGGCGTAAAGATGCGCCTCCATCGGCACATCGACCGCGCTGGTCGCTTCGTCGAGGAAGACGTGCGTCGGCCTGGCAAGCAGGAAGCGCGCGAAGCCGATCCGCTGCTGTTCGCCCAGCGAGAGGAGGCGAGCCCAGTCCTTTTCCACGTCCAGACCACCGTGACGATCCGCCAGATCGCCCAGCCGGACGCGCGCCAGCACCGCGAGAAGCTCGGCATCCGTGATGGCGCAGCCGTCCGGCTCGTGCGGATAGAGCAGCTGGCTGCGCAGCGTACCGAGCATCATATAGGGCTTCTGCGGCATGAACATCACGCGATCGGACGGCGGCACCTCGACCCGGCCCGCGCCGCGCGTCCACAGACCGGCGAGAACCCGCAGGAACGAACTCTTGCCGACGCCGGTCTGTCCGGCGACCAGCATCCGTCGGCCCGGCGACAGTTCCAGCGTGATATCCTCGACAAGACTGCGTTCGCCATCCGGCGTCTTGTAGGTGAGCCTCTCGACACGGATCGTGTCGCCACCCCGGCGCAGATCGATCGAATGCTGCCCCGGCGTTACAGCGGCGCTGACCGCGCGAACAGCGTTCGACTTCTCGATGATCTGCGCCAGCCGGACCACGTTGGGTGCAACACTGGTCATGGTCGGGATCAGCCGCTCGAGCCCGCCGAGCGCGCTCTGGATGAACATCGTCGCCGTTGCCGCCGAAGCGATCGCGCCATATTCGATACGGCCAGCCAGAAAGAGCGGCACGACGAAGATCAGCGGCAGCACGAAGTCGGCGAGCTGAAACAGCTTGATGAAGAAATTGACCCGGATGTCGTTCAGGGCATGTCGGATCGTCTGGCGCACGGCATGGTCCAGCCGGACGCGGATCTGATGACGTTCCGCCCGCTCACCACCGTAGAAGGCGATCGTCTCGGCATGATCGCGGACGTGCAGCACGCCGTAGCGCAGGTCCGCCTCCGCGATCTTGATGTCCCAGGCGATGCCGATCCCGGGGCGGTAGACATAGACGAAGCTCAGGAAGCGGACCGCCGCGAGCGTGAAGATCGCGGGGGCGATATAGGGCGAGATACGGCCAAGGAGCGCCACCTGCACCGACACCGAAAAGCCGATCGCCATCAGCGCGGGCGGAAACTGCACCAGCGCCTTGCACAAGGGCGCAACTTCCTCTTGGATACGCTGATCGGGATTGTCGATGTCCCGATCGACGGTGATGTCGTAATAGGTGCGATGATCGAGGTAGCGATCGACCAGAAGGCTGGTCAGCCAACGGCGCCAATGCACCTCCAGATAATCGGTCGCGAATTCGCTGGTCCATGATATCGCGGCGCTGACGATCATCGCGACACCGATCGTGATCGTCAGTGGCCAGAAGAGATCGACGTTCTTCGCGACCAAAGCGTTGGTCTGGTCGCCGGTCCATTTGGTCATGAAGCCGCCGAGCGCCGCGTTGACGGCGTTGCACACGAAACCGGTTGCGAACAGCGCCCAGGGCAGCACGGCACCGCGCCGCAGCCAGTAAGGTCCCGCCAGCAGCCCGAGGCGGCGGAAAAAGGCGGCGTTGATCTTGCGATCGCGCGGCAGGACATGAACCTGCGATCGCATCGTCCCGGTGGATGGTGGCGGCGTGTTCGCCATCAACCGTGCTCCCCAACGACGATCGTGCCGGATTGGGCGACACCATCCAGCGCGGCGGCAATCCGTTCTGCCTCACCGAGCAGGGTCGTCACGAGGTCCTCGTTTGCCGGCAACAGCCGGTGCGCCTGCGTGCGCAGTACCTCCGGCGTCAACGCCTCGACGCGCGCGCGCGCCGCTAGCCAGTCCTCGTGTCGGTCATAGTCATATTCGAGCGCGATCTGCATCGCATTCACCGCCGAGCTGGCCCGTTCGCTATATCGAGCGAGCGTCTGGCGCTGCACCCTGCGGAAAGCCTCGATCTCCGCCTCGGTCGCGGGTCGATCCTCGCGCAATCCGGCGATCACGCGGCGCAGTTCGAGCAGCGCCTTCCCGGTCAGGCCGGGCTTCACCTCGGCGCTCAACGATCCATGACCCGGCCCGCGCCGGCTGAGCAACTCGCCCGCCCCGCCCTGCACGCCATAGGTCCAGCCGAGATCCTGCCGCAGCCGCAGCCCGGCGCGCGCGCCGAAGTCGCCGGCGAGGATATGTCCCAGACATTGGAGGCCGACCGCTTCGTCCATGTCGAGCGCGTCGTCGATCCGCCACGTGAGCGTGATCCTGACGGATTTGCGCCCCGGCGCATCGACGATCCGGATGCCGGGCTCGACGGGCGCGAGGGCGAGCCGCGTCGGCATCGCGCCGGGCTTCCCGGGGGCCCAGCCATCGAACATCGCCTCGGCCAGCGCCACCGCATCGGCCAGCCGGATATCCCCAGCCAGCAGCAGGACCGTCTCATCCGGGTGCCACGAAGCAGCGTGGAAACGCTCAAGGTCGGTGGCGGTGAGCTGCGCCGCGATGTCGGGAGCGGCGGGCATGGCATCGGCGAGGCGGTGCCGCGCGCCGAACAACGCCCGGTTCGTCTCGCGCCATGCCTGCGCGGCGGGGTCGGTGGCGCGCGCGCGGGCTTGCGCTGTCATCGCGGCCAGCACCCGCGCCTGATCGTCCGATCCGAAGCACGGCCGTAGGAGGAGATCGCCGGCGAGCCCCATCGCGCTCGGCAGCGCGCCCGCCAGCCCGCCGATATCGAGGAGCGCGCGGTCGAGCAGGACCCGCATGGCCGGACGCAGACCGGCGCGCGCCGCGCGGCTGGCAAGCGTGGCAGCGGTGTCGGCACCGGCGCCGATGGCCGGCAGCGACCCGGCCAGTTCCGCGATCCCCTCCAGCCCTACCGGCTCCTGTGCCCGTCCGCCGCGCCCGAGCACGCGCAGATGGAAGTGCCGGTCGCCCGGCCGGTGCACGACCCGCAGCCGCGCCCCGCATCGCAACCGCGCTTCCTCGCCCAGCGGCACGTTGACCGCGACCGCTGCCGGGTCGCCGATCGACGGCGCACCCGCCGCCACGCGCGGCAGCGCGACGGCGGGCGGTATCCGGTCGACCAGCAACGTAAAGCCGTCGCGCGTCAGCCAGTCCCTGATCGCGTCGCGAATGTCCTTTTCATCGAGATCGGCGATGATCTGTGCCTCGCGGCGGGACCAACGCGCGTCACGGTGCAGGATTTCGCCCTCGATCAGCGTCGCCGCGCGCTGTTCGAAGGATTCGAGTGCACGGACCCGTTCCGCCAGCATCCGTATGCGGACATCCTCCAGCCGGTCGGCCGCGATGGGCGTCTCGATCAATTCCGCGATCACCGCATCGATCGCCGTCGATGTCGCGAGTTCCGGTGCGCTTTCGAGCGTGACGGAGATGATGAACGTGCCCGTCGCGCGACCACCCAGTGCCTTGGCCTCAACGTGGGTAGCGCGGGCCTGTTCGGTGACGAGACGCTGGTGCAACAGGCTCGATCGCCCCGCGCCCAGCAGTTCCGCCGCGACCAGCAGCGCGACATGGGTGCACGGCGCGGCGACGAGCGAAGGCGTCATCCAGCTTCGGAAGACGATGCCCGGCCGGTCGATGCGGTCGGAGACATGCAGGACGCTCTGGTGCGGCAGGGCGTCGACGCGGGCCAGCACACGTGGGGCGGGTGCGATCGGCGGGATCGACCCGAAATAGCGCTTCACCAACGCCAGCGTCGCCTCCGCGTCGATCGCGCCGGTTATCGCAAGCACCGCGTTGCCCGGCCCGTAATGGGTCGCGTGCCATGCGCGGATCGCCGCCGCACCGTAACCGGCGATATCCCGCTCATGGCCGATCACCGGATGCCGGTAGGGATGATCCACCGGCAGCATCCCCTGCGACAGCCATTCGAACAATTTTCCCAGCGGCCGGGATTCGTTCTGCCGCTTCTCCTCCTGCACGACATTGCGCTCGCGCTCGATGACCGCCTCCTCAAGCGCGTCGGCGAAATTGGCCATGCGGTCCGCCTCGGCGAACAGGACATGGTCGAGCAGGTGCGCAGGGACGGTCTGAAATAGCGCGTCATGTCACGCCCCGTCGTCGCGTTGACGGAGGTCGCGCCCGCGTCCATCATCCGGGTGACGTAGCTGCCCGGCAGCGCGTGCGTGCCCGCGAACATCAAGTGTTCCATGAAGTGGGCGAGTCCGGTCTGGCCGACCCCTTCCTCCATCGATCCGACGCGGTAACCGACGCTGACATGGACCAGCGCGGTCGAGGTATCCGGTTGCAGCAGGACGGTCAGCCCGTTGCCGAGCACCTCGCGCCGGCAGTCGACGTCGACGGCCGCCGCGAGCGCCCCGCTCTCCAGACGCCAGGCGCGCGCCTCGACCAGCGGATCGGCCGGCGCGGTCGCCGCGACTGCCCCCATCACAGCTTCCCCTTCAGCGTCAGCAGAAAGGAGCGCGGCCGGCCGTAGAAGCTGCCGATGCTGGTCTGTACGGTCGAATAATAAACCCGGTCGCCCAGGTTGGTGACATTCGCCTGAAGGCTGAAGCGCCGATCGAGGCGATAGCCCAGCATCGCGTCGATCGTCGCATAGCCGGGGCGGGGCGTGTCGAAAGAGTCGAGCTTCATGCTGTTGCTGGCCGGATCGTAACGGACGAATGCCGTATAGGGCGCGACCTTGCTTTCGATGTGGCCGCCGAAACCGAGCGTCAGCCTGTCTCCCGCGAATTGTGGGCGCCATGTCGCCCAGAATTTAGCGAGATGATCGGGAATGAAGCGCGAGATCGGGAAGGTGATCTGTTGCGCCAGTGCGACCGGGCCTAATTCGTTGTCGGTTCTGGTATAGGTATAGGACGCGTCGATATTGAATCGCGGCGTCAGCGCGCCCTGTAGCTGGAATTCCACGCCCTTGCTGCGCGTCAGTGATCCATCGGTGAGAAAACAGCATTGCGACCCGTTGACCGCGCTCAGCGCGAAATCGGCCTTCGGGTCCATGACGGGCGTGTTTCGGCTTTCGATATAAAAGACAGCTTGCGAGGCATTCAGCGTGCCGCCGGCGAACACCTGCTTCAGCCCGCCTTCGATGTTCACGCCGGTCGCCGGCTTCACCATCGTTCCATCGGCCTGGTAGAAACTGAACCGGTCGAAGATCGAATTGTAATTGGTATAGGCCGACACTTTTCTGGAAAGATCGACGACGAGCGAGAAGTTCGGAGGCGACAGATTGTCGAAACTGGTCGAATTGGCACTGACGACCGGCGGCTTTCCTGCGGGCGTTGCGACGACCGTCTCCACATTCGACTTGTAGGCCGAATAACGTTCGGCGATCGTCAGATGGATGCTGTTGACCGGCGAAATTGTGATGGTCGCATAGCCGCCGAACTGACGCTGACTGTCGTCGGGATTATAGGTCGATGCAACCCGCTTGTACTGCGCTGGCGTCGGTTGCGGGAATTGCTGCGGATCGAATGGAATCACCACGAAATTCCGATAGGCATAGGTGCCGGACGGATGGGTGATCGTCTGCGTGACCCGCTGGTAATTGCCGCCGACCGTCACATCGAAGCCGATCCCCAGCAAGGCGAACTTGCCGTCGAGATACCCGTCGAGCAGGTATTGATTGGACTTGCGGTAGGAGAGATAGGCATTGATCCGGCCGTCGTTCAATTTGCCGGGCGTGGTGCCGACGGCATTGAACCGCGGATTGAAGATGAAGGCGTCGTCCGATCCGTCCTGCCAGACAGCCGTGCTGTTGAGGTGCGCCTTCCAGCTTGCGCCCAGCCGCTGGGTCAGTTGTGCGAATGCTTCCCGACTGTCGGTGGTGGAGCGACTCCACGGCGTGCACAGGCAGGTGCTGCGCGGCAGGTCGAGCAAATGGCCATCCGGTCCCGTCGGCAGACCACGGAACGGCGTGTCGCGATGATGACTGACCTTTGCGCCGACGTTGATCGTCGTCCCGTCGGCGGGGTCGATCTCGATATTGGCATAGACCTGCGCGAACCGGCGGGTCGCGTGATCGTAGAAATAATCGTTACGCTCCCCGGTCACGACCGTCCGCGCCCGGAGCAAACCGCCGAGCAGGATCGGTGAGGACGCATCGAGCACCCCGCGCAACCGGTCCCAGGACCCGCCTTGCAGCGTGACTTCGGTCGCGGCATGGTCGAGCGGGCGCTTGCGTTCCAGGCTGATCGCGCCGCCCGGCGAACCGACCCCCGTGAACGTTCCCGCCGCCCCGCGCTGGATCGCGACGCTATCGTAGATCGAAAGATCGTCGTTGAACGTATATTGCGAGATGAAATTGCCCGCCGGGCCGGCGCCGACGAAGATCGGGGAGCCGCCGTCGATCTGGACGTTGTTGATCGCAAAGCCGCGCGAATTGAAGTCGGTGACGCCCGGCAGCGCGGCAAGCGCATCCGTGACACCGTTGATGGTCCGATCGTCGATCTGCTGCCGCGTGACGACGGACACGGCCTGCGGCGTCTCCTTGAGCGCCAGCGGATGTTTGGAGGCGACGATGGTGCCGGTCGTCGTATAGCTTCGCGTGCCCTCGGTCGCGATCGGGTCGCTGCTGCCATTGGCGCCGACGTAATGGCTTCCTCTGTCCTCCTCGTCAGTCGACGCCGTCACGTGTACCGTCGACAGGATCTGGCCCCCTGCATCGGCGGCAGGCGCGCTGATGATCCAGTCGCCTGAGGCGGTGGTGCGTAGCGACAGCGCGGTGCCGTTGAGCGCCCGACGGATCGCCGCTTCCGGCTCCATCAGGCCGCTCACCCCCGCAGCCGACCGGCCGCGCACTGCCGCGGGATCGAAAATGATGCGTTTGCCCGCTTGCGCGGCGACATTTGTGAGAACGCTGTCCAGCGAACCCGCCGCCACATGAAATTGCGCTACCCGCGCCTGGGCTGCTCCCGCCGGAGCGACCGCAGACATAGCCGTCGCCAGCCACAGAACGGCGATTTTCCGGTTGATACCCCCTGAATGACGCATGCTTCCCCCGCCATCTCGACTGCCAACACGACAGCCTTCCTTGTGATTGACGGGCGAAACCAAAAAAGCGTCACTGCGGCGGCATGGTTTAGTTAGGAGGCACCAGCACTGAGGTAGCCTTATCGCAAGACTGGCGGGCTGCGATTTGCTCCGGTAGATTTTGGTTAGTGCTGGCTGACTGCGCGTCGCTCGCCTGCGCCACGCGTGATCGCCAATGTGACGAGATCGACGCCAGACGGAGCAACGCGGGCAGCATCTGGCGTCGAATGGTGGTCAAGCGCGGCGGCTAGAAGATCGAGTGGGGATGGTTCATCGCCCATGGGCAGCAGTCATCAGCCTGCTGTGACTGACCGACACCACCCCCTGGATAACACGTGGATGGCATCGGTCACGATGCTTCAGCTGTTCAGCGAATCCTTGACCGCCTTGGCTGGCACGAACGTCAGCTTGCGCGATGCGGCGATCTGGATAGCCTCGCCGCTCGCCGGATCAGGCAGTTTGCCACCACGAAGGACATTCCCGAAATATCATCCTTTTCGGGAAAGCTTCGGTCGTCGCGATTCCCAGTAAAGACAATACGCCGCACTTAGCGCACGATCTTGACTCTCTTCTCACCGGACCTCGTGATCGGCGTCACGACATCAGCGCAACCGGCGAGCGCGCAGCCATGCGCGAAGGCGCCATGGTTCGTCGGTCTGGATGATGGTGACGCCATGCGCGATCAGGGCGCCCCACACCGCGTCAGGATCGGTGACGGCTCGCGCATCGAGATAGGGCCCCGACAGGTTCATGGGCGTTCCCCGTTCGATATCGAAGGCCATAGTGTTGACGAACAGGCGCGTCTCCTTTGCCGCTGCCCGAGCCGTATCGACTACCGCCGGCGTATCGAAGATCAGCTGAATAGAGGCCGGTCGATGGGCGGCCGCGCGGGCAAGCGCAGCGGAGGCCGGACCCCTTTGCTCGCGTTCGAGATAGACGGGCTGCGCGGCGATCCCCAGCTGTTGCGCACGCCGCATGATCGCCGGATCCACATCGATCGGCACGTTCAGGATCACGGCACGCGTCGCTCGCGCCGCGACAACCGCGTCGATGACGCGCGGTAACGCAGCGGCCTTCACGTCGATGTTCATCAGCACTCGGTCGCGGATCGCCGCCAGGGCCTGCGCGAAGGTCGGCACACGACCCTCGGTCAGCCTGGTGCCCGGACCACCGCCACGCTCCCGCAAGCGCAGCTTGGCGATCTCGGCGGCCGTCAGGTCGGCGACCGCACCGTGACCATCGGTCGTGCGATCGACGGTCTCGTCATGCATCAGCACGAGGACGTCGTCGCGGGTGGTGCGGACGTCGATCTCGACGATGTCGATCCCGTCGGCCGCGCACCGCCTGATGCCGTCGATCGAGTTCTCCGACGTCTTCTTCCAGCAGGCGCGATGCGAGGCGACCAGCACGGTGCGCCGGTCGTCGTGCAGCAGGCGTTCGAGCCGGGTGTCGCCCGGCTGCGCCATCGTCGCCTGCGCAGTGAGGCAGGCGACAACGGCGAAGGCCGCCGTCGTGCTCATCCGGGTGCGCGCGCTCACCAACGATAGCTCAGCGACACGGTGGCGATCCGGCCGAAGATCGGGCGTGCATAGATCGCTTCCGCCGTCCCCTGACCGGACAATTGGTCGACGCGGGCATTGCCTTCGGTCAGGCCGACCGTGTTGGTCAGGTTGCTGACGTGGCCCTGCACCTCGATCCGGTCGGTGATCCGGGCAAGGAGGTTGAGGTCCAGCGTCGTGAACGCGGGCAGCGCGGTCGCGTTGGTATAGTCGACGTAGCGCCGGGCCAGGTGATAGACCTGCGCGGACAGTTCGATCGCTCGCCCGGCGACATCGACATAGACGGTCGGTGAGGCGGAGAAGATATAGCGCGGGATGCGCGACAGCTGCTTGCCCTCGAGCCCGGTATACGCGGCGCCGGTGGTAACGTTGACCAGGCTTTTCGTTTCGGGGCGCTGCGCGGTGGCGGTGCCGGTGATCCCGAAGAAGCGCGCCGGCCGCCAGTTCAGGTCGGCCTCGACGCCATAGGTCCGCGTCCCGCCCGCCAGCGGCACGGTGACAACATTGCCCGATGCATCGAGCACGATCGCGCTGGTGGTCAGATTGTCGAACTTGCTCCAGAAGCCGACCAAGCCGGCGCTGAAGCCCTTGAAGGCGGTGCGGATGCCGCCCTCGGCCTGCGCGATCGAGGTCAAGCCGAGGTTTTGCGTCTGGTAGACGTTCTGGAGGCGCGGCAGGCGTTCGGAGGCGGTGTAGCGGGCGAACAGCTGCGCCTCGGGCACGAACTTGTATTCCGTACCGACCGTCCATTGCAGCGCGCGACGGTGGTCGCTGCGCGCGGCGAACGCGCCGGACAGGCCACCGACATTGTCGTCGGCCAGCGTCGCCGCATTGCCGAGGTTGCGGGTCGTATTGGCGAACACCCCGCCGCTCGCGTCGTAGTAGGTGTAGCGGAGGCCAGCATCGAAGCCGAGCTTTCCGAACGTCACGCTGTCGGCGATGTAGGGCGAGAGGTAGAAGCCCTTCGCATTGCCGCGGGTCACGCCGTTGCCGTAGCGGACGAAGCCGTTCTCAGTGACGCTGCCCACCACTTGGCCGGCGGCGTTGTACGCCACGACGTCGAGCAGGTCCGGACGGTTCTTCACATTGGTCAGGATGGTGTTCTGCAACCGATCCTGATCGAAGTCGAAGTGATTGTAGTAGACCCCGAACGACAGGCTGTGGGTGCCGAGCGCGCCGCCCAGCGGGCCGCTGTCGAACTGCTTGGTCAGGCGCAGGTCGTTGGCGATCGTGCGCAGGTTGGTGCGGGTGTTCCACAGCCCGCTTTCGAGCACGAGCCCGCCGGTCGTCGCCGGATCGAAGGCGGCACCGCCATTGGCGTCGACGAAGCCGACCCGCGTGACGGCTGCGCCGAACCCGGCCTGGGCGCGTGCCAGCGCCGACGCCAGATAGGTGGAGCCGGCCGCCGGGGCGGCACCGGAGAACACCGCGTCATAGCCGGCACGCGCATCGGTGAAGCGGGCCTTGTTGGTCAGGGTCAGGCCATCGCCGGCATCCCAGGTGAGGAACGCACCGGTCTCAAAGACGCGGCTGTGGATGCCGTCGGCCAGATCGGCGTCGCGGGTCGTTGCCTGGCCGCAGAAGGAGCTGCGCTGCACGGTGTTACGGAACGCATTGGACAGCAGCGTACCGTTGAGCGGATCGATCAGCCCGGATAGCGAGGTCGACGGATTGCGCGGATCGGCGAGTGGGATGGGATTATAGAAGGCGGTGCGATCGTTGAGATATTTGGCGTCGACATCGAGCAGAACGTCACCCAGCAAGAAAGAGAGGCTTCCGCGGATCTGGCCGCCCCTGTCGGCGGTGAAGCCGGGTTCGCGGTAGCCGTCGTCACGCCGATAGAAGCCGCCCAGGCTATAGCGCACCGTGTCGCTGATCGGCCCGGCGACATAGGCGTCCCCGCGTGCGAAGCCATGGTTGCCGCCGGTCACCTTCACCTGACCCTCCGGGGTGGCGGTGCCGCGGCGCGTGATCGCGTTGACGGTGCCGCCCGGCGCGTTGTTCGCGAAGATGGGGGAGGTGCCGCCGCGCACGACCTCAACCCGCTGGGTCATCAGGTCGAGCGAGTAGAGCGTGTCAATGTTGAAGAAGCTTTCTTGCGGCTCGTCGAACAGCGTCAGCCCGTCCTCCTGCAACTGGACATAGAACCAGCCACCCGCCGGCAGGCCGCGCACATACAGATTTTGGCCACCGCCCTGACCGCCGGACGGTTCGGCGGAGAAACCCGGTACGGTCTTGAGCAGGTCTGCCGTGCTGAGCGGCGCCGCCTTGGCGATCGCAGCCTCGCTGAAGGCGCTGATCGCAAACGGTGCATCAAGCCGGGTGCGCCCGAGCGGCGTGCCCGTGACCACGATGTCGGCGGTATCCTCCTGCGGTGCGGCGTCCGTCGCTGCGACGGAGGCGTTTTGCGGCGGCGAGGACGGTGGGAGCTTGGCGTCTTGCGCGTAAGCTGAACTGGCCCCGCCGAGCATGAGTGAGCCAAGCAAGATGCAATGAAGACCGGTCACAATCAAACCCCCATGAAGAATGTTATATGTATAGTATGCATGCTGCATGACTGGATCATGACAGTCAATGCCGGTACAGATCGGCAATGCGGCATCTTTCCCCTCAGCCTTTGAGCGTCCCGGTCAGTGCCGGAGGTCGGCAGCTCCTCGACCTCGTGTTCAAGTCGGACGGGATCAGCCAGGCGGCGCTCACCCGCCGGTTGGGCCTTGCTCAACCGACCGTCGCCCGGCTGCTCCAGGGGTTCGTGGCGAATGGGCTGATCCGCCTCGATGCGCGTCGGGTCGACCGACCCGGTCATCCCAGCGTAATCGCCCGGATCGTTCCCGACTTTGCGGCATCGCTTGGTGCGGCGATCCTAGGCGATGCGGTGTCGCTGATCCTCATCGATTGTGCAGGCAATGTCGTGGGCAGCAGACGCCGTGCTGTATCCGAACCGACCCGCGCGGCGGTCGTTGCCACATTGTTGTCGTTTCGTGATGAACTAATCGAGGAAGCGGGGATCGATTCGGCCCGGATCATCGGTCTTGGGGTCGGCATCTCCGCGTTCTTCACGGGTGAGGCCGGGCAAATGGTCGGGCCGCCATCGCTCGACGACTGGACGGGAACGGAGCCAACCGATCTGCTCGAAGACGCGCTCGGGCTTCCCGTAACGGTGGAGAACGACGGCGCGGCGGGCGCAACCGGGGAGAGCCTGTTCGGCATCGGCCGCACGGTGCGCGACTTCGCTTATCTGCATCTCACCAACGGTTTTGGGGGTGGCATCATCAGCGACGGCCGGCTGTTCCGGGGCGCGCGCGGCAATGCCGGCGAGTTCGGCGGGGTCTGGACCATCGGCCACATGGGCTATCCCAACCTCAACCGGCTCCGCACGCTGGTCGACGAGGCCGGAGCGGCTTTTGGCTCCGTGGAGGAAATGCTCGCAGCAATCGATGCGACGACGTCGGGCGTCGAGGCATGGCTGGAGGAGGCGGCGCCAGCCTTCTCGGCATTGATCGCTATGCTAGGCTATGTGATCGATCCGACCGCGGTCGTCATCGGTGGTCGGCTTCCGCCCGCGATCGCTGACCTGCTCGTCGCACGGATCGCGGTTCCGCGCGCGCCCAACCGCCATGACATCGCGCCCCCCCCGCCGCAGGTGGTCCGGTCGGAACTGACGGGGGACGCCGTGGCGCTGGGGGCCGCGGTCATGCCGATCCAGCGCGCATTCCTGGCCTGATCCGCGCGGTCATCAGGGTATAGAGGCCGGTGGCGATCCCGCCGATCAGGATCAGCCCGGCCATGAACGGCAGCAGCCCGGCGCCGTCGTGACGATAATCGGCGGACGACAGGATCGCGCCGATCCCGATTGCGGCGACCGCCAGTGCCAGCTTCGCGGTCGCGGTGAGCCAGGCAAAGGCCGGTGCCGTCGACGCGAGCGCGCGATCCGCAACGATGATGGCGAAGCTCGACCAGATGATGGTGGCCAACCCTCCGCTCGCCATCCCGATCAGCAGCGCGGCGACCCATAGCTTTGCTGTCAGCGCCGATGCTGCGGCAAGGAGTAACGCCGCCAGCAATCCCGCGCGACGTTCGCCATCATGTCGCAGGACGAACAGCCAAACCGGTTGAGAGCCGGCGGTCGCCGCCGCAACGATGACGAGCGGCAGCGATCCGCCCGCGCCCTGCGAATAGCTCGTCAGATAGGGGGTGAGTTTCAAGAAGGCGGGAACGGTCAGGCAGACGATCGCCATCAGGCCCAGCGGCCAGGCGAAGCCCATACCGCTTCCGATCACCGCCACCTTCGTCGGGGTCGCAGCGTTCCGCCGTACGAGACGCGTCTGCCGCCACAGGGCGACCGACGATCCGAGCGCCACCATCGCGGTCGCTCCGGCGACCATCAGATGGTCCGTACCGTCCGAGAGCGGCCGATCGAGACTGACCAGGATCGCCATGATCAGCATGGCGGCAGCGCTGGCGACCGTCCGGCCCGAGGCGGCGCGCCGGCGCTGATCCTCGGTCCAGTCGATGAGGCTCAGCAGGCAATTCTGCGGCAGGTCGTAGAGAGTGTAGGCGAAGCGGTAGCCGAGGTTGGCGGCGACAACAATCGCCACGCGCCCGCTGCCATCGACCCGCAACGCCACGATCAGCAGCAGCAGCGCAGCAAAGGACAGGGCGGCGCCGATCAGTTGCAGCCTTCCGGCGTCTTGCAAGCTCGTGACGCGTGCGGCGCGGTGCGCGATCACGATGTCGAACGCGGCACCCGCCATCAATCCGATCGCGATCGCCGCTGCGGCGACGAGCGGCGCCAAGCGCATATGCTCGGTCAGATAGAAGGCCAGGAACAGCTCCGACCCGTTCCACCAAAGGCTTTTCCCGAAATGCGCGGCCACATAGAGCGGGATCGACACCTTGCGATCGGATTGCATCGGCACGGGGGGCATCATCCGACCAAGCATGCCCTCATATCGTTTCACATCAACGTCCAGGGATCGATTTCGGATTCTCGGATCGGGCCGAACGGTTGTGACACCACTATCGCGAGTGATGGTTCCAGCCGGGCAGCGATGGTACCCCCGTTTGATGCTGTTGTTGCGGTTTCGGAGAGCCTTCAGCTCTCCCGAAATTCGATCGATCCCGAGAACGCCCGGGCCGTCACGCGAGCCGTTTCCAATCGGGAAATCGGCCTTCCAATTCGACGGGCCCCAGTGATGCTGTGGAGCGGAACAACTTCGTCAGTCTACGCAGCGGAACCCGATGTGAGAGGTGGGCGGGAGCGCCACCTGGCGCGCTGCTGGGCGGTAGCGCTGGCACCAATTCGGCGCGCACAGGTGCGATCCACCCTTGATGATCCGTCCAACAGGATCGTCCTTGCGGTTCCCGCCGCAGCAGGCCCGCACGGCACCGAAGCCGCTCGCCTCGTCCGCCGTCCACTCCCAGACATTGCCGATCATGTCGAACAGGCCAAAGCCATTCGGGTCGTGGCCGGCAGCCTCAGCGGTGAACGGCAATTTGCGCCCTTGCGATCGAGACACGGGGAAGTCGCCTTCCCAGATGCGGGCGGGAACGGCTTCGTCAAGCAGCAGCGTCTCGCCCCCGGCATAGGCACAGCTTTGCAGGCCGCCTCGCGCCGCAGCTTCCCACTCCGCTTCGTTCGGCAACCTCTTGCCCGCCCAATCCGCATAGGCTTCTGCATCGCGGTGAGACACGTGAACGACTGGATGGAGTTCCAGGCTGTCCAGGCTGCTGGTAGGTCCATGCGGCCGGCGCCAGGAGACGCCATCAACGAACCGCCAGTCCGCTGGCCCGTCGTCATGGAAGGCGAACAGCAGCGATCCAGCGCGCCCGTCCGTCTCTCGCTCGGCGTCGGTGACATGGCCGGTTATCGCCACGAACCGAGCGAACATATCGTTGGTGACCGGCGTTGCATCGATCCGGAACGACGTGACCGCCGCCGGTCGCACGGGCCGTTCCTCGGGGTAAAGTCGTCGCACCCCATCTCGAACGCATGCGCGGGAATGGTGCGCATGGTTCCGATCTCGGCGTCAATGCGGGGATGGTGCGGCACGATTGGCATTGCGAGTAACCGCGTTCAGATCGATGGTTGGGGTTGACGGCTTATAGGTGCCGTCGAGCACCAGTTCCAGATAGCGCCCGGCATCGATCAAATACTCGTCGTCGCTGCGCGCAGCGCGGCCGATCGCGGCACGCGCGGGTTGCGCCTTGTTGCCGATGAAGGTCAGCGCGTTCAGCGCTTGCAACCGGACACGTGGATGCGGGTGGCGTTCGAGCAGGTCGACCAACAGCGTTACCGCCTCCACGCCATCGGTCAGGTTCGCAACGGCCTCGGAGGCGACCACGCGCACCTGTGGGGAGGGGTCGTCGTGCATCGACGCCTGCAACGACGCCAGGCCGCCCCGCGCACCCTCGCCCAGGATCAGCAGGCCGGTCGCCGCCCAATAGCGCAGCACCTCGTTGCCATCGACCAATTGCTCAAGCAGGTAGGACGCGTTGGCGCGATCGCCGCGTGCCGCGATCGACGCCAAGGCCATGACGCGACCGAGCGGGTAGGCCCCCTGTCGCCGGCTTTCGTCATAGCCCTCGATCACCGATCCTTCCGGGATGAAGCCGTTGTCAGATCTTTTCGCCCTGAAAATCAGAGGGCGCATATAATACATGATGGCGCAGTTTTAGAGTCTCAAAGAAAGTAGATGACAAGTAAGCTCGGAAGCAACATCAGGAACCATACAAATGTTTCCTGCACTTCCTTTTCAAGCAGCGAAAGAACAACCGTACCACTTACTTCTAACAAGCCCGCGAACATAGCGATGACCGTCAGCGGATTCCGTACATGGGACACTTGGCTCATCAATCAACAAACCCCTAAGTCCGCCATCTCAATGCGCTCAGGAGCAAACTCTCTAGGCGCGAAAAATTCCTTTTAAAGCAACTCCACTGCGTATCGAATGCTCATACGCATGGCCAGCCCGGAAGTGATTGTGAATGATGCCCTTCACCCGCTCCACGTCCCCATCGACGTTGCTCCTTATTCGCCTGATCAGCGGTTAGCGCCGGTCTCGGCTGCCCCCGCTGACAGGGCGAGCCGAATCACTGCGGATCGCGACGGCCTCCGCCTTGGCCCCGGCGGCGGCCCGAAGCACCTCGGCACCTCCACCTACCGCAATCCTGCTTCGTTGAAGTTCTCCACGCACCGTCCCGCGCCATCGCCGCGACTATATGGACCTGACCCGGAGAGGTTAATGACATGACAAATGCAACAAAGCCTTTTCATCTTAACTTCATGCACAGCCTTTTCAGCTCCCCACACCTTCACACCATTGTCATCAACAACACCTAGCGCGCCGTTTATTGATTCTCACGGGGGCACGAGCGATGAAACGCGCGGGTTTGTTGGCGACGACGATGATGCTGTCCATCGCGGCAACGCTGTCCGCCTGTCACGGCGATTACGGCAAGGCGCAGGTCGCCGCCGCGCCATCGCCGACGCCCAGCCCCTCGCCCACCCCGCTCGCCGCCACGCGGACGATCGTGTTCGTCTGGGACGGCCTGCGTCCCGACGACGTGAACGCCACCGACACGCCGAACCTGTACAAGCTGCAACAGGACGGGGTGCAGTTTACCGACAACCACTCCACCTATCCGACGTTCACGATGATGAACGGCGCCAGCTTCGCGACCGGGTCGTTTCCGGCGACGACCGGCTTCTACGGCAACACCTTCTGGACCCCGCCGCAGGGTAGCGGCAACACGATCCCCGCGGGCAACAGCGCGTCGGGCAAGGCGGATTATGTCGCGCCGGTCTTTACCGAGGATTACGCGATCCTCGATACCCTCAACGGCTATTACGGCAACCAGCTGCTGCTGGTGAAGAGCCTGTTCGCGACCGCGCAGGCGGCGGGGATCACTACCGCCACGATCGGCAAGTCCGGCGCGGCCTATATTCAGGATCTGGGCCAGAACAGCCTGTTCGTCGACGAGAACACGATACGCCCGCGCAGCCTCGTCACCGAATTGCAGGCCGCCAAGTTCGCGGTGCCGACCAACACGATCAAGACCTATGGCGACGTAACGCTCGCCGCCGCCAACGGCAACCCGACCGGACGCGCCGGCTATGCGACGTTCAACACCACCGCCTTCGACCCCGACGGCGCGTTGACCGTCACCGCGCGCGACTCCTCGGATGCGAGCGGCGCGCCCGAAGACGCCGCCAACAAATATATGATGTCGGTCTTCACCAGCTATATCCTGCCCAAGAAGAACCCGATGCTCTCGCTGATTTGGTTCCGCACGCCCGACAATGTCGAGCACGGCTATGGTCCCGGCACCGCAAATGTGAAGGCAGGGCTGAAGTCGCAGGATGCGCGATTGGGCGAGTTGCTCGCAGCGCTCAAGGCGCAGGGGCTCGACCAGACGACCAACGTCGTGATCGTCTCCGACCATGGCCATTCCACCGTTTCCGGACCCACCAGCCTCTATCCGCTGCGTGCGATCAATCCGGCCGGCAACGGCGCGGCGGCGACGCTGAGCGGGATCAGCAACAGCGGCTTCTCCTTCTCGGGCGACGTGCGCACCGCCGACCTGCTGACCTATCGCGGGATCGCGGCCTTCGACGGCAGCGGCTGCACGACCAGCGCGATGTACGGCCTCCGCGCCGACGGCACGCCGACGGTGCCGGTGCGCAGCGACGCGACCGGCGCGCTGTGCGGCACGATCGACACCCGTTATCAGGCGATCAGCGCGACCCTCGCGAAGCCGGTCGCCAGCTTCAAGGTGCCAGCGCCCGGCACGCTGCCGGCCGACGGCGTCGTCGTGGCGGCAAACGGCGGATCGGACTACATCTACGTGCCCAACCACGATAAGGCGCTGGTGCAGAAGATCGTCGCGATCCTGCAGCGCCGCGAGGAATATGGCGCGATCTTCGTCGACAGCCGCTATGACAGCATTCCCGGCACCTTCGCGATGAAGGACATCAACCTCGAAAACAGCGCCCGCAGCGGCAAGGGGCAGCCCGATATCGTCGTCTCGTTCAACTGGGACGAGAACACCATCGTGCAAGGCAAGCCAGGCATCGAATTCGAGAGCGCCGGTGGGCAGCGGGGAATGCACGGCAGCTTCGGCATCACCGACGTCCACAACACGCTGATCGCCGCCGGGCCCAGCTTCCGCAAGAATCTCGTGGTCAGCGGGCCGAGCGGCAATGTCGACGTCGCGCCGACGATCGCGTGGCTGCTCGGCCTGTCGATGCCGCAAGCCGACGGCCGCGTGCTGAACGAGGCGCTGGTCAGCCCGCGCAGCACCACGGCCGCCGCGGTGACGCCACGCGTCATCAGCCCAGCGGTCAACGCCACCGGCTTGGCGTTCGAAACGCCGACCGATCCGACCGGCGCGACGAAGGATGCCACGCGGACCGCCGGCACCTACACGATCCAGCTCGCGGTCAAGGACGTGACGGTCGACGGCAAGACGTATCACTATTTCGACTATGCCCGTGCGATCCGCCGCTAAGCGGGGCACGGTCGTCCTCGCGTCGGCGGTGGTGGTGGCGGCACTGCCCACCACCGCCGGCACCGCCGCGGGTGCCGTGGCGGCGCCGCGCTTCGATCAGGCGTTCACGACGAATGCGGCCCCTGCGCATTTCCACGCACGGGTCACGTACCGGGCGCGCGACGGTGTCCACCGGATCGAGCTGTGGCGCGACGGCGCGGTGCGGCTGCGGCGCGACACCGATGGCCGGCTGGTCACGATCGCTACGCGGCGCAACCCGCGCCGCCCCGAGTTCCGGCTGGACCTCCTCGACCGTCGCCGCCACCTGCACACGATCGTCGACCGGACCAGCCTGTATCAGGTCGGTCATTTCACCGACTGGGACGATCTGGCGTTCGGGATGCGCCGGCCGGCCGGGCGCTATCGGCTGACCGCACTGGCGAACGGCGGTGGCGCGACGACCCCGCTCGCGCCGTGCCGCTGGTTCGCGCTCGACAGCGACGGTCGACGGACGCGGATCTGCTGGAGCCGCGAACAGGCTTTTCCGATGCTGATGCTGGATGGCGCCGGCAGGGAGATCTGGCGGGTCACGGCGCTCGACGATGACGCTCCGTCGGCGTCGCTGTTCCGGCCCGATGCGCAGGGCTATATCGTCACCAACGCGGCTCGCGACATCGCGGGCGATTGAGCCGGCCGATGCCCTGATGCTTTTGCCACCCGGGCTTCTCCCGGGTGACATTTTCTTTCCGTCCGTCCCGCGCGCGCAAGAGCCCGGACCAAGTCCGGACACGCGCACCTCCCCGCCCCGCGCTTTTGCCGTGATGGCCGATTGACACCGCGCAGAGGCGCGTGCGAGCAATAATACCAGAACATTACAAATTGCTCTTCGGGGAAGACCAATTCGTGCCGAGACCGCGACGCCCGACAAGGATCGTGTCGGACCGGGTGGTGGCGCATCCGAAAGGGAGGAAGTGAGATGGCCAGCTCGATCGACGATGCCGCGTGGGATGTGCTGTGACGAGGCGGCATGCCACCGCATTGCTCGCCGGACTGCTGCTTGCGACCCCGGCCGCGTCGCAGACCGCCGCCGATGCGCACGCCGCGCTCGCACGGCTCGGAGTCGCGTCACCGAACGTGACGGTGACGCTCATTTCCGCGACGGATGCGCGCTACAGGGTGCAAACGGCGCGCGATCGCGTCACCGTCACCGCTTCTTCGCCGGTTGCGGCGGTCCGCGGCGTCACCGCAGCGCTCGGCAAACAGGGCCGGTTTCACGCTTCATGGGAAGGCAACCGCGTCGGTACGCTCACCGGGCTAACCACGCAGGACAGCGGATGGGTGACCTCACCATTCGGTTTCCGCGCCTATCTGAATACCTGCACCTACGGTTACACGACCCCGTGGTGGAACTGGGCGCGTTGGGAGCGCGAAATCGACCTGATGGCGGTGCACGGTGTCGACATGCCGCTCGCGATGGAGGGTCAGGAATTCATCTGGCGCGCTTTGTGGCGCGAACAGGGGCTGCATGAGGCGCAGCTCGGGCAATTATTTGCAGGCGCACCGTTTTTGCCGTGGGAGCGGATGGGCAATATGGCGGGCTATCGCGCGCCATTGTCGTCCAACTGGATCGAGAAGAAGCGCGTCCTGCAAAAGCAGATTCTTGCGCGGGTGCGCGCGCTGGGCATGACCCCGATCCTGCCCGCCTTCGCGGGTTATGTGCCCGAGGCGTTCGCAAAGGCGCATCCCGAGGCCCGCATCTACCGGATGCGCGAATGGGAGGGTTTTCCGGGCACTTACTGGCTCGACCCATCCGACCCGCTCTTTGCGAAACTGGCCGCGCGCTTCCTGAAGCTCTACACCGCCGAATATGGCCCCGGCCGTTATTATCTCGCCGACGCGTTCAACGAGATGGTGCCCCCGATCGCCGACGACGGCAGCGACACCGCGCATGCCAGCTACGGCGACAGCACCGCCAACACCGCCGCCACGCGCGCCGCCGCGCTGCCGCCGACGGTTCGGGACGCGCGGCTCGCCGCTTACGGCAAGCGGCTCTACGCCTCGATCGCCGACGCGCAACCGGGTGCCACCTGGGTGATGCAAGGCTGGCTGTTTGGCGCCGACAAGGAATTCTGGACGCGTGACGCCATCGCCGCCTTTCTGCGCGATGTCCCCGACCAGCGGATGCTGATCCTCGACATCGGCAACGATCGCTATCCGGGCATCTGGAAGCAAACCAACGGCTTCGACGGCAAGGACTGGATCTACGGCTACGTCCACAATTACGGGGGCAGCAACCCGATCTATGGCGCGCCCGATTTCTACCGCCGCGACATCGCCGCGCTGCTCGCCGATCCGGCGCGCGGGCGGGTACGCGGGTTCGGAATGTTCCCGGAAGGATTGCACAACAACAGCCTCGCTTATGATTATGCGTTCGACGCCGCCTGGCCGGGCGGCGACATGGCGCTCGGTCCGTGGCTCGATCGCTACGCCCACGCGCGCTACGGGCAGAGCGACGAGGCGCTGGTCGCAGCCTGGCGGGACGTGGTCGCCGGTGTCTATGACGTGCGCTACTGGACATCGCGCTGGTGGAACCAGCGCGCGGGCGCCTATCTGTTCTTCAAGCGCCCGTCGGCGGATGCGCCCACCTATCCGGCCAGCCCCGGCGACCGCGTCAAGGCCCGCGCCGGGATCGAAGCGTTGCTCGGGCTGGCCGACCGCCATCGCGACAGCACCCTGTTCCGCTACGATCTGGTCGACCTTGTCCGGCACGAGGCAAGCCTGGCGCTCGACGATCACCTCAAGGCAGCGGTCGCGGCCTATCAGCGCGGCGACGTTGCCGCCGGCGACCGCGCGGCCGCGCGCATCACATCACTGGCGCGGGCGATCGATCAGCTGATCGGCGGGCAGCAGGAGACGCTCGCGAGCTGGATCGCCGACGCGCGCGCGTACGGCGACACCCCGACGGAGCGCCGCCGCTTTGAGGAGGATGCCAAGGCGCAGGTGACGGTCTGGGGCGGCGCCGGGCATCTCGGTGATTATGCGTCAAAGGCATGGGCGGGGCTCTATGCGGATTATTACCTGCCGCGCTGGACGATGTATCTCTCCGAAGCGCGCGCGGCGGCGCGTGCCGGGCGACCGGTCGATGATGCGGCGTTCCTCAAGCGACTGCACGCGTGGGAGATGCACTGGGTCGCCGACGGCCGCAGCTATCGCGCCGCCGCGCCCGCCGACGCAGTCGGTGCCGCGCGCGCGGTGATGGCGCAGGTCGCGCAGCCGTGACCGTCGTTGCGCGGGCCGAGCGCTTCGCCTCGCTCGACATGTTCCGGGGAGCGACGATCTTCCTGATGATCGTCGTCAACACCGCGGGTGCGGGGCAGCCGTTTACGCAACTCGTCCATGCGCCGTGGATCGGCTTCACCCTCGCCGATCTCGTGTACCCGTCGTTCCTGTTCGCGGTCGGCAATGCGATGAGCTTTGCGCTGACCCGGCCGATGGCGGAGCGCACGTTCCTGCGCCGGATTTTCAAGCGCGCGCTGCTGATCTTCCTGCTCGGATTTCTGATGTATTGGTATCCGTTCGTCGCGCGCGCCGCGGATGGCAGCTGGGCGATCAAGCCGCTCGCCGAGACGCGCGTCACCGGGGTGTTGCAACGGATCGCGCTTTGTTACCTTCTTGCCGGGCTGCTCGCGCGCTATCTGTCGCCGCGCTGGCTCTTGGCGGCCGCGATCGCGCTGCTCTCTGCGCATTGGGCGATCCTCGTCGGGATGAGCCCGCCCGGCGAGGCGTTCGGGCGGTATCGCAATTCCGGGACGCTGCTCGACTTGTGGCTGATCGGCCCCGACCATCTGTATCGCAAGGACCAAGGCTTCGATCCCGAAGGCCTGCTCGGCACGCTGCCAGCGACCGTCAACGTCATTGCCGGCTATCTCGCGGGCGTTGCGATCCAGCGCTGGGGAAAGCACGCGGCGACCGTCAAACGGATGGCGCTGATCGGCGCGGGCCTGGTCATCGCCGCGCTGCTGCTCGCACCCGTGCTGCCGGTCGCGAAGAAATTGTGGACCGGGTCGTTCGTGCTGCTGACGGTCGGGCTCGACATGATCCTGCTCGGCGCGGTGATCGGGGCCGTCGAGGTGAAGGGTGTACGTGTCGGGCGCGCTTTCCTGCAGATGCTCGGGCGCAATCCGCTCGCGATCTATCTGTTTTCGGAACTCCTCGTTGTAACGATGGAGTTGATCCGCATCCGGCCCGGCGTCGGCCTGTATCGCTGGATCGGCGAGACATGGTTTCAGGCACTCGCGCCCGGCTCAATCGGATCGTTGCTGTGTGCGCTCGCCTATACGTTGCTGTGCTGCTGGTTCGGCCGTGCGCTCGACCGCCGGGGCATCATCCTGAAGGTGTAAGGGGTCGAAACGGACGACGCCCGCCCCGGTCGAAACCGGGACGGGCGTCGCGTGAACGCTACGCAGTGCGTCAGAACTTGATCGCACCTTCAAGCCCGATCGTGCGCGGCGGGTTGAAGTTGGCGTAGTCGCCAAGCACGCCGCCGTAGTTGAGCGAACCATCGTTGTTCACGGACGGCGACGAATTCGCCGCCGAGCGACGATAGATGTGCGCCTCGTCGAACAGGTTGCGTACCCAGAGCGAGAGCGTCACCTTCGCTCCGCCGTCGTTGAGCGGCAGATCGGCCAGCGCCAGCCGGCCGTTGACGATGAAGCTGCTGTCGGTCTTCACCGGCTCGTTCTGGAAGCTGTACATCGCATCCGAGTAATTGCCGTCAAGGTGGAAGCGCGCCTTCGCCTCGCCGATCGCGACCGGCAGTTCATAGTCGAGCGAGGCCGACGCGGCGTTGCGGGGCGTGAAGACCACGAACACCTTGGTCAACGCATTGTTCTTGAACGGGTTCGGCGTCGCCGGCACGTCGGTATAGGTATAGGCATAGGAACCGGTAAGCGTCAGGCCCTCGACCGGATTGACGGTCAGATCGGCCTCGAGACCCCGGATCTTCGATTTGCCCGGCGCATTGCGCGTTTCCTCGGTGTGATTGCCATAGGTAGGGCTGTTGGGGTTGGTATCGACATTGTCGAAGTCGATCTGCGTGCCGGTGCGATCCATGATGTAGCCGGCGAGGTTCAGCCGGACATGCCGGTCGAACAGATCCATCTTCGATCCGACCTCATAGGATTTCACCACTTCCGAACCGAAGGGGGCGAAGGTCTGTGACCGGGAGTTGGCGCCCCCGGCACGATAGCCGGTGGCGTATTTGGCAAAGAGGTGGATGGTGTCGGTGGCGTCGAACGCCGCCGTGACCATCGGGTCGAAACGGCCCTTGTCGAAGGTGAACGGGAAGTTCGTTGCCTTGCCCTGCACGAGGAACAGCGTGCCGTTACGCTTATCCTTGGTGTAGCGGCCGCCGACCGTCAGGTGAAACGCGTCGACGGCCTCCGGGGTGAAGGTCGCCTGCGCAAAGGCGGCATAGCTGTGCGCGGTGGCACGGCTGCCGCGTTGCAGAAAGCGCGAGCCGACCGCCCAGCCCTGGTTACCGCTGCTGACCGTGCCCGTGACGATCGGGCTGAGCACGGTATAGCCGGTGCCATTCGCATTCCACTGGTTGCTGGTCGGCGTCGCGGCCGTTTCCTCCGCCTTCTCGGCGAAGTAATAGAGGCCGGCGGTATAATCGAGTTGCGGAACGCTGCCGACCGCCTGGAATTCCTGGCTGAACTGGTGCTGGTTCATCCAGGACAGGCTGTAGCGGCTGAACTTCCCGTTCGGCTGGAACACGGTGCGATGCGGACCACCCGAATTGTCCCACTGATCGGTGCTGACCCCACGCCATGCGGTGATCGAGCGCAGCTCGAGCGACGGAGCGACTTCCCACTTCACCGTCGAGAACAGGCCGTGGGTCTGGTCGACGCTGAGTTGCTGCGGCACGCCGATCTCCGCCGCGGTCATGCGGCGGCCGCCCGCGACCTTCACCAGCGGCGACAGCGGCGCGATGCAGGGATTGGTCGTGACGGTGGTGTTGTCCTTCGACGCCTTTACGTTGCAGGCTGCGCCATTGAAGGTCAGCACATTAGCACTGTTATAGGCGCCGACATTGTAACGGTTGGGGTTGTAGTTGACCAACTGGCTATAAAACGGCGTATTTTCGTCCTTCGCCTGATCGTAGGCGAGGGTCACCGACAGCCCCGGCGCGGGCTTCCAGAGCGCCGTCGCCCGACCACCGACCCGGTTGTAATAGTTCCAGCCATAGCTGCCGGGCAGCGGGTTACGGACGGTCGCGTCCTGATGCTGGCTCACCCCGTCGAATTTGAGCGAGATATTGGCGAACTCGGGCAGGTTGACGTGGAACTGCCCGTTGTAGGCGCCGTAATTGCCGTAGCCCGCGGTCAGCGTGCCGCCGAATTTACCGGTCGGCGCCGCAGTGACGATCGACAGCGCGCCGCCTTCGGTGTTGCGGCCGAACAGCGTGCCCTGCGGGCCGCGCAGCACCTCGATCCGCGCCACGTCGAACAGCGCCGCGTTCAACCCCTGAGAGCGGCCGAGATACACGCCATCGACATAGACGCCGACGCCGCCATCGCGCGCGGTCTGGTTCTGGTCGAACGGCACGATGCCGCGGATGCCGATCGTCAGCGCCGACTGGCGCGCCTCGAAGGTCGCGACGCGCAGCGACGGGATCGCGCCATCGCCGAGATCGAGCAGGCTCTGGACGTGGCGGTCCTTGATGATGACCGGGTCGATCACCGAGATGGCGATCGGCGTCTTCTGCAAATTGGTTTCACGCCGCGTCGCGGTGACGACCACCTCGGTCAGCCCCTGCGCCTCCGGGGCATCTGGCGCGCTGGTCGCAGGATCGGCGGTGGTGGTGGCAGCAGGCGTTTCGGCCTGTGCGGCGAACGGCAGCGCCAGTGCGGCGATCCCGGTGAGCAGACGCAGACGCGCCCGCGAAGTATACGACATGTTGACGATCCCCTTTCGGCCGGCTGGCCTGACGAGGCGCGTCTAGTTTGATTCGACTGCAAGCTTGTGACGCAACGATGACAGTTTCCTCTGAAGAAACTTCACGTTCGTTTCATCTTAACGTCTTTGCGTGACGTCGCCGATGACACGGCGATGCAACCCGCGACCTTATGATGGACCGCGATTTATTTCCCCTGTCCTATTGAAGCTACGGCTATTTCGGCGCAGCGACCCGCCCACCCACGGCCGCGAACAGCGCGACCGTATCGGTCAAACGTGCCGCGCGCGCCTGCACCAGCTGCGCGCGCGCCTGCGCGTCGGCGGCGCTGGCGTTGAGCAACGCCAGCGTGTCGATATCGCCCAGCGCCAGCCGTCGCCGCGCAAAGGTCAGCGCCTGGTTCGACGCATCCGCGGCGCGGGTTGCGGCGTCGAGCGCGACGCCATCGGTGGACAGCCCGGTGAGCGCGTCGGACACATCGCCGAACGCGGTCAGCACGGCACTGCGATATCCCGCTTTGGCGGCGTCCAGCGCGGCTTCGGCGGCGCGTTGCTGATGGCGCAATTGCCCGGCGTGGAACAGCGGCTGGGTGATGCCGCCGAGCAGCGTCCAGAAGGGGTTGCCGTCTTTGAACATGTCTCCGAAGCGCTGCGCCGAACCGCCGGCATTGGCGCTGAGCGTGATCGAGGGGAGCCGCGCGGCGATCGCCGTCTGGACATCCGCGCCCGCGCCCTCAAGCTGCGCACGCGCCGCCTGCACGTCGGGACGCTGCGCGACGAGGTCGGACGGGAGCACCGCGGGCAATTGCGTGGGCAGCGACAATTGCGCGAGTGTCGGCAGGTCGGGCAAGGCCTCGCCGGCCGCACGGCCCAGCAATGCCGCGATCACAACGCGTTGATGCGCCTCCTGCCGGACCAGCGCGGGGAGCGCGCCCTCGGCGGCGGCAAGCGCGGTTTGTTGCGTGACCACATCTGCAGCCCCGACCGCGCCGAGGCGCTGGCGGAGTTGCAGGCGATCGAGGATGTCGCGGTTGACGGTCACCGCGGTGCGCGCCGCCTCCAGCTGGTCGGCGAGCGCCGCGCGCTGGATTACCGCCTGCACCAAGTTACTGACAACGCTGGTTCTTGCCGCGTCCAATCGGCTGCGCTGGACGGCGGCCTGGGCGCGGGCGGAGCGGATGCGGCTGCGGGTGCCGCCGAAGGCGTCGAGCGTGTAGCTGACGCTCACCTGCGCGGTGTGGAGCGTATAGAGCTGCTGGTTCTGATTCGCGATCACCGGCGAGATCGAGTCAGAAACCCGTGCCCTTTCCACCTGATAGCTGGCGTCGGCCTGCGGCAGCAACGCCCCGCCCGCCGCGCGCGCCTGCTCCGCGGCCTGCCGCAAGGAGGCGTCGGCGGTGGCGATGTCGTTGTTGTGGCGGAGCGCTTCGGTGACCAGACTGTCGAGTTGCGGACTGGCAAATGCCGTCCACCATGCCGCCGGGGACGCGGTTGCGGGCGAAAATACCTGCCCCGGTGCGCTTTCCGGGGTGATCGGCGCGGGTACGGTCGCCGCCGGGAGCGCGATATGCGGGTCCAGATCACGGGGACCGACCGTGCACGCCGCCATCGCGGTGCAGCCGAGCAGCAGAGCGAGCGTGCGGGTCATGCGATCACCTCCGATCCGTCGCCATGGTGGCCGACGTCGCGGCCATGCGCGCCGCGGTCGGCGGGGGCGACGCGTTTCGAGAAGCGGTCGATCAGCACCGGCAGGATCAGCAGGATCAGCACCGGCGCGAGCGTCATCCCGCCGACCACGACCAGCGCCAGCGGCTTTTGCACCTGGCTGCCGATCCCGTGCGACATCGCCGCCGGGAGCAGACCGATCGCCGCGACCAGGCAGGTCATCACCACCGGGCGCAACGAGTGGCGGACCGTCGTCGCGATCGCCCCCGCGCGGTCGACGCCTTCATCAATCGCATTGTTGAAGGTGGTGACGACGAGGATGCCGTCCATCACCGCGATCCCGAACAGCGCGACGAAGCCGATCGCCGCCGAGATGCTGAACGCGGTGCCGGTCAGCGCCAGCGCCAGCACCCCACCGACCACCGCGAGCGGGATCGCGGCGAAGGCGAGCAGGCTGTCGCGGATCGAGCCGAAATTGGCGTAGAGCAGCAGTAGCATCAGCAGCAGGCTGATCGGCACGACGATCTCCAGCCGCGCGATCGCGTTGTTGAGATTGTCGAGCTCGCCCGCCCATTCGAGATGATAGCCGGCGGGCAGATGCACCTCCCGCTGGATCCGCGCGCGCGCCTCATCGACCGCGCCGCCAAGATCGCGGCCGCGCACCGAGAATTTGATCGGGATGTAGCGTTCCTGATGCTCGCGATAGATGAACGACGCGCCGGAGGTCAGCCGGACGTTCGCCACCTCCGACAGCGGGACCTGGATCGTCTGCGCGCTGCCGTCGAGCGCGGGCGCGCCGATCGTGATCCGGCGCAGCGCCTCCAGCGAATCGCGTTGTTCGGGCTTGAGCCGGACGACGATCGGGAAGTGGCGGTCGGTGCCGGCCTCGTACAGATCGGCCGAGCTGCTGCCGCCGATCGCCGCCGCGACGACGCCGTTCACGTCGTCGGGAGTCAGCCCGTAGCGCGCCGCCCGCGCGCGGTCGACGTCGATGCGGACGGTCGGCTGCCCGAGCGACTGGAAGACGCCGAGATCCTCGATCCCGCGCACCTTGCCCATCTGGTCCTTGATCTGGTTGGCGTATTTTTCGAGCGTCGGCAGATCGGGGCCGAACAGCTTGATCGAGTTCGCGCCCTTCACCCCCGAGGCGGCTTCCTCGACGTTATCCTCGATGATCTGCGAGAAGGAGAAATCGACGCCGGGATATTTGGCGCTGAGCTTCTTCGACAGTTCGTCGATCAATTTCTCCTTGGTCATGCCCGACGGCCATTCGTCGGCGGGCTTGAGCGGCACGAAGAATTCGGCGTTGAAGAAGCCGGTCGCATCGGTGCCGTCGTCGGGGCGACCATGCGCGGACAGCACCGCGGTCGCCTCGGGATATTGCGCGATGATCCGGCGGATGCCGTTGACGGTCGGCTCGCCCGCCTCAAGGCTGATCGACGCCGGCAGCGTGGCGCGGATGTACATATTCCCTTCCTCCAGATGCGGGAGGAACTCGATGCCCAGCGAGCGGACGCCGACCATCGCGACGAGCAGCAACAGCACGCCACCGCCGAGCGCGAGGACGCGATTGCCGAGCGCAAAGGCGGCGGCGGGTTCGTAGACGCGACGCAGCTTGCCGACGATGAACGTCTCGACCTCCGACAATTTGTCGGGGAGCAGCAGGGTCGCCAGCACCGGCGCGACCGTGAAGGTCGCGAGCAGCCCGCCGGTGATCGCATAGGCATAGGTCTTGGCCATCGGGCCGAAGATGTGCCCCTCGACCCCGGTCAGCGTGAACAGCGGCAGGAAGCTGGCGATGATGATCGCGGCGGCGAAGAAGATGCCGCGGCTGACCTCGCTAGACGCGCCGAGCACCGCCGAGAAGCGGCTGGCGAGCGAATAATGGCCCTTGCCGCCCTCTACGTGCGCCGATCGTTCGACCATGTGGCGGAAGATATTCTCGACCATGATGACGCAGGCGTCGACCACCAGCCCGAAATCGAGCGCGCCGACCGACAACAGGTTCGCACTCTCGCCCTGCAACACGAGGATCAGGATCGCGAAGGCGAGCGCGAACGGGATCGTCGCCGCGACGATGATCGCGCTGCGCAGATTGCCGAGGAACAGCCATTGCAGCGCGAAGATCAGCAGGATGCCGACCACCATGTTTTCGAGCACGGTGTGGATCGTCAGCTTGATGAGATCCGAGCGGTCGTAGATCCGCTCAAGCCGGACGCCGGGGGGAAGGACACCCGAATCGTTGATCTCGGCGACTTCCTTCTGGACGCGTTCGATCGTCGGCATCGACTGCGCGCCGCGCTGCATCAGCACGATGCCCTGCACGATGTCGTCCTGATCGTTGTAGCCGGCGATGCCGAGCCGCGGCGTGTTGCCGATCGTGACCTTCGCCACGTCCTTCACCAGCACCGGCTGCCCGCCGGCGGTGCCGACCAGCACGTTCTCGATCCCCGATGGCGACTGGATCAGCCCGACGCCGCGGACGATCGCGGCCTGTGCGCCGAAGTTGATCGTCTGCCCGCCGACGTTGCCGTCGCTCTTCGCGATCGCCTGCAACACCTGGTTGACGGTGACGCCGTGCGCGGAGAGGCGGTCATTGTCGATCACCACGTCATAGGCGCGCAGCTTGCCGCCCCAGCCGGTGACGTCGATCACGCCGGGGATGCGCTTGAAGCGGCGTTGCAGCACCCAATCCTGCAACGTCTTGAGGTCCATGACCGAATAGCCCTTGGGCGCGGCGATCCGATAGCGATAGATCTCGCCGACCGGGCTGGTCGGCGACAGCGTCGGCTGCGCCCCGCCGGTCAGCGGCGGGAGCTGCGACAGGCGATTGATGACCTGCTGCCGCGCCTGTTCGTTGGTGTAATCGTAGCTGAACTGGATCTTGATGTCGGACAGGCCGAACAGGCTGATCGCGCGGATCGCGGTCAGATGCGGGATGCCCGCCATCTGCACCTCGATCGGGATCGTGACGTTGCGCTCCATCTCCTCGGCGGACAGGCCCTGCGTCTGGGTGATGACCTCCACCATCGGCGGAACCGGGTCGGGATAGGCCTCGATATTAAGATTCAGGAAGCCGATGACGCCCGCCACCAGCATGGTGACGAAGACGCCGACGATCAGCAGCCGCTGCCGCAGCGCAAAGCCTACGATGCGGTTCACGCGCCGAGCCCTGCTTCGTTGACGAACAGCGCGCCGGCGGTGACGATCCGCTCGCCGGGGGCGAGCCCCTTGACGATCGCGACCTGCCCGTCCTGGCTGTCGCCGGTGACGACGTCGCGCGAGGCGAGCACGCCGTGCGGCTGGACGACCCAGACGCGCGCCTGCTCGCCCTCGTGGATCACCGCCGCGGCGGGGACGCGCATCTCGGCGCTGGCGCTGGCGCGGCGGATCGCGAAGCTGGCGAACATCTGCGGCTTGAGCGCGCCGCCGGGATTGGCGATCGCGGCGCGCACCGGCAGGCGGTGGGTGACCGGATCGAGCGCCGCGCCGACCAGATCGATCCGCGCGCTGAACGTGCGGCCGGGCAGCGCGGGGGTGGTGACGGTGGCGGCATCGCCGACGTGGATCGATTCCGCATCGCCCTCGGCGACCTGCGCGACGAGCCAGACGCGCGACGGATCGGTGATCGTCATCACCGGCTTGTCGCCGCCCTGCCCGACATATTGTCCGGCGGCCACGTCGCGCGATGCGATCAGCCCGCTGATCGGCGCGTGGAGCGTGGTAACGTCATGGATGCCCGCCACCTCGCTGACATTCTCCAGCCGGCGGATTTCGGCGGGCGACTTGCCGAGCACGGCGAGCTTGTCGCGCGCCGCACCCAGCGAGGCGGCGGCAGTGCGCGCGCTCGCCTGCGCGGCGGCGAGATCGACCTGCGCCTGTTGATAATCCTTCAGCGCGCCGCCGGCGGTTTCGTAGATCTGCTTCTGCCGGTCGGCCGCACGCTGCGCCGCGACGAGCTGCGCCTGCGCATTCTGATAGGCGGCGCGGGCGGCGAACAGCCCGCTGCGCGCCTCGACGAAGTCGCCGGTGCGCACCAGCATCAGCGGCTGCCCCTGCACGACGCGCTCGCCCGCCTCGACCAGCACCTTCACGACCTGGCCCGCATAGGGCATCAGCACCGGCGTGCTGCGGTCGCCGTCGACGGTGATCGCGCCGCTGGCCAGCAATTGCTCGGCCGAACCGCCCTCGCCGACGCGCATCGTCTGTAGCCCGGCGAGCTGGGTGGGCGTCGGGCGGAAGGTGCCGGGCGGCGGCGGCGCGGGCGGCGCCTCCTCCTTGTGGGTCCATTTTCCGATCAGCGTGACGAGCAGCACGATTCCGACCAACGCGGCGGCGATGATCGCCAGCCAGCGCCACTGCGCCGGGCGCGACAGACGGTTCGCGGAGGGAAGCGGAACGGATTCGTCGGCTGCGTGCATGATCGACTCTGCGTACGGTGAACCGTAAGGCCCGTAGCGATGCCGACTTACATGTTTCTTACTGTTGCTGCGCTGCGGGGGCTTCTTGCGCATATTATTGATCGAGGATGATCGGGCGTTGGCAGACGCGCTGGCCGCGGCGCTGCTGCAACGCGGGCTGACGCTCGACCATGCCGCGTCGCTGGACGAGGCGGAGGCGTATATGGCGGCGGTCGATCATGCCGCGCTGCTGCTCGACCTCGGGCTGCCCGACGGCGACGGGCTGGCGTGGCTGCGGCGGCGGCGCGCGGCGGGCGAGACGCGGCCGGTGCTGGTGCTGACCGCGCGCGGCAGCGTCGAGGCACGGGTGCGCGGGCTGCACGACGGCGCGGACGATTATATCGTCAAGCCGTTCGACGCCGACGAACTGCATGCGCGGCTGCTCGCGGTGCTGCGGCGGCAGGGCGGCTATCTGGGCGTGTCGCTGACGTGCGCGCGGCTGACCTTCGATGTCGAGACGCGGATGGTGCGGGTCGGGGATGAGGTGCTGACGCTGTCGACGCGCGAGACCGAGTTGCTGGAGCTGCTGCTGCGGCGCGCGGGGAACGTCGTGCCCAAGCGCGTGGTCGAGGACCAATTGTTCGGCGCGGGGAGCGATCAGGGCTCGAGGAACGCGGTCGAGGTCTATGTCCACCGCTTGCGCAAGCGGCTCGACGAGGCGGGGACCGGCGCGCGGATCGAGACGGTGCGCGGGGTCGGCTATCTGCTGCGCAGCGCGGCATGAGGCGGTGGTGGCCGCGGTCGCTGTTCGGGCAGCTTGCGCTGCTCCACATCGCGATCGCCTTGGCCGCCGCGGGGACCTTGCCGGTGGCGGTGGGGGCGCTGCTCCACCGCGTCGCGCGGCATTACCAGCATGAGGTGCTCCACCAGCAGGCGCAGCGCGTCGCCGACCGGCTGAGCGCCGATCGCGGCGATGCGCGGCGGGCGCTGGCGAGCGTCGACCTGCTCGCGGGCGGGCTGGCGCTGGCGATCGTGGATGGCGGGCGGCATGTTCTCGCCGCGCGCGGGGCGACGGTGCCGGGGGCGGTGCCGCTGGTGAGTCGGCCGGAACTGGTGCGGCTTGGGCGGGTCGCGGTGCTCAGCCGGCCGATGGACGCCGGGCGGTGGATCGTGGTGTCGCAGGACAGCACCGCGCCCGAAGTGGTGACCGACGATATCGTGACCACTTTCCTCAAGCGGTTCGTGCTGTTGCTGCTGCCGTTCGTGATGCTGGGGCCGCTGGCCGCGGCGTGGCTGACGCGCGGTATCCGCGCGCGGATGCGGCGCGCGGCACAGACCGCCGCCGCGATCGGGCCGCGCGCGCTCGACCGCCGTCTGCCGCAGGGGACGCTGCCCGTCGAGATCGAGCCGCTGGCGGCGGCGACCAATGAAGCGCTCGACCGGCTGGAGCAGGCGTTCGCGGCGCAGGCGGCGTTCGCGGCGGATGTCGCGCACGAGCTGCGCACGCCGCTGGCGACGATCAGGCTGCGCGCCGATGCGGTGACGGACGCGGCGGCGCGCGCGGCGTTGTTGCAGCAGGTCGACCGCGCGGCGCGGGTGATCGCGCAATTGCTGAGCCTCGCCGATCTGGAGCGGCCGGTGCAGGACGACGGCGCGGCGGTCGATCTCGGCGCGCTCGCCGAAGAGGTGGTGGCGGAGCGTGCGCCGGCGGTGCTCGCCTCGGGACGGACGATCGCGTTGCAGGTCGACGGGGCGGTGACGATCCCCGGTCAGCGGGCGGCGATCACGCTGGCGCTGGAGAACCTCATCGACAATGCGGTGCGGCACACGCCGGCGGGAGCGCGGATTACGGTCGTCGCGGGGCCGGGCGCGCGGCTGTGCGTGGGCGATGACGGCGCGGCGATCGCGCCCGAGCGGCTGGTGAAGATGCGCGAGCGGTTCTGGAAGGGCGAGGCGCGCAGCGGTGGCTCGGGGCTGGGGCTGTCGATCGTCGCGCGGATCGCCGCGGCGCATGGGGGCGCGTTGACGCTCGCGCCGGGCGAGGACGGGCGCGGGTTGCGGGCGTGTCTCGAGCTGGCGGAGCAGAAGTAAGAAGCGGGGCCCCGGATCAGGTCCGGGGCGTCGGCCTTTAGTTCGACGGCTGCGTGACGGGGACGATCGGGAGCAGCACCGCGCTCGGGCTCGCGCCGCCGCGTTCGATCGTCACCGTCGCCTTCTTGTAGTCACCGGGCTGCGCGAAGAAGATGTTCTTCACATAGGTCTGCGGGTTGCGGTCGTAGAGCGGGAACAGGCTCGACTGGACCTGCACCATCACGCGGTGCCCCGGCTGGAAGACGTGGTTCACGGTCGGCAGCCGGAAGCGATAGCGCTGGACCTTGCCCGCCGGGATCGCGCTGGGCTTGGCGAAACTGTCGCGGTAGCGGCCGCGGAAGATGTCGAGGCTGATCGGCAGCTGATAGCCGCCCATCTTCGGATCGGCGACGTTCGGCGGCAGCACGTCGATGATCTTGACCACGAAATCGCCGTCCGTGCCGGTCGTCTTCGCATAAAGGTCGGCGATCGGCGCGCCCGAGACGCGCAGCGGCTGCGTCAGCACCGGCGTCATATAGGTCATCACATCGGTGCGGCCGTCGGCGGGGCGCTGGTCGCTGACCAGCCAGTCGCCCCAGCGGCCGTCGTTGAAATTGACCGGACGCGGCAGATGCGGGACCGGCTTGGCGGGCTCGGACACATAAGCGTCGCCGCCGGCCGCGCCCTTCGCGAGCGCCAGCCCGCCGTCTGCTTGCAGATACATCGGGGTCAGCGGCGCGGCGCAGCCCTGTTCGCACGCCAGCGGCCAGGTGGCGAACCGGTCCCAGTGATTCTCGCCCGTGTTGTAGATCGCGGCGGTCGGCAGGTTCGCGGGCGCGCCGTCCTTGAGATATTGATCGAACAGCGGGCGCACCATCTGCTCGCGGAATTGCGCGGCGGTGTCGCCGTTCCACTGGAACGGGCCGAGGCTGCGCCCCTCGCGGTTGACCTGGCTGTGCCGCCACGGCCCCATCACGAGGAAGTTGTTGCCCAATTTACCCTTGGCCTTCAGCGCCTCCCAGGCGGTGATCGCGCCGTACATATCCTCCTGATCCCACAGCCCCTGTTCCCAGAGCGTCGGGACGTTCGACGGGTTGGCGGCGAGCAATATGTCGAGCGCCTGCCCCTGCCAGAAGGCGTCATAGGCGGGGTGCTGCGACATGCGCGTCCAATAGGGCAATTGATCGTAGCCGGACTTCTTCGCCCAGTCGCCCGCCGACTTGTCGCGGAAATTGTCGTAATCGTCATAGCCGCCGGTCGGTGGCAGCGGGCCGCCGCTCTTGTAGCCGGTCTGCCCGCCCAGCCAGGCGATATTGGCGAGCCGGAACGCGCCGTAATGGAACCAGTCGTCACCCATCCAGCCGTCGATCATCGGGCTTTCGGGCGCGGCGACCTTCAGCGCCGGGTGCGGAGCGAGCAACGCCATGACGACGGTGAAGCCCTCGTAAGACGAACCGATCATCCCGACGCGGCCGTTCGACTGCGGCAAATTGGCCTTGTTCACCAGCCAGTCGATCGTGTCATAGGCGTCGGTGACGTGATCCACTTTGGTCGGGTTGAGCGGGCCGATCACCGGGCGCGTCACGACGTAATCGCCCTCCGACCCGTATTTGCCGCGGACGTCCTGATAGACGCGGATATAACCGCCCTTGACGAAGATCTCGTCGGCGAGCGGCAAGGCATTCAGCATCGACGCGCTGTCGCTGCGATTAGCGCGCGCCGAGGCGTTGTACGGCGTGCGCGTCAGCACGATCGGCGCGTTCGTGGCATCCTTCGGAATGACGATGACGGTGTGGAGCTTCACCCCGTCGCGCATCGGGATCATCACCTCCTGCTTGATATAGTCGCGCGCGACCGTGGGCAGGCGGAAGTTCGCGGGGATGTCGCCGCCTGCGGGCGGCTGTGTCTTTGTCCCGGTCTGGGGCGCCTGCGCCGCGACGGTGGCCAAAGCGATGAGCGGCAGCGACAGCACGGAACGGCGCATGGAAAACTCCGGCAGGATTGTTGTCGCGATCTGTGCGGCAGGACGCCCGCCGCCGCAAGCGCATCGAAAGGGGGTGGCGTTGCGCCGGATCGCCGGGCATGATGATGAAAACCAGTTCTCAAATCGAAGAACGACCCGGAGAGGAGCAGCCATGAAGGTGACACGCAGGCAGACGCTGGGCGCGGGCGCAACCGCAGCGGCAGTAGCGGCGCTCCCCGCGGGCGCGGCGACGCCGGGCACCTGCGCCTATGGCACGCGGCCCGGCGGCGCGCGCGCGGTGCGCGTCCCCGCCCCGCGCGCCTTCACCGGCGACTGGCGCTCGCTGACCAACGGCTACAGCGTCCCGGACTGGTTCCGCGACGCCAAGTTCGGGATCTGGGCGCACTGGACCGCGCAATGCGTCCCCGCCGCGGGCGACTGGTATGCGCGCAACATGTACCTGCAGGGGTCGTCGCAATATGCGCATCACCTGCAGCATTACGGCCACCCCGCCGACACCGGCTTCTTGGAAATCCAGAACCGCTGGAAGGCCGAGAAATGGGACCCGGTGCGGCTGATCGACCTCTACCAGAAGGCCGGTGCGCGCTATTTCATGGCGCTGGCCAATCACCACGACAATCTCGATTGCTATGCCTCGACGCATCACGCGTGGAACAGCACGCGCGTCGGGCCGAAGCGCGACATTGTCGGGACATGGGAGAAACTGGCGCGCGAGCGCGGGCTGCGCTTCGGCGTGTCGAACCATTCCGCACACGCCTGGCACTGGAATCAGGCCGCGTACGGCTATGACGCCGAGGGACCGCGGCGCGGGCAGCGTTATGACGCGTTCCGGCTGACCGCCGCCGACGGCAAGGGCAAATGGTGGGAGGGGCTCGACCCGCAACAGCTCTATACCGGGCGCGACGACATCATGCCCGACGGGATCGAGACGCTGCTGGAGGCCAATGCGTGGCACGAGGCGCACGACCGGCTGTGGAACGAGGGCACGCCCGCCAATCAGGCGTTCGTGCGCAACTGGTATCTGCGCTGTCAGGAGCTGATCGACCGCTATCGCCCCGATCTGGTTTACTTCGACAATTTCGACCTGCCGCTCGAACAGGCCGGGCTCGATATCACCGCCTATTTCTACAACCGCAGCATGGCGTGGAACCGTGGGCAGGTGCAGGCAGTGGTGACGGGCAAGAACATCCCGCCGCAGCGCCGGATGGGCGTCGTCGACGACGTCGAGCGCGGCGGCAAGACCTATATCGAGCGCTTCCCGTGGCAGACCGACACCTGCATCGGCGAATGGCATTACGATCAGGCGGTCTATGACGAGGACCGCTACAAGTCCGCCGCGACCGTCATCCATACCTTGTGCGACGTGGTGTCGAAGAACGGCAACCTGATGGTCAACGTGCCGCTGCGCGGCGACGGGACGATCGACGACAAGGAAGAGCGGATCGTCGAGGGGATCGCGGCGTGGATGCAGCGCTATGGCGAGGCGATCTACGCGACCCGCCCGTGGCGCGTGCATGGCGAGGGGCCGCGCAACGCCGCGGGCGGGCTGTTCTCGGAAGGGGGGCCGAAGTCGCTCTATGGCGCCAAGGACATCCGCTACGTGACCAAGGGCGAGCGGCTGCACGCGCTGGTGCTCGGCTGGCCGGAGGATGGGGTCGCGCGGCTGACGCTGCTGGCGACGGACAATCGCGTCGGGCGCGGGACGGTGCAGCGCGTGACGGTGCCGGGCAGCGATGCGCCGCTGCGCTTCGTGCGCACCGGCGACGCGCTGGAGGTGACGCTGCCGCCGGCGCTGCGCAACGACATCGGCATTGCGCTGATCCTCAGCGGGTCGGGGCTGACCGAAGGATCGGTGGCTTAGGGTCCGACCACGTCACCTTGCCCCGTCATTGCGAGCGTAGCGAAGCAATCCAGAGCCGGACCATGACCCCCTGCGCCGGGCCCCACCCCTCTCGAGCGATCGAAGAAGAAGCGGGATCCCGGATCACGTCCGGGATGACGGGTAGAGCAAGGTGGCGGTTTGAACATCGACCTTAACGCAGGATAACGGACGCATTCAGTTTCCGCTCAATCGCGCGAGTTTATCCCCGTCAGTGTCGCAGCCGCTCGGGCCTGCGTCGGTGATGCGTGAGGGGAGCTGGATCATGTGGAAGAAGATCTCGGTCGGTTTCGGATCGGTGGCGCTGGCGATGGCCGCGCTGACCCCGGTCGCGGCGCAGGCGCAGCGGTGGGTCGAGCGCGACTTTTACGAGCGCGAGTATCGCGGCTATGACGACGACGGCTATCGCAACCATGACCGCGCCTATCGCGACGCCTATCAAGACGGCTGGAACCGTGGCCCGCGCTATGCCGAATATGACCGCGGCGGCTATGACCGCGACGATCGCGGTTATTACCGCAACGACCGCGACGATCGCCGCTATTCGTACCCCGCCCGGTGCCAGAACGGTACGACCGGCACGCTGCTGGGCGCGATCGCGGGCGGGCTGCTCGGCCGCACGATCGACCGGCGTGGCGACCGCACGCTCGGCACGGTGATCGGCGCGGGTGCGGGCGCGCTGGCGGGCAATGCGGTCGAGCGCTCGGACAACCCGCGCTACTGCCAGCGCTGAGCCGCGCGCCGTCGCGTCGCGGCGATGGGCCCCCTCCCGACCGGGAGGGGGCCCTTTCCGTTGCATGGCACCTTAACGCTTGCCGCACGCCCGGATTGATGCGAGGCGGCATTCGGAATGTTGCGGGGTCGGCACCATGTTCTGGCGTTTCATCCAGCCGGTCGCCGCCACGCACCGGCAGCCGTGAGGACGAACGCGTGACGAACTGGCGAGCGGACCTGTTCGCGAACTGCAATCGTGTCGGCATCAAGGGTGCGATCATCGGCTGGTTCACCTGCCCCGGATTCGCGGTGGCGGTGCTCTATCGGGTGATGCGCTGGGGTCGCGTGCGCGGCGGGGCGATCGGCGCGCTCGTTGCGGTGCTGGCCGACCGGCGCGCGGTCAAGCGCTACGCCTGCCATCTCAGCGGCCGCGCGATCATCGGCCCCGGATTGCGGCTGCCGCACCCGGTCGGGATCGTGATCGGCGCCGGGACGGTGCTCGGCCGGGACGTGACCGTCTATCAGCACGTCACGCTCGGCCGCCGCACTGCCGAGGCGCCCGCCAATCCGAGGGTCGGCGACCGCGCGGTGCTTTACGCCGGCGCCGTGGTGGTCGGCGAGGCCGATATCGGCGACGACGCGATCGTTGGCGCGAACGCCGTCGTGCGCCATATCGTGCCGGCCGGCGGGATGGCGACGCTGGGGCCGGTGCGGATTTCGCCCGCGCCCTAGCGCGTCCCGCTTATCGTTGCGGCGACCGACGCCGCAGCTCGCCCCTTCCGGCGGATCGTGAGAAGAGGAATAACGTGGCGCGCCCAGCCGTTCTGAACACTGCCAGCCTCGGCATCTCCAGCGGGCTGAACTTCGTCTCGCTGCTGCTCTGGGTCCGGCTGCTGCCGGCCGAGGAATTCGGCCGCTATACGCTCATCACCACGACCGCGCTGCTCATCAACGCGATCCTGTTCGAATGGGCGCGGATCGTCGGGGCGCGGACGCTCTATTCGCCGACCGCCGCGACGCGGATCGACCCCGACCGCGCCAATGCGCTGTTCACGATCCTGCTGACCATTATCGTCGCGCTGGCGATCGTCACCGCCACGCTGTTCTTCTCGGGGCGCACGATCTTCGGGCTCAGCGCGCAATGGCTGTGGCTGCTGTTCCTGTTCGTGGTCAGCGAGGTGACGCTGACGATGCTCAACATCGTCAGTCGCGCGCGCAACACGCCATGGCATACGTTCGGCGTCCTCGTCACCCGGTCGGCGCTGTCGCTGGCGATCGCGCTGGTGCTGGTGCTCGGCTATCATCTCGGGCTGGCCGGCGTGCTGCTGGGCGTCATCATCGGTCAGGGCACCGCCGCGATCGGCGGGATCGCCACCGATGCGGTCTGGCGGCGGCTGCGCCTCAGCGGTTCGCGGCGCGAGGATCGCGAGATCATGGGCGGGATGCTCAAGCTCGGCGCGCCGCTGATGCTCAGCTCCGGCCTGTCCTACGGCGTCGGGGTGCTCGATCGCTATCAGGTCGAGCATATCCTCGGCATCTCCAGCGTCGCTTATTATGCCGCGCCGGCCGACCTGCTCCAGAAGACGCTGGGCTTCGCGATGCTGGCGGTCAACATCACCATGTATCCCGCGATGGTCCGCGCCTATGAGGACGAAGGGCCGGACAAGGCGCGCGTGCTGCTGGAGGGCAATGCCGTCATGTACGTGGCGATGTGCCTGCCGGTGCTGGTCGCCGCGACGATGCTGGCCGGCCCGGTCAGCCACCTGCTGCTCGGCGCGCGCCTCGCTCCGCAGAGCGCGCCGCTGCTCCCGCTCGTCACCGCCGCGGCGCTGTTGCGGCTGCTGACCATCTACCATCTGCAGGTCGCGTTCCAGCTGACCCGGCACATGCGGCTGCTGATGATCGCGCCGGCGCTGGCGATCGCGACCTTCGTCCTGCTCGGGCCGCTGTCGCTGCATCGTTACGGGCTGATGGGGATCGCGGGCGTCTCGTTGCTGGCGCAGGCGAGCGGCTATCTGGTCAGCGCGCTGCTCGCGCGGCGCACCTTCGGCATCCGGCTGCTGGGGCGCGACAATGCCAAGGTGCTGGTGGCGGGCGCGGCGATGGCGGCGGCGCTGCTGCCGTTCGCGCATGTCACCGGCCTGCCGATGACGCTGGTCGCGCTCGCCGCCGGCGGGCTGGTCTATGCCGCCGCGATCCTGCTGCTGCGGCTCGACCAGGTGCGGACCATCAAGGCGAAGTTCGTCCGCCGCTGAACGTGGCGCTCAGACCGCGATCGACAGATCGCGATCGGGCGCGGCGGCGGCGCGGCGCTCGCCCTCTTCCCACCACTCGCCCAGCATCCGGTCTGCCGAGCGCGGCATGAAGCGCCCGAACCCGGCCTCGGGCGCGAAGGTGATCTCGCCGAAGCGCGGCCCGGCTTCCAGATCGTAGAAGTCGATCCGCGCGAACGCGAAGCCCGCCGACAGCGTCTCCGCCAGTTCGATCATCCGCGCCAGATGCCGCGGCGCGGGCACCGCGCCGTCGATCGGCGGATAGGAGAAAGCGAACGGCAGCAGCTTCCAGTCGGCATCGAAGAACGAGCGCTGGTGATCGGTGAAGCGCCCGGCGTCGACCTGCACCGCGCGGACCTTCCCGCTGAAGCAGAAGAACTTGTAGTCGTTCAGATTCTCACCGATCATCGGCTCGATCAGCAGCAGACGCTCGATGTCGTTGTACCACCATTCGTGCAGATACGGGTGCCAGTCGTCCTGGAGCCAGGTCACGCTGGTCTCGCGCAGCCGCTCCCACGCCGCATCGTCGCGTTCGCGAATAAAGGCGTTCCAGCCCGACGAATGGTTCGCCTTGACGACGAACGGCGTGTCGCACGGCGCCTGCGCAGGCAGCACCTTGCCCGACCACAAGGTCGGGATCAGCACGTCGCGCCCGACGCGCTCCGCGACCCAGTCCTTCACGCGCACCTTGTCGGCGAGCAGCGGGAGCAGCGGATCGTGCGGCGCGAGCTTGAGCGCATGAAGCCGCTCGTTGAAAGTGCTCGGCCGATCGAGGTTCGGCCATTCGCCGAGCGCCTTGAGCGATTGCACCTGCAAGGATTGCTTAGCGGGCAGCGCGGTATAGAGCGCGCGCATCGCGGTCTGCAGCAGGTTCGCCAACGTCTCTCTCCCCCGAGCCTCGCGCCGTCGGCTCCCCGCCGGGCACGGGCCCGCGGACGGCAGCCCCATAGACTTTTGCGGGTTGCGGCGGAACGTCGGTTTTTTACAATTTGCAACCGTGATCGGAGGTACCGCTCACACCTTGGGTAGCACCGGCACGCACGACCGTCCGCGCACCGTTTGCGGGAGCGGCAGCAGCCTGGCGGCCGGTGAGGCGAAGCTGACGGTCAGCGTCACCAGCAGCGCGCCGCTCGATCCGCCGCAGGTCGCCGACGGGTCGATGACGACATTGACGGGATTGACCGTGACGCCGTTCGCCTTGGCGCGCTGCACCGCGAAGGCGACCTGTTTCGCGGCGCTGTCGCAGCTGGTGCTGGCGATCGTGCGGCAGCGCGCGGTGCTGTAGGCGGCCTGGTCGAGCGCCTGGTTCATCCAGACTAGGCGCGCGCCCTCGATCAGCCCGAAGAGCGCCATCAGCAGCAGCGGCAGGATCAGCGCGAATTCGATTACGGTCGCGCCGCGTTCGTCGCGGATCATTGCAGCCGCACCGTCGTGCCCTGCGACACCACGCCGTTACCGAGCAGCCCGCGCGGCAGCAGCGCGGGGCGGAACGGATAGGAGGCGGTCATCTTCAAATAATAGCCCGACTGGCTGTTCGCCGACGCCCCGCTGCCGCACGGCGCCCCGCAACTCCCGGCCGGCACCAGCGTCGCCGACGCGGTCAGGCACGAACAGGTGCGCGCGGTGTTGACGCAATTGTTCTGCCCGCCGTTGCACCCAATCGTGACGGTCAGCGCGCCCGGCGTGGTGACGTTCGCGGCGGCGCGGAGATAGCCGGGCAACGCGGTGAAGTTGACCGCGTCGCGCGACTTGAACGCGGCGATCGACGCGCTGCTCATCGCCTGCGCCAACCGCGCGCGCTCGATCGAGAAGGTGCCGATGTCGAGCGCGGCGAGCATCGTGACGAAGAACAGCACCATCCACAGCGCGAATTCGGTCGCGGCCACCCCGCGCCGGTCGCGCGACAAGCGACGAAGGCGGAAGCGTCGGCTCATGAGATCAGGTCCACCGTGCCGCTGCCCGCGCCGCCCGCGGCGATCCCGGAGCAGGTCGACCCCGCGGTGGCACCGCCGGTGATCGTCACGCGATAGGCGACCAGCATGAAGCAGCGTACCCCCGATTGCGTGCTGTTCCCGCCGCTGCTGGTCAGCGCCGAATTGGGGAGGTGCACCGCGCCACTGAATACGTTGGTGGCGCCGGCGCTCCAGTTGGTGTCGGTCGAGGTCAGGCTGTCGATCAGCATGTCGGCGATCGCGCCGTCGGTGGTCGTCGTCGCGGGCGCGAGCAGCAGCGTCTTCGCGCCGCCCGCCAGATTGATCGTCCCCGACAGGATGAAGGTGACGTCGACCCCCGCCATGTCATAGCCGGAAACGCTGGTGCCCCCGAGGTAATCGCCCCACGTCTGGTTGTTGATCGGCGAGGTATAGGCCCAGGTCGTGCCCCCGGTGCCGTTCACGAGATTGCCCTTCACCGTATAGCGACCCGCGCCGAACAGCACCGATCCCGCCAGCGACAGGTCGCCGTTGACGAGGTGGTTGGCGGTCTTGCCGAACACCAATCGGCTGCCGCCCGCGGTGACCACCGCGCCGTTGGCGCTGAAGCGGCCGTCGCCCATGAAGAAGCGCCCGCTGCCGCTCAGGTCGATCGCGCGCGCGCCGGGGTTGGAGAGCGTGACGTCGCCGGTGCCGGCGATGATCGTCGAATCGCCGCCGACTGAGATCGCGCCGGTGACGTCGAGCGCGCCATTGCCCATCGTCAGCCAGCTGCCGCCGCCGACCGAGATCCCGCCGAAGGCATGTGCCCCCGCCCCCATCGCCAGCGTCGCGCCGCCGCTGATCGACAGCGGCGCGACGATCGTGACGCTGGCGTTGCCGATGCGGTTGGTGCCCGCGAAGCTGACCGTGCCCTGCCCGATCGACACCTCGCCATCACCGAACGTGACGCCGCCCGACCCGCTCGAAAAGCCGCCGTTGATCCGGTAGATGCCGTCGCCGAACACCACCGTCGACCCGCCGCCGATCGAGATGCCGCGGGCGACCGTCACCGTCGACCCGGAACTGAAGGTCACCGACATGCTGTCGCCGATCGTGAGCGTGTCGACCGTATATTTGCCGGCGGGCACGGTGAAATTGCTGCTGTTGCCCTTGCGAAAGGCTGCGACCGCCGGCGACGGCGTGCCGCTGAACGACCACACCGCGCCCCCGGCCGGCGTGGTCGGGTTGGCGAGCGTCGCCGGGGTGCGCCACGTGCCCAGCAACGAGCGCGCGCTGCCGAGATCGAGATTGTCGGCGAGCGGATCGGCGACCGTCGAGCTTTGCTTCACGCGCTTGTCCGCGCCGGGCACGTTGTTGTTCCAGCTCGGATTGACGAAACTCCCGGCGTAGCGGAGCAGGTCGGCGGCGAGCGTGCCGTAATTGTTGATGATGTCGCCCGTGCCCGAGATGATCGTCTTCGCGGTGATGCCGTTGCCGTTGTTCGCGACCGTCCCGACCCCGCCGACCGCGCAGCCCGGCGCGTTGATCGTGCCGCCGCCCTGCGTCTCGATCGCATTCCCCGAGCTCGCCAGCCCGACGATACAACCGGCGGTCGACTGGGTGGCGAGGCTGGCGGTGGCGGTGGCGCTGACCGGAAAGCTCGCGCCGACCCCGAGCACGCGGCCGAGCGTCACCGTCAGCGGCACGGTGATCGTGACCTTCACCGCCTTCGCGCCGGGCGTGGGAACGTCGGTCACGAGCTGCGCGAAAACGGTGCCGTTGGTGATGCCGTGGACGGTGGCGAGGTCCTGCGCGGTCGGCTGAAGGATCGCCTCGTTCTTCGCGGCGCCATAGGCGACGCCGGCCGCCAGCGCCGCCATGTCCGCGACACGCTGGTTGGCGACCATGATCTCATAGCCGCGATCGAGGTCGACCGCGAAGCTGGCCATGCCGATCACGCTGACCGCCGACAGCGCCGCCAGCACGCTGACCGCGCCGCCGCGATCGGCGAGGAGGGTCTTCAGCCACATGGCGCGTGTCTGCTGCGGTTCCACACGCGCCGGTAATAAGGCCGCTTCGTAAATAAATTCAGATCAAGTAAGACGCGCGGCAATCGGACGTTATACGATCATCCGCGTCCGGCGACGCGCTTGTCCGCTCACAAGCGTTCTAGCGTTCCGGCGGCGACCACCGGTCCGGTCGGCTGGCCGGTCGGCGACCCGCCGCGCGGTTCGATCGAGATCGCCAGCGTGCTCCCCGTCGCGGGCAGGTTGGCCAGCGCGACGCGAACCTCGCGCGCGCCGCCCCGCGGCAGCAGCCCCAGCGACACCGGCGTGCCGCCCGCCGGGATCCGCCACAACTGGCCGTCGCGGTCGGCGGGCGTGTCGACGCCGCGCGTCAGCCGCACCGAGCCGAGCGCCGGCTCGACGATCGCGACCGGCGCGGGCACCTTGGCCTTGTCGGTCCAGGCGAGCTGCGCGACCATCAGACCGGCCGGGCGCGCCGGCGTCGTGACCGGCGGGGCCGGCGCCGTCACCACGACGGGCGTGAGCAGCCATGCCGCGAACGAGGCGGCGAGCGCACCGCCGGTCGCCCCGATCGCGAGCGAGCGCCAGTGCACGCGCGGCGTCCGCCCCGCGACATGCGGCAGCGCCAGCATCGCCTCGATCCGCGCCGCCAGATACGGCGGCGGCGCGACCTCGCGATATTGATCGAACAGCGGCGCGAAACGCGTCTCCCACCATGCGACCTCGGCGGCGAAATCGGCGTCTTGCGCGCGCCGTGCCTCCGCGGCCGCGGCCTCTTCCGCGGCGAGCAGGCCGATCACGAGCTCGGCGGCGAGAAGGCGATCGTCAGGCGTCATCGTTCAGACACTCCCGCAGACGAAGCAACGCACGACGAATGATACTCTTCATCGTCGGCAACGGGACCCCGGCGCGCCCCGCGACATCGGCATAGGTCAGCCCGTCAAGGAACGCCGAGCGGATCGCGTGGCGCGGGCGCTCGTCGAGTTCGTCGAGACAGTGATCGAGCCGCTGCCCGTCCTCGGTCGCCACCAGCGCCTGGTCGGCGCGTGGCGCGTCGTCGACCGTCTCGTCGGGGCCGCCGGCCGGGACGGGGATGAAAGCGCGGCCGCGCGGCGAGCGGCGCCAGTCGAGCGCGCGATTGCGCGCGATCGTCGCCAGCCAGGTGACCGGATGGCTGCGCTCCGGCCGATAGCCGGCGGCGCGGCGCCAGACGATCAGATACACTTCCTGCAACACGTCCTCCGCCGCCTGCCGCTCGCCGCAGATACGGAGGCAGATGCCGAAAAGCTTCGCGGCGGTCATGTCGTAGACGCGGCTGAACGCTTGCCGGTCACCGGTCGCGCTCATCGCCAGCGCGGTGACCAGCGTCGCTCTTCGCGTCTCCGCCGCCTGCGTGTCGTTACCCGTCACCGCACCCCTCCACTGGCAAGATCGCCCGTCGCAATTCTTTTTTAACGATCCCGCATCCGCACCCGGATTCGCCTCGTACCTGACTTTACCCACGTTGAGGAAGACGTTCCGTGTCGTCCCCGTGGGGTGTGGGAGGTGCGAAGTGACGATGCAAGACGCCCGAACCGAGCAGGATCTGCTGATCGAAACCTTCGATGGCCGCGCCCGACGGCGCGAGAACCGTCGCGCCTTCTTCACCGCCGCGCTGGGCGTGGCCGCGGTCGGCGGTGCGTTCGCCTATGCCGATCCGGCGCTGGCGCAGACCAGCGTGACCGACAGCGATGTCCTCAACTTCGCCCTCAACCTCGAATATCTCGAGGCGCAATTCTACCTTTATGCCGTCAACGGCACCGGGCTGACCAGCGACCTGACCGCGAGCGGCGGCGGATCGGCCGGCGGCACCGTCACCGGCGGTGCGCAGGTCAGTTTCACCACCGATCCGCTGGTCGGCGCCTATGCTCGCGAGATCGCCGCCGACGAGCTGGCGCATGTCAAGTTCCTGCGCACCGCGCTCGGCTCCGCAGCGGTCGCGATGCCGAACATCAACATCAGCGGCGATGCGAACGGGCCGTTCACCGCCGCGGCGCGCGCCGCAAAGGTGGTCGACCCGACCAGCGGCATCTTCAATCCCTATGCCTCGCCGACCGATTTCCTGCTCGGCGCGTTCATCTTCGAGGATGTCGGTGTCACCGCCTACAAGGGCGCGGCGCCGTTGCTCAGCAACAAGACGTTCCTAGAGGCCGCCGCGGGCATCCTCGCGGTCGAGGCCTATCACGCCGCGATCGTGCGGACGACGCTCTATTCCAAGGGCGTGCAGGGGCTGATCGACGCCACCGAGCAGATCGCCGCCGCGCGCGACGCGCTGGACGGCACACCGACCGAGGACAAGGTGCGCGGCATCGCGCCGAACGACGATCAGGGCATCGCGCCATCGGGCAGCGGCGACACGCTGACCGCCAATCTGGCGCCGCTCAACAGCAACGGCCTCGCCTTCAGCCGCACGCCCGGACAGGTGCTCAACATCGTCTATCTCAACGCCGGCACCGCGACGATGGGCGGCTTCTTCCCCAACGGCGTCAACGGCAACATCAAGTCGACCACCTGAGCGCGGCGGCGCGCTCCCGATGATGTTCCCCTGACGCTCTCAAGGAATTTTTCCGATGATCGATCCATTCAAGGCGCTCGAAATCCTGTCCGCCGCCGATGCGCGCCGTGCCGCGCGCCGCGGCTTCCTGAAGGCGGCCGGCGGCGGCGCGGTGCTGCTGGGCGGCGCGTCGCTGCTGTCGGGCTGTTACGGCGATTACCCTGACCAGCCCGCACCGACCCCCACGCCGTCGCCGACCCCGACCCCCTCGGCGATCACCGACAGCGACGTGCTGAACCTCGCGCTCAACCTCGAATATCTCGAGGCGCAATTCTATCTGTATGCGGTCACCGGCGCCGGCCTGTCCGCGGCGCAGACCGCCAGCGGCAGCGGCACCGCCGGCGGCACCGTCACCGGCGGCGCGAAGGTCGACTTCTCGAAGGACCCGGTGGTCGGCGCCTATGCGCGTGAGATCGCGGCCGACGAGGCGGCGCATGTCGCCTTTCTGCGCACCGCGCTCGGCTCGGCGGCGGTGGCGATGCCCAACATCAACATCGACGGCGGCGCGAACGGCGCCTTCACCACGGCGGCGCGCGCCGCGGGGGTCATCACGGCGACCGATACGTTCAACCCCTATTCCTCGCCCGAGAACTTCCTGCTCGGCGCGTTCCTGTTCGAGGATGTCGGGGTGACGGCCTATAAGGGCGCGGCACCGCTGCTCACCAACAAGACCTATCTGGAGGCGGCGGCGGGGATCCTCGCGGCCGAGGCGTATCACGCCGGGATCGTGCGCACCGTCCTTTACGCCAAGGGCATGTCGACCGCCTCGCTCATCACCGCGACCACGCAGATTTCCGATGCGCGCGACCTGCTCGACGGCAAGCCGACCGACGACACGACGCGCGGCATCGGCGCGGACGACGATCAGGGGCTGGTCGACGACAACAAGGCCGCCAATCTGGTGCCCGCCAACGTCAACGGGATCGCCTACAGCCGCAGCAGCGAGCAGGTGCACAACATCGTCTACCTGAACGCAACCGGCGCGAACCGCACCGGCGGGGGCTTCTTCCCGAACGGCACCAACAACCCCAACGCCGCGCTGCGCGTCGGGCTTTCGTCGTAATATCTCCAACCGTCATCCCGGACCCGATCCGGGATCCCGCTTCTTCTTCACCACCGGCCAGGAAGAAGAAGCGGGCCCCGGATCAGGTCCGGGGCGACCGAAGCGGGCTATGGCAGCAACAAACTCGCGTCGCCGTAGGAATAGAAGCGATAGCCGTGCTCGATCGCATAGGCATAGGCCGCCTGTATCCGGTCGAGCCCCATCAGCGCCGATACCAGCATGAACAGCGTCGAGCGCGGCAGGTGGAAGTTCGTCATCAGCCCGTCGATGCCGCGGAAGCGATAGCCGGGGGTGATGAAGATCGAGGTATCGCCCTCGAACGGCTGGATGCGGCCGTCCGCGTCGGTGGCGCTCTCGATCAGCCGCAGCGAGGTGGTGCCGACCGCGATCACCCGCCCGCCGCGCGCGCGCACCGCGTTGAGTCGCGCCGCGGTGGCCGGGTCGATCCGGCCCCATTCGGCGTGCATCCGGTGGTCGGCGGTGTCCTCGGCCTTGACCGGCAGAAAGGTGCCTGCACCGACGTGGAGCGTCAGCGTGGCATGTTCGACCCCGGCGGACTCGAGCGCAGCGAGCAACGACGGCGTGAAATGCAGCGCCGCGGTCGGCGCGGCGACCGCGCCGGGCTCGGCGGCGAACATCGTCTGATAATCCTGCGCGTCGCGTGCGTCGGTGTCGCGCTTGCCCGCGATATAGGGCGGCAGCGGCATCCGCCCGGCGCGCTCCAGCAGCAACTCGACCGGCTCCTCGCCCGCGAACACGAGCGCCCAGCTGCCGTCCTCGGCGCGGTCGTGCGCGGTGGCGGTGACGTCGTGGCCGAAGTCGATCGCGGCGCCGTCGCGCAGCCGGCGCGCGTTGCGGACGAACGCCCGCCAGCGGCGCGGCCCCTCGCGCTTGTGGAGCGTCGCGCCGATCCGTGCCGACCCGCGCATGCCCTCGAGCTGCGCGGGGATGACGCGCGTGTCGTTGAAGACCAGCAGGTCGCCCGCGCGAAGCTGCCCCGGCAGATCGGCGACGGTGCGGTCGGCAAGCCCGTCGGGCGTGACCACCAGCATCCGCGCCGCGTCGCGCGGGGCGGCGGGGCGCAAGGCGATCCGCTCCGGCGGGAGCGTGAAGTCGAACAGATCGACGTTCATCGTAGCAGCGGGCGGGGCGTCAGCGGCGGGGAGCGGACTTCTTCGGCGCGGGCTTCGCCGCGGCCGGCGTGGTGCCGGGCAGCGTCGGAAGCGTCCCCGGCAGCGTCGGCGCGACCGCGGCTGGCAGCGGCTGATAGGCCGGGGGATTGTCCGACGCGATATAGGCATGAACGATCCGCGACGGGGTCTGCGGCGGCTCGCCCTTCTCGATCGCGTCGACATAGTTCATGCCCGACAGCACGCGGCCGAAGACGGTGTATTTCTTGTCGAGCTGGAAGCGCGGTTGCAGCACGATGTAGAACTGGCTGTTCGCGCTGTCCTCCTTCTCGGCGCGCGCCGCCGCCACCGCACCGCGGACGTGCGGCAGATAGTTGAACTCGGCGGGCAGGTCGGGGAGCGTGCTGCCGCCGGTGCCGTCACCCTTGGGATCGCCGCCCTGCGCCATGAAGCCGTCGATGACGCGGTGGAAGGTCAGTCCGTCATAGAAATGCTGACGGGTCAGCGTCTTGATCCGGTCGACCATCTTCGGCGCGACATCGGGGCGCAGCGCCACCTCGACCCGGCCGCCCGTCGAGAGATCGAGCACCCAGATGTTGGTCTTGTCGTTCAGCGGCGGGGCGGGCAGCCGGCCCTGCGTGTCCACTTGGGCGGAAGCGGCGACGGACACGGTCGCGGCGAGCGCGGCGGCGAGAAGGGCGAACGGGCGCATCGGGTCTTTCGGATCGGATCAGTGGGTTCCCTTCGCCCTAGACCAGAAACGCGCTTGCGCCAAACTGAACGCGCGCGAGCGTGAGACAGGAATCCGCGCCTGTCATCCTCGCGCAGGCGCCCCTCCGCACCGTCATTCCCGCGCAGGCGGGAATCCAGACGCGCAGGTTCATCGATAGGGGCGCAGGCGTCAGAGGTTCTGGATTCCCGCCTTAGCGGGAGTGACGAAAGAAGGTTCAGCTCCCCCGCCGGCCGTCGCGCTCGACCCGCGCCACCACCTCGGCGCAAACGGCGGGGCTGACGAACTTGCCGATATGCCCGCCGAAGATCGCGATCTCCTTCACCAGCCGCGACGCGATCGGTTGCAGGCAGACGTCGGCCATCAGGAAGACCGTCTCGATCCGGTCGTTCAACTGCTGGTTCATCCCCGCCATCTGATATTCGTATTCGAAGTCGGCAACGGCGCGCAGGCCCCGGACGATCATCGTCGCGCGCTCACGCTCGGCGAAGTCCATGAGCAGCGAATCGAACGAGACGACACGGATGTCGCCGCCGATCGCGGCGACCTCGCGCTCGACCATCGCCATCCGCTCGTCCAGCGAGAACATCGGCGACTTGCCGGGATTGGTGGTGACGCCCACCACCAGCCGGTCGACCAGCTTCGCCCCGCGCCGGATGATGTCCATATGCCCGAGCGTGATCGGATCGAACGTGCCGGGATAGACGCCGATACGCATGAGCAAGCCTTCCGGTCAGCCGCGACGATCGATGACGAAGCGCGCGATCGCGCGGAGCAGTTCGGCCTCTTCGCCATAGCTGCGCAGATGGTCGATCGCCTGGTCGACGAGCATCCGCGACTGCTGGCGCGCGCGGTCGACGCCGAGCAGCGAGACGAACGTCTCCTTGCCCTGTTCGCCGTCCTTGCGCAGCTTCTTGCCGGCCAGTTGCTCATCACCCTCGACATCGAGCAAGTCGTCGACGATCTGGAAGGCAAGCCCGAGGTCGTGCGCATAGCCGCGCAGATGGCGGCGGCCCTCCGGCGCGACCCGTCCGAGGATCGCCCCGCCCTCCACCGCCGCGCCGATCAACGCGCCGGTCTTCATCTGCTGGAGCCGGGTGACGGTGTTGAGGTCGAAGCGCGTCCCATCGGCCTTGAGGTCCATCGCCTGCCCGCCCGCCATCCCCGACGGGCCGGAGGCGCGCGCGAGATCGGCGATCAGCTCGGCACGGACGAACGGATCGGCGTGCGTCGCGGGATCGGCGAGCACCTCGAACGCCAGCGCGTGAAGGCAGTCGCCGGCGAGGATCGCGGTCGCCTCGTCGAACGCCTTGTGGACGGTCGCCTTGCCGTGGCGCAGGTCGTCGTCGTCCATCGCGGGCAGATCGTCGTGGATCAGCGAATAGACGTGGATCGCCTCCAGCGCGACCGCAACACGCGCCGCGGCATCGCGCGCGACGTCGAACAGCCGCGCGGTCGCGAACACCAGCAACGGACGCAGCCGCTTGCCGCCACCGATCGTGGCGTGGCGCATCGCGCGGTACAGGTCCGCGCGCGGATCGTTCGGGATCGGCAACAGCGCGTCGAAGCGCCGGTCCATCTCCGCCGACACTTCCCTGAGCGCCGCTTTCAGCTGCGGCGAGGCGTTGGCGGCGACGCTCATCCGGCGGCGAACGGCTCGACCGCGGCGGGGCGCCCGTCGGCGCCGGTACGGATCGCCTCGATCCGCGCCTGCGCGGCATCCAGCCGGTCGGCGCAGCGTTGCCGCAGCACGCTGCCGCGCTCGTACAGGCGGATCGCCTCCTCCAGCGGGGTATCCCCGGATTCGAGCCGCGCGACGATCTCCTCGAGCTCGCGCAGACCGGCTTCGAAGGACAGCGTCTCGGTCGAATTCTCCATGGCCCGGCTATGCGCTGTGCAAGCGCGGCGGGTCAAGGATATGCCGCAGGTTAGCGCAGCACCGATCAGGCCGCGCGGCGCTGCATCCCGCCGAGCACGTCGCGCGCGGCGCGCTGTGCGGTCGCGATCTCGCGCGCGGTCATGTCCTCGGCGATGTCCGAGCGCGCCGCCGCGGCGGCATCATTGCCCCACGCCGCCGACAGGTTGAACCATTTGTGCGCCTCGATCAGGTCGAGCACCGCACCCATCGTGCCGGTCGAATAGGCCACGCCCAGATCATAGGCGGCGTCGGTATCGCCGCGGGTCGCTTCGTTGATGCGGCGCGCCAGCAGCGCGGTGTCGAAATCGGTTACCATCGGATCACCCCTCAATCCTTCAATGTGAGGAGGGGTTTGCACCGATTCGGCTCACCAAATGGTTAAAGCCGCGATCATCTAAGTCGCTGACAATAAGCAAACTTATCGATCAGGCCGGATCGACGGCGAGATTGTCGATCAGGCGCGTGTTGCCGAGCCGCGCCGCGGCGAGCAACTGCCGCCGCCGTCCGGGCGCGGGGTCGCTTTCGAGCGTCTCGGCATCGACCAGCGCGACATAATCGACCGCGAACCCCGCCGCGACCAGCGTCGCGGTCGCATCCGCCAGCGCCTTGTCGACCGTGGCCCCGCCGAGCACCGCACGCGCCGCCACCCCCAGCGCGCGCGGCAGCGCGACCGCCTTCTGGCGTTCCTCGGGCAGCAGATAGACGTTGCGCGACGACAACGCGAGCCCGTCGTCCTCGCGCTGGGTCGGGACGCCGGTGATCTCGATGTCGAAGTCGAGGTCGGCGACCATGCGCCGAATCACCGCGAGCTGCTGGAAGTCCTTCTCGCCGAAAAAGGCGCGGGTCGGACGGACCTGGTTGAACAGCTTGGCGACGACGGTCGCGACCCCGTCGAAATGCCCCGGCCGCGCCGCGCCGTCCCAGCCGTCGCTGACCCCCGCCACCGAGACGTTGGTCGCGAAGCCGACCGGGTACATCTGCTCGACCGGCGGCAACCACAGCAGGTCGCAGCCCGCATCGGTGAGCATCGCGATGTCGCTGACCTCCTTGCGGGGATAGCGCGACAGATCCTCGTTGGCGCCGAACTGCTTCGGATTGACGAAGATCGACGCCACCACCAGCGTGCCGGGCCGCCATGCCGCCTCGACCAGCGCGACATGGCCGGCATGGAGCGCGCCCATCGTCGGCACCAGCGCCACCTCACGCCCGCCGGCCCGCGCTTCCGCCAGCGCGGCACGCAGACTGGCGAGATCACGATACACTTCCACCCGTTACCCCTCGAAACTCGCGGTCGGGGGTTCTATGGTCGCGACAGGACGCAATCAATCGAGGATGCGACGAATTGTCCGAAACGGGGACGGAAGCGCCGCACGGTCGCACCCATGTGATCGTGTTCGCCAACGAAAAAGGTGGAACGGGCAAGTCGACGACGGCGGTCCACGTCGCGATCGCCTTGGCCGCGAAGGGCGCGCGGGTGGCGTGCATCGATCTCGATCATCGCCAGCGGACGCTGGGCCGCTATCTCGACAATCGCGCGGCGACCATGACGCGCGCCGCGATCGAGCTGGCGGTGCCGGTCCATGCCACCGGCGACGGGCGTGCCGACGGGGTGTTCCCGTCGCTGTACCGCGACTTCACCGACGGCTATGACTTCCTCGTCATCGACACGCCGGGGCGTGACGACCCGGCGGCGCGGATCGCGGTCGCGCTGGCGGATACGCTGGTGACGCCGATGAACGACAGCTTCGTCGACTTCGACCTGATCGGACAGGTCGATCCCGAAACCTACAAGGTGGTCCGCCCCAGCTTCTATTCGGAGCTGATCTGGGACGCGCGCAAGGCCCGCGCGCGCGAGGACGGGACGACGATCGACTGGGTCGTGCTGCGCAACCGCCTGCAATATCTGGAAGCGCGCAACATGCGCCGCGTGTCGGAAGCGCTCGACCAGCTCGCGCGCCGCGTCGGCTTCCGGATCATCCCCGGCCTCGGCGAGCGCGTGATCTACCGCGAATTGTTCCCCAAGGGGCTGACGCTGCTCGACGCCAAGGAGTTCGGCGGCATGGGGCTGAGCCATGTCGCCGCGCGGCAGGAGCTGCGCGAGATGATGGCGGCGCTGGCGCTGCCCGAAGTCGGCGTGACACAGGCGGCCTGACGATGCTGATCAAATGGATCGTCGCGGCGCTGATCGTGTGGGGCGTTTGGGTGCTGCTGCGCAAGCCGGCGAAGAAGCGGCGCTCGCCGACGGGCGAGGCCCGGCGCGTGCTGGGGGTCGATGCGCGCGCCGACGCGGGCGAGATCCGCGCCGCGCACCGCCGGCTGATGAGCGAGCTGCACCCCGACCGCGGCGGCTCCGAACAGCGCGCGCGCCGCGTCAACGCGGCGCGCGACACGCTGCTGGCGGCGCTGAAGGACCCGCGATGACGCACCGGCTCTCGCCCGAGATCCTGCGCGCCTACGACATCCGCGGGCGCGTCGGCGACACGCTGACCGAGGCGGATGCCTGGGCGGTCGGGCGCGGCTTCGCGACGCGCATCCGGCGCGCGGGCGGCACCCGCGTCGCGGTCGGCTATGACGGGCGGACGCACTCGCCGATGCTGGAGGCGGCGCTGGTCGCGGGGCTGACCGCCTCGGGGGTCGACGTCGTCCGGATCGGGGTCGGGCCGTCGCCGATGCTCTATTATGCCGCCGCGACGCTAGGAGTGGATGGCGGCGTACAGGTAACCGGCAGCCATAATCCCCGCGAGGACAATGGCTTCAAGCTGGTGATGCAGGGCAACAGCTTTTGCGGGCCGGACGTGCGCGATCTCGCGCGGCTCGCCGAGGCCGGCGACTGGGAGGTCGGCGCGGGCACCGTCACCGCGGCCGAGGTGCGCGACGCCTATGTCGGCCGGCTGCTCGCCGGCTATGCGGGCGGCACCTACCGGATCGGCTGGGACGCGGGCAACGGGGCAGCCGGTCCCGCCGTCCGTGCGCTCACCGCGCAGCTTCCAGGCGAACATCATCTGTTGTTCTGCGACATCGACGGCACCTTCCCCAACCACCATCCCGATCCGACGGTGGAGGCCAATCTCGCACAGCTCCAGGCGCTGGTGACGGAGAAGAAGCTCGATTTCGGACTGGCTTTCGACGGCGACGGCGACCGCATCGGCGCGGTCGACGCGCACGGCCGCGTGCTGTGGGGCGACGAGATTCTATCGATCCTCGTCGCGCCGATCCTCGCCGAACTGCCGGGCAGCACGATCGTCGCCGACGTCAAGTCGAGCGACGCGCTGTTCGAGCGGATCACCGAACTGGGCGGCACGCCGGTGATGTGGCGGACCGGGCATAGCGAGATCAAGACGAAGATGAAGGCGCTGGGCGCGCCGCTGGCCGGCGAGCTGTCGGGGCATATCTTCTTCGCGCACGATTACTTCGGCTTCGACGACGCGCTCTACGCCGCGGTACGGCTGATCCATGCGGTGCATGTGTCGGGGCGGACGCTGACCGACCTGCGCGCGGAAACCTCGGCGCGGGTCGCGACCCCCGAATGGCGCGTGCCGGTGCCCGAGGCGCGCAAGACCGCGACGGTCGAGGAGGTCGCGGCGCGGCTGGCCGCGGCGGGCGCGCGGGTGATGATGACCGACGGCGTGCGCGTCTCGACCGACGACGGCTGGTGGCTGCTGCGCGCCTCGAACACGCAGGCGGCGCTGACGCTGCGCGCCGAGGGGCGCGACCCGGAAGCGCTGGCGCGGCTGGTCGCGACGATCGACGCACAGCTGGCGGCGTGCGGCCTGTCGCGCACCGGATAGTGTCAGGCCGGCTGCACCTCGGGCAGCCATGAAAGGTCGGCGCCGTCGCCGCGATCGTTGCGCCCGGCGGCGCGGCGCATGCCGGCCTCGTCGAGGATCGTCACCCGCCCGCCGGCGCGCGCGATCAGCGCCTGATCCTCGAGCTGGCGCAGCATGCGGTTGACGTGCACCGCGGTCAGCCCGATCGCGTCGCCGATCTCCTCCTGCGTTAATCCGGGGCTGAAGCTGTCGCCGATCGCGGGATCGCCGCGCCGCATCCGGCCGCGGATCTCGAGCAACATTCCCGCCACGCGCGCGCGCGCCGGCATCTTGGCGACCGTCGCCAGCCGATCGGCCAGCGATGCACTCTCGATCTGTTCAAGCGCGGTCAAGGCCAGCGCCAGACGCGGGTGACGAAGCGTCGCGTCGGCCAAGGCGGCGCGGTCGATCGGCGCGACGACGCTGTCCGCGGCGGCGACCAGTGTTTGCTGCGCCTTGCCGAACACCATCACCTGCGTTCCGAAAAGATCGCCCGGAAAGATCAGCCGCAAGATTTGACGACCACCGTCGCCGAGCAGCACATAGCCCATCATCATCCCGCTTTTCAGCGCGAAGAGATCGGTGCCACGTTCATTCTGCCGCACGAGTGTCACACCGCGGCGAAGCGGGCGTTCCCGCTCGACAAGCCCCGCCAGCACGCCGCGCTCAACCGCGGAAAGAGACAGAAAATCACCGACCCGATCGGCGAAACTAAGCGCTGGCACGCAATGTTGATCCTCAAGTTCTTCGGATCGTTACGCGGGCGCGGCCACGCACTGCATTAAAACCGATCAACCGGCAGATGCGTTCGTTCACTTGGCGCGACGCCGCGGCTTCGATAGAGCGTGCCGATGGACCGTATCCTCATCCGCGGCGGCCGCCGCCTGACCGGCAAACTTCCCGTTTCCGGCGCCAAGAACGCCGCGCTGACCCTGATGCCGTGCGCGTTGCTCACCGACGAGCCGCTGACGCTGCGCAACCTGCCGCGGCTCGCCGACGTCGACGGTTTCGGGCATCTGCTCAACCAGTTGGGCGCCTCGACGCGGATCGAGGGCAGCAAGCCCGACGAGTTCGGCCGCGTGATGACGATCCGCGCCGGGCAGCTTACCTCGACCGAGGCGCCTTATGACATCGTGCGCAAGATGCGCGCCTCGATCCTCGTGCTCGGGCCGATCCTCGCGCGCGCCGGGCAGGCGCGCGTCTCGCTGCCGGGCGGCTGCGCGATCGGCAATCGCCCGATCGACCTCCACCTCAAGGCGCTGGAGGCGATCGGCGCGACGCTGGAAATGAGCGCCGGCTTCGTCACCGCGACCGCCCCGGGCGGACGGCTGTCCGGTGGCCGCTACGCCTTTCCGGTGGTCTCGGTCGGTGCGACCGAGAACGTCATCATGGCGGCGGTGACCGCGAAGGGCAGCAGCCGGATCGAGAATGCCGCGCGCGAACCGGAGATCGTCGACCTGTGCCGCTGCCTGATCGCGATGGGCGCGCGGATCGAGGGCGTCGGCACCGACACGCTGGAGATCGAGGGCGTCGACGAGCTGCACGGCGCCACCTATGCCGTGATGCCCGACCGGATCGAGGCGGGCAGCTATGCCTGCGCGGTGGCGGTGACCGGCGGCGCGGTCGAGCTGACCAACGTCAACGCCGCCGACATGGGCGCGACGCTCGACGCGCTGCGCGCGGCCGGTGTCGGGATCGAGGAGCGGCGCGGGTCGATCATGGTCACGTCCGAGGCCGAGCTGAAGCCGCTGTCGCTGTCGACCGCGCCCTATCCGGGCTTTGCCACCGACATGCAGGCGCAGTTCATGGCGATGCTGTGCAAGGCGCCGGGCACCAGCACGCTGACCGAGACGATCTTCGAGAACCGCTACATGCACGTCCCCGAGCTGGCGCGGATGGGCGCGGACATCAGCGTGCGCGGGCGCACCGCCGAGGTGACCGGGGTCGACCGGCTGGTCGGCGCGCCGGTGATGGCGACCGACCTGCGCGCGTCGATGAGCCTCATCATCGCGGGGCTGGTCGCGGATGGCGAGACGACCGTGTCGCGCGTCTACCACCTCGATCGCGGTTACGAGCGGCTGGAGGAGAAACTGCAGGCGGTCGGCGCGGATATCGAGCGCGACGGCGGCGGCTGACCCACTTTGGCGAGTTGCGTTAACACTTTGTCAATCATTTTCGTTCAGCCCTGCGGCGGGGCGTTGACGAACGGGCGCGCAATCGTTTCTGTCGGCCCTGCGCCGGCACGAGTCGCGCGCACGCCCAGGGGTGGGAATGATGGACGCGACGACCGGCAGCACGCCGCAGCTCGAGAATATCCTGTGGACCGCACGCAACGCCGGCGCGTCGCTGATTATCTCACGCGGACAGGATCCGGCAGCGATCCGCGATATGCTCGATCAAGGGCTGGTGCGCGAGCGGTTCGGTCATCTGGTGCTGACGTTCAAGGGCATCCAGCTTCGCCGCTCCTGCGCACGGCATTGATCCCGGTCGGTCGATGACGACCGTCGCGCTGCGCCGAACGGGCCGGCCCGTTCGCTCGATCGCGCTGGCGCAGGACCGCTTCCTTGCCGTCGTTGCTGCGGCCGCTGTGGATCACCGTAAATGGTAGCGATCGTCGTCCCGCTCGGTGCGCTGGCCTTTCTCGCCTTCGTGGTTGCGGGGATCTGTCGCCTGATCTCGCAGGCCATGTTCAACCGCACCATCCGCAAGGCGCTCGATGTCGACCCTGCCAGCGCGCGCCTGCTGATCGACAAGCTCGAGCCACGCGCGCGATGGTCGGCGGGGCTGGTCGGCTGGATCATGGTGGTCGCAGGCGTCGCGATCGGAACGATAGGCGTGGTCGACTGGTCGGAAGGGTTCAGCGACAGCCTGCCGATCGCCGCCACCAGCGTCGCGATCGGGCTGGGCATCCTGCTCTACGCGTGGTGGATCGGTCGATCGTGCGCCGAGACGGCGCAGCGCGACGTCACGCTCTAGCCGGCCGCATCCGGGACCCTCGTACTTCAGGCCGTCATCCCCGACTTGATCCGGGGCGACGGGATAAACGGTGCTCGGAGCGAAAAGAGCGCGAACAGCCCGAAGACCGGCGCGACCGCTCAACTCGGTTACAGGGCGTCGAAGTCGATCACCCCGTGCCGGTCGAGCCGCTGCTCGGCGGCGGGGAGCGGATATTTGAGCCCGGTGGCGCAATTGAACAGCACCACCTCCTCGTCCTCGTCGACCTCGCCGTCGCGGAGCGCCTGCCGGTACGCCGCCAGCGTCGCGCCACCTTCGGGGCAGAGCAACAGCCCGTCGCGGCGCGCGGCGTCGTCGACCGCCTTGAGGATCGCGGGATCGCCGACCGCCAGCGCCTTGCCGCCGCTCGCGCGCACCGCACGCAGGATCAGGAAATCGCCGACCGCGCGCGGCACGCGAATACCCGCTGCGACGGTCTGCGCATCCTCCCAGCGTTCGGCATGTTCCTCGCCGGCCTCGAACGCGCGGACTATCGGGGCGCAGCCCGATGCCTGCACGGCATACATGCGCGGCCGCTCGGCACCGGTCCAGCCGAGCGCCTCGAGCTCGTCGAACGCCTTCCACATCCCGATCAGTCCGGTGCCGCCGCCGGTCGGGTAGAAGATCGCCTTGGGCAGTCGCCAGCCGAGCTGCGCGACAAGCTCCAGCCCCATCGTCTTCTTGCCCTCGATCCGGTACGGCTCCTTGAGCGTCGAAAAATCGAACCAGCGGCCTTCCGCCGTTCCCTTGGCGACGATCGCGCCGCAATCGTCGATCAACCCGTTGACGCGCCACACGCGCGCGCCCTGCGCGGCGATCTCGCGCACGTTCACCTCGGGCGTGTCGTCGGGGCAGAAGACGATCGTCTCGATCCCGACGCGCGTCGCATAGGCGGCGAGCGCCGCGCCGGCATTGCCGTTGGTCGGCATCGCGATCCGCGTGACGCCCAGTTCCTTGGCCATCGCGACCGCCATCACCAGTCCGCGCGCCTTGAAGCTGCCGGTCGGCAGCCGCCCTTCGTCCTTGACCCAGACATTGGGTCCGGCGCTGAGCGGGAGCGGGATCAGCGGTGTCTCGATCTCACCGAGGCTGACGATGTTGCGGGTCGCCCGCACCGGCAGCAGCTCGCGCCACCGCCACAGATCGGTCGCGCGCGCGGCAAGCGTGTCACGCGGCAGCGCGGCACGGACCGCGTCGAGGTCGTAGCGCACCAGCAGCGGCCGCCCGGCGCGCGAGAGATTGTGGAGCTGATCCGCCGCATAATGCTCGCCGGTCAGCGAGCATTCGAGATGCGTGACGAACGTCGGGCGATCGGCGGTGAGGTTCTCGTTCATGCCGCGGGTCTAGCGGGCGCGGCATGAAGCGTCATCCCCGGCCCGTGCGCAAACCCACTTCCATCGTCATTCCCGCGTCGGCGGGAATCCAGACGCGCAGGTGCCCGCAAGGTCCGCAACGTCAGAGGTTCTGGATTCCTGCTCGCGCGGGGATAACGGCACGGGAGAGCTTACCCCAGAATGTGCATCCACAACGGCTCGCCGGTCAGGCTCTGCGACCCGCGCAGCCGCTCCAGCGCCGCGGCGACGCAGCGCTCCGGGCCGTCGTGGGTGACGATCGCGACCAGCACGCTGCCATCGGCGGGCGCGCCGCGCTGGATCAGGCTTTCGATCGACACGCCCGCGTCGCGCATCGCCGCGGCGATCTCCGCGAGCACGCCGACGCGGTCGGCCACCGTGAAGCGTAGATAGGCGCGCCCGCGCCGCTCGCCGCTGTCCGCGGCCGCGGCGGTCGCCAGCGCGTCGGCGGGCATCGCGAACGGCGGGCCGGCCTCGCCGCGCGCGATGTCGATCAGGTCGGCGACCACCGCGCTCGCGGTCGGCCCCTCGCCCGCCCCCGCGCCCTGGAACAGCAGGCGACCGACGAAATTGCCCTCCGCCACCACCGCATTGGTCGCGCCGGTGACATGCGCGAGCGGGTGATCGTTGGGGACGAGATGCGCGTGAACGCGCTGGAACAGCCGGTCGCCATCCGCCTCCGCGACCCCGACCAGCCGCACGCGATAGCCGAGCGCCGCCGCCTCGGCGATGTCGGCGGCGAGCAGGTGGCGGATGCCGCTGATCGCCACATCGCCGAACGCCGGCGCGGTGCCGAAGGCGAGGCTGGCGAGGATCGACAATTTGTGCGCGGCATCAACGCCGTCGATATCGAACGACGGATCGGCCTCGGCGAAGCCGAGCGCCTGCGCCTCGGCGAGCACCTCGGCGAAGTCGCGCCCCTCGGCCTCCATCTTCGAGACGATGAAATTGCAGGTGCCGTTGAGGATGCCATAGACGCGCGCGATCGCATTCGCTGCCGCTCCCTCGCGCAAGCCCTTGATGACCGGAATGCCACCCGCCACCGCCGCCTCAAACTTCAGCGGCACGCCCGCCCCCTCCGCGATGCGCGCCAGCTCCAGCCCGTGATGCGCGAGCATCGCCTTGTTGGCGGTGACGAAGCCCTTGCCCGCCGAAAGCGTGCGCCGCGCCAGCGCCAGCGCCGGCCCGTCCGCGCCGCCGATCAGCTCGACCACCACGTCCGCCTCCGCCTCGGCGAGCGCCGCGGTGTCGTCGATCCAGGCGAAGCGCGACAGGTCGACGCCGCGGTCCTTGGCGCGATCGCGCGCCGACACCGCCACCACCTCGATCGGGCGGCCGGCGCGGCGGGTAATCAGCTCGCGGTTCTCGTCGAGCACGCGGATCACGCCGCCCCCGACCGTTCCCAGCCCCGCCAATGCCACCCGCAACGCCTGCGCCATGTTCGTCTCCGTGTCCTTAGCCCGTGCTGCTAGGCGGTGCGGATTGCGCTGTCGAGCGCGACGACAAGATCGTGAATTGCAATTCATGCAATCGAAGTGGGAATTATTGCACTTGCGTCCTGACGTGCTGCGGCGCAAAAAAGGTGTGCCTTTCAGGCATCCTCTCCTAAAAACTTTTACAGCCGGGCTTTGCCCGGCTTTTTTTTGGCCCGGACGTCCGCTAGGCAGCGACTCGCCGCACCGGAGAGCGCGGACGAACAGGAAAAAACAGGACAGGATGCGCCGGTCGAACCGGCAGCGGAGCGGGGGACGGTCGGCGGACCGTTCCCCCGGGCGAGGCGTTCCTTACAACGTGCGGAACATCACCAAGGCGTCGACCGCCTCGAGCGTCGGATGGCGGAACGCGCCGGGCAATCGCCCGACGATCGCAAAGCCGAGCGCCTGCCATAACGCCACCGCGCCTGCGTTGCTCGACACCACGAAGTTGAACTGCATGGCGGTGAAGCCGGCGGCGCGCGCACGATCGAACGAATCGCTCGCCATGGCGCGCGCGATGCCGCGCCCACGCGCCGCCGGCTCGACCATATAGCCGGCATTGGCGACGTGATCGCCGCCACCGGCCTGGTTCGCACGCAGGTAATAGCTGCCGAGCAGACGCCCCTGATCTTCAACGACGAAGGTTTGCCGATCCGGGCCGCACCAATATGCAACAGCCGCCGCGGCGCTAATGTCGCGTGGCAGGGCATAGGTTTCGCCGGCGGCGATTTCGGGAAGGATCAGCGCGGCGATCGCCGCCGCATCATCGGGCGTGGCCGGGCGGATCATCATCGGCAACGTCTTTAGAACGACACCGGACCCTCATCAAATCGCAACGCAGCTTGCGCGCTGCTGACACGAAGCGCGGGCATGGGCGTCGCAGGCAAGCTGCGGGGTCCGGCCATGAACCGTCGATGGATGCGATCGGGGACGACCCTCGCCTTGTTGCTACTGTCGAGCCTGTCGGTCGCCGCCGCGCCGCAGACCGCCGAGAACGAAGTGGAGGGCGCGCGCTTTCGCGGTGCCACGGCGCTGGATGGCGAAATCTTCCACGTTCAGGGGCTGGCGCTGCAAGGCTCGCGCGTGTGGGTAACGTCGGTCGATCGGTTTTCGCGTCGCGGCTACCTGCACCTGTTCGATCGCGCGACGGGTCGGTCACTGCGCCGGATCGAGCTGACCGATGGCGCGCGCTATCATCCCGGCGGAATCTCGGTCGACGGGCATTCGCTATGGGTGCCGGTCGCTGAGTTGCGCGCGAACAGCTCGGCGGTGCTGGTCGAGCTGGATACCGGGACGCTGCGCGTGCGGCGGCGCATCCGGGTCGCGGATCACCTCGGCTGCGTCGCGGCGCAGGGGCGCTGGCTGGTGGCGGGCAATTGGAACAGCCGGCTGCTGTACGTCATCGACCGCGATGCGCCGACGCGGATGCGGGTCGTTCCCAACCCGTCGCCGACCCGCTATCAGGATCTCAAGTTCGCCGGCGGGCGACTGGTGGGCAGCGGGCCGCGGTCGTGGTGGACCGGGACGGTGGACTGGCTGGACTGGCCCCGACTGACGCTGCGCCGCTCGATCGGCGCCGGCGCCTATACGGCCGAGGGCATGGCGATCGAGGGACGCGACCTGTATTTCGCGCCGGAGGATGGGCCGGGGCGGCTGTACCGCTTTCGGCTGGAGCACGACGCGTCGGCGTAGTGCGGCTCAATCGTGCGGGATCAGGTCGGCGACCTGATGATTGCCAGCCGCGCGTAGTCCATCGGCCACGCTTATGCGGTCCTCGCGACTACGGTTTTGGCTGACCTTCCATTTACCTTCGAGGCGATCGACAGTGATCTCCACCCCAACGATGCCTTTCAGCTGACCCCGGATGAAGTCGTCGGGTGCATCGGCAACCGTCCATGGTTCGAGCTGATCCTCCTCCGCCGCCGTCGTTAGATTGGCGATCTGCTCCAGCAACCAGGCCGGATCGTCGATCATGCGCGCCGTGCCGCGCGCCTGCACGACAACGTAGTTCCATGTGGGCACGACCTTCGCGTGGACACGCTTGCTCGCATACCATGACGGGCTGACATAGGCTTGCGGCCCCTGAAACAGGACGAGCGCCGATGCACCCGCGCGAAGGTCGGCGACCTGCTCGTTCGCGCGAGCGAGATGCGCCCTGAGCACGTCACCCCGTGCCGTGGCCGCAAGACTGAACGGGATCACGTTCGCGACGATGCCGCGGTCGCCCGCGGTCACGAGCGTGGCAAGCGGATGCGCCAGTATGGCGGCACGGAGCACATCCGGACGATCTTCGCGAAAAGCAGGCGGCCGGTACATGGGAACGGCTTATACGATCGCGCCTCCGGGTTGACCATCATGGGTGAGCCCACGCTGTAACCGGCAGCGGACTTGTGCCAGAGAGCGGCATGGCTTCCGCTCCTCTCCGGTCCCCGGTCGAACTCACGCTCCGCGGCGTGCTGCTCGGCGGGGTCATCACGTTGCTGTTCACTGCCGCCAACGTCTATCTCGGGCTCAAGATCGGGCTGACCTTCGCCACCTCGATCCCCGCGGCGGTGATCTCGATGGCGGTGCTGCGCGCATTCCGCGATTCGACGATCCTTGAGAACAACATCGTCCAGACCGTCGCCTCGGCGGCGGGGACGCTGGCGGCGATCATCTTCGTGCTGCCGGGCCTCGTGATGATCGGCTGGTGGCAGGGCTTTCCGTTCGTCACCACCGCGACGATCACCGCAACCGGCGGCATCCTCGGCGTGATGTTCTCGGTGCCGCTGCGCCGTGCGCTGGTGGTCGATACCGTGCTGCCCTTCCCCGAAGGCCGGGCCGCCGCCGAGGTGCTCAAGGTCGGGGAGGAAAGCCGTCACGGCGGCGCGGAGAGCGCCAAGGGGCTGTCGGCGATCGTCGCGAGCACACTGGCCGCCGCGGGCTTCTCGATCCTGACGCAGACGCGGCTGATCGCGGGCGAAGCCGCGCACTTCTTCCGCGTCGGCGCGGGCGCGACCGGAGTGAGCGCGGGGCTATCGTTCGCGCTGCTCGGCGCGGGGCATCTGATCGGGCTGTCGGCGGGGCTCGCGATCCTGCTCGGCGTCGTGGTGGGCTGGTGGGTGGTGCTGCCGATCCTGACCGCCGCCGCGCCGCAGGCGGGCGATGTCGCGGTCTGGGCGAACGGGGTGTTCCGCAGCGACGTGCGCTTCTTCGGCGCGGGTGTGATCGGGGTGGCGGCGATCTGGACCTTGCTGCGGATCGCTAAGCCGGTGATCGGCGGGCTGCGCGCGTCGCTGACCGCCGCGCGTGGCGACAGCGTCGCGATCGAGGAACGCGACCTGCCGATCGGCGTCGTCGCAGTGGTGAGCCTTGCGACGCTCGTGCCGGTCGCGGTGCTGCTCCATTCGGTGGTGAGCGGCGGGCCGCTCGCCGGACATGAATGGGCGCTGGTCGCGGGCAGCCTGTTGTTCGTGGCGGTGATCGGGCTCGTGATCGCAGCGGTGTGCGGCTATATGGCCGGGCTGATCGGCGCATCGAACTCGCCAGTGTCGGGGATCGGCATCCTGTCGGTGATCGCGGCGGCGACGCTGCTGGTCGGGCTGTTCGGGCGCGGCGGGGAGGTCGCACAGACGCAGGCGCTGGTCGCCTATGCGCTGATCGTGACGGGCATCGTGTTCGGCGTGGCGACGATCTCGAACGACAATCTCCAGGATCTGAAGACCGGGCAGCTGGTCGGCGCAACGCCGTGGAAGCAGCAGGTCGCGCTGGTGATCGGCGTGTGCTTCGGCTCGGTGGTGGTGCCGCCGGTGATGCAATTGCTCTACACGTCGTTCGGCTTTGCCGGAATGCCGGGCGCGGGGCCGAACGCGTTGGCTGCACCGCAGGCGGCGCTGATCTCGGCGCTGGCGCAGGGCGTGCTCGGCGGCAATCTCAACTGGACGATGATCGGCTGGGGTGCGCTCGCCGGCGTGGCGGCGATCGCGCTCGACGAGGCGCTGGGGCGTGCCGGGCGCTTGCGACTGCCGCCGCTAGGGGTCGGGCTGGGCATCTACCTGCCGATGAGCGCGACGTTGACCGTGGTGGTCGGCGCGGTGATCGGGCATTTCTACGACAGGCGCGCCGACACGCTGCCCGATGCCGAGGCGGCGAAGCGGCTAGGGGTGCTGACCGCCACCGGCATGATCGTCGGCGAGAGCCTGTGGAACGTCGTTTTCGCGGGGATCGTCTATGAGACCGGCACCGAGACGCCGCTCGCGCTGGTCGACGGGTTCGAGGGACCGGCGCTGATCGCGGGGACGTTGCTGTTCGCGCTGGTCGCGTGGTGGCTGTATCGCCGCACGCGAAAGCTCCACGCGGCGTGACGCGCGTCTGGCTGCGCTGGACCGGCAATCGCGGCGTCGGCACCGCGGGCTATACCAGCTATGCGCGCGACCATGAGATTGCGGCCGAGGGGAAGCCGGTAATCGCCGGCTCATCCGATCCGCGCTTCCGCGGCGACGCCACGCGCTGGAACCCTGAAGAGCTGCTGCTCGGCGCGATCAGCGCGTGTCATCAATTATGGTATCTGCACCTGTGCGCCGATGCGGGGATCGTCGTCACCGATTATCACGACGAGGCGGATGCGGTGCTGACGCTCGACAAGGACGGCAACGGGCAGGTCAGCGAGGCGACGCTGCGCCCGCACGTGACGATCGCCGCCGGGGGCGACGCCGCCTTGGCGGAGGCGCTTCATGCGGAGGCGCAGCGGCGCTGCTTCATCGCGCGGTCGGTCGCCTTCCCGGTGCGCCACGCGGCGGTGATCGCGGTCGCCGCGGTATGTTCTGGTTAACCATCCGGCGCTAAGGTGCGGCGCATGGCAATTGTTGTTCGTCATTGCGAGCGCAGCGAACCAATCCAGGGCGTCCTGATCCGGCCCTGGATTGCTTCGCTGTGCTCGCAATGACGGAGCTGCCGGGGTGAGCGGCATTCGCACACGATCGACGCTGTTCGCGGTCGTGGCCGCGCTGGCGTTGCTGGTCCGGTTGCTGGTGCCGGCCGGGTTCATGCCGCAGGTCGCGCACGGGCAGGTCGCGATCGTCGTCTGCCCCGGCATGACGATGGCGACCGGCGCGCATCATCACGCGCCGGACGCGCCGGTGCACGACGGTTTTGAGCGTCCGTGCGCCTTTGCCGCGGTCGCCGCACCGGCGACGTTGCTCGCGATCGTGCTCTTGCTGGTACTGCCGTTGGCGGCAGTGGTCGGGCGTCCTCTACCTCCAGAAACCCAGCTTGCGCCGCGTAGCGCGCTCCGCTGGCGTCCGCCACTCCGCGCCCCACCAACGATCCTCCCGACCCGCTGACCTGCTGTCGCGGCGCGCCGGGCGCGCGCCGAACCCGAGGAATCGTCATGACCCCTTCCCGTCCGGCCGCGATCGCGGCCGAACTCCAGCGCGCGGTGTGGCGCTGGCACTTCTTCGCCGGCCTGCTGGTGCTGCCCTTCCTGCTGTGGCTGGCGGTGACCGGCGCGCTGTATCTCTACAAGCCCGAGATCGAGCGGCAGGTCTATGACGACTGGAACCACGTCACCCCGGGGCGCGCGACGCTGCCGCTCGAGACGCTCGCCGCGCGCGTCGGGGCCTCGGTCGGCGGCACGGTGACGCAGGTGCAGAAGCCCGCCGCCCTCGACGAGAGCTGGCGCGTGACCGTACGGCGCGGCGATGGCGACCTGCAGATGGCGTTCGTCGATCCGCATGACGCGCACGTCTTCGGAACCACCAATCCCGGCGGGGTGATGCAGACCGTCAAGCATCTGCACAGCCTCGCGATCACCGGCTGGGTCGGCAACTGGCTGATCGAGATCGCCGCCGGCTGGTCGATCATCCTCGTCGTCAGCGGGCTGTATTTGTGGTGGGGACGCGGGCGCACGGTGACGGTGCGCGGCCGCGCGAGCGGGCGGCTGTTCTGGCGCGACCTCCATGCCGTGACCGGGCTGTTCGCGGGCGGGCTGATCCTGTTCCTTGCGCTCAGCGGGATGCCGTGGAGCGCAGTATGGGGGCACAACGTGCAGGCGGGCGTCGCCGGCGCGGGCTGGGGTCGCCCCGCCGCCCCCGGTGGCGAGGGTCATGCCGGGCACGATTTGCCATGGTCGCTCCAGCAACATGTGATGCCGATGGGCCATGCCGGTCCGCGCATTGCCGCCGACCGCGCGCTGGCGGTGGCACAGGCGCGCGGCATGGCGCCCGACTGGACGTTGACGTGGCCGGAAGGACCGGGCGCGCCGTATCTGGTCAGCGCGACGCTCGGGACGTCGGGGGCGGCGCATGTCGTCTATGTCGATGCCGGCACCGGGCGCGTGCTGCAGGACGCCGGGTTCAAGGACTTCGGTCGCCCCGGTCAGGTGATCGAGTGGAGCGCCGCGGTCCATCAGGGCAAGGAATATGGCGAGGCGAACCGGCTGATCATGCTGTTCGCCTGCGCGGCGCTCGCGTTGCTGACCGTCACCGCGCCGGTGATGTGGTGGAAGCGCGGCCCGCGCGGTCGGACCACACTGCCCGATGCGCGCACCGGCACCGGGCTGCTCGCGATCATGGGGGTGGCGGGCGTGCTGTTCCCGCTGACCGGGCTGACGATGCTTGTCGCGCTGGCCTCCGGGCGCATCAAGGCCGCGCTCGCCGCGGCTCAGGCGAGCCGCGCGCGGAAGAGCTGGCCCTCCTCCACGACATAGACGATCACGAACGCCGCGACGCCGATCGCGAGATACCCCAGCGTCAGCGGCAGCGTGGTGCCGGCATAGGATTGGCCGATCGCCGATCCGACCAGCACCGCGCCGACGCTGGTGATGAAGCCCTGTACCGACGAGGCGGTGCCCGCGATCCGCCCGACCGGCTCCATCGCCATCGCGCCGAAGTTCGACCCGCACAGGCCGATGCAGGTCATGCTCAGCGACTGGAAGACCATATAGCTGACCAGCGTCTCCCAGCCCATCCACACCACCGACAGATGCAGCACCGACAGCACGATCAGCGCCAGCACCGCGGTCTGCGAGATCAGCCGCGTGCCGAGCCGCTCGACCAGCCGGCTGTTCATGAACGACGCCACGCCCATCGCGCCCGCGCAGATCGCGAACAGGACGGTGAAGCGGTCGCCCGCGCCGAACTCGTCGACGAACACCTGCTGCGCCGAGGAGACGAACGCGATGATCCCGCCGAACGTCAGCGACGCGGCGAGCGCATAGCCGAGCGAGTAACGATTGGTGAGCGTCAGCCGGTAGCTGCTGGAAAGATTGGCGAGCGAGATCGCGGTGCGGCGCTCGACCGGCAATGTCTCGGGCAGCCGCGTCAGCGTCCAGACCAGCACCAGCCCCGCAAAGCCGCCCAGCGCATAGAAGACGAACCGCCACGGCCCGATCACCAGCAACCCCTGCCCGATCGTCGGCGCGAGGATCGGGACGAGAAAGAAGATCATCTGCGCCACCGACATGGTGCGCGCCATCGCGCGGCCCGAGGCATTGTCGCGCACCACCGCCACCGCGATCACGCGCGTCGAGGCCGACATCAGCCCCTGCAACACCCGCGCGCCGAGCAGCGCGGTAAACGTCACCGAGGCGGCGGCGAAGACGCTCGCCCCGACGAAGCCGATCAGCGTCGCGATCAACACCGGCTTGCGCCCGTAGCGATCGGCGAGCGGGCCGTAGAGCAACTGCCCGACACCGAAACCCAGCACATAGGCGGTCACCACCCACTGCCGGTGGTTCGCCTGATCGATCGCCAGATCGCGCCCGATATCGGCGAGCGCCGGGAGCATCAGATCGACACCCAGCGCGTTCACCGCCATCACCGCCGCGACGAAAATGACGAATTCGGTCGCGTGCATGCCCGGAGGCGCGGCGTGGGGCTTCATGGGAATTGTGTCCGTTTTCAATCGAATGGCCGGTCGATACTCGGTTGCGGCTCGGTAAACCACGCCGCTCCAGCGTCCGTGACGTAGAAATGATCCTCCAGCCGGATGCCGAACCGCCCGGGCACGACGATCATCGGCTCGTTCGAGAAGCACATGCCGGGCGCGAGCGGCGTTCGGTCGCCGCGGACCAGATATGCCGGCTCGTGGATCGAGAGCCCGATACCATGGCCGGTGCGGTGCGGCAGACCGGGCAGGCGATAATCCGGCCCCAGCCCCTCGCGCACCAACACCGCGCGCGCCGCGGCGTCGATCTCCTCGCACGGCACGCCCGGCGCGACCGCGGCGAAGGCGGCGGCCTGCGCCGCGTGTTCGATGTCCCAGATCGCGCGCACCTCGTCGTCGACCGGGCCGAAGGCATAGGTGCGGGTGATGTCGGAATGATAGCCCTGCACGCGGCAGCCGGTATCGACCAGCACCAGATCGCCCTCCGCCAGCGCGCGGTCGCCGGGCAGGCCATGCGGATAGGCGGTCGCCTGTCCGAATTGCACGATGCAGAAGAACGAAGGGCCGCCGCCGATCGCGCGATGCGCGTCGTCGATGAAGCGCACCACCTCGCTCTCGCGGATACCGGGACGCAGGATGCGCGCGGCAGCGGCCTGCACGGCCAGCGTCATCTGCTTGGCCTGCGACAGCAGCGCCAGCTCGCCCGGCGATTTGACCATCCGGCAGCCGTCGATCGCGGCGGCGCCATCGACCGTCGTCAGCCCCGCCCCCGCCAGCCGCCGCGCCCAGCCGTAGAAGAGCATCGGGTCGAGCGCGAGCGTCGCCCCGGCCGGTAACGCATCGGCCACCAGCGCGACCGGATCCGCATCCTCTTCCCACAGCGCCAGATCGGCGGTGATCGCCAGCTCGGCCTCCAGCGTGCCGCGCTCGAACGCCGGGCAGATCAGCCGCGGCGTGCCGGAGACGGGCAGCAGCAGCGCGACCAGCCGCTCGCTCGGGTGCCACGGCACGCCGGTGAAATAGTGGAGCGACGCCCCGGCCTGCACCAGCAAGGCGTCCGCCCCCAGCTCGGCGGTCAGCGCGCGCGCGCGCTCCAGCCGCGCGATGCGCTCGGCAACGTCGATCGGTGCTGCCCGGTCTGCCCAGGGGGTAATCGCCGCAAGCTCCGCCGCCGCGCTGGATCCGCCGATCGTCATGCCACGCTCCGTCAAATTGGGTCATGCCGTCGCTGCGTCGACGGACAATAACATAGGTGGTTACCGCTTCTTTACTCCTCGCTCCGTAGATCACGGGCAGGGTAGAAGAAGTGAGAAGGGGCCATGGCATCCAAACCGCAGATCGACAACCGTCGGGAGCCACGGCTTGCGGCCGAATGTCGCGGGCTGGCGCGGCTGGCGATTTCGATCGAGATCCTCGACGCCTCGGCGGCGGGGCTGCGCGCGCGCGGCGGGATGCCGCTGGCCGCGGGCACGCTGCTGAAGCTGACGTTGCCGGGCGGAGCCGAACGCCACGCGCGAATCGCGTGGGTCGACGACCATGTCTTCGGCTGCGAGTTCATGAAGCCGTTGAACAGCAAGGAATTGCGCGATCTGGTCGACGCGACCACCAATGCCGCGCCTTATGCGATCTGCGGCTGATCCGACGGCGTCAGGGTGACGGTGCGCGCGGTGCGGTCGACGGTGATCGTCGCGTCGCGCAAGCGCAGGATGAAGCCGGGCGCGTCCTGCCAGTCCGCGTCGCGCATCGGCTGACCGTCGAGGCGTAACCACGTCGCATCGTGCGCGATCGCCGGGTCGGCGAGCGACGCGCACGCCGCCCGCCGTCGTGCGAGGTCGGCGACGAACGATTCGCGCGCGCGGTCGCGGCCATCCCAATCGAGCCACAGCAATTCGTCCTGCGCATAGCCGTTGTTGTTGCCGGCCTGCGTGCGGCCGAACTCGTCACCAGCGGTCAGCAGGATCGTCCCGCGCGTCGCGAACAGCGTCGCGAGCAGCGCGCGGACATCGGCGTCGCGGGCGGCGCGGACGGTGGCGTCCTCGCTGTCGCCCTCGACGCCGTTGTTCCACGCGATCTCGCCGGCATGGCCGTCGCGATTGTCCTCGCCATTGGCGTGATTGTGGCGGGTGGCGAAGGCGACGGTGTCGGCGAGCGTGAAGCCGTCGTGCGCGGCGACGAAGCTGACCCCGCGCGTGCGGTCGCCGAACAGGTCGCTCGATCCCATCAGTCGCGTCGCGAGCGCCCCCGCGCTGCCGTCGCCGCGCCAGAAGCGGCGGACGTCGTCGCGATAACGGTCGTTCCATTCGAGCCAGTCGGCGGGGAAGTTGCCGAGTTGATAGCCACCGGGGCCGATGTCCCACGGCTCGGCGATCAGCACGCGATCGCGCAGCACCGGGTCGGCGGCGATCTTGGCGAAGATCGGCGCGTCGCGGTCGAAGCCGGGGCCGCGCGCCATCACCGTAGCGAGATCGAAGCGGAAGCCATCGACCCCGGCTTGCGTGACGAAATGGCGCAGCGTGTCGAGTGACAGCGTGCGCACCGCCGGATTGGCGAAGTCGAGCGTATTGCCGGTGCCGGCGTCGTTGATGAGCCTGCCGTCGGGCGCGCGCGCATAGGCGGCATCATCCAGCCCGCGCAGCGACAGCGTCGGGCCGAGCAGATCACTCTCGCCGGTGTGATTGAACACGAGGTCGAGGAGCGTGCCGATCCCGGCGTCGCGCAACGCCGCGACGGTGGCGCGCAGCTCGGCGATACCGCCGGGGGCGAGCCGCGGATCGAGCGCCATCGGCACGACCGGGTTGTAGCCCCAGCCGTTGCCGAGCCCGAGCGGCGGCAGATGCCGCTCGTCGATCCATGCGACGACCGGCATCAGTTCGACCGCCGCAACTCCGATCCGCTGGAGGTGCGCGATCACCGCCGGATGCGCCAGCGCGGCGATCGTTCCGCGCTGTGCCGCCGGTACGTCGGGGTGGCGCATCGTGAAGGCGCGGACGTTGATCTCGTAGATCAGCCCGCCGGCGCGGAAGAGCGGCGGCAGGTCGAGCGGCGGCAGCGGCGCGGTGACGATCGCCTTCGGGACCAGCGCGGCGGTGTCGATCCGCGGCTCGCGCAGATGCGGGTCGTAGACGAAGCGCCGGTCGAGCGTCACCGCATGGGGATCGACCAGCAGCTTGGCCGAATCGGCATCGGTGCGGAAGCCGTAGCGCGTCCCCTCGCCCGCCCCGTCGACCCGCACGTGCCAGTCGTCACCCACGCGCGTCATCGCGACACGGCGCTCGATGTCGCCGTCGAACAGGCACAGCCAGACCGCCTCCGCGCGCGGCGCGCGGACCGTGAAGTCGACGCCGCCCGCGACGAGCGTCGCGGTCACGTCACGACGTCGGGCTGCTCGCGTCCGGTATGCGCGCGGATACCGGCGATCGCCTCGGCCGCGGCGACGATCCCGGCGAGCATCACGCCGGTTTCCGCATCCAGAGCGCCGCCGACCGGCTCGTAGCGTTCGAGATAGACGCGCAGGGTCGCGCCGCTCGTCCCGGTGCCCGACAGGCGGAACACGACGCGGCTGCCGCCCTCGAACAGCACGCGCACGCCCTGGTTGCGGCTGACCGACGCGTCGGTCGGGTCCTCATAGGCGAAGTCGTCCGCCGCCGCGACGGTCAACGCGCCGAACGACGTGCCGGGCAATTCGTCGAGCTTGCCGCGCAACTCCGCCATCAGCGTATCCGCGGCGGCGCTGTCGACGCCCTCGTAATCGTGGCGCGCATAATAGTTGCGGCCATATTCCGCCCAGTGATCGCGCGCGATCCGGTCGACGCTCTTGCCGGTCGCGGCGAGGATGTTGAGCCACAGCAGCACCGCCCACAGCCCGTCCTTCTCGCGGACATGGTCGCTGCCGGTCCCGGCGCTTTCCTCGCCGCAGATCGTCGCCATCCCGGCGTCGAGCAGATTGCCGAAGAACTTCCAGCCGGTCGGCGTCTCAAACGACGGGATGCCGAGCTTCTCCGCCACGCGATCCGCCGCGGCGCTGGTCGGCATCGAGCGCGCGATCCCCTTCAGCCCGCCGGCATAGCCGGGCGCGAGATGCGCGTTGGCGGCGAGCATCGCGAGACTGTCCGAGGGCGTCACGAACCGCCCGCGCCCGATGATGAGGTTGCGATCGCCGTCGCCGTCCGACGCCGCGCCGAAATCGGGCGCGTCGCCGGCCATCATCGTCTCGTATAGTTCGTGCGCGTGGACGAGGTTGGGGTCGGGGTGATGCCCGCCGAAATCCTCCAGCGGGGTGCCGTTGCGCACGGTGCCGGGTGCGAAGCCGAGCCGCTTCTCGAGGATTTCGGTCGCATACGGCCCGGTCACCGCGCTCATCGCGTCGAACGCCATCGTCAGCTTGGCGGCACGGATCGCGTCGAAGTCGAACAACGTCTCCATCAGCGCGGCATAATCCGAAACCGGGTCGATCACCTCGACCGTCAGCCCCTCGACCTGCGTCTCGCCGGGTGTGTCGAGATCGATATCGGCGATGTCGGCGGCGTGCCACTCCGCGATCGAGAGCGTGCGGGCGTGGATCGCCTCGGTCACCTTCTCGGGCGCGGGGCCGCCGTTCGCGACGTTATACTTGATCCCGAAATCCTCGTCGGGGCCGCCGGGATTGTGGCTCGCCGACAACACCAGCCCGCCGAGCGCGCCGCGCTGGCGGATCACGTTCGAGGCCGCCGGGGTCGAGAGGATGCCGCCCTGCCCGACCACGACGCGCGCGAAGCCCGCCGCCGCCGCCATGCGGATCGCGGTCTGGATTACCTCGCGGTTCAGGTACCGGCCGTCGCCGCCGATCACCAATGTCGCGCCCTGCCTGCCCTCGACCACGTCGAAGACCGACTGGATGAAGTTCTCGGCATAATTGGGCTGCTGGAATACCTTCACCTTCTTGCGCAGCCCGGAGGTGCCGGGCTTCTGGTCGGTGAAGGGCGTGGTCTTGACGGTACGGATCATGCGGACAGCAGCTCCCGGTAGAGATCGGCATAGCGGCGTCCGCTGGTCGCCCAGGAGAAGTCCGCCGCCATACCCGCGCGCTGGATCGAGCTCCAGCGTTCGGGCGTGGCAAATAGCCGTAACGCAAGCGCAATGGCCTGCGCCAGTGACTCGTGCGTGACGGCATCGAACTGGATGCCGGTCGCCACCCCGGCGTCGAGCGCCGCATCATTGGCGTGGATCACGGTGTCGGCCAGCCCGCCGGTGCGCGCGACGACCGGCACGCACCCATAAGCGAGGCCGTAGAGCTGGGTCAGCCCGCACGGTTCGAACCGCGACGGGATCAGGATCGCGTCCGCCCCGCCCTGCATCAGATGCGACAGCGCCTCGTCATAGCCGATCCGCACCCCGATCCGCCCCGGGTGGCGCGCCGCCGCCTCCTGAAAGGCATGTTCGAGCCACGCATCGCCCGACCCGAGCAACGCCAGCCGTCCGCCGCCCGCGACCAACGCGTCGAGCGTGTCGGCGAGCACGTCCATCCCCTTCTGCCATGTCAGCCGCGACACGACGCAAAACAAAGGCCCGTCACCGGGTTCGAGCGCGAAGGCCTTTTCCAGCGCGCGCTTGTTGATCGTGCGCAACGCCAAGTCGCCGGCGTCATAGCGTTCGGGCAGCGCCGCGTCTGCCGCCGGATTCCAGACTGCCGGATCGATGCCGTTGACGATCCCCGACACCCGCTCGCGGCGCGCGCGGATCAGGCCCTCCAGCCCCATGCCAAACTCGGGGCGCAGGATTTCGGCGGCATAGGTCGGACTGACGGTGGTGATCGCGTCCGCGGCCTCCAGCCCGGCCTTCAGATAGCCGACCCCGCCATAATATTCGACGCCGTCGACCGCGAAGGCGCGATCGGGCAGCGCCAGCGAGCCGAAGATGCTCGCATCGAAGCGCCCCTGAAACGCGATATTGTGGATTGTCATCACTGACCGCGCACAGCGCCCGCCCGCCGGGGCGAAGCGCAGATAGGCCGGGGCGAGCCCCGACTGCCAGTCGTGCGCGTGGAGCACGTCGAAACGGAAGCCCTTGACCGCACCTGAGGCAAGATCGGCCGCCGCGCGCCCGAAGGCGGCGAAGCGCCGCCAATTGTCGTCCCAGTCGCGCCCGGACGGATCGCCATAGGGCCCGCCCTCGCGCGCGAAATAGCCGGGTGCGTCGAGCACCAGCAATTTGTGCCCGCCGATCGTGCCCGACAACAGCCGCGCCGGCGCGCCGACCAGGTCCGGCCAGTCGTGGAGCGCGGCAGCCCCCTGTACCGCTGCAATCACGCGCGGATAGCCCGGCACGAGCGTGACGACGTTGACGTCGTGCGGCATCAGCGCCGCGGGCAGCGCGCCGACCACGTCCCCAAGCCCGCCGGTCTTGACGAGCGGATAGGCTTCGGACGCGACCGACAGGACCGAGATCGTCATGCCGTTACAGCTCCAGCCGGTCGATCATCGGCTGGGTGATCAGGCACACGCCCTTGTCGGTGCGACGGAAGCGGTGGCCGTCGAGCACCGGGTCCTCGCCGACGACCAGCCCGTCGGGGATGATCACCCCGCGATCGAGCACCACCTTGCTCAGCCGCGCGTTGCGGCCGATCTTGCAATAAGGCAGCACCACCGCCTCATCGAGCGACGAGTAACTGTGGGTGCGCACGCCCGTCGAGATCAGGCTGCGATGCACGTTCGACCCGGAGATGATCGTGTCGCCCGCCACCAGGCTCGACACCGCCTGCCCGCGCCGTCCGTCGATATCGTGGACGAACTTGGCGGGCGGGGTCAGCTCCGAATAGGTCCACAGCGGCCATTCGCGATCGTAGAGGTCGAGCTGCGGGACGACATCGGTGAGGTCGATGTTCGCCTCCCAATAGGCATCGACCGTCCCGACGTCGCGCCAATAGGCGGCGGGCTCTTCGGGCGAGCGGACGCAGCTCGCCGAGAAGCGGTGCGCATGCGCATGGCCGTGCTTGACCAGATAGGGGATGATGTCCTTGCCGAAGTCGCGCGACGATCCCTCTGTGGCGGCATCGCGGCGCAGTTCCTCGATCAGCAGCTTGGTATTAAAGACATAGATGCCGAGGCTGGCGAGCGCGACATCGGGCTGGCCGGGAATCGACGGCGGGTCGGCGGGCTTTTCGACGAAATCGACGATCCGGTCGTTGCCGTCGACGTGCATGACGCCGAACGCCACCGCCTCCATCCGCGGCACCTCCATACACGCGACCGTCACGTCGGCACCGCTGTCGCAGTGCTGCCGCAGCATGATCTCGTAATCCATCTTGTAGATATGGTCGCCGGCGAGGATGACCATGAACTCCGGCGCGCTCTCGGCGATGATGTCGATGTTCTGGTAAACCGCGTCCGCGGTGCCCTCATACCATTGAAACTCGCTGATCCGCTGCGACGCGGGGAGGATGTCGAAGCTCTCGTTGCGCTCAGGGCGCAAGAAGTTCCAGCCGCGCTGGAGATGGCGGATCAGCGAATGCGCCTTGTATTGCGTCGCGACACCGATGCGGCGAATGCCCGAGTTGATCGCGTTCGACAAGGCAAAGTCGATGATGCGGCTCTTGCCGCCGAAGTAAACAGCTGGTTTCGCACGCGTATCGGTTAATTCCTTCAAGCGGCTGCCCCTGCCCCCGGCGAGGACATAGGCCATTGCGTCGCGCGCCAGCGGCTGACCTTTGCGTTCGTCCACGTCAGGCTCTCCTTCCCTGCATCTTTACTTGTCGTTCATCACGCGTTAACCATGTTGTCACGGTCTTGACGCCAAAAGGCGCGGGTAACGTGAGTGTGTGCGTAGTCAGAACAAGACGACTATCGAGAGGATCGCCGATGCACCCCGCCTGCCAACCCCGTTCCGCCGACGGTTTGATCCGTGGCGTCGCCTGTGCGCTCGTCCCGTCGCTGCTCGCCTGGGGCGCGATCTTCGCGCTCGTCGGCCGGATCGTCTGAGCCGGGCTCACGCTTCGGGTTCCCATTCGAGCATCACCGTCGCCAGCGGCGGCAGCGTCACTTCCGCGTGACCGCCGCTCGCGACCACCCCGCCGAGATTGCCTAGCCCCGAGCCCCAGTAATCGTGCGCGTCGGAATTGAGCACCTCGCGCCAGCGACCGTCATGCGGCAACGGCACACGATACGGCATCCGCGCCACCGGGGTCATGTTGACGATCACGGCGATCGGCGCGGCGCCCGGCGCTGAGCGTAGCCAGACGAACACCGAATTGGCGGCATCGTCCCGTACCAGCCAGCGGAAGCCATCACGCTCGCAATCGCGGGCATGGAGCGCGCGCTTCTCGCGGTAGAGGCGGTTGAGGTCGCGCACCAGCTTCCGGACGCCCTCATGCGCGTGCGAGTGGAGCAGGTCCCAGTCGAGCGAGCGTTCCTCGCTCCACTCGGCGCGCTGCGCGAACTCCTGCCCCATGAACAGCAGCTTCTTGCCGGGATAGCCCCACATCATCGCATAATAGGTGCGGAGGTTGGCGAACTTCTGCCAATCGTCGCCGGGCATCTTGGTCAGCATCGAGCCCTTGCCATGCACGACCTCGTCATGGCTGATCGGCAGCACGAAATTCTCGTCGAAGGCATAGACCAGCCCGAAGGTGATCGCGTCGTGATGATGCTTCCGGTGAACCGGCTCGCGCGCCATGTACTTCAGCGTGTCGTGCATCCAGCCCATGTTCCACTTGAACCCGAAGCCGAGCGCGGTGCGCGGGGCCTCGTCATAGGCGGGGGCGGAGACGCCGGGCCAGCTCGTGGACTCCTCGGCGACGGTGAACACGCCGGGTTCGCGGGCGTAGATCGCGCGGTTGGTGGCGCGCATGAAGTCGACCGCCTCCCAATTCTCGCGCCCGCCTTCGCGGTTGGCGATCCACTCGCCGTCCTTGCGCGAATAGTCGCGGTACAGCATCGAAGCGACCGCATCGACGCGCAACCCGTCGACATGATAGCGCTCGGCCCAGAACAGCGCGTTGTTGACGAGGAACGCCGACACCTCGCGCCGCCCGAAGTTGTAGATCGCGGTGTTCCAGTCGGGGTGATAGCCGAGCCGCGGGTCCTCATGTTCGTAGAGCGCGGTGCCGTCGAAGCGCGACAGGCCGTGCGCGTCGGTCGGGAAATGCGCCGGCACCCAGTCGAGCAGCACGCCCAGCCCGGCGCGATGCGCGCCGTCGACGAAGCGCGCGAAGCCCTCGTGATCGCCGAACCGTGCGCTGGGGGCATAGAGGCCGGTGGTCTGATAGCCCCAGCTCGGATCATAGGGATGCTCCGAGATCGGCATGAACTCGATGTGCGTGAAGCCCATCGACACGGCATAGGGGATCAGCCGCTCGGCGAGCTGGTCCCAGGTCAGGAACCAGCCATTCTCGTCGCGTTGCCAGCTGCCGGCATGGACCTCGTAGATGCTGATCGGCGCGCGGCGCGGATCGACCGACGCCCACGCCTCGCGATGCGCGGCATCGCCCCATTCATGGTGCATCGGCGCGGTGGTGAGCGAGGCGGTCTTCGGGCGCAGCTCGGCGGCGAAGGCGTAGGGGTCGGCCTTGAGCGGCTGGAGCGTGCCGTCAGGGCCGGTGAGCGCAAATTTATAGGCCTGGCCCGCGCCGAGATCGGGCAGGAACAACTCCCAGACCCCCGTGTCGCTGCGCCGGCGCATCCCGTGACGACGCAGATCCCAGTCGTTGAAGTCACCGACCACCGCAACGCGGCGCGCGTTGGGTGCCCAGACCGCGAAATGCACGCCCTCCGCGCCTTCATGCACGATCAGATGCGCACCCATCTTGTCGTGAAGGCGGAAATGCGTGCCCTCGTTCATCAGGAAGTCGTCGGTGGGGCCGAGCACCGGACCGAAGCTGTACGGGTCCGTCACCCACCATTCCGCGCCCCCGCCCTGCGCGACATAGCGCAGCGGCTGCGGGTCGCCGTCGATGACCCCCTCGAACAGCCCGCGTTCATCGACCCGCGTCAGCGTACCGAGCACCTCGCCGGTCAACGTATGCGCGACGACGGTGTCCGCGCCCGGTATCCATACGCGCGCGAACGTGCCTTCCGGGCCGCGATGCGGGCCGAGCAGCGCAAAGGGATCCTCGTTGGTGCCGTCCAGCAGCGCGTCGATCGCGGCGGCGGGCGGCTTCACTTCACGCCCCAGATCTCGCGTGCATATTCGCCGATCGTACGATCCGACGAGAACCACCCCATGTTCGCGACGTTGCGGATCGCACTGCGGCCCCAACCGTCGCGGTCCGCCCAGCGCCGGTCGACGTCGCGCTGCGCGGCGGCATAGGCGTCGAAATCGGCCGCCACCATGAACCAGTCATGGTCGTACAGGCCGTTCATGAGATCGCGATAGCGGTCGTGGTCATCTGGTGAAAACACTCCGGAAGCGATCGCGTTCACCGCCTGCGCGAGTTCCGCCGAATTTTCGATGACCGCGCGCGGATTGTAGCCGCCGGCCCGCTTGGCGGCGACCTCGTCGGCGGTCAGGCCGAAGATTACGATATTCTCCGCACCGACGTGATCGCGGATCTCGACGTTCGCGCCGTCCAGCGTCCCGATCGTCAGCGCACCGTTGAGCGCGAACTTCATGTTGCCCGTGCCCGACGCCTCCATGCCGGCGGTCGAGATCTGCTCTGACAGGTCAGCCGCAGGCACCATCCGCTCCGCAAGGCTGACGTTGTAATTGGGGACGAACGCGACCTTGAGCAGCCCGCCGATCGACGGATCGGCGTTGACGCGCCGCGCGACGTCGCCGGCCAGCTTGATGATGAGCTTGGCCTGATGATAGCTCGACGCCGCCTTGCCCGCGAACAGCTTGACGCGCGGCGTCCAGTCGCGCTCCGGGTGGCTCCGGATCTGATCGTACAGCGCCACCGTCTCGACAATGTTGAGCAACTGGCGCTTGTATTCGTGGATGCGCTTGATCTGCACGTCGAAGATCGCCGACGGATCGAGCCGCACGCCCATTTCGCTGCGCAGGTAATCGGACAGCGCAGCCTTGTTCGCGCGCTTGACCGCCATGAAGCGCTCGCGGAACGAGGCGTCCTCGGCGAACGGGGCGAGCGCGGTCAGCTTGCCGGCGTCCTCCATGAACCCGTCGCCGATCGCCTCGCGGATCAGCGACGTGAGCCCCGGATTACACTCCTGCAACCAGCGACGCGGGGTGATGCCGTTGGTCTTGTTATTGATCCGTTCGGGATAGAGCTGGTGGAGGTCGGCGAAGACCGTCGTCTTCATCAACCCGGTATGCAGCGCCGCGACGCCGTTGACGCTGTGCGAACCGGCGAAGGCGAGGTTCGCCATGCGGACGCGTCGCTCGCCGCCCTCGTCGATCAGGCTGATCGCGGCGATCGCGCGGTCGTCCAGCCCGTCCGCCTGTCGCGCGGCGCGGAGCAATCTGGCGTTGATCGCATAGACCAATTGCATGTGGCGCGGCAGCAATCGCTCGAACAGCGGCAGCGGCCAGCTCTCCAGCGCCTCGGGCAGGAGCGTGTGGTTGGTATAGCCGAACGTCGCCTGCGTGATCTCCCACGCCTCGTCGAATGCGAGACCATGTTCGTCGAGCAGCAGCCGCATCAGCTCGGCGACCGACACCGCTGGATGCGTGTCGTTGAGCTGGATCGCGGCGCGCGTGGGCAGCGTGCGGATATCGCCGAAATACTGGACGTGGCGGCGGACGATGTCCTGGATCGAGGCGGACGAGAAGAAATATTCCTGCCGCAGCCGCAGCTCCTGCCCCGCCGCGGTCGAATCGTTCGGGTACAGGACGCGGACCAAGGTCTCGGCGCGGAGCTGGTCGGCCATTGCACCCGCGAAATCGCCCTGGTTGAAGGCGTCGAGCTTGAACGGATCGAGGCTGCGTGCGGTCCACAGCCGCAGCGTGTTGACGCGCCGCCCGCGCCAGCCGACCACCGGCGTATCGACCGCCATCGCCTCGACGATTTCGCCCGGCTTCCACGTCACCGCGCCGCTTTCGTCGCCGTGCACCTCGCCGCCGAAGCCGATCACATACGCGCTCTCGCGGCGGCGGAATTCCCAGGGGTTGCCGTATTGCAGCCACGTCTCGGGCAGCTCGACCTGCCAGCCGTCATCAATCCGCTGGCGGAACATGCCGTTCACATAGCGGATGCCGTAACCGTAGGCGGGCAGGTCGAGCGTCGCGAGGCTTTCCATGAAACATGCCGCGAGCCGGCCGAGGCCGCCGTTGCCGAGCGCGGCGTCGGGCTCGATCTCCTCCAGCGCGGCGAGGTCGACGCCGAGTTCGTGCAGCGCCGCCGCCACCTCCTCGCGCGCCGACAGGTTCGCCAGCGTATCGCGCAGCAGGCGGCCGATCAGGAATTCGAGGCTGAGATAATAGACGCGCTTCGCCCCCGCGGCGTGCGTGGCCTTGGTGGAAGCCATCCAGCGTTCGATAATCTCGTTGCGCACAGTGAGGATCGTCGCCGCGAGCCAATCGTGCGGCCGCGCGGCCTGCTCGTCCTTGCCGATGCGATGCACCAGCGTGTCGAGGATGTTGAGCGCCAGCGGACCCCGCTGCGCCACGGTTTCGGTCTCGATCACGCCTGCCCCCCCGATACGTATGCACAATGACTAAGCGGTGACCGCCCCGCCAGCAACGCTTTCCACCGACCGTCCACGATAGGCCTGCACATCGAGCGCGGCGCCGAGCAGGAAGGCGTAGACGCTGAGCCACAGCCAGGTCAGCGCGACGATGATCGCGCCGAGCGAGCCGTAGGTCGCGCCGTAATTGCCGAAATTGGCGACATAGACGCTGAAGCCGGTGGTCGCGAGCAGCCACACCGCGGTCGCGGTGACCGTCCCCGGCGTCGCCCAGCGCAGCCGCGCGCCGTGGCGATACGGCCCGAACCGGAACAGCAGCGACGCGCCGGTGATGACGATCGTCGCGAGCAGCGCATAGGTCGCGATGCGGATCAACGCGAGGACGATGCCCGGAAACCACGGGATCAACGTGCCGATGAACGCCACCACCGCGCTGGCGGCGATGCCGAGGAAGATCAGCAGGATACCGCCGAGCACGATCGCGAACGAGGTCAGCGTCCAGACGATGAAATTGCGCTTGTCCTTGACCTCATAGGCGACGTTGAGCGCGGTCATCATCGCGGTCGCGGCCTTGCTGCCGCCGTAGAGCGCGATGACGAGCGCGATGATCAATCCCAGTCCCTTGCGCCCCTGCGAGCCCGAGGTGACGATGTCGAGCTGCTGCCCGACCAGCGTCGCGACATCGCCGGGCAGCGCGGCGAACAGCGCGCGAATATCTTCCTGCACGGTCGCGGCATCGGCGAACAGCCCATAGGTGAACACCGTCACCGCGAGGATCGGTGCGATCGAAGAGATGATGTAGAAAGCCGCGCCGGCTGCGATCAGTCCGAGATTGTCGTCGTTCGAGGCGGTGTAGGCGGCCTTCATCTGGCCCCACCAGTTGCGCCGGAAGGATCGCCAGAGATCGGCCGAGGAGAGATCGATGTTCATTACGGGGGCGAACGCCGCGCGGCGGCGTAGGCTCCCGGTGGAAGGATTAGCCTGGGTTAGTCCGGCGGTCGGCAGACCTCCCACTCCCGTCGCCCCTGCGAAGGCAGGGGCCTATCTCTGCGTCGTATGCCGATCGGCCTGACACAGGCGCGCCGGGCGATGTGTCAAATTTACCGAAACATTCCATAGACATGGGCCCCTGCCTGCGCAGGGGTGACGGGTTGTGGGCAGAAGCGACGGCTATACCGTAAAGCTCTCGCCGCAGCCGCACGCACCCTTGGCGTTGGGGTTGTTGAAGACGAAGCCGGCGGTGAAATCGTCCTCGACCCAGTTCATCGTCGAGCCGATCAGATACAGGATCGACCCGCCGTCGACGAACAGGGTGCCGCCCGGCGTCTCGATCCGCTCGTCCATCGGCAGGGCCTCGGTGACGTAATCGACCGAATAGGCCAGCCCCGAACAGCCGCGGCGCGGGGTCGACAGCTTGACGCCGATCGCATCCACCGGAGCCTTGGCCATCAGCTCGGCGATGCGCGCCTCGGCGGTCGGGGTGAGCAGCAGCGGCGCAGGGCGCGCGCGGAGCGTGGTGGCCATCACAGCATCCCCAGTTCGAGCCGCGCGTCGTCGGACATCTTTTGCGGGTCCCACGGCGGATCCCAGACGAGGTTGACGTCGGCGAAGGCGATGCCCGGCACCGCCGCGACGCGCATCTCGACCTCGCCGGGCATCGACTCGGCGACCGGGCAATGCGGCGTCGTCAGCGTCATCGTCACCGCGGCATGGCCGTCCTCGGTGACGTCGACGCCGTAGATCAGCCCGAGGTCGTAGATATTGACCGGGATCTCGGGGTCGAAAATGTCCTTGAGCGCGTCGATCACCGCCTCGTACAGTGCGCCGCCGGGCTCGTGCGCGGCCTCGCCGCTCGGTTTCTGCGCGAGGAAGCCCGACAGATAGTCGCGCTGGCGCTCAGCACCGCCCGTATCGACCGCGTCGGACACCTGCGCGCGCGGCGGCTTGTCGACCGCCTCGACCGTTTCGCTCCGCACCGAGTCGCTCATCCGAAAATCCTCTTCACTCGCTCGATTCCCGCCGCCAGCGCCGCCACGTCCCCGGGGCCGTTGTAGACCGCGAAGCTGGCGCGCGCGGTCGCCTCGACGCCCAGCGCCGCCATCAGCGGCTGGGCGCAATGATGCCCGGCGCGGATCGCGACCCGGCTCTCGTCCAAGATGGTGCCGATGTCGTGCGGATGCACCCCCTCCATCACGAAGGAGACGATCCCGGCGCTGTCGTCCGGCCCGAGCACGCGGATCGAATTGATGTGCGACAGCGCGGCGCGCGCCTCGCGCACCAAGGCGGTTTCGTGCGCGTGGATGCGGTCGAGCCCGATCGCGCGGACGTAATCGACCGCCGCCGACAGCCCGAGCGCGCCGACGATATGCGGCGTCCCCGCCTCGAAGCGCGTCGGCGCGGGCGCGTAGGTGGTGCGCTCGAACGAAACGCGGTCGATCATCGACCCGCCGCCCTGATAAGGGGGCATCGCGTCGAGCAGGTCGGCGCGCGCCCACAGCACGCCGATCCCGGTCGGACCGTAGAGCTTGTGCCCGGAGAAGACGTAGAAGTCACAGCCGAGCGCGGCGACGTCGACCGCCACGCGCGGCACCGCCTGGCAGCCGTCGATCAGGATCTTCGCGCCGACCGCATGCGCGATCTCGCTGGCCTTTGCCACGTCGAGGATCGAGCCGAGCACGTTCGAGACATGCGCCAGCGCGACGAGCTTGTGCTCGGGGCGGATCATCGCCGCCATCGCGTCGAGGTCGATGCGATGATCGGCGGTAAGCGGGATCACGTCGATCGCGGCGCCGACGCGCTCGGCAACCATCTGCCACGGCACGATATTGCTGTGATGCTCGAGCATCGACAGCAGGATGCGGTCGCCGGGCTTGAGGTTCTGCGCCGCCCACGACTGCGCGACGAGGTTGATCGCCTCGGTCGCGCCGCGCACGAAGACGATCTCGTTTGCGGGCGCGCCGATCAGGTCGGCGATGTTGGCGCGGGCGGCCTCATAGGCCAGCGTCATGTCCGCCGAACGTTGGTACACGCCGCGGTGGACGGTGGCGTAGGTGGTGTCGTAGCCGCGGGTGATCGCGTCGATGACAGGCTTCGGCTTCTGCGCGGTCGCGGCGGTGTCGAGATACGCCCAACCCGCCGGGATCGCAGGAAAATCCGCGACCAGATCGAGCGGGCGACCGGCGGCGAGCGCGGTGTCGGTCATGCGAGCCGCCCGCCGTTCGACGCGCGGATGTTTGCGAAGGTCACGCCAAACGCGGTCTGCGCATCATGCGTGGAAAGGGCCGGGAGCGCGGTCATCGGCGCCGACGCTGACAGATGGCGGGCGTGTAGGACAGCGCTCACAATGCGCTCTCCAGCCACGCATCCGCGTCGGCGGCGAAGGCGGCGCGGACCGTCTCATCAGCGATACGATCGAGCGCATCGGCGACGAACGCCTTCGTCAGCAAGGCCTTGGCGCGTGGCGCCGGGATGCCGCGGCTCGCCATGTAGAACAAGGCGCGGGCATCGAGTTCGCCGACCGTCGCGCCGTGCGCGCACTTCACGTCGTCGGCGAAGATCTCCAGCTCGGGTTTGAGATTGACGGTCGCGGTGCGGTGCAGGAGCAGTCCGCGCAACGATTGCTCGCCGTCAGTCTTCTGCGCGTGGCGTGCGACCTCGACCGCGGCGGCGAGGCTTGCCTGCGACTGGTCGGCGGCGACCGCGCGCCACAATTGATGCGACTGGCCGTTGGGCTCGGCATGGCGGACGCGTACCGCGCATTCCTGCTTGAGCCGGTCGCGGGTCAGCAGCGCGCCGCCATATTCGGCATAGCCGCCCTCGCCCGCCAGCGTGATCGCGGCGTCGATGCGGACGCCCTGATCGCCCGCCGCGAGCATCGTGCCGATCAGGCTCGCGCCCTCGCCCAGCTCCGCCTCGTCGCGGAGCGTGACGAAGCCCGCGCCCTGCGTCATGCGGACGGCGCGCATCAGCCGCGCCGCCTTGCCGAGCCGGATGCGGGTGTTGCGGTTCGACCAGCCCGCGCCAACGAACGTCTCGACGACCTGCGCCGAGGTGTCGGTGTCGAGCACGATCTCCGCCGCGACGTGGTTGTCGCCGCCGGTCGCGACATGCACGACCTGCACCGGGTGCGCGACCGCCTGCGCGTCGAGGTGGAGCGACCAGCCGCGCGTGGCGCGCTTGCCGAGCGCGTGCGCGCCGGGGGTGAGGTCGCCAACGCAGACGCGGTGGAGGTCGCTGGCGGCGTCATCGAGGACGCCGTCGACGAACAGCAGCTTCGCGCCGGGCAGGTCGAGGAACTGCGCATCGGGACGCGTGATCGGCGTGAGCGCGGCGGCGGCGGCGATCCCGCCGAGATCCGCCCAGCGCCACGCTTCCTCGCGGGTGGAGGGAAGGTCGAGCGTCACGCGGCGACCTCGGCATAGCCCTGCCGCTCCAGCTCGTGCGCCAGTTCCGGCCCGCCCGAGCGCGTGATGCGGCCGTCGGCGAGGACGTGGACGCGATCGGGCTGCACGTAATCGAGCAGGCGCTGATAGTGGGTGATGAGCAGCACCGCCTTGGTCGGCTTGCGCATGATGCGGTTGATGCCGTCGCCGACGATCCGCAGCGCGTCGATGTCGAGCCCCGAGTCAGTCTCGTCGAGGATCGCGAAGGCGGGGTCGATGATCCCCATCTGCACCATCTCGTTGCGCTTCTTCTCGCCGCCCGAGAAGCCGACGTTGACCGGGCGCTTGAGCATGTCCTGCTGGAGCCCGAGCGCATCGGCCTGCGCGCGCGCCAGCTTGAGGAACTCGGCGCCCGACAGCGGCTTCTCGCCGCGGCTGGTGCGCTGCGCGTTGAGCGATTCGCGCAGGAACTGGACGTTCGAGACGCCGGGGATCTCGACCGGATATTGGAAGCCGAGGAACACGCCGGCAGCGGCGCGCTCGTGGGGTTCCTTCTCCAGCAGGTCCTCGCCGTTGAAGGTGATCGAGCCTGCGGTCACCTCATAGCCGGGCCGGCCGCCGAGCACATAGCCGAGCGTCGACTTGCCCGCGCCGTTCGGCCCCATGATCGCGTGGATCTCGCCCGCGTTCACCTCGAGCGACAGGCCCTTGAGGATTTCCTTGCCGTCGATTTCGGCGTGGAGGTTTTCGATCTTGAGCATTGCTTCCCAACCTGTCGCCCCTGCGCAGGCAGGGGCCTATCTCTGTATCAACACGCGGTGTCGCTTGCGGCGACAGACATTGGTTCCTGCCTTGGGTCCCACCAAAATAGTACTTTGATGGACACCCTGCCGCAGGAACGACGACGATTAACCGACCGAACCCTCGAGGCTGATCCCGAGCAGCTTCTGCGCCTCGACCGCGAACTCCATCGGGAGCTGCTGCAGCACCTCGCGCGCGAAGCCGTTGACGATCAGCGCGACCGCCGCCTCGGCATCAAGCCCGCGCGACATCGCGTAGAACAGCTGATCCTCGCTGATCTTGCTGGTCGTTGCCTCATGCTCGATCTGCGCGCTGGGGTTCTTGACCTCGATATACGGCACGGTGTGCGCGCCGCACTGGTCGCTGAGCAGCAGCGAGTCGCATTGCGTGAAGTTGCGGACGTTCTCCGCGCTCGCCGCGACGCGCACCAGCCCGCGATAGGTATTGTCCGAGCGCCCGGCGCTGATCCCCTTCGACACGATCGTCGATTTGGTGTTCTTGCCGAGGTGGATCATCTTGGTGCCGGTGTCGGCCTGCTGGCGGTTGTTGGTGACCGCCACCGAATAGAATTCGCCGACCGAGCCATCGCCCGCCAGCACGCACGACGGATACTTCCAGGTGATCGCGCTGCCGGTCTCGACCTGCGTCCAGCTCACCTTGCTGTTCCGGCCTTGGCAGAGCGCGCGCTTGGTGACGAAATTGTAGATGCCGCCGACGCCGTTCTCGTCGCCGGGATACCAGTTCTGGACGGTCGAATATTTGATCTCGGCATCGTCCATCGCGACCAGCTCGACCACCGCGGCATGCAGCTGGTTCTCGTCGCGCATCGGCGCGGTGCAGCCTTCGAGGTAGGAGACATATGCGCCCTCGTCGGCGACGATCAGCGTGCGCTCGAACTGGCCGGTGTTCTCGGCATTGATGCGGAAATAGGTGCTCAGCTCCATCGGGCAGCGCACACCCTTCGGCACGTAGACGAAGGTGCCGTCGGAAAAGACCGCCGAGTTGAGCGTCGCGAAATAATTGTCGCGCTGCGGCACGACCTTGCCGAGCCACTTCTTCACCAGCTCGGGATATTCGCGGATCGCCTCGCTGATCGACAGGAAGATCACCCCCGCCGCCTTCAGCTCGGCGCGGAAGGTGGTGGCGACCGAGACGCTGTCGAACACCGCGTCGACCGCGACCTTGCGCGCGCCCTCGACGCCCGCCAGCACTTCCTGCTCGGCGATCGGGATGCCGAGCTTTTCATAGGTGCGGCGGATTTCGGGATCGAGTTCGTCGAGCGAGGCGATCGTCTTCTTCACCTTCGGCTCGGCATAATAATACGCATCCTGATAGTCGATCGGCGGCACGTTGAGCTTCGCCCAGTCGGGCGCCTCCAGCGTCTGCCAGACGCGGAACGCCTTCAGCCGCCAGTCGAGCATCCATTCCGGCTCGTTCTTCTTCGCTGAAATATAGCGGACGGTGTCCTCGTTCAGCCCCTTGGGCGCGAAGTCCTGCTCGATGTCGGTCGCGAAGCCCCATTCGTACTTCTTGGCGACGGCGGCGTGTGCCTCGGCGTTCTTGGTGGCCATGATTATGCCTCAACCTTCATCTGCTGCTGCGCCGTCACCGGCGCGTCTGCGGCGAGTTGCGCCAGCGTGATCCCCGCCAGCGCCCCGCGCACCGCCCGATTGACCGCACCCCAGTGCGGCTTCACCCGGCAATTTCCCTCGATCGCGCAATCGTGATTCGCCGCATCGACGCACGACGCCATCGCGATCGGCCCCTCGACCGCCTCGACGATGTCGGCGAGCGTGATCGACGCCGGCGGGCGCGACAGGCGGAAACCGCCGCCGGTGCCGCGCGCGCTGTCGATCAACCCGGCCGCCGCCAGCTTGCTGACCAGCTTCTGCGCGGTCGGCAGCGGCACGCCCGTCTCCTCGGCGAGCGAGGTCGCATTCTGCCGCGCCATCCCACCGCAATGCCGTGCAGCGGCGCCGAGCAGCACCACGGCATAATCGGTAAGGCTGGAAAGACGCATCTGTTGCGAACCACTCTCAAATCGGATCGAATTGTTCCGATTGGCAGATGGTCGTTTGCGCGCGCGAAATCAACCGCTGCGTGCGGATCAAAAAAAGGGCCCGGCATCGCTGCCGGGCCCTTCAGGAAAGAGACTTCCCTAAGGAAGCCCTTCGGGTCGCAGCACCGTTATGGCGCTGAATCGGCCGCAAAGATTGGATGGATGCGACACATCACCCGGCAAAACTTACAATTTCGTCACGCTTGATCTCCCGGTGCGGGGAGGCGAAACGGCGGGCATGGCCGATCTGCTTTCCCGTCTCGCGCACATGCTCGATCCCGAAGCCGCCCATGTCTGGGCGATTCGCGCGCTCGGCGGCTGGGGGCGGAGCGGGGCGCCGCTGGCGGGCGCGATGCCGCGGCTGGCGACGGTCGTCGCCGGCGTGACCTTCCCCAATCCGGTCGGGCTGGCGGCGGGGCTCGACAAGGATGCGCGCGCGATCCCGGGGTTGATGGCGTTGGGGTTCGGATCGGTCGAGGTCGGGACGCTGACGCCGCGCGCGCAGCCGGGCAACCCCAAGCCGCGGCTGTTCCGGCTGGCCGAGGATCGCGCGGTCATCAACCGGATGGGGTTCAACAACGGCGGGCTGGCGGCCGGTGTCGCGCGCGCCGCGGCGGCGACCCGGCGCGGCGGTGTGCTCGGGATCAACGTCGGCGCCAACAAGGACGCGACCGACCGCATCGCCGATTATGTCGCCGGCGTGCGCGCGGCGGCGGCGGTGGCGGATTATGTGACGATCAACATCAGCTCGCCCAACACGCCGGGGCTGCGCGACCTGCAACAGGGCGCGGCGCTCGACGAGTTGCTCGCAGCGTGCGTCGTGGAGCGCGGGACGACGCCCTTGTTCCTCAAGATCGCGCCCGATCTCGACGCGGCCGGGATCGACGGCGTGGCGAAAGCGGCGATCGCGCGTGGGGTCGATGCGCTGGTGATCGGCAACACGACGATCTCGCGCCCGGCGCTGCGCAGTGCCCATGCCGGCGAGACCGGCGGACTGTCGGGCGCGCCGCTGCGCGCGCTGGCGGCGGCGAAGCTGGCGGAGGTGCGCGCCGCGACCGGCGGGCAGATTGCCTTGGTCGCGGCGGGCGGAATCGACAGCGGCGCGGAAGCCTATGCGCGGATCCGGGCCGGGGCGAGCCTGGTGCAGCTCTATTCGGCGCTGGTCTATGAAGGACCGGGGCTGCCGCGGCGGGTGGTGACCGAGCTGGCGGCGTGTCTGGCGCGCGATGGCTTTGCGAGCGTGGCGGAGGCGGTGGGAGCGTAGCGAACCCGCGCTTTGAGGGGAGGTACATCGCGCCCCCTCCTCCGTCATCCCGGACTTGATCCGGGATCCCGCTTCTACTTCGGACGCGCGGAAGAAGCGGCCCCGGATCAAGTCCGGGGCGACGACATTGGCAAACCGCTCGCCCTATCGCTGAGCCGGCGCCGGCTCGATCGCGACCTTGCCCTCGCGGCGCGGATCGAAGCCGCCATCGAGGCGACCGTCGCGCAGGATGATGCCGTGCAGCCCGGAATCCTCGCCCTGCCCCGGCCGCACGACGATCCCCCGCGCCGCCAGCCCGTCACGCACCACGGGCGTGAAGCGCGACGCCTCGCCCTGATAATTGTCGCCCTTGGCGATCAGGTTGGGCAATCCCAGCGCCTCCTGCATCGGCAGCTTCCAGTCGATCGCCGCCACCGCTGCCTTGCCGACATAGGCGAGGATCGCGTTGCCGCCCGCCGAGCCGAGCGCGCCGACGAAGCCGCGCGCGCCGTCGAGCAGCACCAGCGGCGTCATCGACGAGCGTGGGCGCTTGCCCGCCGCGACCGCATTGGCCGCCGGACGGCCGGCGGCGTCGCGCGGGCTGAACGAGAAATCGGTCATTTGGTTGTTGAGGAAGAAGCCGTCGACCATCCGCCCCGACCCGAAGATCGATTCGACCGTGGTGGTGATCGACACGACATTGCCGCGCGCATCGCCGACGACGAAGTGCGAGGTGCCGGTCGGCTCGAGCGTGCGGTCGGCGGCCGCCGCCGGCGCGCCCGCGGGGGTGCCCGGCGCGGGCGCGGGGCCGGCGCGCGTGCCGATCAATTGCGCGCGCTTCGCCAGATAATCGGGCGCGAGCAGCCCGGCGACCGGCACGTCGACGAACGCGGGATCGCCGACGTAGCGGTCGCGGTCGGCGTACATCAGCCGGCTCGCCTCGGCGAACAGGAACCAGGCCTGCGGATCGTTCGGCCCGCGCGTCGCGATGTCGGTGCGTTCGAGCAAGCCGAGCAGTTCGAGCAGCCCGACCCCGCTGGCGGGCGGCGGCGGCGCGCAGACCAAAAGCACGCGATACGGCGCGCAGACCGGCTCGCGCACCACCGGGCGATAGCCGGCGAGGTCGGCGAGCGTCATCGTCCCGGCGAGCGGCCCCTGCGTGGTGCGCGCGACGATCCGCCGCGCGGTTTCGCCGGTGTAGAGCGCGTCCGGGCCTTGCTCGGCGAGCCGGGTCAGGAACGCGGCATAAGCGGGGTTGCGGAGCCGCTCGCCCGCGTGGAGCAGTCCACCGCCGGGGCGCGCGAAATAGGCGCGGACGTCGGGCGCGCCCAGCTCGGCATAATTGCCGCCGAGGAAGCGCGCGAGCCGCGGCGAGACGGTGAAGCCGTCCTTGGCGGTGCGGCGCGCGTCGCCGAACAGGGTGTTCCACGGCAACCGGCCATGTTCGGCCTGCACCATCGCCAGCATCTTCACCGCGCCGGGCACGCCGGTCGCGCGCCCGCTGAGCACCGCCTGCGCGAACGGCAGCGACCGGCCATTGTCGTCGAGGAACATGTCGGTCGTCGCGCCCGCCGGGGCGGTTTCGCGCCCGTCGTAGATGCGCACCTGCCGCGCGGCGGCGTCGTAGTACGTCAGGAACGCGCCGCCGCCGACGCCGGAGCTTTGCGGCTCGACCAGCGACAGCATCGCCTGCACCGCCACCGCCGCATCCGCCGCCGAGCCGCCGCGGCGCAGCACCGCCATCCCGGCGTCGGTGGCGAGCGGGTTGGCCGAGACGACGAAGATCTGCGCCGGCGCGGTCGCGGCGGACGGGGCCGGCGCGGTCGCGGCGGACGGGGCCGGCGGCGCGACCGCGCGCTGCGGGGCGGCGCACGCCCCCAGCAGCAACGCCGCGCCGAACAGGAAAGAGCGGATGCGCATGGTGCCGTGTCCCGTACCGATCATCGGGGTCCGATAGCGGTGGCGCGGGACAGCGTCCATGCTGGCGCGGCGTTGAAATCCTTGGCATGACGCAAGGGAAAGGGCGACACGCCCGCAAGGAGAGGAGCAGCATCATTACCCGTCGGCTGGAACCATTCCCCAATCTGGTGACGATGTTCTTCACCCGCGCCGCCGAGAAGGGCGACGCGCCGTTCCTCTGGCAAAAGCGAGACGGCCAATGGGTGTCGATCAGCTGGCGCGAGGCGGCCGAAACGGTTGCGCGGCTGGCGACCGGGCTGCGCGCGGTCGGGCTGGAGCGCGGCGATCGCGTGATGTTGGTGAGCGAAAACCGTCCCGAATGGTGCCTGTCCGATCTGGCGATCATGGCCGCAGGCTGCGTCACCGTGCCGACCTATACCACCAACACCGAGCGCGACCACGCGCACATCATCGAGAATTCGGGTGCGAAGGCGGTGATCGTCTCGACCGCGAAGCTGGCCAAGGGGCTGATGCCCGCGATCCTGCGCTCGATCCGGCCGCAGATGCTGATCGGGATCGAGCCGATGCGGCTGGGGCAGACCGCGATCGACGTCCACGACTGGCGGACGCTGGTCGAGCGGCATCCCGCGGACGTGGCGACCGTCGCGGCGCAGGCCGATTTCGCGCGTAGCGATCTGGCGTGCATCATCTACACCAGCGGCACCGGCGGCGCGCCGCGCGGGGTGATGCAGCATCACGGCGCGATCCTGCACAATGTCGCGGGCTGCTCGGCGGTGGTCGCGGAGGATTTCGGCTGGGGCGACGAGGTGTTCCTGTCGTTCCTGCCGCTCAGCCACGCTTATGAACATACCGGCGGGCAGCATTTCCCGATCGGGATGGGCGGGCAGATCTACTACGCCGAGGGGATCGACAAGCTCGCCGCCAATATCGAGGAGGTGCGCCCGACGATCATGTTCGTCGTGCCGCGGCTGTTCGAGGTGCTGCGCACGCGGATCAGCAAGGCGATCGAGCGGCAGGGTGGCCTGCCTGCCAAATTGCTCGCCGCCGCGCTCGATATCGGGGCGAAGCGCGATGCCGGGCGGCTGCGATTGGCCGACCGGCCCAAGGCGTTGCTGGTCGACACGCTGTTCAAGCCCAAGATCGCGCGCAAGTTCGGCGGGCGGATGAAGGCGATGATCTCGGGCGGCGCGCCGCTGACCCCGGAAGTGGGGGTGTTCTTCCAGTCGCTGGGCGTCACTTTCCTGCAGGGCTATGGCCAGACCGAGGCGGCGCCGGTGATCTCGTGCAACCGCCCCAGCGCCGGTGTGACGATGGACTCGGTCGGCCCGCCGCTCCAGGCGACCGAGGTGCGGATCGCCGAGGACGGCGAGATCCTGGTGCGGGGCGAGCTGGTGATGCACGGCTATTGGCGCAACGAGGCCGAGACCGCGCGGGTGCTGAAGCATGGCTGGCTGCACACCGGCGACATCGGCGAGATCGACCCGGCCGGGCGCATCCGCATCACCGATCGCAAGAAAGACCTCATCATCAACGACAAGGGCGAGAATGTCGCCCCGCAGAAGGTCGAGGGGCTGCTGACGCTCCAGCCCGAGATCGGGCAGGCGATGATCGCGGGCGACCGCAAGCCGCATATGGTGGCGGTGCTGGTGCCCGACGCCGAGTGGAGCGCGGAATGGGCGGCGGCGCACGGCAAGCGCGACGCGGTGCTGGCGGAGGATCCGGCGTTTCGGTCTGCGGTGCAGGCGGCGGTGGATCGCACCAATGCGATGCTGTCGGTGACCGAGCGGGTGCGGCGGTGGATTTTGGCGGACGCGCCGTTCTCGATCGAGAACGAGCAGCTGACGCCGAGTTTGAAGATCCGCCGGCATGTGTTGCGGCAGGTCTATGGGGAGCGGTTGGATGGGCTGTACGGGGCGGGGTGAACGGCGCTCTTTTTGAGCAGTCCGCCCGCGATCTAACGCCGTCGTCCCTGCGAAGGCAGGGGCCTATGTCTGTCGCGTCACGCGGACAGTTTCGACACACGACCAGCCCATGTGTCCGCACCGTCTCGCGAAACTCTACAGACATGGGCCCCTGCCTCCGCAGGGGCGACGGGGTGGGTTACATGTTGATCTTTTCCCACAGGTCTTCCCAGTCGGGGTTCATCTTCCCGATCAGGTTGAGCTTCCACGCACGCTTCCACTTTTTTAGCGCCTTCTCGCGGGTGATCGCTTCCACCATCGTGTCGTGCTGCTCGACGTAGACCAGCCGCGTCAGGCCGTGTTCGCGGCAGAAGTCCGAGCCCCTGCCCTCGCGGTGCTGCTGGATGCGCGCCGCTAAATTGCCGGTCACCCCGATGTAAAGCGTGCCGCTGGGTTCATCAGTCATGATGTATACCCAGCCCCAGCCCATTGGCTCAACCGCCCGCGCTGACCCGCCAGATCGTGTTGCCGACATCATCCGCGACCAGCAGCGCGCCGCTCTTGTCGGTGATGACGCCGACCGGGCGGCCGTGCGCCTCGTCGTCCTTGTTGAGGAAGCCGGTCAGCACGTCGACGGGCTTGGCGCCCTGCACCGGCCAGCCGCTCGCGTCGAAGGGGACGAAGACGACCTTGTAGCCCGACAGCGGCTTGCGGTTCCACGAGCCGTGCTCGCTGATGAAAGCGCCGCGCGCGAAGCGGTCGCCGAGCTTCGCGTCCGCCGCGAACGTCAGCCCGAGCGCGGCGACGTGCGGCCCCAGCGCATAATCGGGGCGCTTGGCATATTGCTGCAATTGCGGGTTCTTGGGCTCGACGCGCGTGTCGATATAGCCGCCCCAGTAATACCATGGCCAGCCGAAGTGATCGCCCAGCTCGACTGCGGTCAGGTAATCGGGGACGAGGTCGGAGCCGAGCATGTCGCGCTCGTTGACCACGGTCCAAAGCCGGTTGGTGCCGGGGACCAAAGCCATGCCGTTGGCGTTGCGGATGCCGGCCGCGAAGACGCGATACTTCTTGCTGTCGGGATAGACCTGCAGGATCGCGGCGCGGTCGTGCTCGGCGTCGAGCCCGTCGTCGGCGATGTTGGTCGCCGAGCCGACCGAGAGGTAAAGCGTCTTGCCGTCCTCGGCGACGATCACGTTGCGCGACCAGTGGTTGCCGCCGCCGGGATAGCGGACGACCGTCTCGGGACGCGCGGTGATCTTCGTCTCACCGTTACGATACGGCACGCGCACCAGCGCATCGGTGTTGGCGACGTAGAGCTGGCCGCCCAGCAGCGCCATGCCCGAGGGCGAGTTGAGCCCGGTCAGGAACGGCGTCTTCACTTCCGCGACGCCATCGCCGTTTGCGTCGCGGAGCAATGTGATGCGGTTGGCGGAGGGCACGCCCGCGCCGACCTTGCCGAGCAAATGGCGCATCACCCAGCCCTTGACGCCCCCGCCCGAGCGCAGCGGCGAATTGGTTTCGGCGACCAGCACATCGCCGTTGGGCAGGCGGTACAGCCAGCGCGGATGATCGAGCCCCGTCGCGAACGCCGCGGTCTTCAGCCCGGCGGCGGCGGTCGGCGTCTCGCCGGCCTTCCAGCCGATCGGGTCGGCGGTCTTGACGGTCGGCAGCACCTGTTCGCGCGGCGGGGTGATGTCGGGGCGCGCCCCGGTCACCGCCGCCATGTCGCGCCGTGCGGCGTCGGGCCACGACAGATAGAGGAAGATCGCGACCCCGAGGGCGATCAGCAGGCCGATGACGGCGAGGACGTGTTTGCGCATGACGCGAATGTAGGCGCGCGGGCCGGGGGACGCTACCGGGTTCGTCTGTGCGGTTCGTCATTGCGAGCGTGGCGAAGCGCTCCAGGGCGTCCTGGTCCGGCCCTGGATTGCTTCGCTGCGCTCGCAATGACGGAATGAATGGTCAGTCCTCGACCCCCTCGGGCACCGGCACGGGCGGGTGGAGGCGCAGGCGGTTGATGCGGCGTTCGTCCGCGTCGGTCACCTCGATCCGCCAGCCGCTGGGGTGGTCGATGCATGTCCCGGCCTCGGGCACATGACCGGCGAGCACCGCCGTCAGCCCACCGATCGTGTCGACGTCGCTTTCCGCCTCGGCGAGCCGCGCGTCGACGGTGGTGCCGACATCCTCCAGCTCGACGCGCGCATCGACATCCCACGCGCCGCCGTCGAGCGGGACGAGCAGCACCTCGGGCGCGTCGTCATGCTCGTCCTCGATCTCGCCCACGATCTCCTCGATCAGGTCCTCGATCGTCACCAGCCCCTCGGTCCCTGAATATTCGTCGAGCACGATCGCGAGGTGGATCCGCGACTGGCGCATGTCGGCGAGCAGGTCGAGCGTGCCGCGGCTCATCGGGACGTAGAGCGGCTGGCGGATCAGCGCCTGGATGTCGGTCGGGCGTTCGCCGCCCGCCGCGAGGATCGCGAACACGTCCTTGAGGTGGACCATGCCGACGACATGATCGAGACTGCCGCGATAGACCGGCAGGCGGCTGACGCCGGCCTCGGCGAAGATCTGGATGAGATGGTCGAAGGTCGTCGCTTCCTCGACCGCGATCACATCGGCGCGCGGCACGCCGACATCGCCGGCGTCGCGCTCGCTGAAATGCAGCAGGTTGCGGACCATCTGCCGCTCCAGCGCGGTCAGGTCGCCCTTGATCTCGGGCGCGGGATCTTCCTCGTAGCGGTCGATCGCCTTCTCCAGCAATTCGCGCAAGGTCGCCTCGCGCGGCTCGCCGAAGATCATGTTGCGCAGGCCGGTCCACAGCCCGCCTTCATGGTGCTCGCCGCCGTTCGCGGCGCTACTTCGGTCGTCGGCCATGGCCGTGGTGTTCAATCCTCGCGAATCAGATAGGGGTCGGCGATGCCCAGATCGGCCAAGGCGTCGCGCTCGATCTGCTCCATCGCGTCGCCCTCGTCGTCGGTCATATGGTCATAGCCTAGCAGATGCAGGCAGCCATGCACCACCAGATGCGTGAAATGATCGGCGACGCCGATGTTCCGCTCCGCCGCCTCGCGCTCGCAGACCCCGTGCGCGAGGACGATGTCGCCGAGCAGCACTTCGCCGTCGTCGCTGTTCTGGCTGACGGTGTCGATCAGGTCGGGCTGGACCATCGGGAAGGACAGGACGTTGGTGGGCTTGTCCTTCTGCCGATACTGGCGGTTGAGCCCCTGCACCTCGTCGTCGGTGGCGAGGCGGACGCTGATCTCGACATGCGCGGGGGTGGTGATGAGGTCGCCATAGGGCGTCCGCGCGATCGCGGCGCGCGCGGCGGCGAGCGCGCGCGCCTCCCAGTCGGTGTCGGACCACGGGTCTTCGCGGGTGAGTTCGATGTGGATCATGTCAGCCGAGGTCCGTCTGGGAGAAGTCGTTGCCCTTGTAGAGCAATATGGCATCGTTGGTCTTCGCGCAGGCGTAGGCGAAGCAATCGCCCATGTTGAGCCTGGCGGGATGTTTCGACAGCTTGCCATAACGCGCAGCAGCGTCGATCGCGACGCTGCGCTCGGCGTCGTCGATCGGCACTAGCCGCAGCCCAGTCTGATGCGCGAAGTCGGCGATGATCGCGGCAGCGGTCATCAGGTCGATCTTCCGGACGCGTGCCACTGCGTGCGCCGCCTCCCACGCCCCGACGGCACAATAGCATCGATCGTCGTGCCCTTCGATCGCGTCGGCGAAATCGTCCGCCTCCGGTTCGCCCGCGATGATCGCAACGATCGCCGACGCATCGACGAAGATGGTCAATCGCCGTCCTCGTCGCTGAGCGAGTCGTAAAAAGCCTTATCTGCTACCAGTCCGGTCGGTTCGCCGATCGGCTGGGTCTTGCGCCACGCCGCCAGCCGCTCGCGGAGCGGGATATGCACCTCGTCGCGCGCCAGTTCATGCTGGAGCGCCAGCTTCACGGCCATCGTCTTGGAAATGCCGCGGCGATTGGCCAACCGGGCGGCCAGCGCATTCGCCTCCTCATCCTTGATGTACAGCGATGCCATCTCGAGCTCCAGAATATCCCGGTAAGCTATTAAGGATATACCACCGCGTCAACCGGACACCCCCTCATACGCCTCCACGATCCGCCCGACGATCGGATGGCGCACCACGTCGGCGGCGGTGAAGCGGCACAGCGAGATGCCCTCCACCCCCTCCAGCCGAGTCGTCGCATCGGCGAGTCCGCTGGCCCCGACGCCGCCGGGAAGATCCGTCTGGTTGGGATCGCCGCAGATCACCATCCGGCTGTTCTGCCCGAAGCGGGTCAGGAACATCTTCATCTGCGCGGGCGTGGTGTTCTGCGCCTCGTCGAGGATGACGAACGCGTCGCCGAGCGTCCGGCCGCGCATGAAGGCGATCGGCGCAATCTCGATCTCGCCGCTCGCGATCCGCCGTTCGACCTGCTCGGCGGGCAGGCAGTCGTAGAGCGCGTCGTAGAGCGGGCGGAGGTAGGGATCGACCTTCTCCTTCATGTCGCCGGGCAGGAAGCCGAGCCGCTCGCCCGCCTCAACCGCGGGACGCGACAGGATCAGCCGCTGGACGCTGCCCGAAATCAACTGCGCGACCGCCTGCGCGACCGCGATATAGGTCTTGCCGGTGCCCGCCGGGCCGAGCGCGAAGATCATGTCGTGGGTGGTCAGCTCGCGCATGTAATGCGCCTGCGCGGGCGTGCGCGGGACGATCGTCTTCTTGCGCGTGCGGATCATCACCGACGGTGCCGGGCTGCGCTCGGCGGAGATGATCCCGTCGAGCACCGGTTCCGAGGCCATCGCAATCGACGCGTCGACCAGGCCGGTATCGACCTCCTCGCCGCGCTGGAGGCGGGCATAGAGATCGTGGAGCACGTCGCGCGCGAGCGCCACCTGCTCGGCGGTGCCCTCAAGCCCGACGCGGTTGCCGCGCGCGGTGATATAGACCCCCAGCCGGTTCTCCAGCGCCACCAGATGCTGGTCGTACTGGCCGAACAGCCGGCTCAGCAATTGCGGGCGGTCGAAGACGACCTCGACACGCGAACGCTCGCCCGCCTGGGCGGGGACGGGTTTACGGCTCATGCGGCTCCTGTGGCGATGGGCGACACGCGGCAGATCGCCGCAAGAGGCGAGATAGGTGCAGCGCGTGACGGCACAATGGCATCGCCGGCGAATGTGGCAGGCGATTCGCGCAGGGGGAAGGCGGAATCGTCATGATGTTCGTCACCCCGGATCAGGTCCGGGGCGACGTAGGGTCACGCCGCCGCGAGCGCGCGCACCTCGCCGGTAAGCGACAGCGGGCCGGCCTGCGTCAGCGTCACGTCGAGCACGTCACCGATCGCGTGCGGGCCGACGACGTGGACCGATTGCAGCCACGGCGACTTGCCGAGCCATTGGCCGTCGCGCTTGCCGCGACGCTCGATCAGCACGCTGCACGCGCGGCCGACCGAGGCGGCGTTGAATGCGGCCTGATCGCGGTTGAGCGCGGCCTGCAAGCGCTGGAGCCGCTCGTCCATGACCTCGGCGGGGATCTGCTCACCAAGCGTCGCGGCCGGGGTGCCGGGGCGCGGTGAATATTTGAAGCTGTACGCCTGCGCATAGCCGACCGCGTCGACGAGGCTGAGCGTCTCGGCGAACTCGGCCTCGGTCTCGCCGGGGAAGCCGACGATGAAGTCGCCCGACAGCGCGATGTCGGGGCGCGCAGCGCGGATGCGGTCGAGCAGGCGCAGGTAGCCGTCGCGCGTGTGCTGGCGGTTCATCGCGCGCAGCACGCGGTCGCTGCCCGCCTGCACCGGCAGGTGGAGGAACGGCATGAGGCTCTCGACATCGCGGTGCGCGTCGATCAGCCCCTGCGCCATGTCGTTGGGATGGCTGGTGGTGTAGCGGATCCGCGCCAGCCCCGCGATGCGATCGAGCGCGCGGATCAGGTCGTGGAGCCCCCGCCCCTCGCCATCGGTCCACGCATTGACGTTCTGGCCGAGCAACGTGATCTCGCGCGCGCCGGCATCGACCAGCGCCCTCGCCTCGTCGACGATCGCCGCGAACGGCCGGCTGATCTCCGCGCCGCGCGTATAGGGGACGACGCAATAGGTGCAGAATTTGTCGCAGCCTTCCTGCACGGTCAGGAATGCGCCGGGCGCGACCTTTCGCCGCGCCGGAAGAGCCGCGAACTTCGAAGCGAGCGGCATGTCGGTGTCGAGCGCGGCCTCGCCCTTCGTCGCGGCGGCGACCAGCTTCGGAAGATTGTGATAGGCCTGCGGGCCGACCACGACGTCGACCTTGGCGCGGCGGACGATCTCCTCGCCCTCGGCCTGCGCGACGCACCCCGCGACCGCGATCATCGGCGAGCGGCCTTCCGCGCCCGCAACCTTGCGAACGCGGCCGATGTCCGAATAGACCTTCTCGGTCGCCTTCTCGCGGATGTGGCAGGTGTTGAGCACCACGAGGTCGGCGGCGTTGGCGTCGTCGGTGGCGACCATCCCCTCGGCCGCCATCAATTCGGCCATCCGCTCGCCGTCATAGACGTTCATCTGGCAGCCGAACGACTTGACGTGGAAGGTCTTCGGCGGGGTCTTCTGGAGCACGGACATGCGGCGCGCCTTAGCGGAAAGGCGTCAGGCTGGCCAGCGCAGCAGCATGTCGACGCGGTCCAGCCCCGGGGAATAGCCGTCCGGCACCACCCGCTCCACGACGAAGCCGAACCGCGCGTAGAAGCCCTGCGTATGCTGGCTGGTGTCGAGCCGCACCTGCCGCACGCCCGGGGTGGCGCGGGCGGCATCGAGCCGCGCTTGCGTCAGGATACGGCCGAGCCCGGTGCGATGCTGCGCGCGGTCGACCATCCCCCAGCAGAAGCCGGCGGTTTCCCCATCGGCAGCGGCACGGTGTCCGCCGCACGCGACGATCGCGCCACTGCGCTCGACCACCTGGAAGGCCCAGCTGGCGGCATGCGTATCGAGGAAGCCGGCGAAGTCGCTGCGCTCACCCGCGGCGAAGAAGGTCGGTGTGTTGCCGTCGAACAGCGCGAGACAGGCGGCGCGGTCGGCGGCGTCATATGCGCGGACGCGGGTGTCGGTCATCGCTGGGTCTTGAGATAGGCGATCAGGTCGGCGCGCGCGAGCGGATCGCGGACCCCGGCGAAGGTCATCGTGGTGCCCGGCACATCGGCGCGCGGGTCGGCGAGCCAGCGGTCGAGTCGCCGGTCGTCCCAAACGCCGCGTTGCGCCTGCAAGGCGTCGGTATAGCCGAAGCGCGGGCGGTTCTGCGCGATCGGCGCGCCATAGACGCCGTGCAGGTTCGGGCCGTTGCGATCCGCGCCGCCGGCCGCGATCGAATGACAGGCGGCGCATTGCCCGAAGCCACGTGCGCCGGCCTGTGCGTCCGCGATCTGCATAACTTGCGCGAAGGTCGGGTTCGGGCCGAGCCGCGCGCGCCGCTCGGCAGTGTCGTCGCGCGAGCAGGCGGCGAGCGCGAGTACCGCGACGAGCGTAGGGCGAAAGGTCACCACGCCGCTTCGATCTGCGCGCGCGCCGCGGCGGCGATCGCCTTGCGGTCGCCCTCGGGTACGAACGGCGTGAGGAAGTGCAGCGTCGCCACGAACGTCCCGCGGCGGTTGAGGACGCGTTTCGCGTGACGCGCGCCATCCTCGGCACCGACCCACGCCACGTCGTGGGTCGCCGCGCCGTAATCGATCCGCACCGGCTGGACGCGCACGCCCGGCGGCGGCGGGGCGAGCGCGGCGAGCAGCCCGGCCTTGAACGGCCCCAGCGTGACGCCGTCGCCGGTCGTCCCCTCGGGAAAGATCGCCACCGGCTGCGGACCGGCGAGCTGGTCGCGGAGCGCCGCGACCTGCGCGTCGATCCCCATCCGGTCGCCGCGACGCACGAACAACGTGTTGTTGAGCGTGCACAGCCAGCCGACCAGCGGCGCGTCGCGCAACTCGGCCTTGGCGACGAACGCCGCGCCGCTCGCGCCGGCCAGCGCGAGGATGTCGATCCAGGTCACGTGATTGGCGAGCAGCACCGCGTCGCGGCGCAACGGCGTGCCGACGACGCGCACCCGCGCCCCGACGATCCGCGCCACCCAGCCGAGAAACCTTCGCGGCCACGGCGAACGCAAGCGGAAGAGCCGCCACGTGCCGTGCAGGAGGAGCGCGACGAGCAGCGCCGCCGCCAGCGCGACGAGCCGTGCCCAGCCGCGCGCGTTCAACCGCATGTCAGTCCTTGCGGAGCGCGACGCCGTACAATTCCATGCGGTGGTCGACCAGCCGGAAACCGAGCCGCTCGGCGATCGCCTTTTGCAGCAGTTCCAGCTCGGGATCGACGAACTCGATCACCTTGCCGGTCTCGACGTCGATCAGATGGTCGTGATGCGCCTCGGGCGAGGGTTCGTAGCGCGCGCGGCCGTCGCCGAAGTCATGCCGGTCGAGGATGCCCGCCTCCTCGAACAGGCGCACGGTGCGATAGACGGTGGCGATCGAGATGCCGGGGTCGATCGCGGAGGCGCGCGCATAGACCTTCTCCACGTCGGGATGGTCTTCCGCCTCCGACAGGACGCGCGCGATGACGCGGCGCTGTTCGGTGATACGCAGGCCCTTTTCGTGACACAGCGCTTCGAGATCGATCTTGCGAGCCATGGTCGCCATGTAATGGATCGCGCTTGTTGCGAAAAGCGCTACCGACTCGCAAAAAAGCGATTATCGATGAATTTCGAGCTCCCGCGCATAGGTATGCGCGTCGAACGCCTGCCCGCCCGGCCCGCGATAGTAATTGCGACGCACCCCGGCGTGGCGGAAACCATGCGCGGCGTAGAGCGCGACCGCCGGGTTGTTGGCGCGCACCTCCAGATGCAGCTTCGCCACCCCGCGCCCCTCGCATTCGGCGATCACCCCGCGCAGCAACGCCGCGCCGACGCCGCTGCGGCGCGCGGGCGGGTCGACCGCGATCAGCAGCAGTTCGGCCTCGTCCATGATCGCGCGGACCAATGCGAAGCCGACCACCGCCTCGTCGACGCGCGCCAGCGTCAGCCAGACGCCGGGCATGGCGAGGATGCCGATACATTGGCTGCGCGTCCACGCTTCGCCATAGCGCGGGTCGAAGGCGGCGAGCATGATGCGGTCGACCGCCTCGGCGTCGCCCGCGCCGCCCGGTGCCAGCTCGATCAGCCGCACCCGCGTGCTCATACGGCAGTCGGCGTCGCCGCGGCGGGCAGCTTGGCGTCGGGCGCGCGGCCGTAGAAGGGCACCGGCGCCAGCGCGCGCGCCGCGGGCGGGAGCAGCAACGCGTGCCGCGCGTCGGGCAAGGTTTCGTCAGGCGGCACGTCGGCATCAAGCGCGGCGAGCCAGCGCGTGCCGCTGCCGATCGCGCGGCGACCATCCAGTGCCGCCAGCGCCGCCGCCGGGGTCAGCGAGCGGGGTGCGTCGAGCGCGGCGAAGGGAGCGGCGAAGCCCTGCATGAAGACCTCACCGTGCCCGCCTTCCATGACGACCGCAAGCGGGCGCGGATCGTCAGCGAGCGCGGCGACCGCGACCAGCGACGGCGCGCCATAACCCGCGACTGCCCCCCCCCAGCCGAACGCGAGCGCGCGCGCGGCGGCGATCCCGACGCGGATGCCGGTGAAGCTGCCCGGCCCGACATCGACCAGCACGCGATCGGCGCGCCCGCCGTCGGGCAGCGCGGCGATCATCGGCACCAGCCGCTCGGCATGGCCGCGTCCGACCACGTCATGCGTGTGGGCGACCAGTTGCTCGTCTTCGAACAGCGCGACCGAACAGGCGGCGGTCGCGGTGTCGATCACCAAGGTGCGCATCAGGCGAGGCGGTTGAAGGTCTCGAACGCCGGGCGCGGGCTGCGCGGGTGGAGCGTCGCCGGGTCGCCATAACCGAGCGTGGCGATGAAGTTGGTGCGGACCGCCGGCGTGTCGGCGAAGAACGCCTTGTCGACCGCGCCGGCGTCGAAGCCCGACATCGGCCCCATGTCGAGCCCCAAAGCGCGCGCGGCGAGGATCAGATAGCCGCCCTGCAACGACGAATTGCGGAACGCCGACGCCTCGCGCAGCTCGCGATTGCCGTCGAACCAGCTCTTGGCATCGACGTGCGGGAACAGCTCGGGCAGATGTTCGTGGAATTCGACATCCATGCCGAGGATCACGCTGACCGGCGCCTTCAGCACCTTGTCGCGATTGCTGTCCGAACAGGCGGCGGCGAGCGTCGCCTTGGCCTCATCGGTCACGCACCACACCAGCCGCGCGGGCAGCTGGTTGGCCGAGGTCGGCCCCATCTTCATCAATTCCCAGATCGCGCGGAGCGTGTCCTCGCCGACCGGTTCGTCGCGATAATGGTTGAACGTCCGCGCGGTGCGGAACAGCTGGTCGAGCGCCTGATCGTCGAGCGGGGTGGCCATCGGAAACTCCAGTTATCGGGAAGGTCGGCGCGGGATCAGACCGCGCGGACCTCGGTCACCTCGGGAACGTAATGGCGCAGCAGCTGCTCGATGCCGTTCTTGAGCGTCGCGCTCGACGACGGGCAGCCGGCGCACGCGCCCTGCATCCGCAGGAACACCTTGCCCTTGTCGAAGCCGCGATAGACGATGTCGCCGCCGTCGTTGGCGACCGCCGGGCGGACGCGGGTGTCGATCAGCTCCTTGATCTGCGCGACGATGTCGGCGTCTTCGGGATTGTCGGCGAACGTCTCTTCCTCGGCCGGGACGCTGAAGCCCGCGCCGCCGGTGCGGAACAGCGGCATCTGCGCGGTGAAATGGTCCATCAGGATCGCGAGCACGTCGGGCTTGAGATCGCGCCAGTCGACGCCGGGTGCCGCGGTCACCGAGACGAAGTCGCGACCGAAGAACACGCCGGTCACGTCGCCGAGCCCGAAGAGCGTATCGGCGAGCGGGCTGGCCTCCGCCTCCTCGGGAGTGGCGAAGTCGCGCGTGCCGGCATCCATGACGGTGCGGCCGGGCAGGAACTTGAGCGTCGCCGGGTTCGGCGTGGCTTCGGTTTCGATCAGCATGACGGCGATGTGGCGCGTGCGGCGCGCCGGATCAAGCGCGCAGCGCGAAAGCGATCGTTTCGGACGGGATAGGTGGAGCGGGTGTTCGGAGTGACTTCTTCCTTCATCCCCGCCTTCCTTCGTCATTCCCGCGCAGGCAGGTGTCCAGACACTCTGACATTTCGCCCCCATCGAGGGACCTGCGCGTCTGGATCGCCGCCTTCTCGGGGATGACGGAGAGGGGCCGGGGTGACGGAAGAACCGGCAAAACCCCGCGTCACCCGTCCATCTGCCCCACCGCCGCATTCCATTTGGCGACGTTCGCGCGCGCCTCCTGCACGAAGGCGGAGCGACGAACCGCGCCCAAGAACAGGTCCGCGACCCATTTGCCCGGACGACGCAGCGGGCGCTCGAACTGGATCAGCAGCACCACGCGCGTGCCGTCGGTCTCGTTCCACACCTCATGGTCGTAGGTATCGTCGAAGACGAGGGTTTCTCCCTCCGACCAGCGGACGATCCGGTCGCGGACGCGCATCCGCACGTCGCCGTCGCGCGGCACGATCAACGCGAGATGGCAGGTGATGAGCCCCTTCGACACGCCGCGGTGCGGCGGGATGTGCGTCCCCGGCGCAAGGATCGAGAAAAAGGCGGTGGTCAGCCCCGGCACGCGCGCCAGCACGTCGCGGGTGCGCGGGCAGCGGTTCAGATTGTCGTCGATCCGGTAGCCATAGCCCCACAGGAAATAGGAGCGCCACTTGCCGACCTCGGCGATCGCACGATGATCGGGGGAGATGGTGGCGAGGCTGGGCGCGGCATTGCCGACCAGCGCGACCGCGCGCGCCTCGGCGAGGATCGCCTGCCACTGGTCGCGAAGCAGCGCGGTCCAGGCGAAATCACGCACGTCGAGCACCGGGGCATTGGCGACCAGCGACGACCCCGCGATCAGCCGGTCGACCGTCCCGCGCAGCCGCTTGCCGACGCGGACCGGCCACGGCCTGCCGGGTTCGGCGACCAGCGCCGACGGTGATCGCACCGCCAGCGCTCCGGCCGGGGTGATGCTGAGATCGGGCTCTATCATTCGCTTGTCGATCAATCCGTTGCCCGCCCCCGAACAGCTGGAAAGCGGCGGCGGATACCCCCGCATCACGGCCAGAACGTGGCGCACAACGGCAAAGGAAAGGCGGGCAGCCGTTGCCGCGCGCCTCGCTCATCCCTACAATCGCCTGATGCATCCTTATTCGCGCGTGCTCGCGAAGCCGCTCGTCGCCCTCCTGCTCGTCTCCGTCGCGCTGCCGCTCCCCGCGCAGCAGCGTGCGCGGCGCGCGCCGGTCGCGACCAACACCGTCCCCACGCAGGCGGCGGCGCCGATCACGGTCGACACCCGCCCGTGGCTCTTCGCCGATTCAGACATCCCGCCCGATCCCAACTGGCATTTCGGCGCGCTGCCCAGCGGGTTGCGCTATGCGGTGCGGCGCAACTCGGTGCCGCCGGGGCAGGTGGCGGTGCGCGTGCGGATCGACGCGGGGTCGCTGTACGAGACCGATGCCGAGCAGGGCTTCGCGCATCTGATCGAGCATCTGTCGTTCCGCGGCTCGAAATACGTGCCCGACGGCGAGGCCAAGCGCGTGTGGCAGCGGTTCGGCGCGACCTTCGGGAGCGACTCGAACGCCTCCACCACCCCGACGCAGACGGTCTACAAGCTCGACCTGCCCGGCGCGACCGACGTGAAGCTCGACGAGAGCCTCAAGATCTTCTCGGGCATGATGGCCGCGCCCGCGATCACCGACGCCGGGCTCGCCGCCGAGCGCCCGGCGGTGCTCGCCGAGCAGCGCGAGGCGCCGGGACCGCAGGTCCGCTACGGCGACGCGCTGCGCCAGACCTTCTTCGCCGGGCAGCCGCTCGCCAACCGCTCGCCGATCGGGACGATCAAGACGCTCGGCGCGGCGGTCCCGGCGACGGTGCAGGCGTTCCACGACAAATGGTATCGCCCGTCGCGCGCGGTGGTCATCATCTCGGGCGATATCGACCCCGATGTCGCCGCGAGACTGATCGTCAAGAATTTCGGCGGCTGGCAGGGCAAGGGCGCCAATCCGGCCGATCCCGATTTCGGCACGCCCAAGACCGGCGAGCCGATCGCCAAGACGGTCGCCGAGCCGTCGCTGCCGCCGATCGTCGCCACCGCGGTGCTGCGCCCGTGGAAATATCAAAGCGACACGATGATCTTCAACCAGAAGCGGATGGTCGATCAGCTCGCGATGCGGCTCATCAATCGCCGGCTGGAAACGCGCGCGCGCGCGGGGGGCAGCTTCCTGCAGGCGTCGGTCAATCTCGACGACGTGTCGCGCTCCGCCAACGGCACCTTCACCAACGTCATTCCGATCGGCGATGACTGGGAAGCGGCGCTGAAGGACGTGCGCGCGGTGATCGCCGATGCGATGGCGACCCCGCCGACGCAAAGCGAGATCGACCGCGAGCTGGCCGAGTTCGATGCCGCGATGAAGAACGACGTCGACACCGCGCGCGTCGAGGCAGGCGCGAAACAGGCCGACGACATGGTCAGCGCGCTCGACATCCGCGAGACGGTCGCCGGGCCGCAGACCAGCTACGACATCCTCAAGCAGGCCCGCGCGAAAGGCATGTTCACCCCCGCCGCGATGGTCGAATCGACCAACCGGCTGTTCAAGGGTGACGCCAACCGCGCGCTGGTCAACACCCGCACCCCCGACGAGGGCGCGGCGGCGAAGCTGGCGGCGGCGATGAAGGCCGACGTGTCGAAGCTGGCGGGCAAGCGCACCCAGCAGGCGGCGGTCGATTTCTCGCGCGTGCCGAAGCTCGGGCAGCCGGGCAAGACCGTCGCGCAGGCGCGCGTCGGGGATCCGCCGATGGAGCAGGTGACGTTCGCCAACGGCGTGCGCGCGCTGATCTACCCGAACGCATCGGAAACCGGGCGCGTCTATATTCGCGTGCGATTCGGGCGCGGCTATCAGGCGCTGCCGGCCGACCGGCCGACTCCGGCCTGGGCGGGCGACACCGCGCTGATCGCCAGCGGGATCGGCACGCTCGACCAGAGCGATCTCGACCAGCTGACCACCGGGCGACGCATGGGGCTGGACTTCGATATCGGTGACGATGCCTTCCTGTTCGGCGCGCAGACGACGCCGGGCGATTATGCCGACAATCTGACGCTGATGGCTGCCAAGCTGGCCGCGCCGCGCTGGGACAAGGCGCCGGTGGCGCGTGCGCGCGCGGCGATGCTGGCGGGCTATGCCGGGCTGTCGTCGTCGCCGGATGGCGTGCTGGCGCGCGATCTGGAAGGCCTGTTGCGCGACGGCGATCCGCGCTGGGGCGTGCCGACGCTGGAGCAGATCGACAAGCTCGATGCGGCGTCGTTCAAGAAATTGTGGCAGCCGTTGCTCGCGACCGGGCCGATCGAGGTCGATATCTTCGGCGATGTGAAGGGCGACGAGGCGACCGCGGCGGTGGCGAAGAGCTTCGGCGCGCTCAAGGCGCGGCGGGCGGACGATCCGCGCTCGCCGACGGTACGCTTCCCGGCGCATGTCGCGCAGCCGGTGCTGCGGACGCATGACGGCGACGACAATCAGGCGGCGGCGGTGATCGCGTGGCCGACCGGCGGCGGCTCGGCGGACCATGCCGAGCAGCGTCGGCTCGACGTGCTGGCGGCGGTGTTCGCCGACCGGCTGTTCGACCGGCTGCGCTCGGTGGCGGGGGCGAGCTATTCGCCGAGCGCGCAGAGCCAGTGGCCGGTCGGGCAACCCGGCGGCGGGCGGCTGATCGCGATCGGCAAGGTCGCGCCCGACAAGGTGCCGCTGTTCTTCCAGCTCTCGCGCCAGATCGCCAGCGAGCTGGTGTCGACGCCGGTCAGCGAGGACGAGCTGCGCCGTACGATCGTGCCGATGCTGCAATATATGGCGCGCGCCTCGTCGGGGAACCAGTTCTGGCTGCTCCAGACCAGCGGCGGGACGTTCGACCCCAAGCGGATCGAGGCGAGCCAGAGTCTGGTGAGCGACTTCACGACGATCACCCCGGCGCTGTTGCAGGCGACCGCGGCGAAGTATCTGAAGCCGGAGAAGGACTGGACGATGGCGGTGGTGCCGAAGGAGGCGGCTGCGGCGAAGTAGCCACCGCCATCGCATAACCCGTCGCCCCTGCGCAGGCAGGGGCCTACGTCTGTCTCGTGTGTCGACCAGGTTGACACATGGAGCGACCGCTACGTGTCAGATGTTCCGTAGTACGACGCAGACATGGGCCCCTGCCTGCGCAGGGGCGACGGCTGGCTTGGCCAAGTTCAGGCCAGCAGCTTCGGCCCGTCCTTCTGCAACTTCGCGCGCAATTGCTCGCCGAACATGCCGAGCAGCCCGGGCAGCTCGAACAGCGCATGGACATTGCGCTCGGTGACGTCGAGCCGCACCGCGACCCGCTGCCCCATGCCCTCGACCGTGAAGTGCAGCGTATCGCCGTCCCAGCGATGCTCGGTCACGCGCCCGCCGGGCAGATAGCCGGCGAGCTTGTCGAACCCGCCGTCGATCCGCGTGCGTGCGCCGCTGACGCCAAGCTGGTGCGGCAGGTCCACTTCGATCGGGGTGCTCATGCGATCCATCCAAGACGTGTCATGCTACACTGATACGCCTCGCAACCGTCATCGTCACGCCCTACCTCGCGCGGATGGCTTGCGATGCCGCGCGCGGCGTCGCAGGAGACGATCGTTCCGCCCGCGCGTCAAGGAAGCCCTGCCCTGTCCTACCGTTCCTCGATCGAAGCATTCCCGCGGCGCTATCCGGCGCTGACCGCGCTGTTGCTGGGCGTCGCCGCGGCGTGCGGGTTCGCGCCGCTGGAGCTGTGGTGGCTGGCAATCGCCGCCTTCGCGGGGTGGATCGCGCTGATCCATGCCGCGCCGACCCGGCGGCAGGCATTGTGGCGCGGCTGGGCGTTCGGGGTCGGGCATTTCACGATCAACGACAATTGGTTCCAGCACGCCTTCACCTTTCAGGACCAGATGCCGCACTGGCTGGGCTATGCCGCGCCGCTCGCGCTGGCGCTGTACCTCGCGGTGTTTCCGGCGCTGTGCGCGGGGCTGGCGTGGCGCGCGCGCCGGGCGCGGATCGACGCGGGGTTCGTGCTGCTGTTCGGCGCCTGCTGGATCCTGACCGAGTGGATGCGGAGCTGGCTGTTCACCGGTTACGCATGGGACCCGCTGGCGGTGATGTGGGTGCCGGTGCAGCCGGTGGCGTGGCTGGCGACATTGGTCGGCACCTATGCGCTGTCGGGGCTTACCGTCGTTGCCGCGGGGGCGCTGCTGCTGCTGCCGGCGGGGCGCAAACAGATTAACGTCGGGATTCTTGCCTTCGGGATACTGATAGTCGGGCAAGCGTGCAGTTACGTTCCGTGGACGGCTAAGCCCGCCGAAGCGGCTGACGCACCGCGACTAGTGGTCGTGCAGCCGAACGTGCCGCAGGACCAGCGCGGCGAGAGCGATCAGGCAATGATGCTCGCGCGGCTATTGCGGCTGTCGGGCAAGCCCGGCACCGCACCACGGCTGGTGATGTGGCCCGAAGGCGTGATCCGCGACTTCATCGAGGATGATTATCCTTATTGGGTTTATGGCAACACCAGCCCGTGGCTGACGCGGACGCGGATGGCGTCGGTGCTCGGGCCGCGCGACATGCTGTTGACCGGCGGCACCGCGCTCCAATTCGACGACAAGGGCGATGTGACGACCGCGAGCAATTCGGTGTTCGCGCTCGATGCGCGCGGGCGCATCCGTGGACGCTACGACAAGGCGCATCTGGTGCCCTATGGCGAATATCTGCCGATGCCGTGGCTGCTCAAGCCGCTTGGGCTGTCGCGGCTGGTGCCGGGCGACATGGACTTCGCGCCGGGGCCGGGCGCGCGGACGATGACGGTGCCGGGGTTTGGCGCGGTCGGGATGCAGGTCTGTTACGAGATCATCTTCTCGGGGCAGGTCGTCGACCCGGCGCAGCGGCCGCGCTTGATCTTCAATCCGTCGAACGACGCATGGTTCGGCAATTGGGGGTCGCCGCAATTCCTCGCGCAGGCGCGGCTACGCGCGATCGAGGAAGGGCTGCCCGTGATTCGCGACACGCCGACCGGCATCTCGGCGGTGATCGCGGCCGACGGGGCGGTGATGGCGACCGTCGCGCGCGATGTCAGCGGCTCGATCGTCGTGCCGATCCCGCCGGCGCACGCCGCTACCCTGTTCTCACGGCTCGGGAATTGGGCGGCGCTGCTGGTCGGGGCGGTGCTGACGCTCGTCGCATTTGCGTTGCGGCGTCGATCGCGGTAACGACATAAAGCTATCTTTATATCGTTATCTCCCGGAGCCTCCATGCGTCAGTCGTTCATCTTCACGTCCGAGTCGGTGTCCGAAGGCCATCCCGACAAGGTCGCGGACCAGATTTCGGATTCGATCGTCGACCTGTTCCTCTCCAAGGACCCGCAGGCGCGCGTCGCCTGCGAAACGCTGACCACGACCCAGCTCGTCGTGCTGGCGGGCGAGATCCGCGGCAAGGGCGTGTACGAGAACGACCAATGGGCGCCGGGGATCGAGGAAGAGATCGAGGCGACCGTTCGCGCGACCGTGAAGCGCATCGGCTATGAGCAGTCGGGCTTCCACTGGAACGAATTCCGCTTCCTCAACGAGCTGCACGGCCAGTCGGCGCATATCGCGATGGGCGTCGACGAGAGCGGCAACAAGGACGAGGGCGCGGGCGACCAGGGCATCATGTTCGGTTACGCGACCGACGAGACGCCGGGCCTGATGCCGGCGACGCTCTATTACAGCCACAAGATCCTCGAGCGGATGGCCGCCGACCGTCACTCGGGCGCCGCGCCGTTCCTCGAGCCCGACGCCAAGAGCCAGGTGACGTTGCAGTATGAGAATGGCGTGCCGGTCAAGGCGGTCGCGCTGGTCGTCTCGACCCAGCATGCGCCGGGCTATTGCGAGAAGGGCGACAATGCCGATGCGTCCAAGTACGCGGTCCTGCGCGATTACGTGATGGGCGTGTTCAAGGACGTGCTGCCGCAGGGCTTCATCGACGACGCGACCAAGATCTACATCAACCCGACCGGCCAATTCGAGATCGGCGGACCGGACGGCGACGCCGGCTTGACCGGGCGCAAGATTATCGTCGACACCTATGGCGGCGCGGCACCGCACGGCGGCGGCGCGTTCAGCGGCAAGGACCCGACCAAGGTCGACCGTTCGGCAGCCTATGTCGCGCGCTATCTGGCGAAGAACGTCGTTGCGGCCGGGCTCGCCAAGCGCTGCACGATCCAGCTGTCCTATGCGATCGGCATCGCCGAGCCGCTGTCGGTCTATGTCGACCTGCACGGCACCGGCACGGTCGAGGAAGCGAAGCTGGAGGCGGCGCTGCCGCAGCTGGTGCGCCTGACCCCGAAGGGCATTCGCGAGCATCTGTCGCTCAACAAGCCGATCTATTCCAAGACCGCCGCCTACGGGCATTTCGGCCGCGACGCCGAGGGCGACCTGTTCACCTGGGAAAAGACCGATCTGGTCGACGCGCTGAAGAAGGCTGTCGCCTGATGTGATTGGGGGCTTCTTGGAAGCCTCCCAATCGTCACTGCGAGCGGAGCGAAGCAGTCCAGGGTCGGATCACGAAGCCCTGGATTGCTTCGCTCCGCTCGCAGTGACGATGAATTCGACGCAAGCGCTTCAGTTCTTCTCGAACGTCATGCGCTCTTGTTCCGACATCCATCGCTGCACACGGCAAGAGGCCGCTGGAGAAGCGCGAGGACGGACCCCGGATCAAGTCCGGGATGACGGATTGGGCAAGCGGCCGGCGAACGGCGATCCGTCCTTGATGGCGTCGCTCCGCTCGCAGTGACGGAGGCTGATGACGCAGCCCCCGCTTTGTTCTACCGCCCCTGCCCATGATCGCGCATCTCAAGGGCATCCTGACCTCGACCGGCACCGACCATGCGGTGATCGACGTCCATGGGGTCGGCTATCTGGTCGGCGCATCGGCGCGGACGCTGGCGGCGATCGGCCCAGTCGGCGAGGCCACCACCCTGTTCACCGAAATGCTGGTCGCCGAGGACTTCATCCGGCTGGTCGGCTTTGCGAGCGCGGCGGAGCGCGACTGGTTCCGGTTGCTGACCGGGGTGCAGGGCGTCGGTGCGCGCGTGGCGCTGGCGATCCTGTCGGCGCTGGAGCCCGCCGACATCAGCCGCGCGGTGATGGCGCAGGACAAGGCGACAGTGGCGCGCGCCAATGGCGTCGGGCCGAAGCTGGCCGAGCGGATCGTCCGCGAGTTGAAGGACAAGGTCGGCGGGGTGGCGCTGGGGCCGTCGGCGGCGGCGCAGGTGGTGCCGGCCGGTGCCGGGTCGGACGCGGTGTCCGCGCTGCTGAACCTTGGGTTCCGGCCGGCGGAGGCGGCGAGCGCGGTCGCCGCGGCCGAGGAGGATCTGGGCGACGGTGCGTCGCTGGACGCGCTGGTGCGGCTCGCGCTGCGCAAGGCGGCGAAATAGCGGGGGTTTGCCGTCATCCGGGCCGAGACGCGCGGGTCGTTGCAAGCGCCGTTATGTCAGGGGTTCCGGATTGCCGCGTGCGGGCGCGCGACGACGTTTCGACCGTCGCCCCAGACTTGATCCGGGGCCCCGCTGCTACCGCGTATTGAGAGAAGAAGAAGCGGGGTCCCGGGTCAAGCCCGGGACGACAGGGCGCCTTCGTGCCTCGCACCGCTGTGAGGTTTCGACCGTCGGCCCGAGGTCACGACCCCGACGACGCTTACGCGCCGGCCGACGCCCCGCTGCCGCCGCGACCACGGCCGCGTCCGCCGCGACTGCGGCGCGCCCCGCCGCCACCGGCGCTGGCGTTCGCATAGTTGCGCCCGCCCTGCGCCGAGCCCGGCGTCGCGCGCGGGGCGTGGCTGGCCTTCGGCCGCGCCGGACCGCGCTGGCCGCGCGGACGATCCTCGCGCGGGGCGGGATCGGCACCGATCGTCTTGACGCGCTGCGCCTTCAACTGCTCGGCCTGCTTGAGGAAATCCTCCGGCAGTTCGCTGACCGGGATCTTCTGCCGCGTGACCTTCTCGATGTCCTTCAGATACGGACGCTCGTCGTCCGCACAGAAGGCGATCGCCTCGCCGCTGCGCCCGGCGCGCGCGGTACGGCCGATGCGGTGGACATATTGTTCGGCGACGTTCGGCAGCTCGAAGTTGAAGACGTGGCTGACCCCCGAGACGTCGATGCCGCGCGCGGCGATGTCGGTGGCGACGAGGATCGGCACCTCGCCCGACTTGAACAGCGCCAGCGCGCGCTCACGCTGCGGCTGGCTCTTGTTGCCGTGGATCGCGTTCGCGGCGATGCCGTTGCCCGCCAGCAGCTTCACGACACGATCGGCGCCGTGCTTGGTGCGGGTGAAGACGAGCGCGCGGTCGATCGGCATTTCGCGCAGCAGGATCGTCAGCAGCGCCTGCTTCTCGGTCTGGTTGCAGAAGATCACCGACTGGTCGACGCGCTCGGCGGTGGTCGACGCCGGCTTGATCGACACCGTCGCCGGATCGTTTAGGAACTGCGACGCCAGATCGCGGATCGCGGCCGGCATCGTCGCCGAGAAGAACAGCGTCTGACGCTTGCGCGGGACCATCCGCACGATCTTCTTGAGCGCATGGATGAAGCCGAGGTCGAGCATCTGGTCGGCCTCGTCGAGCACGAGGATCTCGATCATCGACAGGTTGATATAACCCTGCTCGACACAGTCGATCAGCCGGCCCGGCGTGGCGACGAGGATGTCGACGCCACGCGCGACGTCGTTGCGGTTCTTGTTGATGCTGGTGCCGCCGAACACGGTCGCGACCGACATCTTCGAGAACTGGCCGTAGGCGCGCGCCGACTCGGCGATCTGGCTGGCCAGCTCACGCGTCGGGGCGAGCACGAGCATCCGGCAGTGCGTCGGCAGCACCTTCTTGCCCTCAGTCAGCCGCTGGATCGACGGCAGCACGAAGGCGGCAGTCTTGCCGGTGCCGGTCTGCGCGATGCCGAGCAGGTCGCGGCCTTCGAGCAGCTGCGGGATCGAGTCGCGCTGGATCGGGGTGGGTTCGGTATAGCCCTTGGCTTCGAGCGCGCGGACGAGCGGCTCGGCGAGGCCGAGATGAGCGAAAGACATGGAATAACAGTCCTAAATACAGGCGCTACCCGCACGTCGATCGGACGCACGGATGGCGGGGAAGATTGACACCCCGCGTGACTTGGGAAGCCCGTGAAAACGACCGAGGCGGAGCCGGGACCAAACGGTCCGATCACGCTGCCAACGCCTCGATGCTGGGCCAGATGGCAAATTCGCTCATCGAAGTCAAGGCGAGACCTTTGCGGGGTTGCGCGCAACCGTTGCGAAAGTATCGCGTTCGCAACGCCGCCATGACCGAACAACCCTCCGCCACCTTGCGTCATGCGCCCGACTCACCGCCGCTAGGCCGCTGGGATTGGGACATTCTCGCCGACCGGGTCACCTCCGACGCCGGGTTCGCGCGCCTGTACGGGGTGGCGCCGGACAAGGCGGCCGCGGGCGCGCCGATCGCCGAATTCTTCCACGGCATTTCGCCACAGGACCTGCCGCGCGTTCGCGCCGCGATCGCGCGCAGCATCGCCGAGGCTGTGCCGTTCGAGGAGGAATATCGCGTCGCCGGCCCCGGCGGCCGGTGGCGCTGGGTGGCCGCGCAAGGGCGGGTCGACCGCGACGACAGCGGACGCGTCACGCACCTGCCGGGAATCAGCTTCGACATCGACGCGCGCAAACGCGCCGAGCTGCGGCTGACGGCGCTGGTCGAACTGGGTGATCGGCTGCGCGATCCGGGCGACGCCGGGGATCTGGCGCTGGCGGCAGCGCGGGTGCTGGGCAATGCGCTCGACGTCAGCCGCGCCGGCTATGGCACCGTCGATCCGGTCGCGGAAACGATCACCACCGAGCGCGCCTTTTGCGCGGCGGGAATTTCCGCGCTGCCCGCGGTGCTGCACTTCCGGGATTATGGCAGCTACATCGAGGATCTGAAGAACGGCGTGACCGTCGCGATCGCCGATGTGCGCGAGGACGACCGCACACGCGATACCGCCGAGGGCTTGCGCGAACTGGCGGCGATGTCGTTCATCAACATGCCCGTTACCGAACAGGGCGGGTTCGTCGCGCTGTTGTACCTCAACCATGCCGAGCCGCGCGAATGGCTCGACGACGAACTGGCGCTGGTCCGCGAGGTGGCGGAGCGTACCCGCGACGCGGTCGAACGGCGGCGCGCCGAACACGAGCTGGCGACGCTCAACGAACGGCTGGAGCAGGAGGTCGAGGCGCGCACCGCCGCGCTGATGGCCGCCGAGGAACAGCTGCGTCAGGCGCACAAGATGGAGGCGGTTGGGCAGCTGACCGGCGGACTGGCACACGATTTCAACAATCTGCTGACCGGCATCTCCGGCGCGCTGGAAATGATGCAGGTCCGTGTCGCGCAGGGGCGGATCGGCGAACTGGACCGCTATGTCGCCGCGGCGCAGGGCGCGGCGCGGCGCGCGGCGGCGCTGACGCACCGGCTGCTCGCCTTCTCGCGCCGCCAGACGCTCGACCCGCGTCCGACCGACGTCAACCGGCTGGTCGCGGGGATGCAGGAGCTGATCCACCGCACGCTCGGCCCCGCGATCACGCTGGAGGTGGTCGGCGCGGCCGGGCTGTGGAACACATTGGTCGATCCCAACCAGCTCGAGAATGCGCTGCTGAACCTGTGCATCAACGCGCGCGACGCGATGCCCGATGGCGGGCGCGTGACGATCGAGACCGCAAACAAATGGCTCGACGAGCGCGCCGCGCGCCCGCGCGACCTGCCGCCTGGCCAGTATCTGTCGCTGTGCGTCAGCGACACCGGCACCGGCATGACCCCGGAGGTGCAGGCGCGCGCTTTCGATCCCTTCTACACCACTAAGCCGATGGGGGAGGGCACCGGGCTCGGCCTGTCGATGATCTACGGGTTCGCGCGGCAATCGGGCGGGCAGGTGCGGATCTACAGCGAGCCGGGCGACGGCACGACGGTGTGCATCTATCTGCCGCGGCACCACGGCAGCGTCGACGACGAGAACGAGGCGACACTGCCGCTCGATCAGGCGCAGCAGGTCGAGGGGATGCCAACGGTGCTGGTCGTCGACGACGAGCCGACCGTGCGGATGCTGGTGATCGAGGTGCTCGACGGGCTGGGCTATACCGTGCTGGAGGCGGGCGACGGCGCCGGCGCGCTGCGGATGCTCGACAGCGGGATCCGCCCCGACCTGCTGGTGACCGACGTCGGCCTGCCGGGCCAGATGAACGGACGGCAGGTCGCGGATGCCGCGCTGGCGCGCTTCCCGACGCTGCGCGTGCTGTTCATCACCGGCTATGCCGAGAATGCGGTGATCGGCAACGGGCAGCTCGATCCGCATGTCGCGCTGCTGACCAAGCCGTTCACGATGGAGGGACTGGCCGCCAAGGTTCGGGCGCTGCTCGCCGAGAGCTGAGCCTATTGGCTCAGTTCGGTGAAAAAGCTGCTGACGCCCGACTTCACCGAGCCGACGATCATGGCAAGGCGCTCGACGAGCGTCTGCATGACCTGCGCATCCTCGCCCGCCTCGCGCGCGCTGCCGAGCACGTCGGCGACCCCGGCCTCGATCCGCAGCGTTGCGGCGCCCGCCTTGCCGACATGTTCGCCGATCGCGCGTCCGGCGATCCCCTGCTCGTACACCGCAGCCATCACGCTGGCCGACAATTGCTCGATCGCCTCGACCGCCCGTGCCAGCTCTTCCTGTTCATCGCACACCTCGCCGATCGCGGTCCTGATCCGCGCGACCTGCTCGGCGATCCCGGCGGCCGCGGCGCGCGTCTGCGTGGCCAGCGTCCGCACCTCGCCGGCCACCGCGGTGAAGCCCCGGCCCGCATCGCCGGCGCGGGCGCATTCGATCGCGGCGTTGAGCGCCAACATCCGCGTCTGCTGCGCGATCGTGTCGATCAGCGCACTGACCGAGGCGATCGCCTCCGCCGCCTCGCCCAATGCGCCGACCTGCTCGGCACTCGACCGCGCGCGCGCCACCGCATGCTGGGTCGCGACGGTCGCGGCATGCATCCGCTGCTCGACCGAATCAAGCGCGCCGGCGAAGATCTCCGCATTGACCGCGATTCGCTGCAGGTTGTCGACCGAGCCCGCCGCCGCGTTCGCGACATCGTCGGTACGCGTGCGGATCGCCACCGCGCGCTGCGCCACGCGGCGCGACGCGGCATCGACCGCCTGCGACACTTCGCCGAGCCCGCGCACCAGATCGCGCTTGTCGGCGCGGAAGCGTTGCGCGGCATCCTCGATCCGCAACGCCCGCTGGCGCTCGGCGAAGTGGAGGCGGCTGGCGCGCTCCGCCGCGATGCGCAACAGGCTGGGTTGATCGACGGTGCCGACGAAGCGGCCGTGGCGCGTCAGGATCAGCCCCTCGGCCCCCTCGGCCCCGCGCCACGCCACCAGCGCCTCAACCGCGGGCGCCCCGATCTCGATCGCGGGGCACGCACGCATCCGCGCCGCCACGCCCATCGGCAAGCCGCGATTGCTGAGCAGCGCATGACCGAACGGGCCGAACAGCAACTGGCGGAGGTCACGCTCCAGCAGCACGCCGCACGGCCGGTCGTGCGCCGCGACGATCGCAATCATCTGGAGATGCGGCGCGGCGCGCAGCAGCTCGACCGCATCCAGCAGCGCCGCGTCGTGCGGGAGCCTGCTGGCATCGGTCACCCAGCGCACGTCGACCACGTCCGCGGCAGCTTGGGAGGCCGACGTCATCGGCGACGGAATGCTGAAGGCCGTCATCATGCGACGGGCGTAATCGGGGTTAGTAAACGACCCCTTTCCCGCAAATGACCGTTTGATGAAACCTCCCGCGGGAAGGAACCGCGAGGCACCCCCGTTCCTTTGATCCAAGATACCCGCGCGTCGTCGCGCGCGGCGTCAGTGAGGATCGTACATGACCGACATCAAAACCCGCCCGGCCGGCAACGGCGGCGAGACGCATCAGGTGACCGACGCCGATCATCCGGTGCTGACCACCAACCACGGGACGCCGGTGTCGGACAATCAGAACCAGTTGAAGGTCGGGCCGCGCGGCCCGGTGCTGCTGGAGGACGAAGTCTATCGCGAGAAGATGAACCATTTCGACCATGAGCGCATCCCGGAGCGGATCGTCCATGCGCGCGGTTCGGCGGCGCACGGCTATTTCGAATGCACCGACTCGCTAGCCGACATCACCCGCGCCGATTTGTTCCAGAAGAAGGGCCAGCGCACCGAGGTGTTCGCGCGCTTCTCGACCGTCGCTGGCGGCGCCGGATCGGTCGATACCCCGCGCGACGTGCGCGGCTTCGCGGTGAAATTCTACACGCGCGAGGGCAATTGGGACCTCGTCGGCAACAACATCCCGGTGTTCTTCATCCAGGATGCGATGAAATTCCCCGACCTGATCCACGCCGCGAAGATGGAGGCCGACCGCGGCTATCCGCAGGCGGCGACTGCGCACGACACCTTCTGGGACTTCATCTCGCTGATGCCCGAGGCGACCCATATGATCATGTGGGCGATGTCGGACCGCACCTTGCCGCGCAGCTTCGCGACGATGGAGGGGTTCGGCATCCACACCTTCCGCTTCGTCAACGCCGAGGGGAAGAGCACCTTCGTCAAATTCCACTGGAAGCCGCGCGCGGGGCTCGCGTCGACGATCTGGGACGAGACGGTCAAGATCGCCGGCGCCGACCCCGACTTCCAGCGCCGCGACCTGTTCGAGCGGATCAACCGCGGCGACTATCCCGAATGGGATCTGGGCGTGCAATTGTTCGACGAGGAGTTCGCGAACAGCCAGCCGTATGACGTGCTGGACGCGACCAAGATCATCCCCGAGGAGGTGTTGCCGGTCCGCATCGTTGGCAAGATGGTGCTAGACCGCTATCCCGACAATTTCTTCGCAGAAACCGAGCAGGTCGCTTTCTGCCCGAGCCATATGGTGCCGGGGATCGACCATTCGAACGATCCGCTGCTGCAGGGCCGGCTGTTCAGCTATCAGGACACGCAGATCAAGCGGCTGGGGTCGACCAACTGGCACCAGCTGCCGATCAACCAGGCGAAGGGCCGCGCCGATGCGGCAGGCTGTCCGTTCCTGAACATGCAGCGCGACGGGCATATGCAGATGCAGGTGCCCAAGGGCCGCGCCAATTACGAGCCGAACAGCCTGCATCTCGCCGGCGAACCCGGTGGCCCGCGCGAAGACCCGAACGGCTTCAAGAGCTTCCCCGCCGAGGAAAGCGGACAGAAACTGCGCATCCGCGCGGAGAGCTTCGCCGATCATTATTCGCAGGCGCGGCTGTTCTGGCGATCGATGGACAAGGCCGAACAGGCGCATATCGCCTCGGCGTTCGTGTTCGAGCTGAGCAAGGTCTCGATCCCGCACATCCGCGTCGCGCAGCTTGCGAACCTGCGCAATGTCGATGAGGAACTGGCGCAGCGCGTCGCCGAAGGCCTTGCGATCGACGTGCCCGCGGCGTCGCCGACCAGCGCGCCGGTGCTCGACATGGCCCCTTCCCCGGCGCTGCGCATCGTGCGCGGGCCGCTGGAGAAGCACACGCTGGAGGGGCGGACGGTCGGCATCCTGTTCGCCGACGGCACCGATCGCGAGGAGTTCGAGTCGACGGTCGCGGCGGTCAAGGCCGCGGGTGGGCATCCGCTGACGATCGCGCCCAAGGTCGGCGCGGTGCCGCTGTCGGACGGCACGACCGTCGCCGCCGATGCGCAATTGTTCGGGCAGCCGTCGGTGACGGTCGACGCCTGCGCGGTGATCCTGTCTGCCGAAGCGTGCGCCAAGCTCGTCAAGGAAGGCGCGGCGGTGCAATGGGTGATGGACGCGTTCGGGCACCTGAAGGCGATCGGGCATAACGATGCGGCCAAGCCGTTGCTCGACAAGGCCGGGGTCGAGCCCGATGCCGGCATCACCGACCTCGAGGCGTTCGTCGACGCCGCCAAGCAGCGTTACTGGGACCGCGAGCCCAACGTCCGAACGCTGGCCTGAGGGAGCTCGGATCATGCTCGAACACGTCCCGCATTGGCTGGGCAGCCTGATGCACAATGTCCGTGCCGGTCATGCCAAGCTGGCGATCGTGCAGGACGGCATCGTCACCGGCGACGCGCGACTCGAATTGTCCAGCCTCGCCTTCGCCGATGGCGCGCGCTTGCCGGAACGCTTCACCGCCGATGGCGAGGGCGTGTCGCCACCGCTGACGTGGCGCGGCGTGCCGGCCGGCACCGCGGCGCTGGCGTTGCTGGTCGAGGACCCCGATGCCCCCGCCACCAACCCGTTGGTCCATGCGGTGGTGTGGAACCTGCCGCCCGAAGACGGGTCGCTCGCCGAAGGCGCGATCGCGCCGGATGGGCATGGCGCGAACGACGGGTCGGACGTCGGGCGCAACAGCTACAGTCAGGAGGGCTGGCTGCCGCCCGATCCGCCCACCGGACATGGCAGCCACGATTATGTCTTCCAGCTCTTCGCGCTCGATCGCGCGGCGGCGCTCGACATCAATCCGAGGCGGAGCGATTTGCTCGATGCGATCCGCGGGCATGTGGTCGCGGCGGGGATGCTGGTCGGCACCTATTCGCGCGGCGAGGAAGCGCCGGTCGGACCGGCAGCACCGGCACCGCAGGTCGCCTGACCCATGACCCCGCTGCCGCAGGTGCGAACCCCGCCGGTAGCGCTGGGGGTCGCCGGGCTGTTGCCGTCGCTCGCCGGCGTCGTGCTGGCGCTGGTCGAGCCGGCGACGCGCAGCGTGGCAGCGATCGTCGGCGGTGCCTATGCCGCGCTGATCCTGTCATTTCTGGGCGGAATGTGGTGGATGCAGGCGCTGCTGCGAAGCGACGCGCGCTGGTGGCCGTATCTGCTGGCGGTCGCGCCGAGCCTCACGGGCTGGGCGGCGCTGCTCGCGGTGGTCGGCGGCGTCGCCCCGCCCGCCGCGGCGTTGACGGTGCTGGCGCTCGCGCTGCTCGCCAGCCCGCTCGGCGATCGCGCGATCGGGCCGTTGCTGCGCGAGGTGCCGGCGTGGCGGCAGTTACGGCTGACGCTCTCGGGTGGGCTCGGCGCGCTGACGCTGGCGCTGGCGCTGATCGCCGGGCGGGGCTGACCCCGCCCGCACGATCCGGTTCAGTGCTTGCGCGCTGCAGCAGCCTTCTTGGCATAATGGTGGTGCGCAACCGCACAGCCCGCGGCGGCGCCCATCACGCCATGACCCTTGCCGACCATATGCCCGGCGAGGCCACCCGCAGCGGCGCCGCGCAGGCACCCCTTCGCGGAGGCCGGCGAGGCGGCGAGGACCGTGGCGGCAATGGCGGCAATGAGAACGGAACGCATCTCTTCTCTCCTTGGTCGATGGAGCGAAGATAGGCGCGCGCGGCGCTTTGTCCCGTTACAAAGAGGACAGGCGCCGGACAGGCGCCGACAAGGCGGCCCGGCTGGCAACAGCCGGTGCCGCCCCGAGACATCAGGCGAGCAGCGGCTGCACCGTCGCCGTGGTGCGGCGGCGCATCGCAAAGCCGACCAGCGCGAAGCCGAGGATCATCATCGCCCAGGTCGCCGGTTCCGGCACCGCACCGGCCGGCGGCGGCGTGACCGTGCGGTCGAACTTCACCTGCAGCGAGCTGTCGCGCCCGAACGTCACGTTCGAGAGGTTGACGGTCACGAAGCCGCCGTCGACGCTGACGGAGCTGTCGTCGAGGCCTTCGACACCGTCGACATTGCCCAGCTCGGCAAAGGTGAACGGATTGGTCTCGTTGCTGAAGAACAGCGCGAAGGTCTCGCCGAACGGCGCACCATCGGGCAGTTCGGGGTTATTGGCATAGCTGATCGTCAGCAGCCCGGTGGTGAAATCGGCGAGCAGCAGCGTGCCGAATCGACCGAAGTCGATTCCGAATTCGCTACCCGCCCCCACGGTCGCGCGCTCGGTCGAACATTCGAAACTAAATCCGCCGCACGTCACGGTATCGCCGAGCGATACCGTCGCCGAGGCGGGAGCGGAAAAGACGGCGCCGATGAGCGCCAGACCAGCCAAAAAGTGCTTCTTCATGTCACTCCCCTGTTCGGGCGGCAGCGGCCAACCCCTAAAGGCGTGTTACAGCAATTAGTTAACGGAACGTTAACGATGCCGGAGGAGGATCATATGCGGATGTACCTGAAATACCAGACCTCGTGTCCCTGTCGCCGCGCCTTGCGCTCGTAACGGGTTTCCGGCCAGTCGGCGGGGCGTTCGAGAAAGTCGCGCGCCGTCCCGGCCTGCCACACGAAGTCGCGGCGCTGGTTCATCACCATCATCGACCAGCGGCAATAGGTCGGGTCGTCGGTGCCGAGCCGGAACTCCGCGCCCGGCCTGAGCTTGGCCGCGATCAGGTCGAGCGGGCCGTGGTTCATCATGCGACGCTTGGCATGGCGCGCCTTGGGCCACGGGTCGGGGTGGAGCAGATAAACGCGCGTCAGCGACTCGTCGGGCAGGCGCTCGATCACCTCCAGCGCGTCGCCCATGTGGATGCGGACGTTGTCGAGCGCGCCATCACGAACGTGGCCGAGCGCGCCGACCACGCCGTTGAGAAACGGCTCGCAGCCGATGAAGCCGGTGTCCGGCGCCGCCGTCGCCTGCCCCGCGAGATGCTCGCCGGCGCCAAAGCCGATCTCGACCTGCAACGCGCGCTCGTCGCCGAACAGCCGCAGGGCGTCTAGCGGTCCGTCGGCGGGGACCGCGATGCGCGGCAGCAGTTCCTCGACCAGTGCCGCCTGTCCGGCGCGCAACGCATGGCCCTGACGCCGGCCGTAAAGGCGGCGGATCGTTGTGGGATCGTTCATGCAGGCGCGCCTACCGCACGGGCGCGCGAAACGAAACGGAGGAAGCGATGCGTGCGTGGTGGAGCGGAGTGGCGGTGATCGCGGCGGCGGCGGCGGTGCCGGCGTGGTCGCAACTGTCGAGCCAGACGTCGATTTCGATGCTGAACGGCGAGGGCGGCTGGACGCAGGCGGTGTTCGTCTGCGATTCGACCGATCGCGACCGCGTGCTGGTGCTGTCCGCACCCGATGCGCGGCGCGGCGCGACGCTGACCAGCCTGTCGAAGCCGGGGCTGGTGCGCCATCAGGTCGCGGTGCGCGTCGGCGTGGGCGATCCGGGGATGGGGCAGGTCTATTATCCGCTCACCAACGCCGCGGGGCGTGCGGTCGGCAACGTCCACGCGATCAACCCCGGAATGGTCGAGCCTGGCGCGACGACACCGACCGTCACGTCGGTCACCTATGGCCGCGACACCACCAGCTGCCGCTTCGCGCCGCAGACGCGCGTGCTGGGGGTGACCGCGAAACGCTCGATCCAGCTGACCCGCAGCGAGCGCGACGGGTTCGTCTATCGCAGCTACAATCACGACACCGACCTGCCCGCGATCGACCAGCCATGGGGCGGGCGCGACACGCGTGCCTCGCTGACGATCACCGGCGGGCGATTGGTCGAGGAGCGCGGCGGGCGGCGCATCTATCAATTCGCGAACGGCGGCTATGTCTATCGCGTGCTCGCGTCGGTCGATCCGGCGAAGGGCGGCGGCGGAGTGCAGGTCTGGCACGACGGGCGGATGGTGCTCGCCGAACCGTTCGTCGCCTATACCGCAGCCTCTTAGTCGGGACCGAAAGCGCATCCGGCTCGTTGGCAGGCGGACACGCAAGCGGAGCGGATATGGGCAAGAAGAAGAAAAAGGCGCTGCGCGCCGCCGCCGAACGCGAGCATGACGCCACCGCGCCGCTGCGCGCGCTGGCGGCGGCGGGGGCGATGCGCGCGCTGACGCCGATCGCCAAGGCCACTGACGAGCCGCCGCTTCTCGCACTCGGGCTGGGTACGCTGGCGATCGGCGCGGTGCTGCGCCGGCCGGCGCTGGCGCGCAACGGCGCGCGGATGGTGGCGAGCCACCTGCTCGCGACCGGGCTCAAGACGGTGCTGAAGGCCAGCGTCGATCGCGCGCGGCCGAATGTCGCGGGCACCGACGCAGTGCCGCGTAAGGGGCATGGCACCGACGACACCAATTTCAACGCTTTTCCCTCGGGGCACACCGCCGGTGCGGTGGCGGTGGCACAGTCGGTCGCTCACGAAGCGCCCGGCATCGGCGGTGTCGCGAGGCTGGCGGCGGGCACCGCCGGCGTGGCGCAGGTCGCGCGTGGCGCGCATTACGGCAGCGACGTGGTGGCAGGCGCGGTGATCGGCTGGCTCGCGGAGCGCGTCGCAGGCTGGGCGATCGACGCAGGCGAGCGCTTCGCCGAGACGCGGCGCGAGGTGAAGGCGGAGGCCGAAGTCGAGGCGCATCCGAGCTGATTTCCTCGTCGCCCGCCTTTTCAACGATTAAGGCAGAAGAAGCGGGGTCCCGGATCAAGTCCGGGACGACAGGACGTTACAGGCCCACTGCGTACAACGCGTGGTGTGAAAGGATGTAGAGTGTCCGCTGGTCCGTGCCGCCGAGCAGCAATTGCAGTGGGCGTTCGGGGACGTCGATTCGGCGGGTCATTGAACCGTCCGGCGCGTAGACGAACACCTGTCCATTCGCGACGTACAGGTTGCCGGTCTCGTCCCGCGTAACGCTCTCGCCGCCGCGGGGAGCGACAACTTTCAGGTCGGTCACCTGTCCGCCTGCGCCGACCAAGCCGCTGTAGGTGAGGTTCTCCGAGGCGTTGGTCAGCGTCACCCGGCTTCCCGGCGCTGCGCCGACGAAGCCATAGGAATCAAGCGTGTCCGACCAGCGCCAGCCGAGATGATCGTCCGGCCCCTGGTTCCAGACGCGGAATGCCGGCAGCGCCAGCGACCCGTCGGGCGAGCGATATTCCTGCGGCTTCGCCTCGCCGAGCTTGGTGGTGAAGAAGGACGCGATTGGCGGATAGTCGTAGGTCGCCGGGTCGATCCGGTCCGCGAATTCGCCGTTCGCCCAGACGTTTACCGGCAGGAGCGTCGTCGCCTTGTCGCTCGCGCGTGCGGCGGTCGGGGCGATCGCGCGGATATCGTCGGGGTTGGCGGGGTCGAGGCTATAGACGCTGCCGTCGCGGCCAGCGGAGGATTGCACCAGCAGGCGGCCGGAGCGGTCGACCGCGAGGTTGACCGGATCGAGCGGGGCATCCGACACGGTGGTCAGCCCCTCGGCGGGCGTAAAGCGATGGATACGCTGGAAGAAACGATCGACGAAATACAGCTTGCCCTTGGCGTCCACTGTGCCGCCGGAGATCGAATAGAAGCCGTCCGCCAGCTTCGTTACGCCGGAAGTGACTGGAATCGCTAGCTCAGCGGTCGCAGTGGCGGGTGCGGCGGGAATGTCGAGGCTGGCGAACTCGCGTTCGCGGACTTCCTGACGGCGGGTCATGTCCTTGATGCTGTTTTCAAAGGGGAATTTGCTGGCGCGCAAATAGGTGCCGCAGCCCTTGGCGTCGCAGCTCGCGAAGCCGCTCTCGGCGTTCACATGGACGTTACGGAAGCGGATACCGCCCGAATTGAACAACTTGACCGCGGCATCCATCGGCTTGATCGTCCGCGTCACGCGATAGCCGTGGTAATTGGCGAACAGGATGTCGCTCGAATTATGGAACTCGGTCGAGACCGCATTGACGCCGTCGCGGACCTCCTGTTCGGTCTGCGGTGCCAGAAACTCCCAATTTTTAACCCCGTCCAAAACGATCTCGGCGCGATAATGATGCTCTGCCGAGAGCTGATAGACGTGTCCGGGCGTGCTGGTGTCGGAAACGTGGAATCCCGCCGAGGCGAGCGTGTTGGGTGACCAGATCGCCGAGAAGGTCCCGCCGCCGCCGTCGGTGACCATGATGCTGGGGTACTGGCCGTCGGGGCGCGCGCGCGGGTCGTTCTGGTTGATCGGGCTGCCCTTGGTCAGCACCGTGCCGCCGCCGCCCTGGATCTTGACGTCGTTGACCTCGGATGTCGCACCGGCCTTCCAGAGCAAGGCGGTGGCGCGACGATTGATTGCGCCGGTCCATAATCCGAGGCCGTGGACGATCGCATTGCCACCCTTGGCGCTCTCGATCATCGCTTTCGCGCCACCGATGCCGGTAAAGGCGGGGGTCTCGTCGGGCAGATAGACGTGCGTCAGGCTGGGATGGAGCGCGATCAGGACGCTGTCGGGCCGCAACCGGATCGTATCGGTGACGCGGTAGCGCCCCAGCGGCAGGTAGACGACGCGGTGCGTGTCGATCGCGCGCTGCAACGCCGCGGTATCGTCGGTGGTGTCGTCACCCTTCACGCCGAGATCGTGCGCGTTCGCCCAGTCGCGGACCGGCGGGAGCGCTCGGATCGCGGTGGCGGGGCGCTTCGGGACACGCGTCAGCGGGGTCATCGACACGTCGGTCGCGGTTTCGCCGATCGTACCGGGGCCCGCGAGCTTCAGCCCATGCGAGAAATCGGCGACGCGGTAGCGCGCGCCCTTGCCCGCGATCGTCTTGCCGGAATCACGGAAGCGCGCGAAGGTCGGCGTGTCGATCGCGATCGCATCGTCGAAGCCGATCTGGGTGAAGACGCTGTTCTCTTCCGAGATCACCACCGCCGCCTGCGAGACGTTCTCGAAGCGGACCTGCTTGCCCCACAGCGAATCCGAATAGCCGCGGTCGATGTCGATCCCGACCGGCGTATCGCGGATCACGACATTGACGAGGGTGAGGTCAACCTCATGCTCGCGAATCGCGGCATCGCGCTGCCCGGAAAACTCGCTGTCGATCAGCGTGAACTGCCATGCCGGCGAGGTCTTCTCGGACATGATGCCATAGCGGCCCCCGAAGAAGCGCAGGTCCTCGAACTCGTTGCCGGCCTGATAGACGCCGGCCAGCCCGGAGCCGATGTGGAAATCGACGTGGCGCAGATAGCCGTGCTGCGCGACGCGGAAGCGCACCGCGACCGCGCCGGCATTGCCGTCGCCGATCCGGAAGTCGATGTTCGACAGCGCGGAATAGAAGGTGCTGGACGTGGCGTCGAAGATCGCGGGGTCGAACGGCACGCTGGTGCGCGGCGGGACCGGCGCCTTGCCGACGCGATATTGATCCTCGCCGGTGAAGGCGACCATCGCCGCGACGCCGCTGCCGAAGCCGGCGGTGTTGTCGCCGAGCACGATCTGCGGGCGGGTCTTGCCGATGCCGAACAGCCGCACCGCCGAGCGGACGAAGATCGTGCGCGAGATACGGTAGGTGCCCGAGGGGACGAACACCAATCCGCCATGCCCGCCCGCCGCGGCGGCATCGATCGCCTGTTGCAAGGCGGCGCTGTCGTCGGCGCGGCCGTCGCCGACCGCCTTGAGGACGATCGCGCGCGGATCGTCGGGCATGGTCTGGTAGACCGACGCGCCGGGCTTGATCCCGGGCGCCGCCAGCGCCGGAGTGGCGAGCACCACCGCCAGTGCCGCTCCGATCCGCCATCCTGCCCGCATCACCCGTCTCCCGTCCGCTTTTCGCACTTTTGCTAGCGGTACCAGAGAGATGCTTCATGCGCGACGATGGTCGTAGGTGAGCTTCTCTGCCCCTCCCCCTTGGGGGAGGGGTTGGGGTGGGGGATGAGGCTCAGGTCCGCTCCCCAACCACCCCACCCCAACCCCTCCCCTGAAGGGGAGGGGCTTCGCTTCTATCAAGCGTAGCCCGTGTCGCCGGCCAGCGCCTGCGCCGCGATCGCGACCTGCGTGCGGTTGCGCACGTTGAGCTTGCGCATCAGCGCGGTCATGTGCGCCTTCACCGTCGCCTCGGCGATGCCGAGGTCATAGGCGATCTGTTTGTTGAGCAGCCCGGAATGGACGCCGCGCATCACCTTGAGCTGCGTCGGGGTCAATTGCGCCAGCATCGCACCGCTGATCGGTGGCGGCATGTCCTGAGCGGTCGCTTCCATTCCTTCCTCCCGTACCGCCGCCGCACCGTCGCGCTTTCGAGCGGATTCGGTTGGACAGCTTTGCGCGTTATGCCGTGAAATGTTAGCGCTGTTCAAGTAACATGCGATAGCCAGATCGTCAAAGTTGTCGGACAGGCGGCGCGGCTCTCGCCACTCCGGTGCGGCTCGGCTAGGCTCGGGCGGACATCGCACGGGAGGGGACCGGTGAGCGAGGGACGACTGGCCGACCGCGCCTATGCCGCGATCGTGCGGATCATCAACGACGAAGGGCTGGCGACCGGCGACCGCCTGCCCTCCGAGGCGCGGCTCGCCGAGACCTTCGGCATGTCGCGCACGATCGTCCGCGAGGCGCTGGCGCGGCTCGCCTCCGACGGGATCACCGAGGCGCGGCGCGGCGCGGGCAGCTACGTCAAGCGGCGGCCGTCCGAGCGGCTGGGAACGCACCTGCCGCTCGACGCGCTGGCGGCGACGCTCGGCACCTATGAGGTGCGGTTCGTGCTGGAGGCGGAGGCGGCGCGGCTGGCGGCGCTGCGCCGCTCGCAGGCGCAGCTCGACGCGATCGAGGCGGCGCTGGAGGCGCTGCGCGGGGCCTTGTTCTCGAACGCGCCGGCGCATGACGAGGATTGGGCGCTGCACCTCGCGATCGTCGCGGCGACCGGCAATGCCGCCTTCGCGCCGGTGTTCGACCATCTGCGCGACAGCGTGATGCACATCTTGCGCGCCGGGGTCGACATCTCGCGCTCGCGCCCGCCGCAGGTGATCGGGGCGATGATGGAGGAGCATGACGCGATCGTCGACGCGATCCGCGTCCGCGACGCCGATGGCGCGGCGCTGGCGATGCGCTGGCATCTGTCGCAGGGGCGTAAGCGGTTGATGCCGTGAGGTAATCCGTCATTGCGAGCGTAGCGAAGCAATCCAGGGCGTCCTGGTCCGGCGCTGGAGTGCTTCGCTACGCTCGCAACGACGGTGGGGTGTGACGCCACCGCGGCTGGAAGATGGGAGAAGTGCGCTTCCGGGTCGAACCCGCGATGACGCTATGGGTCAAACCTGCTCCTTCTCAACCCACGCCAGCACCGCGCGGCAGAGCGCCTCCGGCGCATGGCCGGCGTCGAGGCGGAGGGCGCGTTCGGCGGCGCCCGGCGGCTCGAGCGTCGCGAGCTGGCTGTCGAGCAGCGTCGGCGGCATGTAATGGCCGGTGCGCGCGCGCATCCGCCGCGCGATCTCGGCGCGGCCGGTATCGAGGAAGGCGAAACGCAACGGCAGCCCGGCCGCGGCCTCCAGCCGCGCGCGATAGGCGTGACGCAGCGCGGAACAGGCCGCCACCGCCACGCCCCCGGTGCGCGCCGCCTCGCCCAGCGCCGCGCCGAGCCGGCCGAGCCACGGCCAGCGATCCTCGTCGGTCAGCGGCGCGCCGGCTTCCATCTTCGCGACGTTCGCCGCCGAATGGTAGGTGTCGCCTTCGAGGAACGGCGCCTGCCAATGCTCGGCGAGCAAAGCGCCCAGCGTCGACTTGCCCGTCCCGCTGACGCCCATCACCACCAATGCCAGCGGCGCGCTCTCCGTCTCGCCTGCCCGTACCACCATCGTTCCCTCCCGCCGCGCCGACCGCTATCGGCTCCGCGGCCACCTTCTGGCCATTACGACCTTTGTCGGCGCGCCGCGCGACTTTGGTCGTAGACTGCCGCCCGCGAGCCGCGGCGCGCGATCTGCGCATCGTGGACGCGCGTCAGCAACAGCAGCGCGGCGGCCGCGCCGATCAGGCACGTCAGCATGTCCCATTGCGTATCCCATGGGTCGCCCTGGGTGCCGAGGAACGCGTCAGCCCCCTGCCCCAGCCCCATCGCCGCACCGAACTCGATCAACTCATAGGCGGCGCTGATCGCGAGGCAGCAGGCGAGCACGAGCACGGCCAGCAGGCGACCGCGCGCGATCCCGCCGCCGCGCACCAGCAGCTCGCGCACGACGATCGCGGGGACGAAGCCCTGCGCGAAATGCCCGACGCGGTCGTACGGGTTGCGCGCCAGGTGCAGCCAGTCCTGCACGACGAAGCCGGCGGGCACGCGTGCATAACTATAGGCGCCGCCGATCATCAGGACGATACCATGTGCGGCGATCAGCCCGAGGGCGAGCGGCGTCAGCGGAAAGCGCGGGTGCGTCCACCACAATACCGGCAGCGCGATCCATACCGGCGCGACTTCCATCCACCATGTCGCGCGGTCGGACGGGTGCCAGCCGGAGAGGATCAGGCCAGCGACCCACAGCAAGGTCAGCGCCGCCAGCGGGCGGCGATCCGTGGTCGTCATCGCGGCAGGCTAGACGCGCCCCGCCACCTTTCCCAGCGTCAATCCGCCGCGGCGACCGCGGCGGTCATCCCCGATGGCGACAGGATTTCGATCCAGTAACCGTCGGGGTCGGTAATGAAGGCGATGTCCTTCATCGTCCCGTCCTGCGGGCGCTTCCTGAACGGCACGCCCAGCTCCTCGAACCGCGCGCAGGCCGCCGCGACGTCGGGCACCGAGATGCCGATATGGCCGAAGCCGCGCGGGTCGTCGTTGCCGCTGTGATAGCCGCCGAACGCCGGGTCGCTTTCGGTGCCCCAATTGTGCGTCAGCTCCAGCGTCGTCTCGCGCGTGAAGATGAAGCGCGCGCGTTCGGCCGGGTCGGCGGGCACCGTCTCGGCCTCGCCTAGATAGGCGAGGAAATAGAGCGAGAAGCGCATGTCGGCGAAGTCGAGCTGCTGGAGCAGCGTCATGCCCAGCACGTCGCGGTAGAAGGCCAGCGACGGCCCGGGGTCGCGGATGCGGAGCATCGTCTGGTTGAGCGCGAACCCTTCGGTGCCGGGCGTGCGGCACATGGTCTTCTCCGGATCAGGCGAGCGTCAGGCCGACGTCGACATTGCCGCGCGTGGCGTTGGAATAGGGGCAGATCTGGTGCGCGGTGTCGACCAGCTGCTGCGCCTGATCCCTGTCCACGCCGGGCAGGTCGACGACGAGGTCGGCGGTGATGCCGAACCCACCCGCCGAACGCGGACCGATCCCGACGGTTGCGGTGACCTTGGTCTCGGCAGGTACCTTCACCTTGAGCTGCTGACCGGCGACCTTGAGCGCGCCGAGGAAGCATGCCGAATAGCCGGCGGCGAACAATTGCTCGGGGTTGCTCCCCTCGCCGCCCGCGCCGCCCAGTTCCTTCGGGGTCGACAGCGCGACCTCGAAGCGGCCGTCCTCGCTGCGGGCGCGGCCGTCGCGGCCACCGGTGGCGGAAGCGGTCGTGGCATATTTGACGTCGACGGACATGGGCATGATCCTTATTTCGATAATCGATATCGCGATATATATACGCACATGATGCTAAGTCCAGCGAAAAGATTATCGCGATAAGGATAAAGCTGCTAAGCCCCTGCCATGGCTGACGCACGTCCGCTCGATGAGCAGCTCTGCTTCTCGCTCTATTCCGCGAGCATGGCGGTCGGGCGCGCGTACAAGCCGCTGCTCGACGCCATCGGGATCACCTATCCGCAATATCTCGTACTCCATGCCTTGTGGGAGCAGGACGCGCGCACGATCGGCGCGATCGCCGAACGACTGGCGCTCGAATCGAGCACGGTGACGCCGCTGGTCAAGCGGCTGGAGGCGGCCGGGCATGTCACGCGCCAGCGCAACCCGGATGACGAGCGAAAGGTGCGCGTGCTGCTGACCGACAGCGGACGCGCGTTGCGCCAGCGTTGCGGGTGTCTGGCCGAGGAGCTGGTCGCGCGCAGCGGGCTGTCGCTCGATCAGCTTGCCAGCCTCAACCGGCAGGTCGCGGCGTTGCGCAGCGCGCTCGCCAGTAATCCCCAAAGCTGAACGAACCCGTCGCGTTCGCGACAAAGTGACACACTTTTGCGGGGTTGCCGGGACGGGGCTGCGACAGCCGCTGCCTATCTTCGTCCTTGTACCGCCGCAGATTGCGGTGCCAGTGCAAAGGAGCGTCACCATGAACCGTTTTCACCTGCTGATCGCCGGGATCGGCCTCGCCGGCGTCACCGTTCCGGTCGCGGCGAGCGCCGCGCCGTGGCAGTCGATCAACGCGCGACAGGAGCGGCTCGACCAGCGGATCGATCAGGGCATCCGCAACGGCAAGCTCGATCGCCGCGAGGCGACCCGGCTACGCCGCGACTCGCGCCAGCTCGCCCAGCTTGAAACACGCTATCGCCGCAGCGGCGGGCTCTCGAACCGGGAGCGCCAGGACCTCAACCGCCGTTTCGACGCGCTGAGCGCGCGCGTCCGCTGGGACAAGCACGACCGGCGCTAATGCCGATTGACGGCCTTCCTCCGTCATCCCGGACCCTTCGACGAAGCTCAGGAGAGCCTTGATCCGGGATCCCGCTTCCTTCCGCGACCGCCGCGAAGAAGCGGGGCCCCGGATCAGGTCCGGGGCGACGATGGGGAGCGTTCGAGGCGAAACGCCCACGGCTACCGCGTAGACCCTCGATGGCGATCCGCCGTTACCGCTGAGCGGCCTCCGCGATCAGCGCGTCGTCGATCGCGGCGGCGCGCTGATAGGCCGGGCGCTGCTGGAGCCGGTCGAGATAGCGCATGAACGTTTCGCGCTTCTCCAGCAGTCCGAATTGCGTGAACCAGCCGACCGCGCTGCCGACATAGACGTCGGCGGCGGTGAAGCGGTCGCCGGTGATGTAGCTGTGCGCCGACACCGCATATTCGAGCGTGTCGACCGCCTGCCCGAAGCCGCCATAGCCGACCATCCCGCGCTTGGCCTCGGGCACCTCGACCCCCAGCACCTTGTCGATCATCGCCGCCTCGAGCGGGCCGGCGGTGAAGAACATCCAGCGCAGATAGGGCGCGCGTTCCTCGGCACGCGGCGCGAGCGCGGCGGCGGGGAACGCCTCCGCCAGATAGGCGCAGATCGCCGCCGCTTCGCTGACCACCGCGCCGTCGTGAACGATCGTCGGCACCTTGCCGAGCGGATTGGCGTCGAGCAGCGCGGCGGGCTTCTGCGTCCAGTCGACCAGCATTGTGTCATATGGCTCGCCGATCTCCTCGAGCATCCAGCGCGCGATCCGGCCCCGTGACATCGGGTTGGTGTAGAAGGTCAACGTCATGCGCGGGTATCCAGATGGCGGTGGAAGAAGTCGATCGTGCGCCCCCAGGCGAGATCGGCGGCGGCCTTGTCGTAGCGCTCGGCAGAGGTGTCGTTGTTGAAGGCGTGGTCGACGCCGGGATAGTCGAACGCCGCGACCGGCTTGCCCGCGGCCTTGAGCGCGGCGACCCATGGGGCGCCGGTCTGCGCGACGCGCGCATCCTTGCCGGCATAATGGAGCATCAGCGGCACTTGCAGCTTAGGTGCCTCGGCGGGGTCGGGCGCTGGGCCGTAATAGCTGACCGCCGCGGCGAGCCCCGGGCCGGCGGCGAGCGCAACGCGGTCGACCAGCGCGCCGCCCCAGCAGAAACCGACCGTGCCGACCTTGCCGGTGCCATGCGACAGTTTCGCGAGCCGGCCGACCGTCGCCACGGCCGAGGCGAGCACCGCGTCCATGTCGGCCTTGCCGATCAGGTCACGCGCGGCGTTCTCGTCGGCGGGGGTGCCGCCCTGCGCGGACAGGAAGTCGGGGGCGACCGCGAAAAAGCCGGCGAGCGCGACGCGGCGCGCGACATCCTCGATATGCGGTTGCAGCCCGCGGTTTTCGTGGATCACCATCACCGCGCCGATCGCGCGGCCGGGGTTGCGCGGCGCGGCGAAATAGCCGGTCATCTGCGCGCCGCCGCCGATGCCGTAGCTGCCCTTGCGGGTGACGAGCCGGGCGTCGGTGGGGTCGGTCAGCGCGGCGGCAGCGGGCGACGCGGCGATCCCGCCGATCAGCGCCTCGGCGGCGGCGACCGATCCGACGAGCGCGGTCATCTGGCGCAGCAGCGTGCGGCGGTCGCGATGCTCGTGGGTGAAGGCGTCGTACAGGCCGATCGCCCGGTCGCGCAGGCTGGGGTCCATGACGGTTCCTCTCACGATTCGGTGTGGTTAGCGTGGGAGGGTAGCGGGAAGCGGTGGAGGGCGGAAGGTGGTGTCGGGGGCTTGTTCGCGGCGCAACTTCTCGGTCGCCCCTGCGAAGGCAGGGGCCCATGGCTGCTGGCGTCTTGATGGTCGGTGGCCCGTCGCGCGGGCAGTCCGTGTGTCAAGCGTTCCGGCCCCCGCCACAGACATGGGCCCCTGCCTGCGCAGGGGCGACGGCATTTGTTTCATCGTCATCCCGGACTTGATCCGGGATCCCGTTTTTGACCGGCGCAAGAAAACAAGCAGCGGCGCCCCGGATCAAGTCCGGGGCAACGCTTAAGTCGCGTCTCGCTTTGAAAACAACGTCACGCCTTCTCGAGCGTGCATTGCAGCGGGTGCTGGTTCTGGCGCGCGAAGTCCATCACCTGGCTCACCTTGGTCTCGGCGACCTCGTAGCTGAACACGCCGCACACCCCGACCCCCTTCTGGTGGACGTGGAGCATCACGCGCGTCGCTTCTTCCATGTTCATGCGGAAGAAGCGCTGGAGGCACAGAACGACGAATTCCATCGGCGTGTAATCGTCGTTGAGCATGAGGACGCGATACGGCGTCGGTTTCTTGGTGCGGGCACGGGTACGCGTGGCGATGCCGATCCCGGTGCCGTCACCGTCGGCATCGTCGCTCTGGCCCGCGGCCATCGGGACAATCTGCTGCTGCATGGACACTGCGCGAATATGGCACGCGGGCGCGCGCAGGCAAGACCGCATACGCGCAAAAAAGGCGGCCGCATCGCTGCGACCGCCCTGTTTTGCGTGCGCGACCGCGCTCAGGCGGCGGTGCGGAACTTGTCGGCGGCGACCGCGACGCGGTTCTGGAGCGGCTTGGCGACGTCGCCGGCCAGCTTCAGCGTCGCTTCGGTCGAGCGCGACGCTTCCTTGACCAGCGCGTCGAATGAGGCGCGGACGTAATCGGCGTGGAGCTGGAGCGCCTCGGTCGGCGACTTCACCGATGCCAGCGTCTGCACGAGCTGCGCGGTGCTCTCGTAACGCGCACGCGCGAACGCGGCGGCGTCCTGACCGAACGTCTCGAACGCCTGCGCGGCGATACGGCTCGATTCGACCAGCGCTTCGACATTGCCCTTGCCAAATTCGGCCATATCCTCGGCCACCTTCCGGCTCTTGTCGAGCGCGACGCGCGCCTGCTCGCCGGCGTTGGCAAAGGCCGCGCGCCCCTGCTCCTGCGCCTTGTCCGAGAAGGCCTTGGCCTGGTCCTGCGCCTTGTCGGCGAACGTCGTGACGGTGTCGGTCATGTTCGTGTCCTTCACTTCCAATGGCGCTGCCGGGGCAGCCGGTTCGGGTTGGATTGCGGTTTCGGGTTCGTCGATCACGGGAGCGGGCGCCGGCTCGGCCGCCGGTGCGACCGCGTCGTCGGCGGAAAGCACCACCGGCGCCGGCGCCTCGTCGACCGCCGGGTTGGCGAGGATCGCGGGCACCGCCGGCTCGGCGGGAAGCGGCGGCAACACGGGCATGGTCGACGACACCGGCTTTGCCGCGGCACGCGCGCGCCCCTTCACCGATGCGCCCGTCTTCCTGCCCTCAACCTTGCCGGTCTGGTCCACCATCGTGTCCGCTCCGTTATTTGCTGCACTGCACAATAATGATTCGGCGGGTACGTTGCAAGCGGCTTGTGCGGCGCGGCAGACGCTTTCATCGGGTCCTGACGTAGCTGCCCGGCGCATCCTCGATCGCGGGCAGCGCGCCTGCGCCCGGCACGCGTGCGCCGTCCGCAGCGACGGTCGCGGGTGCGTGCGCGCGGAGCCAGTCCGCCCAGTCGTTCCACCAGCTTCCCTTCACCTCGCGCGCGCCCGCAACAAACGCATCGAGCGACTCGGCGGGCTGGTCGTTGATCCAATGCTGGTATTTGCCCGCGGCCGGCGGGTTCACCACGCCGGCGATATGCCCCGATCCGGCCAGCACGAAGCGCAGCGGGCCGCGCAGATGCTCGGTCAGCTTCCAGACGCTTTCGGCCGGCGCGATATGATCCTCGCGCCCGGCCTGCACATAGGCCGGCGTCTCGACCGTGCGCAGATCGAGCGGCACGCCGCCGACCGTCATCGCACCAGGCTGGACGAGCAGATTGTCGCGGTACAGGTCGGTAAGATAGGCGAGATGCCATCTGGCGGGCAGGTTGGTGACGTCGCCGTTCCAGTGCAGCAGGTCGAACGGCACGTAATCCTTGCCGAGCAGATAGTTGTTGGTGACGTAATTCCAGATCAGGTCGCGCCCGCGCAGCAGGTTGAAGGTCGCGGCGAGATAGCGGCCGTCGAGGAACCCCTGCGGGCTGAGCGTCGCGATCATCTTGAGCTGCTCGTCGTCGACGAAGTGGAGCAACTCGCCCGCACGGGTGAAATCGACCTGCGCGGTCAGAAAGGTCGCGCTCGCCACCTTGCCGGCCTGCTCCTTCGCGGCGAGCCACGCCAGCGTCGCGGCGAGCGTCGTCCCCGCGACGCAATAGCCGACCGTATGCAACGCGGGCACGTCGAGGAGATCGCGGACGGTGTCGATCGCCTCGACCTGCGCGGCGACGTAATCGTCCCACATTACCTCGGCCATCGACGCATCCGCCGACTTCCACGACACCATGAACACGGTGATCCCCTGCGCCACCGCCCAGCGGATGAAGCTCTTCTCCGGGGTCAGGTCGAGGATGTAGAAGCGGTTGATCCACGGCGGGAAGATCAGCAGCGGGGTCGCCAGCACCGTCTCGGTGGCGGGCGCGTACTGGATCAGTTCGTAGAGATCGGTGCGTTTGACGACCTTGCCCGGCGTCGCGGCGAGATTGCGCCCGACCTCGAACGCGGTGCCGTCGGTATGCGTCAGCTGCCCGCGCCCGATGTCGGCGAGCATGTTGTTGAGCCCGGTGAGCAGATTTTGCCCGCGCGTCTCGATCGTCTTCTCGATCACCTCGGGGTTGGTCACTGCGAAGTTCGACGGGCTCATCGCATCGACGAAGCCGGACGTCGCGAATTTGAGCTGGGCGCGCGTCCGCTCGTCGACGCCCTCCAGCGCATCGACCCCGCGCAGCATGTGGTCGGCGATCAGCGCATAGCTCTGCCGCATCCAGTCGAACGCCGGGTTGCTGCGCCACGCGGGGTTGGCGAAGCGGCGGTCCTTTTCCTTCGGCCGCTCCGCTTCCGGCGCGGCAGGCGTCGTGAAGCGCTGCCACAGCGCGAGGTAATCGCTCCAGAAATCGCGCGCCTGCTCGGCCACGCTCTCCGGCGGCGCGAGCGGGACGCCCGCCTCCAGCATCAATTGCTGCGCGCGGCCCATCAGCCATGTCCAATGCTGGAGATCGGCGAGGTCGGACAGCGTGGTCGGCGGCGGGGCATTTGGCTCGGTCACGCGAAATCCTCTCTCTCGGCTGCCGTAACGTAACGACGTTGCAGCGCGAAGTCAGGTCCACGGCTTTTTGTTGCGCGGGGTGCCCGGCGCGCGCGAATGGCTGTATAGCCGGCGGCGCAAAGGAGTATCAGCCCCGTGTCCGACGAATTCTACCGCATGAAGCGCCTGCCGCCCTATGTCATCGCCGAGGTCAATGCGATGCGGGCACAGGCGCGTGCGGGTGGCGAGGACATCATCGACCTCGGCATGGGCAACCCCGACCTGCCGCCGCCCGACCATGTGATCGCCAAGCTGATCGAGGTCGCGCAGAAGCCATCGGCGCATGGCTATTCGCAGTCGCGCGGCATCCCCGGCCTCCGGCGGGCGCAGGCCAATTATTACGGTCGCCGCTTCGGGGTCGATATCGACCCCGAGACCGAGGTGGTGGTGACGATGGGGTCGAAGGAGGGGCTGGCGAGCCTCGCCACCGCGATCACCGCGCCCGGCGACGTGGTGCTCGCGCCCAACCCGAGCTACCCGATCCATACCTTTGGCTTCATCATCGCCGGCGCGACGATCCGCGCGGTGCCGACGACGCCCGACGAACATTATTTCGAGAGCCTGCAACGCGCGATGGAGTTCACGATCCCGCGCCCGAGCGTGCTGGTCGTCAACTATCCCTCGAACCCCACCGCCGAGACCGTCGACCTCGCCTTCTACGAGCGGCTGGTGGCGTGGGCGCGCGAGAACGAGGTGTGGATCCTGTCCGACCTTGCCTATTCGGAGCTGTATTTCGACGGCAAGCCGACCGTCTCGATCCTCCAGGTGCCGGGCGCCAAGGATGTCGCGATCGAGTTCACCAGCCTGTCAAAGACCTATTCGATGGCCGGGTGGCGGATCGGCTTCGCGGTCGGCAACAAGAAGCTGATCGCGGCGATGACGCGCGTGAAGTCGTACCTCGATTATGGCGCGTTCACGCCGGTGCAGGCGGCGGCGTGCGCGGCGCTCAACGGACCGCAGGACATCGTCGAGAAGAACCGCCAGCTCTATCACAAGCGCCGCGACGTGCTGGTCGAGAGCTTCGGCCGCGCCGGGTGGGACATCCCTGCCCCGCCCGCGAGCATGTTCGCCTGGGCACCGCTGCCGCCGGCGTTGAAGCATCTGGGATCGCTGGAGTTCTCCAAGCAGTTGCTGACCCACGCCAAGGTCGCGGTCGCGCCGGGGGTCGGTTACGGCGAGAATGGCGAGGGGTTCGTGCGGATCGCGATGGTCGAGAACGAGCAACGGCTGCGGCAGGCGGCGCGTAACGTGAAGCGTTACCTGCAGAGCATGGGGGTCAACACGCCGGGCAAGGTCGCGGGGTGAGATAAGGGGCGACCTGCTCCCCCTTGCCGTCGCCCCGGACTTGATCCGGGGCCCCGCTTCTTTTTCGGCTTGTAGTACCTACCCACCCCCGTTCGCCCTGAGCTTGTCGACGGGCGTGTCCCGACCCGTGCTTCGACAGGCTCAGCACGAACGGGCGCGGTGGTTCGCCGCTGGCGAGAAGAAGCGGGATCCCGGGTCGAGCCCGGGATGACGAGGGGGTTTAGGGGCAAGGCTATCCGTCATTGCGAGCGTAGCGAAGCAATCCAGGGCCTCCTGGTCCGACTCTGGATTGCTTCGCTACGCTCGCAATGACAGTTGGCGACCGAACACGAAAAAGGCCGGCCGCTCCTTCGAGCGACCGGCCTTTTTCATCCACACCGGAGCGACGGGATCAGCCGTCGTAATCGGCACCGAGATTCTGGTTGCGCGGCGGCGCGACGGCGGTGAGGCGCAGCGCCTCGGCCGAGGCGGCGAGGCTGCCGATCGCATCGGCCTCTTCCTCGTCGTCGATCTGGACGCGCTGGAGGCTCTGCACCACCGACTCGTGCAGATCCTTCGGACGGACCGTCTCCTCGGCGATCTCGCGCAGCGCGACCACCGGGTTCTTGTCGCGATCGCGATCGATCGTCAGTTCGGCTCCGCCCGACACCTGCCGCGCGCGCTGGGCGGCGAGCAGGACCAGATCGAAACGGTTCGGGATCTTGTCGACGCAATCCTCGACAGTGACGCGCGCCATCCGCGTATCCTCTAATCGGTAAACTCAGGGAAGCTGGAGCAGGTACGCGCCGGCGCGCCATCCGTCAAGGAAAGGCTGCGCTTGCCCGGCGGCGGCGCAGACGCCATCTGCGGGACCATGGAGGACACCGCCCCGCAACCCGTGTTCACCGTCGACGGCAACCGGCTGACCCTGCTCGACACCGGCCCCCGGCGACTCGAGGCGGTGCTGGCGCTGATCGACGGCGCGCGCCGGTCGCTGCGCGTCCTTTACTACATCTACGCCGACGACACGACCGGGCGGCGCGTCAACGCCGCGTTGATCGCAGCGGCGCAGCGCGGAGTCGCGGTCAAGCTGATCGTCGACGGCTTCGGGAGCGAGGGCGACGACTTCTTCGATCCGCTGCGCGATGCGGGGGTGTCGGTGTGCCGCTTCTCGCCGCGCGTCGGACGGCGCTATCTGCTGCGCAACCACCAGAAGCTGGCGCTCGCCGACGCCGAGGACGCCGCGAAGATCATCATCGGCGGCTTCAACATCGAGGACGATTATTTCGGCACGCCCAAGGAGCAGGCGTGGCGCGACCTCGGCTTGCTGGTCGAGGGACCGGCGGCGGCGCGGATGGCGGGCTATTTCGACGCGCTGGAGGAGGGCATTCACGGCGGCGGGAAGGTCCGGCGGCTCAACAAGGCGCTCGCGCAATGGAGCGAGCGCGAAGGAAAGCTGCGCTGGCTGATCGGCGGGCCGACGCGGCACCTGTCGCCCTGGGCGCGCGCGATCCGCGCCGACATGCGCCACGCCAAACGGATCGACATCATCGCCGGCTATTTCACCCCGAGCCCGACCGTGCTGCGGCGGCTCGACCGCGCGGGAAAGCGCGCGGCGACGGTGCGGGTCGTCACCGCGTCGCGCTCTGACAACAATGTCACGATCGCGGCGTCGCGGTTCACCTATGCCGGGCTGCTGCGGAAAGGCGTGCGGATCTGGGAATATGCCGCGACCAAGCTGCACACCAAGCTGTACGTGGTCGACGACGCGACCTGGATCGGCAGCGCGAACTTCGACATGCGCAGCCTGTTCATCAATCTCGAGCTGATGCTGCGGATCGAGGATGCGGCGTTCGCCGCGCACGTTCGGGGCTATGTCGATGGCGAGATCGCACAGTCGAACGAGGTGACGGTCGACGCTTATCGCGCGGCGACCGGGTGGTGGCAGCGAGGCAAGCAGTTCGTGGCGTATCTGCTGACCGCGGTCGCCGATCCGGCGATCTCGCGCGGGCTCAATTTCGGAATCGACGAGTAGCTTCCTTCGTCACTGCGAGCAGAGCGAAGCCGTCCAGAGCCGGACCAGGACGCCCTGGATTGCTTCGGTCCGCTCGCAATGACGGCTAACCCTTCCTTGCGTCGCCCCGGACCTGATCCGGGGTCCCGCTTTCTGGCGACGTGTGAACAAGAAGAAGCGGGGGCCCGGATCAAGTCCGGGGCGACGAGTGACGGATCACTCAACCGCCACGGCCAACGCTTCCTCTTCCTGCGCCTGTCGCGCCCACATCTCCGCGTAAAGCCCGCCCTGCGCCAGCAGCGCCGCATGCGTGCCGCGCTCGACGACCTGCCCCGCCTCCAGCACGACGATCTGGTCGGCGTTGACGATCGTCGACAGCCGGTGCGCGATCACGATCGTGGTGCGGCCGCGCTCGATCGCCTCCAGCGTCTCCATGATCTCGGCCTCGGTGCGGCTGTCGAGCGCGCTGGTCGCTTCGTCGAGGATCAGGATCGGCGGGTCTTTCAGCAAGGTGCGCGCGATCGCGACGCGCTGCTTCTCGCCGCCCGACAGCTTCAAACCGCGCTCCCCGACGCGCGTGGCATAGCCGTCGGGCTGGCGCTCGATGAAGCCGGCGATCGCCGCGCCGCGCGCCGCCTGCTCGATCGCGCGCTGATCGGCGTCGGCGCGACCATAGGCGATGTTATAGCCGATAGTGTCGTTGAACAGCACCGTGTCCTGCGGGACGATCCCGATCGCGGCGCGCAACGACGGCTGCGTGACCTTCGCGATGTCCTGTCCGTCGATCGTGATCCGCCCGCCGCTGACGTCGTAGAAACGGTACATCAGCCGCGCGAGCGTCGACTTGCCCGCGCCCGACGGCCCGACCACCGCGCAGGTGGTACCCGCCGGCACGTCGAGGTCGATCCCCTTGAGGATCGGCATCCCGGCGTCATAGCCGAACATGACATTCTCGAACCGCACCGCGCCGCGCGACACCAGCAGCGCCGGCGCGCCGGGCGCGTCGACCACTTCGGACGGCGTGTCGATCAGATCGAACATCGCGCCCATGTCGATCGCGCCCTGTCGGATCGTGCGATAGACCATCCCGAGCAGGTCGAGCGGCCGGAACAGCTGCGAGAGCAACGTCGAGACAAGCACCACCTCGCCCGCGGTGAAGCGGCCCTGGCTCCAGCCATAGGCGACCCACGCCATCCCGCCGCCGAGCATCGCATTGGTGATCGCCGCCTGCCCGATGTTGAGCCACGCGAGGCTGTTCTCGCTGACCACCGCGGCATCGGCATAGGCGCGCATCGCGCGGTCGTAGCGCTGCGCCTCGCGTTCCTCGGCACCGAAATATTTGACAGTCTCGAAGTTGAGCAGCGAGTCGACCGCGTGCGCGACCGCGCCGGTGTCGAGATCGTTCATCCGCTCACGCAATGCCGAACGCCAGTCGGTCACCAGCCGCGTGAACCAGATGTAGAGCGCGACCATCGCGACGGTGCCCGCGACCAGTTGCCAGCCGAACTTCACCCAGAAGATGCCGAGCACCAGCGTCAGTTCGAGCACCGTCGGCGCGATGTTGAACAGCAGGAAATAGAGCATCGTGTCGATGCTCTTGGTGCCGCGCTCGACCACCTTCGTCACCGCGCCGGTGCGGCGTTCGAGGTGGAAGCGCAGCGAGAGCTGGTGAAGGTGGCGGAAGACGCGCGCCGCCAGCCGGCGGGTCGCCTCCTGCCCCACCCGCTCGAACACGGTGTTGCGCAGATTGTCGAACAACGTCGTGCCGAAGCGCGCGGCGGCATAGCCGACCACCAGCAGCACGACGAGCGACAGCGGCGTGGTCGGCACCGCCATGCCGTCGACCGCGCCCTGCAGCGCGAAGGGCGCGCCATAGACCTGCACCAGCTTCGACAGCACGACCAGCAGCATCGCGCCGACTACGCGCGCCTTCATCCCCGGCGCGTCGGCGGGCCAGAGATCGGGCAGGAAGCGGCGGAGCGTCGGCAGAAGCGGGCGCTCGGCGGCGGAGGAGGTCGATCTGTCGGGTGGCATGGGTGACGGGGATGTCGTGCGCGACAGCACGCGCGTCAACCGTCCCGCGGTGGGACCGGTCGCCGATCGGAACACGCCGGAAGGGCGATCGTTTTATCCGCGAAGGGAAGACGAGATGGAAGCTGCGTTCTTCGTCATGGCGATCATGGGGTGCGGCGACGCCGCCGCGACCTGCGCCACCACCCGTGTCGAGCCGGCGCATTATGCGACGGTCCAGCAATGCCAGGCGGCGATGCCCGCCGCGCTCGCGCGGAACAACGACCTCGATTTTCCGGTCGTCAGCGCCGCCTGCCAGCGCAACGGCGTGCAGATGGTCGAGCGCGCGTCGGGCAAGGCGCGGGGCTGACGCCCCTGCCCGCCCGCCCCGGCGGGCGCTTCACGTCACCAACTTCTTCAATCCGATCAACGTGTCCGCCTCGGCGGCCGGCTTGTCGGTGCGGATGCGCGCGATCCGCGGGAAGCGCATCGCCAGCCCCGATTTGTGCCGCTTCGACTCGTGGATCGAGTCGAACGCAATCTCCAGCACCAGCGACTTCTCAACCTCGCGCACCGGGCCGAAGCGGTTGAGCGTATGCTGGCGGACAAAGCGGTCGAGCTGCGCGATCTCCTGATCGGTGATCCCCTGATAGGCCTTGCCGACCGGCAGCAGCTCGCCATCCTCGGTCCAGCAGCCGAACGTATAGTCGCTGTACCAGCTCGACCGCCGCCCGTTGCCGCGCTGCGCGTACATCATCACGCAATCGGCGGTCAGCGGATCGCGCTTCCATTTGTACCACAGCCCGGTGCGCCGCCCCGCAACATAGGGGGAGTCGCGGCGCTTGAGCATCATGCCCTCGATCGCCGCATCGCGCGCACCGGCGCGGATGCCCTCCAGCGCGGTGAAATCCTCCGCCTCGATCACGCGGCTGAGATCAAAGCGGTCCGGGTCGAGCCGCGCGGCGAACGCCTCCAGGCGGACGCGGCGCTCGGTCCATGGCAGTGCGCGCAGATCCTCGGTGCCGTCGAACAATATGTCGTAGAGCCGCACGAACGCCGGTGCCTCGGCGAGCATCTTCGCCGACACGACCTTGCGCCCGAGCCGCTGTTGCAGCGCGTTGAAGCTGCCCGCCTCGCCGCCCTGGAAGTCGCCGCGCACCATCAACTCGCCGTCGACGACGCCATGCGTCGCGAAGGCGGCGGCGACATCGGGAAAGGCGCGCGTCACGTCGTCGCCGGTACGGCTGTAGAGCCGCGTCTCGCCAGCGACATGGACGAGCTGGACGCGGATACCGTCCCATTTCCACTCCGCGGCATAATCAGCGAGGTCGACGCGCAGATCATCGAGCGGGTGCGCGAGCATGAACGGGCGGAACACCGGCACGTCGGCGGCGGTCGGCTGTGCGCCGGTGCCCTCTGCCCAGGCGAACAGCGTCGGGTACGGCGGCTCCAGCCCGTGCCACACTTCCTCGACCGCCTCGACATCGAGCCCGAACGCGTCCGCCAGCGCCTGTTTCGCGAGCCGCGACGACACGCCGACCCGCAACCCGCCGGTGGCCATCTTGAGCAAGGCGAACCGCTCCTCGGCGTCGAGCCGGTCGAGCATCGTGGCGAGCGCGGCAGGCGCATCCGAACGCGACAGGTGTCCGAGCCGATCGACGACGGTCGCGACGGTCAGCGGCTCGGCGGTTTCCGGCGGGTGATCGGGTTCCGGCCACAGCAGCGCGACCGTCTCGGCGGTATCGCCGACATAGTCGCGGCTCATCCGGAACAGCACCGGATCGACGCGCGACTCGACCAACGCGCGGATCACCGCCGGCTTGACGCCGGGCAGGTCGAGCTCGCCGGTCAACGCCGCCATCGCCCAGCCGCGGTCGGGATCGGGCGTGTCGCGCAGGTAATCGCCGATCAGCTTGAGCTTGGCGTTGCGCGACCGGGTGTAGATCAGCGCGTCGAGCAGGGCGGCGAAGGCGTGCACGTCAGAAGATACCCAGGAATTTCTTGCGCTTCTGCCCTTCGACCTTGTCCTTGCGCGGCTTGCCGTCCTTGTCGCGCTGCGCGGCGGCGGGCTTGGCGGCGAGCACCGGCCCGCATTGCGCGGCCTTGGCGTCACCCGGATCGACGAACGCCAGCAGCGCGGCGACCGGCGTGCCGACAATCGCCAGCCCCAGCCCGGCTCCGGCGCGCGCCAGCAGTTGCGGAGAGATCACGTTGAGCGACGGCGACGCGAAATAGCCGCTGACCCCGACCGGCGACTGGCCAGAGAACAGGCTGAACTTCTTCGCGTCGGCGCGGATCGCGAGATCGAGCGCCTCGCTCCTGAAGCTGAAGCCGCCGTTGCCGAGGATCACGTTCTTCTTGGTGTCGATCAGGATCGGATCGGTCGCGGCAACGCCGTTGCGGACGGTGAAGGCGACCAGCCCGCAATTGATCTGCACCGGCTCCTTCAACTCCTGCTCGAACATCTTCTGGATGAACACGCCAAGGTCGATCTCGGCGAGCTGGACGTTGCGCGTCCACAGGCTGCCGTTCGGGATGACGAAGGCGATGCGCCCGTTCGAGGAGGCGAGCGAATCGTGGATCGTGTCGCCGCGCCCCTTCAATTGGATACGGCCGCGGATCGTGCCGCTGGTGCCCGATTCGGCGACGCCGTAACCGGCGAGCAGCCGTCCCAGCGGGGTAGGCGCGAGCCGCACGTCATAGCTGACCGCACTCGGCCGCTGGCGCGTGTCGAAGACGATGTCGTTGGCGAGATCGCCGCGCGCCATCGCCATCGTCAGCGGCGACAGCGCCAGCCGCCCGCGCTCGAGATCGAGCACCATGTCGATGTTCTCGATCGGCAACCGCTTCGATCGCACGCGGTCGATATGCCATTTCAGATCGGCGTCGAACCGCTGCATCGTCGCGATCGGCAAGGCGGCGTCGGGCAGGATCCGCGCCGGCGCGGCGCCGGTCGCGGCGGCGGCGGCGATCGCGCCCTTGGTCGCGACGATATCCGGGTTGAAGCCGATGAATGGCGCGGCGTCGATGATGTCGAGCTGGCGCGTGATCAGCTGCGAGTCGAGGTGGAGCCGCGCGCGGTTGGCGATCGTCAGCCGCCCGCGCACGTCGCTGTCGCCGAACGTTCCGCGCAAATGCGTGAAGCGATATTCCGGTCCGCTCTGCACCAGTTGCGCACGCAGTCGATAGGTGCGCGTATTCGGGATCGCGACGCCGATGATGTCGAGCAAGTTCGCGAGATTGCGCCCGCGCGCCTGCACCGCCAGCGGCACGTTCTCGAACGCCGCGATGCTCGGCAACGTGCCCGCGACGTCGAGCGTGTTGCCGGCAGCGCGCGCGCGCATCACCAGCTCGTTCTTGCCGCGCGCCACGGTGGCGTCGGGCGACAGCAGCCGCGCGACGACGGTGAACGGCGTGCCCCGCAACCGCCCGCCGCCGTCCAGCCCGACCGCCTCGCCGATCCGCGCATCGGTCGAGCGAATCGTGTCGAGCTTGACGTCGGTGAGCAATTGCAGACGCGGATCGAGATAGCGGACCTGTGTGCCGGTGACAGTGGCACGGTCGATGCGCGGCAGGTCGAGCGGCTTGCCACCCTTCTTCTCGCTGAACGTCCAGCTATTGTGGTCGTGCGCCTTCGTCCATTCGAGATCGACCGCGCCGTTGGTCAGGTCGAGCCAGTAGAGCCGCCGCTTGCCGAACAGCAGCGACAGCGGCGAGATGCGCGTATCGATCCGGTCGGCGGTGAACAGATACGGCCGCGTCGCCCACGCCGGATTGGCGATCGCGAGCTTCTCGGCATAGAATTTGATCTTGAGCGGCGCGAAATAGAGCTGGAAGTCGCCGCCGACCGTCACTGGCCGGTTGGTCAGCCCGCCGACGACGCGCTCGAACGTTCCTTTCAGAAACCGGCCCTTGGTAATGAACAGCACCAGCCAGATCGCGGCGAGGATCGCGACCAGCACCATCGCGACGTCGCGCGCAATGCGCCGCCAGCGCGGTTTCGTCTGCGGCGCGGGTGCGGTCGTTGCCATCGCGGTACAATCGCGAAATCGCCGCGCGGGTTCCCTGCGCCCGCTCCCCCTCGGCGGTTGCTTTTCGGGCGATGTCTCGCTATGCGGCCCGCTTCCCGAGCGATCGGCGGATACGGACGGCCCGGCCAACGAGGGCTGCCGCGGCCGTCTCAGTCGATTCGCGCAGCAGAAAGGACGAAAATGCCCAAGCTCAAGACCAAGAGTGGCGTGAAAAAGCGCTTCAAGCTGACGGCCACCGGCCTTCTGAAGCACGGCGTCGCTGGCAAGCGCCACCGCCTGATGAGCCACAACGCCAAGTACATCCGCCAGAATCGCCGCACCAAGGTGCTGTCGAAGGCCGACACCGCCGCGGTGAAGGCCTGGGCGCCCTACGGTCTCAGCTGAGCGAGAAGGAATAGAATATGGCACGCGTCAAGCGGGGCGTAACCACTCGCGCCAAGCACAAGAACATCCTGGAACAGGCCAAGGGCTATCGCGGTCGTCGCAAGAATACGATCCGCGTCGCCCGTCAGGCGGTCGAAAAGGCCGGCCAGTACGCCTATCGCGACCGCAAGGTTAAGAAGCGCACGTTCCGTGGCCTGTGGATCCAGCGCATCAACGCCGGCGTCCGCGCCGAGGGTCTGACCTATTCGCAGTTCATGCACGGCCTGAAGCTGGCGGGCGTCGAACTCGACCGGAAGGTCCTGGCCGACATCGCGATGCACGAGGGTGAGGCATTCGCCGCCATCATCGCGCAGGCGAAGGCGGCACTCCCGCAGGCCGCCTGAGTGCGGACGGCCCGCGACTGCGAGAGCAGACGCGGGACTCGTCACGGCGGGCAGCGGGTCGGCAACGCCGATCCGTCTGACGATGTGACGGATGAGATGCAGAAAGGGCGTCGGTGGCAACACCGGCGCCCTTTTTCGGTCTGGACGTGTCGTGGCCCACTCTCGTCATCCCCGCGCAGGCGGGGATCCAGACGCGCAGGTCTGTCGATAGACGCGCAGACGTCGGAGGTTCTGGATTCCCGCCTTCGCGGGAATGACGGATGTGGGTAAGCGCCCCACGCCGATAACAGCGCGGCGTCTTTAACTGTCCTCGCCCCGCCTCTAACGTCATCCCCGCGCAGGCGGGGATCCAGACACGCGGGTCTGTCGATAGACGCGCTGGCGTCGGGGGTTCTGGATTCGCGCGTTCGTGGGAATGACGAAAAGGGGGCGGGGGATGGAGCGGCAACCATGCGTCTACATCCTCGCCAGCCGCCCGCACGGGACGCTATACATCGGCGTCACCTCGAACCTGCTCGCCCGGCTGATCCAGCATCGCGACGGCACGTTCAAAGGCTTCACCGCCCGCTATCACGTCACCCGACTCGTCTGGTACGAAACAGCCGACACGATGGACGCCGCGATCCATCGCGAGAAGCTACTCAAGAAATGAAATCGCGACTGGAAGCTGCGGCTGATCGAGGAAACGAACCCGCAATGGCTGGACTTGGCGCCAAGTCTCGGCTTGGACGGCACGCATGACGGATAACACGATGACCGACACCGACGACCTCAAGACCCATCTGCTCGTCGCGATCGACGCCTCGGCCTCGCTCGACGCGCTGGAGGCGGTGCGGGTCGATGCGCTGGGCAAGCAGGGGCGCGTCACGCAGCTGCTCAAGACGATGGGCACGCTCTCCCCCGAGGAGCGCCAGGCGCGCGGCCCCGCGATCCACGGGCTGCGCGAGGCGGTGACCAACGCGATCGCGGCGCGCAAAAGCCATCTGGAGCAGGTCGCGCTCGACGCGCAGCTCGCCAGCGAGGCGCTCGACATGACGCTGCCCGCCGACGCGCCGCTCGCGGGCACGGTGCATCCGGTCAGTCAGGTGATGGACGAGCTCGCGGAAATCTTCGCCGACCTCGGCTTCGCGGTGGCGAGCGGGCCGGAGATGGAAACCGACTGGCACAATTTCGGTGCGCTCAACATCCCGGAGACGCATCCGGCGCGCGCGATGCACGACACGTTCTACCTCGCTGGGCGCGAGGACAGCGATCCCAGCGACCGAGAAACGCCGCGCGTGCTGCGGACGCACACCTCGCCGGTGCAGATCCGCACGATGCTGGCCAACAAGCCGCCGATCCGCATCATCGCGCCGGGGCGCACCTATCGCTCGGACAGCGATGCGACGCACACGCCGATGTTCCATCAGGTCGAGGGGCTGGTGATCGACAAGGGAATCACGCTCGGCCACCTGAAGTGGACGCTGGAGACGTTCCTCAAGGCGTTCTTCGAGCGCGACGACATCGTGCTCCGCCTGCGCCCGAGCTATTTCCCGTTCACCGAGCCGTCGGCGGAGGTCGACGTCGGCTATTCGGTCGTCAAGGGCAAGCGCGTGATCGGCGGGTCGGAAGGCTGGATGGAAGTGCTGGGCAGCGGCATGGTCCATCCGAAGGTGATCGAAGCCTGCGGGCTCGATCCGGAAGAATGGCAGGGCTTCGCGTTCGGCTGCGGGATCGACCGGCTGGCGATGCTGAAATACGGCATGGACGATCTGCGCCCGTTCTTTGACGGCGATATCCGCTGGTTGAAGCATTACGGGTTCAGCGCGCTCGACGTGCCGACCCTGTCGGGCGGCGTCGGCACGCCGGCATAGTGTCGTCGTTCCTGCGGCAGGGCACCCATCAAAGTAGTACTTTGATGGGACCCAAGGCAGGAACCCATGGCTGGTGGGTGTGCCACCACGTAGAGACATAGGCTCCTGCCTGCGCAGGAGCGACGGGATACAAGATGAAATTCACCCTCTCCTGGCTCAAGGACCATCTCGACACGACCGCGTCGCTCGACGAGATCCTGGTCGCGCTCACCAATATCGGGCTGGAGGTGGAGGGCGTCACCGACCCCGCCGCCAGACTGGAAGGCTTCACCGTCGCGCGCGTGCTCAGCGCCGAGCGCCACCCGCAGGCGGACAAGTTGCAGGTGCTGTCGGTCGATGCCGGAGACGGGCCGTTGCAGGTGGTGTGCGGCGCGCCCAATGCGCGCGCCGGGCTGGTCGGGGTGTTCGGCAAGCCGGGGGCGGCGGTCCCCGCCAACGGCATGGTGCTCAAGGTCGCCGCGATCCGCGGCGTCGAATCGAACGGCATGATGTGCTCGACGCGCGAGCTGGAGCTGGGCGAGGATCACGACGGGATCATCGAACTGCCCGACGATGCGCCGGTCGGCACCGCCTTCGCCGATTATGCCGGGCTCGGCGATCCGGTGATCGAAGTGTCGGTGACGCCGAACAAGCAGGATTGCATGGGCGTCCACGGCATCGCGCGCGATCTCGCGGCGGCGGGGCTCGGTACGTTGGTGCCGCCGACGGTGCCCGAGGTCGCGGGCGAAGGCGCCGGCCCCGACGTGCGGATCGAGGATGCCGCAGGCTGCCCGGCGTTCTTCGCGCAGGAGGTACGCGGGATCACCAACGGCGCCGCCCCCGAGTGGATGACGAAGCGGCTGCGCGCGATCGGGCAGAAGCCGATCTCGGCCTTGGTCGACATCACCAATTACCTGACTGTCGATCTCGGCCGCCCGCTGCACGTCTATGACAAGGCGAAGCTGTCGGGCGGGCTGGTCGCGCGGCAGGCGCGCGACGGCGAGACGGTTGAGGCACTCAACGGCAAGACCTATACGCTTTCGGCCGGCATGACGGTCATCGCCGACGATGTCGCGGTGCACGACATCGGCGGGATCATGGGTGGCGCGCACTCCGGCGTGTCGGACGCGACCACCGACGTCATCATCGAATGCGCCTATTTCACCCCCGAGGCGATCGCGCGCACCGGGCAGAAGCTGGCGCTGACCAGTGACGCACGCCAGCGGTTCGAGCGTGGCGTCGACCCGGCGTTCCTAGACGACGGGCTGGCGATCGCGACCTTCCTCGTGCTCGAATATTGCGGCGGCACCGCCAGCGGCGTGACCCGCGCGGGCGAGCCGCCGCTCGGCACGCGCAGCTATGCCTATGATCCGGCGCGCGCGGAAACGCTCGGCGGACTCGCGGTCGCGCCCGAGCGGCAGCGCGCGATCCTCGAATCGCTCGGCTTCACCGTCGACGACGCGTGGAACGTCACCCCGCCGACGTGGCGGCGCGATGTGGACGGCACCGCCGATCTGGTCGAGGAAGTGATCCGCATCGAGGGGATCGACAGGGTCGCCCCCGTCCCGCTGCCGCGCACGCCCGGCGTCGCGCGTCCGACCGCCACCCCCGAGCAGCGGATCGAGCGCCGCACCCGCCGCGCCGCCGCGGCGCGCGGGCTCGACGAGGCGGTGACGTGGAGCTTCCTCAGCGAGAAACAGGTCGCGCCGTTCGGTGAGGCGGTGTGGAGGCTGGCGAATCCGATCAGCGAGGAGCTGAAGGTGATGCGCCCGTCGCTGCTGCCCGGCCTGCTCTCGGCGGCCGAGCGCAACCTGCGGCAGGGTGTCGAGACGGTGCGGCTGTTCGAGATCGGGCGGCGCTATCTGCCCGAGGGCGAGCGCGCGACGGTCGGCGTCGTGCTGGCGGGAGACCGCCGTGCGCGCGGCTGGCGTGAGGGGAAGGCCGCCGGGTTCGACGCCTATGACGCCAAGGCCGAGGCGCTCGCGCTGCTGGCGGCGGCCGGCGCGCCGGTCGACAACCTTCAGGTGATGGGCGAGGCGGGCGCGGCCTTCCACCCCGGTCGCTCGGGCACGCTGCGACTCGGGCCGAAGACGGTGCTGGCGGCGTTCGGCGCGGTGCATCCGGCGGTGATGAAGGCGTTCGACCTGTCGGGCCAAGTCGCGGCGGTCGAGCTTTACCTCGACGCGATCCCGGCGAAGCGCGGATCGGGGTTCATGCGGCCGGCCTATGCGCCGCCCGCGCTCCAGCCGGTGCGCCGCGACTTCGCGTTCCTCGTCCCCGCCGACGTCTCGGCCGAGGCGCTGGTGCGCGCGGTCAAGGGTGCGGACAAGGCGACCATCACCCGCGCGCGCGTCTTCGACGTGTTCACCGGCACCGGCGTTGCTGAGGGGCACAAGTCGGTGGCGGTCGAATTGGTGCTGCAACCCGCCGAAAAGAGCTTCACCGACGCCGATCTGAAGGCGATCGCCGACAAGGTGGTGGCCGCCGCCGCCAAGCAGGGAGCGCAATTACGTGGCTGACGACTGGATCCGTATCTCGAACGGCACGCTGACCGCCGCGATCAACCCGCTCGGCGCGGAGCTGTCGTCGCTGACCGACGCCGACGGGCGCGAGCTGATGACCGATGCCGACCCGCGCTTCTGGACCGGGCGCGCGCCGCTCCTGTTTCCGGTGGTCGGGATGACCGCGAACGGTGCGATCAAGGTCGATGGCGTGGCCTACCCGATCGCCAAGCACGGCTTCGCGCGGCGCAGCGTGTTTTCGGTGATCGAGACCAGCGCGACGCGCGCGGTGTTCGCGCTCGCCGACGATCAGGCGACGCGCGCCGCCTATCCCTTCGCGTTCCGGCTGGAGGTGGCGTTCGAATTGCGTGACGTGACGCTGGCGATCGAGGTGACGGTCTGCAATCCGGCGGACGAGCCGCTGCCCGCCAGCTTCGGCTTCCACCCCGCCTTCGCCTGGCCGCTGCCCTACGGACAGGACCGCGCCGCGCACCGCATTGCGTTCGAGAAGGACGAGCCCGGCGCGCTCAAGGTAATCGCCGCCGACGGCACGATCGCCGCGACCGAGCGTCCCTCGCCGCTCGACGGACGCGTGCTGCACCTTGCCGACGATCTCTTCGCCGACGATGCGCTGGTGTGGGCGCCGGTCGAATCGCAGGCGGTGCGCTACGGTGCCGAGGGCGCCCCGCAGCTCGACATCGCTTTCCCCGACACGCCGAAGCTGGGGATCTGGACCAAGCCCGGCGCGGCCTATGTCTGCGTCGAGCCGTGGCACGGCATCGCCGATCCCGAAGGCTATGACGGCGAATATCGCGACAAGCCCGGCGTGTTCGAGGTGCCCGCGCATGGCGAGCAGCGGATCACCATGAGTGTCACGCTGGTGAAGTGACGTGGCTTCGTCGTCTGGCGCTCGACCCTGATCGTCATTGCGAGCGTAGCGAAGCAATCCAGGGCGTCCTGGTCCGGCACTGGATTGCTTCGCTACGTTCGCAATGACGGACGCTGGGTGAGCGAACCTCCGGCTTGAACGTGGGCGCAACAACCCGCGACCAAAGTCCGCTTCACCTCCGCCCTGCCACCGGCTAGGCTCGGCGCAGGAGACGGATGATGCTGAAATCTTTGATGATGATCGCGATGCTGGCAGCGGCGCAGGCGCCCGACAATCCGCATCTGCCCGCGCCGGTCGTCGACACCGTCGCGCCGACCTTGCCCGCCGGGCTGAAGGGCGCGGTGCTGATCGTCTCCAAGACCAACGGCTGGCGGCATTTCGAGCATATCCCGCACTCCAACGAGGTGCTGGGCGACATCGCCAAACAGCTCGGCCGCAAGAGCTTCGCGACCGAAAATGCCGCGGTCTTCAACGATCGCGACCTCGGCCATTTTTCGGTCGTCATCCTCAACAGCGCGAGCGGCAATTTCATGAGCCCCGATCAGCTCGCGGCCTTCGAGCGCTTCGTCGCGCGCGGCGGCGGCGTCGTCGCGCTCCACGCCGCGGGCGACGACAGCCACAAGGAGCCATGGTACGACCGCACGATCATCGGCACGACCTTCATCGGCCACCCCAATGGCGACGACCATATCCAGACCGCGCAGGTGATCGTCGACAAGCCGCAGCATCCGGTGATGGCCGGGGTCGCGCAGACCTTCCCGCTCGCCGACGAATGGTATTCCTTCTCGAACGATCCCGCGACGCGCGGCATGACCGTGCTCGCGCGCGTCGACGAGAAGAGCTACCGCGTCGGCGGCAAGCTGGCGATGGGCGCGTCGCATCCGGTGGCATGGGTCAACCCGCGCACCAAGGGCCGGGTCTTCTATTCGGCGCTGGGGCACGAGCCGGCGGTCTATGACGACGTCAACGTGCGCCGGATGCTGACCAACGCGGTCCGCTGGGCGGCGCGCTGACCCGCAGCGGGGACAAAAGCGATGCCCAAACGCCACGCGGCGCGGCGTGGCGGCTTTTTTCTGCACGGCTATGTTGCAATGCGGCCGTAACCGGCCCCATCCTCTTCCCGTGTTGAGACAATATGAACTGATCGACCGGGTCCTCGATTACGACCCCGACGCCAATGAGGCGATGCTCAACCGCGCCTATGTCTTTTCGGTCAACGCGCACGGGACACAAAAACGCGCCAACGGCGATCCCTATTTCAGCCATCCGATCGAGGTGGCGGGGATCCTGACCGAGCTGCATCTCGACGACGAGACGATCGCCACCGCGATCCTTCACGATACGGTCGAGGATACGGTCGCCACCTCCGAGGAGATCGAGCGGATCTTCGGCGCGAACATCGCGCGGCTGGTCGACGGCGTGACCAAGCTGAGCAAGATCGAGGCGCAGACCGAGAACGAGCGCGCGGCGGAAAACCTCCGCAAGTTCCTGATGGCGATGTCGGGCGACATCCGCGTGCTGCTGGTGAAGCTGGCCGACCGGCTCCACAACATGCGCACCTTGCACTTCATCCCCAAGCCGGAGAAGCGCCGCCGCATCGCCAGGGAGACGATGGACATCTACGCCCCGCTCGCCGAGCGGATCGGGATGTACGAGTTCATGAAGGAGATGCAGACGCTCGCCTTCGCGCAGCTCGAGCCCGAGGCGTATGAGTCGATCACCAAGCGGCTCGAGCAGCTCAAGGAAGGATCGGGCGGCGACCGGATCGCCAAGATCGGCTCGGGGCTCAAGCTGCTGCTCGGCCGCGGCGGGGTCGAGGCGCAGGTGTCGGGGCGCGAGAAGCATCCCTATTCGATCTGGCGCAAGATGCAGGAGCGCCACATCAGCTTCGAGCAGCTGTCGGACATCATGGCGTTCCGCGCGATCGTCCCGACGATCGAGGACTGCTACCGCGCGCTGGGTCTGATCCACCGCCGCTGGCCGGCAGTGCCGGGGCGGTTCAAGGATTATATCTCGACGCCGAAGCGCAACGGCTATCGCTCGCTGCATACCAGCGTGATCCACGCCGAGAACCGCCGCATCGAAATCCAGATCCGCACCCCCGACATGCATGCCGAGGCCGAGTTCGGGCTGGCGGCGCACTGGGCGTACAAGCAGTCGGTCGGCGCGCATCCGGTGCGCACCGATCAGCAGCAGGACTGGATCAAGGATCTGGTCGAGATCCTCGACACCGCCGCGACCCCCGAGGAGCTGCTCGAACATACCCGGATCGCGATGTACCAGGATCGCATCTTCGCCTTCACCCCGAAGGGCGAGCTGATCCAGCTGCCGAAGGGCGCGACGCCGATCGACTTCGCTTATGCCGTTCACACCGATCTCGGCGATCAGGCGGTCGGCGCGAAGGTCAACGGGCGCGTCGTGCCGCTGTCGACCGTGCTGGAGAATGGCGATCAGGTGCAGGTGCTGCGATCGAAGGCGCAGGTGCCGCAGCCGGCGTGGCTGAAGGTCGCGATCACCGCCAAGGCACTCGCCGCGATCCGCCGCCACCTGCGCAACGAGGAGCGCGAGCAGACGATCGCCTTGGGGCGCAAGCTGTACGACGACATCGTCCAGCGCCTGCCCGCGACGCTCGCCGACCATGCGATCGACGAAGCGCTAAAACGGCTGAAGCTCGCCGACGAGGCGGCGCTGATGCAGGCGATCGCGCGCCGCACGCTGACCGACGGACAGGTAATGGAGGCGCTGATGCCGGGATCGGCGGGCGCCGATCTCGCGCATGCGCCGCCGCAGTCGAGCGCGATTTCGATCGCGGGGCTCGCGCCCGGCGTCGCCTATGAGCTGGCCGATTGCTGCCATCCGGTGCCGGGCGACCGGATCGTCGGCCTGCGCCGCCCCGACGCATCGATCGAGGTCCATGCGATCGACTGCCGCGTGCTCGCCGATCTGGCGGAGCGCAGCGAGGACGAGACCGACTGGATCGACGTGCAATGGGGCCACGCCACCGAGGGCGCGACCGCGCGCATCTCGGTCGAGGTTCGCAATCAGCCGGGCGCGCTCGGGATGCTGGCGACGATCATCGGGCAGCACAAGGCGAACATCATCAACCTGCGGCTCGACAATCGCGACACGCAATTCCACACCAATGTCATCGATGTGGAGGTGCACGACGCGCATCAGTTGATGCGGCTGCTGTCGGCCTTGCGCGCGGCGGATGCGGTCAACGCGGCGGAGCGGGTCTGACCTTGGCCGCGTCGCCCCGGAACGTGGCGACGATTCCTACAGCACCGCCGGCGCGCTGGTGACGATCCCGCAGCCCGCCGCCGCCTTGGTGACTTCGAACGGCACCTTCGGGTCCTTGACCTGTCCGGCGACGCGGACGAAATCGCCGATCGTCAGCCGCCCCGGCGTGGTGTCGCCCTCGCGAGTCGCCCGCGCGGCGCGCCCGAGCTGCTGGAGCTGGCCGAGCGACAGATTCTTCTCCAGCCGCTCGCCGACGCACTGCGACTGGCCCGGTGCGAAGCCATAGCGCTCCAGCGAGGAAGCGATCCGTGCGGACGGGTCAACACAACCCGCCAGCGCCAGCGTCATCATCACAAGGCCGGCACCGGCTCCACGCGTCCTGCCCATCATCCATCTCCCATTGCTGCGCGATCAAACAAGCCAGAAACGTGATGGCTCCTGATCCACAGTAATAATTCAGGATAGCTGGATCAGAAGGCGCTCCAATCCTCCTCCACCGCCTTCAGCGCAACGTTGCCGCGCACGACCGGAACGGATGCGGCGCGTACCGCCCGACGCGACGGGGCGGCCGGCGCGGGCGCGGACGCGGTATCGGGGAGCGCGCCGACGCGGAAGCGGTTGACCTGACCTTCCAGCGTCACCGTCTCGGTGGTGAGCAGCCGGCAGGCCGCGGTGACTTCCTCGACCATCGCGGCATTGGCCTGCGTCGCGCTGTCCATCTCGCCGATCGCGACGTTTACCTGTCCAATGCTCGCCGCCTGCGAGGCGGCGCTGTCGGCGATCTTGGTGACGAAGGTCGCGATCTCGTCGATCCCGCTGGTGATCGCGCGCAGCGAGTCGTCGGTCTCCTGCGCCAGCTCGACCCCGCTGCGGACGCGCTGGACGGTGTTGGTGATCCGCGCATTGATGTCGCGCGCGGCATCGGCGGAGCGTTCGGCGAGCGCGCGCACCTCGCTCGCGACGACCGCAAAGCCCTTGCCGGCCTCGCCCGCGCGCGCCGCCTCGACCCCGGCGTTGAGCGCCAGCAGGTTGGTCTGGAACGACAGCCCGTCGATCAACGCGATGATCTCGGCGATCTCGTTCGACGAACGCTCGATATCGTTGATCGCGCTCAACGTGCGGCGGACGATTTCCTCGCTGTGTCGGACGTCGGCGGTGGCGCGATCGACGACGCCGATCGCGGTCTTGGCCTCGTTCGCGGTGGCGCGCACCGAGGTCGCGATCTCCGTCACCGCGGCAGCGCTTTCGGCGAGGCTCGCGGCCTGTTGCTCGGCGCGCTGGGCGAGGTCGTCGGTGGCCGCGTGCATTTCGGCGGTGCTGGTCGCGATCCCGCCGGCGCTGCCGCGTACCGTCCCCAGCGCCGCTGCGAGCCGCGCGACCGCGGTGTTGAAGTCGCGCTCGAGCGCCGCATAAGACGGCGGGAAGCCGCGCAACGCCACGCACAGGTCCGATTCGGCGAGCCGGGCGAGCGCGCTGCCCACCTCGGCCATCACCTGCTGCTGCTCGGCATCGGCCTGCGCCTTGGCCGCGGCGGCGTCGCGGAAGACGAGCACCGCGCGCGACATGCTGCCCAATTCGTCGGCGCGCTCGGTATCGGGCACGCTCAGCCCGTGATCGCCGCGGGCGAGCGTGTCCATCACCCCGGTCAGCCGCACCACCGGCCGCGCCAGCGCCCGCGCGAGCATCAGCGAGACCAGCACCGCGGTGCCGATCATCGCCAGCCCGCCGATCACCAGCGCGATCTTGCCGGTCAGCAGCGCGTCGGTGCGGGCCGCGCTCGCCACCGCGCCGCGCGCGCTTTCCTCGTCGCGCAAGGCGCGCAGCGGGGCGAGGACCGGCACCAGCGTCACCTTCTTGCTGACCGCGCGCAGCCGTTCCTGCGCCGCCATGCGATCGAGCCGCGCCAGCGCGATCATCGGGTCGGCGACCTCGTGCCGCCACTCGGCGGCGCGGCTCAGCGATTCGTCGACCTTGGCGCGCTGCTCGGGCAGATCGGCGAAGAGCGCGTGCAACGTGGTCGTCGCCTCGGCGACCTGCGCCTGGCCTTCGCGATATTGCTTGAGATAGCCCTCGTCACCGGTGACCAGAAAGCCGCGCATCTGGCTGTTCTGGCGCAGCATGCCGATCTCGATCTGGAGCGATTGCGCCAGCACTTCCTGCCCGCGCGCGCTGACGCCGCTGGTTGCCTCGATCCGCGACAGGAGCATCCACAGCACGGTCATCATGACCAGCACCGCGAGGATCACCGCGCAAAAGGCGGCCGCGATCTTCTTACCGATCGGCAAGCTGTTGAACATCGATGCTGTCCCCGATTCCCTTTTCAGGAAAGTCCCTGCCGGAGGAGGGTCAAGATCGCGTTAATCAGCGGCTTAGATCATCTTCCCGCGTCGGCGCGGCGATCGGCACCCGCGCGATGGCCGGGCAATTCGGGTCAGGCGAACGGCAGCGGCGGTGGAAACCACCCGCGCCTTCCCGCATTATCGAACCACGGGAGGAACGATCCATGTTACGATCCATGCTGCTGGCCGCGGCGCTGGCGACCGCGGCGACGCCGGTCGCGGCACAGTCGATTTCCGCGAACGACAAGACGCTGGGGGCGCGCGCCAACCCGGAATTGCTCGCGCAATTCGGCGGGAAATATTCGGGCCCGCAGGCGGCCTATGTCGAGCGGGTCGGCAAGCGCGTGGCGGTGCAGTCGGGGCTGTCGAACGCCCAGGGCGACTTCGTCGTCACCCTGCTCGACTCGCCGGTCGAGAATGCCTTCGCGATCCCCGGCGGCTATATCTATGTCACCCGGCAGTTGCTCGCGCTGATGAACAGCGAGGCGGAGCTGGCGTCGGTGATGGGGCATGAGGTCGGCCATGTCGCCGCGCGCCACTCGGCTGCGCGCAACCAGCGGGCGACGATCGGCGGCGTGCTGGCGGCGGTGGTCGGCGCGGCGGCAGGGAACAGCGCGGCCGGGCAGCTGGTCGGAACGGCGGCCCGCAGCGGCGCGCAGCTCTATGTGCTCAAATACGGCCGCGATCAGGAATATGCCGCTGACGGCTTGGGCGTGAAGTACATCACCGCCGCCGGCTACGACCCTTATGCCGCCGCCGACATGCTCGCGCAGCTCGACGCGCAGAGCCAGCTGCAGGCCGAGGTCGGCGGCAAAAGCGGACAGGTGCCGAGCTGGGCCTCGACCCACCCCAACAGCGCCGATCGCGTGCGCCGCGCCGCGGCGCTCGCCAAGGCGACCGGCCGCCCGCTGACCGAGCCGCCGCAGGACGTGACCTTCCTCCGCCAGCTCGACGGGCTGGCCTATGACGAAAAGGGGTCGGGCAAGCGCATCCGCATCGTCACCGTGAAGCGCGGCGACACGATCGATTCGCTCGCGCGGCAGATGGCCTATGACACGCTCCAGCGCGACCGCTTCATGACCCTCAATGCGATCGAAGATGAGGCACAATTGACGCCGGGACATTTGGTAAAGATCGTGACGCGCGGATAAGCTTCGGTTAGATGCGGGTGCCATGCATCGTCCCGCACTTTCAGTCGTCATCCCCTGTTATAACGAAGAGGCAACGTTGCCGCTGCTTCACGCACGCGTGTCGGCGGCGGCGCGCGCGGCGGTCGGTGACGATCACGAGATCGTGCTGGTCAACGACGGGTCGCGCGACAACAGCTGGACGGCGATGCAGCGGCTGTCGGCCGAGGACCCGCGCGTCGTGGCGATCAACCTGTCGCGCAACCACGGACACCAACTGGCGCTGACCGCCGGGCTCGACATGTGCGCGGGCGAGCAGATCCTCATTATCGACGCCGATCTGCAGGATCCGCCCGAACTGCTGTCCGACATGCGGCTGATGATGGCGCGCGAACAGGCCGATGTCGTCTATGCGGTGCGGCGCAAGCGCGAGGGCGAGACCTTGTTCAAGAAGGCGACTGCGGCCGCTTTCTATCGCGTGCTCGACCGCGTCACCGATACCGCGATCCCGCTCGACACCGGCGACTTCCGGCTGATGACGCGCCGTGCGCTCGACGCCTTTCTCGCGCTGCCCGAGCAGGCGCGCTTCATCCGCGGAATGGTGGCGTGGGTCGGCTTCCGGCAGGTGCCGTTCCCTTACGACCGCGCCGAGCGTCATGCGGGCGAAACCAATTACCCGCTCGGCAAGATGGTGCGGCTCGCGCTGGACGCGGTGACCGGCTTCTCGACCGCGCCGCTGCGCTGGGCGAGCCATTTGTCGGTGGTGCTGGCGGCATGTTCGATGCTGCTGCTGGTCTATATCGGCTGGGGCTATTTCGTCGGCGACCATGTGCAGGGCTGGACCTCGACGATGCTGGTCGTGGTGGTGCTGTCGTCGATCCAGATGTTCGTGCTGGGGATGATCGGCGAGTATCTCGGCCGCTTGTACATCGAGGCGAAGCGCCGCCCGCTGTACCTGATCGCCGATGTCGCCGGGACGGCGCACGGCCGTGCGACGCTCGGCTTTCAGGCGGAGCGGACGCGCATCCCCGACGCGCAGGTCGCGGGCGAGGTCGTCGCGCAGGATTGAGGGAGCAGGGGCGGCATCGTCACGCGCCTCGTCATTCCCGCGAAGGCGGGAATCCAGACGCGCGGGTCGTCGTTCGAGCCGCAACGTCCGAGGTTCTGGATCCCCGCCTTCGCGGGGATGACGGGGGAGGTGTGCGGCTGGACCACCCCGGACCTGCCGTTATCCCGGACTTGACCCTGGATCCCGCTTCTTTCCGAGCTACCGGACAAGAAGCGGAGCCCCGGATCAAGTCCGGGACGACGGTGTTGGGTGTAGCGCGTCGCGTCAACCAGCCGCGATCACGCCGCCTCTTCGGCGTCCAGCCCGTACGCCGTATGCAGCACGCGCACGGCCAGCTCGGTCTCGTCCTCGTGGATCAGCACGGAAACCTTGATCTCGCTGGTCGAGATCGCCTGGATGTTGATCCCGCGCGCGCCGAGCGTCGTGAACATCGTGCTCGCCACGCCGGCATGGCTGCGCATCCCGACCCCGACGACGCTGATCTTCGCGACGCGCATGTCGTGGATCAGCTCGCCGAAGCCGATCGCCTCGCGCGCCTGGTTGAGCGCCTCGATCGAGCGCGGCAGGTCGGCGGCGGGGACGGTGAACGTCACGTCGGTCGCGCTGCTGCTGGCGCTGCTGCGGTGCGCGATATTCTGGATGATCATGTCGACGTTGATGTTCGCCGCCGCCAGCGGTTCGAAGATGCTCGCGACCGAGCCGGGCGTGTCGGGCACGCTGGTCAGCGTGATCTTCGCCTCGTTCTTGTCGTGCGCGATGCCGGTGATGAGCTGTCGTTCCACGTCGCCATTCTCCTGGGAGGCTGCCTCCTCTTCGCCCACGATCATCGTACCGGGCAATGTATCCGCCATCGGTGCGTCCTCGCCGGTGAACGACGACAGCACCTGAACGCGGACCTTCTCCTTCATCGCCAGCCCGACCGAGCGGGTCTGGAGCACCTTGGCGCCGACGCTGGCAAGTTCCAGCATCTCTTCATAGGTCACCTTGGCGAGCTTGCGCGCGCGCGGCACGATCCGCGGGTCGGTGGTGTAGACGCCGTCGACGTCGGTGTAGATGTCGCAGCGATCGGCCTTCATCGCCGCCGCCACCGCGACCGCCGACGTGTCCGACCCGCCGCGCCCCAGCGTCGTGATCCGTCCCTCGGCCGAGACGCCCTGAAAACCGGGGATCACCGCGACCTCACCCGCCGACAGGCTGGCGTCGAGCGCCTGCGTGTCGATCGTGCCGATCCGTGCCTTGGCGAAGGCGTCGTCGGTGTTGATCGGCAATTGCCACCCCAGCCACGAACGCGCCGGCACGCCGATCGCCTGCAGCGCGATCGCGAGCAGCCCGCTGGTGATCTGCTCGCCCGCGGCGACGACGACGTCATATTCGCGCGGATCGTAGAGCGGCGAGGCTTCGCGGCAGAAGCCGACCAGCCGGTCGGTCTCGCCCGCCATCGCCGACACGACCACCGCCACCTGGTTGCCGGCGGCCGCCTCGCGTTTCACCCGCGCGGCGACCGAGCGGATGCGCTCGATCCCCGCCATCGAGGTGCCGCCGAATTTCATGACGATGCGCGCCACTGCCGTATCCAAACGCCTTGGGATGAGAGGGGCGTCCTGATAGGAAGCGGGCATGACCGACGCAAGCGTAACAACCGCAACCATCCCCCCCGCCCCGCACGCCTCGGTGGTCGGGCGCGAGGCGGCGCACTTCGGCAAGCTGGCCGCCGAATGGTGGGACCCGAACGGCTCGTCGGCGATGCTCCACCGGCTCAATCCGATCCGGCTGCGCTACCTGCGCGCCGCGATCGACCGGCATTGGGACCTCGACGACCGCACCTTCGCGCCGCTGGCGGGCAAAAGCGCGCTCGATATGGGCTGCGGCGCGGGGCTGCTCGCCGAGCCGCTGGCGCGGATGGGCGGCACCGTGACCGCGGTCGATGCCGCGGCGGAGAGCATCGCGGTTGCGCGCGTCCATGCCGAACGCCGCGGGCTGACGATCGACTATCGCGCCGGCGGGGTCGAGGCGGTGGCGGGTGAGACGTTCGATCTGGTCTGCTCGCTCGAGGTGGTCGAGCATGTCGCCGATGCACGCGCGTTCGTCGCCGGGCTGGCGGCGGCGGTCGCGCCGGGCGGGTTGCTGGTGATGAGCACGCCCAACCGGACGTGGTGGTCGCGCCTCGCGCTGGTCGAGGGCGCGGAACGGCTCGGGCAGATCCCGCGCGGAACGCACGACTGGGACAAGTTCCTGACACCGGACGAATTGTCGGCGATGATCGCGGACGCCGGCTTCACGGTCGCCGATGTCACCGGGCTGTCGGTCGGCGCGTCGGGGTTCGTGCTGGGTGGCTCGACCGCGCTGGATTATTTCGTGACGGCAGTGCGCGTCGACTGAGTGGCGGGTGGCGGGACTGTTCCCCGCCGCGCGCTTCTGGCAAAGCACGCGGCCATGAGCTTCAACACCTTCGGCCGCGTCTTCCGTTTTACCACTTGGGGCGAGAGCCATGGCCCGGCGTTGGGCGCGGTGGTCGACGGTTGCCCGCCGGGGATCGCGCTGGGTGAGGCTGACATCCAGCCGTGGCTCGACCGCCGCCGCCCCGGCCAGTCGCGCTTCACGACGCAGCGGCAGGAACCCGATCAGGTCCGCATCCTGTCGGGCGTGTTCGAGGGGCGCACCACCGGGACGCCGATCAGCCTGATGATCGAGAATGTCGACCAGCGCTCGAAGGATTATTCCGCGATCGCGCAGGCCTATCGCCCCGGCCATGCCGATTATGCCTATGACGCCAAATACGGCTTGCGCGACTATCGCGGCGGCGGGCGATCGTCGGCGCGCGAGACCGCGGCGCGGGTTGCGGCGGGGGCGGTCGCGCGCGCGGTGATCCCGCAGGTCCGCGTCCGTGCCTGGGTCGAGGCGATCGGCGGCGACGCGATCGATGATGCCGCGTTCGACGATGCACAGATCGACGCCAATCCGTTCTTCTGTCCCGACGCCGGTGCCGCCGCGCGTTGGGAGGAGAAGATGGACGCCGCACGCAAGGCCGGCTCATCGCTGGGCGCGGTGATCGCGTGCGAGGCAACCGGGGTGCCGGCGGGCTGGGGCGCGCCGCTCTATGCCAAGCTCGACAGCGAACTCGCCGCCGCGTGCATGTCGATCAACGCGGTCAAGGGCGTCGAAATCGGCGACGGCTTCGCGGCCGCCGCCCTGTCGGGCGAGCAGAATGCCGATCCGATGCGCCCCGGCGCGGACGGCACGCCCGCCTTCCTCGCCAACCATGCCGGCGGGATCGCGGGCGGGATCGCGACCGGGCAGCCGGTGCGCGTGCGCGTCGCGTTCAAGCCGACCAGCTCGATCCTGACGCCCGTGCCCAGCATCACCCGCGACGGCACCCCGACCGAGGTGATGACCAGGGGCCGCCACGATCCGTGCGTCGGCATCCGCGGCGTGCCGGTGGTCGAGGCGATGGTCGCGCTGGTGCTCGCCGATCAGGCCTTGCTCCACCGCGCACAATGCGGCATAAGTTAGGCGATCCGCGCCGATTGTCAGGAACGATCGGCTTTCGCGCGTCGTTGACGAGCCATTCCATATAAGGAGAGGTTCGATGCGTACCTATATCGCGATGACCGCCGCCGCACTGTTGCTCCCCGCCGCCGCGGTGGCGCAGACGACCGGCGCCGGAGGCACGATGGGCCAGACCGGCGGCACGATGGGTGGCACGATGCAGCCCGGTGGCACGATGGGCGGGACCATGGGTCAGCAGCCGGGCGGCACGATGGGCGGCTCGACGATGGATCCGATGACCACCTCGCCGCAGACCACGACGCCGAGCACCTCGACCGATCGCAGCTCCACCACGACCCGCTCGTCGCGTCGCGCACGCAACAACAGCACGACGACGACCGGTCCGGACGCGGTGACCAACTCGCGCACCACGCTGGGCCAGCCGCAGCAGGGCCAGCCGACCGAGGCGACGAACACGCCGCCGGATCAGCTGCCGCAGGGCGGCGCGGCGGGTACTGCGACCCAGCCGGGGCCGCGCAACTAAGCGTCTGACGCCCACTATCTAACCATCGCCCCGGGCTCGACCCGGGGCTTCGCTGCTTCTCGACGAACCTAGCGAGGCCCCGGATCAAGTCCGGGGCGACGTGTTTAAGGGGGCGTCTGAAAGCTCAATCCGCGAACGGATCGCGGACGAGGATCGTGTCGGCGCGCTCCGGGCTGGTCGACACCAGCGCGACCGGACAGCGGATCAGTTCCTCGACGCGGCGAATGTACTTGATCGCCTGCGCCGGCAGATCCGCCCAGCTCCGCGCGCCGGCGGTCGACTCCTGCCAGCCCGGCATCGTCTCATAGACGGGCTCGACCAAAGCCTGATCGGCAGCATGGGCGGGATAATAATCGATCGTCTCATCGCGCAGGCGATAGCCGGTGCAGATCTTCACCTCGTCGAACCCGTCGAGCACGTCGATCTTGGTCAGCGCGATCCCGGTGATCCCGCCGACCGCCGCCGATTGCCGCACCAGCACCGCGTCGAACCAGCCGCAACGGCGCTTGCGCCCGGTGACGGTGCCGAACTCATGCCCGCGCGTCCCCAGCCGCTCGCCTGTCGCGTCGTCCAGTTCGGTCGGGAACGGCCCCGAGCCGACGCGCGTGGTGTACGCCTTGGCGATCCCCAGCACGAAGCCGACCGCCGCCGGCCCCAGCCCCGAGCCGCCCGCCGCGCTGCCCGCGATCGTGTTCGACGAGGTGACGAACGGATAGGTGCCGTGGTCGATGTCGAGCAGCACGCCCTGCGCGCCCTCGAACAGGATGCGCTTGCCGGCTTCCTTGGCGAGGTTGAGGTCGCGCCACACCGGACGCGCGAATTGCAGCACGAAGTCGGCGATCGCGCGCAGTTCGGCGACCAAAGCGTCACGGTCGATCGGCGGCTCGCCGAAGCCGACGCGCAGCGCGTCGTGATGCGCGGTCAGCCGGTCGAGCTGCGGCCCGAGATGGTCGAGGTGCGCCAGATCGCAGACGCGGATCGCGCGGCGGCCGACCTTGTCCTCATAGGCCGGGCCGATCCCGCGGCGCGTGGTGCCGATCTTGCCCGCACCGCTCGCATCCTCGCGCAAGCCGTCGAGGTCGCGGTGGAACGGCAGGATCAGCGCGCAATTGTCAGCGATGCGCAGCGTCTCGGGCGTGGCGGTGACGCCCTGCGCCGCCAGCCGCTCGATCTCCGCCTTGAGCGCCCAGGGATCGAGCACCACGCCGTTGCCGATCACCGACGGCGTGCCGCGCACGATCCCCGAGGGCAGCAGCGAGAGCTTGTAGACGTTCTCGCCGACCACCAAAGTATGCCCGGCATTGTGCCCGCCCTGGAAGCGGACGACCATGTCGGCGCGCTCCGCCAGCCAGTCGACGATCTTGCCCTTGCCCTCGTCGCCCCATTGCGCGCCGATGACTGCCACATTTGCCATGGATGCGATTCCCCGCCTGCCGCTGCGAACCCGCGCGCCCTTCGACAGGACTCGGCACGCGGGCGGTTCAGGAATGTCGGGGGCGCGGGTAGCGGGCGGGCGGGACGGGGTCAACCGGTCGGTTGACGATCCAGTGGCGCGCGCGGCACATCCGGCGTCGGGGGACTGGATCATGAAACCACGCATCGCGCTGGCGGCGGCGCTCACGATCGTCGCGGCACCGGCAGCGGCCAAGACCTTCAAGGTCGGGCAACCGGCACCGGCGGTCGAGCTGACGCTGGTCGACGGGACGAAGACCACGCTCGCCGACCACAAGGGCGAGGTGATCCTGCTCAATTTCTGGGCGACCTGGTGCGTGCCGTGCCGCGCGGAACTGCCGCTGCTCGACAGCTATTACCGCCGTCTGAAACAGCACGGGCTACAGGTCTTCGCGATCACGACCGAAGGATCGGTGCCGCTTTACCAGATGAAGGCGCTGTTCGCGGCGATGGCGATCCCCTCGGTACGGCGCGTCAAGGGTATGCCGGTCGAAATGCCGGCAGTGCCGACCAATTACATCATCGATCGTGCCGGGGTCGTCCGCTACGCGCAGGCGGGCGCGCTCGATCTGGACGGCCTCAACCGCGAGATCGTCCCGCTGCTCAAGGAGCCATGATCGAACCGCTTTAAAGCTGGCGGGCCTCGCCTTCGGCGAAGACGTGCGTGCAGACCTGCGCCTCGGGCGTGTCGCCCGCCGTCAGTGCCGCGACCGTCACCCAGCCCGCCGCGCGCAGCCGCGCCGCCTCGCCCGTCGGCGTGCCGAGCGGCAGGAACAGGCGGCGGCGGTCGTGCGCCGGCGGGTCGCCGAGCAACCGGTCGGCATAAAGCGAGAAGCCGGTCGCCGCTTCCTCGGCGCCGCCTTCATGGACGACCGCATAGGTGCCGCCGCGTCCGATCTCGGTCCCTGACCCGCCACCGAACAGCGAGAAGCCGAGCCACGTCTGATATTCGAAGCCGTGCCGCTCGGTCGGATCGAGCGTCATCGTCACCCGCTCGCCGAGCATCGCCGCGATCGCCGCCAGCCCGTCGAGCCGCGTCGCCAGCACGCCGGTGCGATCGAACGCGCGCAGCCGCGCCAGCGCCTGCTCGAACGGCCCGGCGGCCTCGATGAGCGGAAGGTAATCGGGCGCGACCGCCGCAACCCCGCCGGCATCCTTGGCGTCGAGCCGCTGGCGCAGCGTGTCGAGCGCGTCGGGCGCGACCGGCAGCGGCCCGGCGGCGAGCGTGTCGACGAGATCGGGGAGCGTGAAGTCGATCGAGGCGCGCGTGACACCCGCCGCATCGAGCGCGTCGATCGCGACGGTAACCACTTCCTGCGCGGCGGCGAGCGAATCGAGCCCGAACAATTCCGCGCCGATCTGCCGCGTTTCCCGTGCGGGGGACAATTGGCTGGCGCGCAGCTTGAGCACCGCGCCGGCATAACTCAGCCGCACCGGGCGCGGGTGGTGCCCCATCCGCGTCGCCGCGATCCGCGCGACCTGCGCGGTCAGGTCGGGGCGGATCGCCAGCGTCCGCTGCGACACCGGATCGACGAAGCGCACCGCATCGTGGAGCGCGCCCGCCTTGAGCCGCGTGCCGAGCCCGTCGGCGAATTCGGCGAGCGGCGGATCGACGCGCTCATAGCCATGCGCGCCGATCGCGGCGAGCACCCGCGCCTCGATCGCGGCGGCGGCATCGGCGAAGGGCGGCAGGCGGTCACGAAGACCTTCGGGCAGAAGCGCGGTCATTATCGCCCTCTCCCCTCTGGGGAGAGGCTTGGGTGAGGGGCGGTCGTCAACGCGACGGCAACCATCTGAAGCACCCCGTCCAAATTCATCATCACATCCGCGTTGGTAAAGCGAAGAACCCGATTGCCTTGCGCGATGAGCCACGCCGCGCGCCGGTCGTCGCGGGATTGGTCGGTGTGGGTGTCGCCGTCAACCTCGATGATGAGGTGCGCACTGCGGGCGCAGAAAATCGGCGATATACGGGCCGAGTGAGACCTGGCGGCTGAACTTGACGCCGTTCAGGCGCTTGCCACGGAGAGCGAACCAGAGGCGTGTTTCCGGCTCGGTCATTTGGCGGCGCATCTTGCGCGCGCGATCGAGGAGGATGGGGTCGGTTTGAATCGGCGCGCACCATCATTGACGGTGGCGCGCGCGGCAACCCCTCACCCAACCCTCTCCCCACAGGGGAGAGGGCTATTGTTGTCTAAGCCCCCTCCCCGTGGGGGAGGGGGTTGGGGGAGGGGCGGTGTCTCACCGAGACCAACGCCCCCCCCAACAATCAGAACGACAACCCCATCGCGGTCTTCACACCCGGCAACGCCTTGACCTGCGCGAGCAGCGCCGCGTCGACCCGCTGGTCGACCGACAGCAGCAGCACCGCCTCGCCGCCCGCCTCACGACGACCGAGATGGAACGTACCGATGTTCACCCCCGCCTCACCCAGCAGCGTCCCGATTCGGCCGATGAAGCCCGGCGCGTCCTCGTTGACGACGTACAGCATCGCGCCGGTCAGATCGGCCTCGACCTTGATCCCGAACAGCTCGACCAGCCGCGGCGCGCTGTCGCCGAACAATGTCCCCGCGACCGAGCGCTCGCCATCGGCGGTGCGCACCGCGACGCGCAGCAGCGTGTGGTAATCGCCCTCACGCTCGGTGCGGATCTCGCGCACTTCCATGCCGCGGTCGCGCGCCAGCACCGGCGCATTGACCATGTTCACCGTGTCGGTCTGCTGGCGCAGGAAGCCGGTCAGCACCGCGCTGGTCAGCGGCTTGGGATTGAGGTCCGCCGCCGCACCCTCGCGGTGGATCGAGACACGGTCGATCGCGCCGGTCGCGAGCTGCCCGACGAGCGAGCCGAGCTTCTCGGCCAGCCCCATATACGGGCGCAGCTTCGGCGCTTCCTCGGCCGACAGGCTGGGGACGTTGAGCGCGTTGGTGACGCCGCCCGAGACGAGATAGTCGGCCATCTGCTCGGCGACCTGGATCGCGACGTTGACCTGCGCCTCGGTGGTCGACGCGCCCAAGTGCGGGGTCGAGACGAAGTTCGGGGTGCCGAACAGCGGGCTTTCCTTGGCCGGCTCGGTGACGAACACGTCGAGCGCCGCGCCCGCGATATGCCCCGAATCGAGCCCTTCCTTGAGCGCCGCCTCGTCGATCAGCCCGCCGCGCGCGCAATTGACGATCCGCACGCCCTTCTTGGTCTTGGCGAGGTTCTCGGCCGACAGGATGTTGCGGGTCTGGTCGGTCAGCGGCGTGTGGAGCGTGATGAAGTCGGCGCGCGCCAGCAGTTCGTCGAGCGTCACCTTGGTCACGCCCAATTCGACCGCACGCTCCTCGGTCAGGAACGGGTCGAAGGCGACGACCTTCATCTTCAGCCCCAGCGCGCGATCGGCAACGATCGAGCCAATGTTGCCCGCGCCGATCAGCCCCAGCGTCTTGCCGGTGACCTCGACACCCATGAAGCGGTTCTTCTCCCACTTGCCGGCCTGCGTCGAGGCATCGGCCTCGGGCAGCTGGCGTGCGAGCGCGAACATCAGCGCGATCGCGTGTTCGGCGGTGGTGATTGAATTGCCGAACGGCGTGTTCATCACGACCACGCCCTTGGCGGAGGCGGCGGGGATGTCGACATTGTCGACGCCGATCCCGGCGCGGCCGACCACCTTCAGGTTGGTGGCGTGTTCGAGGATCTCCTTGGTGACCTTGGTCGAGCTGCGGATCGCGAGCCCGTCATAGTCGCCGATGATCGCCTTCAGCTCGTCGGGGGTCTTGCCGGTGATCACGTCGACCTCGACCCCGCGTTCGCGGAAGATCTCGGCAGCGCGCGGGTCCATTTTGTCGGAAATCAGTACCTTGGGCATGATCTACACTCCGTCGCCCCTGCGCAGGCAGGGGCCTATCTCTGTGGATTGGGGGATCGAGGCTGACACAGGCGCGGTCCGGCGTGTGTCAGCCGCAACAAACGAATGGACAGACATGGGCCCCTGCCTTCGCAGGGGCGACGCTTATGCCTTCGCGGTCGCGTAGGCCCAGTCGAGCCACGGGCCGAGCGCCTCGATGTCGGCGGTGTCGACCGTCGCGCCGCACCAGATGCGCAGCCCCGCCGGCGCGTCGCGGTAACCCGCGACGTCATAGGCGGCGTCTTCCTTTTCGAGCAGCGCGGCTAACTTCTTGATGAAGTCTGCGTCGGCGCCCTCGACGGTCAGGCACACGCTGGTCTTCGACCGCGAGGCTTCGTCCTCGGCGAGATGCCCCAGCCAGTCGCGCTCGGCGACGATCCGGTCGAGCGCGGCGGCATTGGCGTCGGAGCGCGCGATCAGTCCGCCCTTGCCGAGCCCCTTGGCCCATTCGAGCGCCCAGATCGCGTCCTCGACCGCCAGCATCGACGGTGTGTTGATCGTCTCGCCCTTGAACACGCCCTCGGCGAGCTTGCCTTTGGAGACGAGGCGGAACACCTTCGGCAGCGGCCACGCCGGCGTGTAGGTCTCCAGCCGCTCGACCGCGCGCGGCCCGAGGATCAGCACGCCATGCGCGCCCTCGCCGCCCAGCACCTTCTGCCAGCTGAACGTCGCGACGTCGATCTTGTCCCACGGCAGATCGTAGGCGAACACGCCGCTGGTCGCGTCGGCGAAGCTCAGCCCGGCGCGATCGTCGGGGATCCAGTCGCCGTTGGGCACGCGCACGCCGCTGGTGGTGCCGTTCCAGGTGAACAGCACGTCGTTCGACCAGTCGATCTGCTGCAGGTCGGGAAGCTGGCCGTAATCGGCGCGGATCACGGTCGGGTCGATCTTCAACTGCTTGACCGCGTCGGTCACCCAGCCCTCGCCGAAGCTTTCCCACGCCAGCGCGGTGACCGGGCGCGCGCCCAGCATCGTCCACATCGCCATCTCGAACGCGCCGGTGTCGGAACCGGGGACGATGCCGATGCGGTGCGTGTCGGGCAGGTTCAGAAGCTCGCGCATCAGGTCGATGCAATATTGCAGCCGCTGCTTGCCGAGCTTCGAGCGGTGCGAACGTCCGAGGACCTCGGTCGCGAGCTTGGCGGGATCATAGCCGGGGGGCTTGGCGCACGGGCCGGACGAGAAATGCGGACGCGCCGGCTTGGTGGCGGGCTTCGTCGGCGCGAGGGTGGCGTCGGCGGCAGTCGAATCAGTCATGTCTGTCTCTCCTTACAGAGAGCACGCGCGGCGTTGGGACCGCGTGGCCCGTCGACCGCGCTACAGACGCGCCGCCGCGCTGGCAACCCGCCAGATCGTCTAAAATGGATCAAGGGGAACTCGAACGAGGGCGACATGACGAAAGACGACGACCGGCTGCGCGACCCGACGCGCGCAGGGCGGCTTGCGATCGCGGGCATATGGATCTGGTTTGCCGCGGCAGCGGCCGAGGGGCTGGGGCGGCTCGGCGAGATCAGCGTGCTGGGCGGATTCGGCGGGGTGATCGCGGACCATGCCGCGCTGGTCCGCACCGACAATGCGACCGCGGCGTTGGTGGTGCTCAGCAACATCGGTCTGGCGATCGCGGGGGTCACGGTGCTGCGCTGGATCTATGTGACCAACCGCAACGCCCATGCGCTGAGCGATGCGGTGAACTGGGGGCCGCATACCACTCCATTCTGGTCGGTGGCGTGGTTCTTCGTGCCGGTCGCGACCCTGATCCGCCCGTTCAGCGTGTTCAGCGCGACATGGCGGGTTTCCGCCGCACCGGAGGCGTACGAGACGGTCAAGGTGCCCGCGCTGCTCCGCTGGTGGTGGGGGCTGTGGCTGGCCAACATCTTGGTCGGCAGGATCGCGTCGACGCTCCATGACAGCGGCCAGGTGCCCGGCGACCTGATCGGCGCCGATTACGTGCTGTTCGCGAAGGTGCTGATCGACCTGCCGCTTACGATCGTGCTGACGATCATGATCCTCCGGCTCTCGGCGGTACAACGCGCGGCACTGAGCGAGGCGTAAGTGGTGGCGGCCGCGATGACGACCGACGGCCCGCTGCGGGATCCGACCCGCCTGGGCCGGGTCGCGATCGGAACGGTCGTGGCGTGGACGGTGTGCCGGGCCGCGCAACTGTTCATCTTCCTGCGCGCCGCCGGTCCCCTGGCAAGGGCGGGCGCCACCCCGCCCGGGGCGGTTCTTCAGCACCTCGACGAGCTCGACCGCGCGGTCTTCTTCCCGATACTGGATCCCGTGTCGATCTTCGCGGTCCTTGTCGGCGCGTGCTGGTTCTATCTGACGAGCCGCAACGCGCATTGCCTTCGCCCGGACGCCGCGGTGTCGCCACCCATGACGATCCTGTGGTTCGTGGTGCCTGCCGCCAATCTGTTCAAGCCGTTCCAGGCGGTTGCGCAGATTTGGCGGATCAGCGTGTCGCCGTCGGCGCCGCAGGACGTCCCGACCCCCTCGCCGATGCGGTGGTGGTGGGCGTCGTGGCTGCTCTGCAACGCGCTTCTGTGCGTCGAGGGCAATTTGGCGCGGGTGGCGGTGCGCCCCGATCAACAGTTGCTGGCGCACTGGTTCGACGTTTGCGTCTTCCCGGCAGAGGCCGCGACGGCGCTGACCTTCTGCTGGCTGATCCACCGGCTGTCGGCGCTGCAACGCGCGCTGGCGCACGGCGCGACGACGGGCTGACGCATGGCACGCGCCGATCGCCCGCGCGAGAGCTTGAACCGCCCGGCGGATAATCCCGTCTGGTGGGGACGATGCGCGATCGCCATGGTCTGGCTCGCGCTGTTTTTCCGCTGCGGCGGGGCCGCGTTGATCGCGCTGGCGCTTGACGGCAGCGCGGCTTCGGCCGCGCGGCTCGACCATGCGCTCCAGCTCGCCGGGCCGCGCTCGCCGCTGTCCGGGTTCGTCCATGCCGCGGCGGCGCTGGCGCTGCTCCGCTGGATCTACGTCACCAACCGCAACGCACACGCGCTGGGGTCGGGTCTGCGACTTACTCCGGCTGGATCGGTCGCATGGTTTTTCGTCCCGGTCGCGTCCTGGTTCAAGCCCTATCAGGGGCTGGCCGACGTCTGGAGAATCACGATGCTGCCCGAAGCGCCGGCCGGCGTCGCGGCTCCGCGGCAGTTGCGCTGGCTCTGGGGCTTGTGGCTTGGCTATCGGTGTTGCGAGACGATCGCGCTGCACATGCATCGCGGCGGCTGGGTGCCGCCGTTCGTGATCGGCGCATTTTTCGAGATCAACGTGCTCGCGATTGTGACCGGCGCTCTATTCAGCCTGCTGGCGACCCGCGTCATCGCACGGCTGTCCGCCCGCCAACGCGAAGCCTTGGCCGCGCGATCCGACGCTGTATTCCCAAGTAATGATTTCACCGCGTGACCGGCTTCCGGCGCTGCTTCTTCTCCTCGCGCTCGCCGCGTGCGGCCGCACCGAGCGTCCGGCACCGCCGACGCAGCGCGCGCGGGTCGAGTTGCCGTCGGCGCGCGAGACGCGGCAGTGTTTCGCCGACCTGCGCGCGCTCGGCGTCGATTTCCAGCCGCTGCCCGACAAGGACAATGGTGGCGGCTGCGCGCTGGTCGGAACGGTGAAGCTGCTCGACATCGGCGTGCCGACCGCCAACCTCGGCGCGGTGCGCTGCGGCGAGGCGCGCGCCTATGCCGCCTGGGCGCGCAACGGGGTCGCGCCCGCGGCGTACCAGATCCTCGGCTCGGAGCTGTCGCGGGTCGTCAGCATGGGCAGCTACGCCTGCCGCAACACCGTCGGCACCCGGGGGCCGGCGCGCCGCTCGGGCCATGCGACCGCCAACGCGATCGATATCGGCGCGTTCGAGCTGAAGGACGGGCGACGCATCTCGATCCTCCGCGACTGGAATTCCACCGATCCGGCGGTGCGACAGTTCCTGCGGGTCGTCCATACCTCGGCGTGCCGGCGGTTCGGGACGGTACTTTCCCCGGACTATAATGCGGTGCACCGCGATCACCTGCATCTGGAGGACGACCATGCGCGCTTCTGCCGCTAATGGTCGGTACGCGACCGGGTACGGCCCCCGAGCTTGCGGGCGTAACATTGCCGTTCTATCCCGCGATGGATGAGTGATACCCGAGTACCGAGCCGCGTCTTCCCGCGTGCCAAGCAGGATGCCGAGGTCGCCAAGACCAACGTCTCCACCCCGCAGACCGAGAGCCCGGCCTACCGCCTCGCCTTTCAGGACATGGACTTCCTGCTGCGCGAGGATCTCCGTCCGGTCCGCTTCCAGCTCGAGCTGCTCAAGACGCAGCTGATCTTCGAGGAAGCGCATATCGGCTCGACCTTCGTCTTCTACGGCTCGGCGCGGATTCCCGAGCCCGCCAAGGCGCAGGCGCTGCTCGACCTCGCCACCGACGAGAAGAGTCGCAAGATCGCGCAGCGGCTGGTCGACAAGAGCAAATATTACGACATGGCGCGCGAGCTGGCGCAGCTCTGCTCGAACTTCCCCCGCGACGAGGCGGGGAAGCGACACTTCGTGGTCTGTTCGGGCGGCGGTCCGTCGATCATGGAGGCGGCCAACCGTGGCGCGGCGGACGTCCATGCCGAGTCGATCGGGCTGAACATCGTCCTGCCGCACGAACAGGCGCCCAACCCCTACGTCACCCCGACGCTGTCGACGCAATTCCACTATTTCGCGCTGCGCAAGATGCACTTCCTGCTCCATGCGCGTGCGCTGGCGGCGTTCCCGGGCGGGTTCGGGACCTTCGACGAATTGTTCGAGCTGCTGACGCTGATCCAGACCGGCAAGGTCGAGCCGATCCCGGTGCTGCTGTTCGGGCGCGAATTCTGGGAGCGCGTCATCAATTTCGAGGCGCTGGTCGAGGAAGGCGTGGTGTCGGAGCGCGACCTCGGCATCTTCCGCTACGTCGAGAGCGCGGCGGAAGGCTGGGCGGTGGTCCAGCAATTCTACCGCGACCGCCAGGCCGCGCGCGAGGTGGCGGCGGCGAAGTAGGTTTTGCCGTCGGCCCTGGCCACCACCGTCATCCCCGCGCAGGCGGGGATCCAGACGCGCAGGTGCTCGCAAGAGCCGCGACGTTAGAGGTTCTGGATTCCCGCCTGCGCGGGAATGACGACAGGATTGCCGCTACGCCGCCTTGGGCTCGTACACGATCTCGGCGGTTTCGCGTTGTGGTAGCGGGGGCATGCCCAGGCGGCGCATGTCCACCGCGGTCAACCGGTTGAGCACCACCGCGCCGAGGCGCCGGTCGCGCGTCTCGATCAGCACGCCGCCGTCGATCAGCCGCAGCATCGGCCATTGCACGCGCCGCGCGCGCACCCGCGACCCGCGCGCCACGACCAGCGCGAGCCGCCCTTCCCCGTCGATCGTCAGCGCCGCGCGACCGTCGTCACCGATCGCGGCGTCGAAGGCCGCGAACCCGGGCAGCGCCTCCGCCACCGCCTCGATCGCTTCGTCGACGGTATGAATCAGCCGCTCGCCCCGACCGAAGCCGAGCAGCCCCCCCAGTCGCACCGACGTCAGCCCGCGTGCGCCACCGCGTCCAGCGCGGGGCGCAGACCACGCAGGTCGTAACCGGCCCCCGCCGCCTTGGCGGTCAAGGCGTCGGCATCGTCTCCCTGCGCCGCGCGGGCGAGCGCCCAGAGATTGCACGAGCGCGTGCCCGAGCGGCAATACGCCAGCACCGGCCCGTTCGCCGCCGCCAACGCGTCGCGCATCGCATCGACCTGCGGGCGCGAGAAGCCGGCATGCGTGATCGGGATCGCGGTATAGGCAAGCCCCGCGGCCTCGGCGGCGACGCGGATCGCGTCGCCCTCGGGCTGGCCGGGCTCCTCGCCGTCGGGACGGTTGTTGACGATCGCGACATAGCCGGCGGCGGCGATCGCTGGAACATCGTCGGGGGTGATCTGCGGGGCGACCGCGATCGTCGGATCGAGAGGGCGAAGCATCGCGCCTCCGTAGCGAAACGCGCGCGCGTCGTCAGCCCGAAACGTCAGCCGTGCGCACGCAACGTACCGAGGAACGCCTGCCCGTAGGCGTCGAGCTTGCGCTGCCCGACCCCGGCGATCCGCCCGAGCGCCGCGAGCGAGGTCGGGCGCAGCGCCGCCATCTCGCGCAGCGCCGAATCGTGGAAGATGACATAGGGCGGCACGCCGGCCTCCTTCGCCAGTTCGCGGCGGGTGGCGCGCAGCGCCTCGAACACCGGATCGTCGACCGGATTGTCCGTCGCCCCGGCCCCGCGCCGGCGCCGCTCGCGCTTGGGCGGTTCGACCAGCGCCAGCGTCGCCTCGCCCTTCAGCAGCGCGCGCGCCGCCGGGCCGAACTCCAGCCCGCCATGCAGGTTGGTGCGCAGCGCGTCCTTGAGCAGCAAGGCGCGCCCGACCGGCTTGAGCAGCGCGATCTCGGTGCCATCGACGATGTTCCACACCGACAGCGCCTCATGCTTGTTCATCAGGCTGCGTTCGCTCGACTTTCCGGTCAGCACTTCCTCGATATAGGTCGCGCCGAACATCTGCCCGGTGCGGAACACCGCCGACAGATATTTGCGCGCCGTCTCGGTCGCGTCGATCGCCGCGGGCGGCGACAGGCAATTGTCGCAATTGCCGCAGGTCTCGGGCGGATGTTCGCCGAAGTGCCGCAGCAGGATCGCGCGGCGGCAGCCGGCGGTCTCGACCAACGCGCCGAGCGCCGCGAGCCGCTGCCGCTCGCCGGGCTGGCGATGTTCCTCGACCTCGCCGATCCGCTGGCGGGCGCGCGCGAAATCCTCCGCGCCCCAGAACAGGTGCGCGACCGCCGGATCGCCGTCGCGCCCGGCGCGGCCGGTCTCCTGATAATAGGCCTCGATCGACTTGGGCAGTCCGGCATGCGCGACGAAGCGGACGTCGGGCTTGTCGATCCCCATCCCGAACGCGACCGTCGCGCACATCACCATATCCTCGGACGCGACGAAATCGGCCTGGTTCCGCGCGCGCACCGCCGGATCGAGCCCGGCGTGGTACGCGCGCACCGGGCGGCCGGTGATCTGGGTCAGCTGCGCGGCCATCTTCTCGGTCGCGGCGCGGGTCTGGACATAGACGATCCCGGGGCCGGGCGTGTCGCGCACCACGTCGGCGATCTGCCGCGTGCTGTTGTCCTTGGGGCGGATCGTATAGCGGATGTTCGGCCGGTCGAATCCGGCGACGATCATCCCCTCGTGCGGGATGCCGAGCTGTTCGAGGATGTCGGCGCGGGTATGCGCGTCGGCGGTGGCGGTCAGCGCGAGCCGCGGCACATCCGCGAACGTGTCGAGCAGCGGGCGCAGCAGCCGGTAGTCGGGGCGGAAGTCGTGCCCCCATTCACTGACGCAATGCGCCTCGTCGATCGCGAACAGCGCCGGGCGGCCGCGCGTCAGCAGATCGCGGAAGTCGGCGGTCGAGGCGCGCTCGGGCGCGACGTACAGCAGGTCCAGCTCGCCATCGAGATAGCGCCCGCGCGTCTCGGCCTTGTTCTCGTCGACACTGGTCAGCGTCGCGGCGCGCAGGCCCACTGCGGTCGCGGCGCGCAACTGGTCGTGCATCAGCGCGATCAGCGGGCTGACGACGATACACGTCCCCTCCAGCATCGCCGAGGGCAATTGATAGCAGAGCGACTTGCCCGCGCCGGTCGGCATCACCGCGAGCGTCCGCTCGCCGGCGAGCACGCGCGTCACCACCTGCTCCTGCACGCCGCGGAATGCCGGGAAGCCGAAGATGCGGTGAAGGTCGGGAAGCGGATCGCGCGCCATGTGCAGGGGCGCACCTAGGCGCGCGGGGCGGCTTCCGCAACCGCGGCGGGAACGGCGGGCGGCGCTGACGCGTAGTGCGCGGGTCACTGACCTGCGAAAGACCGCGATGCGCGTGCGCCCCAATCTTGCCCTGTTCACCTTCGCGGCGGCGACCGCGCTGTCGGCGTGCGAGCGGCGCGCGCCGCAGACCGAGAGTCAGGCCGACAAGCCGCGCCCGATCGCGCCCGCCGCCAAGGGGGTCGACGCGCCGCCCGAACTACCGGCCGCCGCTCGATGAGCGTGGACCGCGTTACGGACCAGCGCTCCGAACAGGAGTTCGCACTAGAGGTGGACGGCCACCGCGCGGTCGCCGCCTATCAGTTGGAGGGCACGACGATCGTCTTCACGCACACCGTCGTGCCACCCGAGATCGAGGGACGCGGGGTCGGCACCAAGCTGATCCGCGGCGCGCTCGACATCGTGCGCGATCGCGGGCTGAAGGTGGTGCCGCAATGCCCGTTCGTGCGGGCCTATATCGAGAAACATCCCGAGACGCGCGACTTGCTGGCTTGACCTTCCGTCATCCCGGACTTGATCCGGGATCCCGCTTCTTCCTCGCTCACCAGAAAGAAGCGGCGCCCCGGATCAAGTCCGGGGCGACGGACACGGAATCTACTTCACCGCCACACGGCTCCCGTCGGCGTTCAGCCCGAGGTCGTGGAGCAGCGGCCCGACTTCCGGGTCCTTGCCGTTGAAGGCGCGGAACATCGGCGCGTAATCCTCGGTGTGGCCCTTCGACAGGATCATGTCGCGGAAACGCTGACCGTTGGCGCGCGTCAGCCCGCCATGATTCTCGAACCACGCATAGGCATTGGCGTCGAGCATCTTGGTCCACTGATACGCGTAATAGCCCGCCGAATAACCATTCCCCCAAATGTGGAGGAAATAGCTCGACCGATAGCGCGGCGGCACGTCGTCGGTGTCGAGCCCGGTCGCGGCGAGCGCCTTCGGCTCGAATACGTTGACGTCCTGCCGCCCCGCGCTCGCGGGCAGCGAGTGCCAGCTCATGTCGAGCTCCGCCGCCGCCAGCGCCTGCCCGAAGCTGCTGCCGGTGTTGAAGGTCGCGGCGCGCTTGATCTTGGCGACCAACGCGGGCGGGATCACCTGACCCTGACGGTTGACCGCATAATGCGGCAGCACCTTGGGATCGAGCGCCCAATGCTCGTTGAACTGCGACGGGAATTCGACGAAGTCGCGCGCGGTGTTGGTGCCCGACACCGACGGATAGGTCTGGTTCGCGAACAGACCGTGCAGCGCGTGGCCGAACTCGTGGAACATCGTCGTGACGTCATCGAAGGTGATGAGCGCGGGCTGGCCCGCCGCCGGCTTGGTGAAATTGCCGACGTTGTAGATCACCGGCTTGGTGCCGAGCAGCTTCGACTGGTTGACGAAGTTCGACATCCACGCGCCACCGTTCTTGTTGTCGCGCTTCCAGTAATCGAAATACATCAGCCCGATCGGCGTGCCATTCTCCTCCGACACCTCATAGACCATCACGTCAGGCTGATAGACGGGGATGTCGGTGCGGCGCTTGAAGGTGATGCCGTACAGCTGGTTGGCGGCGTAGAAGACGCCGTCGGTCAGCACCTTGTTGATCTCGAAATACGGCTTCAGCTCGTCCTGGTTCAGGTCGTATTTCGCCTTGCGCAGCTTCTCCGAATAGAGATCCCAGTCCCATGGCTTGAGCTGGAAATCGCCGCCCTCTGCCTTGATCTGCTGCTGCAACTCGGCCGCCTCACGGCGCTGCTCGGCGCCGACCGGCTTGCCGAGCTGCTGCATGAAGCCGAGCGCGGTGGTCGGGTTCGTCGCCATCTGGTCGGACAGCACGTAATCGGCCCAGGTCGCGAAGCCGAGCAGCTTGGCCTTTTGCGCGCGCAGCTCGGCGAGCTGGCTGATCGTCGCGCGCGTGTCGTTGGCGTCACCCTTTTCGGCGCGCGTCCAGCTCGCGTTGAACAGCGCCTCGCGCGTGGACCGGTCGGTCAGCGCGGCCAGCGCCGGCTGCTCGGTCGTGTTCTGGAGCTTGAGGACATATTTGCCGGTCAGCCCGCGCTCCTTGGCGGCATCGGCGGCGGCGGCGATCTCCGCCTCCGACAGACCGGCCAGCTTGGCGCGGTCGTCGACGACCAGCGCGCCGGCCTTGGCGGCGGCGAGCAGCTTTTGCTGGAACGCGGTCTCCAGCGTCGAAAGCTGCGCGTTCAGCGCACTCAGCTTGGTCTTGTCGGCGGGCGACAGCTTGGCGCCGGCACGGACCATATTCTCATAGGTCAGCGTCAGCACCTGCAATTGCTCGGGCGTCAGCTTCAGCGTCTGGCGCGCGTCGTACAGCGTGCGGACGCGCGCGAAGAGCTGCGGGTTGAGCTGGATCGCGTCCTGATGCGCCGCGAACTTGGGCGCGAGCACTTCCTGCGTCTTCTGGAGCACGTCGTTGGTGTTCGCGCCGTTGACGCCGTAGAAGGCGAGCGCGGCGCGCTCCAGCAACCGGCCCGAACGCTCCAGCGCGGCGATCGTATTGTCGAACGTCGGCATCGAACGCACGCGGACGATGTTGTTCACCTCGGCGAGCTGCTCGGCCATCCCGGCCTCGAGCGCCGGCTGATAATCAGCATCCTTGATGCGGTCGAACGGCGGTGCCTCGAACGGCAGCGTGCTCGGCTTGGCGAAGGGGTTGCTGGCCGGCAGGGGCGCAGCGGTTTGCGCCGCCGCGGCGATCGGCACGGCAGCAGAGGTCGTCATCGCGGTCAACAGGACGGCGGCGAAGGGCAGACGCATCGGAACTCCTCGGGAACGTAACCTGCGCGCGGTGATGCACCCGCGCGCAGGTTGGGGCAAGATGGCTGCCCTGTTTCCCGGGATATCAGACCGAGTCTTTCACCTTCTTCCCCGCGACCACTCCGAGCACGAGGAAGATCAGGAACAATGCGAGCGCGATGAAGAACAGGATCTTGGCGATGCCGACGAACGCGCCGCCGATCCCGCCGAATCCGAGCGCTCCGAGCACGAGCCCGGCGATAAGGAAGATGACGGCGAGTTTCAGCATGACGGGTCTCCGTGTCGATCGAGAAAGGACTCAGCCCTTGCGGCTGGCTTCGAACAGGAACCAGGCGCGCTCCTCGGCCTGATCGGTCCAGTCGTCGACGATCCCGCTGGTGGCATTGTCGCCGGCTTCTTCGGACGCCTGCTTCACGTCGCGGAAACGCTCGACCAGGGTGAGATTGTCGTCGCGCAGCTCGGCGAGCATCTCGTCGGCGGCGACGAAGTCGCGGTCATTGTCCTTGATCGACTGCCGGCGCGAGATGTCGCCGATCGAGCGCAGCGTGGTGTTGCCGGTCTTGCGGACGCGCTCAGCGATCGCGTCGGTCACGCCGAGGATCTGCGCGGCCTGGTCGTCGAGCAGCAGGTGATAGTCGCGGAAATGCGGCCCGCTGACGTGCCAGTGGAAGTTCTTGGTCTTCAGGTACAGCGCATAGCTGTCCGCCAGCGCCGCGTTCAGCGCATCGGCCACCGTGCGCGTGTCGTTACGCGCCAGATCGGTCGGCGTTTCGAGGGCAGGATTGGTGTCGGTCACGTTTCGCTCCGTACGGATCAGGTGTCGGCAGCGAAACGATCACGGATGGGTTTGGCTCCCGGCCAATCGCCCCCGCTCAGGCGGCGCGGCGCGTCGCCTCCGCCTGATCGACCGTAACCGCCTGACCGAGCAGCTGGAGCCAGCGATGCACCGGCACGCCCCGCTCGCCGCGGGCCAGCGCGAGCCGGAGCTGATTCGCGACATCCATCGCGGCGGGCAGATGATGGTGGCGGGCCAGTTCGTGGATTCGGTCGATATCCGGCGCGAGTCGCGAAGGGCCGGCGCGCCATTCGATGGCGGCGATCCGGCGCGTCAGTTCGGCGCGGGCGGTGATGACATCGTCGTTGTTCATGACGGCTATCTCCTCTTGTTCTCCTTGTAGCGGGCGGGCTGTTACCGGATGCTTAATCGCGCCGCGGCTTGACTTCACGCGCCACATACGCCAAGCGCCCCAGCCTGACGCGGCGGAGAAGCCTTCGCCGCATTTTTTCGTTTTCATTCGCTAGGAACTGGTCATGGCAAAGCCGACCACCGTCAAGATCAAGCTCGTCAGCTCGGCCGACACCGGCTTCTTCTACGTCACCAAGAAGAACCCGCGCACCAAGACCGAGAAGCTCAGCTTCAACAAGTACGACCCCGTCGTGCGCAAGCACGTCGAGTTCAAGGAAGCCAAGATCAAGTGATCGAGCGAGTCGCGTAGCGGTCGTTCGATCATCCCGGCCGCGGCCGGGATCCCGAGCCGCACGCGATTCGTCTGTTGCTTGCTTCCCGAAAGCCGCCTGCGCCCGACGCCGGCGGCTTTTCTGCGTGACGCGGCCGGTCAGGTCAACTCGGTGACAGCGGCCATGAACCGCGCCAGCGTGATCGGCTTCGACACATAAGCGTCCGCGCCCGCAGCGCGCAGCCGTTCCTCGTCCTCGCGCCCGGCATAGGCCGTCACCGCCATCACCGGGATGTGGCGCAGGGCCGCATCGGCCTTCAGTTGCAGGATCAGCTCATAGCCGGTGACGTGCGGCATCTGGATGTCCATGACGACCAGATCGGGCGCAAAGGCGCGCGCGCGCTCCACCGCCTCGCGCCCGTCGCGCACCGGCTCCACGAGGAAGCCGTGCGCCCGCAAGAGGTCGCTGAACAGCTTCAGATTGAGTTCGTTGTCCTCGACAACGAGCACCCTTTTTGCCACGCGACGACCACTCCCACAGGGCGACGAAAGATAATGGTGCGCAACGACACAAATCCGGATGATGCCGTGGCACGCGCACTCGATGCCTTGACCTTCATCCTTAACGATCCGTTACGCGCCGGGCGTTTTCTCGACACAACGGGGCTTACGGCAGACAACCTGCGGAAATACCTTACAGATCCATCGACGCTCGCCGCAACGCTCACTTTCCTCGAAGCCCATGAACCCGATCTGATCGCCTGCGCCGAATCGACCGGGCACAGCCCCGAATCGCTGGTAGCAGCACGGCGGGTGCTGGAGCAGACGCGATGACCCGACCGCTGCTGATCTCCGACTGCGACGAGGTGCTGCTGCACATGGTCCGGCATTTCGCCGACTGGCTCGGGACGGTGCACGAGGTCGACTTCACGATCGGCACTTGGGAGCTCGCCAAGAGCATGAAGCGGCGCGGCAGCGACACGCCGATGACGCGCGAGGAGATGTTCGGCTATCTCGGCGGCTTCTTCCCCGACGAAATGCACCGCCAGACGCTGGTGCCCGGCGCCGGCGCGGCGCTGGCGATGCTCGCCGAGCGCGCCGATATCGTAATCCTCACCAATCTCGAGGATCATTGCCGCCCGCACCGCATCGACCAGCTCGCCGGGCACGGGATCGCGCACCGTGTCGAGTGCAACCAGGGCGGCAAGGGCGCGCCGGTCGCGCGGCTGGTCGCGGAATATGGCAACCCGGTCACGGTGTTCGTCGACGATCTGCCGCATCACCACGAATCGGTCGCGGAGCATGCGCCGGGCGTGTGGCGGCTGCATATGGTGTCGGAGCCGCAGCTCGCCCCCGGCGTCCCGCCCTCCCCGCACGCCCATGCGCGGATCGACGACTGGGCGACCGCGCAGGCCTGGATCGCGGCGCGCTTCGACGAGGGCAGGCCGGCGGAGGCTTGACCGCGGCGGGGCGCAGGCGGCAAGCAGCGCGCATGACCGACCGCATCGATCGCGCTCTCGCAGAGCTGGGCCTCACGCTGCCGCAGGCGGCCGCCCCCGTCGCCGCCTATGTCCCCGTCGTCGAGGCGGGCGGGCTGCTCCACATCTCGGGCCAGTTGCCGTTCAGGGACGGCGCGGTGGTGACCGGGCGGCTCGGCGATGGCGTGTCGCTGGAGGACGGGCAGGACGCGGCGCAGCGCTGCGCGCTGATGCTCGTCGCGCAGATCAAGGCGCATTGCGGCAACCTCCAGCGCGTGACGCGGATCGTGAAGCTGGGCGTGTTCGTCAATTCGACTCCCGATTTCACCGACCAGCCCAAGGTCGCGAACGGCGCGTCGGAACTGATGGCCAAGCTGTTCGGCGACTCGGGCAAGCATGCGCGCTCGGCGGTGGGCGTCGCGGCGCTGCCGCTCGGCGCGGCGGTCGAGGTCGATGCGATCGTGGAAGTCGCCTCGGCCCTTTGATCGCAACCCCCGCGATCCTATCTCGCGCGCGATGACCTCGCTTACCGCGCGCCTGGTGCCCGGCGTTTCCGCCATCCCCGCCGAACAATGGGATGCGTGCGCCGGCTCTGCCAACCCGTTCGTCGGCTACGCCTTCCTGACGGCGCTCGAGGAATCGGGCAGCGTCGGCGGGCGCAGCGGCTGGCAACCGGTGCCGATCGTCGTCGACGGCGCGGACGGCGCCCCGGTTGCGATCGCGCCCGCTTATGCCAAGGGGCATAGCCAGGGCGAATATGTGTTCGATCACGGCTGGGCCGATGCGTGGGAGCGTGCCGGTGGCCGCTATTACCCCAAGCTGCAGGTCGCCGCGCCCTTCACTCCCGTTCCCGGCCCGCGGCTGCTGCTGCGCGACCCGGACGCCGCCGCGGCGCTGATCGGCGCGATCCAGGCGGTGGTGGCGCAGCACGAATTGTCCTCGGCGCACGCGACCTTCGTCACCCCCGAGCAACTGCCGCTGTTCGCGGCGGCGGGCTGGCTGGTGCGCGAGGGGACGCAATTCCACTGGCAGAATGACGGCTATGCGACGTTCGACGACTTCCTCGCCGCGCTCGCCAGCCGCAAGCGCAAGGCGATCCGCAAGGAACGCGCCGCCGCGGTCGCGGGGCTGACGATCCGCCACCTGACCGGCGCCTCGATCGGCGAGCGCGAGTGGGACGCCTTCTGGCAATTTTATCAGGACACCGGCAGCCGCAAATGGGGGCAGCCGTATCTGACGCGCAGCTTCTTTCCGCTGCTGGGTGAGGCGCTGGGCGAGCGCGTGCTGCTGATCCTCGCCGAGCGCGACGGCGTGCCGATCGCGGGGGCGCTCAACCTGATCGGCGACGATGCCCTCTACGGTCGTTACTGGGGCGCGACCGAGGAGGTGCCGTTCCTCCATTTCGAGCTATGCTATTATCAGGCGATCGACGCCGCGATCGAACGCGGCTTGGCGCGGGTCGAGGCCGGAGCGCAGGGCGAGCATAAACTGGCGCGCGGCTACGTCCCGGTATCGACCTGGTCGGCGCATTACATCCCAGACCCGAACTTCCGTCGCGCCGTCGCCGACTTCCTCGAACAGGAGCGGGTCGCGGTCGAGGGCGAACAGGCGTTTCTGGGTGAGCTGACGCCGTTCAGGCGCGGCTAGCGCGCCTGCTCGACCCGCAACCGCTCCAGCCGCTCTTCCTCGCGTTCACGCCGCTCGCGCAACGCCTCCAGTCGTTCGCGCCGCCGCTTGATCCGCTCGATCAGCCAGCGCGGCACGCCCAGTTCCTCGTCGCTCGCCTCAGGGACGACGACGTCATGGTCGATGCGGAACAGCACCGAATTGCTGGTCGGCGAGCGCCAGATCGGCACCAGCCCGACCGTGAAGCGCGGATTGTAGACCGGCGGCCGAATCAGCCAGACATAATCGAACGCCTCGCGCGGGAAGCGGGCGAGCGCGTAATTCGCGGGCCGCCACCATTCCGCCGGGCATTTCACCGACGTCACGATCTGCGTCGGGTCGTGCGCATACGGGCCGGCGGCGGTGTAGCGCGAGGTCAGCAATTGCGCGCCCGCCATCGACCATTGGTCGTCGGTGTACGCCAGCCGCCGCACCAGCGCGATCGCGGGCAGATGCTCCAGCCGCGACATCCGCCAAGCATTGTGGCAATTGTGCCCGACGAAGCTGATCAGCCGCGCGCCGACCGGGACGTGCGGCAGCGCCGCCAGTTCCTGGTCGTAATCGCGATCGAATTCGAGATAGCTGATCGTCGTCCCCGCCAGCCGCACGACGAAAAAGGCGAGCCCCAGCGCCGCCAGCACCGCGGCGTGGCGGAAGGTCGTCCCCGGCTTCGGCCGGATCGCGATCACCGCCACCGCGATCATGTACGGCGCCATCCGCATATCGGCATAGGCGGAGCCGAACACGATCCGCGGCAGCACGATATAGACCGCCAGCATGAACAGTGCCGACAGTCCCAGGTGCCGCGAATAGCCGATCCGCGGATCGCGCAGCGCCTTGAACAGCACGAGGTAGATCACCGCCATGCTGCCGATGTCGAACCACAGCCAGCGGTCGCGCAGCGCCATTACGATCCACGCGATCTTGGTGCGCCAGTAGAAGAAGTCGGCGGTCTGCCCGGTGACGTCCGCGCCCGATCGCCACGCGATCATCAACAACATCGGCAGCGCGAGCGGCGCGCAGCCCAGCCCGGCGCGGATCAGGCTTTCGAACCAATGCCCGCTACCCGCGTCCTTGCGCCGGTCATGCTGGCGGATCAGCTCGCTGGAGAAAGCCAGCACGCCCAGCACGCCCCAGCCAAAGGTGTGCACCACCCACAGGAGGCACGACAGCGGCACGAAGACCGCGACCCGCAGCCAGATCCGGCCGAGCCGCGCCATCCGCAGCCACAAGGCGAACAGGCACAAGGCCAGCCCCATCGACAGCGCGAAGTTCACGAAGCCGAACTGGACCGGATAGCCATAGGCGAGCGGCAGCGCGAACAGCGCGGTCGCGGGGATGCGGCCATGCACCTCGCGCGCGATCCACAGGAGCCCCGCGACGGTCAGCACCGGGATCGCAATGACGATCAGCTTGACCGCCGTCTCCAGCCCGACCAGCGGCGCGAGCGGTTCGATCAGCAAATCGACCCCGAGATTGCCGATCAGCGCCCATTTGAAGGAATACCAATCGGCCAGCCATGGATGCGCGCCGCGATCGAGCTGGACGCGGTAGCGCCCCATATGCCCGGGCAGGTCGACGATCGGCGGAATATCGGGCCATAACAGCGGGATCGCCGCCGCCAGCACCGCCGCGATCACGAACCATCGCGTCTGCCACCAGTGAAGCCGGTCATCCTGCATCGCCGCGCGTTAGCGGGCCGACCCGCCTTCCCGCAAGGGCTGGATGACCTGCCAGACCATTGCCGGGCCACGGACGGGGACCGGACGGAGCCAGTCGAACCGCTCACCCCGTTCCAGCCGCGCCCAGAGGCCATCCGGCGCGCGGTCGCGATAGGCGACCATCTCCTGCATGCCCGGACAGACCGCGAGATAATCGGCGTGCGCGGCGCGGATCGCGGCGCGCGCGGTCGCGGGATCGGCGGTGAAGCCGGTGATGACGCGCGCGATCGCCCCCGCGCCGCGATGATAACCGCCGGCGACCGCGCGATGCGGTGTGTCGAGCAGCACCGCGGGGGTGAGGTCGATCGGCGCGAAGACGATGCCGGGCGGCAGCGTGCCGAGCACCCGCATGTCGCTGGTGTCGTGGCACGGCGGGCGGTGGCTGAGCTGGACCGCCGGTGCGGCACGGCGCGGTACGGCGTTCAGCGCCGCGGCGGCGAGCGTCCCCGGCGCGGCCAGCGCCAGCGTGGCGAGCGTCGCCGCGACGCGCGGCACCGGCCGGTTTATCGCACGGGCGCGAGCGAGCAATTGCGCGAGCCACACCGCTGCGGCCGGCGCGGCTAGCGCATTGGCGGTCGCACCGGCGCGGCTGACCGCCGCCGCGGTCAGGGTGGCGGCGAGCAGCAGCAGGCCGAGCATCGCCCAGCACGCGCGCGCCTCCCCCGCCGACGCGCGCCACGCGCGTGCTGCCCCGATCAGCCCGGCGACCGGCAGCGCCATCGCCGCCGCCACCCAGACCGGTTGCTGCTCCCAGAGCGGGCGCCCCTCCAGCACCGGCAGATACCAGACCTGATAGACGAGCGGCGGCAGCGTGCCGAACGGCCCCGCGAGGCAAACCGGCGCGAGCAGCACGAGCGTCGCGCCCGCCGCCGCCGCTACGACGCCGAGCGCGGCCAGCCGCGCGACCGGGCCGAAGCGCGCGATCGCGCCCGCCGCGACGAGGCCGAGGGTTGCGACGCCGAGCACCGCCAGCCACGCCGGCGCGACCGAGTCGCAGGCGGGCAACCAGAAGCCCGGTCCGCGCGTCGCGGCGTGGAGCAGAAGCGCTCCCCCCGTCAGCGTCAGCATCGTGCAGCGCAGCATCGTTCCCCGCACCGGCGCGACGACCCACGCGAGTGCCGCCACCCCGGTGATTGCCGCGGCGATCGGCAGTCCCTCCAGCGAGATCGTCAGCAAGGTCGCGAGCGATCCGCCGGTAAGCACGCCGCTGCGCGCGCTAGCCGGCGCGAGCAACCCGCGTGTCGCGGCCAGCGCCAGCACGATCTGCCAGCCATGATGATCGATGCGCAGCGGTGACAGCTGAAAGGTGAGCGGCACCGAGAGCGCCGCCATCAGCAGCGCCGGCACCACCAATGGTTCGCCTCCCAGCCGCCGCGCGATCGACGCGATCAGGGCCAGCGCCGCCAGCAGCGTCAGCAACGGCACGACCACCACGGCGACATGCTCCGCGGACGCCCCGCCCAGCAGCGGCCGCAGCAGCACGATCGCCGCCGCGAGCGGCAGGTCGACCAGCCGCGACCAGTGCATCGGAAAGTCGCCGGCGTTCAGTCGATGCTGCGCGACATCGAACCAGCCCTGCCCCGCCAGCCAGTCGCGGACCTCGAGCAGCCGCATCGAATCATCGGCGTCGGGCAGCACGCGCGCGACGATCGCGCTCCAGCCCGCGACCAGCAGCACCAGTGCCGCCAGCGCCCAGCCGCCGAGCACGACCGCGGCATGACGACGATCGGGCGACAGCTTACGCCGCCTTCAGCGCGGTCGGCACCTGCCGCAGGCTGGCGAGCGCGGCGGCCTCGCCCGCCCGGTCGCCCTCGTTGCCGCTCTCGTGATATTCGGCGTCCTCGTTGACCGCCCAGACGTCGTAGACGCGCGCGCCGGCCTGGATGTTGCGGACCGTCAGCATCGCGGTCATCATCGCATGATCCTGATTGTTGTAGCGATGCATCCCGTTGCGCCCGACGCAGTGCAGCGTCGCATAGCGGCCCTCGATCTCGCGGCGGAGCATGTCGACGTTCTGCGCATAATCCTCGTCATAGACGGGATAGGCCTTTTCCTGCCGCACCACGACGCCGCCGGTGACCTGCGCCGGATCGCACAGTCCCAGCGTCGCCATCTCGGCGGTCGCCAGCGCGATCAGCTGCTGGTCACTCGAGGTCCACAGCCCGTCGCCCTCGAAGCAGAAATATTCGAGCCCGACGCAGGCGATCGCGGGATCGGGCACCATCTCGGGCGACCACGAGCGGAAGTTCTGGATGCGGCCGACCTTCACCTTGGGATCGTGGATGTAGATCCAATTGTCCGGGAACAGCTCGGGCGAACGGATCATCAGCGCGACGGTCAGGAAGTCGCGATATTTCAGGTTCGACGCCTCGGGCAGCGACGCCGGCAGCGGGTGGATGCGGCTCGCCAGCTCACGCATCGGCGCCGAGGAAATGACCTGCGCGGCGTTCAGCGCGACCAGACCGTCGGCACCGTTCGCGGTGACCGTCCAGCGCCCGGTCGCCTCGCTCAACCGCAATTGGTGGAGCGCATGGCCCATCAACACCTGTCCGCCACGCTCGACGATCCGGTCGCGCGCCGCATCCCACATCATCCCCGGCCCGAGCCGCGGATAGCGGAAGTTTTCCAGCAGCGTCTTGGCCTGACCGACGCCGTCGTTCGGCCGCCGGTTGAGCCCCAGCGAGCGCTTGACCCCGTCGACCACTGCGCCCCACAGCGACAGCCCCTTGATCCGCTGCGCAGCCCAGTCCGCGCTCATCCGGTCGCAGGGCATCCCCCAAACCTTCTCGGTATAGGTCTTGAAGAAGATCGAATAGAGCTTCCGCCCGAAGGCGTTGACGGTCCAGTCCTCGAAGCTCTTCACGTCGCGCTTTGGGAACAGCTTCGCCTTGGCGAAGCTCGCCATGCACAAGGCCGAGCGCACCACGCCGAGGTTGCCGAGCGCCTCGAACGCGCGCAGCGGATAGCTGTAGAACTTGCCCTCGTAATAGATGCGGCTCATGCGCGGGCGTTCGATGAAATCGTCCGGCAGCAGCTCGTTCCAGAGGCCGACGACCTCCTTCGAGCGCGAAAAGAAGCGGTGCCCGCCGATGTCGAAGCGGAATCCCTCATGCTCGACGGTGCGGCTGATACCGCCGACGTACACGGCGTCCTTTTCGAGGATCGCAACCGAATAGCCGGCCTTGGTGAGCAGATAGCCGGCGGTCAGCCCCGCCGGGCCCGCGCCGATGATCGCTACGTCAACCGTCATGCCTGACTTCGCCATCGTGCCCGTTCCGCTCAAGTGAATGAGAAGGCTATGAAAGAAACTGGTTGAGGCCTGGTTAACGCCGGAAGGTGGCACACCCCCGCGCTCCTGTTCTATAGCCCGCCGGATGCGCGCCCTTCTCCCTCCCGTGCTGGCCCTGGCGGCCGCGGTTTCGCTGACGCTGCCCGTTGCGGCGGCGGCGCAGAGCACCACCTTCGATCTGGCCGGCCCGACGCTGACGATGCGGGTGACGCGCGGCGGCGTGACGCTCCCCGCCGGGCAGGTGCCGGGCATCCGCGCCGGCGACAGGCTGGAAGTGCGCGCCGATCTGCCCGAGGATCAGTCGGCGCGTTACGTGCTGGTCGTCGCCTTCCTGCGCGGCGCGACCAATCCGCCGCCCAAGGACTGGTTCTTCAAGGCCGAGACCTGGGACAAGAACCCCAAGAAATCGGGGCTGAACATGACCGTGCCCGAGGGCGCCGGACAGGCGATCGCCTTCATGGCCCCCGATACCGGCGGCGGCTACAACGCCTTGGTCAAGGCGGTGCGCGGGCGGCCGGGCGTGTTCGTGCGCGCCGCGCAGGATCTGTTCCAGGCGTCGCTCGATCGCGCGCGGCTGGAGACGTTCGTCAACGGCGTCGCGCGCGTCGAGGAAAGCGCGCCCGAACGGCTGGTGCCGGTGTCGACCGCGCTCGCCGGCACGCTGGCGATCAAGCTCAACGCCGATTGCCTGTCGCGCGCGCGTTCGTTGCAGGCGTCGTGCCTGACGCAGAATCGCGACGGCATGGTGCTCCAGACCGGCGGCGGCACGACCCTGGCCGAGGTCTTGGGCGGCACGACGACGCAATTCGCCTACAGCCTTGCCGCCACCAAGGAGGGCGGCGCGGGCATCTACAGCCCCTATATCTCGCTGGCGCGCGACTTCGCGCGGCTGTTCGGTGTGTTCCGCAGCGCCAGCTACCAATATGCCCCCGCGCTGGCGGTCGGATCGGGCGAGCGGCTGCGCCTGCAGCTCAACAATCCGCCGTCATTCCAGAATCCGCAGACCGTGCTGGTCGCGCCGCTGCCGCCGATCGGCAATGCCGCGCCGCCGCCGTTGCGCGCTGCCGCCAAGGACGCGGTGTGCCTCGCGCAGCCGGGTCTGGTGCTGCGGCTCGACGACGCGCCGCTGCTGTTCGCGACCGATTATGCGCGCGACCTGCGGCTGAAGCTGGGCTTGCAGGACGGCCGCAGCGTCGAATTGCCGCTGACCGCCGATGCCGAGCGCGGCGGGCTGGTCGTCGCCGACGCGCAGAAGCTGGGAAAGACTGGGATCAGCGACGCGGCGCTGGTCGGGCGCTGGGGCTTCGACACCTTCACCGGCCCGCGCTTCGCGGTCCAGAACGGCGCGCCGACCGCATGGCAGCCCAAGCCCGACGACGCGGTGGTGATCGGCCGCGACGCGCCGCTGACGTTGCAGGGCGGCGCGTCGTCGTGCGTCGAGCAGGTCGCGCTACGCGACCGCGCTGGCGCGACCCGGCCGGTCGAGTGGAAGGCGAGCGCGCCCGACGAGATCACCGCCACGCTGCCGCTCGCGCGCACCCGCCCCGGCGAGCTGACGCTGCTGGTCGCGCAATATGGCGGCGCGCAGCCCGCGCAGCTGACGCTCAAGGGACAGACCGAGGCGAGCCGGCTGGAGGGCTTCACGCTCTATACCGGCGACAGGGAAGGCCGGCTGGTCGGCGCGCGGCTCGATCAGGTCGCGAAGCTGGAGGTCGCCGGCGTGACCTTCGTCGCCGGCGCGCTGACCCGCGATCCGGGCGGCGGCGACCGGCTGGCGCTGACCACCGAGGCGAACACCGAGACGTTGGCGCAGGGTGCGAGCGACGCGAAGGTAACGCTCAAGGACGGGCGTACCACGACGGTGCGCGCGACGATCACCCCGCCGCGCCCGCGCCTTGAGCTGGTCGGTGCCCATGTCGACGCGCCCGCCGCCGCGGCGAAGGTGCCGCTAGTGCTTCCCACGGGACTGCTCGCGCCCGACGCGACGCTGACCTTCTCGGTGCGCGCGGTCGGCACGCGGCTGACCAACGACGATGCGATCGAGGTCGCGACCACCGACGACGAGGCGACGACCAAGCTGACGGTCGCCTCGGGCAAGCTGCAATCTTTGGGCGGCGACGTCGCGGTCGGCACGTTCGCGCCGCGACAGGCGCTCGGCGCGGCGGCGGTCGGCGCGCTCAGGATGCGGCTGGTGCAGGGCGAGACGCTCGGCGAGTGGCAGCCGCTGGCGCGCGTCGTCCGCCTGCCGGTGCTGACGAAGGTGACGTGCGGCGACAAGGAGTGCGCGATTGAGGGCGACGATCTGTTCCTGATCTCTGCGGTAGCGGGCAGCGCCGAGGGCGTCGGCGCGGTGGTGGTGCCGGTCGGGTTTGTCGGCACGTCGCTGACGGCGCCACGACCCGCTGGCGATGCCTTGTACCTCAAGCTACACGATGCGCCGGACGATTGGGTGAAGATCGCCGTCGCATCGGCGCGCAAGGAGTAACATCCTTCCCGCCGCGGCGCGGCAGGGCAGGTTTCATAGGTCGCCGTCCTTCGTGCCACGCGACGCAAGTTCCGACTTGCCGGTACGTTCGATCGACCGGTGACGGATGAGCCTGCATGTGCATCGATCTTGACCGGAGCGAACAGGGAGCCTTCATCAGCCATGAGCGAAGCGGTGCGCGCCTCGCCATGCCGTGCTGGCGGAAGTATCTCGGCCTACCGTCACGGGGGGTGGCGAGATCAGTCCCCCGTCACGCGCCCCTCGTCATCCTTGAGCTTCGACGCCACACGCCGTGCCCGCACCTCGTCGATGATGTCCATGAGTTCGTGGATCAGATAAATGCCTTGCATCGTCTTGGGGTCGTTCTCGTCCTCGGCCTCGAGAAAGATCGCTTTCATGCGGGCCGCGATATCGAGTGCCCTGGCGTACCGATCTTCCCCGATCTTGTCCCGGACCTTCCCAAATCCCTCGATCAGCGCGTAGAATTCAGAATCAATACTTTTTCGAGGAAAGTATCCTGTGTCATCTTTGAAGTTTGGCGCATCTCCCATCATCGGCACGACCTGATCCATAAGCTCGCTCAGGGTTTCGGGGACGTACGGCTTATAGCTATTCATTTTCCTGCCTCCGGCCTATTAATGATGTAACTGCTTCCTCGCCCCAACTGCCGAGGCCTGACAACGACAACAAGCTGTGGACGGAAGTCCGCATTGAAGAAGCCGCGTATTTGAGGGCTTTTTAGCGACTTAGGAGAAAGGGTCACATCGTAGGCGACATCGCCAACTCTGGCATCGGGGATCCTATATGAGGATTCGGGCGCTGATGTACCATACTCTCGGCGGTTTACCCGCACCTGCTTACTCACCTCTTTTATCTTGTAATCCTCATATATAGATCTTAATCCCCTTCGAACCTCATTGTCGACGAAGCGGCCAATCGCCTGTTCCTTTGATAAATGCCCTCTCAGTGCGCCAGCGTCGTAGAGGCGGACCGCCTTGCTGTACGCTTTGTCCGCCAAACCTTGCATTGCACGCATTGTCTCGACTTGCATGGGCCGCAGATCGCCTTCAATCCTAGAAAAAGCTGCAGCGCGCTGCATGCGCAAATCATTCAGTTGATTTTTCTGCCCTTCCCATGTCGTTGGGAAACCAAGCGACTGAAACGTCCAATGGGGATCGAGCGCCTTGATCTGCGAAATGAGATACGCGCTTCGCTCCTGCGTCGTCTTAGCCATGTCCTCGTTTGCGGGCGCGGTGATACCAAACGCATTATCCAGCAGCGAGATGACCGCGCCGCCGGGTGCGTCGCGCAGACCGGGAAACGTCTGTTCCAGCGTCATCGGGTCTTCAAAAGCGCGACTGTTGCTGCGGACTGGCCCTCTCGGAGGTACGTATTGTACGTTCCGGAAAGCACCGGCGTCACGATCTGGCGATAGATCGCATCGATGACCGCTTCTTGGTTCTTGGCATCAGCCGATTGCTCGACCGAAGCGTCATGCCACTCGCTCTTAGAGAGTTGCCGCGAAGCCGGCGCTGCAACGCGACTCGCTGTTGAACCTCGATCCGGTAAAGCAGCCCCGCCCGGCCCTGAGGTGAACTGCCCATTTCGCGGATCGTGATACGGATTGAACTTGAGCTCGATGCCGTCCGCGGTTCGTGTCGGACGTCGCCCCGTCCGGAGCCACACCGAGAAGTCGCGTCGATGGTCGACGCTAGTGACGAGGTTCATCATGCTTCGCCCCCACGCTTGTGTGAGAACATATATGGAACATGGTGGAAAAATTCAATAATAAGGGCCGGCCCTTTATGTTTACGAGCCAGCCCCGATAATAAACAGGAAGTACAGTCGTGGGATTAGAGCACCTTACCTGTCCCGCCGCCCCAACAATCGCAGCCGCAGCGCGTTGAGCTTGATGAAGCCCGCCGCGTCGCGCTGGTCGTAGGCGCCCTGATCGTCCTCGAACGTCACGACCTTTTCCGAATAGAGCGAGTTCGGCGACTTGCGCCCCGTAACATGCGCCGCACCCTTGTAGAGCTTGAGCCGGACGGTCCCCGCCACCTTCTCCTGCGAATGATCGACCGCTGCCTGCAGCATCTCGCGCTCGGGCGAGAACCAGAAGCCGTTATAGACCAGCTCGGCATAACGCGGCGCGAGTTCGTCCTTGAGGTGCGCGGCACCGCGGTCGAGCGTCAGCTGCTCGATCGCGCGGTGCGCAAGCGCGTAGATCGTCCCGCCCGGCGTTTCGTACATGCCGCGGCTCTTCATGCCGACGAAGCGGTTCTCGACCAGATCGAGCCGGCCGATGCCGTGCTTGCGCCCCAGCTCATTGAGCTTGGCGAGCAGCGCGGCCGGCGAGAGCGCCTCGCCGTTGACCGCGACGCCGTCGCCGCGCTCGAAATCGATCGTGATCGTCTCCGCCTGATCGGGGGCATCCTCCGGGCTGACGGTGCGCGAGAAGACATATTCGGGCACCTCGTCCCACGGGTCCTCGAGCACCTTGCCCTCCGAAGAGGTGTGGAGCAGGTTTGCGTCGGTCGAGAACGGCGCCTCGCCGCGCTTGTCCTTGCTGACCGGAATCTGGTGCGATTCGGCGAATTCGATCAGCCGGGTGCGGCTGGTCAAATCCCATTCGCGCCACGGCGCGATCACCTTGATGTCGGGGTTGAGCGCATAATAGCCCAGCTCGAAGCGCACCTGATCGTTGCCCTTGCCGGTCGCGCCGTGGCTGACCGCATCGGCGTTGACCAATTTGGCGATCTCGATCTGGCGCTTGGCGATCAGCGGGCGCGCGATCGAGGTGCCGAGCAGATACAGCCCCTCGTACAATGCGTTGGCGCGCATCATCGGAAAGACGTAATCCCTGACGAACTCCTCGCGCAGGTCGTCGATGAAGATGTGCTCGGGCTTGATCCCCATCAGCTCGGCCTTGGCGCGCGCCGGCTCCAGCTCCTCGCCCTGCCCCAGATCGGCGGTGAAGGTGACGACCTCGCAGCCATATTCGGTCTGGAGCCATTTCAGGATCACGCTGGTATCCAGCCCCCCCGAGTAAGCTAGTACGACGCGCTTGATCTGATCGGTCATGGGCAAGGCTCCTTCTTGCGCGCGCCGCTACGCGCTCGTGCGCGCGAGGGCAACCGTCTTGCCGCCCTCCGGCGACCCGTTCAGCCGGCGTAAAAGCGGCGTGCCGCACGGCGGCGGGATGAAGCACCATGTCACCCTTGCCGCCGCGCTCGTCGCCCTGCTGTCGCTCCCGGCGCTGACCGTCACCGCGCTGGGGCAGGAAACGCGCGCCTCCGCCACCGCCAAGCTCGACAAGGAATTCGGCGCCTCGGATGCGAACAAGGACGGCTTCCTATCGCCCGCCGAGATCGAGGCGCGGATGCGCAAGATGAAGGTCGGCGCGGGCAAGACGCTCGACCCCACCCACGCGAAGCGCGTCGCGGCGCTGTTCCTGGCGCGCGCCGACACCAACAAGGACGGCAAGGTCAGCAAGGCCGAGTCGGCAGCGCTGATGGGCGCGGTGTTCAGCGCCTATGACACCAACCGCGACGGCAAGGTCGACGCCACCGAAGCCGCCCGCGCCCGCGCGGCCGCCAAGGGTGCAGCACAGGGCAAGGCCGCACCGAAGCGGTAAGCCCGCCCCTTTCGTCATCGCTTCGCTACGCTCGCAATGACGGCCGGACTCACCCCTCCCGCAGCCGCCGCTCTTCCTCGAACATGTAATCGCGCGTCAGCGGCAGCGCGAGGCGGTCGCGGCTGAACTGGATCTGGTAATTGACCAGCGGCCCGTTGGTAAACGACACGATCGCGCCGGCCAGATAATAGGTCCACATCCGGAAGAAGCGCTCGTCGTACAGCGCGACGATCTGGTCGTGCGCCGCCACCGTCCGAACGTACCAGTCGCGCAGCGTCATCGCATAATGCATCCGCAGCACTTCGATGTCGGTGACGAACCAGCGGATATATTCGTTGGCCTTGAGCACCTCCGACAGCGCCGGGATATAGCCGCCCGGGAAGATATACTTGTCGGTGAACTTGTCGGTGAAGTTCGGTCCGTCGCCGCGGCCGATCGTGTGGAGCAGCATCACGCCCTCGGGCGTCAGCAGGTCGCGACACTTGTTGAGATAGGTGCGGAAGTTGCGCACCCCGACATGCTCGAACATGCCGACCGAGACGATCCGGTCGAACGGCCCCTCCAGCGCGCGATAATCGATCAGCTCGAAGCGCACCTTGTCGGCGACCCCGGCTTCCTCGGCACGGCGCTTCGCGACCTTGAGCTGCTCCTCCGACAAGGTGATCCCCAGCACCTCGGCGCCGGTCTTGGCGTGAATATACAGCGCCATCCCGCCCCAGCCGCAGCCGATATCGAGCACGCGCATCCCCGGCTTGATCGCCAGCTTGGCGACGATATGCGCCTTCTTGTCGGCCTGTGCCTGCTCCAGCGGGTTGGCCGGATCGGTGTAATAGGCGCAGCTGTACTGCTTATCGACGTCGAGGAAGAGGTCGTAGAGCCGGTCCGACAGGTCGTAATGGTGCGCGACGTTGCGCTTGGATTGCAGCGCCTTGTTCGCGGTCAGGAAGCGATGGCGAATCTGCCCGCCGAGTCGCCGCAGCGGGCTGGCGGCGAGCTTGTTGCTGCCGTTCTCCCAACGGCTGTTGCTGGTAGCGAGCATCAGCAGGTCGAGGATATCGCCCTCCTCGACGATCAACCGCCCGTCCATGAACGCCTCGGCGACGCCCAGCGCCGGGTCGGCGGCGATCTCGCGATAGACCTTGGTGTCGGTGATGCGGAACGACACCGGCTTCAGCGCGGGATCGTCCTGCCCGAAGGTCGAGACCGATCCGTCGGGCTTGGTGAGGGTGAGGCGGCCGCGCTGGATGGCGCGGCGGAGGAAAACGTCGATCAATGCCATGACCGCCTGCTAAACCTGTCGTTGGGCGCGACGCAACCGGCGAGGCATTGCGTGCGGGTAGCGCGGCATCTAGGCAGCCTCCCATGCGCTACGTCAGCACCCGCGGGAACGCGCCCGCGCTCGACTTCGCGGGCGTCACGCTCGCCGGCCTCGCCTCCGATGGCGGGCTGTACGTGCCTGAAAGCTGGCCGACCCTGTCGCCCGACGAAATCGGCGCGCTCAAGGGGCTGTCCTATGTCGACACTGCGGTGGCGGTGATGGCGCCGTTCGTCGAGGGCACGCTGACCCGCGCGGAACTGCGCGGGCTGTGCGAAGCGGCCTATGGCGCGTTCAGCCACGACGCCGTGACCCCGCTGGTGCAACTCGACCACGACCAATGGCTGCTCGAGCTGTTTCACGGCCCGACGCTGGCGTTCAAGGACGTCGCGCTGCAATTGCTCGGGCATTTGTTCGAGCGGTTCCTGAAGGGCACCGACCAGCATCTGACGATCGTCGGCGCGACCAGCGGCGATACCGGCTCGGCGGCGATCGACGCGGTGGCGGGGCGCAGCGGCGTCGACATCTTCATGCTCCACCCCGAAGGCCGGGTGAGCGAGGTGCAGCGCCGCCAGATGACCACCGTCGGCGCGCCCAACGTCCACAATATCGCGATCCGCGGCGACTTCGACACCGCGCAGGCTTTGGTGAAGGCGATGTTCAACGACACGTCCTTCGCCGGCCGCTTCCGGCTGTCGGCAGTCAATTCGATCAACTGGGCGCGGTTGATGGCGCAGGTGGTCTATTATTTCTACGCCGCGGTCCGGCTCGGCGCGCCGGCGAAGCCGGTCGCGTTCAGCGTCCCGACCGGCAATTTCGGCGACGTCTTCGCGGGCTATGTCGCGGCGAAGATGGGGCTGCCGGTCGCGAAGCTGGTGGTCGCCACCAACGTCAACGACATCCTCGCCCGCGCGCTGTCCAGCGGCGACTACTCCAGCCGCACCGTCGTCCCGACCCCGACGCCGTCGATGGACATTCAGGTATCGAGCAATTTCGAGCGGCTGTTGTTCGATCTCGGCGGCCGCGACGGCGTGGCGCTGGCTGAGCAGATGCGCAGCTTCGAGGATGCGCGCAGCATCCGCCTGACCAATACGCAGACGCAAGGCGCCGCGCCGCTGTTCGTCGGCGAGCGCGTCGACACCGACGAGATGGCGCTGGCGATGCGCCACGCGCACGAGCGCGCCGGGCAGATCGTCGATCCGCATACTGCGATCGCGCTCGCCGCGGCGCACCGCCACGCGACGGAGGGCGTGCCGATGGTCACGCTGGCGACCGCGCACCCTGCGAAGTTCGGCGACGCGGTCGAGCGCGCCACCGGCGTCCGCCCGCCGCTGCCGCCGCGCGTCGGCGACCTGTTCGAGCGCGAGGAGCGCTTCGTCACGCTCGACGCCACCTATGAGGCGGTGAGCGGCTATGTCGCCGAGCACGCGGTGCCGCGCGGCTGATGCAGTTGTCGACTCTCATCGGCGAGCCATGGGCCGACTACGGGCTGGTCGATTCGGGCCACGGCCGCAAGCTCGAACGCTACGGCCGCTTCCGCTTTATCCGCCCCGAGCCGCAGGCGCTCTGGGCCCCGGCCAACGCCGACTGGCGCGCGCAGGGCGAGTTCGTGCCGGGCAGCGACGAGGACGGTGGCGGGCAATGGCATTTCGCCGAGCCGGTCCCGCGGGACGGCTGGCCGCTCGCGTGGAGCGAGGGCGACGCGCGCGTTCGCTTCACCGCGCAGACCACACCGTTCCGCCACCTCGGCTTCTTCCCCGACATGGCGCCGGTCTGGTCGTGGATGCGCGGACGGATCGCCGGCATGGCCGAGCCGGAATGCCTGAATCTGTTCGGCTATACCGGGGTCGGCACGCTGGCGCTGTCGGCGGTCGGCGCGAAGATGGTGCATGTCGATGCCTCGAAGAAGTCGGTCGAGGCGGCGCGCGGCAATGCGGCGCTCTCCGGGCTCGCCGACGCGCCAGTGCGCTGGATCATCGACGACGCCGCCAAGTTCGTCGCGCGCGAGGTGCGGCGCGGGCGGCGCTATGACGGCATCCTGCTCGACCCGCCCAAATACGGGCGCGGGCCGGATGGCGAGGTGTGGCGGCTGGAAGAGCATCTGCCCGCGCTGGTCGCGGATTGCCGGCGCTTGCTCGATGCCGAGTCGCGCTATCTGTTCCTGACCGTCTATGCGGTGCGGATGTCGGCGCTGGCGATCGGCGAGATGCTGCGGCAGGCGTTCGCGGACCTGCCCGGCACCGTCGAGGCCGGCGAACTGGCGGTGCGCGAGGAAGCGCGCGGGCTGGCGCTGCCGACCGCGATCTGGGCGCGATGGTCGCGGTGACGCCGCCGTGCTCGCGGACCTGATCCGGGGCCGCGCTGCTTACCTTTATTCCACCCCCGCCCGCATCGCCGCGCCCGCGACGACCGGCGCGCCGGCCACCAGCACCAGACTGACCGCCGCCAGCAGCTTCAACCCGCTCGCCCCGCCCTCGATCGCGCCCGCGCCGAAGATCAGCAGCGGCACCGCGAGCGGCAGCATCACCAGCCCCGCCACCGCCCCTGCCCCGCGCAACCCCGCGACCAGCGCCCCGGTCGCAACCGCCAGCGCGGCGAGCCCTGGCGTGCCCAGCAGCAGCCCCGCCTCGACCAGCAGCAACCGCTCCGCCGACAGATCGAGCAGCCCCGCCGCGATCACCGCCGCGAGCATCAGCGGCGGTGCGAACGCGCACCAATGCGCCGCGATCTTCACCGCCGCGACCATCGCCGGCGACACGCCGCGTACCGTCAGCTGGTCGAGCACCCCCGCCTCGAGATCGGGCTGCACCAGCCGCTCGACCGGCAGCAAGGCCGCGAGCAACGCCGCCGCCCAGATCACCCCGCCGCCGACCCGCGCCAGCAACGTCGCGTCCGGCCCGATCGCGAACGGGAACAGCACCGCCACCAACAGGAAGAACGCGATCACCAGCGTCGCGCCGCCCCCGGCATAACCGCGCCGCACGTCGCGACGGAACAGCGCGATCACAGGGTCACCGTCGCGGCGTCGGGCAGCGCCAGGGGCTGGTGCGTGGTCACCACCACCGCCCCGCCCCCACCGCGATGGCCGTCGATCAGCGCCTCCAGCCGAGCGACCGCGGCGGCGTCGAGCCCGCTGGCGGGTTCATCGAGCAACCACAGATCAGCGCCCGCCGCGACGACCCGCGCCAGCGCGGCGCGGCGGCGCTGCCCGGTCGACAACAGCCGCACCGGCACGTCGTCGAGTTCGTCGAGCCCGACCGCGGCCAGCGCCGCCGACACGCGCAGCGCCGCCCCTGCGGCACGGTCGAGCGTCGCCCAGAAGCGCAACGCCGCGCCGAGCCGCCGCTCGCTGTCGAGCGCGGTCGCCTCCCCCATCCACGCCAGCGTCCCCTCGCGCGTCACCGCGCCCGCGACCGGGGGGAGTAGCCCGGCCAGCACGCGCAACAGGCTCGACTTGCCCGCGCCGTTCGGTCCGCGCACCAGCAGCGCGCCGCCGCGCGGCACTGCGAGATCCAGCGCCTCGATCAGTAACCGGCCCCCGCGCGCGACCGTCAGGCCCTGCGCGCTCAGCACGCGTCGTCCGCCACCGCCTCTTCCAGCGCGTGCATGTCGTCGTCCGACAGCCCGAAATGGTGGCCGATCTCGTGGATCGTGACATGCGCGACCAGCGCGTCGAGCCGCACCCCGGTCTCGCACCATTCGGCGAGGATCGCCTGTCGGTACAAATGGATGCGATCGGGCAGCGCACCACTGTCGAACGCGCTTTTCTCGCCGATCGGCTGCCCGTGGTACAGGCCGGTCAAGTCGAGCGGGTGCTCGAGTTCCAGCGCGGCGAGCGTTTCGGCATCCGCCTCTTCCTCTACCAGCAGCACCACGTCGCCCAGATGCGCGCGAAATTCGGCGGGCAGCCGCGCGATCACGTCGCGGGCATGCGCCTCGATCGCATCTGCGGAGGGCGCGATGCCCATTGCCTCTTGCCCGTCCATCCCGCCGGCCATACCGCTCCGGGCGAAGTAGCGGAAGGGAGCGGATTCATGCCCGAGACGATCGAACCGTTGAGCGAGGCCGAGCGGGTCGATGCGCTCGATGCGCTGCCCGACTGGGATTATGACGAAGGGCGCGACGCGATCACGCGCTCGATCGTGTTCACCGACTTTGCCGAAGCATTCGGGTTCATGACGCAAGTCGCGCTGCTCGCCGAACGCGCCGACCATCATCCCGAATGGAGCAACGTCTGGAATCGCGTCGAAATCCTGCTGACCACGCACGATGCCGGCGGGCTTTCGGGGCGCGACATCGAGCTGGCGACCGCGATCGACGCGATCCTCGGAGGATAAAGCCGATCCGACACTGATCGTCGTCAATGTGATTCCCAGGAACGTTAACCCGCGTCTGTCCGTCTAACCTGCCTTATGCCGGCACCCGACACACCGATGTTCCGCTGGACGCATCATGCGCAGGCGGAACTTGAAACCCTTCTCCACGATCATATCGCCGACCGCGCCTTTCCGTGCGTCGGTGCCAAGGCGGCCATGGCGCGTGGCACGATGAACGTGCTCGCCTGCACGAGCATCGACAGCGCGTGGGACGATCTGCGCATCCACGACGGCCTGGTGGAATTCGCCGCCGCCTATCGCGAACAGCCGGCCTTGTTCCGCAGCTTCGCGGTGGTGTTCGACGGGCCGGCGGGGCTCGACGAACCCGCGTTCGAGCGCGCCCTGTGGCAGCGTATCCAGTCGCTGTCCGACAAGGACGTGTGGCGCGGCCAGCCCTATGACACGCGCGTCAGCCACGATCCGGCCGATTCGCATTTCTCGCTGAGCTTCGGCGGCGAGGCGTTTTTCGTCGTCGGGCTTCACCCGAATGCCTCGCGCCCGGCGCGGCGCTTCGCGCGTCCGACCCTGGTGTTCAACCTGCACGATCAGTTCGAAACGCTGCGCGCCGACGGCCGTTACGAGACGATGCGCGAGGCGATCATGGTCCGCGACGAGGCGATCGCCGGCTCGCGCAACCCGATGCTCGCCCGCCACGGCGAGACCAGCGAGGCGCGGCAATATAGCGGCCGTGTCGTCGATGAAGCGTGGCGCTGCCCGTTCCATTACGCCGGCAAGGACGCCGGTGAGTCGCGTCCATGACCGGCACCGTGCAGGAGATCGCACCCCGCAGCGGGGCGGGTTTCACGCTGTCCGCCGGGCAGACGCTGACCGTCATCGATCCGCGCGGCGTGCAGGTCGCCGATCTGCTCGCCTATAACGCCGCCGACGTGCGCGAGGTGCTGTCGTCGGGGCGGACGCTCGATTATGCCGAGACGATCCAACTGACGACCGGGCATAAACTCTATTCCAACCGCTCGAACGTGCTGCTGGAGATCGTCGAGGACACGGTCGGGCGGCACGATTTCCTGCTGACGCCGTGCTCCTACGCGACCTTCGACCATTTTTATCCCGATCTGCCCCGGCATCGCGGCTGTTTCGGCAATCTCGCCGAGGCGCTCGCGCCCTGGGGGATCACAGAGGACATGATCCCGGTCGCGTTCAACTGCTTCATGAACGTGCCGGTCGATGGTCCGACCGGACGGCTTGAGGTGCTGCCGCCGGTCAGCAAGGCCGGCGACCGCATCGTGCTGCGCGCGGCGATGGATCTGGTGATCGGATTGACCGCCTGCTCCGCGCCGGCGTCGAACGGCGGCAGCTTCAAGCCGATCCATTATCGAATCGACTAGTCGCCCCTCCCCGGATCAGGTCCGCGGCGACGAGGCCCATTGCAGCGCGCGCCGTTCCGCCTCTTCGGCACGTTGCGCGTAGCGGGCGGCGAAATCGAGATGCAGCCGACGGATCGCATCCTCGCACGCGGCGCGCGCGCGTCGCTTCTCGTCGACGACGCGTTGACGGAAATAGGCGATATCGCTGGTGCCAGACATGACCGATGCTCCTGACCCGAGGAAGGACGGTACGCGCTCAACTGCACCGAATGTGCATCCGACGCGGGATCGAGGCTTTCACCTCGATCAAATCGCGGTGGCGAAATCGTACAAAGCCGATGATGTGGGTGAATGACGAACACACGTTCCTTTGACCGCCTTACCCGCGACTCGCGCTCCACCCCGCACGCGCGCGCGGTGATCGCGGAAGCGCCGATCGCGATCGAGGTCAACGGCATCGGCTATGCGGTGATGATGGCGACTCCGCAGGACATCGCCGATTTCGCGACCGGCTTCGCACTTGCCGAGCGGATCGTCACCGCAGCCGGCGAGATCGAGTCGCTTGACGTGCATGACACGCCGCGCGGCACGATCGTGCGCCTGACGGTGCCGCCCGCCCGCGCCGCCGCGGTGCGCGACCGGGTGCGGCGGCGAACCAGCGACAGCTCGTGCGGGCTGTGCGGGATGGACAATCTCGACGCCGTCCACCGCGACCTGCCCCGCGTCCCCGCCGCGACCGTCGCACCGGCGGCGATCTTCGCCGCGTTGGCCGCGATGCGCGCGCACCAGCCGCTCAACCGTGCCACCGGTGCCGCGCATGCCGCGCTGCTCTGCGCGCATGACGGCACGATCCGCGTCGCGCGCGAGGATGTCGGGCGGCACAATGCCTTCGACAAGCTGATCGGCGCAATGGCGCGGCAGGCGCTCGGCTGGGACGGCGGGTTCGCGCTGCTCTCGTCGCGCTGCTCCTACGAGCTGGTCGAGAAGGCCGCGCTGGCGGGGTGTCCGATGCTGGTGACGGTATCGGCGGCGACCAGCCTCGCGCTCGACCGCGCCGCCGCCGCCGGGCTGACGCTCGTGTCGCTCGCGCGCGACGATGCGGTGCTTTTCTCGCGGCCCGTGCGTTAGCGCGTGCATGACCGAGCAGCACGACGATCGCCCAGATTTCACCCCTTATGATGGCCCCTCGGGCGGCTGGGGGTCGGTCCGCTCGCTGGCCGACATCATCCCGCGCGAGAAGAACGTCGCGCAGACCACCGCCGAGCTGCTCCGCCAGAACAAGCACGACGGCTTCGCCTGCGTCAGCTGCGCCTGGTCGAAGCCCTATCCGCCGCACCCGGCCGAATTCTGCGAGAATGGCGCGAAGGCGACCGCGTGGGAGATCACCAGCCAGCGCGTCACCCCCGACTTCTTCCGCCAACACACGCTGACCGAGCTGCGCGGCTGGAGCGACTATCGGCTCGAGGAGGCCGGACGCCTGACGCATCCGATGAAGTACGACGCGACCAGCGACAAATATGTCGTCGCGCCCTGGGAGGAAGCGTTCAAGGCGATCGGCGCGCGGCTCAAGGCGCTGCCGCCCAAGTCGGTGGTCTTCTATGCCTCCGGTCGCGCCAGCCTCGAAACGTCGTTCATGTGGCAGCTGATGGCGCGGCTCTACGGCAATCAGAACCTGCCCGACAGTTCGAACATGTGCCACGAATCGACCTCGGTCGGGCTCAAGACCTCGATCGGCGTGCCGGTCGGCACCACCAAGCTCGAGGATTTCGACACCACCGACTGCATCCTGCACTTCGGGCAGAACGTCGCGACCAACAGCCCGCGGATGCTCCACCAGCTGCGCGACGTCCACAAGCGCGGCGCGGACATCATCGTCTTCAACCCGCTCAAGGAACGCGGGCTCGAGCGCTTCACCGATCCGCAGAACCCGATCGAGATGGCGACGGGCAAGGAGACCCCGATCGCCACCCAATATCATCAGGTGAAGGCCGGCGGCGACATTGCGGTGATGATGGGCATCGCCAAATGGCTGCTCGCCAACGACGCGATCGACCATGACTTCATCGCCGAACACACCCACGATTTCGCGCCCTTCGCCGCCAAGGTGCAGGCGACCGGCTGGGACGAGATCGAGCGCGAGTCGGGCCTGACCCGCGCCGCGATCGAACGCGCCGCCGCCGCCTACGGCCGCGCGAAGACCGCGATGGCGATCTACGGCATGGGGCTGACCCAGCATGTGAAGGGCGTCGACAACGTCCGGATGCTCGTCAATTTGATGCTGATGCGCGGCAACATCGGCAAGCCGGGCGCCGGCCTGTGCCCGGTGCGCGGCCACAGCAACGTCCAGGGGCAGCGCACCGTCGGCATCACCGAGAAGACCGAACTCGCGCCCGTCGAGAAGCTCAAGGAGCGCTACGGCTTCTCGCCGCCGAACGAAAAGGGGCTGGATACGGTCGAGGCGTGTCGCGGGATCATCGACGGCACGGTCAAGGCGTTCTTGTCGCTCGGCGGCAATTTCGCGCGCGCGGTGCCGGAAACCGAACTGGTCGAGGACGGCTGGGCGCGGATGGACCTGTCGGTGCAGATCGCGACCAAGCTCAACCGCAGCCACCTGATCCCCGCCGCCGGCGACACCTGGCTGCTGCCGTGCCTCGGCCGGATCGAGCGCGACCTGCAGGCGACCGGACCGCAACGCGTGACGGTCGAGGATTCGACCAGCGTCATCCACCCATCGCTCGGCAAGGTCGAGCCGGCCAGCCCGCATCTGCTGTCCGAGCCCGCGATCGTCGCCGGGATTGCGCAATCGTTCCTGCCGCCCAACCCGGCGATCGACTGGGACGCATGGGTCGGCGACTACAGCCTGATCCGCGACGAGATCGCCGCGGTGTTCCCGCACTTCTTCGCGCGCTTCAACGAGCGGTTGCAGGAGAAGGGCGGCTTCTGGAAGGGCAACAAGGCGTCCGGGCGCGAATGGGACACCGAGAGCGGCAAGGCCGAGTTCCTCGTGCCCGATACGCTCAACGCGACCGGCTTCACCGAGGCGGAGGGCCGCTTCCGCCTGCTGACGCTGCGCTCCAACGACCAGTTCAACACCACGATCTACGGCTATTCGGACCGCTTCCGTGGCATCAACGGCACGCGTCAGGTGGTGCTGATGAACCGCGCCGACATCGCGCGCGCCGGGCTCACCGCCGGTCAGAAGGTGACGCTCGCCACCGATGCGGAGGACAACCATGATCGCCGGGTCGGAGACCTGATCGTCGTCGAATATGACGTCCCCGACGGCTGCATCGCGGCCTATTACCCGGAATGCAACCCGCTGATCCCGCTGTCGCACCACGCGGAGGAAAGCCATGTCCCGGCGGCGAAGTCGGTGCCGGTAAAGATCGTCATATAGCCCTCTCCCCTCCGGGGAGTTACGGGTCGGATGTGCCCCCGGCACATTCTCGATATCGCGAGGCGATGTAGACCCGGAACTGGTTGGGTGAGGGGTAGGTGCCTCGCAGAGAGCGTCAGTCTCGGTGATACCCCGACCCCTCACCAGTGTCGGGTGAACAATGCCCCGCATTGTTCATTCCATGCTGGAGCATGGACGACCCGACCCTCCATGCCCCCGGCGGGGAGAGGGAGTACCCAACCGGCATAATTATGCGACAAACCGGCGATAGCGCCACGACTGCCGCCGAACGTCACGCGCGGCTGGGGTAACACATGCGTCTCTCGTTCCTTCTGTTGGCTTCCACCGCGGCCCTACCCGCCTACGCGCAGCAAGCCGCAGCGCCGCCGCCACCCGCGCAGGCCGGCGTGCAGGCTCCGACGACGCCCCCCGCCGAACCAGAAAACGACGAGGAAGGCAGCGAGGACATCGTCGTCACCGGCTCGCGCGCGCAACGCGGCGCGGTGATCGGCGACGTCACGCCCGAGGAGCAATTGTCCCCCGCCGACATCCGCAGCTACGGCGTCAGCTCGGTCACCGAATTGCTCAACGAACTGTCGCCGCAGACCCGCTCCGGGCGCGGCGCGGGCGGCGCGCCGGTGGTGCTGCTCAACGGGCGGCGCATCTCGGGCTTTCAGGAAATCCGCGACCTGCCGACCGAGGCGATCCAGCGCGTCGACATCCTGCCCGAGGAAGTCGCGCTCAAATACGGCTATCGCGCCGACCAGCGCGTCGTGAACTTCGTGCTGCGCCGCCGCTTCAAGGCGGTCACCGCCGAGGTCGAGGACCGGTTCGCGACCGAGGGCGGCCGCAACACCCCTGGCGGCGAACTCGACCTGCTGCGGATCCGCAACGACAAGCGCGTCAACCTGCATCTCGAATACAGCCGCCCCGGCGCGCTGACCGAATCCGAGCGCGACATCATCCAGGCGCCCAATGCCGCGGCGGTCGGCGGCAACGTCGCGTCGCTCAACCGCGGCGCGATCGACCCATTGTTCGGCAACGCCACCACGCTCGGCATCCCGGCGCTCGCCGCCACGCAGGCACCGCTGCTCGGCGACTTCACGACCACCCGCAACGTCACCGATCAGGGCGCATACCGCACGCTCCTGCCGCAGCAGCAGACGTTCAGCGCCAATGGCACCTATGCGACGACGATCTTCGGCAACGTCTCGGCCTCGCTGAACGCGACCGTCGACCACAATGTCACGCGCGCGCTGCGTGGGCTGGCCGAGGTCGATCTCGACCTGCCGGTCGGCAGTCCGTACTCACCGTTCGCGGTGCCGGTGCGCGTGACCCGCGCCTTCGACGACGTCCCCGCGCTGACGCAGCGCGCCGAGACCACCGATCTCCACCTCGGCGGCACGCTCAACGGCGATCGCGGGCAGTGGCGCTGGTCGCTGACCGGCAACGTCGACCGCGACGAGAGCAATACGGTGACGACCACCGGGCTCGACGCCAGTGCGTTGCAGGCAGGCATCGACGCCTTCGATCCGCTCGCCAGTCCCTATGCGCCGCTGTCGCTTGGCGCGCTGCCCGCCGATCGCGGCCGCTCGATCGCGACCAGCGCCGGGCTCGACGCCTTGGTCGCCGGGCCGTTGTTCCTGCTACCGGCCGGTTACGCCAACACCAGCATCCGCGTCGGCGCCTCGACCAGCGACTTCACCAGCGACTCGTTCCGGCGCGGCGTCGCCAGCAGCGCCGACATCGGGCGCGATCTCGCCAATGCGCAGATCAACCTCGATTTGCCGATCGCCAACAAGGCGCAGGGCGTGCTCAGCGCGCTCGGGCGGCTGTCGATCAACGGCAATCTCGCGGTCGACCAGCTTTCCGACTTCGGGACATTGTGGACACTCGGCTATGGCGCCAACTGGACGCCGGTCGACGGTATCCGGCTGCTCGTCTCGGTCACCGATCAGGATGAGGCACCCTCGGCGCAACAGCTCGGCAACCCGACCGTCACCACACCCGGCGTGCGCGTGTTCGATTACGTGCGCGGCACCACCGCGACCGTCACCACCGTCACCGGCGGCAACCCGAACCTGATCGCCGACAATCGCCACGCGCTGAAGGCCGGGCTCGACATCAAGCCGTGGAGCAATCAGCAGATCAACTTCCGCGCCGATTACACGCGCCAGACCACCGACGATCCGATCGCCGCCTTCCCGAGCGCGACCGCCGCGATCGAGGCTGCCTTCCCCGACCGCTTCACCCGCGACGCCGGCGGCAATCTGCTGCGGATCGACTCGCGCCCGATCAATTTCGCGCGCAGCGAGACGTCGCAGCTCCGCTACGGCGTCAACCTGTCGTTCCGCATCAAGTCCGAGCTGCAGAAAAAGATTGAGGCATTCCGCGCCGGCACCGGACCGAACCCGTTCGAGGGGCTGCGTCCGCCCGGTGGCGAGCGGCGCCCCGATCGCCCGCCTCAGGATCGCACCCGGCCGGACGGCAGCGCGATGAACGGTGGCCGCCCCGACGCGGGCGGCGGCGGCCCGGGCGGCCCGCCCGGCGGCGGCGGCGGCTTCCGCGGTCGTGGTGGTGGCGGTCAGGCCGGCGGGCGCGTCCAGTTCGCGCTCTACCACACCTGGCACCTTACCGAGCGCGTGACGATCGCCGACGGCGGGCGCGTGCTCGACCTGCTCAACGGCGATGCGATCGGCGCGGCGGGCGGGCAGGCGCGGCACGAGCTGGAGGGGCAGGCCGGCTATACCAACAACGGCCTCGGCGCGCGGCTGTCGGTCAATTACCAGAGCGGCACGCGCGTCAACGGCGGCACCGCCGCCACGCCCGAGACGCTCGAATTCGGCGGGCTGGCCACCGCCAACCTGCGGCTGTTCGCGGATCTCGGCGGCAACATCGACTGGGTGCGCGCGCACCCGTGGATGCGCGGCGCGCGAGTCAGCGTCCAGTTCGACAATCTCTTCAACACCCGCCGCGACGTCCGCGACCAGAACGGCACCGTCCCGATCGGCTTCCAGCCCGATTATCTCGACCCGGTCGGCCGCACGATCCGCGTCTCGTTCCGCAAGCTGTTCTTCTAACCCGTCGCCCCTGCGCAGGCAGGGGCCCATGTCTGTCACGTGTCACGGTTGGCCGACCCGAGGCCGACGCCGCTGTGTCGCTCACAACCCGATCCGCGCCGCCAGCCACCGCGCCGCCGCCTCGGGGCTCTGCTTGTCGCGATCCCGGTCGACGCGGTAATTGGCCTCGCGCATCGCCGCGACCGGGATGCGCCCGATCAACGGCCGCAGCGCGTCGAGGAACCGCGCATCCTTCCGGTGCGCTGGCGCGACCAGCACGATCGCGTCATAGCCCGGGATCGCATGCCGCGGATCGGCAAGCACCGTCAGCCGGTCGGCGGCGATCCGCCCGTCCGAGGAGAAGGCGCTGATGACATCGGCACGCCCGCTCTCCAGCGCGCGGTACATGAAGGTCGGGGCGTAAGGCGTCGCACTGGCGAAGCGCAGCGGATTGGCGCGCCGGATCGCCGCCCATTCCGGCCGGTCGAGGAATTCGAGATCGGCCCCGAAGCGCAATTGCGGCGCGACGCGAACCAGATCGTCGAGCGTTCCAATGCCACGCCGCTGCGCATCATCACCGCGCATCGCGAAGGCATAGGCATTCTCAAATCCAAGCGCGCCGAGCAAAGTGACGCCGCGCGACTTTTGCACCCAATCCGCGATCGCGCTTAGCTGCTCGGCGTGCGGCGGCGTATCGGCGCGGTGCATTTCGGCGGTCCATATCGTTCCCGCATAGTCGACATAGACGTCGACCTCGCCGCCCGCGACCGCGCCGAACGCCACTGCCGAGCCTAGCCCATCGCGGTACGTGACCGCGTAGCCGGCGCGCGTCAGCCGATCACCGATCAGCCGCGCCAGGATATATTGTTCGGAAAAGTTTTTTGCCCCCACCACGACCCGCCGCTCGCCGCCGCCGCGCCACAACGGCGTGCTCGCCGCCGCCGTCGCTGCGACCAGCAGCAGCAACGCGGCCCCCGCGCGTTTCCAGCGCCGCTCCCCCGCCGCCCGCTCCGCGACGCCGAGCAACAGGTCGACCCCCAACGCCAGCCCCGCCGCGCCGACGCAGCCCGCGATCACCAGCGTCCAAGCCTGCGTCTGAAGCCCCGCGAAGATCAGGTCGCCGAGACTCGGCTGCCCGACCGTGGTCGACAGCGTCGCCGCGCCGATCGTCCACACCGCCGCGGTGCGCACCCCCGCCATCGCGATCGGCAGCACCAACGGCAGCTCGACCAGCCGCAGCTTCTGCGCGCGCGTCATCCCGATCCCGTCCGCCGCCTCCAGCACCGCCGGATCGAGCCCGCGCAAGCCGGTGACGATGTTGCGCGCGATCGGCAGCAGCGCATAGAGCGTCAGCGCGAGCAAGGCCGGCAGGAAGCCCAGCGCCGGCACGCCATGCCCGATCCACAGCAACGCCGGATAGAAAAGCGCCAGCAGCGCAAGGCTAGGAATCGTCTGCACCAGGCTGGCGAACCCCAGCACCGCCCCCGCCAGCCGCGGTGCGCGCGCGGCGCGGATCGCGACCGGCACGCCGATCACCAGCGCCAGCGCGAGCGCGGCCATCGCGAGCAACAGATGCTGCGCGGCGAGCGCCGGCACACGGGCGAAGGCGTCGCTCATGTCGACAGCGCCGCCAGCCGCGTCGCCTGCGCGCGCGGCACCGCCACCAGCGCCTGCGCCGCCGTCCCGCCCGCCCCGGCCAGCAAGGCGGCCGGCGGTTCGTCGGCGACCACCCGCCCGGCCGCCATGACGATCACGCGCGTGGCGAGCAGCAGCGCCTCGGCCATGTCGTGCGTCACCATGATCGTGGTCAGCGCCAGTTCGTCGTGGAGCCGCTTTACCGCCCCCGCGAGCGACTCGCGCGTCACCGGATCGAGCGCGCCGAACGGCTCGTCCATCAGCAACAGTCCCGGCCGCGTCACCAGCGCGCGCGCCACGCCGACGCGCTGGCGCTGCCCGCCCGACAGCTCCGCCGGCATCCGCGTCGCGACAGCGCGCGGCAGTTCGACAAGGTCGAGCATCGCCATCGCGTGCGCGGCATCGGGCGTGCCCGCCAGCCGCAGCGGCAGCGCGATATTCTCCGCGACGCTCAGATGCGGGAACAGGCCGACGTCCTGGAACACATAGCCGATCCGCCGACGCAGCGCGGGCGCGGGCCCGTCGGCGACGTCGCGCGCGTCGAGCAGCACCCGGCCGCGATCGGGCACCACCAGCCGGTTGACGGTCTTGAGCAACGTCGACTTGCCCGACCCGGAGGCGCCGACCAGCGCGACGAACGTCCCCGCCGCGATCGTCAGCGACACGCCATCGATCGCCGCGGCATCGCCGTAATGCTTGCCGACCTGCTCGAAGGCGACCGCCGGTCCGGACGAAAGTGCTGGCATCGCCGCCGGTGATGCGGGAAGCGTGCGTGGGTAACAAGCATTAACGCGGGAGAGCGGGATGAAGGCGATGCTGGTCACGGGCGGCGGCTCGGGCATCGGGCGCGCGGTGGCGCAAGTGTTCAGCGCGCGCGGCTGGCGGGTCGGGCTGGCGGATATCGACGCGCAGGGGCTGCGCGACACCGCCGCGCTGCTCCCCGCGGATCGCACCAGCACGCATGTCATGGACGTGCGCGACCCCTCGGAATGGGAGGAAGTGCTCGCCGATTTCGCGCACGTCAGCGACGGACGGCTCGACCTGCTGTTCAACAATGCCGGGATCGCGGCGGGCGGGCCGTTCGCCGAGATCGGGCTCGACGCGATCGACCGCGTGATCGACATCAACTTCCGCGGGCTGACCTATGGCGCGCGCATGGCCTATCCATATCTGAAGGCGACGCCGGGCGCGTGCCTGCTCAACACCGCTTCGGCGTCGGCGATCTACGGCTCGGCGGGGCTCGCGATCTATTCGGCGACCAAGTTCGCGGTGCGCGGGCTGACCGAAGCGCTCGACGGCGAATGGGCGGCGGAGGGCATCCGGGTCCGCTCGCTGATGCCGAGCTTCATCGACACCAACCTGCTGTCGGCGCCGATCCCCGGCACCAAATACACCGCGCGCGATCTGGTCGTGCGTCGCAAGCTGGAGTTCACGCCGGTCGAGACGGTCGCCGAAAAGGCGTGGGCCGCGGTGCACGGTGATCGCGTGCACACGGTGGTCGGCAAGACCGCCGAGCGGATGGCGTTCGCGGCACGCTGGATGCCCGGCCGGCTGCGCGCGATGATGCGGGGGCGGTAGGCCAGTGCCGTCATTCCCGCGCAGGCGGGAGTCCAGAACCTCTGCCGTCAGTGGGCCTCGCGAAAACCTGCGCGTCTGGATTCCCGCCTGCGCGGGAATGACGGGGGAGTTCATGCTCCCCCGATAAAGGAATCACACCCGCATCGGCATCAGCACGTAGAGCGCCGGGCTCTTGTCGTTCTCGCGGATCAGCGTCGGCGCCGCGGCGTCGGCGAGGTGGACCTCGACCAGATCGGTGCCGATCTGCCCGAGAATGTCCATCAGATACCGGCTGTTGAAGCCGATCTCGAACGGCGATGCGGCATATTCGCCCGGCACTTCCTCGGCGGCGGTGCCGTTCTCGGGGCTGGTGACCGACAGCGTGATCTTGTCGCGGTCCAGCGCCATCTTGACCGCACGCGTCTTCTCGGTGGCGATCGTCGAGACGCGGTCGACGCCCTCCATGAAGCTCTTCGGATCGAGCTTGAGGATCTTGTCGTTGCCGGTCGGGATCACGCGGCTGTAATCGGGGAAGGTGCCGTCGATCAGCTTCGAGGTCAGGATCGCCTGCCCCAGGTCGAAGCGGATCTTGGTCCCCGACAGCGACACGCCGACCGACCCGTCGACCTCGTCGAGCAGCTTGCGCAGCTCGGCAATGCACTTCCGCGGCACGATCACGTCGGGCATCCCTGCCGCGCCCTCGGGCTGGTCGACCGTCACGCGCGCAAGGCGGTGGCCGTCGGTCGCGGCGGCCTTCAGCACCCCCTCCGCGACATGCAGGAAGATGCCGTTGAGATAGTAACGCGTCTCTTCGGTCGAGATCGCGAAGCGGGTCTTGTCGATGATCTGCTTGAGCGTCTCGGCGGGCAGCTCGAACTGCGTCGGCAGCTCACCCTCGGCGATCACCGGGAAATCGTCGCGCGGCAGCGTGCCCAGCGAGAAGCGCGCGCGCCCCGCCACGATCGTCATCCGCCCCTCGGCGGCGGTCAGCGAGACCTGCGCGCCCTCGGGCAGCTTGCGCGCGATGTCGAACAAGGTGTGCGCGGAGACGGTGGTCGCGCCCGGCTGGTCGACCGCGGCGGCGACGCTTTCGTTGATCTGCAGATCGAGGTCGGTCGCCATCAGCCGCAGCTGTCCCTCGGCGGTCGCCTCCAGCAGCACGTTCGACAGGATCGGGATGGTGTTGCGCCGCTCCACCACCGACTGGACGTGGCTCAGCCCCTTCAGCAGCGTCGCGCGTTCAATCGTCGCCTTCATCGTCACTTCCCCCGGCCCGCAGGTCACTCACCAGGGGCAATTGGCCAAGTCTCCCTAAGGTCCAAACTCTCTCAGAACAAGGTTGTGACGAAGCGGATTTTGGCACCAGGCCAGGGGCAAGGAGGAAGCGATGCCAAAGCATCGTGACCGACGCGCGACGATGAACAGGTCGCCATGTTCTCCGGACATGGCTTGTATTGTCCGGGGGACAATACAAGCCGTTCATGGTGCTAAAAGCCGCCGCGCGGCGGTCGCCAGGGGAGGACCGCCGGTCATCGGCGCTTGCTTACGGGTAGCTCTGCTACCCGATTGCGCTGCGCTCCTCGCCGGCGGTCCTCCACTGGCGATCACGATCCTTGTTCTGAGAGAGTTAGGGCTTTCGCCAAAATGAAAGGGCCGGAGCAAGCGCCCCAGCCCTTTCCTGTTCCACGATGGTGGAGAAATCAGAAGCGGATGCCCAGCCCCGCCATCAACTGGTGCCGGTCGAGGTCGATGTCGTAACCATCGATGTCGCCGTAATGCGAGTAGCGATATTCGGCGGTGACGAACGAGGTCGGCGTCAGCTTGTATTCGAGCCCGGCGCCAAGCCGGAAACCACCGAGGTTGGTCTTGTCGATCAGCTCATTCTCCGAGCTGGTGGTCGCCTGATAGCGATTCTCGACGCGCGCATTGGTGTAACCGCCCTTGCCGTAGATCATCGCCTGCGGCGAGATCACATAGCCCAGCCGTCCGCCGACATACAGATCGCGGCCCGCCTCGACCGAGAAGCGATCCCCCGCGGTCAGCGCATTGTAGCTGCGCGTCTTGGTGGTCGCGTCGGTATATTCACCGTCGATGCCGTAGACGATGTTGCCGCGCTGGAAGTCATAGCCGACCCGGCCGCCATAGCCGAAGCCCTGCTGCCCCTCCGAATCGCCGTCGCCGCCGTCCTGCACGTTGTCGTAGCCGGCCAGCACCTCGACGCGGCCGCCCGCGAACGGGCCGTCCTGCGCGGTCGCCGGGGCCGCTACCGCGATCGCCATCACCGTCGCCGGGATCGCCATTGCAAGCTTACGCATGTCTCACTCCATCTCACTCGCCCCGAAACGCAGGGCGTGGAGGGACAAATACGCGCTCGCGCCATTGTTGCATGAACCTCACCTAAACAGCGGCGATCGTGGTATTTACGCCACAGCCGGGCGCGGGCATCGACGTGAGACCGCGACCGGAAAAAGGGGCCGGAGCACCGGCCCCGACCCCCTCCCCGCATCGGACCGATCAGAAGCGGATGCCGACGCCCGCCAGCGCCTGCTCGCGCCAGAGACCCTGCTCCAGATCGCCGTCCTTGCCGTAATGCGACAGACGCACTTCACCCTTCACGAACGCGGCGTCGGACAGCTTGTATTCCACGCCTGCGCCGACGCGGAACCCGGTGGTGACGAGGCGCGCATAGCCCTTGCTTTCCTCATCCCGCCAGTCGCTACGGAACCGGGCGACGGTGTAGCCGGCCTTGCCGTAGACCAGCGCCTTCGGCGAAAGCACGTAGCCGACGCGGGCACCGGCCGAGAGATCGAGGTTGGCCTTGATCGCGCGACGCTCGTCCTGGTCGACCGACGTCTTCCTGGTGGTGTTGCCGTCCACCTCGCCCTCGAAACCGTAGACGATGTTGCCGTCCTGCCAGTCATAGCCGACCAGACCGCCCAGCCCGAGACCGCTCATGCCGAAGTCCTTGATGCTGACATGGTCGAAGCCGATCAGCGCCTCGGCGCGCGCGCCCTGGAAGCCGTTATCCTGCGCAACCGCCGGGGTCGCCGCGGCAAGACCGAGCGCAACGGCCGGAACGAAAAAAGAAAACTTGGTCATCAATCACTCCCTTTCGACCGCCCTTGAAGTTCAGGCGGAAGGCGCCTCCTTGGAACGCCTCGGCTATTTTTAGAGAACATCGCGGGAGTTCGGCGTTTGCTTCCGAAATAGATTGCAGTTAACGGCGGAGAACCTTCCACGAGCACCAAGTGATGATCTTTTCCATCGCCTTGTTAATGCTGATCGGTGAACGTGAGCCGTTGGGCGTCTGGCAACGCTGGGCGGCGTTGCGCGACACGGCCGGGCCGCGCTGCGTCGCGGTGGCGCAACCGCTCCGCCGTGACGGCACGACCGACCGGCGCGGCGGCTATGCACTGGTCGCGGCGCGGCAGGGCGCAACGCGCGCGCCGTCGATCCGCTTTCGCCTGACCCGCCCGCGTGGCGACGGCGCACCGCTGACGCTGGTGATCGGCGACCGGCGGTTCGCGCTGGCGGGCGATCGCGAGTCGGCGCGCGCCGCCGACCCGGAGACCGATCGCGCGATCGTCGGCGCGATGCGCGGCGCGACCGGGATGACGCTCACCACGCTGGACGCGGCGGGCCGTCCGCTCGGCGACACCTATCCGCTGGCCGGCGCCGCGACCGCGATCGACGCCGCGCAGCTGGGATGCGCCCGGCGGTAACGCTGGAAAAATGCGCCGACTTGGCCTATGTGCGCGCGATGCTCACAGCCTCGGCCGCCCCCATGCCCATCCCCGGGCACATCGACCCCGTGACCGTGCCGCGTGCCAGCGCGCCGCGCACCGACGGCCGCATCGACCTGATCGGGCTGCCGCGCGACGACTTGCGCCGCGTGCTCGAAGAGTCCGGGCTGGAGCCGCGCCAGGCCAAGTTGCGCGCCAAGCAGATCTGGCACTGGATCTACAATCGCGGCGCGACCGACTTTGCGGTGATGACCGACATCGCCAAGGCGCAGCACCCGTGGCTGTCCGAGCGCTTCGTGATCGGGCGCCCGCAGGTGGTCGAGGCGCAGGTGTCGACCGACGGCACGCGCAAATGGCTGCTCCGCTCTGAGGACGGGCAGGATTACGAGGCGGTGTTCATCCCGGACGCGGATCGCGGGACGTTGTGCGTGTCGAGCCAGGTCGGCTGCACGCTCAACTGCCGCTTCTGCCATACGGGCACGATGCGGCTGGTCCGCAACCTGACCGCGGGCGAGATCGTCGGGCAGGTGATGCTGGCGCGCGACGCGCTTGGTGAGTGGCCGAGCCAGCCCGAAGGGCGGATGCTCACCAACATCGTGATGATGGGCATGGGCGAGCCGCTCTACAATTTCGACGCGGTGCGCGACGCGCTCAAGCTGGTGATGGACGGCGACGGGCTCGCGCTCAGCAAGCGCCGCATCACGCTGTCGACCAGCGGCGTGGTGCCGATGATGGCGCGCGCCGGCGAGGAGATCGGCGTCAATCTCGCGGTGTCGCTCCACGCGGTGACCAAGGACGTCCGCGACGAGATCGTCCCGCTCAACCGCAAATACGGCATCGAGGAGTTGCTGCAGGCGTGCGCCGACTATCCCGGTGCGAACAACGCCCGCCGCATCACGTTCGAATATGTGATGCTGAAGGACAAGAACGACTCGGATGCCGAGGCGCATGAGCTGGTCCGGCTGCTCAAGCAGTACAAGTTGCCCGCCAAGGTCAATCTGATTCCGTTCAACCCGTGGCCGGGCGCGGATTACGAGACCTCGACGCCCGAGCGGGTGCGGCGCTTCAGCGAGATCGTGTTCGAGGGCGGCATCTCCGCCCCGGTCCGCACCCCGCGCGGGCGCGACATCGACGCGGCGTGCGGGCAGTTGAAGACCGCGGCGGAGAAGAAGAGCCGCGCCGAACTCGATCGGCTGGCAGCGGAGAAGCAGGCCGCGCTTGGTTGATGCGACCGGGCTGGCGCTCGCCGGTGGGGCGGGCGTCCTCGGCGGGATGATGAACGCGCTGGCGGGCGGCGGCACCTTCGCGACGATGCCGGCGCTGCTCGGGCTCGGTACGCCGGCCAATATCGCCAATGCCACCTCCAACCTCGGGCTGATGCCGGGGGGCGCGACCAGCGCGTGGAGCTTCCGCCACGAATTGCAGCCGGTCGGCGGCGTCCCAGTGCGCGTGCTGGCGGCGATCACCTTCGTCGGCGGGCTGCTCGGCAGTGTCCTGCTGGTGGTCACGCCCGGCGCGGCATTCGACCTGATCGTCCCGTGGCTGCTGCTGGTCGCGTTCGTCGCGATCGTGTTCGGCGCGCGCGCCGCGGACTGGCTGGCGACGCGGGTGACGATCAAGCCGCGCACGCTGATGGCGGTGCAGGCGGTGCTCGGCACCTATGGCGGCTATTTCGGCGGCGGGGTCGGGATCATGACCACCGCCACCTACGGCCTGCTGGCGGGCACGACGCCGCGCGCGATGTTCGCGCCGCGCACATTGATGCTGACCGTCGCCAATTTCGCCGCCGCGATCGTGTTCGTCGCGTGCGGGATGATCCGCTGGGACGCGTGCCTGCCGATGCTGGCGGGCGGCGTGGTCGGCGGCTGGCTGGGCGCGATCGTCGGCAAGCGGCTGCCCGCGCTCGTGGTGCGGTGGTGGACGATCCTCGTCACCGGCGCGACGACGGCGGTGTTCTTCGCGCACGCCTACGGGTGACGGCTCAGCCGGGCCGGGTCATCGCGAACGTTTCGCCCAGCTCGAAATAATCGGCCGGGCCACCACCGCGCAGGATCGGGCGCGCGCGGGCGGTCTGGTAGACGCCGTCCTCCAGCATGGCGGTGTCGATATGGATCGCGACCGCCTCGCCGAGCACCAGCCAGCCCGGCACGCCGGCGCCGTGGCGGTCCTGCAGCTGGACGATCTGCGTCACCTTGCACTCGAACTGCACCGGGCTCAGCGCGACGCGCGGCGGCGCGACCCGCTCCGAGGGCAGCGCCGCCAGCCCGGCGCGCGTGAACTCGTCCTCGTCGGTCATTGCCGAGGTCTCGTTCATCGCCGCGGCGAGATCGCGGGTCGCCAGATTCCAGACGAACTCGCCCGTCTCGCGCGCGTTCGCCAGCGAGTCCTTCGCGCCGTTCGAGCAGAAGCCGATGATCGGCGGGCGGTAGGAGAAGAGATTGAAGAAGCTGTAGGGTGCGAGGTTGCGCCGGCCATCCGCCGAAACGGTCGCGATCCAGCCGATCGGGCGTGGGCCGACGATCGCGTTGAGGGGATCGTGCGCAAGACCATGTCCCTGCGCCGGCTCGTAGAAATGCCATTCGGTCATGCCGCGGCTTCTGCTAGGAAGCGCGGATGGCTGCAACCATGATCCACCGTCACCGGCTCGCCACCCGCGTGTGGCACTGGCTCAACGCGGTGGCGATCTTCATCCTGATCGGGTCCGGGCTCGGCATCTCGAACGCGCATCCGCGGCTTTATTGGGGGCGGTACGGCGCCAATTTCGACCACGCCTGGGCGCAGCTCCCGCGCTTTCCTGCGTGGCTGACGATACCGGCGAGCTACAATCTCGCGATCTCGCGGCGCTGGCATCTGTTCTTCGCGCTGGTGCTCGGCTTCTCGCTGCTCGCCTATATGATCGTCAGCCTGCTCAATCGCCATTTTCAGCGCGACCTGCGCGTGCGGCGGCGCGATGTCGGCACGGCGCATCTGCGCGCCGACGTCCGCGCGCATCTCGCGCTGCGCTTCCACGATCCCGAGGCGCCCGGCGAGTACAATGCGCTGCAGAAGCTCAGCTATGTCGCCGTGATCTTTTTCGCGCTCCCGCTTGTGATCTTTACCGGGCTGGCGCTGTCGCCCGGCATGGATGCGGCCTGGCCGTGGCTGCTCGACCTGTTCGGCGGTCGGCAATCGGCGCGGTCGCTGCACTTCGTCGCGATGGCGGTGATCGCTCTGTTCACGATCGTCCATCTCGCGCTGGTGATCCTCGCCGGCTGGCGCAACGAGCTGCGCTCGATGCTGACCGGCTGGTGGCGGGTGCCCGAATGATCCGGCGGCGGACCCTGCTCGGCGGCGGCGCGGGGCTGATGCTCGCCGGCTGCGACCGCGTCATCCAGCAGCCGACGGTGCGCTCGATCGTCTTCAAGGGCGAGGACATGCACCGCGCGCTGCAACGCGCGCTGTCGAATCGCGACGCGCTCGCCCCCGAGTTCACGCCCGAGCAGATGTCGCCGCGCTTCCGCACCAACGGCACGCGCGATCCGAGCACGCCAGCCTATGCCGCGCTGCGCGCCGGGCGCTTCGCCGACTGGCGGCTGACCGTCGACGGACTCGTCGCGCGGCCGCTGTCGCTGTCGCTCGCCGACCTCGGCCGCTTCCCGCAGCGCGCGCAGATCACCCGTCACGATTGCGTCGAGGGGTGGAGCGCGATCGGCAAATGGCAGGGACCGCCGCTCGGCGACGTGCTCAAGGCGGCGGGGCTGCGCGACGCGGCACGCTACATCGTGTTCCGCTGCGCCGACCTGTACGGCGGCGCGCCTTATTACGAATCGATCGATCTGATCGACGCCTTCCACCCGCAGACGATCCTCGCCTGGGCGATGAACGACCGCTTCCTCGACGTCGGCCACGGCGCGCCGCTGCGGCTGCGGGTCGAGCGCCAGCTCGGCTACAAGCACGCCAAATATCTGATGCAGGTCACCGCGGTCGCCAGCCTCGCCGGGATCGGCAAAGGGCGCGGCGGCTATTGGGAAGACAATGTCGATTACGACTGGTGGGCGGGGATCTGACCGGGCTCGCCCGGACATGATCAGGCTTTCCGCCTCTTTCCGCGCCGGCCGACCGGCGCGGCGTGGGATCAGGCTTGGGGCGGGGGCGGCAGCGGATCCGCCGCCTTCTCGGCCTTGCGCGATCGCCGCCGCAGCGCGACGACATAAATGATCGCCGCCACGCTCGCGAACAGGAACCACTGCACCGCATAGGCGAGATGGTTGTTCGGGATCGACTCGATCGACGGGGGATTGTTCGGTGCCAGCCCGGCGGCCGGCGTCGCGGCGACCAGCATCAGCTCGCGCGGCGCGTGCGGCTGCGTCACCTCTGCGATCAACGGCCGCGGATCGGGCGCGTGCGCGATCCAGCCGCTGACCTTGCCGCCACCCCACGCGACCTTTCCGACCGGATCGCGGGTCGTGCCGATCTGGACGCGCAGCCCCGGCCCTTCCGCGCCCGTCCGGCACAAGGCGATGACGCGATACCCCGCCGCCCCCGCCCCGGCGCGGGTGATCGACACCGGCTCGAGGCAGAAGGCGCTGCTGCGCCGGAACAGCAAGGTCTCGTCCGAGACCCGCGGAAAGGCGACCGCCGGCCGCGTCGGGTTGGCGGCAAGCTGCGCAAGAAACGCTTCCTTTTGCGGCCGTCGATCGAGCAGCTGCCACAGCCCGAGCGCGATCATCGCCGCGATCGCGATGCCGACGACGATCGTCGGGAGCAGCGGAATGCGCTTCACTGTACCAGCCGCCCCTCACCCGCCGCATGGCGGTATTCGGCGGCGAGCAGCCACCCCTTGGCGACGCGCAGCGACCAGACGATCGCAACGGTGCTCAGCGGCACCCACAACAACACGTGGAGCCACCACGGCGGAGAGAAGGAGAGTTCGACGACGATCGCCAGCGCGACGACGATCGCGCCCCATGCCAGCACCAGCAACGCCGCCGGGCCGTCGCCGACGTTGAAGCCCGCGATCGACAGCCCGCATGCCGAACAGCGGTCGGCGAAACGAAGGACGCCCGCAAACAAGCTGCGGGCGCCACATCGGGGACATAACCCCTTGATTCCACAATCGATCGGCCGGGGCGGCGCCCCGACCGTCGACCGACCGGCGTCGCTCATCCGCCGTGGACCGGTGCGCCCCAGCCGCCCCATACATAGACGGTGACGAACAGGAACAGCCACACCACGTCGACGAAATGCCAGTACCAGGCCGCCGCCTCGAAGCCGAAATGCTGCTTCGGCGTGAAGTCGCCCTTATAGGCACGAATCAGGCAGACGATCAGGAAGATCGTGCCGACGATCACGTGGAAGCCGTGGAAGCCGGTCGCCATGAAGAACGCCGCGCCATAGTTGATCCCCTTGAACGGGAACGGCGCGTGCATGTACTCATAGGCCTGGATGCTGCTGAACAGCAGACCCAGCACCACGGTCAGCCACAGTCCCTTGAGCACGCCGTCGCGATCGCCGACGCCCAGCGCCCCCCAGAAACCGCGCTTCTCGCCGCCGCGCTGGTTGTGGATCAGCGCGTGGTGCGCCCAGGTGACGGTGGTGCCCGAGAGCAGCAGGATCAGCGTGTTGAGCAGCGGCAGTTCGAAGGCGTTGATGACCTCCAGCCCCTTGGGGGGCCATTGCGCGGCGATCGCCGCGGCGCCCTCGGCGGCGCGCTCGACCTGCCCGTCGACGACCTGCATCGCGGTCGGGAACAGCGAGAAATCGAAGAACGCCCAGAACCAGCCGACGAAGAACATCACCTCGGAGGCGATGAACAGGATCATCCCGTAGCGGAAATGGAGCTGCACCACCGGCGTATGATCGCCGGCATGCGCCTCACGGATCACCTGATGCCACCAGCCGTACATACAGAACAGCACCGATGCGAAGCCGATCAGGAACACCCAGCCGCCGCCGGTGCCCTGATGCATGTACATGATGCCGCCGGCCGCCATGATCAACGCCGCGAAGCTGCTGAGCAGCGGCCACGGGCTGGGGGGCAGGATGTGATATTCGTGGTTCTTGGCACCCGCCATGCGCGGCTCTCCCCAATTCGCTTATTGCGGTGGTCTTAGCTGTTCGTTTTCGCGGAATCCACCGGGTAAAAGGTGTAGCTGAGCGTGATCGTCTGCACGTCGCGCGTGTCCGGATCGCTCAGGATCTTGGGGTCGACGTAGAAGATCACCGGCATCCGCTGCGTCTCGCCGGGCTTCAGCGTCTGCTGCGTGAAGCAGAAGCACTGGATCTTCGTGAAATATTTGCCGGCGATCGCGGGGGTGACGTTATAGGTGGCGGTGCCCGTCACCGCCTGCGCGCCGCGGTTGGTGGCAGTGAAGAACGCCATGTCGCGCGCGCCGATCTCGACCGTTTCCTGCTCCTGCTCCGGCACGAACCGCCACGGCAGCTTGGGGCTGGTATTGGCGTCGAACGCGATCTCGATCTTCCGGTGCACCCCGCCCGGCGCCGCGACGCCGCGCCCGGTGGTGCCGTTCAACCCGGTCGCCTGACAGAACATCCGGTAGAGCGGCACGCTGGCGAAGGCGAGCCCGGTCATGAAGCAGATCCCCGCCACGGCGAGCAACGCGGTGCGCAGCGTCCGCGGGCGCGGCCCCGTCCGATCAGGCGTGCTCAATGCGCCATGCCCTGCTTGATGCGCGCGATGGTGATGAAGAACACCAGCACCACGAACGCGCCGAGCAACAAAGCGACGACGATCGCGCGCGCCTTCTGCCGGCGGCGGATCAGATTTTGCTCGTCTTCGGTCATGCCACCCACCGGTCGACGACCAAAGCGCCGAACATCACGAAAAGATACAGGATCGAGTAAGCGAACAGGCGCTTCTCGTAGAACATCGGCGTCGCGGCGCGCTTCGCGCCGACCGTGACCAGCGCCGCCAGCACCGCGAACGCCGCGGTCATCGCCACGGCCACCACGCCATAGACGCTGCCGGTCAGCCCGAGCGGCCAGGGCGCGATCGCCACAGCCGCCATCGGGATCGTGTACAGCCCGATCTGCCGCCGCGTCGCCGCCTCGCCGGCCACCACCGGCAGCATCGGCACGCCGGCATTGGCGTAATCGGTCTTCACGAACAGCGCGAGCGCCCAGAAATGCGGCGGCGTCCACAGGAAGACCAGCGCGAACAGCAGGAACGGCAGCAGCGCGATCTGCCCGGTCGCGGCGGCCCAGCCGATCAGCGGCGGAAACGCGCCCGCCGCGCCGCCGATCACGATATTCTGCGGGGTGCGGCGCTTGAGCCATACGGTGTAGATCAGGACGTAGAACAGGATCGAGACGGTCAGGATCGCCGCGGCGGCGAGATTGACCGCCAGCCCCATCAGGATCACCGAGAAGGCGCCGAGTCCGACGCCGAAATGCAGCGCCGACTGGCGGTCCATCCGCCCCGCGGGCAACGGACGCTGCGCGGTGCGCTTCATCGCCGCGTCGAGATCGGCCTCATACCATTGGTTGAGCGCCCCTGCCGCACCCGCGCCGAGCGCGATGCACAGGATCGCGGTGAAGCCGAGCACCGGATCGATCGCGACCGGCGCGGCCAGCATCCCGCACAGCCCCGTGAACACGACGAGCGTCATCACCCGCGGCTTGGTCAACGCCAGGAAATCACGCCAGTCGGCGGGCGGCAGCAGGGGGGCGGCGGGGGTCATCGGCACGCGCCCGTCTACTCCCGACCGGCGGGCGTGGGAAGCCTCGCCTGTATCATCGCGGCGCGATCCTCATCATGGCGATATAGACGCTTAACCCTCTGCCGCCTAAGCGGATCGCGAGACAGCGAGGGGGGGGACCATGCGGCCGGACGAACGTCAGCGATCGGGGAAGGCGGCGCTCGTCGCCCTGGGACTGCTCGCGGCGGCGCTGCTGGCGTTCCAGATCTTCAAGGTGGCGGTGCGCCCGCTCGTGATCACCGATCTGCGCTACGTCTGGCTGGCGGGTGATTTCTGGGCCTCGGGGCTGAACCCGTATGGCGCGGATTACATCCCGCGCAGCGTTGCTAAGTTCGGGGAAGCCGGACGGGTGTCCGTCTGGGTCTATCCCTTCCAATGGTATTGGATAGCGCGGCCGCTGGCGCTGCTTCCGCCGCTCGCCGCGCTGCGGGTCTGGCAGGTCGCGAGCTTTCTGCTGCTGGCGGCAGGCAGCGTGCTGACGCTGCGCGCGGCGACGTTGCTGGGCGCGCGGGCAGGCTGGCTGACGATCGGGCTGCTGGCGGTCTATGCCAGCTCCTTCACCCCGCTGGCCGGGCTGGTGCAACTCGGGCAACCGGTGCTGCTGTCGGTCTTCGGCTTTACGGTTCTGGTCTATGGCATAGCGGCGGGACGCGATGGCGTGAAGCTGGCCGGCGTCGTGCTGCTCGCGCTCAAACCGCAATTCGGCATCCCGATCCTGCTGCTGTTCGCGACCACCCCCGGCGGGTTGCGGCTGTGCGTGATCGGCGGCGTGCTCACCGCGGCGCTGGCCGGGCCGCCGCTGCTCATCAGCGGCGTCGCCGGACAGATCGTGGGAATGATCGGCAACGCCACCGCCGGCTATGGCGACGTGCTGGTGAACCGTCCGATCTCGATGGTGGGGCTCCCGAACCTGATGGCGTTGCTGGCCGGGGTCGACCTGTCGGTCGGCGCCGGGCTGCTGGTCGCGAGCGTCGTCGCGCTGGCGCTCGGTCTCGCGCTCCGTCGCACCACGCGGCTGACCGCGGTCGACAAGACGACCTATGTGACGGCCGCCGCGGCGCTGGTCGTCTCGGGCCTCGTCGGCGTTCATACCTATGATCTGACGGTGCTGCTCGTCCCGCTGCCACTGTTGCTCCGCGAGCGCGGCGCGTCCTTGTGGATCGGGCTGGCCGGCTACCTGCTGCTCTGGCGGGTCGACCAAATGGGGCGGCTCTTCGGTCTCGACGCCCTGACCGAGACGATCGCGCTGAGCTCGGCCGCGGTGCTGCTGATCGCGCTGGGCTGGGTGGTCAGCGCCGCCGCACGGATGCGCGCGGCGGCGTAAGCAGGCCGCGCGGAAAGGAAGCGGAAGCGCGGGGCCGGTCGGGATCGGCCGGACGCCCCGCCACACGGCCGACTTGCCCCGCACTGGCCCCTGCCCCGACCGAAAGAGTTCGGCCCACTGACGTGAGAGCGGGCCGGTGCTGCCGCTGATCCGGTTTTGCCGGATCAGGCTTAGCCATAACCACCGGACGTCCGTCCCACGTTCGCCCGCTGCCATGCCCGCCGCGCGGCGCGCGGTTATCCAGCGCCGTGCCGCCGCCCGCGCCAAACGCCTGCCCCACAAACGAGAACGGCGGAGGAGCCGATGCTCCCCCGCCGTCCTGCATGCGCATCGCCGCGATCGTCAGTCGATCTTGGGCAGCGTCTCGAACTGGTGGAACGGCGGCGGGCTGGACAGCGTCCACTCCAGCGTCGTCGCGCCTTCGCCCCACGGATTGTCGGGCGCCTTCTTGCCCGCGATCAGCGACCAGATCAGGTTGACGAAGAAGATCGCCATGCCGGTCGCCATGATCATGTAACCGATCGTCGCGACATTGTTCCAATGCGCGAAGCCGTCCGGATAATCGGGGTAGCGACGCGGCATCCCCTGCAACCCGAGGAAGTGCATCGGGAAGAACATCAGGTTGACGCCGACGAAGAACACCCAGAAGTGCAACTGGCCGAGCAGCTCCGAATACATCTTCCCGGACATCTTCGGGAACCAGTAATAGAAGCCCGCGAACAGCGAGAACACCGCGCCGAGGCTGAGCACATAGTGGAAGTGCGCGACGACGTAATAGGTGTCCTGCATGTAATCGTCGACGCCGCCGTTGGCGAGCACGACGCCGGTGACGCCGCCGACGGTGAACATGAAGATGAAGCCGATCGCCCAGACCATCGGCGTCGGGAAGCGCAAGCTACCGCCCCACATCGTCGCGATCCACGAGAAGATCTTGATGCCGGTCGGCACCGCGATGACCATCGTCGCGGCGGTGAAGTACATCTTCACGTTCACGCTCATGCCGGTCGTGAACATGTGGTGCGCCCAGACGACGAAGCCGACCACGCCGATCGCGACCATGGCATAGGCCATGCCGAGATAACCGAATACCGGCTTGCGGCTGAACGTCGCGACGATGTGGCTGATGATGCCGAAGCCCGGCAGGATCATGATGTACACTTCGGGGTGGCCGAAGAACCAGAACAGATGCTGGTACAGCACCGGGTCGCCGCCGCCGGCGGGATCGTAGAAGGTGGTGCCGAAGTTACGATCGGTCAGCAGCATCGTGATCGCCGCCGCGAGCACCGGCAGCGCGAGCAGCAGCAGGAAGGCGGTGACCAGCACCGACCAGGCGAACAGCGGCATCTTGTGCAGCGTCATGCCCGGCGCACGCATGTTGAAGATCGTGGTGATGAAGTTGATCGCACCCAGGATCGAGCTGGCGCCCGCGAGGTGGAGCGACAGGATCGCCATGTCGACCGACGGCCCCGGCTCGCCATAGGTGGAGAGCGGCGCGTACACGGTCCAGCCGGTGCCGGCACCGCCGAAGAACGGCGAGGCGAGCAGCAGCAGGAACGCCGGCACCAGCAGCCAGAAGCTGATGTTGTTCATGCGCGGGAACGCCATGTCGGGCGCGCCGATCATCAGCGGCACGAACCAGTTGCCGAACCCGCCGACCATCGCCGGCATTACCATGAAGAACACCATGATCAGGCCGTGCGCGGTGACGAGCACGTTCCACAGGTGCAGCGCCTGGTCGAACGACTGTTCCTCGCCGCCGTGCAGCATCGATGCCCAGTGCGGCAGATACTGGATGCCGGGATGCATCAGCTCGGCGCGCATCAGCCCCGAGATCGCGCCGCCGATGATCCCCGCGACGATCGCGAAGATCAGGTAGAGCGTGCCGATGTCCTTGTGGTTGGTCGACATGAACCAGCGCGCGAAGAACGCCGGCTTGTGATCGGCGTCCGCGTGATGGTGGTGATCGTCGTGCGAGACGAAGGCGGACGGGTGGAGCGCGGTGTCGGTCATGATCTTAGCGTCCGGCTTCGCCGACGCCGCCCGGATTGCCGGTGGCGCCCTGCGGGGAAGTGGGGGGAGTGTCGGTCCCGTTCTCGGTCGGTCCGGTGATCGCATTGGCGACCGCCGCCTCGTCCATCGCGGCGGCGGAATTGTCCGCGCCCGGCTGCGGGATCACGGCATCGGACGCCTTGCCCGGTGCCGGCATCGAGCCGCCCTTGGCTCGCACCCAGGCCGCGAACTGCGCCGGGGTGACCGCCTCGACCGCGATCGGCATGAAGGCGTGGCGCGCGCCGCACAATTCGCTGCACTGGCCGAAATAGAGGCCGGGCTTGTCGATCGTGAAGCTGGTCTCGTTCAGCCGGCCCGGGATCGCGTCGAGCTTGATCCAGAACGCCGGCACCGCCCAACTGTGGATGACGTCATTGGCGGTGGTGATGAGGCGGATCGGCACGCCGACCGGCAGCACGACGCGATTGTCGGTCGCCAGCAGGCGCGGGCCGTCGGCGGCGGTGCGCGCGCGCTCGCCGGCCGCGACCTGATTGCCTTCCTTCAGCATGTTGGCGGTGATCTCGATCCCGCCGTGATCCGGATATTGATAGCTCCAGAACCACTGGTTGCCGATCGCCTTCAGCGTCACCGCGCCGGCTGGCGCGGGCTTGAACTGCGCCTGCAGCAGCCCGATCGACGGCACCGCGATCGCGACGAGGATCAACACCGGGATCAGCGTCCACGCCACCTCGATGGCGGTGTTGTGGCTGGTCCGCGACGGCGTCGGATTGGCGCTGGCGCGGAACTTCACGATCACGACCACCAGCAGCACCAGCACCAGGATCGAGATGATCGTGATCAGCGGGAAGAGGATGCGATCGTGAAACCAGTGCGCGCGCAGGCCGTTCTTGGTGACCTGCGGCTGGATGTGGATCACGCCGTCGAGCGGCTGCCCGACACCGGGCGCCGAGGTGGTGGCGTTGAAGGCCGGTGCGCCGTCCATCGCCAGCGCGGACGATTGCGGTGCGGCATCCGCCTTTTGCACGGTGCCGCCGGCCTGACCCTGATTCGAGTCGGCGGGGCGCAGCCCGCTCGGCGCGGCGGTGGCCGCGGTGGCGGGGGACGTCGCGGCACCAGCCGGCGCCTGCGCGCCTGCGCTACCCGCGCCCGTCAGGGCGGTCAGCGCGAAGCCCGCTGCCAATACCCAACCCTTGATCCCGGTTCTCAGCATCTCTTTATCGTCACCCCTGTGGTGGTGCGCATTCGCGTACCGGGCGTATCGAAGCGCCCCTCCTGCATCTGCCTATAGCATGGCATCCCCTCGCCTCAAGGGGGCGTGCGTCCGGGCTTTTCTCGCCCGAGGCGCGTTGCGCGGGCGCAGGCGGGCTTCTATGGCGCGCGCAGGAGACCAAGCACACGATGACCGACGACGACGTGCTCGCCGAATTCCGCGCCGCCGACGCGCTGCTGGAAGGGCATTTCATCCTTTCCTCGGGGTTGCGCAGCCCGCGTTACCTGCAATGCGCGCGCGTGCTGATGAACCCGCGCCGCGCCGCGCGACTCGCCGAGGGCGTGGCGGCGCGAATCCCCGCCGCGCTGCGCGCGCGGATCACCGCGGTGGTCGCCCCGGCGATGGGCGGGGTGATCGCCGGGCAGGAGATGGCGCGCGCGCTCGACGTCGACGCGATGTTCGTCGAGCGCCCGACCGGCACCTTCGAGCTGCGTCGCGGCTTCCGGCTGGAGCCCGGGCAGGAGGTGCTGATGATGGAGGATGTCGTCACCACCGGCCTGTCGAGCCGCGAGGCGATCAAGGCGATCGAGGCGGCTGGCGGGCGCGTGATCGCGGGCGCGGCGCTGGTCGACCGCTCGAACGGCACCGCGGATATCGGCGTGCCGTTCTTCCCGCTGATCCGGCTGGAGGTGCCGACCTACCAGCCCGACGATCTGCCGCCTGAACTTCAGGCGATCCCGGCGATCAAACCGGGCAGCCGGGCGGCGGCGTGACGATGGGCGGCCCGTTGCGCCTCGGGGTCAATATCGACCATGTCGCGACCGTGCGGAACGCGCGGGGCGGCGGGCTGCCCGATCCGGTGCGCGCCGCGCTGCTCGCCGCGCAGGCTGGCGCCGATGGCATCACCGCGCATCTGCGCGAGGATCGCCGCCACATCACCGATGCGGACATCGCGCGGCTCTCCGCCGAACTGGCGATTCCGCTCAATCTGGAGATGGCGGCGACCGACGAGATGCTGGCGATCGCCTTGCGCCATCGCCCGCACGCCGCCTGCATCGTCCCCGAAAAGCGCGAGGAGCGCACCACCGAGGGCGGGATCGACGCCGCCGGGCAGCACGACCGCCTCGCGCCGATGGTCCGCGAACTCGGCGCGGCGCAGATCCGCGTCTCGCTGTTCATCGAGCCCGACCCGCGCCAGATCGCCGCGGCGGTCGCGCTCGGCGCGCCGGTCGTCGAGCTGCACACCGGCCGCTATGCCGAGCTGGACGGCGACGCCCGAACTGCCGAGCTGCGCCGGCTCGCCGATGCCGCGGCGCTGGCGGCCAAGAACGGAATCGAGGTCCACGCCGGGCACGGCCTGACTTTCGACAATGTCACGCCCGTGGCGGCGATCCCGCAAGTCCGCGAACTGAACATCGGCCATTTTCTGATCGGCGAGGCGATCTTCACCGGGCTGGAGGACAGCGTGCGGCGCATGAAGGCGTTGATGGACGAGGCGCGGTGACCGGCCCGGCCGCGCGTCTGCCGACGGCGAAGGCGTTCACGCTCGTCGCCGTCAACGTCGCCGGGTGCGGGGCCGCGGCGCTCGGGTTGCTGGTAATGGCGTTGCTGGTGAACGTCGGGGACGGCTTCGACGCCGGCATGGGTGTCGTGACGCTGGCATCGGCGATCGCAGCGGCGCTCCACGGCGTCGCCATCGTGAAGGCGTCCCGCACGGAGAAGGGCCTGGCGTGGACGCTTGCCGCTTTGCCCATGTGGATCTTGATCCTGCCCGGAATGGCGGCATGATCGTCGGGCTCGGCTCCGACCTGTGCAACATCGAGCGGATCGCGCATTCGCTCGAACGCTTCGGCGACCGCTTCGAGGCGCGCGTCTTCACCGACGTCGAGCGCGCCAGGGCCGATCGCCGCCCGTTCACCAAGGCCGGCACGCTCGCCAAGCGCTTCGCCGCGAAGGAGGCGTTTTCCAAGGCGGTCGGCACCGGTTTCAAGTCGGGCGTGTTCATGAAGGACATCGGCGTCGTCAACGCCCCCTCCGGCGCGCCGACGCTGGCGCTGACCGGCGGCGCGAAGGCGCGGCTCGATGCCATGATCCCCGCCGGGCACAGCGCGCGCATCCATCTGACATTGACCGACGACCATCCCTGGGCGCAGGCATTCGTCATCATCGAGGCCATTGCCGACCGACATGCAGGAGCCGAGTGACCGCGTGGCAGAGGATATCGCATTGACCGGCGACCGCACGCCCCCGCCCGCCACGGCCGAGGCGGCCGCGCCGCGCACCGGCTTCGACTGGTGGGGCGAGATCAAGGGATTGTTCTGGCTGTTGCTGGCGGTGCTCGGCTTCCACAGCTTCATCGCCAAGCCTTTCTACATCCCGAGCGAATCGATGCTCCCCGGCTTGCTGGTCGGCGATCGGCTGGTGGTGTCGAAATTTGCGTATGGCTGGTCGTTCGTTTCGCCGACGATCCCCGATCCGGTCGCGATCGTCCGCGGCACGTTGCTCCACCAGCCGGTCGACAGCTGGTCGGTGCAGGTGCCGTTCGTCCATGGCCGCATCTGGGGCAGCCTGCCCGAGCGCGGCGACGTGGTGATCGTCACGCCGCCGGGCCAGTCGAGCGACTATATCAAGCGCGTGATCGGGCTGCCGGGCGATACGCTGGCGGTGCGCGGCGGCGTCGTGATCCTCAACGGCGTGCCGGTGCCGCGCGGCCCGCTCCATTATCGCGACCTGCCCGTCGACGCGAACGCGACCTGCGATCCGGCGCAATATCCCGGCGCACGGCAGGAGCGCGCCGACGGCAGCGCGGTCTGCCACCTGCCGATCGTCACCGAGACGCTGCCCAACGGCCGCCGCTACGACACGGTCGATCTGGAACCGGACAGTGTCGGCGACAATTATGGCCCGGTGACGATCCCGGCAAACCACGTCTTCCTGATGGGCGACAATCGCGATCGCTCCGCCGACAGCCGCTTCGCGCTCGGCGGGTTCGAGCGCGGGTTGGGCGGGCCGGTGCCCTATGAGAATATCGGCGGCCGCGCCGAGTTCATCACCTTCTCGGTCGACGGCAGCGCCGGCTGGAACCCGCTGAGCTGGCCGCGCGCGCTGCGCGGCGGTCGCGCGGGCACCTCGCTCCACCCGACGCGCGTCCCATGAGCGACACGCCCGAGGTGCGGATCGACGCCGGTGGCGAGCGGGTCCGCGTCCGCGCCGGCGCCAGTCCCACCGAGGTGCGGGACGAATCGACGCGCCACGAAATCCGCCGCGCCGCGGTCTGGCTCGGGATGGCCGGCGCGATCGCGCTGGTGGTCCTGCTGATCCAGCCGCTGCTCATCATCTTCGCGGCGCTCGTCTTCGCCGCGCTGCTCGACGGTGGGGTGCGGCTGCTCGGGCGCGTGCTGCCGATCGGGCGCAGCTGGCGGTTGCTGATCGTCTGCCTGCTGACCATCGCCTTCCTGCTCGGCACCTTCTATCTCGCCGGCGTCCAGATCACCGCCCAGGCACAGCAACTCCGCTCGACCGTCGAGGTGCAGGTGCTGCGCGTCAGCGGCTGGCTGAGCGCGCAGGGGCTGATGCCGGGCGTCAGTGACCTGGGCGGCGTCGCCCGACAGGCGATGGCGTCGCTGGGCCGCGTCACCAGCTGGCTGGGCACCGCCGCGGGCGCGCTGACCAGCGGCTTCATGATCGTCGTGCTCGGGCTGTTCATCGCGATCGACCCGCACGGCTATGAGCGCGGGATGCAATGGATGGTGCCCGAGCGCCACCGCATCGAGTTCGCCGTAACGGTCAAGCGCATGGCGCAGACGCTGCGCCGGCTGCTCGCCGGACGCCTGCTCGGCATGGCGTTCGAAGGCGTGCTGACCGCGATCGCCTTGTGGATCGTCGGGGTGCCGATGGCGATGATCCTCGGCATTCTCACCGGCCTGCTCGCCTTCATCCCCAATATCGGCGCGTTCATCTCTGGCGCGCTGATGGTCGCGGTCGGCTTTTCGGCGGGCGTGCACACCGGGGTGCTGGCGATCGTCGTCTATATCGTCGTGCAGACCTTCGACGGCTATGTCGTGATCCCGATGGTCGCCAAGCGCACCGTCGACCTGCCCCCGGCGCTGACGCTCGGCGCGCAGATCCTCGCCAGCGCGCTGTTCGGGATCATGGGGCTGGCGCTCGCCGATCCGATGACCGCGATCCTCAAGACCGCAATGGAGCGCCGCTCCGAAAACGTCGAGGACAGCCAGCCGCACGACTGACCGTTGCGCGGCACGGCTGGCGCGCCCCGCCGGACGCTGCTAAAGCCCGCGTCCCGTGTAGGAACGGGCGCAGGAAGAACCGATTGCGCGTCGACGAGCCAGCTTCAACTCCCTCGACCATGTCTGCCGCCGATGCCGCGCCGCTGGTCGCGCTGAAGCCGGTCCAGACGCTGCGCCGGCGCTGGCCGATGCTGCTGGCGACGGTGCTGAGCATCGCGATGCTGATCGGGGTCGGCTATGAGCTGTTCGACGACGGCCTCGCCGGCGTCCGGCGCGTGACCCCGGTGTCATGGGGCTTCTATCTCTTCTTCCTGGCGTCCTATTTCACCCTGCCGGTCTGTGACTTCGTCATTTTCCGGCGGCTGTGGAACGTCCCCGCCGCCGCCTTCCCGGCGCTCAACCGCAAGCGGATCGCGAACGACATCCTGATCGGCTATTCGGGCGACGCCTATTTCTACGCCTGGGCGCGCGCACGGCTCGACATGGTCGCCGCGCCGTTCGGGGCGGTGAAGGACGTCACGATCGTCTCCGGCATCACCGGCAACGTCACCGCGCTGCTGCTCGCGGCGATCGCGCTGCCGCTCGGCTATCAGCTGATCGCGCCCGAGGTGGTGGCGGCGATGATCTGGTCGCTGGTGTTTGCCACTGCGCTGTCGCTGGGGCTGATCCTCTTCTCCAAACGCGTCTTCTCGCTGCCGCGGCGCGATCTGTGGTTCATCTTCTGGATCGATCTGCTGCGGATCGGCGGCACCTGCGTCACGATCGCGCTCGCCTGGGCCTGGGCGATCCCCAGCGTCTCGGTCGGCATGTGGCTGTTTCTGATCGCGGGGCGGCAATTGGTGTCGCGTTTGCCGTTCCTGCCCAACAAAGACCTGCTTTTCGCCAATTTCGCGATCCTGGTCATCGGGCATGACCGGTCGTTGTCGGACCTGATGGCGTTCACCGCAGCGTCAACCGTGGTGATGCATGGGCTGCTGCTGCTGCTGTTCGGCGCGGTATATGTGACGGAAAGGATGCGCAGATGGCGCGAGGAACGCTGACGATCGCCCTGGCCGGTCTGCTGACGCTCGCCGCGCCGGCCGCCGGGGCGCAGGTGCTGGGCAGCGACGCCGCCGCCTGCACCGGCACCGCGCCGGGCCCGGCGATCCTCGCCACGGTCACCGGGCTGAAGGACCGCACCGGCACGCTGAAGCTGGAGCTGTACCCACCCAATGAGAAGGACTTTCTGGCGGGCGACGACGATCTGGCGCGCGAGGGCAAGTTCTTCCGCCGCGTCTCGATCGCCCCGCCCGCGTCGGGCGATGCCGCGATCTGCATCCGCGTGCCGCGGCCGGGCCGCTATGCCTTGTTCCTCGGCCATGATCGCGACGGCAAGCGCAAGTTCAACTTCTGGAGCGACGGCGCGGGCTTCCCCAGCAATCACAAGATCGGGCGCGCGCGCCCCAAGCTGGTCGACGCGCTGATCGACGTCGGCCCCGGCCTCACCCGCACCACGATCCGCGCGCAATATCTGCGCGGGTTGGGCGGCTTCGGCTTCATGCGCTGATCGGGAGACGGACCATGCGGATCGTCGACGTCAACGAATTCTACTCGCCGACCGGCGGCGGGGTACGCTCGTACCTCGACCGGAAAATGGCGCTGATGTCCGAACTGGGGCACCAGCAGATCGTGATCGCGCCCGGGCGCGAGGATCTCGTCGAGGAGCGCCCCGGCGGCGCGCGCATCCACTACGTCAAGTCGCCGGGCATCCCGTTCGACTCGAACTACGGGCTGTTCTGGGACGCGGCGCCGGTTCACGCGCTCCTCGATCATTACCGCCCCGACGTGGTCGAGAATTGCGCGCCGTGGCGGTCAGCGGCGATCGTCGCCGAGTGGCAGGGCGATGCCCTGCGCTCATGGTTCATGCACAACGACAATCTCGAGACCTATCCCAAGCGCTGGTTCGCACGGGTCGCGTCGGAGGCGACGATCGAGCGCGCGTTCGGCTGGTACGATCGCTACATGAACCGCTGGCTCGACAAGTTCGATACCGTCGTCACCAATGGTCCGGTGCTGACCGAGCGACTGCGCGCGCGCGGCATCCGCGTCGACGAGACGATGACATTGGGGATCGAGCGCGAGCATTTCTCGCCCGCGTTGCGCAGCGCCACGCTCCGCGCGGCGATGCTCGAACAATGCGGGCTGCCCGAGGATGCGTTCCTGCTGATCGGGGTCGGGCGGCATCATCCCGAGAAGCGCTGGCCGATGGTCATCGACGCGGTGCGCCGCGCCGGGGCGAAGCTGCCGGTCGGGCTGGTGCTGCTCGGGCTCGGGCCGGACACGCGGACGCTGGAGCGGCACATCGCCGAAAGCCCGCACGTCCGCATGTTTCAGCCGATCTATCACCGCGGCCAGCTCGCCTCGATCATGGCCAGCGCCGACGCGCTGGTCCATGGCTGCGACACCGAGACGTTCGGACTGGTCGCCTCGGAAGCGCTCGCCTCGGGGCTGCCGCTGATCGTGCCCGACCGCGGCGGCGCGGCGGCGGTGCCGAAGCCCGAATATGGCGCATGGTTCCGCAGCGGCGACGCCTATGACTGCGCGCGCGCGATCGTCGCGCTGGCGTCACGCGACAAGAAGTTGCTGCACCGTGCGGCCGCGATCGCCGCGCCGAAGGTGTGGAGCGACCGCGAACATGCGCAGGCGCTGATTGCGCATTATCAGGCGCTGATCGACGCGCGCGCTACGGTCAGCAGATCGGCATAGGCCGCCGGGCGGCGCCCGCCGCGCGTGAACGCGGCGAAGGTGCGGTCGATGCTGCGCAGCAATGCCGGGCGCGTCACGTCGCCGGGATGCACCGCGATCCGCACCGTCGGCAACGGCTGGAGCGCATGGCGCAGCACCGCCGCCGCGGCGAGCGAGCTGAGCGCGCGCGCCTCGCTGCGACTCGCCCAGGTGATGACCGGGCCGCGCGCCACGACCCCGCCGCCCGGTGCCCAGACGCGCGCATGATCCTCGGCAAGCGCGAAGCCGGCGTCGCCGAGCGCGGCGCGCGCGCCGTCCGAATAAAGCCACGCCGGCGCGATGAACCCCGCCGCCGCGCGACCGGTCGCGTCTTCCAGCAGCGTCTTGCCGCGCCGCATCCGCGCCAGCGCCTCGTCATGACCGAGCCCGAGGAACTCGCCCTCGCCGGCGGTCATCCGCCTGGCCTTGAGCGCCGCGACGCCATTGTGCGTGCTGTCGTCGCGATGGAACCAGCCATGGACGAACATCTCGACGCCCGCATCGGACCAGCGTCGCAGCCGCGCGGTGAACGCCGGGGTCCAGGGCGCGCTGCCCCAATGATCGGGGACGACCAGCATCGCCAGCCGCTCGCCGACATAGGGCGCGAGCCGGTCGAGCAATTGGTCGACCTCGCGCTCGAAGCGCGGCGAGACATCGTGGATGGAGGCGAGCAGGCGCTTCATGGCCGCCAGCACATGCGCACCCGGCCGCGCGGGCGCAAGTCTCAGTCGTCGGCGATCGCGCGGGCGAGCAGGTCGCGGATCGCGATCAGCGTCGGCGTGGCGGCGACTGCCGCCGGCGCGGGGGCCGGTTCGCGGGCGAGCAATTGCTGCACGCCCTTGATCGTATAGCCCTCGCGATTGAGCAGCCGGTCGATCCGCTCGACCAGCGCCACGTCCTCCGGTCGATAATAACGGCGGTTGCCCGCGCGCGTCACCGGCCGGAGTTGCGGAAAGCGACTTTCCCAATACCGCAGGATATGCGGCGCGAGGCCGGTCGCCTGGGCGACCTCGCCGATGGTGCGAAACGCGGCGGCGGATTTGGCGTCCGACGCCAAAAGCTCAGCCCGCGACGATGCGGTCGCGCATCATCTGGCTCGCACGGAAGGTCAGCACGCGGCGCGGCGCGATCGGCACCTCGACGCCGGTCTTCGGATTGCGGCCGATCCGCTCGCCCTTGTCCCGCAGCACGAACGTGCCGAAGCCCGAGATCTTGACGTTCTCGCCCTTCGCGAGCGCGCCGCACATATTGTCGAGGATCTGCTCGACCAGCCGCGACGAATCCGCGCGTGAGAGCCCCACCTGCTTGTGGAGCGACTCCGCCAGATCGGCGCGGGTCAACGTACCTGCTTCAGTCATCGACTTCCCTCTACCCCCCGGAAAGGTTGCACAATTCACGTCCCGCTTAGAACGAAGCGCGCGAATTGTCGATGCAGCCGCCCGTCGCGGGTCAGACGCGGATGACCGCCGCGCCCCAGGTGAATCCGCCGCCCATCGCCTCCAGCACGACGATGTGTCCGGGCTGGATCCGGCCGTCGCGCATCGCCTGGTCGAGCGCCAGCGGAACGGAGGCGGCCGACGTGTTGGCGTGCTGGTCGACGGTGACCACAACCTTTTCAGACGGCAGGGAAAGTTTGCGCGCCGTGGCGTCGAGAATGCGAGCGTTCGCCTGGTGCGGCACCACCCAGTCGACCGCGTCGGTGGGCAGTCCGGCGGCGTGCAGCGCCTCCTCCATCACCGCCGCCAGATTGACGACGGCATGGCGAAAAACCTCCCGCCCCTTCATCCGCAGCTTGCCGACGGTGCCGGTCGTGGACGGACCACCATCCACAAAAAGCAACCCATTATGGCGGCCATCGGCGTGGAGCCGGGTGGCAAGCACGCCGCGCGCGCCCGGATCGTTGACATCGGCGACGGAGTCGCGCGCTTCCAGTACGATCGCACCCGCCCCGTCGCCGAACAGGACGCAGGTGGTGCGATCCTCCCAGTCGAGGATGCGGCTGAACGTCTCGGCCCCGATCACCAGCGCACGGCGGTGCGCGCCGGCGCGGATCATGCTGTCGGCGACCTGCACCGCATAGAGGAACCCCGAGCAGACCGCCGCGACGTCGAACGCGACGCAATCGTCGATCGCCAGCATCGCCTGCACCTTGGTGGCGGTGGCCGGGAAGGTGTTGTCGGGGGTGGCGGTGGCCAGCACGAGCAGGTCGATGTCACCCGGCGCCAGCCCGGCCGAAATCAGCGCGGCGGCGGCGGCATCGCGCGCCAGCGTGGCGGTCGTCTCGCCCTCACCCGCGATATGGCGGAAGCGAATGCCGGTGCGCTCGACGATCCATTCGTCGGACGTGTCGACCCGCTCGGCCAGCTCGGCATTGGAGACGCGGCGGGCGGGCAGCGCACTGCCCGTTCCCGTCAGCACGGCACGGATCATGCAGCCGCCTTCGCTTCGAAATGGCGCAGATCCTCGACGATCCGGCGCGTCAGGTCGGCGCGCACCATCTTGGCGGCGTTGCCGATCGCGGTCGCCACGCCGCGCTCGTTCGCGCTGCCGTGGCTTTTGACCACCAGCCCGTTGAGCCCGAGGAAGACCGCGCCATTGTGATTGTTGGGGTCGAGGTGATCGCGCAGCAGCTCGGTCGCCGGGCGCGAGATCAGGAAGCCGACCTTCGAGCGCACCGAACTGCGGAACGCGCGCTTGAGCAGGTCGGCGACGAAGCGCGCGGTACCCTCGGCGGTCTTGAGCGCGATATTGCCCGAGAAGCCGTCGCAGACGATCACGTCATGCTCGCCACGCGACAGCCGGTCGCCCTCGACGAAGCCGGTGAACTTCATCGGCAGGTGCGGGGCGGCGCGCAGCATCTGCGCGGCGTCGCGGATCTCGCCGGTGCCCTTCTGGTCCTCGCTGCCGATGTTGAGCAGCGCGACGCGCGGCGCTTCCAGCTCCAGCGTGGTGCGCGCATAAGCCGCGCCCATCACCGCGAATTGCACGAGGTTGCGCGCGTCGCACTCGGTGTTGGCGCCGAGGTCGAGCATCACGCAGTCATTGTCGCCGAGCGTCGGCAGCAACGCCGCCAGCGCCGGGCGGTCGATGCCGCGCATCGTCCGCAGCGACAGTTTGGCCATCGCCATCAGCGCGCCGGTGTTGCCGGCGGACACCGCCGCGGCGGCACGCCCCTGCTTCACGCAGTCGATCGCGACCCCCATCGAGGTCGTCTTCGCGCGACGGATCGCCTGGCTCGGCTTCTCGTCGCCCGCGATCACGTCGGGGGCGTGGACGATCTCGGAATGCTGGGCGAGATTCGGGTGCTGCGACAGCCCGTCGCGAATCGCCGCCTCGTCGCCGACCAACAGATAGTTGACGTCGTCGTAGCGGCGGCACGCGCGCGCCACCCCGGCCAGCATCACCGCCAGCCCCTCGTCACCGCCCATCGCATCGACGGCGATCCGGGACCTGTCGGACATCACTGGACCTCGCTCCCGAAGCTGTGCCTGCACCCGGTCAGGCTCAGGCGTCGACCGCGATGACCTCGCGACCGTTGTAGTGACCGCAGGCGGTGCACAGGTTGTGCGGACGCTTCAACTCGCCGCAGTTCGGGCATTCCTGGAACGCCTCGACCGAGAGAGCGTCGTGCGCGCGGCGCATGCCACGGCGGGAGGGAGAAGTCTTTCGCTTGGGGACGGCCATCGTGGCACCTTGATTTGTCTAGTATTTCATAAGAGCGACGAACCGGTGCACGGTGCCGCGCGGACGATGCAAGCACCGGCCGCGGCAGACAGCCGGGCATCGGCTCGCATCGCGAAGCCCCGCGCCTATAGCGAATTCCCCGGCGGTTGCAAGTAAAGCCCGTCACACGTCCTCCGCGCGATCAACGCTTCGCGGCTGCCGAGGTGTCCCTCTCACGCCGAGAGCGCGCGGTCGCTGACGAACATATTGTGCGCGCGCTCGTGCGCGAAGGTGCTGGGCTTGCCATGGCCGGGGATGAAGGCGGTGTCGTCGCCGAGCGGCCACAGCTTGGCGACAATCGATTCGAGCAATTGCTTGTGGTTGCCCTGCGGCAGATCGGTGCGCCCGACCGACCCCTGGAACAGCACGTCGCCGACCTGCGCGAATCGCGACGGGGCATGGTGGAAGATCACATGGCCCGCGGTGTGGCCCGGCGTGTGATAGACGTCGAGCGTCAGGTCGCCGACCATCACCGTGTCGCCGTCCGCCAGCCAGCGGTCGGGCTCGAACACCACGCCGCGAATCCCCCAGTTGCGCCCGTCCTCGTCGAGCCGCGCCAACCAGAAACGGTCGTCCTCGTGCGGCCCCTCGATCGGAACGCCCAGTTGCTCGGCGAGCGGTTTGGCCTCGCCGGCATGATCGATATGGCCATGGGTCAGCAGGATCTTCTCGACCGTCACCCCGGCCTGCTCGATGGCGGACAGAATGAGCGGCAGGTCGCCGCCGGGATCGACCACCGCCGCCTTCATCGTCGCGGTGCACCAGATCAGCGTGCAATTCTGTTCGATCGCGGTGACGGGAACGATCGCGGCGCGCAACGGGGTGTCGGTCATCGTAAACTCCTGCCGGGATGCCGGATCGCCGGTGTTCGGCGGATTAACTTCGACCTTGGTCGGACGCAACGCGACTTGCAGGCGTAACGACGGGCGGGCATCACGGGAGCCGATGCGCCTCGCCGCCCCCTTTGTCCTGCTCCATGATGCCCGCGCCGGACTGGATCGCGCGCGGCTGTATCGCGCGCCGCGCCGCGTGCTCACCGCACATCGCCCGGCGGAGGTGCCGGCGCTGCTGGCGGCGATCCGCGCCTGGCCCGGCGCGGCGGCGGGCTTTCTTTCCTATGGTGCGGGTGCGGCGTTCGAGCCGGCCGCGGCGGGCGAACCCGCCTCCCCGACGCCGCTGGCGTGGTTCGGGCTGTTCGACGGACATGAGGAGATCGAGGACGTCGCCGCGCTGCTCCCCGATCCGGCCGGCGCCTGGACCGGCGCGCCCGAGCCCGAGGCGTCGCGCGCGGAATATCGCGCGATGTTCGATGCGGCGCAGGCGCTGATCCGCGCCGGCGACCTGTACCAGCTCAACCTCACCTTCCGCGCGCGCGTGCCGTTCCTCGGCGATCCGCTCGCGCTCTACGCCGGCCTGCGCCGCGCGTCCGCCGCCGGCTGGAGCGCGCTGGTCGCCACCGGCACGCAGACGATCCTGTCGCTCTCCCCCGAATTGTTCTTCACCCGCGACGGCGACGCGCTCGTCAGCCGCCCGATGAAGGGCACCGCGCGCCGTCACGCCGATCCCGCGATCGACCTTGCGGTCGGGCGCGCGCTCGCCGCCGACGCCAAGCAGCGCGCCGAGAATCTGATGATCGTCGATCTGATGCGCAACGATCTGTCGCGCGTCGCGGTCCCCGGGAGCGTCGCGGTGCCCGAGCTGTTCGCGGTCGAACGTTACCCGACCGTGCATCAGCTCACCTCGAAGGTCACCGCGACGCTGGCGCCGGCGCGTGACGCGGTCGACGTCCTGTCCGCGCTGTTTCCGTGCGGCTCGATCACCGGTGCGCCCAAGGTCCGCGCGATGCAGGCGATCGCCGCGGTCGAGCGCGGCAGCCCGCGCGGCGCCTATACCGGCGCGATCGGGCGGATCGACGCGGACGGCAGCGCGGCGTTCAACGTCGCGATTCGCACGCTGACGATCGACGAGGGCGCGGATCATGCGGTGGTGGGGATCGGTGGCGGGATCGTCGCCGATTCGCGCGTCGACGACGAATGGGACGAGGCGATGGCCAAGGCCGCGTTCCTCGCCGGGGCCCGCCGCTGCGTCGACCTGCTGGAGACGATGGCCTTCGACCCCGACGAGGGGGTGCTGCGGATCGAGCGGCATCTCGAACGGCTGCGCGCCAGCGCGGTCGCGCTCGGCTTCGTCTTCGATCGCCACAGTGCGCGCAACGAGTTGCAGGCCGCGACCTTCCGGTTGAGCGCCGCCGCGCGCGTCCGGTTGCTGATGGCGCAAAGCGGGGTGACCGCGATCGAGATCGCCGCCGCGCCGCCGGCGCCCGACCGCCCGCTGCGCGTCGCGCTCGCGCCGCTCCCGGTCGGCGAGCGCGACTGGCGGCTGCGCCACAAGACCAGCGACCGGCGCTTCTACGACGATGCGCGCGCGGCGAGCGGCGCTGACGAGGTGCTGTTCTTCACCCCCGACGGACGGTTGACCGAGGGGAGTTTCACCAGCCTGTTCGTGCCGCGCGGCGACACGTTGGTCACCCCCCGCGCCGGTCCGCTGTTGCCCGGAGTCCTGCGCGGCGAGCTGCTCGACACCGGCAAGGCGGTCGAGGGCGATCTGGTCGCGGCGGACCTGCGCGACGGGCTGTTCGTGGGGAATGCGTTGCGCGGACTAATGCGTGCCACGCTCGCGGTTGCACAATGAGGCCGACCGTCGCATAGGCGCAGCGCTTCCTAGTCAAAGGCGCTCATCATGCAGACCTCCGCCGCGCTCGACCGCATCAATCCCTCGCCGACGCTGGCGATCACCAGCCGCGTGCTGGAGCTGAAGCGGGCCGGCGTCGACGTGATCGGTCTGGGCGCGGGCGAACCCGATTTCGATACGCCCGACTTCGTGAAGGAGGCCGCGATCGAGGCGATCCGCGCCGGCAAGACGAAGTACACCAACGTCGACGGCACCGCCGAGTTGAAGGACGCGATCGTCGCCAAGTTCAGGCGCGACAACCGCCTCGACTATACCCCGGCGCAGATCAGCGTGAACGTCGGCGGCAAGCACACGCTCTTCAACGCTTTGGTCGCGACGCTCGATGCGGGCGACGAGGTGATCGTCCCCGCGCCATATTGGGTCAGCTACCCCGATGTCGTGCAGTTCGCGGGCGCGACCCCGGTGATCGTCGCGGCCGGCGCGGACGTCGGCTACAAGCTGACCCCGGCGATGCTCGAGGCGGCGATCACGCCGAAGACCAAGTGGCTGATCCTCAACTCGCCGTCGAACCCGACCGGCGCGGCGTACACGGTCGACGAGCTGAAGGCGCTCGGCGCGGTGCTCGAGCGGCATCCGCACGTGTGGATCTTCGCGGACGATATGTACGAGCATATCGTCTATGACGATTTCCGCTTCGCGACGATCGCCGAGGTCTGCCCGTCGCTCTACGAGCGGACGCTGACCGTCAACGGCTGTTCCAAGGCCTATGCGATGACGGGCTGGCGGATCGGCTTTGCGGCCGGCGCGACCTGGCTCATCAAGGCGATGGCCAAGCTCCAGTCGCAGTCGACCAGCAACCCGTGCTCGATCGCGCAGGCCGCGGCCACCGCGGCGCTGACCGGCGACCAGTCGTTCCTCAAGGAGCGTGCGCAGGCGTTCCAGGTCCGCCGCGATCTGGTCGTGGACATGCTCAACGCCGCCGAGGGGATCACCTGCCCGAAGCCCGAGGGCGCCTTCTACGTCTATCCCAGCGTGGCAGGCGTAATCGGCAAGTCGACCCCGGCGGGCAAGCGGATCGCGACCGACAGCGATTTCGTCGGCTATGTGCTCGACGACGCCAAGGTCGCGGCGGTGCAGGGTGTGGCGTTCGGCGTCTCGCCGGCGATGCGGATCAGCTACGCCACCTCGGAGGCGCTGCTGACCGAGGCGTGCCAGCGCATCCAGGCGGCCTGCGCCGCGCTCAAATAGGCGCTTTTGCGAAACGATCGCTTTCGCACCCTGCGATGGAACGTCAGCCTTGCTGTCCGTATATCGACGCCAGATGAACGGCCGGCCAAGCCGCCGTTCAGGCGTCGGAGCCGATGTTGCGGTGGTCGTCACCGCTGCTGCCCCGCGGCAATGACGTGACGACGATCGAGCGACATGCCGCATGGGCGGCCAAGGAAAAGAGAGCAACTGATGATCCGCTTCATCAAGTCCAGCTTCGCATGGCAGTTCGCGGGTGGTTTCCTGATCGGCGCCGCCGGGATGCTGGCGATCCATGCCACCCAGCCCGAGCTGCCGACCAACCCCTATGCGGCGACCCACGCCACGCGCTGATCCGCGGCGGGTCGCTCTGGCGGAGCGGCCCTTTCCGACCCATATCAGGCGCATGACGCGCTTTCTCGCCTTCACCGCGGCCTTGCCGCTCCTGCTCGCCGGCTGCGGCACCGCCCAGGCCGAGCGCGCCGTCCCGATCCCCGCTGCGGCGCGCGACGTGCCCGCGACCGCCGGGATGCAGACCGCCGTGCTCGCGGGCGGCTGCTTCTGGGGCATGGAAGCGGTGTTCCAGCAGGTGAAGGGCGTCCGCGACGTCGTGGCGGGCTATGCCGGCGGCACCCCGCAGACCGCCAATTATCAGGCGGTCAGCAGCGAGACGACCCGCCATGCCGAGGCGATCCGCATCAGCTACGATCCGCGCGTGGTCAGCTACGCGACGTTGCTGCGCGTCTACTTCTCGATCGCGCACGACCCGACGCAGCTGAACCGGCAGGGGCCGGACAGCGGCACCAGCTATCGCTCGGCGATCTTCCCGCAGACTCCGGAACAGCGCGCGGTCGCCGCCGCCTATATCGCGCAGCTCGGACAGGCCCATGCGTTCGCGCAGCCGATCGTGACGCGGCTGGAGGCGGGGCGCTTCTACCCGGCCGAATCCTACCATCAGGATTTCTTCCGCCGGAACCCGACGCATCCCTATATCGTGCACTGGGACAAGCCGAAGGTCGCCGGCTTTCGCGCCGCCTTCCCGCAATTGGCGATGCGGTAGGTCGCCGTCGCCAGGGCTTGATCCGGAGCAACGCTTCTTACTTCGGCGGAAAAGAACCGGGAGCCCGGATCAAGTCCGGGATGACGCGGTGTCCAGCGGCCGCGCTGCCTCGACCAGCAACACCGGCACGCCGTCGCGCACCGGATAGGCGACCCCCGCCGCCTCCGACACCAGCTCCTCCCGCTCGGCGTCGTATCGCAGCGGCGTGCGCGTCGCCGGACACACCAATCGTTCGAGCAACCATGCGTCGATCGTCATTGCAGCGTCACCCGGTCCTCGCCGTCGTGGCGGCCGAAGAATTGCATCAACTGCACCAGCATTTCGGCGCGGGTCGCCAGATCGGGCGCCTCCAGCAGCGCCTGCTTGGCCGCGACGTCGAACGGCGCGATCTGCGCCACGCCGTTGACCAGACTCACGTCATCGAGCCGCCCGACCGATTTCCAGTCGACGCTATAGCCATGCGCCTCCGCGAACCGTCGCGACTCCATCTCCAGCGAGGCGCGCGCGCCCAGCGACAGCGTTTCGTCCTCGGCCACCGGCAACAGCTCGGCCTCGACCTGCCGGAACGGCGTCGTCACCACCAGTTCGCGCCGCACACGGAACAGCGAGAGCCCTTGCAGGATCAGATTATAGCGCCCGTCGTCGAGCGCCTCGACCTCGGCGATCCGCCCGACGCAGCCGATCTCGAACAGGTCGGGCGTGTCCGCATCCTCGCTGTCGGGACGCGGCTGGATCATCGCGATCCGCCGGTCGCGCGCCATCGCGTCGGACACCATCGCCCGATAGCGCGGCTCGAAGATGTGCAGCGGCAGGTGCAGCTGCGGGAACAGCAACGCGCCCGGCAGCGGGAAGATCGAGAGCCGCGTCGTCTCGGTCATCCGAACAGGATCGCCGACAGCTTGCGCCGCTGCGCCGACACCCACGGATCCTCCAGCCCGACGACCTCGAACAGCTTGAGCAATTGCTGCCGCGCCGCATCGTCGTTCCACGCGCGATCGGCCGCGACGATCGACAGGAAGCCGCTCGCCGCCGCCTCGCGATCCCCCGCCGCCATCCGCGCATTGGCGAGATCGAAGCGCGCCTGAAGGTCGTCGGGGTTCGCCGCCACCGCCGCCTCGAGCGGGGCGAGATCGTCGACCGCCGGGGCCGATCTGGCGAGCGCCAGCGCCGCCGCCGCGCGCTGCACGTCCGGCAGCTTCGCGACATCCTCGGGCAGCGCGGCGATCGCCGCCTCCGCTTCCTCGACCTGCCCCGCCGCGACCAGCGCCCGGATACGGCCCGACAGCACCGCATGATGCTCGGGCGCCATTTCGGCCAGCTGGTCGAAGATCGACAGCGCCCGCTCGGCGTCGCCCTCGGCCAGCACCTGCTCGCCCATCGCGATCAACGGCTCCAGCTCGGCCTCCTGCGACTGCGCCTCGCCGCTGATCGGCAGCTGGCGCAGCAACTGGTCGAGCATCGCCTTGAGCTGCGATTCGGTGCGCGCGCTGGTCAGGTCGGCGACCAGCTGCCCCTGGAACATCGCATAGACGGTCGGGATCGAGCGGATCTGGAACTGCGCCGCGATGAACTGGTCCTTGTCGGTATCGACCTTGGCCAGCACCACGCCCTTGTCGGCATAGTCGGCGGCGACCTTTTCCAGCACCGGCGTCAGCGCCTTGCACGGCCCGCACCATTCCGCCCAGAAATCGACGATCACGAGCTGCGTCATCGACGGGTCGACGACGTCGGCGCGGAACCGCTGGACGGCTTCCTTCTCGGCGGGTGACATGCCTAACGTGGCCAAGGGGGCACTCCTGAAATTGCTTGCCCCCTTATGTGGGATGGCGGCGGGGGATACAAACCCCCCGCCCCACCCGCTTTGGTCGGAACGCGATCAGACTGATAGCCACTCATCATCCGTCATCCCGGACTTGATCCGGGATCCCGCTTCTTCTTCCACGGTCGTGAGGAAGCGAGGCCCCGGATCAAGTCCGGGGCGACGAACGGGGAGTCGATCGCCCCTAGAACGCCGCCGTCAGCGCAAACACTACCTTGGCGCCCGCGATCGAGCCCGTGCCGTCCTGCCCGCGGCTGAAGCTCGGCTGGAGGTACGCCGCCTCCCGGTCGGAGATATTGGTGTCGACATAGGCGACCCCGACCGTCAGCGGCGTGCTCGGGATCGTATAGTCGACGCCCAGCAGCCAGTCGGCATAGGCACCGGTCGGCGCGACGCTGGTCGCGAACGGGCCGAGCCCCTTGTTGCCGCTCGACGCGCCGATATGCGCCTTGGCGGTCAGCCCGGTGCCCGGGATGCCCGCGGCGGCATCGCCCCAGACGTAGAGATTGTCGCCCTTCGCGCCGGGCCGGTCGTAGACGCCGTTCGCCGCCGACGTACCATTGGCATACCACGCACCGAGTGCTTCTTGCTTGGGCGCATAGGCGACGCCCGCGGTCAGGCTGACCGGCCCGGCGGTGCCCGACAGCTTCGCATAGGGCTCGATGAAGTCGGTGTTATCGAACCCGCCCGGATACATGTACCAGGTCGCGCCGATATCGAGCGTGCCGCCGTCGCCGATCGGGGTCTTGAACCCGGCGATCAGGTCCAGCTCCATGTTCGCGCCGCCGAACGTGCCCCAGCCGGCGAGGTTCGACCCCCAGGTGCCGATATAGACGCCGCTTTCATGCGCGATCGTGAAGCCGCCCTGCACGGCGAGATTTTCGTCGGACTGCGAGACGCCGCGAAAGCGATAGTCGCTGACCAGACCGACCGAGCCGGAGACGGTCACCGGCTTGGGCGGCGCCTCTTCCTGCGCGGCGGCAGGAACGGCGGCCAGCGCCAGCATGGCGGCGGGAAGAAGGAATGCGTACTTCATGGAACCTCCTGATGGTAGAGGCTCCTCCTGCTTGCGGTCCGCTTCGCTCTCCCCCGGCGCATGCGACGGGAGGGCGATGGCTGGCCCACCCTCCTAACCTATTTACACCGCATTGCAGCAATGTTTCGATAATGCATCAAAAGATTGCTGTGTCAGGCCGTCAGTGGGGATCGTCGTTCAGTGTGGCGATCCGGCCACGCGCGCCGGTCACCTTGACCGACTGTCCCGCGGCACGGCGGCGCTGGAACCAGTCGCGCAGCATCTCGGCGCTGGTATGATCGACCGCGCTGAGCCGCGTCGCGTCGATCCGCACCGGCGTGCCGGCCGGCACGCGGTCGAGCGTCTCGGAGAGCTTGGGCAACGTCACGAACGTCGCGGTGCCGTCCAGCGTGATCGCATGGGTGTCCGCCTCCTGCCCCTCGTAGACGCGCAACCGCAGCCGGTGCAGGTTGGGGATCAGCTCGAGCATCGTCAGCCCGATCCCGACCAGCACGCCGGTCAGCAGGTCGGTCGACACCACCGTCACCAGCGTCGCCGCCCAGATCAGCACCGGCAACACCCCGTAATCGCGGAACAGGTGCGTGGCGTGCTTGACGCTGACCAGCCGAAAGCCGGTGACGACGAGGATCGCGCCGAGCGCGGCCATCGGGATCAGCTTGAGCACGAACGGCAGCGCCGCGACGAAGGCGAGGATCCACACGCCGTGCAGCATCGCCGACAGCCGCGTCGCCGCGCCCGCCTGCACGTTGGCGGAACTGCGCACGATCACCCCGGTCATCGGCAGCGCGCCGGCAAAGCCGCACAGCAGATTGCCAACCCCCTGCGCGCGCAGCTCCTTGTTGTAATCAGTGCGGACGCCGTTGTGCATCTTGTCGACCGCGGCTGCCGACAGCAACGTCTCGGCCGAGGCGATGAACGCGATCGCAGTCGCCGCGGCGATCACCGCCGGATCGAGCAGCCGCGCAAAGCCGTCGCCACCAGGCGGGGTGATCGCCGCGACGATCGAGTCGGGCACCTGTACCCGCGCGACCTCCAGCCCGAACAGCAGCGACACGATCGTGCCGAACAGCACCCCGACCAGCGCGCCCGGCAGCAGCCGCAGCGCGGCGGGCCGGAACTTCTCCCAGCCGATCATCGCCGCGATCGTCACCACGCCGATCGCGAACGCGAACTCCGTCGCCTGCAGGTTGGTCGGCGACAGGCCGAACAGGCGGGTCGGCATCGCGGCGAGATTCTGGAGCCCGCTCGGCAACGGGCGGTGATCGAACAGGACGTGAAACTGACCGACGACGATCAGCACGCCGATTCCCGCCAGCATCCCGTGCACCACCGCCGGCGAGATCGCCTTGAACCACCCGCCGAGCCGGAACACGCCGGCCACGACCTGCACCGCGCCGGCCAGCACGAGGATCGGCCCCAGCGCCGCGAGTCCCTGATCGCGCACCAGCTCGTAGACGATCACCGCGAGGCCGGCCGCCGGGCCGCTCACCTGCAACGGCGATCCCGCGATCGCGCCGACGATGATCCCGCCGATGATGCCGGTGATGAGCCCCTTCTCGGCGGGAACGCCCGAGGCGATCGCGATCCCCATGCACAACGGCATCGCGACGAGGAACACGACGATCGAGGCGGTCAGGTCGCGCCCGAGCAGCGCGACCGACGGCACCGAAACACCCGGACGGGTCATCGCCGCGTCCGGCGGGGGGACCGCGCCGGCCATCACGCGGCCAGCCGGCATGATCGCGCGGCGATCACATGGGGGCGTTCGCCTGCGATAGCCACGTCGACTCTCCTGATGCCAATCGTTCAGGTCCTACGGTCGGCTTCTTGCCCGCGTGCGGCGGGTGCGTGTCATTTCGTTTCCTGCGGCGGCAGCGCGATCTCCGCGCACAGCCCGCCGCCGGTGCGGTTGGCCAGCGTCAACCGCCCGCCCTCCTCCGCCACCGCGAGCTGGACGATCGACAGCCCTAGCCCGAACCCGACCGTGTCGCGCGACCGCGCCGGGTCGAGCCGCACGAACGGCTCCAGCACATGCTCCAGCTCATCGTCCGGGATTCCCGGTCCGTCGTCTTCGATGCGAATCACGGCACCGGGCCGGTCGGTGACGAGCCGGATCGTGACCGTGTCGCCATAATGAAGGGCATTTTCGACCAGATTGACCAACGCGCGCTTGAATCCGACGCGCCGCAGCCGCCATTCGCAGTGATCCGGTCCGTCATAATGCGCCACCCGCCCGCGATCTTCGGCATCGTCGGCCAGCGTCGCGCACAGCACCGCCAGATCGACGACGCTGGTCGGCTCCGGCTCCGCCGACCCGCCGAGAAAGGCGAGCAGCGAGGTAATCATCGCCTCCATCTCGCTGACATCGCGGACGATCGCGTCGCGTGTGTCGATATCGGGCAACGCCTCGGTCCGCAGGTGAAGCCGCGCGAGCGGGGTGCGCAGGTCGTGTCCGACCGCGGCGAGCGCCTGCGTCCGCCCCGCGATCAGCGCCTGGATGCGATCCTGCATCCGGTTGAACGCGGTAATCACCCGCCGCACCTCGCCCGGCCCATCCTCCTCGACATGCTCGACAAGTCCATGCCCGACGCGATCGGCCGCGGTCGCCAGCCGCCGCAACGGCAGCAGCACGCGCCGCAGCAGCAGCGCGCCGAGCAGCATCAATGCGATCGCCGGCACCATCGCCAACGCGATCCGCTCGACCGACAAATTGAGGTTCGCGATCGGCTGGCGCGTCCGGAAAAACAGCCAGCTTCCGTCGTCTAGCCGCAATCCGCCGGTCACCACCGAACGGCGCCCCGGCGATTGCAGCCGCAGCCACAGCTCGGTCGCGGCCAGCGACGGCTCCCATTCGAGCACCTGCCGGTGCATCTCGTCGAGCGCCGGCGCGATCGCCGGAACCGCCGGCAACGTCGCACTCCATTGCAGCGCATAGCGATCGGTGGTCAGTTCCGCCGCCATCGCCGGACGTTCGAGCTGCGGACGCTCGGCGATCAATCGGCGGCTGATGACCAGATGCTCTGCGAGGCGATTGGCCTCGTCGTCGCGCACCGCAAACCCGCTCGCCCGCTCGTACAGCAAGGTGCTGGCGCCGAACTCGATCACCAGCGTCAGCAACAGGATACCCAGCACCTGCCCCAGCAGGCCGACTGCCGGGCGGCGCAGGAAGGTCATGCGCTCAGCTGCGCTCGACCGGGGCGTTGAGCATATAGCCCACGCCCCGCACCGTTACGATCGGCGCCGGCGCGCCCGCGCTGCCCAGCTTGCGGCGCAAGCGGCTGACCAACACGTCGATCGAGCGGTCCGAGCTGTCGCCGAGCCGTGTCCGGCTCAGCTCGATCAGCCGCTCGCGCGCGATCACGCGCTGCGCATGGTCGGCGAGCACCACCAGCAGATCGAATTCCGCCCCGGTCAGATCGACGATCGCCCCACTCGGCGAGGCGAGTTCGCGACGCGGCAGGTTCACCGTCCAGCCGTCGAAGGTCAGCATGCCCTGATCGCCCGCCCCCGCGCGCCGGTCGAGCGCCGGGCGGCGCAGCACCGCGCGGACCCGCGCCACCAGTTCGCGCGTCCCGAACGGCTTGGCGATATAATCGTCCGCACCCAGCTCGAGCCCGACGACCCGATCGGTCTCGCTGGCGCGCGCCGACATGAAGATGATCGGCACGTCGCTCTTCTGTCGCAGCGAGCGGCACAGGTCGATCCCGCTCGTCCCCGGCAACATGATGTCGAGCAGCACCAGATCGACCGGCCCCGATTCGAGCGCCAGCCACATTTCCGGCGCGGCCGAGGCGGGACGGACGGCAAAGCCATTCTCCTGCAGCGCGCGCGCGGTGAGCATCCGGAGCGACGGATCGTCCTCGACAAGCAGGATCGTAGGGGCGGTCATGGCCTTAGGACGTAGGGACCGTACCGGACCCGGTCAATCGAAGCTCGAAAAACGCGACCGCCGCGAAAAAAGCTGTTGCGGGGTACGGACACCGCTGCTAGTGGCGCCACCTCACCCGGCGGGAGCAGCCAAATGCTTCCGGTCACGGCGCCAGAGCGGGCGTAGCTCAGGGGTAGAGCACAACCTTGCCAAGGTTGGGGTCGAGGGTTCGAATCCCTTCGCCCGCTCCAGTTTTCCGACAGACAGATGCGTTTCCCCTTCGGGGACCTTTCGCGTTTCCGCGCGTCCATGATGCTCCGTCGGCGGTGACGACGCGGCGGCGCTGCGCTACGGGCGCGCACATGACGCCGTTCTTCTCGCTCCTGCTCGCCGGCGCGCATTGGCCGGCCCGGTTGCTGGCCTGTCTCGGCGCGGCTTTGTGCCTCGCGCTGACCTTTCTCGTCTGCGCACGGCTGCCGCTGAGCCAGGCCGATCTGCCGATCATCGTCGCGCCGCTCGGCGCCTCGGCGGTGCTGGTCTTCGCGGTGCCCGCCAGCCCGCTGGCGCAGCCGTGGTCGGTGATCGGCGGCAATGTCGTCTCGGCGCTGGTCGGAGTCGCCGCCTATCACCTGATCCCGCAGACCGCGCTGGCGGCGGGCGTCGCGGTGGGCGGCGCGATCCTCGCGATGTCGCTGTTGCGCTGCCTGCACCCGCCGGGCGGCGCGGCGGCGCTGACCGCGGTGATCGGCAGCCCCGGCATCCATGCCGCCGGCTGGACCTTCGCGTTCGCGCCGGTCGGGGTCAACTCGGTCGCGCTGGTCGCGCTGGGCATCCTCTATCATCGCATGACCCGCCACAGCTATCCGCACCGCGCCGCCGCACCGGGCACCGCGCCCGCCCCGGGGCTGCACGCCGCCGATATCGACGCGGCGCTCGCCGATCTGCACGAGACGTTCGACATCGCGCCCGAGGATCTCGACGCGCTGCTGACCCGTGCCGAGGCGCACGCCGCCGCGCGGCGCGCCGGCTCGACAAAAACGCGGCAACCCGGCACGCCGGTGCGATGACGGCTTCTTCGATTCGGGTGGGCATCGGCGGCTGGACCTACGAGCCGTGGCGCGGGAGCTTCTATCCCGACAAATGGCCGCAGAAGCGCGAGCTGGAATACGCCAGCCGCCACGTCACCGCGATCGAGGTCAACGGCACCTTCTATTCGTCGTTCAAGCCCGCGACCTTCGCCGGCTGGCGCGCCGCCGCACCGGACGGGTTCGTCTTCGCGCTCAAGGCATCGCGCTATTGCGTGACGCGCAAGGTGCTGGCCGAGGCCGGTGAATCGATCGCGCGCTTCGTCGGCCAAGGGATCGTCGAACTGGGCGAGATGCTCGGTCCGATCCTGTGGCAGCTGCCCGCAACGCGGAAGTTCGATGCCGAGGACATCGCGGCCTTCCTCAAGCTGCTGCCTGCCAGCGAGGCCGGGGTGCCGCTGCGCCATGCTATCCAGGTGCGGCACGAGAGCTTCGCGACTTCGGAGTTCATCACCCTGTGCCGCGCCGCCGGCGTGGCGATCGTCCATGGCGATTCGGCGGACTATCCGGCGCTGGCGGACGTCTCGGGCGACTTCGTCTATGCGCGGCTCGAGGATGCGCGTGAAGAGGAGCCGGCCGGTTATGAGCCGGCCGCGCTCGACCGCTGGCGCGACGTCGCACGGGAATGGGCGGCGGGCGGTAGCCCCGACGGCCTGCCCTATGTCGCCGACCCCGCGCCGAAGCAGCCGCGCGACACGTTCATCTTCATGATCAACGGCGCAAAAGTGCGCGCGCCGCATGCCGCGATGGCGCTGATCGAACGGCTCGTCTGAGCGCGCGAATGTTGCGAATGTTGAGACGCTGGCGGCTTTTCTCAACATTGGTGCAGCGCCGATCATACGCCCGCCATGCCGCGCGTTGGCGCGTGTAGGACAGCCTCAATCCACGCCTTCGAGCGCCGCCACGATCGCGGCGATCGCCGGGTCGGTATAGGTCGCGACCGGATCGTCAGAGCCATCGGCGCGCGAGTGGTACGCCCCAGCCTCGAACGCGTCGTGAACCTGCTGGAACAACTCGGGCCAGCGATGCGCGACGCCGTCGAGCCAAAGGCCCTGCAAGAGCCCCCACAGGTCGCCCGCGATGCTGTCGCACACCGCATAGGACAACTCGCCGCGATGATAGGCACGCGCGAGCCGGGCCGCGAAGCGGTCGAGGAAGGCGGCTATGTCCTCGCCCTCCCCGATCGCGCCGTCGCGAAACAATCGCTCCGCCGCGGCCAGCGCGGTCGTGGCCGGCGGCCCGTCATCCATTTGCGCATCCTTGCGACAGGCTGCCACGGAAGCGGGCAGACGCGTCAGGTGGATGGTTCTAGGCTATTTCCCGCGGCGAGGCGACCGCAGGAGGTCAGGATGAGAGACATGATGCGCGCGGCAGGCGCCGCGACGCTGGCGCTGGCCGGCGCGGGAGCCGCACAGGCCACGCCGGGCGACACCGGCATGATGGTGCGGATCGCCGAAGTGTCGGTCGATCCGGCGCAACTCGACGCCTATAAGACGATCCTCGCGACCGAGCAGGAGGCGTCGGTCCGCAGCGAGCCGGGTGTGCTGATGCTCCACTCGGTCCAGATCGCGGACGATCCGACGCAGATCCGGCTGCTCGAGGTCTACGCCAGCCGCGCCGCCTACGAAGCGCATATCCGCGCGCCGCATTTCCTGACCTACAAGACCGCGACCGCGACGATGGTGCGCGCGCTGCGGCTGGTCGACACGCAGCCGATCCTGCTGTGCGCCAAGTCGAAGGGCAAGGCCGGCGGGCCGGTGACGTGCATGTGAGCACACCCGTCTAACCATATCCGGTCGGCGCGGGACTGCCGCCGCGCTCGCGCACCCCGTAAAGCCGCGCCCATCGTCACGCCACGCCGCGAGCAACGATGACCGACCACGAAGCACGCTATCTCCGTGAGGTACAGTATCGCTTTCCCGACCGGCTGGCGGCGCGCGCGATCCTTCATCGCCGATACGGACGCGGCGACTGGTTCACGTGGCTGGCCGAAGCGATCGCCTTCACGCCGGGCAGCGTGGTGGCGGATGTGGGATGTGGCGCCGGGGCGTTCTGGCAACAGGCACCGGCCGGCGTCCCGGACGATCTGGCGTTGCGGTTGATCGACAATTCGCCGGGGATGGTAGCGGCGGCGGAAGCGGCGGTGCACGCCGCCGGGCGGTGGCGCGACGTCGCCGCGATCGTCGGCGATGCGGCGGCGTTGCCGTTGGCGGACCGCAGCGTCGACACCACGCTGGCGATCCACATGCTGTACCACCTTCGCGATCCTGTCGCCGAGCTGGCGCGGGTGACGCGGCCGGGCGGGACGGTGGCGGTGGTGCTCAACCGGTCGGGCACGATGGCGGAGCTGAGCGGACTGGTCGAAGCGGCCCTAGGCCGAAGAGCGGCGCGACCGGCCCCTTTGTCGTCGGAGCAGGGCCTCGCGCTGATGCAGGCGCGGTTCGGCACGGTCGAGGTGCGACGCTTTGATGACACGTTGCGCGTCACCGACCCCGTCGATCTGCTCGGCTATCTGACCAGCCTGCCCGAGGCGGACGCACCCGGCGCGGCGGCGAAGCTGGCGGCGGCGGTCGATTCGGCGTTCCGGGTGACCGACGTGTTCGCCGTTACGAAGGCGTCGGAGCTGTTGATCGCACGACGCTGATCGCCGCCGCCCGGTATCTGATCCGGGGCCACGCTTTTTTGTCGGCCGGCTGTTGAAGAAGCGGGATCCCGGATCAGGCCCGGGACGACAGGGTGTCAGCCCAGCCGCTCTTTCAGGTCGAGCATCGCCAGCGCCGCCCTGGCGGCCGCGCCGCCCTTGTCGAGCTGCGCCGGGTCGGCGCGGGCGATCGCCTGCGCCTCGTTCTCGGTGGTGAGGATGCCGTTGCCAATCGGCACCCCGTCCATGGTCAGCGCCATGATCCCGCGCGCGCTTTCGTTGGCGACGATCTCGAAATGATAGGTCTCGCCGCGGATCACGACGCCGAGCGCGACGAACGCGTCATAGCGCCCGCTCTCCGCCGCCAGCGCGATCGCACCGGGCACTTCGAGCGCGCCGGGCACGGTCAGCACCTCGGCACGGTGCCCCGCCGCCTCGACCGCCGCCGTCGCGCCCGCGACCAGCATGTCGTTGAGATGATCGTAGAAACGCGCTTCGACGATGAGGACGTTGGCCATCAATCCACCTTCCGTTCGCCGACGATCGACAGCCCATAGCCGTCGAGCCCGACCAATGTGTGATGCGTGTTGGTGAGCAGCACCATGTCGTGCACGCCCAGCTCGGCGAGGATCATCGCGCCGACGCCATAGTCGCGCAATTCCTCCATATCGACCGTCGCCTGCTCGCCCGCCTTCAGCCGCACCGCGGTGGTGAAGGAATCGGCGCGCTGGCGGTTGATGACGACGATTACGCCCGCGCCTTCCGCGGCGATCAGCTCCATCGAGCGCGAGAGCATCCGGCTGCGCTCGCCCTCCTCGCCGAAGATGTCGGCGAACGGCGACAGCGCGTGCATCCGCACCAATGTCGGGCGCGACGGATCGACGCGACCCTTGACCAGCGCGACCTGCTCGGTGCCGGTCGCCTTGTTGCGATAGGCGCGGACGGTCCAGTCGCCGCCCCAGCGGCTGGTGAACGGCGCTTCGCTGACCAGCTCGACCAGGTGATCGTGGCGGCGGCGATAGGCGATCAGGTCGCGGATCGTGCCGATCTTGAGATTGTGGAGCTGCGCGAACGAGACGAGATCGTCGAGGCGCGCCATCGTGCCGTCCTCGTTCATGATCTCGCAGATCACGCCCGAGGGGTTGAGCCCGGCCAGCCGCGAGACGTCGACCGCCGCCTCGGTATGGCCGGCGCGCACCAGCACGCCGCCGTCGCGCGCGACCAGCGGGAAGACATGCCCCGGCGTGACGATGTCGGTGCGGTCCTTGGTCGAGTCGATCGCCACCGCGATCGTGCACGCGCGGTCGGCGGCGGAGATGCCGGTCGTCACGCCCTCGCGCGCCTCGATCGAGACGGTGAAGGCGGTTTCGTGGCGGGTGCCGTTGTTGCGGCTCATCAGGTCGAGCCCGAGGTCCTCGACGCGCGCCTTGGTCATCGCGAGGCAGATCAGCCCGCGGCCATGGCGCGCCATGAAGTTGATCTTTTCGGGAGTCGCCATCTGCGCGGGGATGACGAGATCGCCCTCGTTCTCGCGATCCTCGTCGTCGACCAGAATGAACATCCGGCCGTTGCGCGCCTCGTCGATGATCTCTTCGGGGGTCGACAGATAGCCGTGGCGCAGGCGCGCGAGTTCGGCGGACTTAGCGGCCACGATAATGCTCCATGCGTTGCAGATAGCGGGCGAGGACGTCGACTTCGACGTTGACGGCGTGCCCCGCCGCCAGCGCGCCGAGCGTGGTGACCGCCTGCGTGTGCGGGATCAGGTTGACGGTGAAACGGGTGCCGTCCGCGGCGTCCTCCACCGCATTGACGGTCAGCGACACGCCGTCGATCGTCACCGATCCTTTGGGCGCGAGGAACGGCGCCAGATCCGGGGGGATCCGGAACGCGATCCGGCGCGAATCGCCGTCGCTGGCGACCTCGGTGACCTCGGCGACGCCGTCGATATGGCCGGTGACGATATGCCCGCCGAGTTCATCCCCGAGCTTCATCGCGCGTTCGAGGTTGAGCGCGCGCCCTTCGGTCCACTGGCCTTGCGCGGTGCGGCTGCGCGTCTCGTTCGAGACGTCGACCGCGAACCAGCCGGGAGCTTTGTCGACCACCGTCAGGCAGATGCCCGAGCAGGAAATCGACGCGCCGAGATCGATGGTCGCGACGTCATAGCCGGTGGCGACGACGACGCGCGTGTCGCCGCGCTGCTCGATCTGGCGGATGGTGCCGATGTCGGTGACGATGCCGGTGAACATGGGGATGGGCCTTTCAGGCGCGCTCGTAGACTTCGAGCCGGTCGCTGCCAAGCTGGCGCTGATCGGCAAGCGCCCAGCGGCCGTGCGCGTCGGCGAGGTCGGTGAGCCCGAAGTCGGCGAGCGTCCGCCCGCCGCCGATCAGAATCGGGGCGCGGTAGAGGAGCAGGCGGTCGGCGAGGTCGGCGCGCAGGAAGGCGGCAGCGGTCCGCGCGCCGCCCTCGACGAAGAGGTGGTCGGCGGGGAGTGCGGCGATGTCGTGGGGGGCGGTAATCCAGATTGGTGCCGTCATCGCGAGCGGAGCGACGCGATCCAGAGCGTGCGGGGTGGGGCCCTGGATTGCTTCGCTACGCTCGCAATGACGTGCCTTCGCGGAAAGCACTACGCGTGGCGGTGAGCGATCCTCCAGCCCCGGCAGCCGCACATCCAGCTGGGGGCGATCCGCTTCCCATGTCCCGCGACCGACGAGGATCGCGTCGTGACGGCTGCGTTCGAGATGCGTGTGGGCGCGCGCCGCCGCACCGGTGATCCACTGGCTGCGCCCGTCCGCCATCGCCGCCGCGCCGTCGAGCGACAGCGCGAGCTTGAGCGTGACATGCGGGCGGCCCAGCGCACGGCGGGTGAGAAAGCCCGCCATCGACCGCCGCGCCGCATCGGCGAGCACGCCGCTCTCGACGGCAATGCCCGCCGCCCGCAGCCGCGCGAAACCGCCGCCGTCGGTGCGCGGGTCGGGGTCGCCGATCGCGGCGACAACGCGCGCGACACCGGCCACAACGAGCAGGTCCGCGCAGGCGGGGCCGCGCGTGCTGACATGCGCGCAAGGTTCGAGCGTGACATAGGCGGTCGCGCCGCGCGCCGCCCCGCCCGCCTCGCCGAGCGCCATCGCCTCGGCATGCGGCCGCCCGCCGGCCTGCGTCCAGCCGCGCCCGACGACCCGACCGTCGCGGACGATCACGCAGCCGACATTGGGGTTGGGCGTCGTCCGCCCGCGCGTCCGCCCCGCCAGCGCGAGCGCGGCGGCCATCCAGCGCGCGTCGTCGTTCAACGGATCAGAGGCCCATGTCGTTCAGCTTGTCGTCGAGCCGCTTGAACCCGGCGCGGAGCTTTTCCTCGCGCGCCTTCTGCGCGGCGACCTCGGCATCGCGGATCGGCTTGTCGATCTTCTGCTGCGCGACAATCTGCGCGTCGGTGCGGTCGAGCTTCCATTGCTGGAAGTAAACGATGTTGGGGCGGTATTCCTTCTCGGCGTAGGAATCGTAGAAGAACGCCCAGATCACCACCCCGGTGACCACGATCGACAGGGCGAAGAAGCTCCACTCGTAACGCTCGCGCGTCTTGAGGAAGTAGCGCAGGTCGCGCGTGGCGCGCACCGGCGAGATGCGGGCGAAGAATTGTCGCATCGCGCCGATATAGGGCGTCACGCGCGGCTGTTCGAGTCCAGTCGCGCAATCGCCCGCTCCCGCCCGATCAGCGGGAGCAGCGCCGCCATGTCCGGGCCGTGATCGCGTCCGGTCAGCGCGCGGCGCAGCGGCAGGAACAGCGGCTTGCCCTTGCGTCCGGTCGCCTCCTTCAGCGCGTTGGTCAGCGCGTGCCATGGGTCGCCAGCCCAATCGATCGTGCGCGCGACCTCGGCGGCCTGCGCGACATAAGTGGCGTCCTCGCCCACCGCGGGGGCGTCGACCGGCCCCTCGATCACCTGCCACCAGTCCGCCGCCCCGGCGACCGTCTCGAGATTGGGGCGGATCGCCTCCCACACCGCCGCATCCATTCCGGCGGGCAGACGATCGGCGACCGCATCGAACGGCATTTGGTGGATGACGCGGGCGTTGACCTGCGCCAGCTCGCGTTCGTCGAACCTCGCGGGGGCGCGGCCGAAATGCGCAAAGTCGAAGGCGTCGAGCAGCGGTCCGGGGTCGAGCATCGGCTCGACCGGCTGACTGGTGCCGAGCCGCGCGAGCAGCGAGACGATCGCGGCGGGCTCGATCCCTTCGTCACGCAGCGCATCCACACCCAGGCTGCCGAGCCGCTTCGACAATTTGCCCTCCGCGCCGGTCAGCAACGCCTCGTGCGCGAAGGCGGGCGGGGTCGCGCCCATCGCGGCGAACATCTGCAATTGCAGCGCGGTATTGGTGACGTGATCCTCGCCGCGCACGACGTGCGTCACGCCCATGTCGCGGTCGTCGATCGCCGAGGGCAGCATATAGAGCCACGAACCATCGGCGCGACGGATCACCGGATCGCTCATCGTCGCCGCGTCGAACTGCTGCGGGCCGCGGATCAGGTCGGTCCATTCGATCGGCGTCGCATGGTCGAGCCGGAACCGCCAGTGCGGGCGGACGCCCTGTGCCTCCAGCGCCGCGCGCTCGGCGTCGCTCAACGCCAGTGCGGCGCGGTCGTAGAGCGGCGGCAACCCGCGCCCGCGCAGGATCTTGCGCTTGAGGTCCAGCTCCTGCGCGGTCTCGTAAGCCGGGTAGATATGGCCGGCCCCGCGCAGTTCCTCGAACACCTCCTCATAGCGGGCGGTGCGCGCCGACTGGCGCTCCTCGGCGTCGGGGTGAAGCCCCAGCCAGGCGAGATCGGCGCGGATCGCATCGACGAACCGTTCCTCGCTGCGCTCGGCATCGGTATCGTCGATGCGCAGCAGGAAGCGTCCGCCGTGCGCGCGCGCCCACATCCAGTTGTGGAGCGCGGTGCGGATGTTGCCGACGTGCAGCGTGCCGGTCGGCGAGGGTGCGAAGCGGGTGATGACGGTCATGGGTCAGCCGCTTACGCGCGCCCCCTTCCCCTCGCCAGCCCCCGCGCCTAAACGACCGGGCACGAAAGGGTGTTCGTCCATGAAATTGATGACCGGCAACTCCAACCTGCCGCTGGCGCGCGCGATCTCCGACTATCTGGAGGTGCCGTTGACCGAGGCGCTGGTGCGCCGGTTCGCCGACGAGGAAATTTTCGTCGAGATCATGGAGAATGTCCGCGGCGAGGACGTGTTCGTCGTCCAGTCGACCAGCTATCCGGTCAACGACAATCTGATGGAGCTGCTCATCATGGTCGACGCGCTCAAGCGCGCCTCGGCCAAGCGCATCACCGCGGTGCTGCCCTATTTCGGCTATGCGCGGCAGGACCGAAAGCCGGGGCCGCGCACCCCGATCTCGGCCAAGCTGGTCGCCAATCTGGTGACCACCGCCGGCGCGGACCGCGTGCTGTCGGTCGACCTGCACGCCGGGCAGATCCAGGGCTTCTTCGACATCCCGACCGACAATCTCTTCGCCGCGCCGGTGATGTCGCAGGACATTCGCGCGCGCTTCGGCGAGAAGAACCTGATGGTCGTCTCGCCCGACGTCGGCGGCGTGGTGCGCGCGCGTGCGCTGTCGAAGCGGCTCGACAACGCCCCGCTCGCGATCGTCGACAAGCGCCGTGAGCGCGCGGGCGAGTCGGAGGTGATGAACATCATCGGCGATGTCGAGGGGCGGTTCTGCATCCTGATCGACGATATCGTCGATTCGGCGGGGACGTTGTGCAACGCCGCCGCGGCGCTGAAGGAAGCGGGGGCAGAGGATGTCGTCGCTTACGTGACGCACGGCGTACTGTCGGGTGGCGCGGTGGCGCGGGTCGAGGGCTCGGCGCTCCACGAGCTGGTCATTACCGATTCGATCGGCAACCACGACACGATCAAAAATGCCGGCAAGATCCGCCACCTGACGATCGCCCCGCTGCTCGCCGAGGCGATGCGGCGGATTTCGGACGAGGCGAGCGTCTCGTCGCTGTTCGACTGAGGCGGGACGCAGGCGCGGCCACGCCCGCGCCGCTGCGCCAGCAGCGCCCCGCCCGGCCGGCGGGCCACGCCCGACCGACGACGCGGCTTTGCCGCGGCGCCCCCCCCCCCCCCCCCCCCCCCCCCGCCCGGGGGGGGGGGGGGGGCCCCCGGGGGGGGATCGGACCCCGGGGCACAGGCGGGGGCCCCGGGGCCGCCCGGGGGGCGACA
>NZ_JACIJN010000006.1 GCF_014199415.1 Sphingomonas endophytica
AGCGCTCCAGATACAGCGCCGTCATGTCGATGTTCGCCGGATTGTCGAACCACGCACGGCTGCGCAGCTTCGTCGGATCGTGGGGGGCGGTCATGTCAGCAAACTCCGGGGATCAGCGCGCCACCGAGACGCGATACACCATGCGGTGATGATAGGGCTTGCCCGGATCGACCCGCGCCGAGCCGAACGACGGCTGGTTGGGGGTGTTCGGGAATTTCTGCGGTTCCAGCGCGAAGCCGTCGCCCATGCGGTACACATGACGCTGCTTGCCGACGAACGAGCCGTCGATGAAGTTGCCGGAATAGAATTGCACGCCCGGCTCGGTGGTCAGCACTTCGAGCACGCGCCCCGACGCGGGGTCCTCGACGCGCGCCGCCAGCCCGGGCTCCTTGGTCGCGCCCTTGTCGAGCACGAAATTGTGGTCATAGCCGCGCCCGATCACAATCTGGGCGTCATTACCGTCGCGGACGCTCTGCCCGATCGCGCGCGGTTTGGTGAAGTCGAAAACGGTCCCCGCGACCGGCGCCAGCTCGCCGGTCGGGATCAGCGCGGCGTTGACAGGGGTGTAGCGCGCCGCCGGGACCGTCAGCAATTGCGGGTAGATGCCCGCCGTCGACCCCTCGCCGGCCAGATCGAACAAAGCATGGTTGGTCAGGTTGACGACCGTCGCGGCATCGGTCTTGGCGTCGAGATCGATCGTCAGCGCGCCCTTGTCGTCGAGGCTGTAGGTCGCCGAGACCTGGAGCGTGCCGGGATAGCCCTGGTCGCCCGCCGGGCTGGTGATGACCATCGTCACGCTCGCCTGCGGGCCCGACTTCACCGACGCGATCCGCCAGATATATTTGTCGAAGCCCTTGGTCCCCCCGTGCAGCGAGTTGGTCTTGTCGTTGAGCGGCAGCTGATAGGCCTTGCCGTCGATCGTGAACTTGCCGCCCGCGATGCGGTTGGCGTAGCGGCCGACGGTCTGGCCCCAGAAATTGGGGTTGGTGACGTAGCTGGCGGCGTCGTCATAGCCGAGCGTGATGTCGGCGACCTTGCCGTTGCGATCGGGGGCGTTGAACGACTGGAGCGTCGCGCCGAGCGTCATGATCCGCGCGCTGACGCCGTTGCTGCCCTTGAGCGTCACCGCCTCGATCGCGGTCCCGTCGGGCAGCGTCCCGAACGCGGCGCGCTCGGCGGTCGCCGCCGACGCCGAGGAGGCCGCCAAAATACCTGCCAGCGCCATGCCTGCGCCCACCATCCAACGCGCTACCGAAATGCTCACCGACACCCCTCCCGCACTTGCCAGCCAATGGCGTTTGCCGCATTGACCGCTTCTTCGCGGCGAATATAGTCAGACATATCTCTGCGGCGCAACCCCGCCGCGCGAACATGACCAGGTTGAGGAGAGGATGATGGCCGGACCCCCCATTTCACCGGGCGCGGCGCGCGCGGGCGGCAGCACAGGCGGCGCGATGCCGGGCTATGGCCGCGCGCTGACGCTGCTCGCCAGCCTGTTCTTCATGTGGGGGTTCATCACCGTCATCAACAACACGCTGCTGCCCCACCTGCGCAGCGTGTTCGACCTGAACTACACCCAGACGACGCTGATCGAAAGCGTCTGGTTCATCGCCTATTTCTTCGCCTCGATCCCCGCCGCCAAGCTGATCGAGCGGATCGGTTATCAGAAGTCGCTGGTGATCGGGCTGCTCATCATGGCCGCCGGTGCATTGGGCATGGTGCTCGCCGCCAGCCTGCCGAGCTATGGCGTGACGCTGGTCATGCTGTTCGTGATCGCCAGCGGGATCACGCTGCTGCAGGTCGCCGCCAACCCCTATGTCGCGGTGATCGGCCCGGCGGAGACCGCCTCGTCGCGACTCAATCTGGTACAGGCGCTCAACTCGGCGGGGACGATGCTCGCGCCGCTGTTCGGGGCGTATCTCATTCTGGGTCGCTCGAAGGGCGGCACCGCGGCGACGGGCACGGTGCTGACCGAGGCCGAGCGGCTCGCCGACGCACAGTCGGTGGTCCTGCCCTACGTGCTGGTCGCGATCGTGCTGGTCGTGCTCGCCGTCGTCATCGCGCGCTTCCCGCTGCCCGCGATGGGCTCCTCCACGAGCCGGGTCGCCAAGGAGGACCGCAAGAATCATTCGCTGTGGAAGCACCGCAATCTGGTGTTCGGCATCCCGGCGATCTTCATCTACCTGATCGCGGAAATCGGCGTTGCCAACCTGTTCGTGAATTTCGTCAGCCAGCCGCAGATCGCCAACATAACCGCCGAACAGGCCGGGCGCTATCTGACGTTCCTGTGGGGCGGGATGATGATCGGGCGCTTTGCGGGCTCGGCGATCATGCAACGCATCCCGGCGGAAACGGTGCTTGCCGCCTTCTCGATCGGCGCATTCGTCGTGATGCTCATCACCGTGTTCACGACCGGGCCGGTCGCGATGTGGGCGCTGATCTCGGTCGGGCTGTTCCACTCGATCATGTTCCCGACGATCTTCACGCTCGGCATCAAGGGGCTGGGGCCGCTGACCGAGGAAGGCTCGGGGCTGCTGATCATGGCGATCGCCGGCGGTGCGCTGGTCGTGGTGCAGGGCAAGCTGGCCGATGCCTATGGCTTGCAGCCGTCGTTCCTGCTGACCGCGGCGTGCGAGCTGTACATCCTGTTCTATGCGCTGTGGGGGGCCAAGGCGACCAACGCGCTGCCCGACGTGCCGGTCGAAGAGACGGTGCACTAAACGCCACCGCCAGCCTTCGTCTTCCCGGACCTGATCCGCTCGGACGGGTGAACGCCCGGCGGCTCCCACGAGCCGCCGGGCTTTTCATGTCAGCTCAGCCGTGCGGGGGCGAGCGATTGACCGGGCACCTCGACCGCGAACGCGAACAGCCCGCCCGCATCGGGCTGACCGGCGAGCGCGTCCTCGTCGAGCCCCTTGCGCGCGGTGGTGGCGAAAGCCGTCTTCAGGTCAGGGCCGCCGAGCGCGATCTTGGTGACATTGGCGGCGGGCAGCCTCACCTCCTGCCGCAGCGTGCCGTCGGGCGCATAGCAGCGCGCGCACCAGCCGCCCCACAGCCCGACCCAGACGTTGCCGCCCGAGTCCACCGTCACGCCGTCCGGCCAGCCATCGGCCGGGTCGATCGTCGCGAACACGCGCGCCACGCCGGTCGTGCCGTCCGGCGCCAGCGCGACGGCATGGATCACCCCGCCGAGCGTATCGACATGGTAGAGCGTCGCACCGTCGGGCGAGAGGCCGGGACCATTGGTGATCGCGACCGCGTCGATCGCGGTGGTGGTGACCTGCTGCCCGTCCCAGCGGTGAACGCGCCCGGTGATCGCGCTTTCGCCGTCGTCCATCGACCCGAAATAGACCGATCCGTCCTGCGCCACGGTCGCGTCGTTTAGGCGGTTGCCGGGCAGGTCGGGCTCGACCGTCACGAGATGCGAGAACTCGCCGGAATCGGGGTCGAACCGCGCGAGCCCGGTCTGCAATCCAGCCAGCAACAGCCCGCCCGCGCCGGGCAGCACCCAGCCGACCTGCGCCGGGGCGCTCCAGGCGGAGACCTCACCGGAAACCGGATCGTAGCGATGGACGCGCTGTTGCTTGATGTCGACGAACCACAGGACCTTCTGCACCGGATCCCATGCCGGGCCCTCGCCCAGCGTCGCCGCGCCGCGCCACAACGTCCGCACTTCGGTCATCTGTCTCTCCATTGTCCCGAATGGGTCGGCGTACAGGATCGCGGGCGCGGCGCACAGCCTTGACCTCGTCGTGGAAGGCTTTATGTCCTACAAATAAATGGGAGGATGACGTGTCAGGCGGCTACATCGCCATCGATTGGGGAACGACGAACCGGCGTGCGTGGCGGATGTCCGCCGCGGGCGAGGCGGAGGCGTCGCTCAAGGACGGTCGCGGCATCCTTTCGCTGACTCCCGACGCCTATCCTGCGGAAATCAGCGCAATCCGCGCGCAGCTCGGCGCGCTGCCGGTGATCGCCGCGGGCATGGTCGGATCGAACCGCGGCTGGCGCGAGGTGCCCTATGTCGATGCGCCGGCCGGCGTAGACGCGCTGGCGGCAGGCTGCGTGACGATCAAGCACGCCGCGGCGGTGCTGGTGCCGGGCGTCGCGCTGCGCGGTGCCGCGCGCGCCGACGTTATGCGCGGCGAGGAGGTTCAGGTGCTCGGCGCGATTGCCGCCGGGCTCGCCCCCGCCGACGCCTTGTTCTGCCAGCCGGGCACGCACAACAAATGGATTGCGACCGAAGATGGGCGCGTCACTGACATCGCCACGGCGCTGACCGGCGAGTTGTTCGCGTTGCTGCGCGGGCACGGCATTCTTGCCGGAATGCTCGACGGCGCGGTCGCGGACGGCGCGGCGTTCCAGGACGGGCTGGCGCGCGGCGCGGGCGCGCGCGACCTGACGGTGGCATTGTTCGAGGTGCGCGCGCGCGTGCTGCTCGGGCGACTCGCCCCCGACGATGCGGCGGCGTTCGCGAGCGGGGTGCTGATCGGGGCGGATGTCGGCGCGCGCGACGATCTCGCCGGGCGCACCGTGCAATTGCTCGCGGGCGGCGCGCTCGCCGATCTCTATGCCGCTGCGATCCGGCAATGCGGCGGCACGCCGGTGACGCTCGACAGCGAGCGCGCCTTCGCCGCCGGTATCCACCGCCTCTGGGAATTGACACGATGACCGAGACACATACGCGCTTCGACGCGGCGTTCGCCGCCGCGCCGCTCGTCGCGATCCTGCGCGGGCTGACCCCGGCCGAGGCGCCCGCGGTCGGCGATGCGCTGGTCGACGCCGGCTTCACGCTGATCGAGGTGCCGCTCAACTCGCCCGATCCGTTCGACAGCATCAAGCTACTCGTGGAGCGCGTCGGCGACCGCGCGCTGATCGGCGCGGGCACGGTGCTGACGGTAGAGGACGTCGCGCGCGTGCAGGACGTCGGCGGGACGCTGATCGTCTCGCCCAACACCAACACCGACGTGATCGCGGCAACCGCGGCGCGCGGCATGATCTCGATGCCCGGCTATTTCACACCGAGCGAGGGCTTCGCCGCGCTCGCCGCCGGCGCGACCGCGCTGAAGCTGTTCCCCGCCGACGGCACCACCCCCGCGTACCTCAAGGCGCAGCGCGCGGTGCTGCCCAAGACGACCCGGATGCTCGCGGTCGGCGGGATCGTGCCCGAGAATGTCGCCGAATGGCGCGCCGCCGGCGCCGATGGCTTCGGGCTCGGCTCCAACCTCTATCGTCCCGGCACGTCTGCCGACGCGGTCGCCGCCGAGGCGCGCCGCTATCTTTCCGCGCTCAAGGACCTCGCATGACCGATACCCGTCTGCTTCAACATCGCGGTGACGACGGGCGTCGCCGCGTGATCCTCGCCGAGGGCGACCGCGCGGTCTTCCTGACCGGTGTCGAGACGACCCGCGAACTGGCGCTGGCGGCGATCGCCGCGGGCACGACGCTCGCCGAGGCCGCGGCACAGCGCCGCAGCGACGAGTCGGTCGACATCGCCGCCGAGCTGGACGCCGGACACCTGCTTCCCGCGATCGATCATGAGGACAGCGCGCGGCTGATGCTGGCGGGCACCGGGCTGACCCATCTCGGTTCGGCGTCGGGACGCGACGCGATGCACAAGGCGGCGTCGTCGGGCGAGCACCAGACCGATTCGATGCGGATGTTCCTCGAAGGCGTCGAGGGCGGCAAGCCGGCTGAGGGCGCGGTCGGGCAGCAGCCGGAATGGTTCTACAAGGGCGACGGCCAGTCGCTGGTCGCGCCGGAAGCGCCGTTCGCGTCGCCCGCGTTCGCGCAGGACGGCGGCGAGGAGCCCGAGCTGGCCGGCATCTACCTGATCGGTGACGACGGCACGCCGTACCGGCTCGGCGTCGCGCTCGCCAACGAGTTCAGCGACCATGTGACCGAGAAGCACAATTACCTGTGGCTCGCGCATTCCAAGCTGCGGCAGGCGTCGCTCGGCGCGGAATTGCTGCTCGGCACGCCGCCGGCCGACATCCGCGGCACCAGCAAGATCGTCCGCGACGGTCAGACCTTGTGGGAAAAGCCGTTCCTGACCGGCGAGGACAATATGTCGCACCACCTCGCCAATCTGGAACATCACCACTTCAAATACGCGGGGTTCCGCCGGCCGGGCGACGTCCACGTCCACTTCTTCGGCACCGCGACGCTGTCGGTCGCCGATGGCGTGAAGACGCAGACCGGTGACGTGTTCGAGATCGCCGCCGCACCGTTCGCGCTGCCGCTCCGCAACACGCTGACCGATGCGGCCGCCGCGCCGGTTGTGGTGCGCGCGCTGTGACCGCGCCGATCCGTCTCGCGCTGGTCGGCATGGGCAAGATCGCCCACGACCAGCATTTGCCCGCGATCGCCGCCGGGCAGAGCTTCGACCTCGTCGCGACCGTCAGCCGCAGCGGCGAGAGCGTGGGCGGCCTGCCGTTCTTCCGCGACGTCTACGAACTCGCCGCCAGCGGCCTCGAGGTCGATGCGGTATCGCTGTGCACCCCGCCGCAGGTCCGCCGCGCGATCGCGCAATATTGCATCGGGCAGGGCTGGCACGTCTTTCTCGAAAAGCCGCCGGGCGCGACGCTCGCGGAGGTGATCGCGCTGCGCGACGCCGCTGCGGCGAAAGGCGTCAGCCTGTTCGCGAGCTGGCACTCGCGCTATGCCGATGGCGTCGAGCCGGCGCGCGCATGGCTGGCCGAGCGTGAGGTAAAGCGCGCCAAGATCACGTGGCGCGAGGACGTGCGCGTCTGGCATCCGGGGCAGGACTGGATCTGGGAGCCGGGCGGCTTCGGCGTGTTCGATCCGGGCATCAACGCGCTGTCGATCGCGACACGCATCCTGCCGCGCCCGTTCTTCGTCGAAACCGCCGAGCTGGACGTGCCGTCGAACCGCGCGGCACCGATCGCGGCGCGCGTGTCGTTCCGCGACACCGCCGGGGCCGAGATCGCGATGGACCTCGACTTCCGCCAGGAAGGCCCGCAGCATTGGGATATCGAAGTCGAGACCGACGACGGCACGCTGCTGCTGTCGAAGGGCGGCTCGGTGCTGACGATCGACGGCAAGGAAGCGCTGGCGCACGACGCCGACCTGCACGGCGAATATCCGGGGCTCTACCACCGCTTCGGCGCGATCGTGCGCGCGGGGGTGTCGGACGTCGATGTCTCGCCGCTGCGCGCGGTGGCGGATGTATTCCTCCGCGGGCGGCACATCAGCGTCGAGCCATTCGTGGAATAACACCACATTCCTTCGTCGCCCCTGGCTTGACCCGGGGCCCCGCTTCTTGCCCGATCGCGAAGAAGAAAGCGGGGCCCGGATCAGGTCCGGGGCGACGGCTTCAGGGCAAGCGGATCGCGCCCTATTTCCGTACCCGCAGCATCGCGACCGCTGAGCCGGCCATCGTCACCGCGGCGAAGGCCATCGTCCAGATCGGCTCGGTCGGGAAGAAGTGGCGGGTGATCGACCCCATCACCGTCGCGACCAGCAATTGCGGCGTCACGACGAAGACATTGAACAACCCCATATAGATGCCGAGCTTGCGCTGCGGCAGCGCCGAGGCGAGGATCGCATAGGGCATCGCGAGGATCGTCGACCAGGCGATGCCGATCCCGACCTCGCTGACCAGCAGCCAGCGCGCATCGGGCATCACGAAGATGCTAGCGAACCCCGCCGCGCCGCACAGCAACCCGACGACATGCGTCCGCGCCTTGCCGATCCGCGCCGACAACCACGGCAGCAGCACCAGCGCCGACACCGCCGCGACGCCGTTATAGGTCGCGAACAGCACGTCGACCCAGTTCGCGCCGCGCTGATACGCCGGGCTGGCGGCGTCGGGTGCGGCGAAGAACACCTGCGTGACGACCGGCGTGGTGTTGATCCACATGATGAACAGCGCCGACCAGCTGAAGAACTGCACGACCGCCAGCCGCTTCATCAGCGGCGGCATGCCTGCGAAATCGCCGACGATATGCCCGAGCAGCCCCGGCGAGCGCCCTGCCCGCGCCGCACGGATCGCGACGAGGCTCGCCATGCCGTACCCGGCGAGCAGTGCGCCGAGCAGGTACATCTCCTTTTCGAGCCCGGCGAGCGCGACCAGCACGACCACCGCCGCCCCCGCCGCGATCCACAGCAGCGGCGCGATCGAACGCCGTTCGGCGAGCACCCGCGCGGTGCTGCCGTCGTCGACCTCCGCCGCCCCGTCGAACGCCGCCATTTCGGCGGGCGAATATTCGCGGGTCGTCACCACCGTCCAGAGCACGCTGGCGAGCAGCGCCGCGCCGCCGAACCAGAAGGCGAACCTGACCGAGTCGGGGATCTGTCCCGGCGCGGCGACGTTCGACACGCCGCCCTGTTCGAGCAGCCACGGGAAGATCGACCCGAACACCGCGCCCGCGCCGATGAAGGCGGTCTGCACGCCATAGCCGGCAGCGTGCTGGTCGCGGTCGAGCATGTCGCCGACGAACGCGCGGAACGGCTCCATCGAAATGTTGAGCGACGCGTCGAGCACCCACAGCATCAGCGCCGCGACGAGCAGCGTCGGGCTGAGCGGCATCACCACCAGCGACAGCGCGGCGAGCAGCGCACCGGCGAGGAAGTACGGCCGCCGTCGCCCGAAGCGGCCGAGCCACGTCCGGTCGCTGAAATGCCCGATCACCGGTTGGACGAGCAACCCGGTGAGCGGCGCGGCGACCCACAGCGCCGGGAGGTCGTCGAGCGAGGTGCCGAGCGACTGGAAGATCCGGCTCATGTTCGCGTTCTGGAGCGCGAACCCGATCTGGATGCCGAAGAAGCCGAATGAGATGTTCGCGAGCCCGGCGAGCGATTGGTGACGGCGGCGCGGGGCGGTCATGCGACCACTCCAGTAACGCAATAAACCGTCACTCCGGCGAAAGCCGGAGTCCAATAGCGGACCGCTCGTGAAATGCGGGAACGTCCCCCAACTGGACCCCGGCCTGCGCCGGGGTGACGGGTGGTGGTGGGGGTGCGGTTCATGCAACCCTCGCGATCAGCGCGCCATAGCCCGCAAAGCGCGCGCCCTCGACGCCACACGACAAGAGCACCTCGCCATATCTCACCGCCACCTCGATCGGCTCCGGCGACAGGTTCACCACGCACAGCAATCGCTCGCCGTCATGCGCGCGCTCGAACGCGACCACATCGGCCGGCGCCTCCACGAACCGCAGCGTCCCCCAGCGCAACGCCGGCTGCGCCCGCCGCATCGCCAGAACGGACCTCGTCCAGTGCAGCAGCGACGCCGCCTCCGCCTCCTGCACATCGACCGCCATCGCGGCATGATCGCTCCCGAACGGCAGCCACGGCTCGCCGCTGGTGAAGCCATGCCCCGCCCCCTCGGCCGACCACGGCATCGGCGTCCGCGCGCCGTCGCGGCTGAGCGTCAGCGGCCAGTTGGCGATCGCCTCGGGATCGCGCAATTTCTCGAACGGCACCGCGGTCTGCGTCAGCCCCAGCTCCTCACCCTGATAGAGGAAGATGTTGCCGCGCAGCCCCGCCAGCAGCACCATCTTGGCACGCGCGAAGGCATCGCGATGCTCAGGGAGCGCCCAGCGCGACACCGCGCGCGGCGCGTCGTGATTCTCGAACGCCCAGCTCGGCCAGCCCTCGCCCGCCGCCCCCGGCCATTGCGACAACGCCGCGCGTACCGCCGCCGGGGTCAGGTGATCGGCGTAGAGGAAGTCGAAGCCATAGGCGGTCTCCAGCCGCCCCGGCTGCGTATAGGCCTTGCGCACCCAGTCGCTCTCGTCGCCGCCGATCTCGGCGACCGAGAAGCGCGCCTCATATTCGTCGGTCAGCGCGCGGATGCGTTCGACGAACGGCAGCATGTCGGGCTGGTCCTGGCTGTGCGTCTTCTGCTGGAAATCGAACGAGCGCGTGCGCGGCTTGTTCGAGGGCGGCGCGGGCGGATTGTCGCGCAGATCGGCCGCCCCCATCGCATGGTTGATCGCATCGAGCCGGAAGCCGTCGACGCCGCGATCAAGCCAGAAGCGCCCCACACCGAGCAGCGCCTCCTGCACCGCCGGATTGCGGACGTTGAGCTGCGGCTGTTCCTTGAGGAAGGTGTGGAGATAATATTGCTGGCGGCGCGCGTCCCACGTCCACGCCGGGCCACCGAACACCGATTGCCAGTTGTTGGGCGGGGAGCCGTCCGGCTTCGCATCGGCCCAGACGTACCAGTCGGCCTTGTCGCCGTCGCGCGTAGCGCGGCTCTGCACGAACCACGGGTGGCGATCCGAGGTGTGCGACCACACCTGATCGGTGATGACGCGCAAACCCACATCGTGCGCGCGCGCGATCAGCGCGTCGAAATCGGCGAGCGTCCCGAACACCGGATCGACGTCGCAATAATCGGCGACGTCGTAACCGAAGTCGGCCATCGGCGAGGTGTAGAAGGGCGAGATCCAGATCGCGTCGACCCCCAGCGAGGCGACATGACCCAGATGCGCGGTGATCCCGCGCAGGTCGCCGACCCCGTCGCCGTTCGCATCGGCGAAGCTGCGCGGATAGATCTGGTAGACGGCGGCACCCTGCCACCACGGATAGGTCATCGTGTCGCTCCGATCGCGCAGACGGCATAGCCTAAAGCAGGAAGGCGGACGCGCAACGATCCCGGCGCGGCGGTCTGCGCGGCGCAGCCCTCCCCGGCCAGCGTCGTCGCGCTGCCCGCGCCGGTCACCTCGACCAGCCGGTCGAGCGGGGTGGTGGCGGTGTTGAACGCGAGCAGGATCTCGCGCCCGGTCGCCGGATCGACCCGCGACACCGCCAGCAGCCCCGGCGTCTCCTCGCGCGCGCGCAGCAGCGTGCGGCCACGCGTCAGCGCCGGTTGCGCGCGCCGCACGCGCGCCAGCATCGCGATCTGCCGGAACAGCGGATTGTCCTCCCCGAAATGCGCGGTGGCGGTGGTCGTGTCGGTGCCGAGCAGGCGATTGTCGTTGTAGCTGGCGACGCGGCTGGCGAACATGTCCTCACGCGCATCCTGATCGCCGCCGTCGCCGGTGAAGCCCTGTTCGTCGCCCGAATAGATCGTCGGCACGCCGCGCAGCGTCAGCAGCATCGCGTTGGCGAGCATCGTGCGCTTCAGCACCTCGGCGTCATCGGCCTTGGGAAACGCCTGCCGCACGAAGAACGCGAAGCGGCCATTGTCGTGATTGCTGACGAAGGTCGGCAGTCGCTCCGCCGCCGCCGCGCCGCCCTCGTAGAGCGCATCGCCCGCGATCAGCGTTTCGAACGCATCGGTCCCGCGCGTCCCCGCGACGGTATCGAGCACCGCGCGGCGGAACGCGAAGTCGAGCACCGCGGGCAGCCTGTCGACGCGCGTATGCACCGCGAGCGGACCGGGATCGAGCTGGTCGGCGGCGACCTCGCCGAAGATGTGGAAGTTCGGGATGCCCTTTGCCGCGGCGCGCGCCTGGATCGCGGGGACGAACGCCTGCCAGAACTCGGGATTGACGTGGCGCGCGGTGTCGATGCGGAACCCGTCGACGCCGAAGCGGTCGACCCAGCCCCCGAAAATATCGATCATCCCCGTCACGACGCGCGGGTTCTCGGTCATCAGATCGTCGAGCCCGACGAAATCGCCCATCTCCGAATTCTCGTTGCGGAACGTGGTGTTGCCGCGATTGTGATAGAGCAGGACGTCGTTGAGCCACGTCGGCGACTTGGCGCGCTCCTCACCTTTCGGAATGTAAGGCGTGTAGGCATAGGTCGGATCGGTCAGCTTGGCGAAATTGGCCGCGGTCTGCACCTGATCGCCCGCAAAGCCGGGGTTGATCGCGGAACCGTTCACCCCGCCGCGCCGCCGATACGGGTAATCGGCGCGCGACCGATACGCGCAGTCGCCGCACTCGCGGTAGCGGATCACGTCGGCGGTGTGGTTGACGATGATGTCCATATAGACCTTCATCCCCCGCGCATGCGCCGCCGCTACCAGCGCCGCGAAATCGGCGTCGGTGCCGAAATGCGGATCGACATGTTCAAAGTCGGTGATCCAGTAACCGTGATAGCCGGCGCTCTCCTGCCCCTTCGGCCCCTGCACGGGCTTGTTGCGGAAGATCGGACCGACCCAGATCGCGGTCGCGCCCAGCGCCGCGATATAGTCGAGCCGGCGCGTCAGACCCTTGAGGTCGCCGCCGTGATAGAAGCCCTTCGCGGTCGGATCATAGCCGGTGCGCAGCCGATCGCCGCTCAGCCCGCCACGATCGTTGGCGGGATCGCCGTTGTCGAAGCGATCGGGGAGCGCGAAATAGATCACCTCGTCCTGCGGCAGGCGCGCGCGATACTCCTGCGCCGACGCAGCGCCGGCCAGCGACAGCGCCGCCAGCGCGCCCGCGATGATGCTTTTCATGCTCTCTCTCCCGATCGCCGCGTGATGCGCAGCCGGTCGCCGCTTTGCCAAGCGCGCAGCATACGTATTCACAGCCCATGCACCGCAGGATAGGATGCGCCTTTCCCTCGCATGAGCCGCCGCCGCTGTCCGACCGCGTCACCTCCTTCGACATCGCCGCCGCCGCGGGCGTCTCGCAGCCGACGGTGTCGCGCGCGCTGCGCGGCGACCGTACGGTCAGCGCCGCGACGCGGCTGCGGATCGCGGCGATCGCCGAGCAGCTCGGCTACAAGGTCGACCGCGCCGCCTCGTCGCTGCGCCGTGGCGAGGCCAAGACGCTCGCGCTGCTGTTCTTCGAGGACCCGCTGCCCGACGCGACCGCGATCAACCCGTTCTTCCTGTCGATGCTCGGCTCGATCCTGAAGACCTGCGCGCTGCGCGGCTACGACCTGCTCACCTCGTTCCAGCAGCTTTCGGCGGACTGGCACAAGGATTATGAGGACAGCCGCAAGGCCGACGGGCTGATCCTGCTCGGCTATGGCGACTGGGAGACCTATCGCGTCCGGCTGGAGCAATTGGTGGGGCAGAAGACGCGCTACGTGCGCTGGGGGTCGGTCGAACCCAACGGGCTGGGGCTGGTGCTTGGCTGCGACAATATCGGCGGCGGGCGCGACGTGGCGCGCCACCTGCTGAACCGCGGGCGGAAGAACGTCGCCTTCGTCGGCACCGCGAGCGACCATTATCCCGAATTCCGCGACCGCTACCGCGGCCTGTGCGACGTGCTGCGCAGCGCGGGGCTGCCGGTCGATCCCGGCCTGCATGTCGATGCGCTGTCGTCGGAACAGGTCGGCTATGACGCGACCCGCCGGCTGCTCGCGCGCGATATCCCCTTCGACGCGCTGTTCGCCGCTTCGGACCTCATCGCGCTGGGGGCGTTGCGCGCGCTCGACGAGGCGGGGCGGCGCGTGCCCGAGGATGTCGCGGTGGCGGGGTTCGACGACATCCCCGCCGCGCGCCTGTCGCGCCCGCCGCTGACGACCGTGGCGCAGGATTATGCCCGCGCCGGGGCGCTGCTGGTCGATACGCTCGTCCGCCAGATCGCGGGCGAGACGACCGAGAACGTCATGCTCCCCGCGACCCTGATGGTGCGCGTGTCCGCCTGATATTCGTCATTGCCAGCGAAGCGCGGCAATCCAGGGTTTCGCGTGACGCCCTGGATTGCTTCGCTCCGCTCGCAATGACGGCTCGAGATCAGAACCGGTAGGTCAGCCCGAGGTAATAGTCCGTCCCATACCGCTGGTAACGCCGCACCTGCCGCGGATCGTTGTTGGTGTACTGGAAGAACTCCTGATCGGTCAGGTTCTTGGCTTGCGCGAGGATTGTCAGCCCCTGCAGCGCGCCGCTCTGGAATTCATAGCCGATCTGCGCGTCGAGGATCGTCTCGCCCTTGGCAGTGTTCAGCTCGGGCGTCGCCGACAGCCCGCGCACTTCGGCCAGGAAGCTCGAGCGATAGCGATAGGTCGCGCGCGCCTGGAAGCCGTTCTTCTCGAAATAGGCGGTGCCGTTCAGCACCCATTTCGACAGACCGGGCACCGTCTGCACGGTTGCGGGCGCGCTGTCGTAGCGGACCGCCGAATGCGTGTAGCTGCCGCTGCCGAACAGCCCGAAGCCGTCGAGCGCGGTGGTGAACATCCGCAGCGGCAGCGATGCGGTCGCTTCCGCGCCCATGATCTCGCCACGACCCGAATTGGCCGGGTTCTTGAACAGCCCGAACTGCGCATTCTGCGCCTGCACGATCGCCTGCTGCGCGGGCGTCAGCGACGAAATCAGCGGCGAGAAGTCGTACAGCACGTTGTTGTTCGGATCGACATAGTCGGTCAGGTGCTTGAAATAGCCCGACAGCGCGACATAGCCGCCGGCGCGGAAATATTTCTCCAGCGACAGGTCGATGTTGGTCGACTTGTACGGGCGCAGCTCCGCATTGCCGCCGTCCGACGAAAACGGGCTGCGCAGCGGATCGGACCCGGCCCCGACATTGCCGGGATTGATCGCGACATTCTGCGAGATGCGCTCCTGATCGAGCCGCGGGCGCACCATCGTCTGCGACGCGCCCATCTTGATAAAGCCGTTCGGGATCAGCTCGACCGAGAAGGTCGCGCTGGGCAGGACGTTGGTATATTTGTCGCCGCCCGACACGTCGGACAGCGCCACCACGCCGCCGTTGAGCCCGGCGATGCGGCCATCCGAACTCTGGTCGGTATGCACCACCTGCACGCCGATCGAGCCCTTGACCGCCTTGCCGCCGGCCTCGCCGTCGATCACCAGCTTGGCATAGCCGGTCGTCACCTTCTCCTTCACGCCCCACACCTTGGCGAGCGACTCCGGACGGTTGTCGAACACCGGCGTCAGCAGCCCGAGCACGCCACGCGGGTCGAGCGTCAGCATCCGCGGCACGCCGAGGAAGGCGAGCGAGACCTGCTCGTCGAGCACCACGTCGCTGGGCACCGCGATCGACGTCGTCGTGCCGCTCGCGACGGTGCAGTTGGTGCCGCCGCCCGGCGGGCAATAGAAGTACGACGTGAAGCGCGCCTTCTTCTCGCGCTGCGTGTAATTGCCGCCGACTTCCCAGCCCTTGATGACGCCCAGCGCGCCTTGGAAATCGCCGGTCAGGTTCGCGCGCAGCGACTTCAGGTCGTCGCTGAACTTCGGGCGGTTCTGGAAGCCGGCCTGCACGACGGCGTTGGTGCCGTTATAACCCCAGCCGCCCGGATCGGTGATGCGGATGACGTTGGTGTCGGCATAGTCCAGCGTCGGGACGATCTGGTAGGTGCCGTTGTTCTGGCGCGTGATCGTGATCGTGTCGCGCTGCCCGGAGCCGGCATAGCCGGTGCCCGAATAGGTCTCGATCAGCTCGTCCTGCCGTGTCGCGCGCGACCAGGCGGCGTCGACGTTGAGCTGGATCGCGTCGTTCAGCCGGACATTGTTGTTCCAGCCGAGCGAGAACATGTCCGACTTGCGGTCGTTCAGGTCGTTGCGCTGCACCGTATATTGCGGGCTGAACGTCGCCTTGTCGACGAAGCCGTCGGTGACGGTCGCCGTCCCCGCGGTCGGCGCGACGTTATAGGCGAGCGGGAACTCGATCCCGCGCAGCTTCTGCGTCTCGGTGAAATGCGTGTAGAGCGCGTCGAAGGTCGAGTGGAACGCATCGCTCGGTGCCCATTCGAGCGTGCCAACGCCGCCATAGCGCTTGAGCATGTTCGACTGCACATAGGGCTTGGCACCGCCCAGCACGCACGGCCCGGCCGCGTCGCCGGTGCAATTCTGCGAGAGGTTGTTGAGGTTGGGATAGCCCCATGCCTCGTAGCGGTCGTAATTGGTCGGCGATTCCTGCGCCGCGACGCCCAGCGCGATGCCGAGCGTGTCGTCGGCGAACTTGTCGACATAGGTGGCGGTGGCGCGATAGCCCCAGCGCTCGCCGTCCGGGTTGCGCTTGCCGATCCCGTTGAGCTGCCCGCGCGCCGAGACGATGAACAGCCGGTCCTTCTGGTCGAGCGGACGCAGCATCCTGAGGTCGACCGTGCCCGACACGCCCGCCGCGATCAGCGAGGCGTCGGCGGACTTGTAGACGTTGACGTTGCTGAAGAATTCAGACGGGTACTGGTCGAACTCGACGCCACGGTTGTCGCCGACCGTCACCTGCTCGCGACCGTTGAGCAAGGTGGTCGAGAAATCGGGGCCGAGCCCGCGGATCGACAGGCTCTGGTCACGCCCCTCGACGCGCTGCGCGGTGACGCCCGGCAGCCGCGCGAGCGAGTCGGCGATCGACACGTCCGGCAGCTTGCCGACATCCTCGGCCGACACCGAGTCGACGATCAGCGTCGAGCGGCGCTTGATGTCCGCCGACTTGGCGAGGCTGGCGCGGATGCCGGTGACGACGATCTCGTCCGCGCCGATTGCAGTCGGATCGGGATTGGCGTTGGCGTCGGGAGTGGGATCGGCGACGGGTGCCGGCTGCGTGGCGGTGACCTTCGCGGTCGGGTTGCCGGTCGGCGCATCCGCCTGCGGCGTCGCTTCCTGCGCCAGCGCCGGGGTGGCGACCAGCAGCGCGAGCGCGCTGACACCGGCCCAGCGGCGCGCTGCGGGCATAAGTGATGGACGGTACATGTGAATTCCTCCCCTGCTCCCGGCATCCGCGTTGATGCGGACAATCCTCGGGTGTCATGGGAGCCGACTAGGCCCGCACCGGCCGTGCCGCCAAGGAAGCCACATACGTATTCAGCGTTATGCTACTTGGGTTCCGCTCGTCATTGCGAGCGTAGCGCAGCAATCCAAGGCGTCCTGGTCCGGCTCTGGATTGCTTCGCTACGCTCGCAATGACGGCGGGGTCACGTCGCCTCTTCCTGCGGCGCCCCCGATGCCGCGGCGAGCAGCCGTTTCTCCAGCGCGCGCACGCGCGTGGTCGAGGCGATCTTGTCCCCCGTCAGATCGGTCAGATAGAAAACGTCGACCGCGCGCTCGCCATAGGTGGCGACATGCGCCGAATGGATCGTCACCTTCGACAGGAACAGCGCATAGGCGAGCTGGTTGAGCAACGCCGGGCGGTCGCGCGCCGCGACCTCGACCACGGTGAAGCGGTTCGACGCCTTGTTGTCGACCAGCACGTTGGTCTCGATACGGAACGCATCGGCGCGCGCACGCGGCAGCGGCTTGGCCTTGAGCCGGTCGGTCAGCTTGCCGCGCCCGGCCAGCGCATCCTCGATCGCGGTCTTGAGCCGCGTCAGCTGCCCCGCCTCGTCGAACGGCCGCCCGAGCGGATCCTGAACGAGGAAATTGTCGAGCGCCATGCCGTCGCGCGTGGTGTGGATGCGTGCGTCGATGATGTTGCCGCCCGCGACATGGATCGCACCCGCGATGCGGCTGAACAGCCCCGGATGGTCGGCGGCATAGACCGTCACCAGCGTCGCCCCGCGCTCGGGATAGACCTGCGCGTCGATCGCGAGTTGCACGTCGCCGGTCTGCGTCACGAACGCCGCATTGTGCGCCAGCACGTCGTCGGGCTCGGCGATCCAGTACGGCTCGGGCAGCCGGCGAACATAGGCCGCCAGCGTCCCGGCATCCCAATGCAACGCGGCGCGCAGCGTCTCCTGCTTGGCGAACACGCGCTCGCCGCGCCCCTTCTGCTTGTGCCCGAGCCGCAGCACCTCCTCGGCGCGGTCGTAGAGGTCGCCGAGCAACTGCCCCTTCCAGCCGTTCCACGTCCCCGGCCCGACCGCGCGGATGTCGACGACGGTCAGCACCAGCAGCAGCCGCAGCCGCTCCGGGCTCTGCACCACTTCGGTGAAGTCGAGGATCGTCTTGAAATCGGTCAGGTCGCGGCGGAACGCAGTCGCGCTCATCAGCAGATGATGCCGCACCAGCCACGCGACCGTCTCGGTCTCGGCCGGGGTCAGCCCGAAGCGCGGGCACAGCCGCTCCGCAACCTCCGCGCCGAGGATCGAATGATCGCCGCCGCGCCCCTTGGCGATGTCGTGGAGCAGCACCGCGACATACAGCACGCGCCGCGACACGATCTGCGCCATGATCTCGCTGGGCAGCGGGTGATCGTCGACGAGCGCCCCCGCCTCCATCCGCGCGAGCAGCCCGAGCGCGCGGATCGTGTGCTCGTCGACGGTGTAGTGATGATACATGTCGAACTGCATCTGCGCGACGATCCGCGCCCAGTCCGGCACGAACCGCCCGAGCACGCCGGTCTCGTTCATCCAGCGCAGCGGCAATTCGGGATCGTGCGCCCCCGCAAGCAGGTCGAGGAAGCGCGCATTGGCGCGCGCGTCGCGTCGCACCTCCGTGACCAGTCGCGCGTCACGCGTCGCGCAGCGCAAGGCGAGCGGGTGGATCTCCATCCCCTGCTCGGCGGCGAGCGCGAAGATCTCGACCAGCCGGCGCGGGTCCTGCTGGAAGAAATCGTTCGACGGCAGCGCGATCCGCCCACCGTCGTTGGCGAAGCCGTCGAGCTTGCGCGGCGTCCGCGCCATCTTGAGCCCCAATCGGCGGCGGCGCGAGAAGCGCTCGTCCATATGCGCGAGGAACAGCCCGGTCAGCGACCCGACCGTGCGCGCCTGCAGGAAATAGAATTGCATGAAGCGCTCGACCGCCGACTTGCCCGGCCGGTCGGCGTAATTCATCCGCTGCGCGATCTCGCGCTGATAGTCGAAGGTCAGTCGGTCCTCGGCCCGCCCCGCGATCAGATGCAGATGGCAGCGCACCGCCCACAGGAAGTTGTCGGCGCGGTGAAAGAGCCGAAATTCCTCACGCGTGAACAGCCCGACGGCGACCAGCTCGTTCGAGCGCTGCACCTGATAGGTATATTTGCCGATCCAGAACAGCGCGTGGAGATCGCGCAGGCCGCCCTTGCCCTCCTTGATGTTGGGTTCGACGACATAGCGCGTGTCGCCCATCCGCACGTGCCGCGCGTTGCGCTCGGCGAGCTTGTCGGCGGCGAACTGCCGCTCGGTGCCGCGCCGCACGTCGTCGTGAAAGCGCCGCGACGCCTCACCGTACAGATCCTCGTCACCCCAGACGTAGCGCCCTTCGAGCAGCGCGGTGCGCACCGTCACGTCGGCCTTCGCCTGCCGCACCATCTCGTCGAGCGAGCGGCTCGAATGGCCGATCTTCAACCCGAGATCCCATAGCGCATAGAGCATGGATTCGATGACCTGCTCGGCCCACGCCGTCTGTTTGCCGGGGGTGAGGAAGCCGATGTCGACGTCGGAGAACGGCGCCATCTCGCCGCGCCCGTAGCCGCCGACCGCGAGCAGCAGCAGCCGCTCGCCGGTGGTCGGGTTGGCGAGCGGGTAGAGCCGCTGCGTCGTGAAGTCGGCCAGCACGCGCAGCAGCTGGTCGACCAGATACGCCTGCGCGTTCGCCGCCTCGATCCCGCGCGAGGGATTGGCGGTCAGCCGCCGCGCGATCTCGGCGCGCCCGGCCTCGAGCGCACTCTTGAGCAACAGGCTGACCTGATGGCGCAGCGCTGAAGTGTCCTTGCCGGTCGCGGCGGCGACCTGCTCGGCGAGCAGGCGCCGGTCGACGATCGCGCGGCGATTGGGGAGGTGGTCGAAACGGCCGGTCATGTGGGGCGAGATAGCGGGTCGGGGTTAACGCGTCGCGTGTTTTGGTGGCGATCGGGTCAGCGCCGATGGACCGCGTTCGCTGGACGCGAGCTTTCCCGTTTCCTCGTCGCTACGCGTGAATCTCGGGAAAACGCTTCCGGGAGCAAGTTCCAAAAAAACGTACATGCAGGCTTCCTTCAGCGTGATCGCCGCGGCCGGCTTTCCCGGCACTGGTTCCTAATCGGGAAGGGTAGCGGATGCTGGCGATGGTTCTGGCGCAAAAGGGAACTGACGAATAAAAGGTCGCTTCTGAGGAGGCAGTAATTGTGAGCGACGTTTAGCAGCATTACGATACGCTATTAGCAGCTCATTACTCGTGGATGAGCGGGACCACCTTCGCGGAGAAGGCGGCTGAGCAGCGTAACCTTCTGATTGATCTCGGATTTACGAGTGACGGTCGGGGGTGTGCGGTCGATTTGGGATGTGGACCGGGCTATCAGGCACTGGCGCTAAGCGAGGTTGGCTACGGCAAAGTTATTGCGATCGATACCAGCGAAGCCCTGCTTGGCGAGTTGCGTGCTGCCAGCCAAGACGAGTCGATCAACACCGTGCTTGCCGATCTTCGTGACATTGCGGACCATGTCGGTGAGGGAACGGCAGATGCAATCGTGTGTATGGGAGACACGATCACGCATCTTCAGCACCGCAATGACGTATCGAAGTTGCTGGGCGATGCATATCGCGCTTTGCGCTCCGGAGGTCGGCTCGCGCTGACCTACCGTGATTTCTCGTTGGCGTTGACCGGAACCGATCGATTTATTCCGGTGCGGTCTGACGATCAGCGTATTATGACATGCGTGCTGGATTACGAAGCCGATCATGTCGTTGTGACAGACCTCATCTATCTACGAACCGACGCGGAATGGCAGCTTCAAAAAAGTAGTTACCGAAAGCTCCGGCTCGCGCCGTCGTGGGTCGCGGACATGCTGTGTCAAGCTGGCTATTCTGTCGAAGTCGATGCACCCATTGGCCGTATGCAGACCGTCGTCGCTCGCAAGCCTTAGCCGCAGTATCTCGAAAGTCGGTTCCAACGCAAACGGCGTGATACGGGCTGTTCGTCTTCGGGAAAGGTTTGGGATGCCGTATTGTTAACAGTAGCTTTTCGCCTCGCTCGATCTACGGATGGCATTCAAGGTTCTACGGCGTATCAGTCCACTTACCGGGCGAATCAAATACCAATAGGGCGCGAAGCGTCGTCGCGCCGCTGCATCGGCGCAAGCTATGCGTGTTTCTGTCGAGAGGATCGTTTTTCCGGCACCGTCTGAGCCGACTGCGAAATTAAGCGCCAGTTTTGCGCTCCCGGGGGTTTTGATAGCCAGAAATTCTTCCGAATCGGAAAATCTTTCTAAGCCATAGTCCAAAGACCAGAACCGACCTGCCAGACCATAAACAATCTCGCTCTCATTTGCTTCCAGCAGTGTAAAGTTGTCGATGCCGAACGGCCGTTGACTGCCGCTGGATCCACCGACCGTTTTGCGGATTACGCGCATGGGAAGTTCCCGAAGGCCTATCATTCCCCTGAAAAAAGGATCATCTTCCGTCCTGTAGGCGCTGGCAGTTGCCAATGCAGTTTCCGCATCCGCATTGACGTTCGTTGCGTGGCGCTCCCAAAAATCGGGGGCGGCAACGTAGCGGTCGATAAGAGGCATAAGCGATCCAGTCAGCTTTGATTTCCCGCTACTACCAGCGCAGCCCTCAACGCTTCAAAGCCCTTCCTAATTTACCGACGAAATTGAGAAACCCTCACCCTCACCCTCACCCTCACCCTTCCCGCGCCAGCGCCTTCAGCCGGTACAGCGTATCCAGCGCCTCGCGCGGCGTCAGCGCGTCGACATCCAGCGCCTCGACCTCGGCGCGGATGGCGTCGCATTTCTCCTCCTCGGCCTGCATGGCGGCGGCGAACAGCGGCAGGTCGTCGAGCCCCGCCGCCAGCCCGCCGGTCTTGGCGCGCCCCGCCTCCAGCTTCGCGAGCACCGCCTTGGCGCGCGACACCGTCGCGGGCGGCATCCCCGCCAGCCGCGCGACCGCCAAGCCATAGCTGCGATCCGCCGGCCCGTCGGCGAGTTCGTGGAGCAGCACCAGCTCGCCCTTCCACTCGCGCGCGCGGACGTGGTGGAGCGACAGCGCGTCGCAGCGCTCCGCCAGCCGCGTCAGCTCGTGGTAATGCGTCGCGAAGAGGCAGCGGCAGCGATTGTCCTCGTGGATCGCCTCGACCACCGCCCAAGCGATCGCGAGACCGTCATAGGTCGAGGTGCCGCGCCCGACCTCGTCGAGGATCACGAAGCTGCGCTCGGTCGCTTGCGCGAGGATCGCGGCGGTCTCGACCATCTCGACCATGAAGGTCGAGCGCCCGCGCGCGAGATTGTCCGACGCGCCGACGCGGCTGAACAAACGGTCGACCAGCCCGAGCCGCGCCGCCGCCGCGGGCACATAGGCCCCCGCCTGCGCCAGCACCGCGATCAGCGCATTCTGGCGCAGGAACGTCGACTTGCCGCCCATGTTCGGCCCCGTCACCAGCCACAGCCGCGACCGCTCGCCCAGCACGCAGTCATTGGCGACGAACCGGTCGCCGCTCTTTGCCAGCGCCGCCTCGACCACCGGATGCCGCCCGCCGCTGACATCGAAACAGGCGTGATCGACGAACGCCGGGCGCGACCAGCCGCCCTCGATCGCGCGCTTGGCCAGCGCGGCGGCGACGTCGAGCCGTGCCAGCGCATCGGCGGTCGCGGCGATCGCCAAGCGTCCGGCCAGCGCCTGCGCAGTGAGGTCCTCCAGATGCGCGGCCTCGGCGGCGAGCGCGTGCGCGCCGGCCTGCGTCACGCTCGCGGCGACCTCGTGCAGCTCGGGCGCGTTGAAGCGCACCACCCCCGCCAGCGTCTGGCGATGCGTAAACCCCGAGTCCGCCGCCATCAACGGATCGGCGGCGCGCGCGGGCACCTCGATATGATAGCCGAGCACGCCATTGTGGCGGATCTTGAGCGCGGCGATCCCGGTCTTGGCGCGGAACGTCGCCTCCAGCGCGGCGATCGCGCGCCGCCCGCCGCTGCCGGTGTCGCGCAATGCGTCAAGCGCCGGGTCGTAGCCCGCCGCGATATAGCCGCCGTCACTCGCCTCGATCGGCGGCGACGGGACGAGCGCGCGCTTGAGCAGGTCGATCAGTTCGCCATGTCCGCGCAACCGCGGCGCGAGCTGCGCAAGCAAAGTGGGCGTCTCGCTCAGCTTGCCGAGGCGATCGCCGATCGCCCATGCGCCATCGAGCCCGTCGCGCAACTGCCCGAGATCGCGCGGGCTCCCACGCCCCGCCGCGAGCCGCCCGAGCGCGCGGCCGATGTCCGGCAATGCACGCAACGCCGCGCGGATACGATCGCGCAACCCCGCATCGTCGTGGAACAGCCGCACCAGATCGAGCCGCGCCTCGATGTCCGCACGGTCCATCAGCGGCGCGCCGAGATCGGCGGCGAGCAGCCGCGCGCCCGCGCCCGTCACCGTCCGGTCGACCGCATCGAGCAGGCTGCCCTTGCGCTGCCCCTGCGCGGTGCAGGTGATCTCCAGGCTCTCGCGCGTCGCGGCGTCGATCGCCATCGTGTCGCGCGCGGCGGCCAGCACCGGCGGGCGCAGGAACGGCAATTGCCCCTTGGCGGTATGGTCGAGATACGCGACCAGCCCGCCCGCCGCCGCCAGCCCGGCGCGCCCGAACTGCCCGAAGCCGTCGAGCGTCGCGACCGCGAACAGCCGCTTGAGCCGCTCCTCGGCGCGCGCGCTGTCGAACTCGGCGCGTGGGCGCCACACGGTCGCGGGCGCGTCGCCACCCTCGGCCGCGACCACCTCCGCCGCGCCGAGCCGCGCCAGCTCGGCCCCCAGCGACGCGCGGTCGCAGGCGATCACCTCGAACCGCCCGGTCGACACATCTGCCGCCGCTACCGCGACCTCGCTGCCGGCCTCGCCGATTGCGACGCACCAATTGGCGGCGCGCGCGTCGAGCAGCGTCTCCTCGGTCAGCGTCCCCGCGGTGACGACGCGGACGATCGCGCGGTTGACCAGCGCCTTCGACCCACGCGCCTTGCGGGCCGCCTCCGGGCTCTCGGTCTGCTCGGCGATCGCGACGCGGTGCCCGGCCTTGATGAGCCGTTGCAGATAGGCGGTCGCGGCATGGACCGGCACGCCGCACATCGGGATCTTCTCGCCGGCATGTTCGCCGCGCGACGTCAGCGCGATGTCGAGCACCTGCGCCGCGACCCGCGCATCGTCGAAGAACAGCTCGAAGAAATCGCCCATCCGGTAGAAGAGCAGGCAATCCTCGGACTCCGCCTTGAGCGCGAGATATTGCGCCATCATCGGCGTCGGGGCGGGGGTGGTGGTCATGGAAAAGCTTCAGTCCGGGCGGCGGGCGCCGTGGCGGATGGAGATGATCGACACGATCTCGCCATCGGTTTCGTAGAGCATGATATACGGCGGCACAGTGGTCAGCTCGCGTAGCCCATCTTCGACGGGCCGCCCGCGACGCGGAAACTCACTCAGGCTATCGCCGAGCGCGAACAATCGTGTCGAAATCCGGGTCGCAGCGGCAGGGTCGAAGCGTTCGATGTAGAAGACGATCTCGTCGATTTCGCGCAGCGCCTCATCGGTCCAGTCAACTCTCGCCATTGCGCGCGGCAAGCCACTCATGGAACGGCAGGCGACCGGGCTTTCCCCACGTCCTCAGCCACTCCTTGACGACCTCGTGCGAGTGAACCCGTCCTGCCGCGACATCGGCCCGCGCACGCGCGATCGCCGCGGCCTCTGCTTCACGATCGCGTTGCTCGAAAATGCCGGGCTCGTGCTTCATGTCGCGATCATACCTGCGTGCCTGTCCGAAGACCACCCGCCACTTTTGACCGCAAGCAACGGGATGCGACCGCGGGCGGAAGCCGGTACAACCACAGCCATGCTCCACCGCACCACCCTCGCCTCTCCCGTCGGCGCCCTGACGCTGGTCGCCGACGAGACCGCGCTCGTCGCGATCCTGTGGCCCGACGACAGAACGGGACGCGTGCCGCTGGAGGCAACCGCCGACAATCCCGACCATCCGGTGCTCGCCGCCGCCGCGACGCAGCTCGCCGACTATTTCGCCGGCACGCGCACCACCTTCGACCTCCCGCTCAGCCCGCGGGGCACCGCGTTCCAGCGCGACGTCTGGCGCGCGCTCGACGCCATCCCTTATGGCGAGACGCGCAGCTACGCCGATATCGCCCGCGCGATCGGCCGCCCCACCGCCACCCGCGCGGTCGGCGCGGCGAACGGGCGCAATCCGATCTCGATCGTCACCCCGTGCCACCGCGTGATCGGTCGATCGGGCGCGCTGACCGGCTTCGCGGGCGGGCTGGCCGCAAAGCAACATCTGCTCGCGCACGAGCAACGCTAGGAGATATTCCCATCGCCGCGCGCATTCCGTAAGGGCTGTCGTCATGACCGACGATCGCACCCAGGCCGACGAGCGCAACGTCCAGTTCGAGCGCGAAGCATTATTGTTTCACTCGGAGGGACGCCCCGGCAAGATCGAGATCGTGCCGTCGAAGCCGATGGCGTCGCAGCGCGACCTCGCGCTCGCCTATTCGCCCGGTGTCGCGATCCCGGTGCAGGCGATCGCCGACGATCCCTCGACCGCCTATGACTATACCGCCAAGGGCAATCTGGTCGCGGTGATCTCGAACGGCACCGCGATCCTCGGCATGGGCAATCTCGGCGCGCTGGCCTCCAAGCCGGTGATGGAAGGCAAGGCGGTGCTGTTCAAGCGCTTCGCCGATGTCGATTCGATCGATATCGAGCTGAAGAGCGAGGACGTCGACCGGATCATCGACGCGGTCGAGCTGATGGAGCCGACCTTCGGCGGGATCAACCTCGAGGACATCAAGGCTCCCGAGTGCTTCATCATCGAGCAGACGCTGCGCGAGCGGATGAACATCCCGGTCTTCCATGACGACCAGCACGGCACTGCGATCATCTGCGCCGCTGGCGTCATCAACGCCTGTCTGCTGACCGGGCGCCAGCTGTCCGAGATCAAGGTCGTCGTCAACGGCGCGGGCGCCGCGGCGATCGCCTGCACCGAACTCATCAAGGCGATGGGCGTGCGCCACGACAACGTGCTGATCTGCGACCGGACCGGCGTGATCTATCAGGGTCGCGACGACGTGAACCAGTGGCAGTCGGCGCATGCCGCCAACACCGATCGCCGCACGCTGACCGAGGCGCTGCGCGGCGCGGACGTGTTCCTCGGCCTGTCGGCGGCGGGCGCGCTCAAGCCGGAAATGGTGGTCGACATGGCCCCCGCGCCGATCATCTTCGCGATGGCCAACCCGGAGCCGGAGATCCGCCCCGAACTCGCCAAGGCGGCGCGCCCCGACGCGATCGTCGCGACCGGGCGCTCGGATTACCCGAACCAGGTCAACAACGTGATCTGCTTCCCGTTCATCTTCCGCGGCGCGCTCGACGTGCGCGCCACCGGCATCAACGACGCGATGAAGATCGCCGCCGCCAATGCGATCGCCGAACTGGCGCGGCAACGCGTGCCCGAGGAAGTCGCGATCGCTTACGGCGTCCAGCACAGCTTCGGTCCCGAATATATCATCCCGTCGCCGTTCGATCCGCGGTTGATGGAGATCGTCCCCGCCGCGGTCGCCAAGGCGGCGATGGACTCGGGCGTCGCGACCAAGCCGATCCTCGACATGGCCGCCTATGCCGCGGCGCTGCGTGCGCGGCTCAACCCGACCACCTCGGTGCTCAGCCTCGCTTATGAGGGCGCGAAGGCGAACCCCAAGCGCGTGCTGTTCGCGGAGGGCGAGGAGGAAGTCGTGCTGCGCGCGGCGATCGCCTTCAAGGAAGGCGGCTACGGCACGCCGGTGCTGGTCGGGCGCGAGGACGTCTACGACCGGCTGCGCGCGCTCGGCATCGCCAATCCGGAAGAGTACGAGCTGCACAACAGCCGCGTTTCGCCGCTGGTGCCGAAGATGGTCGACTTCCTCTACGCGCGCCTGCAACGCCGCGGCTTCCTGCGCCGCGAGGTCGAGCGGATGATCAACCAGGATCGTAACATCTTCGGCTCGGTGCTGCTCCAGCTTGGCGAGGCGGATGCGATGATCACCGGCGTGACGCGCCCGTTCGCGCAGTCGATGCGCGAGATCAAGCGCGTGATCGATCCCGCGCCCGGCCGCACCGCCTTCGGCATCCACGTGCTGGTCGGCCAGTCGCACACCGTCTTCATCGCCGACACGACGGTCAACGAGCGCCCGACCGCCGAGGAACTCGCCGACATCGCCGAGCAGACCGCCGCGGTCGCGCGCCGGCTCGGGCAGGAACCGCGCGTCGCGTTCCTCAGCTATTCGACCTTCGGCAACCCGAACGGCCAGTGGCTCGACAACATCCGCGGCGCGGTAAAGGTGCTCGACGACCGCAAGGTGAGCTTCGAGTACGAGGGCGAAATGGCCCCGGACGTCGCGCTCAACCCGCGCCAGCTCAAGAACTTCCCGTTCGCGCGCCTGTCGGGACCGGCGAATGTGCTGGTGATGCCGGGGCTGCAATCGGCGAACATTTCGGCGAAGCTGCTGCGCGAGCTGGGCGGCGACGACATGATCGGACCGATGCTGGTCGGCATGGAAAAGCCGGTCCAGATCGCGCCGATGACCTCGACCGCCGGCGATCTGGTGACGCTGGCGGTGCTCGCCGCCGGGGGGATTGCGCGGTAGGGTAATGGGGGGGCAGCGGATTGATGTTGCCCCCCCCATTTGGCGGCATGGGCCTAAGGCGTTCCGGCATGTTGTCGGATCGCCGGAATGAGCAGCGCCGGGTAAATCGCAGCGAGCAGTGCAGGGTCCGCCCGTATGGCAGCGGCGGGCGTGAAATGGGTGATCTCGAAGCTGCGCCGTTCCATGGCGGCCACACGCATCGCTCCCTCGACGCGCTGCCGTGCGCCATCCGACGCGCGCACCCAGAGATAATATTTCGGCAGCGACACCCCGCTCTGGGTTGCGCCTTTCCGAAGCAGATCAATCTCGACAACGCGCGACGGCAGCCCCTGCGCCGCCAGATAGGCTCGGACATCGCGCTCGAGCAACTTGCCGAATTCGGCGTCCAACGGTGCATTTGCGGCAACATGGCTCGCCCGCACCTCGGCCATCGCGCTTCCCCCATTCGCCGGCGGTGGGAGCTGCTGCGCCGTCACCAGCGTCGCTACCGAGAGCAAAATTGTGACCGAGACGGTCACGGTTTGGATGGTCATAATCGGCATCTCAGCACAAACTGAGTTCGGGTCAACGCCCACGTTCAACGAGCGCGTCATTCCCGCGCAGGCGGGAATGACGGAGCGGCGGCGCTACGCGCGCGCACCCGCCCGCGCCCGCCGCATCATGCCCTGCGCGCTCGCGACATGATGCGCGTGACAGATCGCGACCGCCAGCGCGTCGGCGGCATCCGGCCCGGCCAGCTTCGCGCCGGGCAGCAGCACCGCCATCATCGCCTGGATCTGCCGCTTCTCCGCGCCGCCCGTGCCGACCACCGCCTTCTTGACCGTCGAGGGATGATATTCCCCGATCGTCAGCCCCGCGCCGCTCGCGGCGAGCAGCACCACCCCGCGCGCCTGCCCCAGCTTGAGCGTCGATTGCGCATTGGTGTTGCCGAGCACTTCCTCGACCGCCGCCTCATCGGGCCGCTCGGCGCGGATCACGTCGATCAGCGCCGAATAGAGGTTCGCGAGCCGGCGCGGCAGCGGCATCGACGGGTCGGTGCGGATCTGCCCGTTGCCGACATGGCTCAGCCGGTTCCCCTCGGCGCGGATCACCCCCCAGCCGGTCGTGCCGAGCCCCGGATCGAGACCGAGGATGATCATCGCCTAAGCCCCTCCCCTTTAGGGGAGGGGTTGGGGTGGGGAACGCCGGACCAGCGGTCGGGACGGGCTTGCAGGGCGGCTACGATCGTGAGGAGGACGCCGTCCATGTTCTCGCGAACGTCCTGGTTGGAGAAGCGCAAGGTGTGAAAGCCTTTGCTGGCGATAAAGCGGTCACGCGCGGAGTCCGCTGCCGGATCGTGGGTATCGCCATCAACCTCCACGATCAGTCCCTTCGCCGGGCAGAAGAAGTCAGCGATGTACGGCGCAATGACGTGCTGGCGTCGGAACTTGTGGCCGAGCTTGGTGCCCGACAGTTCGCGCCACAAACGCTTCTCCCACTCAGTGGGATTGCGGCGCATCTCGGCGGCCCGAACCAGCAACTCCGCTTCCGTCACTACGTCCCCCACCCCAACCCCTCCCCTGAAGGGGAGGGGCTTTTAGGTCACCCCAGCTTCGCCATCACCTCGTCGGACACCTCGTAATTGCCCCACACCGTCTGCACGTCGTCGTCGTCGTCCAGCGCGTCGATCAGCTTGAACAGCGTCGCCGCATCCGCCTCGGTCACCTCGACCATCGTCTGCGGCCGCCACGCCAGCTTCGCGCCCTCGGCCTCGCCGAGCACCGGCTCCAGCGCCTTGGCGACCTCGTGAAGCGAGCCCTGCTCGGTCCAGATCTCGTGCCCTTCCTCGGACGAGGTGACGTCCTCGGCCCCGGCCTCCAGCGCCGCCTCGAACACCTTCTCGGCGTCGCCCGCGCTCGCGGGATAGTTGATGAGCCCCATCCGGTCGAAGCCATGGCTCACCGAACCGCTCGCGCCCAGATTGCCGCCGTTCTTCGACACCGCGGTGCGCACGTTGGTCGCGGTGCGGTTGCGGTTGTCGGACAGCGCCTCGATGATCAGGCTCACGCCGCCGGGACCGAAGCCCTCGTAACGGATTTCCTCGTAATTCTCGGTGTCGCCCTTGCTCGCCTTGTCGATGGCGCGCTGGATATTGTCCTTGGGCATCGACTGCGCCTTGGCGGCGTTGATCGCGGCGCGCAGCCGCGGGTTCATGTCGGGATCGGGCAGCCCCATCTTCGCCGCGACGGTGATTTCGCGGCTGAGCTTGGAGAACATGCCGGAGCGCTTCTTATCCTGCGCGCCCTTGCGGTGCATGATGTTCTTGAACTTGGAATGGCCTGCCATGGTCGCCTCTGACGGATAATCCCGTGCCTTTACGCGCGCGGAGCCCCATTCGCCAACCCGTCTATCTTCGCCTCCAGCGCCGCCAGCCGCTCGATCACCAGCCCGTCGATCTTTTCGTGGAGCCGCAGGATCTCCAGCTCGGCGCGCAAATTGGTCTCGTAATCCAGCCCGGCGGCGAGCCGGTCCTTCGCCGCCTGCCGGTTCTGGCTCATCATGATGACGGGCGCCTGCACCGCGGCGAGCGTCGACAGCATCAGGTTGAGGAAGATGTAGGGATAGGGGTCGAACTGCATCCCGAAATATCGGAGCACGTCGGTGTTGAGCAGCATCCAGCCGACCAGCACCACCGTGAACGCGATGATGAACCCCCACGACCCGCCGACCGCCGCGACCCGGTCGGCGAGGCGATCACCGAAGCTGGCGCGCAGATCGGCCTCGTCGGCGGCGTCGCGGCTGACCAACGTTCCCGCGTCCATGCTGTCGAGGACCCGGCGCTCCTCGGCATCCAGCGAATGGCGCGGCTTGCCGATGATGCGCAGCGCGAGATCGGCGATCGGTGGACGGTGCGCCATCAATGTTCCCCTTCGTGACGCGTCCCCGTAGCCGCGTGCGGCGGGCACGCAAAGCGCTTGCCCAACCGGGGCATGATCGGCCAAACGGGGCGCGATCATGACCGTCAGCGTAGACATGGGCAGCGACGAGCGCGGCGCGCCCGTGACCATGGACCTCGAAGAACTGCTCGCCACCCGATTGCTCGTCCAGGGCAATTCCGGGTCCGGCAAGTCGCACCTGCTGCGCCGGCTGCTCGAACGCAGCGCCGGGCAGGTGCAACAGGTGGTGATCGACCCCGAGGGCGATTTCGTCACGCTCTCCGAACGCTACGGCCATGTCGTGATCGAGGGCGCGGATTATGCCGAGCGCGAGCTGGCGCGAATCGCCGCGCGGCTGCGCGAGCACCGCGCCAGCGTCGTGCTGAGCCTCGAGGGGCTGGAGGCGGAGGGGCAGATGCGCTGCGCCGCCGGCTTCCTCAATGCGCTGTTCGATGCGCCGCGCGAACATTGGTATCCCGCGCTGGTGGTGGTCGACGAGGCGCAATTGTTCGCGCCGACCACCGGGGGCGAAGTCGCCGAGGAGGTGCGCCGCGCCTCGCTGTCGGCGATGACCAACCTGATGTGCCGCGGGCGCAAGCGCGGCCTCGCCGGCGTGATCGCGACGCAGCGGCTGGCGAAGCTCGCCAAGAACGTCGCCGCCGAGGCGAGCAACTTCCTGATGGGGCGCACCTTCCTCGACATCGACATGGCGCGCGCCGCCGATCTGCTCGGGATGGAGCGGCGACAGGCCGAGTCGATCCGCGATCTGGCGCGCGGCACCTTCATGGCGCTGGGGCCGGCGGTGTCGCGGCGGCCGATCACGGTGCGGATCGGCACGGTCGAGACGCAGGCGCGCAGCGGCAGCCCCAAGCTGGTCCCGCTGCCGCAGGCCGATTCGGTCGACCTGCAATCGCTGCTCGACGTCACCCCCGACGCCGCGCCGACGCTGCCGATGACCTTCGACCCGCGGCCGCGCCGCGTCCCCGCCGACGAATTGCTGTCGGACATCGAAGCCCCCGCGCAGACCACCCCCGCGCCATCGCTGCCCGACCGCAACGAGGAAGAGGTCGAGGCGGTCTATGCCGAGGTGCTGCGCGCGATCGTCACCGACGACGAAAGCAGCGGCCGTCCCGCGGCGGTGCTGTTTCAGGATTTTCAGGTGCGCTGCCGGATGGCGGGGATCGCCAGGCCCGCGCTCGACCTTGCCGCGTTCAGCCGCCGCCTGTCGTGCGCGCGCGCCGGCATCTTCGATCCGCACGCGGAGGAATGGGCGAGCGTGCTCGCGCTGGCCGGCGGACTGCCCGACGACATGCTCGGCGCGTTCCTGCTCGTCGCCAAGGCGGCGCGCGACGGCGCGCCCTGCCCGTCGGACATCGCGATCGCAAACACCTACGGCACCAGCTCGATCGGGCGGGTGAAGCGGCTGATCGGCTATATCGAGGGCCGCGACCTGTTCGTGACGCGCACCGACATGGGCGGCAAGCGCTCGATCACGATTCCGCATCTGGGATGGACGACCGCACCGGCCGAGGCGGCGTAGCGCCCCGTCCCTGTTGCCCTGCCGATCCGCCGTCGCCCCGGATCAAGTCCGGGCCGACGGGAGTGGCATCTCTCGATCCGTTATGCGAACAGAAGGCAAGCGGTCATTTAGTCGCCGACCTTCGTCACGCGAAAATCGCCCTCACTTCACCTTCAGCGCGTCCTCGATCTGCGCGGCCGGTGCGGACAGCATCGTATAGACCGTATGCGCGGCGATGCCGGCCATCGTCACCCCGACCGCCACCAGCACGAGGAACTGGAACAGCGACGCGAAGCTCCGCGACCGTTCCACCTTGCGCGCCATCTGCGCCTCGTGCGCGAGCCGGCGTTCGGCGCGACGGTCGTGCTCGGGGGTCGCATTTGCGCGCACCGGGCGGCTGGCGAGGCGCGGTTCGTCGACCAGCGCCTTGACCGACAACCGGTCCTGCGAGCGCATCCCGAAGAACCGCCCCTTGTTCCATTGCACGCGCCCGACGATGACGATCGTCCCGCGCCGGATCTCGACATAGCTGCCGACCGCCGGCGGCTGATCGCATCCCGCCATCAGCCCGCGCGACGAGACATTGTGGATCACGACGTCCAGCCAGCGCGACTCCAGCCGCATCCGCGACGGGATGAGCACGGTGACCCGCTCCTCCCGTGGCCGGAAGCCGGTCTGTAGAGCAGCTAGCACCGGTCGTATTCCCCCACACCGTCGATCGCACAAATGTATACGGTGCGGGAAACGAAGATAATCTTAACGGCTGCCGCAATGACCGCCGTCAATGATCTAGATCATGCCGAGCGCCTGCATATAGACTTCGAGGATCGACTGCTCCTCCTGATATTCTTCGCGCTTCTTCTTGCGGATCTGCAGGATCTTGCGGATCGCCTTGGCATCGTAGCCGCGGCTCTTCGCCTCGGCCATCACGTCCTTGATGTCGTCGGCGATGCCCTTCTTCTCTTCCTCCAGCCGCTCGGCCCGCTCGATCAGCAGCCGCAGTTCGTCGGCTGCCACCGAACCGCCGCCCATGCCTTCGCCACGCTCTTCCGCCATCATACTTCCCCAGAAAAAACGACGCCGCCCGCAACGCCGGCGCGAATCGCGCGGGCGGGGACGGCGTGGTGGATACCCTGATTGGGTGCGGCGGCGCGTCTACGCCCGCACGCGCCGATGCTCAAGGGCGCGCGCGAACCGGCTCAGGCGTTCTTCTTGACGCTCTCCGCCATCCGCGCGAGCTGCTCGGGGGTCGCCTCGCCCTGATGCTGCGCCTTCCACTGGGCATAGGGCATGCCGTAGATCGCCTCCCGCGCAGTTTCCCGGTCGAGCCCGCCGGCCTCGCCAACCCAGTCGGACAGGCAGTTGCGGCAAAATCCCGCCAGCCCCATCAGATCGACGTTCTGCGCGTCGGTGCGGTGGCGCAAATGCCTGACCAGCCGCCGGAAAGCCGCCGCCGCTACGGCATCGTCGAGCGTATCGAGCCGATCCATGTTGTCTCCGTCATTTGATCCTGCGGCGTTACTCGCTAAGGCCGTGCCGGCAAAGCAGGAAGGCGCATGACCCTGAACCCGAATCAAATCGCTCCGCGTTCGCGCAAGGTTCGCGTGCTCGCGACGCTCGGCCCGGCCAGCAACACGCTGGAGATGATCACCACCCTTTTCCAGGCGGGCGCGGATGCGTTCCGCGTCAACATGAGCCACGGCGACCAGCAATCGAAGATCGCGGTCATCCAGGCGATCCGCTCGATGGAGGAGCGCTTCAAGCGCCCGACGACGATCCTTGCCGATCTTCAGGGGCCGAAGCTGCGCGTCGGCAAGTTCGACGGCGGCCGCGTCACGCTCGAACACGGCAGCACCTTCGTGCTCGACCATGATCCGGCGCCGGGCAATGCGTCGCGCGTGCGCTTGCCGCACAAGGAAATTTTCGCCGCGATCGAACCGGGCGCACGCCTGTTGCTCGACGACGGCAAGCTGGTGCTGCGCGTCACCGATCATGATGCCGACCGCATCGTCACCACCGTCGAGGTCGGCGGCCCGCTTTCGGACAACAAGGGGCTCAACGTCCCCGATGTCGTAATCCCGATGGCGGCGCTGACCGAGAAAGACCGCTCCGACCTCGCCTTCGCGATCGATCAGGGGGTCGACTGGATCGCGCTGTCGTTCGTGCAACGCCCCGAGGATCTGTGGGAGGCACGCAAGCTGATCGGCGGCAAGGCGGCATTGCTCGCCAAGATCGAGAAGCCTGCCGCGATCGAGCGGCTCGAGGAAATCGTCGAGGCGTGCGACGGCGTGATGGTCGCGCGCGGCGATCTCGGCGTCGAACTGCCGCCGCAGTCGGTGCCGCCGCTCCAGAAGCGGATCGTCGAGACCGCGCGCCGCATGGGCCGTCCGGTGGTCGTCGCGACGCAGATGCTCGAGTCGATGATCCAGAGCCCGTCGCCGACCCGCGCCGAAGTCTCCGACGTCGCGACCGCGATCTACGATGGCGCCGATGCGATCATGCTCTCGGCGGAAAGCGCCGCGGGCCAGTGGCCGGTCGAGTCGGTCGCGATGATGAACGCGATCGGCGACGCGGTGGAGCGCGACCCGATGCACGGCGACCGCATCCACTTCACCGTGACCCGCCCCGATCCGACCACCGCCGACGCGCTCGCCGAGGCGGCGAAGAACATCGCCGACACCGTCTCGGCCTCGGCGATCATCTGCTTCACCATGTCGGGGTCGACCGCGCGCCGCATCGCGCGCGAGCGCCCGTCGGTGCCGATCCTCGTGCTGACACCCAGCACCGACACCGCGCGGCGGCTCGGGCTGTTGTGGGGCACGCACAACGTCAACACCCGCGACGTCGAATCGTTCGAGGAAATGGTCGCCAAGGCAAAGCGCATCGCGCTGCGCCAGGGGATCGCCAAGGCCGGCGACCGCGTGATCGTGATGGCGGGCGTGCCGTTCCGCACCCCCGGCTCGACCAACGTGCTGCACGTCGTGCAGATCGTCGGTGACGAGCTGAAGGACTATCGCGCGCCGGCCGCGAACTGATCCGCCGCGCCGCCGCCGCTGCGCGCGGCTTTGATTGGCACCCGGCCTGCTCCCCACGCCGCCTCCCGGAACATGTGCTGAGTGGGAGGGCGGGGGGGAGAGCGGGCCGGTGCCACCGCTGATCCAGCATCGCTGGATCAGCCTCCGGTTTCCATGCGGCGGCGATGGCGCGCACCTTCCGAGCGCTGACGGACCCCGGCCGAAGCCCTTTGCCGCGAGTCATCGTCACGGCTCGTCCCGCCCATCCGCCGCTCGTCGCAAATGCCGCGCAATTGCAACTAACGACGCCTGCGATGGCGCTTTTGTACAAGCGGGACGCCCGACCATCCGCCATCTGCGCCGCTCCGGGGGTATTAGGAGCGACGACGGCGATGAAGCGCGTGGTGCGGAACAAGAGATTGCGACATGACCTTGCGGCAGCACGTCGCGCGCAGGGCATGATGTCCGATCCGGCATCGCTGCGGACGCTTGAAGATTATATCGCCGAGCTGGAAGAGCAATTGTACGGTAGCGACACCCGCTTCCTCGTTCCCGTTCCGGCGCTGACCCCGCACGCCACCGTCTAGGCCGACCGACGGCCAGGGATCGTCCGCCCTCTTCTGTCATCCCTGGTGCGGGCAAGACGCGAGGCACCCGATCGGGTCCGGAGCGATCACGACCGGGAGCGACAAATGCCGCTCCCGTCACGATGAACCATCACCCGCCGTCCGCGCGCATCTCGGCGGTCAGCGGCGGAGTCTGCTGGTGCTGGACGACCTTCCAGACCTCATGCTCCAGCCGACGGTAGGTCGAGGTGCAATGCGCGACATAGCGCTCGTCGCCCTTGGTCGCCTCGATGCCATAGGCAATCACGATCAGCCCTTCCTGCGGGCGCACGATCCGGCCGTCGCTGATCGTGACGCGTTCCCAGCGCGGGGTCTGCGACACCGCATCGACCGCGGCCTGGCTTTCGAGAACATAGGGCGGCTGCGGTACGACCATCAGCGCCGATTCGTCGATCGACTCGCGGTAATGCGCCGCGTCGCCGGTCCACAGGCTTTCCTCGAACGCCCAAACGCGATCGTCTTCCATGATTCTCTCCGACTGCTGTCGGAGCCAGAAAGCCGCGGTACGCCCGAACGTTCCCCGTGCGTCAGCGCAGCAGGCCGGCCGCGACCAGCGCGGGGCGCAGCGTCGCGGCGTCGGTGAACAGATGCGCGTGGATGCCCAGCGCCCGCGCGCCGGCGACGTTGGCGGCATTGTCGTCGATGAAGAACGACTCGCCGGCGGCCAGCCCGAAGCGATCGAGCGCGAGCCGGTAGATCGCCGCATCGGGCTTCACCAGCCGTTCCTCGCCCGACACGACGATGTCGCGAAAGCGATCGAACACCGCCGCCTCGCGCGCGCGGAACGGCGGAAAGAATTCGTGGCTGAAATTGGTGATCGCGAACAGCGGCACCCCCGCGGCGTCCAGTTCCTCGACGATCGCGATCATCCCGGGGATCGGTCCCGGGATCTGCTCGCCGAAACGCGGGCCCCAATGCGCGATCATCGCGGCATGGTCCGGAAAACGCGCGCCAAGCTCCGCGCTGGTCTCCGCAAACGGGCGACCGGCGTCGTGCTGGAAATGCCACTCGCGCGTGGCGACCTCGTTCAGGAACACGTCGAGCGCCCGTTCGTCATCGAACAGGCGCTCGTACAGAACCCTAGGGTTCCAGTCGTACAGGACGTGCCCGACGTCGAAGATGACCGACGTCGGTTTCACGCCGGAAATCAGCCCTGGCGGGCCTTGAACCGGCGATTCGTCTTGTTGATGACATAGGTCCGGCCGCGACGGCGGATCACGCGATTGTCGCGATGACGGTCCTTGAGCGACTTCAGGCTGTTGCGGATCTTCATGGCTGCGCTTCTTCGAAAACTGGGAAGCGCGCCGCCTAGAGAGCGCAGGCCCGAAAGTCAACCGAGCGGGAGCTTGCACCCGAAGTGTGCGTTGCTATGTCGCAACGATCTTATCGAGGGTGTGTCATGCGTCGCGCGATTCTTCTGGCTCTTTCGCTGGCGCCGCTGGCGGCCTGCACCACCGGGCCGCAGCGTTTTCCGGTTCAGGCGACGCGCTTCCATTACGATGCGGTGGCGGAACGCGGGACGATCGCGGTCGAGCCGCTGCCTGGTCCCTCGTCCGCCAGCCTTGAATACAAGACCTATGCCGCCGCGGTCGAGGCCGAGCTGCTCCGCAACGGCTTCACCAGCGCGGCACCGGGCAGCAAGCCCGACTTCATCGCCACGGTCGGCTTCACCCGCGCCGAACGCGGGCTGCCGCCGAAGCGCTCGCCGATCCAGATCGGGATCGGCGGCGGCGGCTATTCGGGCGGCTGGCGCGGCGGCAGCGGGCTGGGTGGCGGCGTGAGCTTCCCCGTAGGCGGCGATTCGGGCGGCCGGCTCGGGCTCGTCACCGAACTGGCGGTGCGCATTCGCCACGGCGCCGACGCGATCTGGGAGGGGCAGGCACAATCGCTGACCGACACCAGCGCCCCCGACGCCGACGCCGCCTCGGTGGCGGGACGGCTCGCCGGCGCGCTCTTCAAGAATTTCCCCGGTGACTCGGGACGGACGGTCGAGGTAAAATGACACTGGACATCAACGCCGCCTTCGACGGCGGCAACATCAGGCTCGTCGCGGTAGAGGGCGAAGGCAACGACTGGCGCTGCGATCTGGAGATCGTCCGCGATCACCAGTCCGACTTCTTCCAGTGGTTCTATTTCCGCGCCGCCGGGCTGCGCGGCAAGCGCGTCGCCTTCCGCATCCTCAATGCCGGCGACTCGGCCTATCCGTTCGGCTGGCCGGGCTACAAGACGCGCGCCTCGACCGACCTCGACCAGTGGCGGATGATCGACACACGCTACGACGGCGGCGTGCTCGGCTTCGACTGGACCGGGCAAGCCGATCTGGCGTGGTTCGCCTATTTTGCGCCCTATACGATGGAGATGCACGCGCGACTGGTCGCACGGATCGCGGCGCGCGCGGGCGTCACGCATCGCCAGCTCGGCGAGACGCTCGACGGGCAGGCGATCGACTATTTCCGCCTCGGCACCGGCGAAAAGCAGGTGTGGCTCTACGCGCGTCAGCATCCCGGCGAATCGATGACCGAATATTGGATGGAGGGCGCGCTCGACTGGCTGACCAGCCCCGCCGCCGCGCCGCTGCTCCGCGAGGCGACCGTCCATGTCGTGCCCAACATGAACCCCGACGGCACGCGCCGCGGCCATCTGCGCACCAATGCGGCGGGGGTGAACCTCAACCGAGAATGGCATGCGCCCACCGCCGAGCGCAGCCCCGAAGTGCTGTGCGTGCTGCGCGAAATGGACGCGACCGGCGTCACCTTCGCGATCGACGTCCACGGCGACGAGGCGATCGCCGCCAATTTCATCGCCGGGTTCGAGGGCATCCCGTCGTGGAACAGCGCGCGCGGCGACCGCTTTACCGAGTTCGGCCGGCGGCTGGCGGCGCACACCCCCGACTTCCAGACCCAGCTCGGCTATGAGAAAGCCGCGCCCGGCACCGCAAATCTTTCGATGTCGACCAACCAGCTCGCCGAGCGGTTCGGCGCGGTGTCGGTGACGCTGGAGATGCCGTTCAAGGACCATGACGCCAACCCCGACCCGGCATTCGGATGGAGCGCCGAACGGTCGCGCGCGCTGGGCGTCGCCTGCCTCGAGGTGCTGACCGAGATGATCGCGACGCTGTAGGCCGAATCGACCCGCCGCCCGTCGCTGCAGCGTCGCGGACGGTTCGCGCCAGACATCGGCTTGTTCGTCGCCCCGGACTTGATCCGGGGCCTCGCTGCTTCGCGCTACGGAAGGAAACGGACAGGCGACGAAGGTCGCCGCCCGCCGCTCATCGCTCTGCGGACGCTTCCTGCCCCGACGCCCCCGCCGCGCTCTCGCCACGCGCCCGCTGCCGCTTCGCCATCGCGGCCAGCCGCTGGAGCAATTCCGCCTCGGCCCGCGCCCGCGCCGAGGTCACCAGCCGTCCACCACTCCCCTTCGCCACGTCCGGAACCGGGCGCGCGTCCTCGCGCTGCAACAACAGCCGCAGCATCGCGTCCGAATAGCGCCGCCGGTGCGCCACCACCTCGCCCTTGTAGACGATCGGCTCCAGCCAGCCCTCGACCGCGCGTTCATAGGCGGCGCGCTCCAACGCCGGCAATCGGTACGCGAGCGCCGCATCCCACGCCGCGCCGAACGCAGGAATACGCCGCTTGACGCGATAGGCGGAGGTCGAACTCAGCCCGACCCGGTCACAGGCCGAGCGCACGCACCCCGTCTCGCGCAGCGCGCGCAGAAAGACCGTCTGCCGCAGCGGCGTCCATCCGTCATGCCGATGCCGGAACGCTGCCTCACCGCCGTCGCTCATCCCGCTTCCCCACGCTGCCGACAGAGCAAATAGCGCAGCGGCATGCGTGTAGGACAGCCCTCGTCCCACATCCTCACCCGTCAGCCAGACGTAGTAAGGAGCCCCGCCATCGAAGATGTTTCGGATCGATAACGACATTGGTGCGGGGTCATGTTGATCGGCCGGCATCGAGCATGATCGTGCCATGATGGACGAAGCGCTGCACGAGGCGCGTCCGGCGCTCGCCGACGGCATCTTCCCGGTCGGCGCGATCCTGACGTTTTCCGCGACGATCATCGGGCGTGGGCGCAAATCGATGGGGTCAAATCATCTGGACCATGCCGAGATGATCGCCATTCGGCATGTCTTCACCCTCTAAACGACCCTCGAACCCTGTGTCATGTGCTGGGGCACCTTGCGACACTTGCCGGTCAGCCGCCTCGTCTATGCGATGCCCGATGCCGATGGCGGCTGTGCGGCGGCCGATCTGGTGCCGTCCCCGCCCCGCCACCGCGCGCGACCGGTGGCAGTCGTCGCCGGCGTCCGGCAACTGGAAGCACGCGCGCTCTTCCGCCGGTTTCTCAAAGCGACGGCGGAGCCGTTCCGGGTGCGCGGCGCCGCACGCGGATTCGTGGCGGACGTGCGCGGAGGTTATACTTAGGCGCCGCACGACAGGACGGCCGGTGCCTTCTCGCACGCGCCACCAGCGCGAGCAGCCCCTCACTCCCGCCACTTGGCCAGCGCCGTGTCGTAAAGCGCGCGCGCATGGTCGCGTGCCTCCTCCAGCGTGCGCTGCTCGGTGCGCCAACGCTGTTCGGCGGTCTTTTCCTCGCGCTCCAGCGCGGCGCGACGTTTCGCCAGCTCCTTGCGTTCCGCCGCCGCCGCCGCGGCAGCCGCGTCGAGCGCCGCCTCCGCCGCGTCCAGCGCCGTGCGGCTCGGCCGCGGCACGGGCGCAGCGGCCTTCTTCCTGCGCGGCGCGGGCTTGCCGGCCCGGCGCGGCGCGGGTGCGGCGGCAAGCTGCTCCGCCGCACTCCCACGCGACCTCTTCACCACCTGCCCCGGCGCGGCAAGTGGCGCTTCCATCAGCGCCGGATCGGTGACCTCCTCTGCCGCGCCGCGCGCGAACAGATCGGCGCTGGCGCCCCAAGCCGCCAGCGCAGCCTTGCGACTCGGCGCCGCGACATAGGCGTCGTGGAAGCCGGCGGGCGTGCGAAAGACCTTCAGCTTGCGCGGCATCGCCTCGTCCCTCCTTCTCCGCTGCGACTCGCGTCCCAACCGTCCGGCGCTCGCGTGGTTCAGCCGCACGCGCGTCCAGGCCCCCCTCGCTTACCCGCTCGCTCACGCGCCCCCCTTTCGCACATGCGGCACCGCTGCTATCGCCCGCGGCGACCGAGAGTTTCGCTCCCGTCGCCGCTTTCGGTGCCCGCTGCGCGCCGGGGCGGACGACGGCCCTTGAAGAAAGGACTTTGCCCATGACGGCCATCGGCCAGGATACGCTCAACGCCCGCCAGACGCTGCAGGCCGGGGGCCAGTCCTACGACTATTTCTCGCTGAAGACCGCCGAGGAAAAGTTCGGCGACATCAGCCGCCTGCCCTTCTCGATGAAGGTGCTGCTCGAAAACATGCTCCGCTTCGAGGACGGCGTGACCGTCACCGAGGCCGACGTGAAGGCGATCGTCGACTGGCAGCAGGAGCGTCGTTCGGACCGCGAGATCCAGTATCGCCCCGCGCGCGTGCTGATGCAGGACTTCACCGGCGTGCCGTGCGTGGTCGATCTCGCCGCGATGCGCGACGCGATCACCAAGCTCGGCGGCGACGCGGCGAAGATCAATCCGCAGGTCCCCGTCCATCTCGTCATCGATCACTCGGTGATGGTCGACGAATTCGGCACGCCCAAGGCGTTCGAGGATAACGTCGATCTCGAATATGCCCGCAATGCGGAGCGCTACGAGTTCCTGAAGTGGGGCAGCAAGGCGCTCGACAATTTCAAGGTCGTGCCGCCGGGCACCGGCATCTGCCACCAGGTGAACCTCGAATATATCGGCCATGCGGTCTGGTCGTCCGAAGAGACCGGCGATCACGCCAAGCGTGGCGCGACGATCGCCTATCCGGATACCTTGGTCGGCACCGACAGCCACACGACGATGATCAACGGTCTCGGCGTGCTCGGCTGGGGCGTCGGCGGGATCGAGGCCGAGGCGGCGATGCTCGGCCAGCCGGTCTCGATGCTGATCCCCGAGGTCGTCGGCTTCAAGCTGACCGGCGCGCTGCGTGAAGGCATCACCGCCACCGATCTCGTGCTCACCGTCACGCAGATGCTGCGCGCCAAGGGCGTGGTCGGCCGCTTCGTCGAATTCTACGGCCCGGGTCTCGACCAGATGACGCTCGCCGATCGCGCGACGATCGCCAACATGGCGCCCGAATACGGCGCGACCTGCGGCTTCTTCCCGGTCGACGACAAGACGCTCGATTACATGCGCCTTACCGGCCGCCCCGACGAGGTCGTCGCGCTGACCGAGGCCTATGCCAAGGCGCAGGGCATGTGGCGCTACGCCGACGCGCCCGATCCCGTGTTCACCGACACGCTGGAGCTGAACATGGGCAGTGTCGTGCCGTCGCTCGCCGGCCCGAAGCGCCCGCAGGACAAGGTCAGCCTCGACACCGTCGACGAGGTGTTCAACGGCGACCTGTTCAAGCTGTACCACAAGGAAAAGCCGGCGCGCGTCGCGGTCGACGAGCGCGGGCATGACATCGGCGACGGCGACGTCGTGATCGCCGCGATCACCAGCTGCACCAACACCTCGAACCCGTCGGTGCTGGTCGCCGCCGGTCTGGTCGCGCGCAAGGCGAATGCGCTCGGGCTCAAGCCGAAGCCGTGGGTGAAGACCTCGCTCGCGCCGGGTAGCCAAGTCGTCACCGACTATCTCGACAAGGCCGGGCTGTCCGCGGATCTCGACGCGATCGGCTTCAACCTCGTCGGCTATGGCTGCACCACCTGCATCGGCAATTCGGGGCCGCTCGCCGCGCCGATCAGCAAGGCGATCAACGAGAACGATCTCGTCGCCGCCTCGGTGCTGTCGGGCAACCGCAACTTCGAGGGTCGCGTGTCGCCCGACGTGCGCGCGAACTTCCTCGCCTCGCCGCCGCTGGTCGTCGCGTTCGCGCTGAAGGGCACCGTGACGACCGACATGAACGAGACGCCGATCGGTCAGGGCACGGACGGCGCGGATGTGTACTTGCGCGACATCTGGCCGACCAACCAGGAGGTCTCCGACCTCATGGCCGCCAACATCGACGACGGTATGTTCCGCGCCCGCTACGGCAACGTCTATGCCGGCGACAGCAAGTGGCAGGCGATCGACGTGACCGGTTCGGACACCTATGCGTGGCGCGCCGGCTCGACCTATGTCGCCAACCCGCCCTATTTCGAGGGCATGGGCATGACCCCGGCGCCAGTGACCGACATCATCGAGGCCAAGCCCTTGGCGATCCTCGGCGATTCGATCACCACCGACCACATTTCGCCGGCCGGCAGCATCAAGGCCGACAGCCCGGCGGGGTCGTGGTTGCAGGAGCATCAGGTCAGCCGCGCCGACTTCAACAGCTATGGCGCGCGCCGTGGCCATCACGAGGTCATGATGCGCGGCACCTTCGCCAACATCCGTATCAAAAACGAGATGGTGCCGGGGGTTGAGGGCGGCATGAGCCGCTACGAGGGTCAGGTGATGCCGATCTACGACGCCGCGATGCGTCACAAGGCCGACGGCACCCCGCTCGTCATCATCGCCGGCAAGGAATATGGCACCGGCTCGTCGCGCGACTGGGCGGCGAAGGGCACTAACCTGTTGGGCGTGCGGGCGGTTATCACCGAGAGCTTCGAGCGCATCCACCGCTCGAACCTCGTCGGCATGGGCGTCCTCCCGCTCCAGTTCGCCGACGGCGTGACCCGCGAGACGCTCAAGCTGACCGGCGACGAGACCTTCACGATCCACCACGTCGCCGACCTGCGTCCGCGTCAGGACGTGACCGTCACGCTGAAGCGCCAGGATGGGTCGACCGAGCAGTTCCAGACCCGTTGCCGGATCGATACGGTCAACGAGCTGGAATACTTCCTGAACGGCGGCATCCTGCAGTACGTGCTGCGGAACCTCGCTGCGTAAGCGACGACGATCAGGGTGATTTCGGGAAGGGAGGGCCGCTGGTCCTCCCTTTCTGCTTTTGGGGGTGATGAAGTTGAGCGAGGAATACGTCTACGACGAAGCGACCGGCGAATGGGTGCCGGCCGGTGAAGTCAGCGCCACGGCGCCGGCGGATGGCGTCGAGGTCCGCGATGCGGTCGGCAACCTGCTGGCGGACGGCGATGCGGTGACGCTCATCAAGGATCTGAAGGTCAAGGGCACCAGCCAGACGCTCAAGCGCGGCACCGCGATCAAGTCGATCCGCCTGACCGGCGACCCGCAGGAAATCGATTGCCGCTTCGACGGGATCAAGGGCCTGGTTCTGCGCGCGGAGTTCGTGAAGAAGCGCTGAGGTCGCTCCTGCCCGTCATCCCCGCGCAGGCGGGAATCCAGACGCACAGGTTCCTCGGTAAAAGCGCGAGGTCAGAGGTTCTGGATTGCCGCCTCCGCGGGAATGACAGGTTTGGCGAGGTCAGGCCACCGCCGCGCGGTTGCGCCCGTAGACGAAGTAGAGCCCGAGCCCGACGACGTTCCACAGCAGGAAATATCCCTGCGTCTTTGTCGGCAGGCTGAAGAACAGGTACGCGCACCCCAGCACGCCCAGCGTCCCGACCACCGGCGCCAGCGGGGCGCGGAACGTGCGCTCGGCATCCGGCGCGCGACGGCGCATCACCATCATGCACACGCACACCGCGACGAACGCCGCCAGCGTGCCGGCATTGGCGAGCGCGGCGATCGCGTCGATCGGCATCACCCCCGCGATCACCGCGACCAGCGCGGCGGTCATCAGCGTGATCCGCACCGGCGCGCCGCGCCGCGACACCTTCGCCAGTCCCGCGGGCAGCAGCCCGTCACGCGCCATCACGAAGAAAATCCGGCTTTGTCCAAAGAGAAAGCCGAGCAGCACCGTCGGCAGCGCGATCACCGCGCTGGCGGCGAGGAAGGTCGCGAACCCCGGTCGCCCGATGTCGCGCAGGATCAGCGCCAGCGGCTCGGGCGATCCCGCGAACCGCGTGTAGCTGAGTGCGCCGACCGCCGCGACCGCGACGCCGACATAGATGATGATGCACCCGAACATCGAGCCGATGATCCCGATCGACAGGTCGCGGCCGGGGTTCTTGGTTTCCTCCGCCGCGGTCGAGATCGCGTCGAAGCCATAGAAAGCGAAGAAGATGATCGCCGCCGCGGCCATCACCCCGCGCTCCTTGCCGTCCGGATCGACCGAGGCGGTGAAGCCGTGCGGCATGAACGGGTGGAGGTTGGCGGGGTCGAAATGCGGCAGCGCGACGATCACGAACACGGTCAGCGCGACCAGCTTCACCGCCACCAGCACCGCGTTGAGCGTCGCGCTCTCCTTGGTGCCGAAGCACAGCAACCCGGCGACGACCGCGATGATGAACACCGCCGGCATGTTGACGATCCCGCCCAGCTCCGGCCCGTTGGTCAGCGCGACCGGAAAGCCGAGCGGCGTCAGCAGCGCCGAGGCATAGCCCGACCAGCCGACCGCCACCGTCGAGACGACGAGCGAATATTCGAGGATCAGTGACCAGCCGATCACCCAGGCAATCACCTCGCCGAGCACGACATAGCTGTACGTATAGGCGCTGCCCGACGCGGGGATCATCGTCGACATCTCGGCATAAGCGAGCGCGGCGCAGGCACAGATCGCGCCGGCGATCGCGAAGCTCAGCATCACCGCCGGCCCGGCACGATCCGCGCCAACGCCGATCAGCGTCAGGATCCCGGTCCCGACGATCGCGCCCACGCCCAGCGCGACGAGATGCGGCCACGACAGCGTACGGGCGAGGACCGGACCGTCGCCATGGTCGATCGCAATCGGCTTGCGCCGGAACAGACTGGACATGCACTCCCCTCATCTGGTGTTGAAGGAGATGTAACAGTTGCGACCAATGTTGGGGAGGGTGTGTAAAGGACGCCGTGGCCGACCATCCACCATGTTCGCCCGCCCGCGACGCGGGAAATCCAGAAAACCGAAGGCGCGCGACTCCAGCAAATACCCGCTCGTCCGAAATTTCGCTGCGCGAGGAGGACGCAAAGTCCATGGAGTTTGATCCAGCAGAGCTGGATGCGGTGGCACCGCGCCGCTTCGACGTGAGTGGATCTAACTCTAGCCCGTCACCGGCTCGACCCCCAGACGCGGGATTTCGATTGCCGGACAGCGATCCATGACGACCTTCAGCCCCGCCGCCTCGGCGCGCGCGGCGGCGGCCTCGTCGATCACGCCGAGTTGCAGCCACACCGCCTTCGCTCCGATCGCAATCGCCTGATCGATCACCGCGCCGGCCTCCGAGGAGCGGCGGAAGATATCGACCATGTCGATCGGATCGCCGAGCTGGTCGAGATCGCGAAACACGAATTCGCCATGCACATGCGCGCCCGTGATCTGCGGATTGACCGGGATCACGCGACAGCCATGCGCCTGCAGCGCCGCCATCACGCCGTTGGAGGGACGCGTCGGACGGTCCGACGCGCCAACCAGCGCGATCGTGCGCACCTCTTCGAGCAGCGTCCTGATCTCGGCATCGGTGGTCAGCGGCATGGTCCGGGCTCCTTCGCCGACAGAACGAGCCATGCTGCCGAACGGTTCAGGGCGCGCGCAACGCCCAGCGCAGCACGCGGCTCATCCCGTCCGCGCCCGCGCGGATCGCAGGACGCGCAAGCGGCGGCGCGCGGCGGTCATGCAGCGCTGCCGCCCAGTCGGGGAGCAGATCGAGCGCCGCCGCGCCCGCCACCGCCAGCCCCGCGGCCTGCGCGCGATCCGGGCCGGGGGCGAGCAGCGCGTCGGCGACCTCGCGCACGCGGTGATCGCTGCGCAGATGCGCGCGGACGGCGCGGTAATAAGCGGTGATATCGGCGCGCGAGCGCGGCACGTCACGCGCGCCGAGCCGCTCGGCGACGATCGCGACATCGGCGACGTAGCGGTCCTGATCTTCGGGCGTCAGCGCCGCATCGCGATAACGCAGATAGCCGCGCAGAAAGCTGTCGGTCTCGGCAACATGCACCCAGGTCAGCAGCGCGGAGTCGTTCGCGTCATATGGCGTTCCGTCGGGCAAATGGCCGTGGATGCGGTCGTGAATCGCGCGGACATGCGCGATCGTGCGCTCCGCCAGCGCGGTCGGCCCGTACGTGGTGACGGCGATGAACTGTGCGGTGCGACGCAGCCGCCCGAGCCGGTCGCGCCGGAAGTCGCTATGATCCCACACCCCCGCCAAGGCACCGGGATACAACATCTGGAGCAGCAAGGCGGATATACCGCCGATCATCATCGCGGAGAAGTCGCCGTGCACCCGCCATGCGGGCGAGGTGTCGGCGATCAGTCCGGGGTCGCCGGGCGGGCGGGCGAGGTCCAGCTCGCCACTGCCCACCATCTCGCGCAGGGCCTGCGCGAGCGACGCACGGGCACGGTCGACCGCCGGTGCGATCATCGGATCGACGATCGACATCGGCGTCCCGCCCCATGCGCTGCGAGGGATCAGCCCTCCGCCTGCGCAGCCTTGCGGCGACCACGCCCGCCGGTCGCCGGCTCGGCGGCCGGAGCAGCTTCGCCACGACGCGCGCCGGGCTTGCGGCCGAGGCCGATCTTCTTGGCCATGTCGCGACGCGCTTCCGAATAGCTTTCGGCGACCATCGGATAGTCGGGCTTCAGGCCATAACGCTGACGATAGTCGTCCGGGGTAAGACCATGACCGGCCAGATGGCGACGCAGCGTCTTGTAAGGCTTGCCGTCGATCAGCGAGATCAGATGATCCTTCGACGCAAGCGACTTCCGCACCGACACCGCAGGCGTATATTCGGCGGCGGGCTCTTCCGGCGCCGACGGCGCAGTCGAGGACGATAGGTTCGTCACCGCGTCATGCATCGTGCGCAGAAATGCCGGCACATCCTCACCCGAGGCGCGGGTGTTGGGATTGGCGAGCCACGCGATGGTCAGTTCGGTGGCAAGCTCAACCGCGTTGGCGGTCATGGTATCTTCGGACATGGGGGGCTCCCTTATTTACATGGCTCGCCCTAGACAGCGTTTAGCGACAGGTCAACGCGTCACCCAAATGAAATCAACATGTATCTATTTGCATCATCAAATATCGGCCGGGAACCTTCGGGGGCTTGCGCTTTGCAACACGTATCACGCCGGTGTCGCTTGACCGCAGCGCAAGACCGCGTCCATGATCGGGACAATCAAGAATGAATAAAAAGGGGCCTCGCCATGAATTCGATCCGCACGCGGCGCGTGTTGCTGTCGGCCGCGTTGCTGGCGCTGCCGCTCTCGGCCTGCGCCACCGCCAAGGATAAGCCCGCAACGACCGCGAAGAAGGCGCCGCCGGTTCGTTACGCCCGCAACCCCTATCCTTCGACCTACCACGGCTATCCTGGCACGCCGACGCTGGTCCGCAACGTCACCGTCTTCGACGGCGAGGGCGGGCGGATCGATGGCGGCGCGGTGCTGTTCGCCGATGGCAAGGTGGTTGCGGTCGGGCAGACGCTCGACGCGCCGGCCGGCGCGACGGTGATCGACGGACAGGGCAAATACGTCACCCCCGGCGTCGTCGACATCCACAGCCACCTCGGCGACTATCCGACCCCGTCGGTGCAGGCGCATTCGGACGGCAACGAGGCGACCGCGCCGATCACCGCCGACGTCTGGGCCGAACACAGCGTCTGGCCGCAGGACCCCGGCTTCGGCCGCGCGCTGGCGAACGGCGGGGTGACGACGCTGCAGATCCTGCCAGGTTCAGCCAACCTGATGGGCGGACGCAGCGTGGTGCTCAAGAACGTCTATGCGCGCACGATGCAGGCGATGAAGTTCCCCGGCGCGCCTTACGGCCTGAAGATGGCGTGCGGCGAGAACCCCAAGCGCGTCTACGGCAGCAAGAACCGAGAGCCCTCGACGCGGATGGGCAACGTCGCGGTCGATCGCCAGACCTGGGCGAAGGCGGTCGCCTACAAGCGCAAGTGGGACAAATACGAGGCCGAGGGCGGCGACGCCCCCGATCGCGACATCGGCATGGACACGCTGCGTGGCGTGCTGTCGGGCGAGATCATGGTCCAGAACCATTGCTACCGCGCCGACGAGATGGCGATCGTCCTCGATATGGCCAAGGAGTTCGGCTACCACGTCACCGCCTTCCACCACGCGGTCGAGGCGTACAAGATCGCCGATCTGCTCAAGTCGAGCGGCACCTGCGCGGCGGTGTGGGCCGACTGGTACGGCTTCAAGATGGAAAGCTATGACGGGATCGGCGAGAACCTGGCGATCCTCGAAAATGCCGGCGCCTGCGCGATGATCCATTCCGACGACGAAAACGGCATCCAGCGGCTCAACCAGGAAGTCGCCAAGGTGCTGTCGTCGGCACGCCATTCGGGGATCCAAATCAGCGATGCGGCGGCGTGGAAATGGCTGTCGCTCGCGCCGGCCAAGGCGCTTGGCATCGACGCGCAGACCGGCAGCCTGAAGCCGGGCAAGATGGCCGACGTGGTGCTGTGGAATGGCAATCCGTTCAGCGTCTACACGCGACCGGAAAAGGTCTGGGTCGATGGTGCTTTGCTCTACGATGCCAATGATCCGAAACGTCGCCCAGTGAGCGACTTCGAACTCGGCCAGCCCGGCTCGGGAGACGTCAAGTGAAGCGCGCGCTGCTCCTCCTCGCCACGATGCTGGCGACTCCCGCTGCCGCGCAGACCGTCGCGATCACCGGCGGCACGGTCGCGATCGGCGACGGCTCCGCGCCGATCGAGGGTGGCACGGTGGTGATCGCCAACGGGCGGATCGTCGCCGCCGGGCGCGGCGTCGCGGTCCCGGCCGGCGCGCAGGTGATCGACGCGGCGGGCAAATGGGTGTCGGCGGGCGTCGTCTCGGCGCTGACCGACCTGTCGCTGGTCGATGCCGATGGCGTACAGGAAAGCAATGACGCCGGCGCGCGCAACTCGCCGTTCAAGGCTGCGATCGACGTGTCGCTGGCGGTCAATCCCGCGGCGGTGAAGATCGCCAACGAGCGGCTGTTCGGCGTGACCCGCGCGATCGTGACGCCGAGCGCCGAAAGCTCGATCTTCGCCGGGCAGGGCGCGATCATCGATCTCGGCGCGGACCCGGATGCGGTGACGCGGCCGCGCGCGTTCCAGTTCGTCGAGCTGGGCGAAGGCGGCGGCAAGCTGGCGGGCGGCAGCCGCCCGGCGGCCTATGCTTTGCTCCGCGACGCCTTTGCGCAGGCGCAGGACTTCCGCCGCAACCCCGCCGCGTTCGACGGCCGCTCGCGCGACGCCTTGGTGACGCGCGCCGACGCCGAAGCGCTGCTGCGCGTGCTCGACGGGCAGGTGCCGTTGCTGGCGCATGTCGAGCGCGCGGCGGATATCCGCAACGTGCTGGCGCTGCCGCGCGAGTATCCGAAGCTCCGGCTGGTGCTGGTCGGCGTGACCGAGGGCTGGCTGGTCGCGCGCGAGATCGCCGCCGCCAAGGTTCCGGTGATCGCAGCGGCGCTCGCCGACCTGCCCGCGCAGTTCGAGAATCTTGCTGCGACCGAGTCGAACGTCGGGCGGTTGCGCGCCGCCGGGGTGCCGGTGGCGCTCGCCTCGACCGGCGCGTCGGGCGGCGACCATGTGCTGCGGCAGTTCGCGGGCAACCTCGTCGCGATCGCGCGCATACCGGGCGCGACCGGGCTCGACTGGGGACAGGCGTTCGCGTCGATCACTAGCGGTCCGGCCGAGGCGATCGGCATGGGCGGCGAGATCGGCTCGCTGCGCGCCGGGCGCCGCGCCGATGTGGTGATCTGGGATGGCGATCCGCTGGAGCTGTCGTCGGTGCCGGTCGCGACGTGGATCGACGGAGTGTCGCAACCGATGCGCTCGCGTCAGACCGAGTTGCGGGATCGGTATTTGGCTCCCACGGAGGGTGCGTTGCCCAAAGCCTACGAGCGGCGCTGACTCACGTCGCTGCTCCCCTCGTCATCCCCGCGCAGGCGGGGATCCAGACACGCAGGTCCGTCGATCGAGGCGAGACGTCCGAGGTTCTGGAGTCCCGTCGGTGCGGGAATCACGACGGGAGCCGGCGCGGCGAACGCCCTCACCCCATCGTCAGCACGATCTTCCCCACATGGCTGCCCTCTTCCATCCGCCGGTGCGCGTCCGCGGCTCGCGCGAACGGAAAGCTGCGGTCCATCACCGGCCTGAGCTTCCCCGCTTCGGCGAACGGCCACACCGTCCGCGCGATCTCCTCGGTCACCAGCGCCTTGAACCCCGCGTCGCGCGCGCGCAGCGTCGAGCCGGTCAGCGTTAGCCGCCGCTTCATGATCTCGAACAAAGGCACCGTTGCCGACGCGCCGCGCTGCACTGCGATCGAGACGTGGCGGCCGTCGTCGGCCAGGCATTGCAGGTTGCGCGGGACATAATCGCCTCCGACCATGTCGAGCACCGCCGCGCAGCCACGCCCCTTGGTGATCTCCTTGACCCGTGCGACGAAATCCTCCGCCTTATAGTCGATTGCGTGATCCGCGCCGAGCCGCAGCGCCGCGGCCTGCTTCTCGGGCGAGCCGACCGTCACGATCACCTCCAGCCCGAACAGATTGCCCAGCGTAATCGCCATCGTCCCGATCCCGCTGGTCCCGCCATGCACCAACACGGTATCACCCTCGACCGCAAAGGCGCGCTCGAAGAGGTTCGTCCAGACGGTGAACAGCGTCTCGGGCAGCGCCGCCGCCTCCTCCAGCGTCAGCGCGTCGGGAACCGGCAGGCATTGCGCGGCCGGCGCGACCGCATAATCGGCATAGCCGCCCCCCGCGATCAACGCGCAGACCCGGCGGCCGAGCAGGTCGGGATCGACGCCCTCGCCCAGCGCGACCACCTCACCCGCGATCTCCAGCCCCAGCGTCGAGGGCGCGCCGGGCGGCGGCGGGTACAACCCCTGCCGCTGCATGACGTCGGGACGGTTCACCCCCGCCGCGGCGACGCGCACCAGCACCTCGCCGTCGCCCGGCACAGGGACGGTGCGCGGCACGGGTACCAGCACCTCGGGCCCACCGGCCTCGGCAGGGTCGATCGCCAGCATCGTATCGGGGACGTCTGTCATCGTGTCGGGGAACCCTGTCTTGCGGTCGGCGACCATATTGACTCCGTCTTCCCCAGCGTCAACGATGCTGCCCGTGGACCTCGACGACATCCTTGGCGCCCGCCCCGACGACCCGCTGACCGCGCTGCTGCGCGAGGACCTTGATCGGCTGTCGGTCGCGGAGCTGGAAGCGCGCGTCGCGGCGCTGGAGGGCGAGATTGCCCGGACGCGCAAAAAGATCGAAGGCGCCGTTAACCATCGTGCAAGTGCCGACGCGATATTCAGAAAATAAGACCGGCACCTTAGCGTGGGTGACAGGGTTATGCGTGCAGGGTCGAGAGGGTGATGACGGCGGACGCTTGATGCGGCGCCCCATCATCACGACATTCGTGGCAAGGGGTCGCGTGGCTTCACGCGGCCTGCAAGGAGTAACCTGATGCCGTCATTTGCCAGCGCCCTCGAGACCACGCTGCACAAGGCACTCGAGGCCGCGTCGTCGCGCCGCCACGAATATGCGACGCTCGAACATCTGCTGCTCGCGCTGATCGACGACGAACATGCCGGACAGGTGATGTCCGCGTGCGGCGTCGAGCTGGGCGACCTGAAAACCACCGTCGCGCACTATCTCGACACCGAGCTGGGCGCGCTCAAGGTCGATGCCGCGACCGATCCCTCCCCTACCAGCGGGTTCCAGCGCGTCGTGCAGCGTGCGATCCTGCACGTCCAGTCGTCGGGCCGCGACGAGGTGACCGGCGCCAACGTGCTGGTCGCGCTCTTCTCCGAACGCGAGAGCTATGCGGTCTATTTCCTCCAGCAGCAGGACATGAGCCGTCTGGATGCGGTGAGCTTCATCAGCCACGGCGTCGGCAAGGGCGCAGCCACGCCCGAGGCGACCAGCGCCAAGGGCGCGCCCGAGGAAGAGAAGAAGGAAAAGGCCGAGGCGCCGGGCAAGAAGGGCGAGAGCGCGCTCAAGCAGTTCACGGTCGACCTCAACGAAAAGGCCAAGATCGGCAAGGTCGACCCGCTGATCGGGCGGTCGGCCGAGGTCGATCGCACCGTCCAGATCCTGTGCCGCCGTTCGAAGAACAATCCGCTGTACGTCGGTGATCCCGGCGTCGGCAAGACCGCGATCGCCGAGGGGCTGGCGCGCAAGATCGTCGAGGGCGACGTGCCCGACGTCCTCAAGCCCGCGGTGATCTATTCGCTCGACATGGGCGCGCTGCTCGCCGGCACCCGCTATCGCGGCGACTTCGAGGAGCGGCTGAAGGCGGTCGTCAACGAGCTGGAAAAGCTGCCCGACGCGGTGCTGTTCATCGACGAGATCCACACCGTGATCGGTGCCGGCGCGACCAGCGGCGGCGCGATGGACGCGTCGAACCTGCTCAAGCCGGCATTGTCGGGCGGCACGATCCGCTGCATCGGCTCGACCACCTACAAGGAATTCCGCAACCACTTCGAGAAGGACCGCGCCTTGCTGCGGCGCTTCCAGAAGATCGACGTCAACGAGCCGACGATCGAGGACACGATCAAGATCCTCGCCGGGCTGCGTTCGGCGTTCGAGGAGCATCACTCGGTCAAGTACACGCCCGAGGCGATCAAGTCGGCGGTCGAGCTGTCGGCACGCTACATCAACGACCGCAAGCTGCCCGACAAGGCGATCGACGTGATCGACGAGGTCGGCGCGATGCAGATGCTGGTGGCGCCGAACAAGCGCAAGAAGACGATCACCGCCAAGGAGATCGAGGCGGTGATCGCGACGATGGCGCGCATTCCGCCGAAGAGCGTGTCGAGCGACGACAAGAAGCAGCTCGAAACGCTCGAAACCGATCTGAAGCGCGTCGTCTTCGGGCAGAATGCGGCGATCGAGAAGCTGTCGTCGGCGATCAAGCTGGCGCGCGCGGGGTTGCGCGAACCAGAGAAGCCGATCGGCAACTACCTGTTCACCGGCCCGACCGGCGTCGGCAAGACCGAGGTCGCCAAGCAACTCTCGACGATCCTCGGCATTCCGCTCCAGCGCTTCGACATGAGCGAATATATGGAGCGCCATTCGGTCAGCCGGCTGATTGGTGCGCCGCCCGGCTATGTCGGGTTCGATCAGGGCGGGCTGCTGACCGATGCGGTCGACCAGAACCCGCATTGTGTGCTGTTGCTCGATGAGATCGAGAAGGCGCATCCGGACCTGTTCAACATCCTGTTGCAGGTCATGGACAACGGCCGCCTGACCGACCAGCACGGCAAGACCGTCGACTTCCGCAACGTCATCCTCATCATGACGACCAATGCGGGCGCGTCTGACATGGCGCGCGAGACGGTCGGCTTCGGCAATCTCACCCGCGAGGGCGAGGACGAGCAGGCGGTGCAGAAGATGTTCACGCCGGAATTCCGTAACCGGCTCGATGCGATCGTGCCGTTCGGTTATCTGCCGACCGAGGTGGTGGCGCGCGTCGTCGACAAGTTCATCCTCCAGCTCGAACTGCAGCTCGCCGACCGCGACGTGCATATCAAGCTGAGCGATGAGTCGAAGAAGTGGCTGACCGAGAAGGGCTATGACAAGCTCTATGGCGCGCGCCCGATGGGCCGGCTGATCCAGGAGAAGATCAAGCAGCCGCTCGCCGAGGAGTTGCTGTTCGGCAAGCTGGTCCATGGCGGCGAGGTCACCGTCAATCTGAAGGACAATGCGCTGACCTTCGCAATCGAGCCCGCCGCACCCAAGAAGTCGGGCAAGAAGGGCAAGGCGGCGCCGGCCGCTGCCGACTGACCGGGCGACGGGTCGGGCCTGACCGCGCCCGACCCGTTAACCTTTCCTGCGACGCCTGCGGCCGTGCGCATCGCGCGGAAATCGCCCCGATTGCCGCCGGTCCGACCCGCTATACCGGAGTAACGGCGTTTACGATTTTTCGGCGTGCATTAACCTTCTGTTTGCTATTCTTTTTTAGCTTTGCCGCATGGCGGGGAGGATCATCAGTCGGGTTGTAGCGGCTTGGGTCGTGATCCTTAGCGCGCTGCTGCTGGCGCCGACGGCATCGGCCAGCACCGACCTGGTCCTGCGCACCTGCTTCCGCGCCGCGTCGGCCGGCGATCGGCCGGAGCGATTGTTCGGGAGCGGCGGCGGGTTCGACTGCACGCATACGCAACGTAGCGCGCCGCCCGGCGATTACTGGGTCCGCTCGTCGCCCCTGCCCGCGGTCGGCCCCGACATCGTCGTGCGATCGGGCAGCCTGTGGCAGGAGCGCGTCACGCTCTACGTCCGCTACGCCGATGGCACGCTGCGCTCGGTCGGCTTCAGCAGCGCGAGTGCGTGGCGCTATCTGCAACTCGGCGCCGCCTTCGAGATGCCGCTGCCCGCTGCCGCTGCGCCGCCCGTCCAGTTGCTGTGGCACGTCCGCGGCGCCGCAAACCTGCGCGGGCTGGTCTTGCAGCCGCAATTGCTCTCGCCCGACGTGGCGCAGCGCCACGCCTTGCAACTGACTGCCTTTTACGCCGGCTTCGTCGGGTTAGCCGGCGCGCTGCTGATCTTCAACATCGCGCTGGGGGCAGCGCTGCGGCAGCGCTTCCACCTGCCCTATTGCGCGATGGTGGTGTTCCTGATCGGCTATGCCGCGAGCAGCTCGGGGCTGTTGGGGCAGGTCGCCGGGCTCGACAACAATCTGCGGCTGCGGATCAACGTGCTGCTGCTCGCCGCGACCCTGTGCAGCGCCATGCTGTTCGCGCGGCGCTTCTTCGCGCCGCGAGTGACCCGCGGCTGGCTGCGCCCCGCGATCGATACCGCCATTGCCGCGCTGCTCGCCGCCTCGCTCGCCTATGTGCTGTTCATGCCGCATCTGGCGCGGCTGCTCGACCGGGTGATGACGCTCGCCTTCTTCGCCACGCTGCTGCTCACGCTGCCGTTGTTGTGGCGCGGCTGGCATGCCGAGGATCGCTATGCACGCGTCTTCGCCTTCGCCTGGGGGCTGCCGCTGCTCACCGCCACCGCACGCGTGCTGCAGGCGCTGAACCTGCTCGACTGGAGCTTCTGGATCGACAATTCGACGCTGATCGCGATGGCGCTGGAAGCCGGGTGCAGCGCGCTGGCGATCGCGTGGCGGATCAAGCAACTGAACGAGGATTGCGATCAGGCGCGCGAGCAGGAGCTACGCGCGCGGCTGCTGGCCGACAGCGATCCGCTAACCGGGCTCATGAACCGGCGCAGCTTCCTGCGTGAGGCGATCGGCCGGTCCGAGCCGCATGTGCTGGTGCTGGTCGACATCGACCATTTCAAGCGCGTCAACGAAACGCTCGGCCACGATGGCGGCGATCAGGTCCTGCGGGTCTTCGCCGACGCCTTGCGCCACTCGGTCCCGCCCGAGGCGTTGCTTGCACGGTTCGGCGGCGAGGAGTTCGCGGTGCTCGCCCCCGCCGCGGCGATCGCCTTGCCCGAGACGATCCTGATGCAGATCCGCGCCGCGACGATGCCGTTCGATCTCGCGGTCACCGCGTCGCTGGGCAGCGAATGCGGGGCGATCGCCAGCGAGGCGGACTGGAAGCTGCTCTACCGCCGCGCCGACGACGCCTTGTTCGCCGCCAAGCGCGCCGGACGCGACCGGCTCCGCTGGGCCGAAGCCGCGTAGCGCAGCCGCCGACGAACGCCGCGCGCTGTGCGGCCACCCGCTGTCGCCGCGTCTTCGTTTCTGCTACGATCACCGTGGTTTGAAGAGGGACGCCGTCATGCCGCAACCGCCTGATTATCGCCGTCGCCGCGCCGCCGTCGTCGCGCTGGGTGCGCTGATGCTGGTCTGCGCGGGGCATCGCACCCCGATGATCGGCACGCTGTCGATCTCGATCGACGACCGGCTGACCGCGCAGGTCGACGCCGACTGGACGCCGCCGGTGGCGCAAGCGATCGCCGGGGCGGGGCAGGCCGGGGCCGTGATCGGGACGCTGTTCCAGCGCTGATCCGCTTGCACGCCGCGGTTTGTTGCTTACAATCGTGTCAATGACTGGAGAGCATGCCTGGCGCACCGCCTATCGCCATCCCGTGCCATGGGATTCCGATTACCCGCCGCTGTCGATGCCGGCCTTGTTCGACGCAGCCGCGGCGCGCCATGCCGACCGGCCCGCGATCGACTTTCTCGGGCGCCGGTATAGCTATGCCGAGCTGGCCGACGGCGTGCGCCGCGTCGCGACCGGGCTGGCGGCGCTCGGCTATGGCAAGGGTGACCGCATCGGGCTGTTCCTCCCCAACGTCCCGCATTATCTCGCCGCCTATCACGGCGCGCTGCGGCTCGGGGCGACGGTGGTCAATTTCTCGCCGCTCTATTCAGTCGAGGAATTGTGCCATCAGGTCGAGGATTCGGGGACGCGCGTGCTGTTCACCGTCTCGGCCAGCGCACTGCTGCCGACCGCGCTCAAGGTGCTGGAGAAAAGCGGGCTCGAACGGCTGGTGGTCGGATCGGTCGCCGGCGTCCTGCCCCCCGCCAAATCGATCGCCTATCGCCTGTTCAAACGCGCCGAGACCATGCCGCGCCCCGACGATCCGCGCGTCCTCGCCTTCTCGCAGCTGATCGCCAACGACGGTGCGCTGTCACCGCCCACAATCGACCCGCAACACGACATCGCGCTAATCCAGTACACCGGCGGCACCACCGGCGTGCCGAAGGGCGCGATGCTCACCCACGCCAATGTCAGCGCCAACGCGCGGCAGGTCGCGCAGCTCGATCCGCATCCGGAGGCGGGCGACCGCATCCTCGGGGTGCTGCCGCTGTTCCACGTCTTCGCCAATACCTGCGTGATGAACCGCACGATCGTCACCGGCGGCGAGATGGTGCTGCTGCCGCGCTTCGACGCTGCGCAGGCGCTGGCGACGATCACGCGCACCAAGCCGACCTCGCTCCCCGGCGTCCCGACCATGTACCAGGCGCTGCTCGATCACCCGAAGCTGGCGCAGACCGATTTCGCGTCGCTGCGTGTCTGCATCTCGGGTGGCGCGCCGCTCAATGCCGAACTGAAGACGCGCTGGGAAGCGGCGACTCATTCGATGCTGATCGAGGGCTATGGCCTCTCGGAGAGCACCGGCGTGCTGACCACCAACCCTTATGAGGGCGGGCAGAAGGCCGGGACGATCGGGCAGCCGCTTCCCGCGACACGGCTGCGGCTGGTTGACAAGGAGGATGCCACGCTGCCGGCTCCGGACGGCCAGCCCGGCGAGATCGTCGCGCTCGGGCCGCAGATCATGGCCGGCTATTGGAACCGCCCGGACGCCGACGAGACGACCTTCGCGGTCGATGCGGAGGGACGCAAATGGCTGCGGACCGGCGATGTCGGAACGATCGACGACGACGGCTTCATCGCGATCGTCGACCGGCTCAAGGACATGATCTCGGTCGGCGGGTTCAAGGTCTTCCCCAGCCAGATCGAGGCGATCCTGTACCATCACGAAGCGGTGCGCGAAGCGCTGGTGATCGGCCTGCCGGATCCATATCGCGGCGAGGTGCCGCGCGCCTATGTCACCCTGAACGAGGGGATGGACGCGGAGGGTGCGGCACTGGCCGCATGGCTCAATCCACAACTCGGCAAGCACGAGCGCGTCGACCGCGTGGTGGTGCGCGCGACCATGCCCAAGACGATGATCGGCAAGCTGAGCCGCAAGGACCTGATCGCCGAGATCAAGGCCGAAATGGAAAACCCGCCGATCACGCCGGCGTGAGTTTCGATAAGCCCTCTCCCCCATGGGGAGAGGGTTGGGTGAGGGGCCGGTGTCTCACCGAGACGAACCTCTCTGCGAGGCCCCAGCCCCTCACCCCGCCCTCTCCCCAGAGGGGAGCGGGAGAAGCAGCAATCACCCGCCGACGACCACCGTCACCGCGCGGCGGTTCTGCGCCCAGCTCTGCTCGTCCGAGCCCAGCGCGACCGGGCGTTCCTTGCCATAGCTGATCACGCTGATCCGCGACGGCGCGATCCCGCGCGCGGCGAGATAGTTCTTCGCGGCATTGGCGCGACGATCGCCCAGCGCCAGATTATATTCGCGCGTCCCGCGCTCGTCGGCATGGCCTTCGATCGTGATCGTCACGTTGTTGTAGCGCTGCAGCCACTCGGCCTGCGAATCGAGAATGCCGCGCGCGGTGGCGTCGATGTCATATTGATCGAGCCCGAACAGCACGGTGTCGCCCTGCGTCGAGCGCTTGAAATCGGCCGCCGAACCGGGGGTGACGCCGCCATTGGGATCGACCGGACCGGTCGCGGTGCCCTGTGTCGGCGCCACGCCCGGCGCCGGCGGCAGCACCTCGGGACGCTTCTTGGAACAGGCGGCGGTCGCGACCAGCGCGGTCGCCATCAACAGGGTGGTGGTCAGACGGGCCATCGAGTGTCTCCTCTATGATCGTTCACGATATTACGGGCGAAGCGGTCCCCAGGCGGGGTCCGATCCGTCGAGCGGGGTGGGCACGCGGCGTTCGTTGACCCCGGTGAGGTCGACCGACCACAGATCGGCCTTGCCGGCGTTGCCGCGCCCCTGGCGGAAGAACATCAGCACCCGCCCGTTCGGGCTCCAAGAGGGACCTTCGTCCTGCCAGCTGTTGGTGAGCAGCTTCTCGCCCTGCCCGCTCGGGCTCATGACGCCGATCCGGAACGCGCCCTGGATCTTGGTGAAGGCGATCAGGTCGCCGCGCGGGCTCCACACCGGGGTGGCGTAGCGCCCGCCGCCGAAGCTGATCCGCTGCTGGTTCGATCCGTCGGCGTTCATCACATACAGCTGCTGCCCGCCCGAGCGGTCGCTTTCGAACACGATCTTCGAGCCGTCGGGCGAATAGCTGCCGCCGGTGTCGATCCCCGGCGAGGTGGTCAGCCGCTGCGGCGTGCCGCCCGATGCCGGGACGCGATACAGATCCGTGTTCCCTGCCTGCGCCATCGAGAACAGGATGTAGCGGCCATCCGGCGAGAAGCGCGGCGCAAAGGTGGTCGCGACATTCTGCACCACCAGCCGCTGCCGCCCCGAGCCGAGATCGTAGACGTAGATCGCCGGGGTCTTGCCGACATAGCTCATGTAGACGATCGACTGCTGGTTCGGCGCGAAGCGCGGGGTCAGCACGATCGACGAGCCGGTGGTCAGGAAGCGGCTGTTCGCGCCGTCCTGGTCCATGATCGCCAGCCGCTTGATGCGGTTCGCCTTCGGCCCGGTTTCGCTGACATAGACGACGCGGCTGTCGAAATACGCACCCTCGCCGGTCAGCCGGGTGTAGACCATGTCGGCGCATTTATGCCCGGCACGCCGCCAGTCGGACGGCGGGACCACGAACCCCTGTCGCGTCAGCTGCGTCTGCGCCGACACGTCGTACAGGTAGCAACCGACCGTCAGCGTCCCGTCGCCATTGGCGCGGATATAGCCCTGCACCAAAGCCTGCGCGCCCGAACCCGCCCAGTAATCGAACGCCGGCGCGGTTACCTCTGGGAAGGCGATCGCGCGCGTTCGGCCGGGCGCGAGCGGGTTGAACAGCCCGGAACTGCGCAGGTCGTTGCTGACGATCTCCGCCAGCTGCCGCCCGAGCTGGTCGGTCGAGCCCGCCGCGGTCTGCACCACCGCCTGCGTCGGCATCGGCGGAATCGCGATCGGCATCGGCGCGGAGATGCCGCCGGTAACGTCGACCTCCAGCGGTGGCGGGGTCTGCCCGGCCGGGGCCGCGCCCGTGCCGAGCGGGGTCGCCGCGGGCGGCACCTGCTGCGCGAGCGCAGGGGTGGAGACGAGCGTGGCGAGGAGGAGCAGCCGGAGTCGCATCACCGCAGTTTCCAATTATAGTTGATGTTGCTCCACCCCCCATTGGCGGTGGAATAATATTCTGCCGGCAATTTCAACGGCGAACAGCCCTTGAATGCCGCAATTCCGAGATCGACGACGCGCCGGGCGTAGCGGCGGTTGTCGTCGTCGACGCCGTTCTGGCGCACCACGGTCGGCGTCGCCGACAGCGTGCCGTCGCGGTTGAGCCGCAGGTTCAGCGTCGTGACGATCTGGTTCGCGCCGGGGCCGGGATCGACCTGCCGGTCGGCGCACGGCTGGATCTGCCGCGCGATCGCCTGCTGGATCGCCGCCAGCGCCCTGCCATCGACGCGCGCGGCGGACGGCGGCGCGTCATTGGGCTGGGCGTTGCTCTTCTCGGCGGTCAGGCCCTTGAGGAAGTCGCTACCCAGCCGGCTGCCGCGCGGCTTCTCGCCCTTGGCGGTCTCGGTCTTGCCCTTGCCCTTCGAAGCGGCGGGCGCGGCCGAGGACTTGCTCGACGCCGCGGCGCTCTCCTGCTTCTTCGGCGCCGGCTTGGCGGCAGCCTTCTCCGCCGCCGGGGGTGCCGGCTTGGGGTTCGGTTGCGGCTTCGGGACCGGCTTCGGTGCGGGGGCAGGCTTGGGCGCCGGCTTCGGCGGGGCCGGCTTGGGGGGCGCGGGCTTGGCGACCGGCTTGGGCTCGGGCTGCGGTGCCGGCTCGGGGACCGGTGCGGGCACCGGCTGCGGCGGCGCCTCGGCGGGCGGCGGCGCTTCCTCGGGCTCGCCGACATCGGGCGCGACCGCCTGCGACGGGGCTTCGGTCTGCTGCGGGGCCGCCGCCTCCAGCGCAACATCCTTGACGAGGCTGACCTCGACCGGATTCTGCTTCAGCTTGACCGGGTTGGGCGTGGCGAGGAACCCGACCGACAGCACGCCGAACAGCAGGACGTGTCCCGCAACGGCCAGCCCCAGCCCGATCTTCTCGCCACGCTCCACCTTATTCCTCGCCGACCGTCACCAGCGCGACGCGGTTCAGGCCCGCCCGGTTCAGCTCGCCCATCACGCGCATCACGCGCCCGTAATCCAGCCCGCGATCGGCGCGCAGGAACACCTGCGGCGGCGCGTTGCCTTTTGCGGTTTCGGCGATCGTGGCGAGCCGCGCGGGCAGCGCGTCGGACGCGACTTCTTCCTTGGCGATGAAGATCCGGCCCTGTTCGTCGAGCGATATCTCGGTCGGCTGCTGCTCCTGGTCGAGCGGCTTGGCGCGGCTGTCGGGCAGGTTCACCGGCACGCCCTGCGTCAACAGCGGCGCGGTGACCATGAAGATGATGAGCAGCACCAGCATCACGTCGACCAGCGGCGTGACGTTGATCTCCGCCATCGGCGCGCGCCGCCCCTTGCCCCGCGCGGAAGGCAAATGCATCGCCATCAGCGTTCGCCGTCGAGCTGCCGCGACAGCGTGGCGTGGAAACCGTCGGCGAAGCGGTTCAGCCGCGCCTCGATGCGGTTGATGGCATGGCTGAAGCGATTGTACGCGATCACCGCCGGGATCGCCGCGAACAGCCCGATCGCGGTCGCGAACAGCGCCTCGGCGATGCCGGGGGCGACGACCGACAGGCTGGTGTTCTGCTGGCTGGCGATCGCGGTGAAGCTGCGCATGATCCCCCAGACGGTGCCGAACAGCCCGACGAACGGCGCGACCGAGCCGACCGTCGCCAGCACGTTGAGCCGGTCCGACAGCTGGTCGATCTCCCGCGCCACCGCCGAGCCCATGACGGTCGCCAGCCGGTCGCGCGTGCCCTCGCGGTCGATCTTCTGCCCCTGTGTCGAGCGCCGCCATTCGGTGACGCCTGCGTTCAGCACGCGCGCGGAGGGCAGATCGGTATGCGTCTGCGACTTGTAGAAGGCGTCGATGTCTTCGGCCTTCCAGAAATCGCGCTCGAACGCCTCGGTGCGCTGGCGCGTGCGGCCCAGCTTCAGCCAGAAGCCGATGATGATCGCCCAGGTCCAGATGCTGGCGAGCAGCAGCCCCAGCATCACCGCCTTGACCACCCAATCGGCTTCCATGAACAGCGCGATCGGCGACAGCGTGGCCGCCTCGGTCTGCAAAATCGGATTCACGGTGTCTCTTCCCCCAATGACGCGAGGCGCCGGAACGTATCGACCCAGGCGGCGGGTTGACGACGCGGGCGCCCGTCGGGGCCGACCAGCGCCGCGGTCACCGTGGCGTCCGCCAGCATTTCCGCCCCGCGCCTGACTGTCTGATGAATGACGACGCTGGCCGCGCGGATGCTGGTCACGCGGCTTTCGATCAGCAGCGCATCGTCCAGCCTTGCGGGCGCGCGATATTTGATCGCCAGATCGGTGATGGCGTATGCGCCGCCGCCGCTTTCGAAGGTGGCGCGCTGGTCGATCCCGCCGACGCGCAGCATGTCCGACCGCGCGCGCTCCAGATAGCGCAGGTAATTGGCGTGATAGACCACGCCCGACAGGTCGGTATCCTCGAAATAGACGCGCAGCGCGAAGAGGTGGCTGTTCCCCTCGAAACGTCCCTGCGCGGGTTGATCCACCGCCGTCATGGCAGGGCTGTTAACCGATGGGGCGGGCGCGGGGAAGCGGTAATGGCCTCCGGTTGATGTGGGTCGGGGTGTCGCCCCTTTCGTCATTCCCGCGCGAGCGGGAATCCAGACGCGCAGGTCTTCGCAAGGGTCGCAACGTCAGAGGTTCTGGATTCCCGCCTGCGCGGGAATGACCGAGTTAGCCGAGAAGCCCTGCCATCTCCGCCTCGCCCCGCGCCCACGCCAGCCCGCTTTCCGCCAGCCATGCCGGATCGTGGTACGTACAGCCGTAGCGGTCGCCCCCGTCGCACAGCAACGTCACGATGCTCCCGCGCTCGCCGCGCGCCGCCATCTCGCGGATCAGCTGCGCGCACGCCCACAGGTTGGTCCCCGTCGACCCGCCGACGCGCCGCCCTAGCACCTGCCCCAGCGCGCGCATCGCACCCAGGCTGTCACCGTCCTCGACCGGGATCATGCGGTCGATCACGCCCGGCACGAAGCTCGGCTCGACGCGCGGCCGCCCGATCCCCTCGATCCGCGACGCGCAGCCCTCGGGCAGCGCCACCGCCGCGCGATCCGCATAATGGCGATGAAAGATCGAATTGACCGGATCGGCGACGCACAATTGCGTCGCGTAACGGCGATAGCGGATGAAGCGCCCGATCGTCGCCGAGGTGCCGCCGGTCCCTGCGCCGCAGACGATCCACGCCGGCACCGGATGCTCCTCCTCCGCCATCTGCGCGAAGATGCTCTCGGCGATATTGTTGTTGCCGCGCCAGTCGGTGGCGCGCTCGGCATAAGTGAACTGGTCGAGATAATGCCCGCCGGTCTCGCGCGCGAGCCGCTGCGCGACATCATAGACGGTGCGCGGATCGTCGACCGCGTGGATCTCGCCGCCATGGAAGCGGATCGCATCGAGCTTGGGCGCGGCGGTGGCCGCGGGGACGACCGCGATGAAGCGCAGGCCCAGCATCTTCGCGAAATAGGCCTCGCTGACCGCGGTCGACCCCGACGACGCCTCGATCACGCACGTGTCCGGTCCAATCCACTCGTTGCACAGCGCGTAGAGGAACAGCGAGCGCGCCAGCCGGTGCTTGAGGCTGCCGGTCGGGTGGCTGCTCTCGTCCTTCAGGTACAGCTGGATGCCGTCGTGATGCGGCAGGTCGACCTGGATCAGATGCGTGTCGGCGCTGCGGTTGTAATCCGCCTCGATCCGGCGGACCGCCTCCGCCAGCCACGCGCGCGTCATTCCGCGGCGACGAAGCTGTTGATCGCGCGATCCTTGCGCACCCTGGTCCCGTCGAAGATCGTCCCGTTCATCGCGATCCACACCCCCGGTGCCGCAACCTGCGCGGTGGCGAAGGCCATGCCGAGATTGAAGCTGGCGTCGCTCTCCGCGAACCGCGCCGGGGCGAGCGCGCCGACCAGCACAATCGTCTTGTCGGTCCGGCCCGCCAGCACCTTTGCGGTATCGGTCATCGTATCGGTGCCGTGCGTGATGACGATCCGTCGCTCCGGCGCGTCCGCCACCGCCTGCGCGATTGCCGCGCGATCATCGTCGGTAAGCTCCAGACTGTCCTTGCGCAGCAGCTCCTGCACGCGGAACGGCAGCGCGACGCGCGCGGTCTTCAGCAGCCGGTCCACGACGCTGTCGCCGATCTGATATTCGCTGAGCGCGTCGAAATAGAGCTTGTCGATCGTCCCGCCGGTGGTGAGGATCAGCACGCTCACTGCGCATCCTCCAGCAGGCCGTGGCGGACCAGCATCGCGACCGGATCGGCGTCACGCCCGCGGAACGCGCGGAAGCTCTCCGCCGCCGGGCGCGTTGCGCCGCGGGACAATACTTCCTCGCGCAGCGCGGTGCCGGTGGCGCGATCGACCAGCCCGTTCTCGGCAAACCGACCGAACCCGTCGGCGGCGAGCACCTCGGCCCACAGATAGCTGTAATAGCCCGAGGCATAGCCGCCCGCGAAGATATGGCTGAACGCGTGCGGGAAGCGATGCCACTCGGGCGGACGCAACACCGACACTTCGTCGCGCACCGCCTCGATCACCTCCATCGGGTCGCTGCCCATCGTGCCGAGGTGGAGCAGCAGGTCGAACAGCGCGAATTCGAGCTGGCGGACGATGAACATCCCCGACTGGAAGCGCCGCGCCGCGACCATCCGGTCGAACAGGTCGGCCGGCAGCGGCGCGCCGCTTTCGTAATGCCCCGACATCGCGGTCAGCACCGCGCGGTCCCAGGCGAAATCCTCCATCAGCTGGCTGGGCAGCTCGACCGCGTCCCATTCGAACCCGCTCGTCCCCGCGATCGACGGCCGGTCGACGCGCGTGAACAGATGGTGGAGGCAATGGCCGGTTTCGTGGAGCAGCGTCACGACATCGCTGTGGCTGAGCAGCGACGGCTGCCCCTCGCCCTTCGGCGCGAAATTGCAGACCAGATAGGCGACCGGCACCCGCACGTTGTTGCCGTCACGCAACCGCGGCCGCGCCTGCGCCATCCACGCGCCGCCGCGCTTGCCGGGGCGCGCGTGGAGGTCGAGATACAGGCCCGCGAACACCTCGCCGCTGTCGTCGGCGACGTCGTAGTAATGCGCGTCGGGGTGATAGAGGGGCACGTCGTCGCGCCGCGTGAGCCGCAGCCCGAACAACTGCCCGAGCAACGTCTGCCAACCGGCGGTGACGCGCTCAACCGGGAAGTAGCCGCGCACCTCCTGCTCATCGACCGCATAGTGCGCCTGCCGCAGCCGGTTGGCGGCGAACCCCGCATCCCACGGCTGAAGGTCGGCGATCCCCAGCTCCTCCGCCGCGAACGCCCGCAATGCATCGAGGTCGCGCTGCGCCGCCGGCTTCGCACGCTGGCCGAGGTCGCGCAGGAAGGCGAGCACTTCGCCCGCGTTCGGCGCCATCTTGGTTTCCAGCGACAAGGCGACCGGATCGGTGAAGCCGAGCAACGCCGCCGCCTTGCGCCGAAGTTCGAGGATGCGCGCGATCCGCGGGCCGTTGTCGTGCGTGCCGGCGTTCGGCCCCTGATCCGAGGCGCGCGTACCGTAAGCACGGTACACGTCGGCGCGCAGGTCACGATCCTCGGCGAAGGTCAGCACCGCATTGACGCTCGGCTGCTGGAGCGTGACCAGCCAGCCGTCCAGCCCCTTGGCCTGCGCCGCGGCGGCGAACATCGCCTTGTCCGGCGCGGAGATCCCCGCCAGCCGCGCCTCGTCGGAGATGTGGCAGGTCCAGGCGTCCGTCGCGTCGAGCACCGCGCTGCCGAACTCGGTCGACAGCGCCGACAATTCCACCGACACCGCCGCGAACCGCTCGCGCTCCGCATCGTCCAGCGCGACACCCGCGAGCCGGAAGTCGCGGATCGCATGTTCCACCGCGACGCGATCGGCCTGCGGCAATTCGGCGAAGCCCGGCGACGCCTCCAACGCGGTCAGCACGTCGTACAGGTCGCGGTTCTGCGCCACCGCCATGAAATGCTGGACAAGTTTTTCTTGGCCCGCAGCGTGCGCGGCGCGCAGCTCGGGCGTGTCCGCCACCCCACGCAGGTGCGACACCGCCGACCAGAGCGCGTCCACCCCCGCCTCGGCGCGTTCAAGCGGCAGCCACGCCTGTTCGAAGGTCGTCGGCCGGTCGCGCGTGACGATCTCGACCGCCTCGGCATGGCGCGCGATCGCGGCGTCGAGCGCCGGCGCGATCGCCTCCGGCGTCAGGGCGGCGAAATCGGGGAGGACGAGCGGGTCGAGCAGCGTATCGGTCATGCGCGCCGATGTAGCGATCCGCTGGCGGAAGGGGAACCACCGACACCGTCGTCCCTGCGCAGGCAGGGACCCATGTCTGTCTCGTGCGTCGGCGCGGCTGACACAGTGACGACGACCGTGTGTCAGGCGTGTCGCAACATTCGACAGACATAGGCTCCTGCCTGCGCAGGAGCGACGGCTGGCTCTCAATCCTCGCTGATCAGGCTGTTGCGCCCGGTGTCGCGCATCCGCAGGTAGACCAGCAGCGAGATGCCGATCATCACCGTGACATACCAGTAGAAGCCCTGCTCCCACCCATGACTTTTGAAGCTGAGCGCGACATATTCGGCGGTCCCGCCGAACAGCGTATTGGCCAAGGCGTACGGGAGGGCGACGCCCAAAGCGCGGATGTGTGCGGGGAACAGCTCCGCCTTCACCACCGCGTTGATCGACGTATAGCCGGTGACGATGATCAGCGACGCCATCACCAGCAGCCCGGCGGTGACTGGATTGCGCGTCGCTTCCAGCGCCGAGAAGATCGGATAGGTGAACAGCACCCCCGCGATGCCGAACGCAACCATCAGCGGCTTGCGCCCGATCCGGTCCGACAGTCCGCCCGCGACCGGCTGGAGCAGCATGAAGACGAACAGCGTGACCGCGTTGATCTGCGTCGCGACTTCCTTGGAGAAGCCCGAGGTGTTGACCAGGAACTTCTGCATGTAAATCGAATAGGCGTAGAAGGCGAGCGTGCCCCCGGCGGTCAGCAGCATCACCAAAGCGGTTTCGCGCGGATGGTTCTTCAGCAGCGCGACGAAGCCGGACTTGGGCGCCGCGTTGGCATGGGCGTTCTTGAAGCTCTGCGTCTCGGCCAGCCCGCGGCGCAGGTAGAAGACGACGATCGCGAGGAACGCACCGACTACGAACGGAATGCGCCAGCCCCATGCCTCCAGCTCGGTCTTGGGCATCACCGATTGCAGGATCAGCAGCACCATGATCGCGAGCAATTGCCCGGAGATCAGCGTGACATACTGGAACGCCGAGAAGAACCCGCGCCGCTCCTTGCCCGCCATCTCCGAGAGATAGGTCGCGCTCGCGCCATATTCGCCGCCGACCGACAGCCCCTGCATCAGCCGCGCGAGCACCAGCAGCGCCGGCGCGGCGATCCCGATCGTCTCATAACCCGGCGTACAGGCGATGATGAGCGATCCCGCGCACATCAGCGTCACCGACAGCGTCAGCCCGGCCTTGCGCCCCTTGCGATCGGCATAGATGCCCATGATCCACGCGCCGATCGGCCGCATGACGAAGCCGACCGCGAACACCGCGGCGGCGCTCAGCAATTGCGCGGTCTGGTCGCCCGACGGGAAGAAATGCGGCGCGAAATACAGCGTGAACGCCGAATAGACGTACCAATCGAACCATTCGACCAGGTTGCCGGTCGATCCTCCGATAATGGATTTCAGTCGATTGTCGGTCGTCGGCGTTTCCGCCATCGCGTCTCTCCTTGTTGTGTCAGAAGCGGAAGCTGGCCCAGCCCGCCAGGAAGTCAGAGTTCCGGTAGCCGGCATTGGCCAGCGCATCCTTGACCATCAGATGCTCGTAGCGCCCGGTCAGCGAAATGCGCGGGGTCAGCGCCCACACCGCCTGCAGGCGGATCAGGTCGGCGATATGCTTGCCGGCGACATTCTGCGTATTGGCGAACGCCGCCCCCGAAGCGCGATAGACCGCTTCATTCTCGTTCGGGCGATAGGCCATCGTATATTCGCCGGTGACGCGCAGATTCTTGACCGGCTGCACCGTGATGTTGGGCGAGATCGCCAAGAGGTTGGTCGGGGTCAGGAATAGCTGGTAGCTGTAGTAGATGTTGTTGCCGTACAGCCCGCTGGCGGTGCGCAGGTCACCCTGCCCGCTCACCCCGCCGCCGCCGCTGCCATAATCGACATGGACGCCGACGCGCGGTGCGGTCGCCGACTTTCCGACTTTCCACGTCTGCGCGAGGAACGCCTGCCATGCGTCGATCTTGCGGTCGTTGAAGTCGCCGCCCTGATGGTTGACCGTCCAGTCGATCGTCGCGCGATCCACGTCGCCGTACAGGTGCAGGCCGTAGAACATCCGCTCCTCGCGCCCGGTCTGGCGGCCCCAGGCCGCGGCGCGGGTGCGCAGCCGCCAGATGAACGGATCGAAGAACAGCTTGGAGGTGCCGAGGAAGTCGCTCGGGATCGCATAGCCGAACGTCACGCCGCTGAACCGCCGCGACCCGTCGGTACGATCGTCGCCCAGCCCCTCGCGCCCGTAATTGACGTAGCGCAGGTCGAACAGGTCGGCGCGGACGCGCTTGCCGCGCACATAGCCGCGCACGCCGTCCAGCACGAAGTGCAGCGTCGGGTCGTCGCGGACCGAGGTCAGCAGGTTCGGACCGTCCGAGAACTCCTGCCGCCCGCCGCGCACGCCGACCTCGGCGCCGCCGATCCGGCCCTTCACCTCGCCGAACCCCTGTTGCAGCGTCAGCTGGTTGGTGATGTTCGCCGCCGGGGTGCCGATGTTGACCCCGCTCACCCCGGCATGCGCCAGCTCGCCGTAGAAGCGGACATGCTCGCCCAGATGCAGATCGGCGCCGGCATAGACGCGTGTCCGGTCCTGCCGCTGGGCCGGGCGGTCGCGCAGATCGGGGTTGGTGGTTTCCTGCACCCGGAAGCGGAACTCGCCCGACAGCGTCAGATAGACGTCGCCGTCGGTGGTCAGCGGCAGGAACTTTAGCCGGTCGAGCGGGTCGTCGCGCTTCGCCGGGTCGCGCATCGACCGCCAGTCCTCGGCCCAGCGCGACACGTTGTACTTGCCCGAGACGGTGCCCTCGCCGTTGCCGATCGCCGGATAGCCGACCACCGACGGCGTGGCGGGCGACTCCTTTGTGCCGGTGACCTGCGCCGTGGCAGCAGGATCGGCGAGCGCGGGAGTCGCGAGTAGCGCCGATGCGCCGATCAGCAGTCCACGGATGGCTGCCCCACGCGTCACCTTCGCCCGTGCGCCATTGAAATTGCTGTACATTCGGTCCTCTCTCGCCGTCTTTCCCGGCTTGCGCACAGCATGACGTGCGCAGGCGAAATCGCAAAAATCAGCGAGGCGGTATGCTAAAAACATGAAAACACTCGTAACTTTTCGGCAACCTTGCGACAGATCAGTGCACCGCTGGCGAAATCCCGCGTGACTTCCCTGCCGGCGTTGCAATATCCTGCACGTATGTCGTCCGCGCGTCTTTCCCTGCGGCTGACCGTGCCGGCGGTCGTGCTCGCGCTGACGCTCCTCTTCTATTTGCTCGTCGCGCCGTGGACCGCGGCGCGGGCGCGCGACGAGGCGCGGGCCACCGCGCTCGGCACCGCGCGCCAGCAGGCGCGGCTGCTCGACAGCGAGCTCAACAAATACCGGCTGCTGCCGATCGTGCTCAGCGAATACAGCGACCTGCGCGACGCACTGGCGGGCGGGACCGCGGCAGGGGCGGCGCAGCGGCTCGACCGCAAGCTCGCCCCGCTCGCGCAGCGGACCGGCGCGGCGGTGATCTACGCCATCGACGCGCGCGGCATGACCGTCGCCGCCTCGAACGCCGCGCAGCCGGACAGTTTCGTCGGCCACCTCTACCGCTTCCGCCCCTATTACCGGCTGGCGATGCGCAACGGCAGCGCCGAATATTTCGCGCTCGGCAATGTCAGCGGGCGGCCGGGACTGTTCCTCAGCCGCCGCATCGACGGTCCGCGCGGCCCGGCGGGCGTGGTGGTGGTGAAGGTCGAGTTCGACGCGGTGACGCGCGTCTGGGCCAACGATCCCGGCACCACCTTGCTGGTCGACGGGCGCGGCATCGTCCTCGCCACCACCGACCCGCGGGAGGCGCTGCGCACGCTGCGGCCGCTCTCGCCCGCCGCCCGCGCCGCGATCCGCGCCAGCGGGCAATTCGGTGCGCAGCCGCTGCCGCTCACCCATGTCCGTCCGGGCGGCGATCCGACCCGGCTCACCGTCGCGACCCCGCTCGACGTTCCCGGCTGGCAGTTGGTGCGGGTCGTGCCGATCGCGCGGGCGCTGCGCGAGGCGGCCGGCGTGGCGCGGCTGGCGACTGCGACCTTCGCGCTGGTGCTGACGCTGTTCGCGGCGCTGGTGCTGTGGCGCATCACCCGGCTGACCCGCGCCGCGGCGGTGCGCACGCAATTGCAGGCCGCCGTGACGGAGCGCACCGCCGCGCTGAGCGCCGAAATGGAGCGCCGCGCCGATGCCGACCAGCGCTTCCGCGCCGCGCGCGAGGAACTGGCGCAGGCCAATCGCCTCGCCTCGCTGGGTTCGATCACCGCCGGGCTGGCGCATGAGATCAACCAGCCGGTCGCGACGATCCGCACGCTCGCCGAGAATGCGCAGCACCATCTCGCCGCCGGGCGGAACGATCGGGTCGCCGCGACGCTGGACAGCGCGGTGGCGCTGACCGCGCGGATCGGCTCGATCACGCAGGAGATGCGCCGCTTCGCGCGGCGTGGCAGCGGGCGGATCGAGCCGGTCGCGCTCGACGCGGTGCTCGACGGCACCTTGCTGCTGGTCGGGGATCGGCTGCGCGGCGCGAACGTCGCGGTCGACTGGCCGACGCGCGGTCAGCCGGCGGTGATCGCCGGGCGGGTGCGGCTCGAGCAGGTGCTCGTCAACCTGCTCAACAATGCGGTCGATGCGGTGGCGGGGCGCGATGATCCGCGCATCGCTGTGCTGGTGGAGGAGCGTGAGACATGCGTGGACCTGATCGTGGCCGATAACGGCAGCGGGATCGACCCCGCGCTCGGCGAGGAGGTGTTCAGCCCGTTCGTCACCGGCAAGCCCGACGGGCTCGGGCTCGGGCTGGGGATCGCGCGCGACATCATGGCGCAGTTCGACGGCACGCTGCGGATCGTGCCGTCGCCGCTCGGCGGCGCGGCGTTCATGGCGTCGGTGAAACGCGCATGAGCGAGTCGCCCGCCACCGCCGCGCTGCGCGTGCTGTTGATCGACGATGACGACGGGCTGCGCACCGCGCTCGCCGACAGTTTCGCGATCGCCGGGATCGCGGTCGAGCCGTTCGCCGACGCGCGCGCCGCGCTGGCGCAGCTCGGCGTCGACTTTCCCGGCGTGGTGGTCAGCGACATCCGGATGCCGCGCATGGACGGCCATGCGCTCGCCGAGGCGGTCGCGGCGCGCGACTCCGAATTGCCGGTGATTTTGATGACCGGCCATGGCGACATCGCCACCGCGGTCGCCGCGCTCAAGAAAGGCGCGTGGGACTTCATCGCCAAGCCCTTCGCCGCCGACCATCTGATCGCCAGCGTCCGCCGCGCTTTGGAGGTGCGGCGGCTGGTGCTCGAAAACCGCCGGCTGCGCGTCGCCGCTGCCGAGGCCGAGACCCACTATCCGCTGATCGGCGAGACGCCGGTGATGGTGCGGCTGCGCGAGACGATCCGGCAATTGGCCGATGTCGATGTCGACGTGCTGATCGAGGGCGAGACCGGCACCGGCAAGGAACTGGTCGCGCTGCTGCTCCACCGCTGGAGCCACCGCCGCTCCCGGCAGTTCGTCGCGGTCGATTGCGCGGCGCTTCCCGATGCGATCGCCGACGAGGCGCTGTTCGGCACCCGCACGCAGGCCGGGCGGATCGCCGACGCCGATCGCGGGACGCTGTTCCTCGACGAGATCGACAGCATGTCCCCGGCCTTGCAGGGCAAGTTGCTGCGCGTCGTCGAGGAGCGCGAACTGCCGCAAGCAGGCGCGGCACCGCGGGTCGTCAACCTGCGCGTCGTCGCCGCCGCCAAGACCGACCTGTCCGCCGCCGCCGCAGAGGGCCGCTTCCGCGCCGATCTGCTCTACCGGCTGGAGACGGTGCGACTGCGCATCCCGCCGCTGCGCGAGCGTCGCGCCGACGTGCCGCTGCTGTTCGCCTGGTTTCTCGGCGAAGCCGCCGAACGCTTCGGACGCGAGCGGCCGATGATCGACGCCGCGGTCGAGGCGCGGCTGGTCAGCGACGACTGGGCGGGCAACGTCCGCGAGCTGCGCAACTTCGCCGCGCGTGTGGTGCTCGGCGTCGACGGCGGCGCGACGGAGGCCGCCGATCAGCTCCCGCTGTCGGAACGCGTCGACCGTTTTGAGGCGGCGGCGATCCGCGCCACATTGGAGCGCGTGCGCGGCGATGTCGGCGCGGCGGCGGCGGAGTTGCAGTTGCCCCGTCGCAGCCTGTACGACCGCATGCAGCGCCACGGCATCGAGCCCGCGGCCTTCCGCCCGACTGCCCGCCCGCCCGAGTGATGCGTATGATGTTCCGTTTTCTGGCCGTTCTGCTGGCGCTCGTCGCGCTGCCCGCCGCCGCCGCGCCGAGCCTGCTGGAGGTCGACCAGCGACTCGCGGCGATCGCGTGGCGGCTGACCACCGCCAATGCGCCCCTGTGCCGCGAGCAACAGCCGGTGATCGGCGCGACGCTCCACGCCGCCGACCAATATCCGACCGAGCTGCGCAGCGCCTTTGCCGCGCCGGTCGCGATCGAGCTGGTCGTGCCCGGCGCGCCCGCCGCACAGGCCGGGGTGCTCGCCAACGACGGCGTCGTCGCGATCGACGCGCAGCCGCTGCCACCGGCGACGACGGGCGACGCGATGACCAGTGCGACCCGCGACGCCGCGCAGGCGAGGATCGCGGCGCTGCCGGTCGCCGCACCGATCGCGCTGACCGTGCGGCGCGACGGTGCGGTCAAACAGGTGACGATCCAGCCGCATGCCGGCTGCCGCGTCGAGTTCGAGGTGCTGACCGGCGCCAAGCTCGGCGCGTCCTCCGACGGCCATGTCGTGCAGGTCGGCGGGGCGCTGTTCGAGCGCTTTGCCGACGACCAGATCGCGGTCGTCGTCGCGCACGAACTGGCGCATGCGATCCTTCGCCACCGCATCCGGCTGGAGGCGGCGGGGGTCAAATGGGGGCTGCTGGCCGAATTCGGCCGCAACGCGCGGCTGTTTCGCCAGACCGAGACCGAGGCCGATCTGCTCGGCGCCTACCTGCTCCGCAATGCCGGCTGGGACCCGCATCTCGCGGTACGTTTCTGGCGCGAATACGGCAGCAAGATCGACGGCGGCATGTTCCACAGCCGCACCCACCCGTCCGCCAAGGATCGCGCGGCGGCGATCGAACGCGAGCTGGCGACGATGCCGGCGAATGCGCCCTTGCCGTACCAGCCGCCGCTGTTGGCGCGAAGGGACGAAGGCCTCAACTAACCGTCGCGCCGGACTTGATCCGGGGCCTCGTCCCTTCTTCCTCGACCCGCGACAAGAAAGCGGGGCCCCGGATCAAGTCCGGGGCGACGATGAAGCCGTCATTGCGAGCGCAGCGAAGCAATGACGTGTGGCCCTCACGCCGCCGCGCGCAATTCCAGCCGGTCCCAGATCTCGACCAACGCGTCGGTCAGTTCGCGCATCATCGCCTCGCTATGCGCCGGCCCCGGCGTGAAGCGCAGCCGCTCGGCGCCGCGCGGCACGGTCGGGTAATTGATCGGCTGCACGTACACGCCATATTCGGCGAGCAGGATGTCGCTGATCTTCTTGGCCTTCACCGGGTCGCCGACCATCACCGGCACGATATGCGTCTCGCCCGCCATCACCGGCAGTCCCGCGTCGCGCAGCATCGCCTTCAGCGTCGCCGCCGCCGCCTGCTGCCCGTCGCGCTCGGCGCTCGACTGCTTGAGGTGCCGCACGCTCGCCAGCACGCCCGCGACCAGCACCGGCGACAGCGAGGTCGTGAAGATGAACCCCGGCGCATAGGAGCGGATCACGTCGACGATCGTGCGGTCGGCCGCGATATAGCCGCCCATCACCCCGAACGCCTTGCCCAGCGTCCCCTCGATGATCGTCAGCCGGTGCGCGACCCCGTCGCGCTCCGAGATACCGCCGCCGCGCGGGCCGTACATGCCGACCGCATGGACCTCGTCGAGATAGGTCAGCGCGTTATACTTGTCCGCCAGGTCGCAGATCGCCGCGATCGGCGCGATGTCGCCCTCCATCGAATAGACGCTCTCGAACGCGATCAGCTTCGGCGCGGCCGCATCGTCGGCGGCGAGCAGTTCCTCGAGATGCGCGAGGTCGTTGTGCCGGAACACGCGCTTCTCGCACCCCGAGTTGCGGATCCCCGCGATCATCGAGGCGTGGTTCAGCTCGTCGGAATAGATGATGCAGTTCGGCAGCACCTTGGCGAGCGTCGACAGCGTCGCCTCGTTCGAGACATAGCCGGAGGTGAACAGCAGCGCCGCCTGCTTGCCGTGCAGATCGGCCAGCTCGCCCTCGAGATCGACGTGATAATGCGTGTTGCCGCCGATGTTGCGCGTCCCGCCCGAGCCCGCGCCGACGTCGTGGAGCGCCTCCTCCATCGCCGCGATCACCTTGGGATGCTGGCCCATCGCGAGATAGTCGTTCGAGCACCAGACGGTGATCGGCTTCGGCCCGTTATGCCCGGCGAAGCACCGCGCATTGGGGAACATGCCCTTGTTGCGCAGGATGTCGATGAACACGCGATACCGGCCTTCGGCATGAAGCCGGTCGATCGCCTGAGTGAACACGCGCGAATAATCGACGCCGCGCGCTTCGATGCTCTCCGTCTTCATGGTGCCCGCGATTACTCCCTCCGACCGGCGATGGCCAGCGCAGAACCGCATTCTCTCTGATCGAAAAGGGTGGACAAATTGCCCCACCCCTTGCCCTCGTGCCTACAGCGCCTCGACCCCCGCGAACCCCAGACCTGCCGCCAGCCGCCGCTCGGCGTCGCTGAGGCGCGTGAACACCAGCACGTCGTCCGCCTGCGCCGGCCACGCCTGTCCCTCGGTGAGATGCACGATCCGCCGCGCGATCCCGGGCCCGCCATCGACGAACCGCACCCCGTCCGGCGCGACCGCCGCCAGCTCCGCCTCCAGCAACGGGAAGTGCGTGCAGGCATTGACGATCACGTCGATCGCCGCCCCGCGCGGCTGCGCGAACAGCCCGTCCAGCTCGCGCGCCAGCGCCGCCGGATCGGGCGGCGTCCCCGCCAGCTTCGCCTCCGCGATCTCGACCAGCGCCGCCGAGCCATGGCGCAGCACCGTGCAGTCGCTAGCGAACCGCGCCGCCAGATCGTCGACATACGGCTGGCGCACCGTCGCCGCCGTCCCCAGCACGCCGATCACCCGCGACCGGCTCATCGCCGCCGCCGGCTTGATCGCCGGCACCGTGCCGACCACGCCGACGTCGAGGGCGGCGCGCACCGCCGCCAGCGCGATCGTCGACGCGGTGTTGCACGCGATCACCACCAGCCGCGGTCGATAACGCTCGACCAGCCGCCCGAGCAGCGCCGGCACCCGCGCCGCGATCTCCGCCTCGCTGCGCGTGCCGTACGGGAAGCCGGCCGAATCGGCGGCGTAGACGATCGGCGCATCCGGCAGCAGCGCGCGCGTCGGCGCGACCACCGACAGCCCGCCGACGCCGGAATCGAAGAACAGGATCGGTGCGGTTTCAATCACACCGCCACTTAGTCCGTATCGATGATGCACGGCAACGCTGCCGGTGGCGTACCCGAAATGTTTCGGCTAAAGCTCGAGTTCGAGGGGAATCGAACACTGCCGACCGAGATCATCTGGATTGCGCCGGCCGCGGCCTTGCTGATCGGCTATCTGCTGGGGTCGATCCCGTTCGGCGTCGTGCTGACGCGGCTGACCGGTGCGGGCGACCTGCGCCAGATCGGCTCGGGCAATATCGGCGCCACCAACGTGCTGCGCACCGGGCGCAAGGGGCTGGCGGCGGCGACGTTGCTGCTCGATCTCGCCAAGGGGCTGGTGGCGGTGCTGCTGGTCGCGTGGCTGTGGCCCGGCGAACAACCGCTGGCGGCGGCCGGCGCGCTGATCGGCCATTGTTATCCCGTCTGGCTGCGCTTCCGCGGCGGCAAGGGCGTCGCGACGCTGATGGGCGTCGCGCTCGGGCTCGGCTGGCCGCTCGGGCTGGTGTTCGCGATCCTGTGGCTCGGGCTGCTCGCGGCGACGCGCGTTTCGTCGCTGGCCGGGATGGCAGCGGCGATCAGCACCCCGGTCACCGCCGCGATCCTCGGCGATTTCGATCTCGTGCCGCTGCTGCTCGCGCTCGCCGCGATCGTGCTGTGGAAGCACCGCGCCAATATCGCACGGCTGGTCGACGGTACCGAGCCGCGCGTCGGCGGCGCGAAGCCCGCACCGGCCGACGCCGATGCGGCGGGGACGCCGGTGGATGACGGCATCGGTGGATGACACGATCGCGCGGCTGCGGCTGATCCGCACGCCGTCGATCGGGCCGGTCAGCTATCGCCAGTTGCTCGCGCGCTTTGGCAGCGCGGCGGCGGCGCTCGATGCCTTGCCCGATCTCGCGCGGCGTGGCGGCGGCCGCGTGCCGCCCCCCCCGCCGCTTGCCGCGGTCGAACGCGAGCGGCAATTGGTCGAGCGGCTCGGCGCGCGGCTGCTGTTCCTCGGCGACCCCGATTATCCCGCCCTGCTCGCCGAGGTCGACAACGCCCCCGCGGTGCTGACCGTGCGCGGCGACCTGTCGCTGGTGCGGCGCACGGCAGTGGCGTTGGTCGGCGCGCGCAACGCTTCGGCCGCGGCGTGCCGCTTTGCGCGCGGGCTCGCGCAGGACCTCGCCGGCGAGGGGGCAAGCGTCGTCTCCGGGCTGGCGCGCGGGATCGACACCGCGGCGCACGAGGGCGCGGGCACGGCGACGATCGCGGTGATCGCGGGCGGGATCGACGTCGTCTATCCGCCGGAAAACGAAGCGCTGCAGCAGCGAATCGCCACCGAGGCGCTGCTGATCGCCGAAATGCCGCCCGGCACCGAGCCGCGCGCACGCCACTTCCCACACCGCAACCGCATCATCGCCGGACTGGCGCTGGGGACGGTGGTGGTCGAGGCCGCGCCGCAATCGGGGTCGCTCATCACGGCGCGGCTGGCGGGCGAACAAGGTCGCGAGGTGATGGCGGTGCCGGGCCATCCGTCCGATCCGCGCGCGCAGGGCTGCAACGCATTGATCCGCGATGGCGCGACGCTGATCCAGAACGCCGCCGATGTGCTCGAACAGCTCCGCCCGATCGACGCCCGCGCCGCGGTTCGCGCGCATACGCCGGCATGGGGCGCTCCCCCGCCCGAGGACGCCAGCGATATGGACCGCGCCCGCATCGATTCGCTGCTCGGCCCGGTCCCGGTCGCGGTCGACGAACTGGTCCGCCAGTCCGGCTGCGCCCCGGCGGTGGTGCAGATGGTGCTGCTGGAACTCGAACTCGCGGGCCGACTCGAACGCCACGCGGGCGGACGGGTGAGTCTGCCGTGCCGCTAGAGAGGCTTGCCGACCGCTCCGCCCCGCAGCGTTCCACAGCGTCCGCTTTGATCGGTTTCGCCGCAAAAGGAGAGCGACGACAGCGCCTTCGTCGCCCATGCGATGTCGTCCGCGGCCGGTACCCGCCGCATCGCTGCCTGCACCATCGTGATCGAGCGATCCCCCTGCACGGCGCGCGCGAACATCGTCTCCGCCTTGCCGGTCTGCGGGTTGCGGGGGCAATCGACCCGAATCGTCGCACCGTCACGTCCGTCCAGAGGTGTCGCTTCGATCGGCGAGGACGTTGCTCCAGCGCAGGCGCCTTCCATCCCGTTCGCGAGCATCCGCAAAACGCCCGTCGGCGTGAGTCCCATCCGCCACGGCAAGGTCTGCACGGTCAACATCCGGGTCCAGCTCTGGACGTTCTCTCCGCGCGGGACGAATTCGCGCATGGTTGGGTCGCGCGGGTTGATCCACCCCAATACCATTCCAGCGTTGGCCGTCGGCGCAAGAAATTCGCCCTGCCATTCCGTGCTGCTTGCCTGCGACATCGCGACACTGCCTGTCATCAGCGCGACGGCCGCCACTATCCTGAACATGTTCCCCCCTTGCCGAAGCGCTTGACGCTTCGTCGAACGCCAACCACCCTCGTGCGTACGTATGAGGCTTCCTAGTTAGGCACAATGCAGCTCGTCATCGTCGAATCGCCCGCCAAGGCCAAAACCATCGAGAAGTATCTCGGCTCGGACTATCGCGTCCTCGCCAGCTACGGCCACGTCCGCGACCTGCCGCCACGCGACGGCTCCGTGAACCCCGACGAGGGGTTCGCGATGGAGTGGGAAAACTACGCCGACAAGACCAAGCAGCTCAAGGCGATCGCCGATCTCGCCAAGACCGCCGACCGCCTGATCCTCGCCACCGACCCCGATCGCGAGGGCGAGGCGATTTCGTGGCACGTCCAGGAGGTGCTCGCCAAGCGCAAGGCGCTGCCCAAGGACGTCCAGCGCGTCACCTTCAACGCGATCACCAAACAGGCGGTGACGCAGGCGATGCAGGCGCCGCGCGATCTCGATACCGACCTGATCGACGCATACCGGGCGCGCCGCGCGCTCGACTATCTGGTCGGCTTCACGCTCTCGCCGGTGCTGTGGCGCAAGCTGCCCGGCGCCAAGTCGGCGGGGCGCGTCCAGTCGGTGGCGCTGCGGCTGATCGTCGATCGCGAACGCGAGATCGAGGCGTTCCGCGCGCAGGAATATTGGTCGGTCATCGCGAGCATGGAGCAGGACGGCACGCCGTTCGCCGCGCGGCTGGTGCAATGGCAGGGCAAGAAGCTCGACCGCCTGTCGATCGGCAACGAGGGCGACGCCCTCAAGGCCAAGGCCGATGTCGAGGCCGGCAATTTCTCGGTCCAGTCGGTCGAGACCAAGCCCGCGACGCGCAACCCGCCGCCGCCCTTCACCACCTCGACGCTCCAGCAGGAGGCGGCGCGCAAGCTCGGCTTCTCCGCCGATCACACGATGCGGATCGCGCAGCAGCTCTACGAGGATGGCGCGATCACCTATATGCGGACCGACGGCGTGCAGATGGACGGCAGCGCCATCTCCGCCGCGCGTGCCGCGATCGCGGATCGCTACGACGGCGGCTATGTGCCGGACAAGCCGCGCCAGTATCAGACCAAGGCCAAGAATGCGCAGGAAGCGCACGAGGCGATCCGCCCGACCGATTTTTCGAAGGACCGCGTCGGCTCGGGCGACCATGCCCGGCTCTACGATCTGGTGTGGAAGCGCGCGCTCGCGTCGCAGATGGCCTCGGCGCGGATGGAGCGCACCACGATCGAGCTGGCCGACGGCACCGGGCGCAACGTGCTGCGCGCGACCGGTCAGGTCGTGCTCTTCCCCGGCTATCTCGCGCTTTACGAGGAAGGGCAGGACGATTCGCAGGATGAGGACGCCAAGCGCCTGCCGCGGATGCGCGAGGGCGACAGCCCGGCCAAGAAGGACATCGTAGCCGAGCAGCATTTCACCCAGCCGCCGCCGCGCTTTTCCGAAGCGTCGCTGGTCAAGCGGATGGAAGAATTGGGGATCGGTCGCCCGTCGACCTATGCCTCGATCATCAAGACGCTCAAGGACCGCGCCTATGTGCGTGTCGAGAAGAACCGCTTCTTCGCCGAGGAGAGCGGGCGACTGGTGACGGCGTTCCTCGAGCGGTTCTTCGAGAAATATGTCGGCTTCGACTTCACCGCCGAGCTGGAGGAGGAGCTGGACGACGTGTCCGGCGGCCGCGCGCAATGGCAGGCGGTGCTGGAGGCGTTCTGGCGCGACTTCAAGCCGCGCACCGCCGAGGTGATGGAGCAGAAGCCGAGCGAGGTCACCGCCGCGCTCGACCAGTTCCTCGCGCCATACCTGTTCCCCGAAAAGGCCGATGGCAGCGACCCGCGGCTGTGCCCGGCGTGCCATGCCGGGCAGCTTGCGTTGCGCGGCGGCAAGTTCGGCGCGTTCATCGCGTGCAGCAACTATCCCGACTGCAAGTTCACGCGCCGCTTCGCGCAGGGCGGCGATGCGGCGGCGGAGGATGCCGGGCCGGAGACGCTCGGGCAGGATCCCGACACCGGGCTGCCGGTCGAGCGCAAGAGCGGGCGTTTCGGCCCGTACATCCAGCTTGGTGAGGGCAAGGAGGCGAAGCGCGCGTCGATCCCCAAGGACATCGGCGAACTCGATTTCGAGATGGCGCTGCGTTTGTTGAACCTTCCGCGCACGATCGGGCAACATCCGGAGACGGGTCTGCTCATCAATGCCAGCATCGGCCGCTATGGGCCGTACCTCGTGCACGACGGCAAATATGCGCGACTTTCGTCAACATCGGAGGTGTTCGAAACCGGCATGAACGCCGCGGTGGTCAAGCTGGCCGAGGCGGCGGCGGGGGGCGGTCGCCCGGCCCGTGGCGCGGCGCGGGCGCCGCTCAAGGTGCTGGGGGCTCACCCACGCACCGAGGCGGAGATCAAGCTGATGGAGGGCCGCTACGGTCCCTATGTCACGGACGGCACGACCAATGCCACGCTGCCGAAGACGATCGCCCCGGACCAGCTGACGCTGGAGGAAGCCGCGCAACTGCTCGACGACCGCGCGGCGGCAGGGCCGTCGAAAGCGAAGAAGAAGGCGCCGGCAAAGAAGGCGGCGGCGAAGAAGCCCGCCACGGAGAAGAAACCCGCGGCAAAGAAGGCACCTACCAAGAAAGCCGCGGCAAAGGCGTAGACGTCAACTCGTCGCCCCATACCGTCATTGCGAGTGTAGCGAAGCAATCCAGGGCGTCCTGGTCCGTCGCTGGATTGCTTCGCTACGCTCGCAATGACGGAGGGACAAAGTCCGACGGCAAAGCCGCCGGCCTCACGTCGGACGGGTTCGGCGAGGCCGACCCGCCGGCCGGACCGGTCGCTGCGCGGCCGCTTGGTCGCACACCGCCGCGGGCGTAGCCGCGGCGGCGACCGGTCACATCTTCGCCAGCAATTCCTTAATCGACACGAACGCAAACCCGACCGAACTATCAGCAATGCCGTAGGGCATGAAAAGCTTATCGCCGTGCTTCATCGCGCCGCACGTATAGACGACGTTCGGCACATAGCCCTCGCGGTCCTGATCCGCCGCCGCGAGGATTGGCGAGCGCGTGCGCCCGATGATCCGTGCCGGATTGTCCTTGTCGAGCAACGCCGCGCCGATCGAATACTTGCGCATCGCGCCGACGCCATGCGTCAGCAGCAGCCAGCCTTCGTCGATCTCGATCGGCGGTCCGCAATTGCCGATCTGGACGAACTCCCAAGGAAACACCGGCTTGAGGATCAGCTCGCCATCGTCCCAATGCGTCAGATCGTCACTGCGCAGCAGGTAGAGGTTCTCGCCGTCCTGCCGCCCGATCGACAGATATTCGCCGCCGACCTTGCGCGGGAACAGCGCAATGCCCTTGTTGCGCGCCGCGCTGCCGGTCATCGGGATCAGGTCGAACGCCCGGAAATCGCGCGTCCGCAACAGCTCCGACTGGATCGTCGCACCATTATAGGCGGTATAGGTGCCCAGCCATTCCTGCGTCCCGTCATCGTGCGTGAAGTGCACGAGCCGCAAATCCTCCAGCCCCTTGGACTGCGCATCGGTGATCGGGAAGATCACCGTGCCCGACAGGGTGCTGTCGCGGTGGCGGTAGACCGTCACCGGCCCGCTCGGCGGCGCTTCCTCGTCGGTGCCGGTCGCGTCGGTCGCGGTCGCGAACGGCGGCTCAGGGGCCAGCTTCAGCTCGTTCTCGCTGGTGATGATCCCCTCGCGGAACGCCACCGAAGAGATATGCCCCTCGCCGACCGCGCGCAGCGACATGACGATGCGCTGCGCCCCGTCCTCCATCCCCGACTGATCGGGATGCGGCACCGCGCTGGGGTTCATCAGCGCGGCGGCGGCATAACTGTACTCGTGGCAGAAATAGGCACCGATCAACTGCCGCTTCTCATCGGAGATGCAGCTGCCGTCGAGATCGTGCGCCGCCGCGATCTCGTCATAGCGGGTCATGAACACGCGCCGCGTCTGCCAGTGGCGCGCCTCGAAATCCTTCAGCACCAGATCGAGCTGGTCACGCGCCTCTTGCGGAGACATGTCCATGACCTCGCTGATGAGCCGCTGCGAACGGCTGACGCCGTTGGCATTGGCGATCCAGCCGATGTGGAAGGGTCGCACCACGACGCGCGACGGGTCGGCATGCAAACGCAGCCGGTGGTTGAACAGCTCCAAGGACCAGCCTCGTCTTTAGGGACGTCGAACGCGAGCGTCGCCGCCGTCAGGCGGAGACACGCACCGTCCCTGCCACTTTTCCGACGCGCTTTGAAAGCCCCGAAATCGCACAGGACGCCATTTGTAACGCGAGGATCGACTCGGCACCTTGATTGCGGTTGAGCCCGGTCGGCATCAGCCCGTCGAAACAGCCGCCGTCACGCTGCGTCGCCAGCGGCAGGTCGAGGTCGTTGACGCCGAGATACCAGTCATAGGCGCGCTTCGCCTCGGCATACCAGCGCGCGTCGCCGGTCGCGTCGAACGCCGCGGCGCAGGCGTCGATCGTCGCCTGTGCCTCCAGCGGCTGCTGGTCGAACGGCAACGGATCCTCGTAGACGCGCCCGAAACTCTCCGACCCGACCGCACGGAAATGCCCCTCCGGCGCAGTCTGGCGTGCGACGATCCAGTCGAGCGTATCGAGCCCGCACGCGATCAGATCGGCACGGTTGAGCGCCAGCCCGGCGCGCAGCATCGCCTCGGGGAGCCGCGCATTGTCATAGGCGAGCACGATCTCGAACCAGCACCATTCCGGCCGACGCGCCGCGTCGAGCAAGGCGAGATGCTCGTCGGGGAAGCGGCGCAGGATCTGCAACGCCATCTCATGACCCGGCGACGCTTCCAGCATCGCCGCCGCGCCGAGCATCGCAAACGCCTGCGCGCGTGGGCTGCCGAGCTCGAGCGCGAGGCTGGCGGTGTTGTCGAACATCGCGGTCGCCCAGTCGCGGTGCTTGGGCTCGTGCGCGTCGCGCGCCGTCACGCCCAGCGCCCAGAGCGCGCGCCCATTCGAATCCTCGGATCCGACGTCCTCGCACCACGTCCGGTCGAAGTTCATGAAGTTGCGGAAGCGCCGCGCCTCGGCGTTCCACGCGAACTGCACGAACGACGCATAGATCGTCGTCCACTTGTCACGCGTCTCGGCGTCGAGGTCGTCAATAGCGCTCATCAGCATCAGCGCGCGCGCATTGTCGTCGATGCAATAGCCGTGGCGACGATCGGGGACCGAGAAGATCGAATGCTGGAGCATCCCGGTCGCATCGCTCATCCGCTCGACGGCCGCGATATCGGGAGCCAACACCTGTTTGTCAGCCTTGCCGGAATGCGGAAGCCGCTGCGTCCGGGTCGACAGGCTGGCCATCAGTTCGTCCATTGCCTTCTCCACAACGCGCGGCCAGATCATCGTCCGGCCCCGCGCATAAGCCCGGGCCGACAGCCGCGCGAGATTGCGCGCGCTGCCGAGCAGGTCGTTGATCTCGCGTGCGAACGCGGCGGGGTCGCGGAAATCGACCAGAACGCCGTGTCCATCGGCAAGGATTTCGGTGGCATGGACGTACGGGGTGGATACCACCGCCTTGCCGACGCCGACCGCATAGCTGAGCGTCCCGCTCGTGATCTGCGCGGGGTTCAGATACGGTGTCGCGTAAATGTCGGCCGCCTGCAGGTAATCGATCAGGTCGTCGTGATCGACGAAGGCGTCGATGAACGCGACGTTCGCCCCGACCCCCAGCTCTTCGGCACGCGCCTTGAGCGAGTCGCGATACTTCTCGCCCTCATGCGCAACCAGATTGGGATGGGTCGCGCCGAGCACGACGTACATCGCCTCGGGGTGCCGCTCGACCACCGACGGCATCGCCTCGATGATCGTCTCGATCCCCTTGCCCGGCGCGAGCAGCCCGAAGGTCAGGATCACGCGGCGGCCATCCCAGCCGAAACGCGCCTTGAACGTGTCTGGCTCGGCGAACGGCCGGTCGGGCACGCCGTGCGGGATCGTCGCGATCTGCTTCGGGTTGGCGCCATAAACGCGCTCGAGGATCTCGCGTCCGCGCTCGGCCATCACGATCACCTTGGCGGCGCGGCGCAACAGCCCTTCGAGCACCGTCCGCTCGGCGGTGCTCGGCTTTTCAAGCACAGTATGCAGCGTCACGATCAGCGGCAGCGACACACGATCGAGCAGCGCAAGGATATGCCCGCCCGCCTCGCCGCCGAAGATGCCATATTCGTGCTGGAGCCACAGCACCTGCGCACCGCTGTTCTCGATCGCGCGCGCGGTCGAGACATAGGCGTCGCGATCGTGCTGCGGGATCGTGCCGACCACCGCCGCAGGATAATCGTAGCGGCCGGGATGGTCGTCCATCGCATAGACGTCGACCTGCATCTCGGGGAAGCGGGCCCGCAGTGCCTGATAGGTGTCGGTGGTGAAGGTCGCGATCCCGCACTTTCGCGGCAGGAAATTACCGATCAGCGCGATATGTCCGACGTCCAGCGCTCCGGTCGACTGCTTCATCCCCTTACCTTTGCCGATGGATACGGCGCCCGATGCGCGCGTGTTCGCAATGATGAACCGTTATTTAGGCGAAAGGTTGCCCGAATTCCGCAGTGCAGCATGGCGCATCGGGCTGATCCAAGTCAATTACCCGCGCCCGCGGTAAGGTGCGACGCCCTGATCCGGCAGCCACAACCCGGCGGGTGCCGCCCCCGATTGCCAGAAGACGTCGATCGGCATCCCGCCGCGCGGATACCAGTAACCGCCGATCCGCAACCATTGCGGCTGCATCTCGCGGAACAGCCGCTCGCCGATTCCGACCGTACAATCCTCGTGGAACGCCGCATGGTTGCGGAAGGAGCCAAGGAACAGTTTCAGCGACTTGGACTCGACGATCGTCTCGGCCGGCGCATAGTCGATCACCAGATGCGCAAAGTCCGGCTGCCCGGTCACCGGGCACAGCGAGGTGAATTCGGGCTGGGTGAAGCGCACCAGATAGGTCTGCGCCGGGCGCGGATTGGGGACGTAATCGAGCACCGCTTCCTCGGGAGAAGCGGGCAAGGTGCTGGTCTGGCCAAGATGCATCGGAGTCATGCGCGCGCACATAAGGCGTGACGCGGGCAATTGCGACCTGTTCGAAGCCGTCACGCTGGCGCTATGGAGAGGCGCATGACCGCTCTCGTCTCCACCGAATGGCTCGCCGCGCACGCGGGCACGCCGGGGCTGCGCCTCCTCGACGCCAGCTATCACGTCGGCCTGCCCGGCGAACCGCCACGCGACGCCGCCGCCGAGTTCGCCGCCGGCCACGTCCCGGGCGCGACCTTTATGGACCTTGCCGGCTTCAACGCGCCGGATGCACCGCTGCCCTCCACCATGCCGGACGCCGCGCATTTCGCGGCGCGGGCGGGGCGGCTCGGGTTGCGCAGGGACGACCGGATCGTGCTCTACGACGACGCACCGCACCGCACCGCGGCGCGCGCCTGGGTGATGCTGCGCGCGTTCGGCTTCACCGATGTCGCGCTGCTCGACGGCGGCCTGGCGAAATGGAAGGCCGAGGGACGTCCGCTTGAACAAGGCGCAGCGCCGGTCGCGCCGACCATCGTCGAGGTGCCCGCTTCCGGTATCGGCCTGCTCGATCTCGCCGCGATGCACGCGCTCCAGCAGGACGGCAGCGCGCAGATCGTCGACGCCCGCTCGACGGCGCGCTTCACCGGCGCGGAACCCGATCCCCGTCCCGGCGTCGCGCCCGGACATATACCGGGCGCGCGCAACCTGCCCTATCCGCAGCTCTTCAACGCCGACGGCACGTGGAAACAGGGCGAGGCGCTCGCCGCCGCCTTTACCACCGCGGGTGTCGATCTCGACCGCCCGCTGGCGATGACCTGCGGCTCGGGGATCACCGCCAGCGTGCTCGCGTTCGGCGCTCATCTGCTCGAGCGCGAGGCAGCGGTCTATGACGGCAGCTGGACCGAATGGGGCGGCGATCCCGCCACCCCCAAGGCGACGGGGAACGCATGAGCGCACGCGACGACATCCGACCGGCGACGCGGCTGGTCACCGGCGGACGGCGCAAGGAGTGGACCGGCGGGGTGGTCAACACGCCGGTCTGGCGCGCCTCGACGATCCTCTACGACGATGTCGCGCATTTGCGCGCGACCGGCGCGCGCGACACCCACCACCGGCTGTTCTACGGTCGCCGCGGTACGCCGACGCACTGGAGCCTCGCCGATGCGCTGACCGAGCTGGAGCCGGGCGCGGAGGGGACGTTCCTCTATCCCTCGGGCGTCGCCGCGGTCTCTGCGTGCCTGCTGACGCTGCTGTCGCCCGGCGACGAGCTGCTGCTGGTCGACAGCGCCTATGACCCGACCCGCGCGCTCGCCGACAAATTGCTGGCGCGGATGGGGGTGACGACCCGCTATTACGACCCGCTGATCGGCGCGGGCATCGCCGAACTGATCGGCGAGCGCACCCGCGTGATCTTCATGGAAAGCCCCGGCAGCCTGACCTTCGAGGTGCAGGACGTCCCCGCGATCGTCGCTGCCGCGCAGGCGCGCGGGGTCGCGACGGTCATCGACAACACCTGGGCGACGCCGTTGCTGTTCCCGGTGATTGAACTGGGCGTCGATTATTCGATCCTCGCCTGCACCAAGTATATCGCCGGCCATTCCGACGTGATGATGGGCTCGGTGACCGCCGGACCGGGCCGGTTCGCGGCGCTGCGCGATACCAGCTTCCAGCTCGGGCAGGTCATCGGCGCGGACGACGCCTATCTCGCCGCACGCGGGCTGCGCACCATGGGGGTGCGGCTGGAGCGCCATGAGGCGAGCGCACTGCGGATCGCCGAATGGCTCGCGGCCCGCCCCGAAGTCGCGCGCGTCCTCCATCCCGCGCTCCCCTCTTGTCCCGGCCACGACCTGTGGCAGCGCGACTTCAAGGGCGCCGCAGGCTTGTTCGCGTTCGTGCTCGCGGGCGGCGGCGACGCGGCGCGCTGCGCCTTGATCGACACGCTCGACCTGTTCGGGATCGGCTATAGCTGGGGAGGATTCGAGAGCCTCGCGGTGCCGGTCGATCCGCAGCGCCACCGCACCGCCACCACCCCCGACTTCGCCGGGCCGCTGGTGCGGTTGCAGATCGGGCTCGAAGACCCCGAGGACCTGATCGCCGACCTCGAACGCGGGCTGGCGGCGTGGCGCGCGGCGCAGGCGTGACCGATGTCGGCGCCCTGCTCGAGATGGTGCCGGCGCAGGCCGACCTGATCGAGCTGGCGGCGGCCGGCGCGCTGGTAATCGCGGCGCTGGCGCTGGGCGTCATGGCGCAGCGGATCGTCGGCGCGCGCACCGCCGCCTGGTGGCGCGCGCGCGTCGGCGCGCATGTCGAGGGGCTGAGCCCGCGCATCGCGACGATCATCCGCCACGGCGCCGCCGTGCTGCTGCTCGCCTTGATCTACGCCGTCTGGCCGTGGGGTCCGCTGGCGGCGGCGGCGATCGGCTTTGCGATGGCGGCGGCTGGGACGCTGACCGCGCACCAGCTGATGCGCGGCGTCGGCATCCCGCGCTGGGCGGCCTATGTCGTCGAGCTGGTCGTCTTCACCGGCATTTTCAGCCATGCGGTCGGCGGGTTGGAGCCGATCACCACCACGCTCGATGCGATCGGGGTGCGGGTCGGCAGCCGCCGCCTGTCTTTGCTCTCGCTGATCGAGGTGCTGGTCATCGTCGTCGCGCTGATGGCGGCGGTGCGCGTCGCCAACCGCCTGACCGCGCACACCATCGCCCATGCCCGCGCGCTCGACCCGACGCAGAAGGTGCTGGCGCAGAAGATCGCCGGGATCGTCGTCGTGGTCTTCGCCTTCCTGTTCGGGATCGACCTGCTCGGGATCGACCTCACCGCCTTCGCGGTCTTCTCGGGCGCGTTCGGGCTCGCGGTCGGCTTTGGCATGCAGAAGACGATCGGCAATCTGATCGCCGGGATCATCCTGCTGATGGACCGCTCGATCAAGCCCGGCGACGTGATCGCGGTCGGCACCAGCTTCGGCTGGGTCAACAAGATCGGCGTCCGCGCGGTGTCAGTGGTGACGCGCGACGGCAAGGAGCATCTGATCCCGAACGAGGATCTGATGACCCGCGAGGTCGAGAACTGGTCCTATTCCGACCGCAATGTCCGCGTCCGCATCCCGGTGCGCGTCCCTTATGATTGCGACCTGCAGGCGGCGCAGGCGCTGATGCTGCGCGCCGCGCGCGAATCACCGCGCGTGCTCGACACCCCCAAGCCGAACGTCTGGCTCACCGGCTTCGGCACCGATGGCGCGGAACATGAGATTCTGGCGTGGATCAGCGACCCCGAGAGCGGCGTCGGCAACGTCCGGTCGGACGTGCTCAATCGCTTGTGGACGATGTTCCGCGATGCCGGGATCGGAATGCCGTTCGCGCAACGCGACATCTATGTGCGGAGCTGGCCGGGACAGGATGCGTCGACGCCTTGACCATCGCATCGGAGTTGATCCCGGGATCACCGTCGTCCCTGCGCAGGCAGGGACCCATGTCTGTCGAATGCAAAAGGGCCATCTGACACACGGCGCAACGCGTTTGTGTCAGATGGCCCGACAGGACGAAGCAGACATAGGCCCCTGCCTTCGCAGGGGCGACGGCTGGACTTATTGCTGCGGCGTCGGCTGCACGGGAGCGGGCTGTGCGGGAGCAGGCTGTGCAGGCACGGTCGCAGCCGCCCCACCCACCGAAGCGCGCGCATCCTGCCCGTCGCCCTGCGGTGCGGCGACGATGTCGCTGGTGGTCTGGCCCTTGTCGACGACGTTGGTCGCCGGATCGCCGACCCCCGAGCGGATGCCTGGCGTCGACGCGCTCGCGCCGCCGGCCTGCTCGACCACGCCCGCCTCGCCCGCACTGCGCGCCGCCGGTCCGCCGAACAGCGCCTCGACGGCCTGCGCCTGCGGGTTGTTGCCCTGCGTCCGCGCGGCACCCGGCTGCGGCGGGACCAAGGCGAAATCAGGCGGGATGATCAACGGCGCCTGCCGCGCGACCGCGAACTCGTCGGGGCGGGCGCGGTCGTAGCCGCGCTTGCCGCAGCCAGCGAGCAGCCCCAGCGCCGCCATCCCGGCCACCACCACCACAGACTTACGCATGGACATTCTCCGAAACATCGTCGCGCTTCTCGCGGATCAGGAGCGCGCGCACCAGCAGAATCAGCACGCCGATCGTGATCGCGGCATCCGCGACGTTAAACACCAGAAACGGCCGCCATTCGCCGAAATGCAGATCCGCGAAATCGACCACATAGCCCAGCCGCACGCGGTCGACGATATTGCCGAGCGCGCCGCCCAGCACCAGCCCGAGCGCGAGCTGATCCGCACGCTTGCGCTCGCGGAACATCCACACCGCCACCGCGATCGCGATCGCGGCGGTGAACGCGACCAGCAGCCAGCGCGTCGTGTCGGTCTCCGCGCGCAACATCCCCAGCGACACGCCCTCGTTCTTGGTAAAGCGCAGGTCGAAGATCGGCAGCAACGTACGATACGCGCCGAGGAAATCGATCCGCAGCGGCCCGGTGACCCACCATTTGACGAACTGGTCGACCGCGAAGACGATTCCGGCCAGCAGCAATCCGGCGCGCGGGATCACGCTGCCGTCCCCGTCACGGCCGCGCAACGCCCGCACAGGTCGCCGTCGATCGCGACCTCGGGCAGATGCCGCCAGCAGCGCCCGCATTTGTGATAGTCGGTGCGCGCCACATCGACCGTGGCCGCCTCGCTGACCCTCGCGACGATAAACAGCTCCGCCAGCGCCTCGGCCGGCAGCGGCAGTTCGGGAACCGTCACCTCCGCCTCAAGGCTCGAGCGCACCGTCTTTTCGCGGCGCAGCGGCTCGATCGCCTCGGTCACGCGCTCGCGCAACGCCCGCACCTTCAGCCAGCGTTGCGCGACATCCTCCCCGGCCTCGTCGGGCAAGGTCGGCCATTCGAGGAAGTGCACCGAACTGTCGTCGGCCGGAAAGCGTGCCTGCCACACTTCCTCGGCGGTGAAGACCAGCACCGGCGCGGCATAGCGGACCAGCGCATGGAACAACACGTCGAGCATCGTGCGATACGCCCGACGCTTCACGTCGGTCGGCGCGTCGCAATAGAGCGAGTCCTTGCGCACGTCGAAGAAGAACGCCGACAGATCCTCGTTGCAGAAGTCGGTCAGCCGCCGAACGTAGCGGTTGAATTCATAGGACGTCGCCGCGTCCTTCAGCTCGCGGTCGAGCGAGTGGAGCAGGTGGAGCATATAGCGCTCCAGCTCCGGCATCTCCGCGACCGGCACGCGCTCGGCATCGCTGAAGCCGTCGAGCGCGCCGAGCAGATAGCGGAAGGTGTTGCGCAGCTTGCGATACGCATCCGACGAGGTCGCCAGCACTTCCTTGCCGATCCGCACGTCGTCGAAATAATCGGTCGACACCGCCCACAGTCGCAGGATGTCCGCACCCGATTCGCCGATCACCTTGAGCGGATCGACGACATTGCCGAGCGACTTGGACATCTTGCGGCCCTGCCCGTCGAGCGCGAAGCCGTGCGTCAGCACCGCGTCATAGGGCGCGCGTCCCCGCGTCCCGCAGCTCTCCAGCAGCGACGACTGGAACCAGCCGCGATGCTGGTCCGAGCCCTCGACGTACAGGTTCGCGCGCGTGCCCTCGCCATAACGCGCCTCGACGACGAAGGCGTGCGTCGACCCGGAGTCGAACCACACGTCGAGGATGTCGTTGACCGGCTCGTAATCGGCGAGATCGTAGCGCTCGCCGAGCAGCACCTGATGATCGGCGGTGTACCACGCATCCGCACCACTCTCGCGGAAGGCGGTGATGATCCGCGCGTTGACCGCCGGGTCGTTGAGATATTGCCCGCTCTGGCGATGAACATAGAGCGCGATCGGCACGCCCCATGCGCGCTGGCGGCTGATAACCCAGTCGGGACGGCCCTCGACCATCGCGCGGATGCGGTTCTCGGCGCGCGTCGGCACCCATTGCGTCCGCGAGATCGCGTCGAGCGCGAGTTCGCGGAGCGTGGCCCCATTTAGCCCTCTCCCCTCGGGGGAGAGGGTTGGGTGAGGGGCTGAAGTCTCACCGAGACCGACCTCTCTGCGAGGCTCCATCCCCTCACCCAAACCCTCTCCCCGCAGGGGAGAGGGCTTATTGTCCATCGGGATAAACCATTGCGGGGTCGCGCGGAAGATCACCTTCGCCTTCGACCGCCACGAATGCGGATAGCTGTGTGCGAAATCGTCGCTCGCCGCCAGCAGCCCGCCCGCTGCGCGCAGGTCCGAACAGATCGGCCCTTCTGCGCTGACGAACTTCTTGTTGATGACGCTGCCCTGCCCGCCGAGCCACGCCCAGTCGGCACGGTACATCCCCGCGCCATCGACCGCGAACACCGGCTCGATTCCATGCTGCTTGCACAGCAGGAAATCGTCCTCGCCATGGTCGGGCGCCATATGGACCAGCCCCGTACCGGCATCCGTGGTGACGAACGCGCCCTCGAGAAATGGACGCGGCGTCGCGAAGAAGCCGCCGAGCTGGTGCATCGGGTGCCGCGCGGTCGCGCCCTCCAGCACCGGGCCCTTGATGAGCGCGATGATCTTGCCCATCGGAATACCGGTGCGCTTGGTGAAGGCGGGCATCAGCGGCTCGGCGACCAGATAGCGCCGCCCATCATGCTCGAATTGCAGATAATCGATCGCCGACCCGTAAGCGAGCGCCTGGTTGACCGGGATCGTCCACGGCGTCGTCGTCCAGATCACCGCCAGCGTGCCCGCCAGCCCCGGATATTCGGGGCAGTCGATCACCTCGAACCCGACGTCGATCTGCGTCGAGACGACGTCCTCATATTCGACCTCGGCCTCGGCCAGCGCGGTCTTCTCGACCGGGCTCCACATCACCGGCTTCGCACCGCGATACAGCTGGCCGCTCTCGGCGAACTTGAGCAGCTCGCCCGCGATCGTCGCCTCGGCCTCGAACTTCATGGTCAGATAGGGATCGTCCCAATCGCCCATCACGCCCAGCCGCTCGAACTCGTCGCGCTGCACCGCCACCCACTTCTCGGCATAGGCACGGCATTCGGCGCGGAACTGCGCGACCGGCACCTGATCCTTGTCGAGCTTCTTCGCGCGATACGCTTCCTCGACCTTCCACTCGATCGGCAGCCCGTGGCAGTCCCAGCCCGGCACGTAGGGCGCGTCATAGCCCATCAGCGAGCGGCTGCGGACGATCACGTCCTTCAGCACCTTGTTCATGGCGTGACCCATATGGATGTCGCCATTGGCATAGGGCGGGCCGTCGTGGAGGATGAAGCGCTCGCGCCCCAGCCGCTGCTGGCGCAGCTGCTGGTAGAGTCCGATCCGCTTCCAGCGGTCGAGGATCGCGGGTTCCTTCTGCGCCAGCCCGGCCTTCATCGGGAAGCCGGTCTGCGGCAGGAATACGGTGTCGCGCCAGTCGCGCGGGGTGTCGGGTGCGTCGGCCATGTGTCTCTTAGCCTTAACGGCGGGTCAGCCCGCCAGCAACTCGCGCGCGCGGGCGCAGTCCAGGTTCATCTGTGCGACCAGCGCGTCGAGGCTGTCGAACTTCGCCTCGGCGCGCAGCCACTCGATCAGCTCGACCTCGACCAGCTGCCCGTACAGGTCGCCGGCGAAGTCGAAGAAATAGGGTTCGAGCAGCTCCTTGGGCGGATCGAAGGTGGGGCGAACGCCCAGGTTCGCCGCCCCCTTGAGCACGCGTCCGTCCGCCAGCCGCCCGCGCACCGCATAGATGCCGTACGCCGGCCGCAGATACGGCCCCATGTCGAGGTTCGCGGTCGGATAGCCGATCGTCCGCCCCAGCTTGTCGCCGTGCTGGACGATTCCCTCGATCGAGAACGGTCGCGTCAGCAACCGCGCCGCGCCGCGCGGATCGCCGCCCCGCAGCGCCGCGCGGATGCGTGTCGACGAGACCGGCTCGCCGTCCAGCAGCACCGCGCCGACCGTCTCGGCCGAAAAGCCGGCGCGATCGCCCGCCGCGCGCAGCGTCGCGATATTCCCGCTCTTGGCGTGCCCGAAGGTGAAATCCTCCCCCGTCACCACGCCGCCGACCTTGAGCGCCCCGATCAGCCGCTCGGCGATGAACACCTCGGCGGGCAGCGCGGCAAGCGCGGCGTCGAACTGGAACACCACCATGCCGTCCGCCCCCGCCGCCGCGAACAGCCGCGCGCGCTGGTCGAGCGTGGTCAGCCGGAAGGGCGCGGTCTCGGGACGGAAGTGGCGGACCGGATGCGGATCGAAGGTCGCGACCAATGCCGGCCGCCCCTCCGCGCGCGCGCGCTCGACCGCCCGCGCGACGACCGCCTGATGCCCCAGGTGAAAACCGTCGAAATTGCCCAGCGCGACGATCGCGCCCGCCAAAGCGCCAGGCACCGCCGCGCCGCCGTCAAGCCGCTGCATCGGCCGCCCTTAGCGCCTGCACCGTCACCGTACCAGCGTTACGAAATCATAGGCCGGCCGCTCGCCCTCGGCCGGTCGCGACTCGCGCGCCACCTCGCGCCAGCCGGTGAACGCCGGCACCACCGCGTCGCCGTCGGGTGTGCAATGCACCTCGGTCAGCTCGATCCGGTCGGCACGGTCGAGCAGCAACGCGTAGATTTCCGCGCCACCGACGACCGTAACGTCACCATTCGCCGTGAGCGCCAGCGCTGCCTCGACATCATGCGCCACCTCCGCCCCGGCGGCGGACCAGGTTCGATCGCGCGTCAGGACGATATGCCGCCGCCCGGGTAGTGGCGCAGGAAAGCTTTCAAAGGTCTTGCGCCCCATCACCATCGGCGTGCCCATCGTCAGCGCCTTGAAGCGCCTGAGATCCTCCGGCAGCCGCCACGGCAGCCGACCGCCGACGCCGATGACGCCATTGTCGGCGCGCGCGAGAACGAAGATCATCATCCGCGCCGCGCTAGGCGCGAATGGGCGGCGAGAAAAGCGCGCATCACGCCTGATCGAGCCGGCTGGTCAGCGTCCAGCGCGCTTGTCCCTCCAGCCCGAGCGCGGTCAGCCGTCCGGTGCGATATGCGCCGGTGTCGATCGCGATGCGATTGTGGCGATGATCGACCTTCGGGACGATCGTATGGCCATGCACCACCACCGGTCCGTGATCGGCGGTGCTGGTCAGGAAGTCCTTGCGGATCCAGCGGAGATCGCGCGCCGCCTGGTCCTCGATCGGCACGCCGGGACGGATGCCGGCATGAACGAAGAGGTAATCGCCGATCCGCACCTGATCGAGCATCGCACGCAGCAAGGCGAGGTGCCGCGACGGGATCGCGGCGCGCATCACCCGCGGCAGGCCCTCGGGATCGGCCCAGAAGCGTGCGGGATCGACACCATAGCTCTCCAGCGTCTCGGCCCCGCCATGGTCGAGCCAGCTCGCCACCCCCTCGGTTTCGCCCGCGAGGATCGCCAGCAGCATCTCTTCATGATTGCCGCTCAGGACATGCTGCTGCGCGCCGGCCGGGCCGGCGTTGGCGACCAAGTCGATGACCTTCGCCGAAGCCGGGCCGCGGTCGATCAGGTCGCCGAGGAACACGATCTGCAGCGCCGCCTCGCCGCCACGCCTGGCATGATCCTCCGCGATCCAGCCGAGCAGCGGTTCGAGCAGATCGGCGCGACCATGGACGTCGCCGACCGCATAGACGCGCATCCCGGCCGGCACCGCCGCGCGCCGCGCCGGCGGCCAACCGATCAGCTGGCGTAATCGTCCCATTGCGGCGCGCGTCGCTCAGTCGAACAGCATGGCGTCGATCCGGTCGAGCACCGGCGCGCCCTGCGCGAACTTGCGCGCGAAATGCGCGTTCGAGGCGCGGATCGCGTCGAGATCGGCGTCGGTCAGCAATTGCGGATGCGCGCCGCCGCCATTCCACTGCGCATAACGATGATTGTCGCGCACCAGCTTCAACCCCGGCTCGTTGCAGAGCACGGTCTGGAAGTAACACTCGTCCGGGCAGCTTCGCATCGTCAGATGTTTTTGCAGCTTCAAATGCTGCGGCGTCGGGTTGAGCAGCAAGCGCGCGACACGCATGTTGCCGGTGAACCAATGGTCGCCGTAGAAACATGGGAAGTCGCGCGAGAAGGGGCGGAACGGCGTCGCGAACGGCAGGTGGATCGTAAAGCGTCCCGGCCGCACCCGCCGTCCGCCGTCATTGAAGCGCAGCATCGGCAGCCAGATTTCCGCGCCCTCATAATGGCTGCGCTTCAGGCGGCGATTGGCGTTCGACTCGAACTGGTCCAGCTCGGGATTGCGCGGCCCGAAGCGCGCGGCGGCGCTCTCGACCGTGTCGCCGATCTGACGATAGTCGATCAGTGCATCCGCCCCCAGCGCTGCCAGATCGGCGCGCACCGCCTCCGCCCGGCGGATCGGATAGTCGGACGCGCTCATCAGCACGAACCAGTCCGGCGCGGCATGATCGTACAACAGCCGCAGCGCCGCGAAAAAGCCGCGCACCACCGACCATTTCGCCCAGCCGGTGCGGATCGACGGCTCCACGAAGCGCACGTTGCCGGGAAATGCCCCCTTATCGATCGGACATTGCGCGCTGTCGTGATGACAGGCGATCGGCGGATCGTCGTACAGCCGGTTGAGCGCACCCACGAGCCGCAGCAATTGCGCGGGATCGCGGTGCGACAGGATCACGAAGCCGATGGTCGGATGGTTCGACAGGGGACTGACTCCGGTCACGAACGGCGAAATAGTGCCATCATCCTAACGTAACCCTACCATCGCGGTCGACGGGCGATCGGCCGCCGCGCCGGCGCCTGACAGAAAAACGGCGGCGCACCCGCTGGGTACGCCGCCGCCTTTCCTTTCGTCATCGCCGCGGCGCCGGTGCGCCGACGGCGATGCCGTGATCAGATCGCCTGCGCGAAGCGGACCGACGGACGGCGACGCATCGCGTAACCGACGACGCCGAAGCCCAGGATCATCAGCGCCCAGGTGCCCGGCTCCGGCACGGCCGGTGCCGCGCGGAACGCGACGTTGCCGCTGTAGGTCGCGCTGCCGCCGGTGACGGTGCCCGAGACGACCAGCGTCTGCGGGTTGGTCTGCGACGCGATCGGCGCCAGCGACTCAGCCTTGTAGTTGTACAGGCCCGACGTGGTCAGCGTCAGGTCGGTACCGTTCAGCGTGACCTTGTCGAGAACGAAGTTCACCATCGGGTTCATGCCCGGGATGTTGAACGCCAGCGTGATGAGGCTGGCGCCGACGAAGCCCGAGGTCGGGACTTCGAAGGTGTAGCTGTCGGTGAACGAACCGCTCTTGGCGGGCGACGCGAACGCGCCGGTGTACGTGCCATTGCTCTCGGTCAGCGAGATGTCAGCTGCCATCGCCGGCGCCGACACTGCAAACGTTGCCGCGACGATTGCGGCCGCGAAAATCTTCTTCATGCTCGAAACTCCCCTTGCACCCTGTTGACGTCCGTCCGTACCACTCACGCGACCCGCCCGATCAGGCGGTAGTGAACCGTTTTTACCGGCCACCTGATGATTCGATGTATCGCACCTTAACGAAGCGAAAACCATCATCTTTTTATCGGGACCCGCTTTCCTTGCGCTGTGCTGCTTTTGCACTGCCCGAAAGGCGACACCAAGCGATACGACCCGATAAACCGGCTTCTACTCGCTTTGGATGCGTCGCAACATCGGCGTCGCAGTCCACTTTTGGGACGTAAGGGTCAGATGGGACAACAAAAATGCCGAACGCGCCGGAGGGCGGGTTTGACAAGGGATTTCCGGCTCAAACCCGCGCGCGGTCACGGGCGAGAAGCACGCGCAGCGCGCCCACGGCCACGATCCCGATCCCACCGATTTCCAGAACCCAGTTCCAGCGCGCGCCCAGTATCGCCGAGTTGATGAAGCGGTCGATGTGATGAAACGAAGCTGCACGGATGATGACGTAAGTATAGACCAAGCAAACACCCAGAGCGGCAAGCCGCATGTTGCGTTGCAGCACGGGCAAGCGGCGCATGGCTATCATGGCCAATATTAGTCCACCGGCGGCGACGGCCAGGATGAACGCTAGCTGAAGGACGCGGCGCTCCGCGAACCAACCGAGCCGTAGCGACATGTCGCGCATCACCTGCGTGAACAGCGACTGGAGGTCGAGCTGCTTGTTGATGCCCAGCGCCAGCATCGCAAGCGCGACCCCCGCCCAGAAGCGCCATCCGTCACGTGCCTGCCGTCGTTCGCGACTCGCCACCGCCGCGCAGATCGCCGCGGCGATCAGATAAAGCGCGACCGTTACCCAGCCGATCACGCTGGGATCACCGATCCCCGGCGACCACCGCGGGTTCACCGCCGCTGACCGCGGTGCCAGCGGTGCGCGAGTCGGAAGATCCGCGGTCCGTCGACCAGATAGCGCCGCCACAGCCGTCCGGGCTGTGACGCAAGGCGGTGCGCCCATTCCAGGCCGAGCTTCTGCACCGCCAGCGGCGCGCGGCGTTGGCGCCCGGTGATGAAGTCGAGCGACGCCCCGATGCACAGTGCGCAGCCGTGCGCGCCGCCATCGGCAGCGATCCGCGCGGCGAGCACCTCCTGCTGCGGCGACCCGACCGCCAGAAGAAGGAAGCGCGCGCCGGAATCGCGCCCGAACGCCGTCGCCGCCGCCAGCGCCGTGGGGTCGCGCAGCATGCCCATCGGCGGCACATGCTGGACGAGGTCGAGCGCGGGGAACCGCGCGCGCAGCGCCGCCAGCAGCGCGGCGTCGCCGCCGATGATCGCGATCCGGTCACCCGGCTGCGCCACCTCGTCGAACAGCCGCACCGTCAGGTCGCTACCCGGCGCGAGCGGCAGCGCGATACCGTAGAAGCGCGCGAGCCGCGCCAGCACCCGGCTGTCGCACAGCGTCAGCGCCGCGCCGCGATAGGCCTGCCACAATTCGCGCCCGAGCGGCGCCCGCTCGCCGAGCGCCTCCAGCCGGACGAGATGGTCGACGTTCGGGGTCACGACGTAGCTGAACGGGGTCGCGGGCGTGATCCGCGCCAGCCATGCCGCCGCGGCGTCGGTGTCGAGCGGATCGAAGTCGATGCCGATGAACGGGCGGCGCACGGCTGGGGCGGGCTCAATAGGCATTTTTGTCGAACGCCAGATTGACGACCGTCTCGACCATGATGCGCAGGTCGAGCATCAGCGACCAATTGTCGATGTAATACCGGTCCAGCTCGACGCGGCGCTTGGCGCGATCGATCGTCTGGATCTCGCCGCGCAGCCCGCGCACCTGCGCCAGCCCGGTGATCCCCGGCTTGACGCGGTGCCGCGCCGCATAGCCGCGCACCGCGTCGAAATAATAATGGTCGCCGACCTTCATGTGCGTGGCGTGCGGGCGCGGGCCCACGATCGACATCTCGCCGCGCAGCACGTTCCAGATCTGCGGCAGTTCGTCGATGCTCAGCTTGCGGATCACCCGCCCGACCGGCGTGACGCGCGGATCGCCCTTGGTGGTGCGCGCCGCGCCGCTCACGTCCTGCCGGTCGGTGTACATCGACCGGAATTTCCAGACCATGATCTCGCGGTTGTTAAACCCGAAGCGCGGCTGCTTGAAGATCACCGGACCGCGGCTGGTCAGCTTGATCGCCGCGGCGGTCACCAGCAGCAAGGGTGACAGGAACACCAGCGCCAGCGTCGCGATAATGAAATCCTCGACGTCCTTCACGATCGTATTGCCGTCGCGCATCTGGCGCTGCCATAGCGTCAGGACCGGAATCTGCCCGACGAAATTCACCCGATAGTCGGGCGCCAGCGCGATCGCCTCGCGCGGGATCAGCGACACGTCGACCGCCACTTCGCTGAGCTTCTCGATGATGAGCTCGATCCGCTCGCGCGTCATGTCGGACAGCGCGATCAGCACCTGGTCGACCTCGCCGTCGCGCGCCATCGCGAGCAGTTCGGGAAAGCCGCCGATGAACGGCAGGTCGTCCACCACCACCGGCGCGGCGTCGCGGTTGTAATCGTCGGCCACCCCGACCAGCAGCAATTGCGGCAGCGCCTGCAGATCGAGCATCCGGCAGGTGCGGGTCAGCGTCTCCTTATCCGCACCGTACAGGACGACGCGCTGCCGGATCCGCCCGTTCGTGGCGAGCCGGCGTAGCGCGGCGCGCAGCACGAAGCGGCTGACGAACAGCAGCGCGACCACCGAACCGACATACGCGAGCGTCAGCCCGCGCGAAAATTCGTCCACCAGCCCGAATTGCCAGACGATCGCGCTGCTGAGCAGCGCCGACATCAGATAATCGACCGCCACCGCGGTGTCGCCGGATTGCAGGATCACGAACGAGTGGCTGTAGACGCCGCGCGACTGGCGGATCAGGAAAAAGGCGACCCCCGCGATGAAGCCCGCCGCGGTATGCACCCCCGGCACCACCGTCTGCTGAGCGATCACGGTATAGAGGATCACCGCGACCGGCGCGCTGACGAGCAGGCACAGCAGGTCGACCGCCACCACCATCGAGGGGATGACGTTCGACGTGAAGCGTCGTCCCTGCACCGTTCGCGAACCCGCCACCTGTTGCCGTCCCGACTCCCTCGGGTCGTTGCCGCCCCGCGCTACCATTGCGCCCGCGCTAACCGCTTTTGCTCAACAAATTGCTGCTGAAGATCCGCGAGTTCGTCCGAACGCCCGGCCTTGACGAGGAACGCGCGCAGCCCGTCGAACAGCGCCGGGTCCGCGCCTCCGATCGCCTGGATACCGGCGCGATAGGTGTTCTCGGCCAGTTGCGGCTGTCCGGCGAGGGCATAGGCGCGTGCGAGCCGCACGCGATCGTCGGCCGAGCGCGGCTTGCTGGCGACCAGCCGTTGCGCATCGAACACCGCCTGCCGCCCGCGCCCGGTGCGCAGGTAGAGATCGGTGCGCGCGCGCAGCGCCATGATATTTCCCTCGTCGAACGCCAGCACCGCGTCTAGCAGCTTGAGCGCCTCGGCATCGCGCCCCTGCATCGCCTGCGCCTGTGCCAGCAATGCCAGCGGCGCGGCGTTGGCGGCGGTGACCGGCAGCGACACCAGCGGCGCGACCAACGCCTCCGCCTCGCCCGCCTGCCCCGCCAGCATCAGGAAATAGGCATAGCGCATCTTGTCGGCGGTCGATGCCTGCGTCGCCAGTTGCCGCACCTCCGCCACCGCCGCGTCGCGCGGCTCGTACTGGAGCCAGAGTCCGAGGATGTCGATCAGCCGCCCCTCATGCCCTCCGCCGCTCGCCAGCGCATAGGTCAGCTCGTGCGCCGCCGCGCGCTCGCCGAGCCGGTAAAGCGTGCGCGCGTAGTTGACGCGCAGCGCCACGTCCTTGGGGCGCATCGCCAGCTCGCGGCTTTGCGCTTCCTTCTGCCCGGCGAGATTGCCGAACCGTCCGGACATGTCGCCGAGCGCGTCGAGCGCGGTCGCGTCGCTGGGATGGCCGGTGACGAAATCGCGCAACAGCGTCAGCGCGGCGTCGGGCTTGCCCAGCCCGGCGAGCGCGCGCGCCTTCAGGATCGTGGCATTGGTATCGTCGACCCGCGTCGCCAGCACCGCATCGGCATGTTTGAGCGCGGAATCATAATCGCGGTTGCGCAGCGCGACGAAGCCGAGCGTCGTTTGCGGTGCGGGGTCGTCGGGGCGCAGCAGCAGCACCTGCTTGGCATAACGCTGCGCATCCTCGGCATGGCCGCCGATCACCGCCAGATCGGCCAGCGCCTGCAACACCACCGGGCGGCTATGGTCCAGCTCGTTGGCGCGCAGATAGGCGTTGAACGCCCCCGAATAGTCGCCCAGCGCCAGTTCGACTCCGCCGAGCTGCTGCCAGTAGTCGGGGTTCGAGTCGTCGAAGCCGACCGCCTGCTGCATCGCCAGTCGTGCCATAACGGGATCGTTGTTGGCCATCGCGGCCTCGTAGACCGCGGCGAATTTGGCCGCGCGTTCCTCGCGCGAACGGCAACCGGCCAGCAGCGTCAACGCCATCGCCGCCGCGACGATCGCCCGCCTTTTCATTGCCCGTCGAACCGGGGTCCGCTTCACCGATGCCCCCCGCACAAGAATGCTGCCCATCCCCAACAATCTCGTACGTACTTCGTAAGGAAAATGCTGTAAGGCACCTGACGGTCAGCGCTTTACCCGATAAGGGACGGGCTGGCAAACGATGGAAGCGGCCATGTGCACGGCAGCGTCGCGGGCGCCGGCACGTCGGCATGGGGGAACGACATGAAGACCAAGCTTTTTTTGCGGCATCGGGCTGTTGCTGCTCCAGGCGACGCCGGCGCTGGCGCAACAGCCCGCCGCCGCCTCGGCGCGCGCTGCTGCCGCACCCGGCGCGCTGGTTCCGTATCGCATCAACCCCGGCGACGAACTCGAGATCTTCGTCTGGGGTGAGGAGCGGCTGCAACGGACCGAGCGCGTGCTGCCCGACGGCACCTTCTCCTTCCCGCTGGTCGGCAAGGTCGACGCGCTCAACGCGCTGCCGGGCGAGATCGAAGCGCGCATCACCAAAGGCCTGGAATCGCAGTATCGCACCGCGGTGCCGCAGGTCACGGTGTCGGTGAAGACGCCCGCCGGCCTGCAATTCTCGGTGCTCGGCAAGGTGCGCAGCCCCGGCTCGTTCAACCCCGGTCGCTACGTCAACGTGCTGGAGGCGCTCAGCTTCGCCGGCGGCCCCGCCGAGTTTGCGCAGCTCAGCAACGTCGTCATCATCCGCAAGACCGCGACCGGCGCACAGGCGATCCGCGTCCGGCTGAGCGACATCCTGAAGGGACAGGTGGCCGACGTCACCAACGAGACGCTGCCGCTGGTGCGCGGCGGCGACACGGTCATCGTTCCGTGATGTCGGGCAAAAGCATGACGCGCGGCGCCGCCGCGCTGCTGCTCGCCTCCACGACCGTCGCGCTGCCGCTCGCGCCCGCGGTCGCGCAGGAAACGCGCGTCGCGGTCGACGTGACCGCGGGCGGCGCCTATTCGACCAACCCGTTTCTGGTCCGTGACGGCGGTGAGGGCGCGGCCTCGACCGAGCTGGCGATCACCCCGCAACTCAGCTTCGTCGACGAACGCAACCAGGCGTCGCTGGTCGCGCGCTATCGCCGCAGCGACTATCTGACGCGCTACAGCGCGGCGGAGGCCTATGGCTTCAGCGCGCTCGCGCGCCGCGCGATGAGCGCCCGGCTCAATCTGCGCGCGGACGTCTCCTACGACAGTTCGATCATCGGGCAGAATGGTCTGGGTCTCGTCGGCGCCGTCAATCCCAATCCGATCCCCGGCCCCGATCTCGGCACGCCGGACATCTCGCTGATCGGGCTCAACCAGCGCCAGAATGCGGTCGCCGCGGCGTTCGGTGCCGACTATCGCCTCAGCACGCGGGACACCGTCACCGGGCAGGTCAGCATCAACCGCGTCAGCTATGGTGACGGCGGCAACGCCTTCCTGCTCTCTTCTCGGACCGCCGCCGCCACGATCGGCTACAGCCGTTCGCTGTCGGAGCGGCTGAGCGTCGGCGCGCAAGGGTCGGGAACGTGGATCGACTATGACAATCCCGGCTATTCGGGCCACACTTACGCGCCGCAGGGGACGCTGACCTACCAGCTCAGCCCGCGGGTGAACCTCTCGGGCGGTCTCGGGGCGGTCTTCGTCTCGTCCACCACGCCGGCCGGCACCGTCACCGCCACCGGCCTGTCGGCCAATTTCAACGGCTGCCGCGACGGCGGCCGCTCGGTGCAATGCCTGCGCGCCTATAGCGACGCGCAGCCGACCGGGCTTGGCGACGTGTCGCGGCGTTACGGGGCGGCGGCCGATTATTCCTATCAGCTGCGCGAGTTCGACGTCGTGCGGGCGTCGATCGAATATTCGCGGCTGAACACCACCTCCAACACCACCCTGCAGGCGCCGCGGACCGACTTCGTGAGCGGACAGGCCAGCTATGAGCGCAGCTTCACGCGCCGCATCTTCGCCGGTGCGTCGGTGGGCTACCGCCACGCCAACGGGCGCGGCTTCGGCAGTCCGTCCGACGTGACATTCCGGCTTTTCCTGCGAACCAGACTGGGCGACATCCGGTGAGTGACAGCGTAGACAACGACGACCAGCCCGCCGCCGGCGGCGGGTTCATCAACTACATCCCGCGAATCCTGTGGGAGCGCAAATGGTTCGTGATCGTGCCGTTCGTGCTGCTGTCGGTCGCGGGGATCGTGACCGCCTTCGCGCTGCCGCGCATCTATCGGTCCAGCGCGACGCTGCTCGTCGAATCGCAGGAACTGCCCTCGACGCTCGTCACCTCGCCGATCAACTCGATCATCGACCAGCGGATCGCCAAGATCCGTGAGCAGGTGCTCAGCCGTGGCGATCTGATCGCGCTGATCGAGCAGAACAACCTCTACGAGCAGGAGCGTCGGTCCAAGCCGCTGTCGTCGATCGTGACGCAGATGCAGGAAGCGACCAAGCTCGGAGCGGTCAGCGGCGACATCGGCGGCGGCGCGCAACAGGGCGGCACCAATACGATCGCTTTCACGATGAGCTACGATTACGCCGATCCTGCCAAGGCGCAGGCGGTGATGCAGAGCTTCGTCAGCCGCTTCCTCGAGATCGACGCCACCACCATGGCGGCGCAGGCGAACAATACGGTCGACTTCCTTCAGGATCAGTCGCGCAAGCTGACCGATCAGATCAACCAGATCGAGGGCCAGATCACCGCGATCAAGGCGCGCAACGGCAGCACGCTGGCCAGCGGCGGGATGGTGATGCCCGCCAATACCGGCAGCTACAGCGCGCAGATCGCACAGTTGCAGGGCGAGAACCGGCAGTTGATGGCGCAGGTCCAGCGCAGCGGCGGCAAGGACCCGATGGTCCAGCAGGCCGAATCGGCGCTGGTCGCGGCGCGTGCGGTGTTTGCGGAAAGCCACCCGGACGTGGTGCGCGCCAAGGCGCGGCTGCAACAGGCCAAGGAAATCGCCGCCTCGCAGGGGGGCAGCTCGGACAGCGCGCTGATCCAGAGCCAGATCCAGGCAAACAACGCGCAGATCGGCCAGCTCCAGCAATATCGCGCGTCTGACGAGGCCCGTGCCGCGGCCGGGATGGCCGCGCAATCGCGCGCGCCGGTGTTGCAGGAACAGGTATCGCAGCTCGAGGCCCGCGCCACGACGCTGCGCGACCAGCTTCGCGAGGTGTCGGGCAACGTGCTGCGCGCGCAGAATTCGGCGCGCATGGCGCAGGAGCAGAAGGGCGAGCGCCTGTCGGTGATCGACCCGCCCTCCGCGCCCGACAAGCCGGTGTCGCCGAACCGTCTGCTGCTGATCGGCGGCGGGATCGCGGGTGGTCTCGGGCTCGGCGTGGTGCTGGCGCTGGTGCTCGAATTCCTGCTGCGCCCGATCCGCGGCGTCGGGCAGATCCAGAGCCTGGGACTGGAGCCGCTGGCGCTGGTGCCGACCTTCGTCGCCGACCTGCCGCCCGGTGCGAAAAAGCGCCGTGGTTTCTTCCGCCTGCCGGCGCTGCGCCGGCGGCGGCGCGCCGACGCCGAACCGCAGGGGGCGCTGTGATGACCGAGAATGTGATGACCAAGATCGCCAGCGACCTGCGCCCCGAAACCCCGCTGCCGACCTTGCAGGAGGCGCAGCAATTCGCCTGGTCGGCTGCGCTGGCGAAGCAGCGCGGCATTTACGGGTTCGACAGCCGCGACGTGCGCTCGCGTCCGTTCAACCTGCTGCGCTCGCGGCTGCTCAAGCTGCACCGGAACAAGGGCTGGCGGCTGTTCGGGATCGTTTCGGCGACCCCGGCGGTGGGCAAGTCGTTCATCGCGACCAATCTTTCGGCGGCGCTGTCGCGCACGCCCGGCATCGACACGACGCTGGTCGACCTCGACCTGCGCCGGGGATCGATCGCGGCCAATTTCGGGCTGACCGTCGAGCGCGGGATGCGCGATTTCCTCGAAGGCACGATCCCCGCGCTCGGCGACATCGCGGTCCACCCCGAGGGCGAGCGGCTGGTGATCCTGCCGACCGATAACGCCCCGGCGCGCTCGGCCGAATTGCTGTCGTCGCCGCGGATGGACGCGATGGTCGCCGCGATGCGTGCGCGCCCGACGCACAGCATCTTCCTGTGCGACCTGCCGCCGGTGTTCGCCAATGACGATGCGACGATCGTGACGACCAAGCTCGATGCGTTCATCCTGATCGTCGAGGAAGGCCGCACCACGCGCAAGCAGATCCAGGACGCGCTGCACGTCCTCGATCAGGCGCCGTGCGCGGGCGTCGTGCTCAACCGCTTCGACGGCGGGTTGCTGACCGACAATTACGGCTATGGCTATGGCGCGGGCTATAGCGACTATTACAACAAATAGGCCGGTCGGCGGGCGTCCGCGCGACGCCCGCCCCGCTCATCGCAGCACCTGCTCGGCGTCGACCAGCCGCACGTCGTGCATCTGGTTCAGATAGGCCTCGTAATAGCCCTTGTGCGACGCGCCGACGATCGCCAGCAGCCGTTTGCCCGGTTGCCGCCCCAGCACGTCGCGGATATTGGCGACCATCCGCAGATTGCGCGTCTCCCAATAGCCCAGATACATGCGCCCGAAACGCTGCGCGGACGGTTCGAGGAAGGTCGCCCCGAAATCGCTGCGATAGGCAAGCTCCTGCGCCCGCGGTGAATTGTACGCGCGGTACAGCGCCATCACGCCGCCGGGCTGTGCCACGCCTTTTTCCAGCGGATCGGTGAACGCCTGTCGCTCGCGCACGGCGGGGTTATCCCACGCCCGCGCGATCACCTCCCCGAAGCCGGGTGCATCCGGTGCGTCGGCGCTGTGATCGTCGACGCCGTAAATCCGCTCCAGCCCGAGCCGCACCGCCAGCGCGACCCCGATCCATTCGGTCTCGCCGGGCCGCGCCCACCGCCGCGCGAGTTCGGCGAGCATCGCGGCATCCAGTCCGTCCCCGGCGCGCCGTTCGTCCTCCGGCAACCGCCGCCATTGCACCGCAGCCGAAGCGGGCTCGCCCGCCGCAAGGAACAGCGCCGCCAGCCGTCGCCGTTGCGCCGCGGTCGGCGTGGCCGGCCATGTCGCGAGCATCTGCTCCGCCGCCGCATTGGCCGCCGGCACGTCGAGCCCCAAAGCCTTTCCCCATGCCGCGGGATCGGGACAATAGGTCTCGACGCTGTCGGCATAGCGCGACGGGTAGCGCCGCAGCGAATCGCATTGCAGCCCCGACAGATCCTCGGTCGCGATCACCTCCGGCCGCCATGTCGCGAGCCGGTCGAGCAACGGCACGAGCGCCTCGCGGCGCAGCGTCCGAAACGAGGAGAGATGCGTGGTGCCGAGCACCAGCACCTGGTTGAGCGGACCGGGCGGCGGGCCCTTGCGCCGCTCCGGGTGGAAGGTCGGGGCATAATCCTGCGCCGCCGCAGCGATCGGGACGCTGCCCGCCACCAGCGCGGTGATCCCGCGCGTCAGTCTCGTCACGATCCGCATCATGTCCCCCGGATTATCCAAGGTGTATTATGCAGATCATACGCATGGCGGCAAGCCGCCATGAAGACGGGCCGGCATCGCTGCCGGCCCGGTTCCGCTTACTTCTTCGCCGCGCCCGCCGCCGGGGTCGCATTCGCGACCGGCGCATAGCCCGGCTGATATTCGATCTTCGCAGTCGAGCGCAGCTGCTTCACGTCGGCCGCCAGCCCGTTGCGGGTGTTCTGCTGACGCAGCGCCGCCATCGCCGCCTTGCGCATGTCGTCCTGCGACATCTGCACCGGCTCACGCCCGACGATGACGTTGGCGTAGAGCTTGCCATTGGCGGGCAGCACGAACGGCTCGGTCGCGGGCAGCGCGAAGATGCGCTTCAGCGCGTCGGCCGGCACGCTGGCCGTATCGAGGCGCCCGCTGGTGCGCGTGAACGGGATCTTCAGCCGCGTCAGCGTCGCCGCCACCGCGTCGAGCGAATGCGCATCCGCCAGCGGTGCCAGCGCCTTGGGATCGGACGGCGCCTCGATCGCGATCTGCTGGAGCGCGAGGATCTGGCGCTGGCCGAACTGATACGGGTTCTGCGCGATGAAGGCATCGACCGCGGCCTGATCGGGCAGCTTCTGGCTGCCGGCCTGCCGCTCGGCGTTCATCGCGATCAGCAGCTCGTCGGTCAGGCGGCGCTGACGGCTCAGGAACTCCGGCGACTTGTCGACGCCGTTCTTGCGCGCGGCCTGCGCGAGCAGGCGACGGTCGATCAGCCCCTGCAGCAGTTGCTGACGCGCCAGCTTCTGGTCGGCGCTCGGCGGAACGTTGGCCATCTGCAACTCGCCGTTCAGCTCGCCGGCCGAAATCTCCTCGCCGTTGACCACGGCGACGCTTTGCCCGGTCGGCTTGCGATCGCAGGCCGCGGTGACGAGCGCCAGGGCGGTCACGGCCAGCAATGAACCACGCTTAAACATCTGATTCCCCCTGTGTCACTTCGGTATTGCAGCGTTACTAGCACCCGCCGGACAAATCCTGTAGTGCCTCTTGGCGGTAATTGGGAACCTTGCATGGAAACGGTTTACGATTGGGTCACCCTGGCCATTTTCGCCGGCCTCGTCGTGCTGTTCCTGCAGCGTTCGATGGCGGACGATCATCAGGATTCGATGATCGCCTATCTCGCCGGCGCCGCGATGTGCGCGCTCGCCAACTATCTTGGCAATGGCGGGCATGACCTGCTGGCCAGCCTGCTGATCGTCGCCAATCTCGTCTTCATCCTGCTGGTGCTCAAGCCGATCGAGCTGCCGCGCCGGTCCTGACCGCGCGGCGCGGCGCTTTTCAGCGCGCGTCGATGTCGAGGAAGCGCCGCACGTCGGGCGGGACGGAGGCGAACATCGCCTGCACGAAACGCGTCAGCGTCGCCATTCCCGCCTCGCGATCGGCGGTCAGCGCCGACACGCGCACCAGCACCGCGTCGGGCACGTCGCCCTTCAGATTGGCGCGCGCCACCGACCAGCGCTGCCGCACCCAGGTGAGCGGCATGTCCTCGCCGACCCGCGTCCAGTAGAGCAATTGCTCGGTGCGGTCGTCGGCCGTCGCGGTGATCGCGGTCGCCTCCAGCCGGCTGCCCGGCAGCGCGACCGGCAGCACGTCGCGCCCCACCAGCGTGAAGCCGCCGGCGGGATAGCAATATTCCGGCCGGTGCACCTGCAACACACCGGTCTGCCCGCCGCTCTGCGCGATCAGCAGCATCACCGGCAGCTCATCGGCCGCGACATAGACGCGCGTCATGAGCTGCGAATAGAGCGCGTCCTTGAGCTGATCGGCGGGCGGCACGACCAGCCCGCTCTTTGAATAGAATTCCCACGCGCCGATCCTCTGCGGGATCAGCTTGTCGATCTTGCGATCGCCCAACAGGTCGATGTTGTGGTGCGGCACGCGCGCGATCGCGGTGCCGGCGGTCACCAGGAATGCACCGCCGAGGATCGCCTGGCGCCGGCTCAGCACGGGCGCGTCGTGCGCGTGATCAGTCGTCGTCATGGCCATTCCCCAAAGCGCGGCGCAGCGGCGCGGCCAGCCCGTCGATCGCGAAGATCGTCAGCACCGAGATCAGGAACATCACCAGCCCCGCGAAATCGTGCGCGAAGCCCTGAGCGGCGGCGTCGCCGAAATAATAAGTGATGAGGATCAACAGGATCACGCGGACGAAATTGGCGAACACCGCGATCGGGATGATCGTCAGCATCAACAGCGCGCTGTAGCGCCAGTTGGCGTGGTGCCGGACGTAAATGTAGAACAAGCAGATGGCGGTCAGGCTGATGATCGAGTTCAGCCCCGCGCAGGCCGCCGCGACCAGCAGGTCATATTGCGCGATCTGAATCGACACGCCCGAGCTGCCGATCGGATAACCGAGCGCATAGAGCAGGTTCACCGCCTGTTCGGAGATCGCGATCTTGATCGGCTGGGTGATGATCGCCACCGCCTGATCGGGCGGCGGGAAGACGAAGCCGAGATAGAAGAGCGGGAACCACAATTCGCGCAGCACCGGCCCGCCGAACAGCAGATAGCCGGTCCCCAGCAGCGCGCCGTAGAAGGCGAAGGCCTCGACCTCGATGATGCCGGTGATATGCGCGAACAGATAAGCGAGCAGGCACAAGGCGACGAACCCGCCACCGAGCCACGCATTGCCGGCCTCGCGCAGCCGCAGCGCCCCCGGCACCTCGCGCCACATCAGCCACAGCCCGGTCGCCAGCACCAGCGGACCATGCCCGCCCTGCTCGGTGGACCAGCTGACGCGCGCGACGGTGAGCATGGTGGGAATGCCGAGCGCGACGATCCCGGCGATCAGCAGCCAGGCGGACGCCGACAGCTTCGGCCACCGCAATGGCGCGGCGCGGCGTCGCGACGGCTTGCGGTCCGCAGCCTCCCATGTTCCGACGGCTTCGTTGTTCACCTTGTCTGCTTCCGACGCGCGGGCACAATCCTGGCTGGCACCGGCGCCCCTTCCGGCCTGCTCCTTCTAGACATTCCGCCCCCTTGCTGCAACCGACGCGACGTGGCGGCCATGACGTCGCCTCCCGTCGCGGGACGCCCGGTTATGGCGCTATCTTCCTCAAGGTCCGGTAAACTGTTGCCGTGGCATGGCGGAGAACCGCCCGAGCGCCTACACGCGGAGGCGGCGGATCTGGGGCAGACGAAGGGGTGCGGCAATGGAGGTGATCGCGACGATCGTGGCGGTGGCGCTCGCCGTACCGCTCGTGGTGCTGACGGCGGCGTTCGCGATCGAGGTGATCGCCGGGCTGCGCACGCTGCGCGCGCCCGCCGCGACGCTTGGCGCCGAAGGACCGGTGGTCATCGTCATGCCCGCCAACGACGAGGCGGCGGTCATCACGCGCACGCTGACGCTGCTCGCCGCCGAGCTGCCCGACGGGTTTCGCGTGCTGGTGGTGGCGGACAATTGCACCGACGATACCGCCACGCTCGCCGAACAGGCCGGCGCCGCGGTGCTGCGGCGCGACGATCCTTCGCAACGCGGCAAGGGCTTCGCGCTCGCTTTCGCCCGCGATCACCTCGCGGCGCAGCCCGCGCCGTGTGCGGTGGCGATCGTGCTCGACGCCGATTGCACGATCGACCGCGCCTCGCTGACCGCGCTGGCCGCCGCCGCGCGCCGCACGCCCGCGCAGGCCAGTTACCTGATGCGCCCGGAACGCGACGCTGCGCCAATGGTGCAGGTGTCGAACTTCGCCTTCGCCATCAAAAATCTCGTCCGCCAGCGCGGGCTCCAGCGGCTGGCCGGTCGCGTCAACCTGACCGGCACCGGCATGGCGTTCCCGTGGCCAGTCTTCCGCGACGCGCCGCTGGCGACCGACGATATCGTCGAGGACCTCGCGCTCGGCCTCGACCTCGCGCAGCGCGGCACGCCGCCACGCTTCGCCGCCGGCGCGACCGTGTGGAGCGCCGCGAGCAGCGCCGAGGGTACGCTCAGGCAACGCACGCGTTGGGAAGGCGGCTTCATCGCCACCTCGCGTCGCCACGCGCTGCCCGCGATCGCCGCCGGGCTGCGCCGCGGCGATCTTCGCGCGATTTGGGCGGGGATCAGCCTTGCGGTGCCGCCGCTGACGTTGCTGCTGCTGCTCGATGCGCTCGGGCTGATTGCGCTCGGCGTCCTGGCGCTGATCGGCGCGGCGGCGTGGCCGGCGTTGCTGCTCGGCGCGTTGCTGCTGCTCGCGCTTGCCGCGCTGGTGGCGGCCTGGGCGCGGGTCGGGCGGCCGTTCCTGTCCGGCGCAGCGGCGGTGCGGCTGCCGCTCTACATTCTGTGGAAGATCCCGCTCTACCTCGGGCTTGCGCGCAAGCGGCCGACCGACTGGCTGCGCGCCGGGCGCTAGACCGCCGCCGGCACACGCCGCCGTTCGAGGCGCTTGCCCAGCGCAATCATCGGATGCTCGAACCGGAAGGTCGAGAGATGCGCGGCGGCGAAGGTCGCGGCGAACAGCAGCGGACGCTTGGCATAGCGCACCAGCGTGTCGCCGCTGCCGAGCCACGTCGCCGACAGCATCCCGTGGAACACGTACACCGCATAGGACACTTCGGCGATGTAGCGCGCCGGCCGGGAGGCGAAGAGCGCGCGCATCCAGCGCGGCGCCGCGACGATCGACGTGCCGATCGCCGCCGCGGCCAGATACGGCCGGAGGTAATTGAGCGCCCCGGTCGTCTCGTTCGCCGCCGCCAGCGCCAGCGCCAGCAGCATCAGCGGCAGCCACACCGGCAACGCGCGCCGCACCGGTGCCGCGACCAGCCGCGCATGCAGCAGCGCCAGCGTCGCTCCCGCCAGGATCTCGTCGATTCGCTGCCAGGTGTAATTGCTCATCAACGCGCCGTCCGCGACGCGCCCCAGCGTCACCGCGACGCACAGCACCGGCAACGCCCACAGGCCGCGCGCACCGCCAACAGCGACGATCAGCGCTACCGTCAGGTAGAATTGCACCTCGACGCACAGGCTCCAAAGATGCTCGCCGCCGTGGAGCAGCCGCACCGGCGGCAGGTTGGCGACGAACAGCAGGTTGGCGAGCATCGTCTGCATGTCGGCGCGCGTCGCGATCGTCAGGATCAGCATCGCCAGCCACGCCAGCGGCACGATCCGGAACAGCCGCCGGATCAGAAAGGCGCGCACGTCGGGACGATGCAGCATGAACTGCGTGATCAGGAACCCCGACAGCGTGAAGAACAGCGCCATCCCGGTCCCCGCCACCGCCGCGTTCATACCCCAGCGATGCGGCCCGAGCGGCAGCAGATGCCCGGCCAGCACCAGCAGGATGCTGAGCGCGCGCCAGCCGTCGAGGATCGGGATCCGCTGCATATCCAAGTTCCATAACAGTGTTTGCGCAAGGCGTAACGCCTCCTTAGTAGCCGGGAACTAACGGTTTGCCTGCGACGCCGCCCGGCGTTCGCGGACAGGCGACAAGCAGGGGATCAGGGCCGGATGGCGCGGAATTATCAGTCACGTAAGCGTATCCTGGTGACCGGCGGCGCCGGTTTCCTCGGCTCGCACCTGATCGACCGGCTGCTGGAGCGCGGCGACGAGGTGGTGTGCGTCGACAATCTGTTCACCGGCGCCAAGCGCAACATCGAGCATCTGCACAGCAACCCGCGCTTCGAGTTCATGCGCCACGACGTATGCTTCCCGCTCTACGTGGAGGTCGACGAGATCTACAATCTCGCCTGCCCGGCCTCGCCGATCCATTACCAGCACGACCCGGTGCAGACGACCAAGACCAGCGTGATCGGCGCGATCAACATGCTCGGGCTGGCGAAGCGGCTGAAGTGCAAGATCTTCCAGGCGTCGACCAGCGAGGTCTACGGCGATCCGCACGTCCATCCGCAGACCGAGGATTATTGGGGCAACGTCAACCCGATCGGCATCCGCTCCTGCTATGACGAGGGCAAGCGTTGCGCCGAGACGCTGTTCTTCGACTATCACCGGCAGCTCGGGCTGGAGGTGAAGGTCGCGCGCATCTTCAACACCTACGGCCCGCGGATGCATCCGGCCGACGGGCGCGTCGTCTCCAATTTCATCATGCAGGCGCTCAGGGACGAACCGATCACGATGTACGGCGACGGATCGCAGACGCGCAGCTTCTGCTATCGCGACGATCTGGTCGAAGGGTTCCTGCGGCTGATGGATACCGCGCCGGACGTTGCCGGGCCGGTCAACATCGGCAATCCCAACGAATTCACGATCCGCGAACTGGCCGAGCTGGTGATCGGGCTGACCGGCTCGCGCTCGACGCTCGACTATCGCCCGCTGCCGCAGGACGATCCGATGCAGCGCCAGCCCAACATCGCCGTCGCGCGCGACAAGCTCGGCTGGGAGCCCAAGGTGCAGCTCCGCGAGGGTCTGGAGCGGACGATCGAATATTTCCGCGACTTCGTGAACTGATCGCGCGCGGGCATGGCCGAACGGCTATGCCCGCCGCCCGGCGGCGATCACCTCCGCCAGAAACGCGCGATATTGCGCGGCGACCCGCGGCCACGCGAACGTCGCGGCCCGTGCCACGCCGCGCGGCACCAGCGTCTCGCGCGACGCGATCGCTTGTTCCAGCGCGCGCGCCACCGCCACCGGGTCGGTCGTGTCGAGCAGCACCGCATCGTCGCCGACGATCCAGCGCAGCCGTGCCGAATCATGCCCGACCACCGGCGCACCGCATCCCAGCGCCTCGATATAGACGTTGCCGAACGACTCCTCCTTCGACAGGTGCAGGAACACGTCCGCCGAGCGATAGAGCGCCGGCATTTCGGTCGCCGCGACCGTCAGGCGGCGAAAGCGCCCCGGCAGCAGCTCGCCCGCCAGCTTGTCGACCGCCTCGCGCTCCGGTCCGTCACCAGCGACCACGAGCTGCGCGCCGGGCATGTGGCTGACCGCGCGCACGCCGTCCTCCACGCGCTTCGACGGGATCAGCGCGCTGACCATCAGCACGATCGGTCCCTGCTCGGGCAGCCCGAGCCGCGCGCGTTCCGCCGCGCCCGGCGTAAAGCGAGTCGCGTCGATGCCGTTGGGGATCAGCGCGCAGCGCCAGCGGTCGCGGTTGCGCTCGAAATAATCGGGATTGGTGCACACCAGCCCCTCGCAGCCGAAGGTGCGGAACTCCGAATCGTTCGAGATCGCGGGCCAGTCGCCGTTCTGCGTCACGAAGACGTGCGGCGGGCGACGACCGCCGAGCACCGGGCGGCGCAGCACCCAGTTGGTGAAGGGGAACGAGCAGGTGACGGTCACGTCATGGTCGGCGGGGCGATAGGCGCGCAGCAGCCCGGGCGCGAAGGTCGCCTCCTCCCAGCCGGTGTCGCTGCGCAGCGCCGGGACGCGCGGCAATTTCTCCAGCCGCTCGCGACGCACCGATCCGGCGTGCAGGAAGCGATACGGCGTGCCGGCACGCGCATCGCCCGACCCGATCACCGTAACCTCTTCGCCCGCCCGCCCCAGCTCGGCGGCGAGCGACAGCAAGGCGATCTCCGCGCCGCGCTCGAAGCGGTGAAAGCCGGGCAGGGCAAAGAGAATCCGCATCGTCATGTCCTTATCCCGCACGCATGTGCTCCGTGGTCGCTCGAATTTAACCCGTGCGATGCTAGAGGCATGGCCGGTGGATCAATCCGGATTGATTCGCAACGCTCACTGGACGACCGCTGCGGCTGCATGACCTTTCCTTCCCTCATCACGCCCCCCAATGCGCCGCCCCGGATCGGCATCGTCGCGATCGGGCGCAACGAGGGCGAGCGACTGATCCGCTGCCTGCGCGCGCTCGACGGCAGCGGCGCGGCGGTCGTCTATGTCGATTCGGCGTCGACCGACGGCAGTGCCGCGCGCGCGCGCGCGCTGGGCGCAACGGTCGTCGATCTCGATCTCGCCCTGCCGTTTACGGCCGCCCGCGCGCGCAATGCCGGGCTGGCGGCGCTCCCGGCGGTCGAACTGGTGCAATTCGTCGACGGCGATTGCGAGCTAGACGCCGGCTGGCTGGCGACCGCCACGGCCTTTCTCGACGCGCATCCCGATGTCGCGGTGGTCTGCGGACGGCGGCGCGAGCGCTTCCCCGACGCCTCGGTCTACAACCGGCTGTGCGACATGGAATGGGACACGCCGGTCGGCGAGGCGGACGCGTGCGGGGGCGATTCGCTGATGCGCGCCGCCGCCGTCCGCGCGCTCGGCGGCTTCACCGACACGCTGACCGCCGGCGAGGAGCCCGAATTGTGCGCGCGGCTGCGCGCCGCCGGCTGGCGGGTCTGGCGGATCGACGCCGAAATGACGCGGCACGACGCCGCGATGCTGCGCTTCAAGCAATGGTGGTGGCGCGGGGTGCGCACCGGCTTCGGCTATGCGCAGGCCCGCGACGCCACCGCCGCGCTTCCGCAGCCGCTCTACCGCGACGAGGTGAAGCGCGCGCAGCTCTGGGCGGGGATCGTCCCGTTCGTCGGGGTCACGCTGGCGCTGCTCGTCCACCCCGCCTTCCTGCTGCTGCCGGTCGCCGCCTTCGCCGCGCAGGTCGCGCGGATCGCGCTGCGCGGCGGGCAGCCGCGCGGCATGGGGTGGCCGCACGCCTTCTTCACGATGCTCGCCAAATTCCCGGAGCTGCAGGGCGTGATCCGCTACCGGCGCGCGCGTCACCATACATCGGCGATCACCTACAAATGACCGACCCGCGCATCGCCTATGTCGTGAGCCAGTATCCGGCCTCGTCGCACACCTTCATCCGCCGCGAAGTCGACAGCCTGCGCCGCCACGGCGTCGACATCCGCACCTATAGCGTCCGCCGCCCCTCGCCCGCCGAGCTGAAGGCGCCCGAGGACAAGGCGTCCTTCGACACCACCCGCTTCGTGCTGCCGATGCGGATCGCGACGCTGCTCGGTGCGCACCTCCGCGCGATCACGACCCGTCCCGGCGCGTGGTTCACCCTGCTGCGGCTCGCGCTGCGTCACCGTGCGCCGGGCGCGAAGGCGATGCTGTGGTCGCTGTTCCACTTCGCCGAGGCCGTGGTGCTCGCGCACCTGCTGCGGCAGGACGGCATCACGCATGTTCACAATCATTTCGCCAATGCCGGCGCGACGGTCGGGATGCTGGCGGCGCGCTTTGCCGGGCTGCCGTGGAGCCTGACGCTGCACGGCATTTCCGAAACCGATTATCCCGCCGGGCTGACCCTGGGCGCGAAGCTGGAGGCGGCGGATTTCGCCGCCTGCGTGTCGTGGTTCGGGCGCGCGCAGGCGATGCGCGTCACCGCCCCCGCGCATTGGCACAAATTCGCGACCGTGCGTTGCGGGCTCGACCTGCCGCGGCTCCCCGCCGCGCCGCCGCGCACCGGCGCGCGGCGTGAGATCGTCTGCGTCGCGCGGCTGTCGGCGGAAAAAGGGCATCTCGGGCTGCTCGACGCGATCGCGCCGCTCGATGTGACGCTGACGCTCGTCGGCGACGGCCCGATGCTGGGCGAGATCGAGGCCGCGGTCGCCGCATACGGGCTCGCCGATCGCGTCCGCTTCGCCGGCCGCCTCGACGAGGCCGCGACGCTCGCCGCGATCGCGCGCGCCGACCTGCTCGTGCTGCCCAGCTTCATGGAAGGGCTGCCGATCGTGCTGATGGAGGCGATGGCGATCGGCGTGCCGGTGGTCGGCAGTCGCGTCGCCGGCGTTCCTGAACTGATCGAGGACGGTGTCGAGGGATTGCTGTTTCGCCCCGGCGACTGGGACGACCTGCGCCGCGCGATCGCGCGGCTCCGCGGCGAACCCGACCTCGGCGACCGGCTGGCGATCGCCGCGCGCGCGAAGGTGGAACGCGAATTCGACATCGCCACTGCGGTGCTCCCGCTCGTGCGGCGCTTCGGCAAGGATTGAGACGATGCTGTTCGACGATTTCGACCAAGTCCGCATCATCAACCTCAAGCACCGGACCGACCGGCGCGCGCAGATGATCGGCGAGCTGCGGCGAATCGGAGCCGACGCCGACCCGCGCCTCGCCTTCTTCGACGCGTGCCGTTTCGACGACGCGGGCACCTTCACCTCGATCGGCGCGCGCGGCGTCTATTACAGTCATTTGACGATCCTCGAGGACGCCGCGGCGCAGGGCGCGAGCGTGCTGATCCTCGAGGATGACGTCGATTTCACCGCCGCGGCGCGCGACACCACGCTACCCGCCGACTGGCAGATCTTCTACGGCGGCCATTACGCCGCGCAGCCCGACGACCTGCAGCGCAGCGACATCATCGGCGCACATTGCATGGGGTTCCGGGCCGAGATCGTCCCCGCGCTCGCCGCCTATCTGCGCGGACTGCTGGCGCTGGACGACCATCCGCCGATTGACGGCGCCTATGTCTGGTATCGCCGTGCGCACCCGGAAATCGTGACGCATTTCGCGGTCCCGCCGATCGCCGACCAGCGCCCGTCGCGCACCGACATCGCCGAATTGCGCTTCTTCGACCGCTGGCCCGGGCTGCGTCAGGCCGCGCAGCTCGCGCGGCGGTTGAAGCGCCGGCTGGTACGCCGCGCGGGCTGATCGCCGTCCCGCCGGTGCAGGTGCGCGCGCGCGCCCGCACCGGATGATGCGTCGGACGCACCGGCACCTGCCACCCGCGTGCTCGCGACGCCCAATGTTTACCGCACCGTAACCATGCCGCTTCACGGCCCCCTAACCACCGCAGGGTAGAAAGAGCCATCCCGACCGGACGATCGTCCGGCCACTCCGGGCATGGAGCAATCTGATGAAGTCGCTGCTGCGTCATGCGGCACCGGGCACGCTGACGCGTCGCACCGGCCGGTCACTCGCGCAACTCGCCGGCGCGCTGGCGCTGGCGTCGTGCGGCGGCGGCAGCGGCGGTGGCGGTGGCGGGACAGCCGCGCCGGGCGCGGCGGCGCCGGTCACGGTCGTCCCGACCGCGACGCCGACCCCGGCACCGGCCCCCACGCCGACCCCCACCTCGGTCGCGGTGACGCCGGGCAGCCTGTCGGTCGCCGACAGCTATCCCGAGATCCCCAGCAACTTCGACGTCAACGCCGAGCTGGTTCCGTCCTGGGGCACCGGCGAGATCCCCGGCTCCGGCAAGCCCGACGTGGTCGGCGCGTTCCGCTTCATCTGCAATCCCAGCCACGAGCTTCGCGACGATCCGGTTGTCTTCCCCGGTCAGCCGGGTCGCTCGCACCTGCACCAGTTCTTCGGCAACACGCTGGCCAATGCCAATTCGACCTACGAAAGCCTGCGCACCACCGGCAACAGCACCTGCAACAGCCCGCTGAACCGCAGCGCCTATTGGATCCCGGCGATGCTGAACGGCAAGGGCGGGGTGGTCCGGCCCGACTTCGTCAGCATCTATTACAAGCGTCTGCCGAAGGACGATCCCGAGTGTCAGCGCATGGGCAAGGCGTGCGTCGACCTGCCGCGCGGGCTGCGCTTCCTGTTCGGCTTCGACATGGCGAGCATGTCTACGAAATACGGGACCGGCTCGTTCAATTGCCAGGGGCCGACATCGGTACCGGGCCATTACAACGACATCGTCGAGGCGGCGAAGAACTGCCCGATCGGCAACCAGCTCGGCGCGGTCATCGGCGCGCCGAATTGCTGGGACGGCAAGAATCTCGACAGCCCCGATCACCGGACGCACGTCGCGTCAGCCAGCTATGGGGACTGGGGCTATCTGAAATGCCCGGCGACGCACCCCTATGTCATCCCGTCGTTCACGCTGGGCGCGTGGTACACCGTCGACGCGGATCTCGACACGTCCGGGACGTGGAACGGCAGCAAGTCGACGTGGCACTTCGCCTCGGACGAAATGCCGGGGATGCCGATGATGCGCCCGGGCACCACCATCCATGCCGACTGGTTCGGCGCGTGGGACGATGCGGTGATGCGGATGTGGACCGACAATTGCATCAACAAGCTGCTAAGCTGCAACGGCGGTGATCTGGGCAATGGCAAGCAGTTGAAGATGTTCAGCGGCTTTACCTGGACCGCCAAGCCGCACGTCGTCGCGGTCCCGAACTGATCGTGACGCGCGCCTCCCCCCGCGCCGCCGCGCGCGAAGTCAGATCACCAGCGCCGCGATCATCGTCCAGAGGAGCGCCGCCAGCATCAATCCGGTCAGCAGCCCGCGCGCCGTCGACAATGGATCGACCACCTCGGCGACGAACGGGCCGATCAACCCGAAGCGATCGAAGACCAAAGGCACACCGCTTGCGGCAATTCGTTCCGTCCGATCGAAGCGCATCGGCCCCTCCATTTACCGTCGTTTCCGTGCCCCCGTCCCGGAACGGCACAGAAATCTTGCACGGCGGTGAACGATCGCAATCGATCTTGTTTCCGCGGACAGAAAAACGGCGGCGCATTAACCCGCTGGTAGCCCTGTCCGCCCTAATCCCCTGATGCTTAGCGAAAGGCGCGGCGATGCTCATTCCGGCAATATTGCTACCCAGCGATTCCGACGACCGCCGCACGGCCGAGCGGCAGCCGATCAATCAACCCTCCACGCTGCGTGACGCACGGTCGACGGCGACCGACGTCTATGTCCGCGACCTGTCCGAAACCGGGTTCAGCGTCGCCACCGATTCGCGGCTGGAGATCGGCAGCACGGTGACGATCGGCCTGCCCGGTCGCGGGCGCGCCAGCGCGCGGGTCGTGCGGCAGGTGGCCGGCGGCTATGGCTGCGAGTTCTTCGAGCCGCTCGGCCGCGCCGATGTCATGCAGACCTTCCGTGGCGGCACCGTCATCCAGATGACGACCAGCGCACCGTTCGTCGAACCCGCGCCGGAGCCGGAAATCCGGCGCTTTCCGGGGGCGGTGCGGCTGACCGTCATCGTCGGCGGCTCCGCGATGCTGTGGCTCGGCATCGTCAAGGTCGTCGCCGGCCTGCTCTGAGGCAGGCCGGTCAGCGGCGACGCACCGCCGCGACCAGGAAGGCGCGCGCCGCCCGTCGCGATCCGGCGGCGGACAGATGTCCGTCATCGGCATAGAGCCACGTCGATCCCGTGCGATAGCGGCACGCTCCCGCCGGGCACAGGGACGCCAGCGGATCGACATAGTCCGCGCCGGCCGCCTCGCGCCGGACCAGCGCGATCACGTCGGGATCGAGCCGCGGCACCGCCACCCCGACCGGATGTCCGGCCTGGCCCGACAGATAGTCGAACGCCTGCGGCGTCACGCCGAAGATCGGCGACTGGCCGACCACCGTCACGCGCACGCCCAGCCGCTGCAACGCCGCGACCGTCGCATGCAGTTGCGCCAGGGTCCGCCAAGGCACCTCTTCCCAGCGAGCGGCGATCACCACCTGCGTGATGCCATAGCGCCGGATCAGCGCCGGCACGCGCGCATTGGAGCGCGAGCAACCGATCCGCGCCGCCGAGAAATAGGCGAAGATCGGCGGGCAGCCCGCGAACGTATATTGCAGCAGCTCGCGATCCAGCGCCGCCTGTTCGGCGACCAGCCCCGGCACATAATGCGCGGCATGGCTGTCGCCCCAAAGCAGGACGCGGCCGCCGCGGCCGTGCGTGCGCGTGCAGCGATCGGCGCGCCATGCGATCGGCTGCGATGGGTCTTCGTTGAAGCAGGTCGCGCCGCCCCATTGCTCCTGCCCGCTGATCGCGACGGGGCGGTAGCCGGGAAAGCGCTCTGGCCAGCCTCCCGCCGCCGCGCCGGCCAGTCCGGCCGCCACCAGCGCCGCCGAGCCCGCCAGCCCGACCGCGATCACCCGCCATTGCGCGCGCGGCAACGCGCGCAGCCGATAGGCGTAGCGGCGCACCGGCTCCTCGACGAATCGCCACGACAGCGCTGCCAGCGCGATGCTGACGACCAGCATCGCCGCGCCCTCGATCGCGGTCGGCGGCCGCATCGACCGGTATTGGAACAGCGCCACGATCGGCCAATGGACCAGATACAGCGAATAGGAGATGCGCCCGATCGCGCGCGGCGCGGCCGTCGCCAACAGGCGGTTGACGACCGGCAGCCGCCCCGCGCCGGTGCCGGCCAGGATCACGAGCACCGTGCCGATGCACGGGAAAAGCGCGTTCCAGCCGGGGAAGGCCGATTTCTCGTCGAGCAACACCATGCTGCCGGCGACCATCGCCAGCCCCAGCGCCGCCAGCGCCTCGCGCCCCGCCGGCCGCTGGGTCGGCGCGGCGCTGGCGCGCGCGACCGCGGCGCCGAGCAGCAACTCCCAGGCGCGGCTGGGCAGCAGGAAATAGCCGGCGGTCGGCGCGGTGAACACCATCGCCACCGAGGCAGCGAGGCTGCCCGCCGCGACGATCAGGATCGCGGGCAACCACCAGCCCGGCCGCCGCCGGTGGAGCAGCGCCAGCGGTACGGGGGCGAAGAAGTAGAATTGCTCCTCCACCGCCAGCGACCAGCTGTGGAGCAGCGGCCGGGTCTGTGCGGCCGCTTCGAAATAGCCCGACGAGCGCCAGAAGAAGATGTTCGACGAGAAGCCGCCGATCGCGGCGACGCTGCGGAAATGCGTGACGAGGTCTTCGGGCAGCAGCAACCAGATCGCCGCCGCGGTCGTCACCAGCACGGTCGCGACCAGTGCCGGCAGGATGCGGCAGACGCGGCGCACGTAGAAAGCGCGGAGGCTGAACCGCCCGGCATCGACGTCGCCGGCGATGCTGCGCGCGATCACGAACCCGGAGATGACGAAGAAGACGTCGACCCCGACATAACCGCCCGACAACAGTCCTGCCCCGAAATGGAACAGGACGATCGGCACGACCGCAAGCGCGCGCAAGCCGTCAATGTCGTCACGATGATTCAAGCGCGTCGGGGCTCCTGACGCGGCCGTTAGGCGAGCGCCGCACCGCAAACAAGCGGCCCTTTCGGGCAGGTGCCCCATGGTGGAGCACCACGGGCAACTACGTGTTCCCTCCCGTTCCGTCGACCCGTCCCACCCAAGCCACGGCTCGCCGCCCGAGCGGAACCCATTGGGTAAACGTTAATTTAACCACCGCCACGACGGATCGGCACGATCGCGGGGTGAGGTGAAGAAAGGGTAACTTTCTTCCGGTTTTCATTTTCCTCGGTTTGATCTATTTGTTGCGATGCAGCGTAACGTCAGGGAGCGAAGCCGTGCATGAAGCGACCGTAATGGTTGCGCCGGAACGGACCGGCGTGGCGAACGGCATGATGGATAATGCGAAGTGGCAGCGGCTGGACGATATCGCCAGCCGCGTGCTCGACGTCACCCTCGCCGTCACCGCGTTAATCATCCTCGCGCCGTTGATGGCGATCGTCGCGGCGGTGATCTACATCCTCGATCCCGGCCCGGTGATCTTCGCGCATCAGCGGATCGGTCGCGGTGGCCGCTCCTTCCCGTGCCTCAAGTTCCGCAGCATGGTGGTCGACGCCGACGCGCGCCTGCGCAACCTGCTCGAGACCAGCGCGGAAGCGCGCGCCGAATGGGAGCGGGACCACAAGCTGCGCGACGATCCGCGTGTGATCGGTATCGGCCGTTTCCTGCGCAAGACAAGCCTCGACGAGCTGCCGCAGCTCTGGAACGTCGTGCGCGGCGACATGAGCCTCGTGGGCCCGCGGCCGATCGTCGTCGGCGAGATCAGCCGCTATGGCCGGTATTTCGAACATTATTGCGCGGTGCGCCCCGGCATCACCGGGCTGTGGCAGGTCGGCGGACGCAACGACGTCTCCTACCGGCGGCGCGTGGCCTATGACGTCACCTACAGCCGCGCGCGGTCGTGTGCGATGAACGTCAAGATCATCGCCTATACCGTGCCGAGCGTGCTGTTCCAGCGCGGCTCCTATTGATCCTCCACCCCGCGGCCTGACGGCGGCGGGCGTGCCTCATCCTCCGCGCAGCTGGTCGCGCACCGCGGTCAGCCGCTGTTTGGCGCGGGCATGTTCGGCCTTGGCCAGCGTCATCATCCGGCCGTCCAGCGCCTTCAGCTCGCGACTCGCCAGCGCGGCATCGCCAGTCGCCTTGGCGGCCTGGATCCGGAGCAGCAGCAAATCGTGGCGGAGCGCGGCCTGATCGGTGGCCGGCCCGCGCTGCTGCGCACGCGCATAGGTCTGGCTGATCTTCAGCGACAGCACTGCGCTTTGCGACTCGCGCAGGTCGCGATCGGCGCGCACTTCCGCGATCCGCTGCAACACCGCGGCGCGCCGCGCCGCCGCCGCCGCGCGATCTGCGGCAAGCTGGTGCTGCGCCTCGCCCAGCAGCGCCGCAATCTTGGGATCGGCACGCCGTCCGAGCAGCGCCGCGGGGAAGGCGATCGTCGGTGCGCCGCTCGCCTCCGTCCGCCACAGCGCCTCCTGCGCCATCAGCCGGTCGGCCGCGAGCCCTGAGACGGGCTGCGGCGTGCGCGCGGTGCAGGCGATCGCGGCGAGCGCGGTCAGCCCGAACAGTCCGGCAAAGCCGAAGGCCCGGCGCAGCGCCGCCGACACATCGTCTTCGACCGTCGTACGCCCGCTGCTCGCTTCCATGATCCCGCCTGCCCTAAAATCTTTGCGTCGTAGCGCGATGATAAGCGCGAGATATTAAGAAGACGTAAGTCACGTTCCACTGCCCGGCGCCGTGATTGTTACGCCCCCACAACAGGCAGGATGGCGTCGGATCATCAACTTTTACTGCAGTGCCATTAACCTCGTCTTCAATCGATCCGCGTAGCTGCTGCCCATCCGCCACAACGGCGGCGACAGTTCAGATTCGGGCAGACGGTCGTGGCGATGACGCGGGTACGGACACATCTTCTTCTGGCGACCGCGTCGCTCGCGCTGGCGAGTTGCGGCGGTGGCGGTGGCGGGGGAAGCAGCGGAGGCGGCACCGCGACGACGCCGGTCGTCGTCGTTCCTGCGCCGACACCGACTCCTACCCCGTCGGTCGGCTCGGGCAGCGCCGGTCCCGGCGTCGCGCCTGCGCCATCGCCGACGCCGACGCCGACGCCGACCGACGGCGGGATCGTGATCGTCACCCCCACCCCGGCCCCGACGCCCACGCCGACGCCCACGCCGACCCCGGTGCCGTCGCCGACGCCGACCCCGACGCCGACCCCAACCACCCCGGTCAGCCCGTTCCCGGAGCCGGTCCCCACCGCGACGCCGACGCCAACGCCGACCCCGGTCGTCATCGCCCCGACGCCGACCCCCGCGCCTTCACCGACGCCGACCCCCGCGGTCGTCACACCCGCGCCGACGCCGACGCCAACCCCGGCGATCGAGCTTCCCGAGGAAGCCGCGCCGAGCGACGGTCTTTCCTATCTGGCGGCGCGCGCCAGCGAGCTGGCGACGTCGATCGTCGATGCCTTTTGGCGGTTCCTCGCGCTGTTCACCGCCAACGGCAGCAGCACGCCGTGGTCGACCGGGCTCAGCGCGTTCAACCAGCCGGTCACCACAGTCGACGGCGCCAACGCCGTGCCGGTCGACGTGCTGCGCCTCGCGCGGCAGGCGTCGTTCGGCCCGACCCCGCAACTGGTGGCGCGGATCACCGAACTGGGCATCCCCGGCTGGATCGACGAGCAGTTCCGCGTGCGCGGCAGCACCTACACCGATCTCGTCAAATGGGTCCCGAACGATTATTGCTCGGACCGCACGATCGCCAATTGCTGGCAGAACAATTTTACGCGGGTGCCGGTCGCGGCGCGCTTCTATGCCGACGCCGCGCTCGCCCCCGACCAGTTGCGCCAGCGCGTGGCGTTCGCCCTGTCGCAGATCCTCGTGATCTCGGGCAACGGCGTGAACAGCACGTCGGGCATCGCCTCCTATCAGCAGATGCTGCTCGACGGCGCCTTCGGCAATTACCGCGATCTGCTCGGCAAGGTGACGATGCACGGCGCGATGGGCTGGTATCTGTCGATGGCCGAAAGCATCCGGAGCGCGCCGTCGGAGAATTATGCGCGCGAGATGCTGCAATTGTTCACGATGGGGCCGATGCAGCTCAACGCCGACGGCACGCCGGTGCTCGCCGGCAATGGTGCGCTGGTGCCCAATTACGGTCCCGACGACATCAAGGGCCTGTCGCGCGCGCTCACCGGCTGGACCTATGCGAAGAACGGCGGGCGCACCGACTGGAACGGCAACGATTTCTCGCAGCCGATGGTCGTGCGACAGGTCAATTGGGCCTATGACTCGCAGGCCAAGTCGTTCCTCGGCGCGACCGTCCCGGCGGGCGCGGCGCCGGCCGAAAGCGTGCGCATCGCGCTCGATGCGGCGTTCAACAACCCCAGCACGCCGCCGCGGATCGCGAGGCTGCTGATCCAGCATCTCGTCAAGTCGAACCCCTCGCCCGCCTATGTCGCGCGGATCGGGTCGGTGTTCACCGACAATGGCAAGGGCGTCCGCGGCGACCTGAAGGCGGTGGTGCGCGCGATCCTGCTCGATCCGGAGGCGCGCGGCGACGAACCGCGCGGCGGCGGGTTCGGCAAGGTCAAGGAGCCGGTGCTGGTGATGATGGGGCTGGTCCGCGCGAGCGGGCTCCAGACCGACGGCGCCGCGATGACGATGCGCGACGTGGCGCTCGGCCAGCCGGTGTTCCAGGCGCCGTCGGTCTTCAACTTCTACCCGCCCGACTATCCGCTGCCGCGCAGCAACGGGCTGGTCAGTCCGGCGTCGAAGCTGTTCTCGGCCGGCGGCACCGTCGCGCTCCAGAACCTCGTCTACGACTGGACGCTGAAGGGCGACTTCAATCGCGGCGACTGGAACTTCAACAACTATCTCAACAACACCAGCAGCTCGGCCAACACCGCGCCGCTCTGGGGTGGCTGGGAGGCGATCGCCGCCGATCCCGACCGGCTGGTCGCGGTGGTCAATCTGCTGATGCTCAACAACACCGCGACCGATGCGCAGAAGCAGGCGCTTCGCACCGCGGCGCTGTCGATCACCAACGGCAATCCGCAGGTGCAGGCGCGCAAGCGCGCGCAGGCGCTGCTCTACATCGCCGCCACCAGCCCCAATTTCCTCGTCGATCGCTGAGGATCACGGTTCATGACGCACATTTCCCGCCGCCACTTCCACCAGATGGCGATGAGCGCCGGCGCGGCCGCCGCGCTCGGCATGTTCGGCCGCGGCGTCGCCTATGGCGCGCCGGGCAGCGGCTTCCGCGCCATGGTCGGCGTGTTCCTGTTCGGCGGCAACGACGGCTGGAACATGCTCGTCCCCACCGACGGCGCCGCCTATTCGGCCTATGTCAGCTCGCGCCAGACCGTCGCGCTGCCGCCGTCGGGCGTCGTGCCGCTGGCGGGCAGCGGGTTCGGGCTGCACAAGGCGATGGCCAGCCTCGCGCCGATCTGGGACAAGGGTGCGATGGCGCTGGTGCTCAACGCCGGCACGCTCGCCGCGCCGCTGACCAAGGCGACCTATCTCAGCCGTCCCGACCTGCGCCCGTCGAACCTGATGAGCCATTCCGACGAGCAGGAGCATTGGCAGGGACTGCGCGCGCAGACGACCAATCGCGACGGCTTCATGGGCCGGCTCCACGACCGGATGGGCGCGAGCGGCGTGCCCCCGGTGATCTCGTTCGGGGGCAACAACATCGCGCTAATCGGGCAGCAGGCGCAGCCGCTGGTCCTGCCGTCGAAGGGCGTGCTGTCGCGCTATGGCAGCAACAACAGCGCGATCGACGCGGCGATCAACAGCTTCGCAGGCGGCACCGGCCTCGACGACGTCACCGCCTCCACCGCCGACACGATCAAGGACGCCTATGCCATGACCGCCGCGACCAGCGCAGTACTGGGCACGACCGGCAGCGTCGAGGCGTTCTTCGTTGATCCCGCGACCGGCGCGGCACTCACCTCAGACGTGTCGCAGCAGCTGAAGCGCGTCGCGCGGATGATCGAGGCGCGCTCCACCTTCGGGCATACGCGCCAGTCGTTCTTCGTTTCGCAGGGCGGGTATGACACGCATGACGCGCAGGTGAACTACGGCAACGTCGTCGCGGGCACGCACGCCAATCTGCTCGGCGATCTCGCGCTCGCCCTGTCGGCCTTCTACAAGGCGATGGAGGCGCTCGGGCTTCAGGACAACGTCACCGCCTTCACGATGAGCGACTTCGGCCGCACCTATCGCGGCAATGCGCAGCTCGGCTCCGACCATGCGTGGGGGAACAATCATCTGGTGATCGGCGGCGGAGTAACCGCCGGTGGCGTGTTCGGCCGCTACCCCGACCCGACGCTGGGCGGCGCCGACGACATCAGCAGCGAGGGCCGCTTCCTGCCGACCACCGCCACCGAGGAATATCTCGGCGCGATCCTCAAATGGCACGGCGTCAGCGATGCCGACCTGCCCTATGTCGTCCCAAACTGGGGCACATGGTCGAGCAACGGGCGCGGCCCGCTCGGGCTCTACGGTTGAGCGCCGGCGTCGCGCGGTTTGTCGCGGTGCCGCGCTTCGCCTATAAGGGCGCGGCCTGCTGGAGACCGACCGTGTATCGCCGTCTTATCATCGCCGTGTCGCTGCTCGGCTGCGCCGCCGCGACGCCGGCGCAGCGCTCGCTGCTGCGCGCCGACGAAGCGGCCTACGAGCTGCGGGGACCGGAAGAGGTCGCCGCCACCACCAAGGGTCATGGCTCGCACAACGTCGGCAGCCAGCATGGTGACCAGGTCCGCCCGCAACTCAGCGAGGACGTGCTGGAGGTGCCGGCGTCGATCCCGTCCACCGGGCGGGTCGCGACGATGACCACCCCGTCATGGGGCACCGGCGCGATCCCCTCCACCGCCGCCCCCGACAATGTCGGTGCGTTCCGCTTCATGTGCGAGCCCGGGCAGATCAGCTACGACGATCCGATCGTCTATCCGAACCAGCCCGGCAAGAGCCACCTGCACCAATGGTTCGGCAACACCGGCGGCAATGCGGCCAGCACCTACAAGAGCCTGCGCACCACCGGCGAGAGCACCTGCGTCAACACGCTCAATCGTTCGGCCTATTGGATGCCGGCGATGCTCGACGGCAAGGGCCATGTCGTCCGCCCCGATTATGTGGTGATCTATTACAAGCGCTATCCGGTCACCTCGCCCGAATGCCAGCGGCAGGGCAAGGAATGCGTGCCGCTGCCGCGCGGGCTACGATTCGTGTTCGGCTATGACATGGTGTCCAACGGGAAGCCGACCGGCGGGGGCTCGTTCAACTGCGACGGGCCGACCGCCAGGCCGGGCCATTACACGACGATCACCGAGGCGGCGGCCAATTGCCCGACCGGCAACCGGCTGGGCGCGTCGATCGGCGCGCCGAACTGCTGGGACGGCAAGCGGCTGGACAGCCCCAATCACCGCGATCACGTCGGCCACGCCGGCTATGGAAGCTGGGGCTATCTCCGCTGCGACAGCCGCCATCCGTACATCATCCCCGGCTTCACGATGATCGCGTGGTTCAGCGTCGGCCCGGAGGGCGCGAAGGACTGGTATCTTTCCTCCGACGAGATGCCCGGCATGGGGCGGATGCCCGCCGGCTCGACCTTCCATGCCGACTGGTTCGGCGCGTGGGACGACGACGTCATGTCGGTGTGGATCGAGCATTGCATCAACAAGCTGTTGTCGTGCAGCGGCGGCGATCTCGGCAACGGCCGGCAGTTGAAGCAGACCGGCACGTTCTCCTGGACCACGCCGCGCCGGCTGGTCGCGATCCCGCCGCGGCCGGGCGCCGCCGCCGCCCGCGCCCCCGCTACTGCCCCCGCCACCGCCAAGGGCAGCGCGGCGCCCTGAGCGTCGCCGCTCCTTTTCGGCACACACCTTTGCGATTGCGGTTCGCCACCCGGCGTGTTTAGCCGCCGCGACACTTCAGACGGATAACCACGGGCTCATGGCCGAAACTTCCACGTTGCGCGCCCGCTTGCTGGCGCGCGTCCATGTGCCCGAGGCGCTGTTGCGGCGGCTCGGCTGGGCGACGACCGGCTATATGATCGTTCAGGTCCTGCGCTTCGCCACCAATCTGGTGCTGACGCGTATCCTGGCGCCCGAGCTGTTCGGGATCATGATCCTGCTCACCTCGCTGCGCGTCGGTCTGGAATTGTTCACCGACATCGGCATCTCGCAGAACGTCGTCAGCAGCCGCAACGCCACCGATCCGCGCTTCTACAACACCGCCTGGACGCTGCAGGTGCTGCGCGGATTCGGGCTGGGCGCGGTGACCTTCCTGCTGCTGCCGCTGATCGGCCAGTTCTACGACGATCCGACGCTGCACAAGATTTTGCCGTTCATGACGATTTTCTTCGTGCTGACCGGCTGCACTTCCATCGGGCTGCCGCTGGCGATCAAGGAACTCGCGCTCGACCGCACCGCCAAATACGAAGTGACCTTCATCGCGATCGGGTCGGTGGCGCTGATCGCGTGCTCGTGGATCGCGCCGAACATCTGGGGCCTGCTCACCGGTAATATCATCGCGTCGATCGTGCCGACGATCGCCTCCTATTTCATCAAGCCGGACATCAAGCACCGGCTGATGATCGACGGAACCTATGCGCGCGAGATCATCGGCTTCGGCAAATGGGTGTTCATCTCGTCGATCGTCTATTTTCTGGCGGTCAATTTCGACCGGCTGATCCTCGCCAAATACGTCAGCTTCGCCGCGCTGGGCATCTATGGCATCGCGCGCGGGCTGGCCGACGTCTTTTCGCAGTTCAGCGTCAAGCTCGGCGCGGAGCTGATCTTTCCCAGCATCGCCGCCGCCACCGTGCGCGGCGCCGAACTGCAGCGCAAGCTCGCCCACCGCCGCTTCCAGTTCCAGGCGGCGGCGCTGGTCGCGATCGCCGGCTTCATCGCGTCGTCGGATCTGATCATCCGCATCTACGACGTGCGCTATCACGAGGCGGCGCAGCTGATCCCATGGGTCGCGATGGCCGCCTGGCTGATGATCCTCAGCACGCTCAACGAGAACCTGATGCTCGGGCTGGGCAAGCCGCATTACAGCGCGTTCGGGAATTCCGCCAAGCTGCTCGCGCTCATCGTTTTCCTGCCGCTCGGACTGGCGCGCTACGGCATCGCCGCCGCGGCGGGCGCGACCGTGCTGGCGGAAGCGTTGCGCTACCTCTGCCTGTCGCTGGGGCAGGCGCGCGAGAAGGTGACGTTCGTTCGCCAGGACGTGCTGGCCACCGTGGCGCTCGTCGCGTTGGCGTTCGCGATCCGCTGGGTCACCTACGAGATCGGGCTGACCGGCGCGCCGGGCGAGTTGTTCCGGATCACGATGTCGCGGTGACCCGTCGCCCCGCGGCGACGGGTGAAAAGCGTCAGGCGGTCGGCCCGTAATAGCCGCGATACCATTCGGCGAAGCGCTGCAACCCCTCGCGCAGCATTACCTTGGGCTGATAGCCGGTCAGCGCGTGCAGCTTCGAGACGTCGGCAAAGGTGGCGGTGACGTCGCCGGGCTGCATTGGGCGCATCACCTTCTCGGCCTTCTGACCAACCGCGTCTTCCAGCGCCTCGATCATCTCCATCAACCCGACCGGATGGCTGTCGCCGATGTTGAGCACGCGGTGCCCGCCCGCCTCGGGCGGATGGTCGAGCGCGCCGACGATTCCGTCGACGATATCGTCGATATAGGTAAAGTCGCGCGCCATCTTGCCCTCGCCGTAGACCTCGATGGCCTCGCCGCGCATGATCTTCTGCGTGAACGAGAAATAGGCCATGTCCGGGCGCCCCCACGGGCCATAGACGGTGAAGAAGCGCAGGCCGGTCTGCGGAAAGCCGTACAGCTTGGCATAGGACTGGCTCATCAGCTCGCACGCACGCTTGGTCGCGGCGTAGAGCGACACCGGATCGACCGCCGCCTCGTCCTCGGTGAAGCCCTCGCCGCCCATCGGCTTGTCGCCGTAGACCGAGCTGGAGCTGGCATAGACGAGATGCTCGAACCCCTCGGCGTGACGGCACGCTTCCATGATCGACAAATGCCCGGCGAGGTTCGACCGCTCATAGGCGAACGGGTTTTCGAGGCTGTAGCGAACGCCCGCCTGCGCGGCGAGGTGGACGACGCGGCGCACGCCTTCCTCGCGGATGATCTTCGCCATCGTCTCGGCATCGGCGATGTCGGCGCGGTGGAAGGCGAAGGTGTTGCGCCCCTGGAAGGTCGCGAGCCGCGCCTCCTTCAGCTTGGGATCGTAATAATCGTTGACGATGTCGACGCCGATCACGCGCTCGCCGCGGTCGAGCAGGCGGTGCGCGACGGCATGGCCGATGAAGCCGGCAGTGCCGGTGACCAGGATCGGATCGGTGCGGCCGCTCATGCTGTCATTCCTCGGTTCGCGCCGGGGCCGGCGCCTCTATGCTGCACCGCCTCCTAAAGATTCGCGCCCGTAACGGCAACTCGCCCCACCTCAGTCGCGCACCGACTCCGCGGGTTGCCACACCGCATAGGTCTTTCCGCCCCATACGGAATCCACCACGCCCTGCGCGACGCCCAGCAGGCTCAGCAGCGCGGCGACGATCTTCTGCGCGATCCCGATCCGCAGCCGGTTCCCGACCGCCAGCGCCACCGCGCCGCCGATCGCCAGCACCAGGATCGGCCCCGCGCCGAACAGCGCCACCGCGACCGGCAGCGCGCACAGTCCCGCGCCGGCCAGCAGGAACGGCGTCACCCATTTCAGCATCCGGTGCGAGGCATAGCCGTAGAACGCCGGCCATGGCAGCCGCCGCAGCTGCGGCCACAAGGCGCGGTGGACGTTGATCGCCTGGCACGCGATCCGCCGCTTGCGCACCCGCTCTTCCTCGGCCTCGGTGGCGCTGCGTTCGTGGACCAGCGCGTCGGTGACGGTGATCAGCCGCTTGCCCTGCGCCAGCACGACGAGGCTCACGTACAGATCGTCGATCAGGTGCGGCGGCGGCGGCCGGTGGAGGCCGCGGCGCAGCACGAACATCGCGCCATCGACCCCGATCAGCCCGACCGTCTCGCTCTCGATCGCCTTGATCGCTTCTTCGGCGCGCCAGTAAGCCGCGCCGGTCGCGGCGGCCGGGCTGTCGTCGGCATTGTCGTAATCCAGCCGCGCGCTGGTGCAGCCGATGCTGGCATCCGCGAACGGTGCGACCAGCGGCGCGATCACGTCACGGCCGTGCATCACGTTGGCGTCGGTGAACATCAGCAGCTCGGACGTCGAGCGCTCCACCAACAGGTTCATTCCATAGGTCTTGCCGTTGCGCTCGTGCGAGACGACCAGGTCGATGCGGTCGGCGAACTCGCGCAGGATCTCGATCGTGCCGTCCTGCGGCCCGTCGGCATAAACGTGGATCGTCGCATTGCCGTAAGCGTCCGCCGCCTCGATCAACCGTTCCAGCCGGCGGCGGATCGAACGCGCTTCGTTATAGGCCGACATGCAGATCGCCAGCGACGGCCGCTCTGTCCCGTCATGAGACAGTTGCGACAAGGGACGACGACGAAAAAGACGCAGCGTGGCGGGGTAGATGATGAATGGATGCGCCGCCAGCAGCAGCAACAGCCCGGCGGCGGTGGCGTAGATCCAGATCATGCTAGCGTCTCGCCGTCCCCTCTTACAGCGCAGATAGCGGAGCGACCTCCACCACTTGCCCCCTGCTGTGCCCTTTGAGCCATAACGGGTATTGATATTCCTGCAAGAAGGCTCGTGACCGTCCCTAACCCTTCGGAAGATCACTTGCATTTGAAGCAACATCGCTTACCAAGTCGCCACTTCGCACGTGCGGCATACACCCGGGGGAACCATCAATATGACGAGGCTGGCGATGATGCTGTCGGCAGTGGCGCTGCTGTCGGGCTGCGCCGGACGCGGCGGCGATCTGCCGCTGCAACCCGCGTCGGCGCTGGGGCGCGAGCGGGCGACCCCGGTGGACGCGACCTATCAGCTGGGCGTCGGTGACCAGATCGCGCTCGCCGTCTATGGCGAACCCGATCTCACCCGCACTTATGCGATCAACCCCAATGGCACGATCGAAGTGCCGCTGGCGGGAACGATCAAGGCGCAGGGCATGACGATCGACGCGGTCAGCGCGCTGATCCGCGACCGGCTCGCCGACGGTTATCTCCGCAATCCCAGCGTGACGGGCTCGATCGTCACCTATCGTCCGTTCTATATCCTCGGCGAGGTCAACAAGCCGGGCCAGTATCCGTACCAGACCGGCATGACGCTGGAAGGCGCGGTGGCGCTGGCGGGCGGCTACACCTATCGCGCGCAGAAGAACCATGTCTTCATCCGCCCCGAGACCGGCGGCGGTGAAACCAAGGTCGAGGCGACGCCCGAGATGGCGGTGCGGCCGGGCGACACGATCCGCTTCGCCGAACGATTCTTCTGACATCGGTGATGGCTCGCATGTCGCCTGCCTCTGACCGTCGTGCCCGGCGGTGGCATCGTGTCGCGCCGCGGCTGCTCGCGGCGACGGCGCTGTTCGCGGTCGGTGTGCCGGCCGCGCAGGCCCAGACGTCGCGCTCGGTGCTGGATACCGGCATCCCCTTCGACCTGCCCGACACCGACCGCGTCACGGTCTTGCAGCGCCCGCATCCCGAATTGCAGGCGCTGGGCGTCCATGCCGGCGCGTTCCTGGTCTTTCCGCAGATCGATATGGCCGCCAACGCGACCAGCAACGTCTTCGGTGCGACGACCGATACCGTGTCGGACGCCTATGCGACGATCGCGCCGCGTATCGACGCGCGCAGCGACTGGTCGCGGCACCAGTTGCTGGCGCACGCACGCGGCACGTTCCGCCGCTATCTCGATTATCCGATCAAGAACGAGGACGGCTACGACATCGGCGTCGAAAGCCGGCTCGACATCTATGGTGATTCGAACCTGCGCGCGGCGGTGAACGCCGACCGCATCTACATCACGCAGCTCTCCGGCGACTTTCCGCGCTTCGCCGCGGCGTCGGTGCCGCTCGACCGGCAGGTGGCGTCGCTGCGCGGCACCTGGGCGTTCAACCGCCTGCAATTGATCGGCGACGTCAACGTCACGCGGCTGAACTACAGCGACACGCGCGCGCTCGACGGCTCGCTGATCGACCAGGACTATCTGGATCGCACCGCCACGCGGATGACCGCGCGCGCCGAATACAATATCTCGCCGGTCACCTCGTTGTTCGTGCAGGGCATCTATACGCTCCACGACTACAAGGTGGTCGATTTCGACTTCGATCGCAGCGGCGACGAACTGCGCGTGATCGGTGGCGCGGCGTTCGACCTGACGCCGCTGATCCGCACCCGGCTCGGCGTCGGCTATCTGACGCGGCATTACGACACCGCCGGGATCCAGGATCTCAACGGCCTCGCGCTCGACGCGCAGGTCGATTATCTGGTCACCGACCTGACCACGATCACGCTGACCGCGCGCCGCGACGTGCGCGACGCGATCGTGCCGGGCTCGCCGGGCTATGTCGCCGCGCGGCTGACCGCGGAGATCGACCACGAATTGCTGCGCAGCCTGATCCTGATCGCACGCGCCGATCTGGAAAAGGACGACTTCTCGCGCATCGACCGCAACGACACATTGTACCATGTCGGGGCGAGCGCGCTGTATACGCTCAACCGGTCGATGGTGCTGACGCCGTCGATCGACTATTCCAATCGCGACAGCCGCGGCGCGCAGATTGGACAACGCTTCAACGAACTACGCGCAGGGCTGAGCCTGACGCTGCGGCGCTGAGCCGCGGCGAAGGCAGAACAAAAGGGTAAGCAATGGCGGAAGCGACGAACATGCGGGCCGAGGAACGCCAGGATCTGGCCGGCCTCTTCTCGCGGCTGAAGCGGCATTTGCCGATCATCCTGGCGTGCGTCGTCGGGATGGTGGTGGCCGCCTGGGCGATCAGCAAGGTGCTGCCGCGCCGCTACACCGCCGCCGCGCAGCTCGAATATACGCCGCAGAGCGCGGTCGCCGGCGCGCCGCAGACGCAATTGTCGGACCTTGCGCGCGACGCGAAGATCGACGCCGAGGTGCAGACGATGAAGTCGCTGCCCGTCGCGACCCGCGTCGTCGAGCAGCTCAAGCTCGACCGCGACCCCGAATTGCGCGCCGCCGCCAAGGATTTCGCGACCGACGCCGCGACCGGGAAGCAGGCGATCGCCGGGGCGCTGCTCACCAACCTGAACGCCGCGCGCGTCGGCACCACCTCGCTGTTCGAGGTCGGCTATACCGACAAGAACCCGCTCAAGGCGATGCAGATCGCCAATGCCTTCGCGCAGGCGTTCATGGCCGAGGATCTCGAAACCAAGGCATCCGAATACAAGGAAGTCGATTCGCGACTCAACGGCCAGCTCGACGAGCTGCGCCGCAAGGTGGAGCAGGCCGATGCCGCGGTGGCGGCCTTCCGGGTCCGCAACAACCTGCTCGGCCTTCCCGACTCGGTGACCGCCGAGCAGGAGATTTCCTCGATCCGCGGCGCGCTCGCCTCGGCGCGCGCCGAAGAGGCCGCCGCCCGCGCGCGCAGCGGCGCCAGCGGCTCGACGATCGTCGGCGGCGGCACCAACAGCCCGTACAGCACCGCCACCATGTCGTCGCTGCGCCAGCAGCGCGCGCAGGTCGCGGCGCGCGTCGCCGCGCTCCAGTCGCGTTATGGCGAGCGCTATCCGGCGCTGGCCGATGCACGCAAGGAACTCGACGCGATCGACGCGCAGCTCAGCCGCGAGATGCGCGACCTGTCGCGCTCGGCGGGCAATGCCTCGCAGGCCGCCGGATCGACCACGGCCTCGCTGGAGGCGAGCCTCGCCGCCGCGCAGGCGCGCCTCGCCGGCAACGTCCGTGCCTCGGTCGAGCTCGCCGATCTGCAGCGCACCGCACAGAACGCGCGCGACGCCTATCAGCAATTGCTCAACACCAGCACGCAGCAGAACGCGCAGCAGTCGATCGTCCGCCCGGACAGCCGCATCGCCGCCCCGGCGTCGCTGCCGCTGACCCCCAGCTCGCCGAACGTTCCGGTGCTGCTGTTCATGGGCGCGGTGCTCGGGCTCGCGATCGGTCTGGCCATCGCCTATGTCCGTGAGCGCTGGGTGCAGGGTCTCGACACGGTCGACGATATCGAGACGATGCTCGGGGTCGATTACTTCAACAGCGTGCCGACCCCGGCCAGCTCGATCGAGAAGCCGCGCACCAGCGATCCCGCCGAGGCGACGCTGCTCCACCCGCTGTCCGCGTATACCGAGGCGTATCGCAACCTCGCGACCAGCCTGAGCTTCACCGCCGCGTCGGTGCAGGGCGGCAAGATCCTCGGCATCACCTCGGCGCTGCCCAAGGAGGGCAAGACCACGACCTCGACCTCGGTCGCGCGCGTGCTCGCCACCGGCGGATCGCGCACCTTGCTGCTCGACACCGATCTGCGCCGCCGCTCGGTGTCGGTCGCGCTCGCTCCGCAGGCGCGTATCGGGCTCGGCGAAGTGCTGGCCGGCACCGCGACGCTCGACGACGTGATCGTGCGCGAAGAGCAGACCGGGCTCGAGGTGCTGCCACTCGCGCCGACCGCCGGAACCTCGTCGCACATCTTCGAGACACCGGAGTTCAGCGCGCTGCTCGCCGAGCTGCGCCGCCGCTACGAACATGTCGTGGTCGATACCGCGCCGGTGCTCGCGGTCGCCGACACCCGCGTGCTCGCGCATCACTTCGACGCGCTCGCGCTGCTGGTCCGCTGGCGCTACACCCCGGCGCGCGCCGCGCGCGCCGCGCTGCACCAGATCTCATCGGTCGGCGCGGGCGTCACCGGCGTCGCGCTGACGATGGTCAACCTCAAGGTCCAGTCGCAGTCCGGCTTCGGCGATCCGTCGGGCTACGCCGATTACATGAAGGACTATTACGCGCAGTCGTGATCCGGCATCCACCGGATCACCAGCACGCCGCCCGATGGCCTCTTTCCCTCTCCAGAGCCTGACCGGGCGGCTCCGCGACCGGCGGCTGGCGCGATTGTTCGCGCTGGCCGACCAAGGGTTCCAGGGCCTCGGGAGCATCGCCGCCAGCGCGATCCTCGGCCGCCACCTCGCCCCCGATGCGTTCGGTGCGGTCGGGGTCGCGATCGGCGCCTATTATTTCGTCGCGGGCTTCCACCGCTCGCTCATCACGCTGCCCTATGTCACCGAGCATCGCGACCACGGCGACGTCGCCGACGATCGCCGCTACCATTCCGACTGGTGGTGGCTGAACGTCGCCGCGGCGCTGGTGCTGGCGGTCGGGCTGGTCGCGATCGCGGCGCTGGTGCAGGTCGCGCTGCCCGCGCAACGCTGGCTCGCCGAACCGCTGCTGCTCGGCGCGGGGATCACTCCGCCGCTGCTCGCTGCCGATTTCGTCCGCCGGTGGTTCTACAAGCAGGAGCGCGCGTGGCTGGCGGCGCTGGTCTCCGCGCTGTTCTTCGTCGCGCTGATCGGCGGGGCGCTGGTCGCCGCCACCATCCGCCCCGATGCGGTCGCCGGTGCGCTGGCCTGGGGCGTGTCCGCGACCCTGGCGACGCTGTTCGCGCTGCTGCTGCTCCGCCCCGCCGCCCCCGCCGCGTCGCGCGCGTGGCGGCGCTTCGCCCCGCACGGCCGGTTCGCAGGCTGGCTGGCGCTCAACATCTTTCCCTATACGGTCTACAGCACCGCGACGGTCGTGATCCTGATCGGCGCGCTGCTCGGCCCCGGCGCGGCGGCGGTGTTCACCGCGGCGCGCACGCTCACCAACCCGGCGGTCAGCATCGTCTCGGCGATCGATTCGACCGACAAGCCCCGCGCCGCCGCCGCGCTCGCAAAGGATGGCGGGCCGGGGCTGCGGAGCGCGATCGGCAACACGCGCCGCACGCTGATCGTGCTGACCGGCGGCTATCTCGCGCTGGTCGCGCTGTTCGCGCATCCGCTGATCGCTTTGGTCTTCCACGGCCAGTATGCCGGGGTCGAACAGAACGTGCAGCTCCTGTGCGCCGCCTTCTTCCTGTTCTGCCTCAACCAGCCGTCGGAGACGCTGCTGATCGTGCTGCGCGCCAGCCGCACGATGTTCGTCACCCGCGCCGCCACTGCCCTGGTCACGCTCGCCGCGCTGGTGCTCGCGATCCCGCACGGCATCCCCGGCATGGCGATTGCGATCGCGGTCAGCCAGCTCGCCAATATCCTGTTGCTCACCATCGCCGAGCGCCACGCGCTCGGCCGCCTTGTTTCATCGGAGCCAACGGCATGACGATCCGCTTTTCCGTCGTGGTGCTCACCTACGCCCGCGACCAGATTCTCGCCGACACGCTGACCCGGCTCCACGACCGCCTCGGCGCGCGCGACGATTATGAGCTGATCCTCGTCGACAACAATGCCGAGCGCGGCACGCGCGAGACGCTGCTCGATCCCTTCCCGCACTGCCAGTATCTCTTCTCAGGGTTCAACAAGGGCGTCCACGCGCGCAACGACGGCTTCGACGCGGCGCGCGGCGAGTTCATCGTGCTGCTCGACGACGACGTGCTGGTCGAGACGCCGGACATGCTCGACCTGTTCGCCGCGCGCTTCGACGAGGACGACCGCCTCGGCGCGATCACCGTGCGCAAGCACGTCCGCGGCGAGACGCGCCGCCGCGTCGACCTGATCCCGCACACCCGCAAGGACGTCGACCTCACCCAGCCGTTCCTCACCTTCCGCTTCGTCGGCGGGTGCGTCGCGTTCCGCACCGCCTGCCTGCGCGAGGTTGGCGGCTTCCTGCCCGACTTCTTCTACGGGCTGGAGGAGATCGAGCTGTCGTACCGGATCATCGATGCCGGCTGGCGGATCCGCTACGACCCCGCGATCAGCTGCGAGGAGCTGGAGCATCCCGCCGGGCGCGACGCCAAGAAGCGCGTCCAGACGCAGCGGCTGGCGAACAAATATATCATCAGCTATCTCCGGATGCCTTTCCCGGAGGTGCTGGTGAACGCCGCGCTCTTCACGCCCTATCTGCTGATGCGCCAGCGCGGCCAGGCCAGCGTCACCGGCGCGGTGCGCAAATTCCTTGACTGGCGCAAACGCAACGACCGGCCGCAGCGCAAGGCAATCTCGCGGCAGACCGCCGCCTATATCCGCGCATGCGGCGGCTCGGTGTGGAAATGATCGTGCGCATGGCGCTGCTCGCGGCGGCGATCTGGGCGGGCTGGTCCGCCACCCCGAACGGCGGTGCGGCGCTCGACCGCGCGCGGCTGCGTCCCGCCTTCGCCGAGGATTTCGACCGCGCGCCCGATTTCTGGCACGCCGAGAAGAACCCGAAGGGGCGCTGGAAGACCAATTACTGGTTCGGCGTCCAGCCGACCCGCGCTGAAAAGGGCTGGGAGCCGCGCACGCTCGTCCCGAACGGCGAACTGGAATATTACGGCGATCCCGCCGAGGGCATGTCGGCGTTCGAGTGGCAGCCGGGCGTGCTGACGATCGCCGCGCGCCCCAATCCGTTCCGCGCCGATCCGATCACCAACCACCTGCCCTATCTGTCGGGGATGATCTCCAGCGAGCGGTCGTTCCATTTCACTTACGGCTATGTCGAGGCGCGCGTCGCCTTCCCGAGCGGCAAGGGCATCTGGCCGGCCTTCTGGCTGCTCCCGGTGCCGGCGGTGAAACAGGGCAAGCAGCAGCAGCCCGGCCCGCTCGAGATCGACATCTTCGAATCGATCGGCGAGCCCGGCAAACTCTATTTCACCTATTTCCCGGACCTGCCGAACAACCAGAAGAAGGGCGACGGGATGCCGTGGCAGAGCGGCACCGATCTGTCGCAATTCCATACCTATGGCATGATGGTGACGCCCAAGGAGCTGGTCTGGTATTTCGACGACCGCGTCGTGCGCCGCGCGCCGAACAGGGATTATCACCAGCCGCTCTACATGATCCTCAACCTCGCGATCGGCGGCACCTGGCCGGGCGCGCCGACCGCCGATCAGAAATGGCCGGCGCGGATGAAGATCGACTGGGTGCGCGGCTACCGGGTCGCCGGCCAGTGACCGCCGTCTCGCGCCTCGGGCTGGGCGGCAGCAAGTTCGGCTCCTTCGCCAACCCCGCCCCCGCCGCCGACAGCGAGCGGCTGGTCCGCACCGCGCTCGACCTCGGCGTCACGCTGCTCGACACCGCCAGCATCTATGGCCAGGGCGACAGCGAGCGGATCATCGGCCGTGCGATCGCCGGGCGACGCGACGCGGCGTTCGTCGTCACCAAGGGCGGGCAGACCTTTTCCGCCAAATACCGGCTGCTGCGCACCGCCAAACCGCTGATCCGCGCGGTGCTCGCGCGGCGTGGCGGCGCGGGCAACGCGGTGACTGCGCAGCGCGCCGATGCGATCAGCGCCGACTGGCGGCCGCGCGTGATCGTCGCCAGTCTGGAGGCGTCGCTCAGGCGGCTGCGCACCGATCGCGTCGAGGCGTTCCTGCTCCACAGCCCGCCCGCGCATGTCGCCGCTGACGCCGAGCTGGCGCTGGCGCTGGTCGCCGCGCGCGCCAGCGGCAAGGCGCTGCGGATCGGCGTGTCGTGCGACGATCTCGCCACGCTCGACGCCGCGCTCGACCAGCCCGGCTATGACGTGCTGGAGCTGCCGTGGGACGTGCTCACCGCGCTCGGCAAGCGCGCCGAGACGATCCGCGCGCGCGGGCATCTGGTGCTCGCGCGCGAGGTGGTGACGCTGCAACCCGGCCTTACCCCCGCGCAGGCGGTGGCGCGCGCGATCGCCCATCCCACGGTCGATTGCACCGTGGTCGGCACCGGCAAACCCGAGCATCTGCGCGCACTCGCTGCGATCGCACGGGGATCGGCGCGATGATCGTCGACGCGCGCCGCGCCGCCTTGCCCGCGCGGATCGCGGCCGATCTGGTGATCGTCGGCGCCGGCCCGGCCGGGATCACGCTGGCGCTGACGCTGGAGGATGCCGGCTGGGACGTCATGCTGGTCGAGGCCGGTGGCGACAAGTTCGACAAGGCCGGGCAGGATTTCCTGCGCGCGCAGACGGTTTCCCCGGCGTCGCACTCGCCCGGCGAAATGTACCGACGCCGCCAGTTCGGCGGCACCAGCGCGGTATGGGGCGGGCGCTGCATTCCGTTCGATCCGATCGATTTCGAGACGCGCGACTGGATGCCCGCCGCGCGCTGGCCGATCGCGCACGAAGAGATCGCGCGCTTCTACCCGCAAGCGATGGCGCTCGCCGAGGCGGGGGCACTCGACGTCACCGCCGCCGCCGCCGACCCGCGCGAGGCCGATCCCGCGCTTCCCGGCACCGGCGGCGATGCGATCACCGAGCGCGTCGAGCGGTTCAGCCACCCGACCGATTTCGGCGGCTGGTATCGCAAGCGGCTCGCCGCCGCGCCGCGGCTGCGCGTCCTCACCAACGCGCCCGTAGACCAGATCCTCACCGCCGACGACGGCGCGGTCGCCAGCGGCGTCCGCCTGCGCCTGCCCGATGGCGCGAAGGTGACGGTCGCCGCACCGCGCGTCGTCATCGCCGCGGGCGGGATCGAGACCGCGCGGCTGCTGCTCGCCAGCGACGAGGCGCGCGGCTGCGGGCTCGGCAACGAGCACGATCTGGTCGGGCGCTATTACCAATGCCATCTGGAGGGTACGCTCGGCTCGATCGCCTTCCACCCGCCCGCCGGGCACGACCGCTTCGACTATTTCCGCTCGCACGACGGCATCTATTGCCGCCGCTATCTGTGGCTGTCGCCCGAGGCGCAGCGGCGCGAGCGGCTCGCGAACATGGTGCTGCGCCCCGCGCACCCCAGCATCGTCGACCCCGCGCACCGCCATCCCGTGCTGTCGGCGATGTACCTCGCCAAGAACATGATCGTTCCCGAATATGCGCGCAAGATGACCGCGCTGGAGCATGACGCGCGTGCGCAGCGCGGCGGCTCGTCGGCGTCGTTCCATGCCGCGCATTTCCGCAACGTGCTGCTCGGCGCGCCGCGGCTGGCGGGGTTTGCGCTCGACTGGACGCGCCGCCGCATCCTCGCGCAGCGCAAGCTGCCGAGCGTGCTGCTCGCCGAACCGGGCGGCGTTTACCCGCTCGACCTCAACGGCGAGCAGGAGCCGCACCGCGACAGCCGCGTGATGCTCGGCAACGAGATCGACGGCGCGGGCATGCGCCGCGCGATCATCGACTGGCGCTGCACCGCGGCGGACCGCGCGCGGATGATCGCGGGCGTGCGCGTGATCGCGGCGGCGGTGAACCGCAGCGGCCTGGCGACGATCACGCTGACCGATGACGAGGCGCAGGCGTGGAGCGACCATCCGGTGCCGGTCGGCGGTCATCATATCGGCACCGCGCGTATGGCGGCGACTGCGGCGGACGGCGTGTGCGACGCCAATGCCGAGCTTTTCGGGACGCGCGGCGTGTTCATCGCCGGCGCGGCGAGCTTTCCGACCTCGAGCTTCGCCAATCCGACGCTGACGCTGCTCGCGCAGACCCTGCGGCTGGCGGAGCATCTGCGCAGCGCGCGCTGACCCGCTCGCTCCAAAGCGGGACAGGCGCATCTCTGTCGTCAGACCGTCCCGCGATCGTCACGACCACGTAACAGCGAGGCGCCAGCGCAACGGTTAACAGGAGATTAACCCGATGCGCCCTTACGCCTTGCTTACCGCTGCCGCCATCGCCGCACTCACCCCCGTGTCGGCGGGAGCGGTGACGCTCATCTCGACCTTCTCGGTTGGCAATGGTCCCGATCTGTCCGGCCTGTCCAATGTCGGCGACAATCGTCTCGGCGGTTTCGGATCGGACCTCAGCTACGACGCCGGCACCGGCACCTTCTGGGGCACCACCGATCGCGGGCCGGGCGGCGGCGTACTGTCCTACACCCCGCGGATGCAGGGCTTCACGCTCGACATCGACGCGGGCGGCAGGATCAACGGCTTCACGCTGACCAACACCGTCCTCTACCATGACGGCGCGAACAATTATAACGGCCTCAACCCGCAATTGCTGAACGGCAGCGTCGCCGACCTCGGCCGCTCGTTCGATCCCGAGGGGCTGGCGCGGTTGCCGAACGGCAATTTCCTCGTCTCCGACGAATATGGCCCGTCGGTCTATGAGTTCCGCACCGACGGCCAGTTCGTCCGCGCGTTCGAGGTGCCCGCCAACCTCGTCCCGCACGACCAGAAGGGCGGAGTCGATTATGTCGGCGGTGCGGGCACGATCGTGAACGGCCGGCAGGACAATCGCGGCTTCGAGGGGTTGACCGTCAGCAAGGACGGCAAGACCGCTTATGCGATCCTCCAGGACCCGCTGGTCAACGAAGGCCGCGCGCCGGACGGCGCGGCGAACGGCGTCTACAGCCGCAACACCCGCATCGTCGAGTTCGACGTCGCCTCGGGCAAGCAGACCAAGCAATATGTCTATCAGCTCGCCTCGGTCGACGAGATCAACGCCGGGCTGACCAAGAACCAGTTCGACGCCGACAAGCAGGGTCGCTCGATCGGCGTCTCGTCGTTGCAGGCGGTCGGCGACAACAAATTGCTGGTGCTCGAGCGCGACAATCGCGGCTTCGGCGTCGACGATCCCAACGGCAAGAAGCAGGTCGGCGACAAGCGCGTCTATGAGGTCGACCTGACCAACGCCACCGACGTCAAGGACGTCAGCCTCGCCGGCACCAACGATCTGCCGGCCGGCGTCACCCCGGTCGCCAAGAGCGCGACCCCGTTCCTCGACATCGCCGCCGCGTTGAAGGCTGCCGGCTATCCGGTCCCCGAGAAGATCGAAGGCTTTTCGTTCGGCCCGCGGCTGGCGGACGGCAGCTATTCGCTGATCGTCGTCACCGACAACGATTATTCGGTCACGCAATCGGGCAGCGGCGAGCAGTTCGACGTCTGCACCGGCGGTCTGGCGGGCAAGGGCGGCAGTGCGGAGGTCAAGCTCGGCGCCTCGTGCCCGAAGGGCAAGACGCTGATCCCGACCATGATCTACAGCTTCAAGGTCGGCGCCGACGACTATGTGAAGCTGACCGGTGCGGTGCCGGAGCCGAAGACCTGGGCGATGATGCTCGCCGGCTTCGGCGTGATCGGCGCCGCATTGCGCCGCCGCCGCAAGCCGGTCTTCCGCGCTCTGGTGTAAGACGCCGCCCCGCCGCCCCGGACCGGACCCCGGGGCGACGGTCGGCGCTCAGCGTGCCCGTCGTTCCGGCAGCACCCGGTCGACCCACGCGCCCAGCCGCCCGTGCGACCATGCGACCGCGCGGTACACAGCCAGCACCTTGCGCGCCCACGCCGTGTAGAGCCACGGCCGCCCGCTGCGCAGCGCGGCACGCGCGATCCGGTGGCTGTCGCGGGCGATCATGTGCCGCATCCGGTAGACCAGCTTGCGCCGTGCCGGCAGTGCCGCCGAGGGCGCGACGCGCTTTACCGGTCGCAGCGCATCACCGCCGCGCCGCCATGTCAGCCGGTACGCCAGTCCCTCGCGACGATGCCGGAAGCCCGCCGCCTGCGTCTGCTCGACGAACGCCGCATCGACCTCGGTCAGCGCCAGCCGCCCGTCGGCGACCGCGCCCGCGATCATCGCATGAACCGCCGGCGAGCGCGCGATCACCACGTTGGTCCCGCGCCCGTCCAAGGAATAGGGCTCGACCCATGCATCGCCGAACGCGACATCGGCGGTCTCGGCAACGACATCGTCGCACCAGTCGCACGCCGGATTCTGGAAGAACCCCGCGCCCCAGTCGCCATCGGCGAGATGCCACCAATCCTCGGCGCGCGCGCTGCCGTCGTCGAGCGTCAGATGCGCACGATACCAATTGGCCGGGCGCGTGGCGTCCTTGATCCGGTAATCGACCGCGCGCACCCGCGCGATCGGCGTATCGAGCTGCCACGCGAAGCTGTCGACCAGCCGCGCGCTCTTCTGGTGCCCGCAGAACAGCCCGAGCAGGTGCGTCACTCGCTCGGCGATCACCGGGTCGGTGCGCCGCAACAGGTTGAGCGCCTTGATGAAGCACGGCACCGCCACCACGGCGTAGCGCCCCGGCGTGGCGCGGATCGCCGCGATCACCGCCGACAGCTCGACCGGATAATAACGCGACTTGGCGCCCCCCGCGATCTCCTCGCCGTCGCGCGATAGCCGGTAGCGGAAGAAGCGCCCGTCCGCTCCCGGATCGGCGACCGGCGCGACATGCGCGACCGCATCGACCGCGCCGGTGCGCAGCAACTCCGCCGCGACCCAGCTCACCATCCCGCCCGAGCTGCCGTTGGCGCGCACGTCGCCCTCCGCGACATGCCCGACCCACGTCGATTCGAACCGCCCGAGCAGCTCGCTGTGCGCCGGGGCGGCGGGGAAGCGCTCGGCGGCGAGCACATCCTCGTTCGCCGCGTCCGGCGAGAACGGGCATCGTGCCGGGAAATCAGCGCCGCCGGGCGTGCCCGGTTCGGGCTTCCACAATCCGTCACGATCCATCCGCATCGCCGCGGCACAGCCACCGCAGCCGATGCACAGCCCCGCGCCGACGATATCGTCCGGGCGCAGCGCCTCAGCCAAGCGCCGCGCCCAGGAAGGCGGTCGACTGCGTGCGCAGGGTGGCGATCCGTTCGCCGATCCGCGCGTCATGCGGCGCGGTCAGCAAGGTGTCGTACAGCGCGTCGGGCGTCTCCGGCGCGACGATATGCCGCTGCGCGTCGAGCGCCGCCGCCAGGTCGCGCACCTTGTTGAAGCGGTAGGAAGACGGGGCGGTCACGAACGGCGTGCCGTGGACCAGCGCGAAGACGCAGCCGTGGAAGAAGTTGGTGACCAGCGCGCTCGCCCCCGCCACGCGGTCGGCAAACGCCGCCGGCCCGGCGTCGATCTCCTGCGTATCGGCCCAGTCGTTGCGATAGCCGATGCTGTGCAGCCGCACGTCATGCCGCCGCGCCCAGCGCCGCATCGCCGCCGCCAGCCAGTCGGGAAAGCCATGGCCATAGACCAGCGCGTAGCGGTCCGCGTCGGGCACGCCGCGCGGCACCCGGTCGCCGAACTGCAGCACCGGATCGAGCACCAGCGGCGGCGTCGCGCCCAGCGCCCCACCGACCAGCGCCTGCGCATTGGCATCGCGCACCGAGATCGCGGTGAAGCGCCGCAGCCGTTCCACCCACACGTCACCGATCCCGTCGGCGGCATCATGGTTGCCGAAGCTGGCGGCATAGGACACCAGCCGCGGCGCGCGCAGCCCCTCGCCGAAGAACAAGGGGGTCGAGGCATACCAGGGGTGGCGGAAATTCCACACCTCGTCGCTCCCGACCACCACCGCATCGAGCGGTGCGAGCCCTTCCGGATCGTCGAGCGCGAAGGTTGCCGAGCGCGGCAGCTGCTCGATCGCCTCGACGAACCGCCGCGCCTTCGCCTTGTACGCGCCGAGGTCGGCGGCGTGCGTCCGCTCCGGCAGCGTCGGCTGCAACGCGCACCGCCATTCGGCGCGGACCACCGCGTCGCTGTGATGATCGAGCAGCCGCGCGTCATGCCCGAGCGCGCGCAGCCCCTCGACCAGACAGCGCGCCTGCCAATAGGAGCCGTAATTGATGCAGCGGTGAAAGGTCAGGACGCCGACCTGCGCGGGGGATTCGATCATTACCCGCGACAATCTCCGGAACCGTTCGCGGTTCCGGCCCGCGTCCGTCGATCACGCTTCATCAACCTATATTCGCCACAAAACGCCGATGGACATCGTGCATCTCTACAAGTCGCTGATCGACCAGATCGTCGCCCGCGCCGGATCGGCGGAGCTGCTGCACGTCCATGTCGGCATGGCGATCTATCTCGCGACGTTGCTGGTGGTGCGGCAACGGCGTGGCGGCATCGTCGCGCTCCAGATGGTGCTCGCCGCCGAACTGGGGAACGAGGTGATGGACTGGCTCGCCGCCAGTTCGCAATGGTCATGGTCCGACACGATCTCCGACGTCGTGCTGACGCTGCTGTGGCCGGCCGCGATCACGGCGGTCAATGCGTGGCGCCGCCGCCGCTGGCGCAAGACCGTCGTGGCGACGGCGCGGACCACCGCGATTCCGGTTGCAGCAAGCGGACGTGTGCCAATTGCAACCACCTGAACGCTTGCCAGACGGGCGGTCGAGTCGCTAGCGGGCAAGGCTGGGATGCCGCCCGGGGGCGGTTCATTCAAGGGAGCGTCCGTCTTGCGCATTACCATGATCGGTTCGGGCTATGTCGGCCTGGTTTCAGGCACATGCTTTGCCGACTTCGGCCATGACGTGATTTGCGTCGACAAGGACAAGGGCAAGATCGACCGGCTGCTGGCCGGCAAGATGCCGATCTACGAGCCCGGCCTCGAAGACCTCGTCGCGCGCAACGTCGCGGCGGGCCGGCTGAAGTTTACCACCGACCTCAAGGAAGCGGTCGCGGGCGCGGACGCGGTGTTCATCGGCGTCGGCACGCCGACCCGCCGCGGCGACGGCCATGCCGATCTGTCCTACGTCTACGCCGCCGCCAAGGAGATCGGCGAGGCGCTGACCGGCTATACCGTGATCGTCACCAAGTCGACCGTGCCGGTCGGCACCGGCGACGAGGTCGAGCGGATCATCCGTGAGGCCGCACCGAACGCCGAGTTCGGCGTCGTCTCCAACCCGGAATTCCTGCGCGAGGGCGCGGCGATCGACGACTTCAAGCGTCCCGACCGGATCGTGATCGGCTCGGGCGACGACCGCGCGACCGAGGTGATGCGGCAGGTCTACCGCCCGCTGTACCTCAACGCCGCGCCGATCCTCGTCACCGCGCGCCGCACCGCCGAGCTGATCAAATACGCCGGCAATGCGTTCCTGGCGACCAAGATCACCTTCATCAACGAGATTGCGGACCTCTGCGAGAAGGTCGGCGCCGACGTGAAGGACGTCAGCCGCGGGATCGGGCTCGACAATCGCATCGGCTCGAAGTTCCTCCACGCCGGGCCGGGCTATGGCGGGTCGTGCTTCCCCAAGGACACGCTGGCGCTGCTCAAGACCAGCCAGGACTATGACGCGCCGCAGCGGATCGTCGAGGCGGTGGTCGCGGTCAACGACAACCGCAAACGCGCGATGGGCCGCAAGATCGTCCATGCGATGGGCGACGACGTGCGCGGCAAGACGATCGCGGTGCTGGGGCTGACCTTCAAGCCGAACACCGACGACATGCGTGACTCGCCCGCGATCGCGGTGATCCAGGCGTTGCAGGATGCCGGCGCCAAGGTGAAGGCGTTCGATCCCGAGGGCACCGAACAGGCCAAGCTCGTGCTCGAGAACGTCGAATATTGCGACGGCCCGTATCAGGCGATCGAGGGCGCCGACGCGCTGGCGATCGTCACCGAGTGGGACGAGTTCCGCGCGCTCGACCTGCCGCGCGTGAAGTCGCTGCTCAAGGAGCCGATCCTGATCGACCTCCGCAACATCTACACGCCGGCCGAAGTGCAGGCGGCCGGCTTCCGCTACACCAGCATCGGCCGCTGATCGAAGACAGCGGGGCGACGCACCAGCGGTCCGTCGCCCCGCTTCTTCTCTCGCCACCGTCATCCCCGCGAAGGCTGCCCCTCCGCAGAACTTCCCGTCATCCCGGACTTGATCCGGGATCCCGCTTCTTACCTCGATCGCCAGAAAGAAGCGGGGCCCCGGATCAAGTCCGGGGCGACAAACGAGGCGATGTTCACGTCAAACGCAGGCGAGGATTGCGGAAATCCTGACCGTCGATCTGTCCCTGACCTCGCGCAAGCACCTCTCCTTCGCGGTAAAGACGAGGCCCTACCCCGCCGGTAAACACTCGCGCCGCTGGTCGACCCGATCCGCCCCACCCGGCGCGCGCGTCAGCACCGACAGCGCCCGGCACGTCCGCCCGCCTTCGGCCTCCGCCGCGCCTGCGACGACGAAGCCGTGCACCTGCCCGGCCGACTCATACCATTCCTGCACCTCGCCGCTGTGCAGCGCCGCCGCGATCGCCGCCGTACGGCTGCCGCTACCCAGCGGCACCTCGTCGGCCACTACCTTCTTGACCACCGGCGCGGTCACCGCACGCGGAACCACCGCCCGCACCGCCCGCGCTTCCACCACCGGCGGCGGCGGCGCGATCACCTGCTGCGGCACCGGCACGCTCACCGCATAGGCCCGCGTCCGCACCGGCGGCGCACGGGTTGCCGCCATCGACAGCCCGCCCGCGCTCACCGCCAGCACCACGCCCAGCACCCCGGCCGCGCGCCAGCCGCCGCCCGATCGCACCCGCGCCGGCTCATAGAATGGATAATGCGGCCCCGGCGGCGCGCAGCGATATTCGCGGGTGATCCGCAGCGGCCCCAGCTCGATCGTCGTGCGGCGGATGATGTCACGCGCGTCGGTCACTGTCGCTCCCCAGACCAGCGTCCTTCATCGGTCGCCGTGCCGCGCTTGGCAAGCAAACTCACGGCGCGATCGGCCCGTCGAACAGCAGCCCGAAATAATCGCCCTTGTTCCACACCGGCCGCTGCGGCGCATCGGCGATCTCGCGCGCGATCCGGTAATTGGCGTCGACGAAGCGCACCCCCTGATCCCACAGGATCGGCTGCGACAGGTCGTCGCACGGCTTGTGGTAGCAATTGTCCATGAACGTCGCGATCGCCGCCTTGCCCGGCCCCTTCTCGCCCGGCCACAGGAACACCGACGGCACGCCCTTCTGCACGAAGCGATAATGGTCGGAGCGGACGAAGATCGCCTGCTCGGGCATCGGATCGGGCGACAGGCCGACGCCGATCCCCGCCACCGCGCGCGCGATGATCGGCCCCAGCGTCGAGCGATCGCCGCCGAACGCCACCATATCCTCGAACTTGTAGGTCAGGATCGGCATGTCGAGGTTCACGTCGGCGACGATGTCGCCGATCGGCACGGTCGGGTGGTTCGCGAAATAGTCGCTGCCGACCAGCCCCTTCTCCTCCGCAGTCACCGCGAGGAAGAGAATGCTGCGCTTCGGCGGGGTCGCGGTCTTGAAGCGCTTCGCCGCCTCGATCAGGCTCGCGATCCCGATCCCGTCGTCGAGCGCGCCATTGTAGATCGTGTCGCCGTTCACCGCCTTGCCGACCCCGACGTGGTCGAGATGCGCCGACAGCACCACCGTCTCCTTGCCGAGCATCGGGTCGCTGCCGGGGATCATGCCGACGACGTTGCTGCTCGGGATCGCGCGGAAATTGGTGGCGCTGGCGATCGACAGCGTCCCCGCGGCGGTCGCCGGCCGCACCTTCAGCGTCTTGCGCGCCGCGCCCTTGGCGAGCGCCGGCCACGCGCGCCCGAACAGCTTCGCCGCACCCGCCGGTGAGAGCGTGCCGAGCAGCGGCGCGCCACTCGCGCTACCGGTGCCGTCCGGCTGCGCCCAGGTGATCCGCTCGGCGGCATAGCCCTTGGTCACCGACGCGAACGACGGCGCGCCGCGCCCGGCCTTGCGCACGTCGGCGATCGCGATCACCCCGACCGCGCCATGCTTGGCCGCCGCGCTCTGCCGCGCCGCCGCGCTGCCGAAGGTCGCCGACACCTCGCTCGGCAGCCCCGCCGGGGCGCCGCCGACATAGGCGACGATCTTGCCGCGCACGTCGACGCCGGCATAATCGTCCAGCCCATATTGCGGCGCTTCCAGCCCATAGCCGACAAACACCAGCGGCGCGGCGACGTTGGTCGCCTTCGCCGCCGGATTGGCCGCCGGGGTGAAGTCCTTGCCGAACGCCAGCGGCACCGCGGCACCGCCCGCCGCGGTCCACGACGCCTTGCCCTCGCCCGCGATCTTGTAGCCGGTCAGCGGCACCTTCTGCAGATAGCCGCCGTCGTCGCCCATCGGCTTGAGCCCGGCGGCATAGAATTGCGCGGCGACATATTGCGCGGCGATGTCGAACTCGGGCGACCCGACGTCGCGCCCCTTCATCGCATCCGACGCGAGGAACATCACATGCGCCTTCATCGCCGCCTGATCGGCGGGCAGCGGCGCATTGAGCGCGGCGTTGCGCGCGGCGGGCGTGGTCTGGGCGAGCGTGGTGGCGGAAAGCGCGAGCAACGGCAGGAAAGCGAACGAACGAAACATGGACACGCCCGAGTGGAAGAGGAAGGATCGCTGACCTTACGAGCGACGATGGTTGCCGTCGAGACGATCGCGCGGCTTTCCCATGGAACCACGCCCGCGTTTTCGTCATAGTCCGCGCCATGGCCGATGCCCGCACCACCCCCGTCACGCCCGCCGCCACGCGCCGCAGCGATTATACCCCGCCCGCATGGCTGGTGCCGCAGGTCGCGCTCGACTTCGCGCTCGATCCGGTCGCGACCCGCGTCCGCGCCCGCCTCGATGTGACCCGCAATGGCGATCACGACACCCCGCTCCGCCTCGACGGCGCGGGTCAGGTGCCGCTGTCGGTGACGGTCGACGGACAGGCGATCAACGACTGGCGGATCGAGGGCGAGCAGCTCGTCGTCCCGCTCTCCGGCGACGCGCATGTCGTCGAGACCGAGGTCGAGATCGCCCCCGATCGCAACACGCAATTGATGGGGCTCTACGCCTCGGGCGGCAACCTCTGCACGCAATGCGAGGCGGAGGGCTTCCGCCGCATCACCTGGTTCCCCGACCGTCCCGACGTGCTCGCGACCTACCGGGTGAAGATGACCGCCGACAAGGCACGCTTCCCGGTGCTGCTCGCCAATGGCGATCCGGTCGCGCAGGGCGACAATGCCGACGGCACGCATTGGGCGGAATGGCACGATCCGTGGCCCAAGCCGTCGTATTTGTTCGCGCTGGTGGCGGGCGACCTCGCGGTCAACCGCGGCACCTTCACCACCCGCTCGGGGCGCGAGGTACAACTCGGCATCTGGGTCCGCAGCGCCGATCTGCCCAAGACCGACCATGCGCTGGGCGCGCTCAAACTGTCGATGGCGTGGGACGAGCGCGTCTATGGCCGCGAATACGACCTCGACGTGTTCAACATCGTCGCGGTCGACGATTTCAACTTCGGCGCGATGGAGAACAAGGGGCTGAACATCTTCAACAGCCGCTACATCCTCGCCGATCCGGACACCGCCACCGATTACGATTACGACGCAATCGCCGCGGTGGTCGCGCACGAATATTTCCACAATTGGTCGGGCAACCGCATCACCTGCCGCGACTGGTTCCAGTTGAGCCTCAAGGAAGGCTTTACCGTCTACCGCGATCAGGGCTTCTCCGCCGATCAGGGCTCGGCCGCGGTCAAGCGCATCGAGGACGTGCGCGGCCTGCGCGCCGCGCAGTTTCCGGAGGATTCCGGCCCGCTCGCGCACCCGGTCCGCCCGGAAAGCTATATCGAGATCAGCAACTTCTACACCGCCACCATCTACAACAAGGGCGCGGAGCTGATCCGCATGATGGCGACGATGCTCGGGCCGCAGCGCTTCCGCGCCGCCTGCGACCTGTATTTCGACCGCTTCGACGGCACCGCCGCGACCTGCGAGGATTTCGTTGCCTGCATGGAAGAGGGCGGCGGCATCGACCTCACGCAATTCCGCCTCTGGTACAGCCAGGCCGGCACCCCGCGCGTCTCCGCCTCGCTGGTCCACGAACCCGGCAGCGGCCGTGCGACGCTCAACCTCGCGCAGAAGGTGCCCGAGACGCCCGGCCAACCGGTCAAGCAGCCGCAGGTGCTCCCGTTGCGCATCCGCCTGTTCGGCGGCGACACCGGCCAGCCGCTCGGCGACGAGCAGCTCGTGATCCTGTCCGACGCCAGCGCCAGCGTAACGTTCGAGACCGTCACCGAACGCCCGGTCGTCTCGCTCAACCGCGGCTTCTCCGCGCCGGTGATCGTCGAGAGCGACCGCAGCGCCGCCGACCTCGCCTTCCTCGCGCGCCACGACGACGATGCCTTCGCGCGCTACGAGGCGATGCAGCAATTGATGCTCGACACGCTGATCGCCGCCGCGGTCGAGGGCGAGGCCGATCCGCGCGCGGTGGTCGATGCGGTCGCCGACACGCTCGACGATCCGACGCTCGACCGCGCGTTCGTCGCCGAGGCGGTGCTGCTGCCGTCGGAGAATTTCATCGGCGACCAGCTGAGCATCGTCGATCCCGAGGCGATCTTTCGCGCGCGCGAGGATCTGCGCGCCACGCTCGGCCGCGAGCTGGAGGCGCGGTGGCGCGCCGCCTGCGACCCCGCGCTCCGCCGCCCTTACGCCTATACGCCCGAGGACAAGGGCATCCGCCGCCTGCGCAGCGTTGCGCTCGGCTATCTTGCCGCCTCCGGCGCGAGCGACGCCCCGGCGCTGGCATGGGCGCAGTTCGAGTCGGCCGACAACATGACCGACCGTCAGGGTGCGCTATCGACGCTGGTGAGCGGCCATTCGCCCGAGCGCGAGCGCGCGCTCGACCAATTCTACACCCGCTATGCCGACAATCCGCTGGTGCTCGACAAATGGTTCCAGACGCAGGCACTGTCGTCGCGCGACGACACGCCCGCGCTGGTCGCCGAACTGGCGCAGCATCCCGACTTCACGCTCGCCAACCCCAATCGCGCGCGCGCGCTGGTCGGCGCGTTCGCGGTCAACCAGCGCGCCTTCCATGCCGAGGGCGGTGCGGGCTATCGCTGGCTGACCGAACAATTGCTGGCGCTCGACAAGCTCAACCCGCAGACCTCGGCGCGGCTGTTGCCGCCGCTCGGCCGCTGGCGGCGCTTCGATCCCGTCCGCTCGGCGGCAATGCGCGCCGAGCTGGAACGGATCGTCGCGACGCCGGGGATCAGCAAGGACCTGTTCGAACAGGCGTCGAAGAGTCTGGAGGGCTAACGTCGCCCCGGACTTGATCCGCGGCCCGGCTTCTGCCCTACATGGATCATGATGACGTCAGGTCGAACATACCGTTCGTCATTGCGAGCGTAATGAAGCAATCCAAGGTGTCCTGGTCCAACACTGGATTGCTTCGCTGCGCTCGCAGTGACGGATCAAGTTGATGTCATCACGCCCCAGGCCGACCGACGTGGAAGCCCGGCGTTTGAAGAAGTGGTTAGGTCACACTGAGGCGCAGAGCATGCAGAGGTGTCGCGCATGTCGCCGATGATGCCCCTCGAAAAACAGCAGCACCGCGCCTGCAAGGATGAATCTCCGCGTACGCCGCGCCTCCGCGTGCAAGAACCTCCGTCGGCTTACGGCGGATCACCCGTCCTGAAAAATGCGACCGTCATTGCGAGCGTAGCGAAGCAATCCAGGGCGTCGTGATCCGGCCCTGGATTGCTTCGCTACACGCGCAATGACAAACCGGTTGCCCCCGATCGCCTTCCCTCAACCAACCGCGACCAGCTCCACCTTCGCCTCGCGCTCCACGCGGCGCTGCTCGGTGCGTCGCGACTGCGCCGCCATCTTCAGCCACGCGTCCTCGGATCGCTGGCAGCGTTCGCGAACGTTATCCAGCGTGGTTTCCTGCGCATCGCGGCGGTGTTGCGCGGCGATCGCTTCGAAGCGTTCATATTCCTTGATGACCGACCCCCTTGGCTTGCACGGGCGGCACGCGCACGACCTGCGCCGCCAGTTCGTCGTACAGGTCGCAGACCTCCATCAACGCCTCACTGCCCAAGTGTATCCGCTCGCCCAGCGTAAACCGGCGCAGCGTGCCGCCCGGCCCTGACCAGCCGACCGTCATATGGCTGCCGCCCCGCACATCGGCACGGCGCGCCGCCCCTTGCGTATAGCGGAAGGTCGCACGTGCCCGCGCCATGCCGTCGAGCCGCTCGACACCCCACGACGCCTCGGCGCAGAAGGTCACCAGCTTGCTGCCGGTGTTGCGCTGGCGTGCCCGCACCGGTTGCCCGGCATGATCCGCCGCCGCGTCGAGCAAGACGTGCAGCAGCCGGTCCAGCTCGCCGATCCAGTTGCCGATCACGCGCGAGCGCACCAGCCGGTCGTCCTCGCCCCAGCATTGGTCGAGCCATGGCTGGCCGATCTGGGTGCGCAGGAACGCGGTCGCGCGCGCCAGCGTCACTGCGGCCTGGTCGCGCGCCGGGGCGCTCACCGCCATGCGCGCCGCGCCCCGTCGCGCCGCCCGCGCGGCGTCACGCCACCTCCGCGTCGGAACCCATCGCCCGGATCAGCGCCTCGACTCGCGCGCACGCCTCGACGCTGTCGCCCGCAAGGTGCAACGGCGTCGCGCCCAGCCCTTCATGGTCGGCGTTGAGGAACGGGAGCGCCGCCGACGCCCCCAGCCGCTCGATCGCTAGCCGCGTCACCTTGCTCTGCCGCTCGGCGCGATCGGGATCGTAGCGGACCCGCGCGGCGCGGAAGGTGCGCGTCGCGCGCGGCTGTTCGTCGCTCATGCGGCGACGAACGTCCGGTCGGCGCCCATCCCGGCCTGCGCGCTGGCGATCTGCCGGGCATAGCGGCCGGCGAGCTGGACATGCGCCATGCGCGCCTCGCTGCCGCGTGCGGCGGCGGCCATCATCATCGACACCTGATGCCGGTGGAAAAGGTAGTTGAGGTCCATGCGCGGGCTCCCGTGTGACAAGCGGGAGCGCGGGCGTCTCTCAGCCGTCGGCGCTTGTGGGCGATCTACCGACGATAAAGGAGCTTAACACGGATCGACCGCTTAACCTAATCGGCGATCAGGCCGGTCCTTCCGCCAGACCCTCGATCAACCGCCGCGGGACGCGCGCCAGCGATCCGTGCCGCGCGCCCTTCGGCATCGACAATGCCGCACTCACGTCCCGCCACGTCACGAAGTCGCGCGTCGTCGCCGCGCCCCAGCGGCCTTCCAGATAGACGTCCCAGTAACACAGCGTCTCGCCGCGCACCGTCGCGGTCATCGGCCCCTCGACCCATGACGTGGTGAACGGTGCGGACAGCGGCCCGAACGGCCCGGTCGGCGCCGCCGCCGCGACGCTGCGCAGGTGCTTGCGCGGCGGATGCAGCGTCTCGTCCTTGACGATGAGGTGCAGCGCGCCGCCCGGCCCCTGCGCGAACGTGCCGTCGATCACGCTGAAGCCGGGATCGTACAGCACCTGCGGCGCGCTGAACGAAGCGAAGTCGCGCGTCTTCACATACCAGAGGCGATGGTTGTAGCCGGTCTCCGACGTGCCTTCGGTTTCCGGAAAGCGCCCCGTCACCGTGCTCGACCAGAACACGACATAATGCCGTGCCGTCGCGTCCCAGATCGCCTCGGGCGCCCAGCAATTGCGCGTGCCCGCCACCGACGCCATCACCGGCAGCGCGACCTGCGGCGACCAGCGGCGCAGGTCGCGGCTGGTGGCGTGGCCGATCGTCACCCCCTCCCACGCGGTCGTCCACGCCAGATGCCACAGCGCGTCGTCGGCGGCGTCGCGGAACAGGAACGGATCGCGCATCAGCTTCGCTTCGCCGACCTCGGGACGCAGATAGCTCGCCCCGCCGCCGAGGGTGCGGAACGTCAGCCCGTCATCGCTGGTCGCAAACCGCAGGCCGGTCGCTTCATCCTTGCCGGTGCCGAAATAGGTGAACAGCAACGGATCGTCGCTGTTTGCCGCCAGCGCGGGTGTGGCGAACGGCGCGCTTGCGAGGGCACCAATCATCGCACGACGGTTCAGCAGCATCGACACCCCCGCTCTCATAATAATAAGATTATATATCGCACGGTGGGGGCGGAATGGCAATCACCGCATCATCCTCGTCATTGCAAGCGCAGCGAAGCCATCCACAGCCGCACCATGACGCCCTGGATTGCTTCGCTACGCTCGCAATGACGAACGAGCCCGGAGCTTAACGCGGCGCGCGCATCGCCGCCATTGCAACGCCCGCGCGCAGCACCGCGCCCGCCAGGGAGACGGTCGTCGCGATCATGTTGCCGACTGCCATCCCCGCGACCGAGGCGCGCGCGGTGCGCCGCCCCGAACTGACGCGAAGCCGATGATGCTCGCGACCCCCGGCCCCGGGATGATCGCCATCACCACCGAGGCACCCGCGAACACCCACCACGCGTGCCAGTCGATCGCTTACCCCGAATTGCGCAACGCGGTCGCGATCGCGTTGATCGACAGCAGGATGCCCTGCCGCACGCGCCCGTCCTCCTCGCCGGCACGGTGGCGCTTCATCAGCTCGATCTGCAACAGGTTGAGCGGTTCGATATAGGGCAGCCGCAGCCGGATCGACGCATCCAGCGCCGGATGCTTCTCCAGCAGATGCGCCTGCCCGGTCACGTCGAGCAACCCGTCATGCGTCTGCTGCCAGCCATCACGGATCCGCCCGAAGACATGGTCGCGCAGCCCCTTGTCCTCGACCAGCCCGGCATAACGCTCCGCCAGCCCCATGTCGGACTTGGCGAGCACCATCTCCATGTTCGCCAGCGTCGCGGCGAACAGCGGCCAGCCCTGCGCCATGTCGCGCAGCAACGCGCGATCCTCGAACCCCGCGATCGCCTGCCCGACGCCATACCAGCCCGGCAGCATCACCCGCGCCTGCGCCCAGCTGAACACCCACGGGATCGCACGCAGATCCTCGATCGCGTCGGACTGTTTGCGGCTCGCCGGCCGGCTGCCGATCTTGAGCCCCGCAATCTCGGCGATCGGCGTCATCTGGCGGAAGAAGGTGCGGAACCCCTCGGTCTCGTAGACCAGCCCGCGATAGGCGCGAAACGCCTCGCCCGACAGCCGGTCCATCGCGCCCGCGAAGGTCGCGTTGTTGCCGTTCGACAGCGCCTCGGGCTCGAGGCTCGCGATCAGCGTCGCCGACGCCATCGCCTCCAGATTGGTCGCCGCACTCTCACGCGTGCCGTACTTGCCCGCGATCACCTCGCCCTGTTCGGTGATGCGTATACGCCCCTGTACCGTCCCCGGCGGCTGCGCGCGGATCGCCGCAAAGCTGCTCCCGCCGCCACGCCCGACCGCGCCGCCGCGCCCGTGGAACAGCTGCATCCCGACACCGACCTTGTCGAACACCGGCTTCAACGCGGTCGACGCCTTCGACAATTGCCACGTCGAGGTCAGATAGCCGCCGTCCTTGTTGCTGTCCGAATAGCCGATCATCACTTCCTGGTGCCCGCGCGCCGTCGCGATCGCGCGCACCTCGGGGATCGCGAACCATTCGCTCATGATCGCCGGCGCGGCCTCGAGATCCTCGATCGTCTCGAACAGCGGCACCGCCATGATCGCCGCACTGGCCGGCGGCCCCGGCCGATACAGCCCGACTTCTTTCAGCAGCAGATGCACTTCGAGCAAATCGGACACCGACTTGGTCATCGACACGATATATTGCCGGATCGCCGCCGCGCCGTAGGTGGCATGCGCATCCGCTGCGGCCTGCACGATCGCCAGCTCGCCCGCGGTCTCCTCCGAATAATCGGCGAAGCGCGTCGTCAGCGGGCGCGGCGTCGCCAGCTCCTGCCGCAGCAGCATGACCCGCGCATCCTCGTCGAGCGCGGCATAATCGTCGCACACCCCCGCGACCTTGAGCATCTCCGCGACGACCCGCTCGTGCACCGCGCTGTTCTGGCGCAGGTCGAGCGTCGCGAGGTGGAAGCCGAACACGTCGACCGCGCGGATCAGCCGCCCGATTGCCCCGCCGCTGCCCAGCAGCCCGTCGCCCCCCGCCGACAGCGGCTTGGCGATCGCGATCAGATCGGCGCGCAGCGCCTTTGGATCGGGATAAGGCTCGCCCTTCAACGGCCCCGGCCGCGGCGCCGCGTGCCCGGTCAGCTTCGCATAGGTCGCTGCCGTCCGCGCATAGATCCCCGACAGCGCGCGCCGGTACGGCTCGTCGCTGCGCGTCTCCGACGCATCGCCGCTCGCATCGGCCAGCGCCTGCACGCCCGCATCAACCGTCGCATGATGCGCCGAGATCGACAGCTCCGCGCCCATCGCATGAAGCTGTTCGAGGTAGAAGCCGAGCACCGCCTGCGCCGCCTTGGCCAGCGCAGTGCGCAGCGAGTCGGCGGTGACGAATGGATTGCCGTCGCGGTCGCCGCCGATCCAGCTTCCGGGGCGCAGGAACGACGGCACCCGCCCGCCCAGCGCGCGGTCCCAGCGCTGGTAGAGCGCGGGCAGCACCGGCAGGAACACGTCGCGCAGATAGCTCAGCGCGGTTTCGACCTCGTCGACCACGTACAGCCGCTCGCGCCGCAGCACGCGCGTCTGCCACAGCAGCGCCACCTGCCGCACGATCGCCTCGTCGACCTGGTCGCCGTCCGGCGTCGTCTCCACCCCGCGATCGCGCAGCGCCATCAGTTGCGCGATACGGTTGCGGTGGTCGATCATGCTCTTGCGCCGCACCTCGGTCGGGTGTGCGGTCAGCACCGGCGCGACCAGCGCCTGTTCGAGCAGGGAGCGGACGCGATCCACGCCAACCCCGGCGTCCTTCAGCCGCGCGAGCGCCGCCGCGACGTCCGCGCCCTCCTCCGCCGCGATCCCCTGCCGGTCCTCGGCGAGATTGGCGAGCATCGAAAACAGCATGAAGCCACGCACGAAATCGAGCGTCTCGTCGAGATCGAGCGCGCCCAGCTCGGCATCGGCGGACGCCTGCTGGTTGCCGCGATGCCGCTCGACCGAGGCGGAGCGGATCGCCTCGGTCCGCTCGTACAATTTCTCCCCGCCATAGGCGCGGATCACATCGCCCAGCACACGGCCGAGAAAGCGGACATCGGGATTGTTCGTGATCGGGGGCAGCGTGCTCATGCGGCCTTGCTGCGCTGCCGCACAGGCCGGGTCAACGTCTGATTGCTGCCCGGACACCGCGTTTGATGACATTTAGTTGCGCTCGGCTAGTTGTGCGCGGCCGTCGCGTTGGCGGGTTCTTCGGCCGGGGTCGGCAGATCGACTTCCTTCATCTCGCGCGCGCGTTCGCGCTCGTCGCTGGTCACGGTGCCGTCGTGGTTGATGTCCTGCGCGTCGAACCGCGCCATCATCCACGCGCTCCATTCCTCGTTCGAGATCGCACCGTCCTTGTTGCGATCGATCTCGTCGAACCGCGGCAGCAGCCGCTGCGACACTTCGTTGCGGGTCAGCTTGTCGTCGTTGTTGACGTCATAGCGGCGGAAGCGCCGCTCCACCACGCCACCGAAATCGAGCCGCGACATTACGAACGGCGGCACGTAGTTGGAGAGCGCCGCCTGTTCCTCGGGGCTGGGCTCCTTCGATCGCGAACACGCGGCAAGCGCCAGCGCGCCTGCAACCACCACCATCACCCGCATGTCGGTCGAAACTCCCTCAAGCGTCCAGCTCTACGTCCCAGTATAGCCAGTCGTGCCACGTCTCATGCAGATAATTCGGCGGAAAGCGACGGCCATGTTCCTGCAACTGCCAGCTCGTCGGGCGGATCGGCTCGATCGGCAGCGGCATTCCCGCCTGCTTCGGGGTCCGCCCGCCTTTCTTCAGGTTGCACGGCGCGCAGGCGGTGACGACATTCTCCCATGTCGTCCGCCCGCCCTGCGCGCGCGGCACGACGTGATCGAAGGTCAGGTCGCGGACGTGGCTGCCGCAATATTGGCAGGCGAAAGTATCGCGCAGGAACAGGTTGAAGCGCGTGAACGCCGGAAATTGCGACGGCTTCACGAATTGCCGCAGCGCGATCACCGACGGCAGCCGCATCGTCAGATTGGGGCTGCGCACCTCGCGTTCGTAATGCGCGACGATGTCGACGCGCTCGAGAAATACCGCCTTTACCGCAGTCTGCCACGGCCAGATGCTGAGCGGATAGTAAGACAGCGGCGTGTAATCGGCATTGAGCACCAGGGTCGGACAGGAGTCCGGGTGCCGCATCAGGTCGGGATGGAACACGTCAGAACGTCCCCCTTACCTCGCTTGGTCGTGCCGCGTGCTTTCGCGCCCCGGCGTGACGCCATGATGACAGCACGCGCGGCGCGCTTCAAGAGTCAGGCGATGGAGGCGTTTTCGGTAGCTCACCGTCGTCCCTGCGAAGGCAGGGGTCCATGGCTGTGCCGTACCGCAAAGGCTCGGACACAAAGCCCGACGCGCCTGTGTCAAGCGGCCCCGCCGCACGACGGAGACATAGGCCCCTGCCTTCGCAGGGACGACGGATGCTCAACCTGCTTCATCCCCGTCCTCGCAAGACCGCTGCGAAGTCCCGCTCACCGCCGACGGGAAGCCGACCCCGCGCCCCCGTCGCGGGCCGGAGCCCCGCTTGCTCCCCGACTGCCACAGAAAGCCGTCGCCCCTGCGAAGGCAGGGGGCCATGGCTGTGGCGTCTCGCGAAGGATCTGACACGAGACCCGACGCACCTGTGTCAAACCGCCCGATGCACGACGCAGACATGGGCCCCTGCCTTCGCAGGGGCGACGGATGCTCAACCTCCGCCGTTCCCGTCTCCGCAAGCGCCTGCGCGGCAAAGACGAAAGCAGACGCACGCGTGACTACGCCCCACGGCTATGGCACTCGTCCAATCATGACGACCCACGCCGACCGCCTTGCCGCGCTGCGCGCGCAGCTCGCCACCGTCGCCCTCGACGGCTTCATCGTCCCGCTGACCGACGAACATATGAGCGAATATGTCGGCAGCTACGCGCAGCGCCTCGCGTGGCTGACCGGCTTCGCGGGCTCGGCGGGCTGCGCGGCGGTGCTGGCGGAGCACGCCGCGATCTTCACCGACGGACGCTACACGATCCAGGTCCGCGAACAGGTCGACGCCGCCGACTGGGACTATGTCGGCGTGCCGGAGGACAGCGTCGCCGGCTGGCTCGCCGGTCACGCCCCCGCCGGCGCGCGGATCGGCTACGACCCGTGGCTGCACCCGCGCGGCACGATCGAGGAATGGCGGACGGCGCTGGCGCGCAAGGACGTGACGCTCGTCGCGGTGGCCGCCAACCCGGTCGACGCGATCTGGCACGACCGCCCCGTCCCCTCGCCCGCGCCGCTGATCGTCCAGCCCGAGGCGCTGGCCGGCGTCGCCTCCGCGACCAAGCGCGCCGCGGTCGCCGACTGGCTGGGGGAGGAGCGCGCCGATGCGTTCGTCGTCGCCGCGCTCGACTCGATCGCGTGGCTGTTCAACGTCCGCGGCAGCGATGTCGAGCATACCCCGGTCGCGCTTTCCTACGCGATCGTTCATGCCGACGGCACCGCCGACCTGTTCGTCGCTCCTGAGAAACTCGGCGGGGCGGTGCGCGAGCATCTCGGCAATGCGGTACGGCTTCATGACCGCACGGCGTTTGCCGACGCCCTCGCGCAATTCGCCGGCAAGACGGTCGCGATCGATCCGGCGCTCACCGTCGCGGCGATCTTCGACGCGGTCGAGGCCGGCGGCGGCACGACGCTGGCGCGGCGCGACCCGACCGTGGTGCCGCGCGCGTGCAAGAACCCGGTCGAGATCGCCGGCCACCGCGCCGCCTCGCTGCGCGACAGTGCGGCGGTGACGCGCTTCCTGCGCTGGATCGCCGACGCCGCGCCGCGCGGCGGACAGACCGAGCTGTCCGCCGCCGCGCAACTGCTCCGCTTCCGCGAACAGACCGGCTTGCTGCGCGACCTGTCGTTCGACACGATCAGCGCCACCGGCCCGAACGGCGCGCTCCCGCACTATCGCGTCACGGAGGAGTCGAACCGCGCGATCGAGCGAGGCCAGCTCTACCTGATCGACTCCGGCGGCCAGTATGACGACGGCACCACCGACCTGACCCGCGTCGTCCCGATCGGCGCGCCGACGCCGGAGATGCGCGACCGCTACACGCGCGTGCTCAAGGGGCATATCGCGCTGGCCACCGCGGTCTTCCCGCACGGCACCACCGGCGCGCAGCTCGACGCGCTCGCGCGCGGTGCGTTGTGGCAGGCGGGGCTCGACTATGCGCACGGCACCGGGCACGGCGTCGGCAGCTTCCTGTCGGTCCACGAAGGCCCGGCGCGGATCGCCAAGCCCGGCTACCCCGGCGCCGGCCCGTCCGAGCCGCTGCGCCCCGGCATGATCCTCTCCAACGAGCCCGGCTATTACAAGGCCGGCGCCTATGGCATCCGCATCGAGAACCTGCTGCTGGTCGTGCCGCGCACGATCGCGGGCGGCGAGGCGGAGATGCTGGCGTTCGAGACGCTCACTCTGGCACCACTCGATCCCGACCTGATCGACACGGCGCTATTATCGGCGTCGGAGCGACACTGGGTCGACGAATACCATGCTATTGTCGCGCGCGAACTGGCCCCGTTGCTCGACGAAGCCGATCGCACGTGGCTCGAATCTCGCTGTTCACCGCTTCCGGCGTGACCCGACGCGCTCAGGGCCGGTCTTTTTCGCCGCCGTTCGCATCCGGAAGCGGCTCGGCCTGCCCCCGCGCCTGCTCCTTGCGGCGCCGCAGATTGGCCCTGAGTTGCGCGGCCAGCCGCGCGGCGCGTTCGTCCTGGTCGCTCATCGGAAATATCCGCTACCGCCACCGAACGCGCTTGACAACGCCGCGCGTCTCGGCTCTTAGGCCCGCTCCTGCGGACGACGTGGGAAGTGCTGCCGTAGCTCAGTGGTAGAGCGCATCCTTGGTAAGGCTGAGGTCGTGAGTTCAATCCTCACCGGCAGCACCATTCTCTCCTGACATAACCGCCGCTTGGCGGAAGCGGACCTCGAATGGGGCTGCCCTTGGCGGGTCGGCGCAGGCGATGCGGCGCGGGCGCGGAGGCTCGCCGCCAGCGATTCATCCTCCGCCTTGAAGAGGGCGCGGCCCGGCTGCGCACCGCGAGGATCAGACCTCTGACGCCTGCCAGATCAGTCGCCGATCGCCAGCCGGATCGCGGCGATCTGCTGTGGAAACCGTGCGTTATGCAATTGCCGCAGTCGCTCGACCTGCGCCAGCGACGCGGTCAGCACCGCCGCCGGGGCGAGTTCGTCGGCGCGGTGCATCGCCACCACGTCCGCGTCCGGCAATGCGGCGAGCGCCTCCTCGGCGACACCATAAAGCCCGTCGAGCACCTGCTCCTGCCCGTCGTCCATCGAGAGCACCACCGAAAGTCGCCGGAGCAGCCCACGCCGCGCATAGCCGTCCGCCAACGCGCGCCCGGCGGTCACGTCGGACAGCGCCGCGTCCAGTGCCGCACGCCAGTGACCGGCGCGCCCGTCGACGAACAGCGGTTCGCCCGTCGTGCCCAACGACGGATCGGCTTCGTCGACCGCCAGCCCGTCAACGCCTCCTGCGTCGAGCCGTAGCGCGGTCAGCCCCGCCGCGCCCGGCTGGCTTGTGGCGTGATAACCCGCTGGCGAGACGAAGAGATTGACCGGCTCCACCAGCCCGAGCAGCGCGACCGGCTCGAACCGCCCGGTCTGCGCGTCCTTGGCAAACAACAGCGGCATGTCGGCGACCAGCGGTGCGATCTCGCCGCGCCCGACCGGCACCAGCCGCCGTCCCGCCGCGCCACGCGCCCGGTCGAGGCGCAACGCGCCGTGCCGCGCCGGATCGAGCGCACGCAGCCGCGTCATACCGTCTGCATTCCATGTTCGCGCACCGCGCGCAGCAGATCGCGGTGCTTCGGCAGCCGCTGCATCGCTTCGGCGCGCACCCGCTCGTTGCGCGCGATCCATCGCTGCGCGAGCGCGGCGTCGGGGGTCGCGTCGGGACGCGGATAGCGGGTCGGATAGTTCATGCCGTGCAGCACATATTGATAGCTGGGCCAGCCGAACACCTCGCGCGCATGATCGAAGTCGACCGCGGCGGGCGGATGGTCGCGCCATAGGGCGAGGCGCTCCGCAAGCCCGTCGGGCCAGGTCGCCGGATCGGCATGGTCGCGCCAGAAGGCGCTGTCGGTGCGCCGGGTGATCGCATAATGCAGCTTCAGGAATTCGATGATCCGCGCCCAATGGTGCGTGAAGGCGGCATTGAACTGGCGCGCAGCGGTGTCGACCGCGCCCCGCGTCCGCGGCAGGCGATCGGCGATCGCATCCATCGACGCCTCGATCAGCATCAGCGCCGACGCCTCGAGCGGTTCGACGAACCCCGCCGACAGCCCGACCGCGACGCAATTGTTCTGCCAGAAGCGCGCGCGATGCCCGGCGTCGATGCGCAGCACCCGCGCCGACAGCTTCTCCGCGGCCGGGCCGATATACCGGCGCAGCGTTGCCTCCGCCGCCTCGTCGCTCTGGTGCGCGCTGCTGTAGACATGGCCGATCCCGCGGCGCGTCCACAGCCCGATGTCCCAGATCCAGCCCGCGGTCTGCGCGGTGGCGACGGTGTGGCAGGTGACGGGATCGTCGGGATCGTCATAGGGCACCTGCATCGCCACCGCGCGATCGGCAAACATCACGTCGCGACAGGACCGGAACGGTACGTCATAGACGCCGCCGATCAGCAAGGCGGCGAAACCCGAGCAGTCGACGAACAGGTCGCCCGCGATCAATCGCCCATCCGCCAGCACCACGCTCGCAATATCGCCGTTGTCGGCCATCTCGGCGCGGGCGATGTCGCCAACGACATGCGTGACGCCCAGCGTCGTGACGGCATGGTCATGAAGCAGCCGCGCGAACTTGCCCGCATCGAGATGGTAGGCGTAATTCGCCTGGCCCGCATATTCGGGCATGGTGATCGCCTTCGGCGCCAGTCCGGCGTCGCACAACGTCGCCTGGTAATCGACCCATTCGGCGAAGTCCGCCCCGCCCGGCCGGCGCTGCCAATAGGGCGCGAGATCGACCTCCGGCGCGCCGGCCGGCGGGTTCAGCGGGTGATAATAGCTGTCGCCGGGCGCGCCGTCCGCCCAGCCGACGAAGCGCGCGCCCTGCTTGAAGGCCGCATCGCAGCCGCGCACGAACTCCGTCTCGGACAGACCGATCTTGGCGAGCGTGTTGCGCATCGTCGGCCAGGTGCCCTCGCCGACCCCGACGGTCGGCACCTTCGCCGACTCCACGAGCGTGACGGCGACGTCGCTGCCGCTGCGCCGCGCCGCCGCGGCCAGCCGGCACGCGGCGATCCAGCCCGCGGAGCCACCGCCGACCACCACGATCTGGCTGATCGCACGCTCCGGATCATCGGCAGTGTTGCGCAAATCCCTCTCCCGCCCGCCAAGTGCGTAATCGTTTAACATCTATATTGCCGATGTCTGATAATATTACTAGACGTTGCTACGAACCCGCAGATTCAAGGCGGGGTGATTTGGGAGGAAAAGGATGACGTCTCGATACCGGCATGTTCGCGGTTTGCGGCATATCACGGCGGGGATGGGCTGCGCTATCGGCGCGTTGATCGTCGCGACGCCGGCGCTCGCGCAGGAGAGCGTACCGCCGCAGGGCACCGGCATTGCGGCCTCGAGCGATCCCGCCGCCGACGACATCGTGGTCACCGGCATCCGCGCCAGCATCGCCTCGGCGGCCGCGCAGAAGCGTGACTCCTCGGGCATCCTCGACGCGATTTCGTCCGAAGACCTCGGCAAGTTCCCCGACGCCAACGTCGCCGAATCGCTGCAGCGCATTCCGGGCGTCGCGATCGACCGCAACAACGGCGAAGGCCAGTCGGTCACCGTCCGCGGCCTCGGTCCGCAATTCAACACCGTGCTGTTCAACGGCCGCAGCTTCGCCTCGGACAATTTCAACCGCTCGTTCTCGTTCGACCTGATCCCGGCCGAGCTCATCAGCGGTGCGCAGGTCTACAAGAGCGCGCAGGCGCCGTTGCAGAGCGGCGGGATCGGCGCGACGATCAACATCCAGACTCCGCGCCCACTCGACCTGCAGGGCTTCAAGGGGATCTTCACCGCCAAGGCGCTGTACGAGAAGAACAGCGAGAAGTTCACCCCGCAGCTCTTCGGCCTGTTGAGCGACACGTTCGCCGACGGCCGGCTCGGCCTGCTCGGCTCGATCTCGTACCAGAAGCGCATCGCGTCGGTCGATTCGGTCAGCAACGGCGGTTATCTGCCCAACACGACCGTCGGGCCGACCAGCGCGCCGCTGTTCACCAACGTCTACGCGCCGCGCAACCAGGACGTGGGCAACGCCCGCGACGCCCGCACCCGGCTGGGTGCGACGCTGGTCGCGCAATATGAGGCCAGCGACACGCTGACCTTCACGGTCGACGGGCTGTACAACAAGTTCAAGAGCGACTCGACGACCCGCGCGCTGGGCAGCTGGTTCGAGCCGTCGAGCTATACGGCGGCGGCGATCGACTCGAACCGCACGATCACTTCGCTGACCACCAACGGCAATGCCGACTTCATCTCGTCGGGCGCGGTGCGCGAGACGACGACGTGGGAGGCAGGCGGCAATGTCGAGTGGAAGCCGAGCGACCAGTTCAAGATGACGCTGGACGCCACCTGGTCGCGCGCCAAGAACGCCGGCGGAGGCAAGTCGTATTTCGCGGTGATCGGTTCGCCGTCGACCTACAGCTTCCAGCAGGCCGAGAACGGCGGGATCGGCTCGACCTCCGGCTACGGCGCGGGCGTGCTGACCAACCCGGCGCTGGGCCGCACGCACATCGCGGGCGTCAACGGCAACGACATCACCGAGAAGGTGACGGAATACCGCTGGAACAACGAGTTCAAGCCGGAAGGCGGGATCGTCAAGGCGCTCCGCTTCGGGCTTGCGCGCACCACGCGTGACAAGAACAACGTGCCGATCACCTCGGCGGATGACGTCGGCTGTATCTATTGCGGGTATCCGACGCTGGCCGACCCGTCGCTGCTGTCGTCGTTCACGATGAACTCGCTCGGCGCGAAGAGCGGGTCGGTGCCGCTGACCTTCCTGACGTTCGATCCGCGCGCTTATCTCAACTTCCTGACCAGTGCGGCCGCCACCTCGGCGCTCGACTCCGCGCAGAAGCTGGCGCCCGGGACGACCGCGGCGCGTTATGCGCGCGCCAACGGCTATGCGGTGACCCCGCAGCCATCGGCACGCGTCAAGGAGACGGTCTATGCGAGCTATGCCGACGTCGATTTCGAGTCGACCATCGGCAGCATGCCATTGTTCGTCAACGTCGGCGCGCGCTACGAATATACCGAACTGAGCTCGTTCGGGCAGCAGCGGCAGCTGGTCGACCTGACGCCGACCGGCGGCAATCCGCCGACCGATCCGACGATCTATGTCGGGGTGTTCGACAGCACGTCCGGCCTGGCGGTGTCGCGTCAGTCGTCGTACAGCAACTTCCTGCCCAATGCGAACGTCCGCCTGAACCTGACACCGAAGCTGCAGGCGCGCGTGGCGGCCTATCAGACGCTGACGCGTCCGGCGATCGGCGATCTGGCGCCGACCTTCAACACCGACACGCTCCGCCCGGCGACGCTGAGCGCCAACGGCGGTAATACCGAGCTGAAGCCGTATCGCGCCAACAACGCCGATCTGTCGGTCGAATGGTATCCGACCCGCACGACGACGTTGTCCGCCGCGGTCTTCTATAAGAAGATCAGCGACTTCATCGTCCAGAGCTTCGGGATCGAACGGCTCCCGATCCTCAACGCGGGCAATGCGCAGGGCGTGCGGTTGCCGGCCGGTGGCCTGATCACGCAGGTCGGTGGGCAGTTCTTCGGCGAATTCAGCGTGCGGCGTCCGCGCAACGCGCAGTCGCTGGAGATCAAGGGTCTCGAACTGAACCTGGTGCATACGCTCGACTGGTTGCCGGGCGTTTTGAGCGGCTTCGGCGTGCAGGCCAACGCCACCTTCGTCAGCACCAATCGCGACTTCGACGTCAACCAGATCGGCCAGTCGTTCGCGGCGGAAGGGATCGGCAATTCGCAGAACGGCACCGTCTTCTACGAAAAGTACGGCATCTCGGCGCGCATCGCCTACAACCGCCGCGAACGCTTCCTGCGCCAGCTGGCGGGCGGGTCGGGCAACGAGCCGATCTTCGTGCGCGATTACGGCCAGTTCGACGGCAGCGTCGCGGTCAACGTCACCCCGGCGGTGCAGGTGTTCGTCGAGGGCACCAACCTGTTCAACGCCAAGTATTTCACCACCGGCCGCTTCGACAACCAGCTGTTGACCTACCAGAACTTCGGCCCCCGCTACGACGCGGGCGTCCGCTTCTCGTTCTGATCCTCTCCGGGCGGCGGGTCACCCCGCCGCCCGTTTTTACAGCATGTACATGCCCGGCAGGCACGCAGCGCAACACAGCGCCGCATAGGCCAGAAAGCGCGGCCAGCCGCACGCCGGCGTCGCCAGCGCGCGCCGCGCGCCATTCACGACGCCACCTCTTCGACCCCACGCCGCGCCGCGACGCGCGCCGGTGCCCGCACCGCCTCGCCGACCAGCAACATGGTCGGGTCGCGCTCGCCGATTGTCTCGACCAGAAACGCCAGCGACGACAATTTGCCGCGGATGATCCGCTCGCTGGGAAGCGAGGCGTTGACCACCACCGCCACCGGCGTGTCGGCGCGGCGCCCCGCCGCGATCAGCCCCTGTGCCACTGTCGTCGCGGCGGCGCGACCCATATAGACCGCCAGCGTCCCCTGCTCCGCTGCCAATGCCGCCCAGTCGAGAACGAGCTTTTCGCCGGCGCGCGCATGGGCGGTGACAAAGGTCAACCGTCGCGCTTCGCCGCGCAGCGTCAGCGCGGTGCCCGCCGCTGCGGCGGCCGCGCTCGCCGCGGTGATCCCCGGGCAGATCCGGACCGTCACGCCTGCCGCACGGCACGCGGCGACCTCTTCGGCGGTGCGGCCGAAGATCGCGGGATCGCCACCCTTCAATCGCACCACGCGCTGTCCGGACAGCGCCGCCGCGACGATCAGCGCGTCGATCGTCGCCTGATCCTTCGAGTGGCGGCCCGAGCGCTTGCCGACGCTGATGCGCTCCGCGTCCGGCGCGGCGATGTCGAGCACCGCGGGCCCGACCAGTGCGTCGTAGAAGATCATGTCCGCCGCCGCGATCAGCCGCGCCGCCTTGCGCGTCAGCAGTTCGGGGTCGCCCGGCCCGGCGCCGACCAGCCACACGCTGGCGGGCGGGAAGTCGTCATGCGGCATCGGTCTTCTCCTCGGCGATCAGCCGCGCAAGCGCGGGGCGGCACGAGCCGCAATTGGTGCCGGCGCCGATCGCGGCGCCGACCGCGGCGACATCGGTCAGCCGCCGCTCGCGGATCGCCGCGACGATCGTCCGCATGCCGAGATCGAAACAGGCGCAGACGATCGCGCCGCGCTCGACCGCGACGCCCGGCGCGCGGCCCGCGAGCACGGTCGGGGCGGCCGATGATGCGGACAATTGCTCTATCAGCCAGTCGCGCGCCGGCAGCTCGCCGCTCTCGGTAATGAACAGCGCGGCGACCAACCGCCCCTTGGCCAGCACCGCGACGCGCCGGGTGCCGCGCGCCGGATCGACCGCCTCGACCCGCTCGCCGGACGGCAGCAACGCATCGAGCCCATCGGGCGCGCGATCGTCGGCCAGTTCCCACAGCGTCCCCGCCGGGACGGCGACGCGTGTCGCCCACAGCACGTCGGGCCGCCGCGCCGGCTCGCCCGCGAACAGCGCGAAGCCGCGCCAGCGCGTCGCCACCGGCGCAATCGCGGCGGGGGTCGCCTTGAACCCCGGCTGCCCCGAATGCGGATCGGCGAGTGGGCGCGGGAGCAGCCCGGTTCGCCCGCCGGTCGACGTGCGATCGGTCCAGTGGATCGGCACGAACAGCTCGCCCGCGCGCTGCGTGGCGACGATACTCGCCCGATAGACGCTCTCGCCCTGCGGGGTCGCGACGCGCGCCAGCCCACCGTCGGCGATGCCAAAGCGCGCGGCATCGTCGGGGTGGACCTCGACCAGCGGCTCGGCGCGGTGCCGCGCCAGTCGTGGTGCGAGCCCGGTGCGCGTCATACTATGCCAGTGATCGCGATAGCGCCCGGTGTTGAGCGTCAACGGCCAGTTCGTCAGCGGCGCGGCGAGCGGTTTCTGGACGACCGCCACCAACCGCGCGCGCCCGTCAGGGGTCGCAAAGCGGCCGTCGGCGAACGGCGTTCCACCCCAGCGGAACGGCGCGAGATCGTCGTAGCCGGCATTGCCGCCGCCTGTGGTCGGGAGCGTGAACACGCGCCCGCCATCGTCGCCGTAGCGCGACAGCCGCACATGCTCGCGCCAGATGTCGGCAGGGCGGTCATAGGCGAAGGCCGACTTCCACCCCATCCGCCGCCCGACCTGCGACACGATCCACCAATCGGGTCGCGCCTCGCCGGGGAGCGGGAACAGCGCGCGCTGCCGGCTGACCGTCCGTTCCGAATTGGTGACGGTGCCGTCCTTCTCGCCCCATGCCGCCGCGGGCAGGCGGACATGCGCGAAAGCGCCCGTATCGGTGTCCGCGATCACGTCCGACACCACCACGAACGGACAGGCGGCGAGCGCCTCGCGCACGCGGCCGGCGTCAGGCATCGACACCGCGGGGTTGGTCGCCATCACCCACAGCGCCTTGATCCGCCCCTCGCCGAGCGCGCGGAACAGGTCGACCGCCTTCAGCCCCGGCTTGCGCGCGATCGTCGGCGACGCCCAGAAGCGTTGCACGACTGCGCGGTTTTCTGGCGCAAAGTCGCGGTGCGCCGCCAGCGTCGTCGCCAGCCCGCCGACCTCGCGCCCGCCCATCGCGTTGGGCTGGCCGGTGATCGAGAAGGGCGCGGCGCCGGGCCTGCCGATCCGCCCGGTCGCGAGGTGGAGGTTGAGGATGGCATTGACCTGATCGGTGCCGGCCAGCGACTGGTTCACCCCCTGGCTGAACATCGTCACCGTGCGCGGCGTGGCGGCGAGCAGCTCGTAGAAGCGCCGCAGCTCGCCCGCGGGCAGGTCGCAGGTGCGCGCCACCGACCACAGGTCATGCCCGTCGCCCAGCGCCTTCCAGAAAACGTCCGGCACCGCGACATGATTGGCGAGGTAGCGCTCGTCGATTGCCCCGGCCTCGCGACACCAAGCCAGCGCGCCGTTCATCAGCGCGACGTCGCTGCCCGGCCGGATCGCGAGATGCAGGTCGGCTTCCTCGGCGGTTTCGGTGCGACGCGGGTCGATCACCACCAGCGTCGCGCCCGCCGCGCAACGCGCGCGGATGCGCTGATAGACGATCGGATGGCACCAGGCGGTGTTCGACCCGACCAGCACGATCAAGTCGGCGGCGTCGAGGTCGGCATAGCTGGCGGGCACCACGTCCTCGCCAAACGCGCGCATGTGCCCGGCCACCGCGCTCGACATGCACAGCCGCGAATTGGTGTCGATGTTCGCGCTGCCGATGAAGCCCTTCATCAGCTTGTTCGCGACGTAATAATCCTCGGTCAGCAATTGCCCCGAGACGTAGAAGGCGACGCTGTCCGGGCCATATTGCGTGACCGTGTCGCGGAAGCGTTTCGCGACCAGATCGAGCGCCTTGTCCCACGACGCGCGCCGCTGTCCGATCATCGGGTGGAGCAGCCGCCCGTCGAGCCCGACCGTCTCGCCGAGATGCGTGCCCTTCGAGCAGAGCCGGCCATGGTTGGCGGGGTGATCGGGGTCGCCCTGGATGTGGACGCTGCGCTCGCCCGTCCGGGTGGCGAGGATGCCGCAGCCGACGCCGCAATAGGCGCAGGTGGTCTTGATCGCCATCTAGCCCTCTCCCCCGTGGGGAGAGGGTTTGGGTGAGGGGCAGGTGCCTCGCAGGGAGGGGGGTTCTCGGTGAGACACAGCCCCTCTCCCAACCCCCTCCCCGAGGGGAAGAGGGCTTACACCCCCGCTCACGCCGCCGCCTTCAGCGTGCTCGCGCGGCAGATCAGGACGCGGCCCGCGGTCACCTTCACCGGCACTACCGGGGTGCAGCCGCGATCCTCGCCAAGCGCCTCGCCGGTTGACAGCGAGATCCGCCAATTGTGCAGCGGGCACGCCACCGCGCCGCCATGCACGATCCCCTGCGACAGCCGCCCGTGCTTGTGCGGGCAGCGATCGAGCAGCGCGAAGACCTGGTTCTCGCCGGTACGGAACACCGCGATGTCGTCGCCGCCGGCGACCTGCACCGTCCGGCTGCCGCGCAGCGGGATCTCGTCGACGCGCCCGATGTCGAGCCACTCACCAATCATGCCATTTCCTCCTGCGGCTGGAAGCGCGCCATCGGCGCATGATGCTCGCGCTCGGCGCCGGCGACGCGCTGCGCCCACGGATCGTCCTGCGAAAAGCGCTGCGAGTAGAAGAACCGCGCCGCCAGCGCGGCGCGCGCCTCGGCACCGGGCAGCAAGCGCGACTGGAGGTACGCCACCCCGACGCGCTCGATCCACGGCGCGGTGCGCTCCAGATAGCGCGCCTCCTCGCGATAGAGCTGGATGAAGGCGGCGCACATCTCGATCGCCTCCGCCTCGGTCGCGACCTTGCACAGCAGGTCGGTGGCGCGGACCTTGATCCCGCCATTGCCGCCGACATGCAGTTCGTAGCCGCTGTCGACGCAGACGATCCCGAAGTCCTTGATCGTCGCCTCGGCACAATTGCGCGGGCAGCCGCTGACCGCGATCTTGAACTTGTGCGGCATCCACGACCCCCAGGTCGCACGCTCGATCTTCACGCCCAGCCCTGTCGAATCCTGTGTGCCGAACCGGCACCATTCGCTGCCGACGCAGGTCTTCACGGTGCGCAGCGACTTGCCATAGGCATGGCCGCTGACCATCCCGGCGGCATTGAGGTCCGCCCAGACCGCGGGCAGATCCTCCTTCCTGATCCCGAAGATGTCGAGCCGCTGCCCGCCGGTCACCTTGACCATCGGCGCGTTGAACTTCTCGACCACGTCGGCGATCGCGCGCAGCTCCTTCGGGCTGGTCAGCCCGCCCCACATCCGCGGCACCACCGAATAGGTGCCGTCCTTCTGGATGTTGGCGTGGAGCCGCTCGTTGACGAAGCGGCTCTGCTGGTCGTCGACATAGTCGCCGGGCAGCGCGCACAGCAGGTAATAATTGAGCGCCGGGCGGCACGACGAACACCCGTCCGGGGTCGACCAGTGCAGCTTCTGCATCACCTCGGGGATCGCGCGCATTCCCTGCGCGACGATCTCCCGGCGCACGTCGTCGTGGCCGAAGCTGGTGCATTTGCACATCGTCTTCGGGCCGGCCTCGACCTCGCCGCCGAGCCGCAGCGCGAGCAAGCTCTCGACGATCCCGGTGCACGACCCGCAGCTCGCCGAGGCCTTGCACCCGCTGCGCACCGCGTCGAGGCTGTGTGCGCCGCCGTCGATGCACGCCAGCACCTTGCCCTTGGACACGCCGTTGCAGCCGCAGATTTCCGCCTCGTCGGAAAGCGCCGCAACGGCCGCCCTAGGGTCCGCCTGCCCCCCTCCCGAGGCGAACGCCTGACCGAAGATCAGCGCGTCGCGGATCGACGCGATATCCTCGCCCTTCCTGAGCAGGTCGAAGTACCAATTGCCGTCGGCGGTATCGCCGTACAGCACCGCGCCGACGATCCGGTCGCCGCGCACCACGACGCGCTTGTAGATGCCGCGGCTGGCGTCGCGCAGCACGATGTCCTCCGCGCCGTCGCCGCCCGAGAAATCGCCCGCCGAGAAGACATCGAGGCCCGCGACCTTCAGCTTGGTCGCGGTCGGCGCGGGGCGGTAGCCGCTCGGCCGTTCGACCAGCCCGTCCGCCAGTGCGCGGCACATGTCCCACAAGGGCGCGACGAGGCCATAGACCTGCCCGTCATGCTCGACGCACTCGCCGACCGCGAGCACATGCGGATCGGAGGTGACCATATGGTCGTCGACCTTGATTCCGCGCCCGACATCCAGCCCGGCATCGCGCGCCAGCGCCACCGACGGGCGGATGCCGACCGCCATCACCACCAGATCGGCGGGCAGTTCGGTCCCGTCCTTCAGCCTTACGCCGGTGACATGCGTGTCGCCGAGGATCGCCGCGGTGTCCGCGCCGGTCAGGATCGTCTGCCCGCGCGCTTCCAGCGCGGTGCGCAACAGCCATGCCGCCGCCTCATCGAGCTGGCGTTCGAGCAGGGTCGGCATCAGGTGCAGCACGGTGACGGCCATCCCGCGCAGCGAAAGGCCGTGCGCGGCTTCGAGCCCCAGCAGCCCGCCACCGATCACCACCGCGCGCCCGCCCTTTTCGGCGGCAGCGAGCATCGCGCCGACATCGTTCATGTCGCGGAAGCCGATCACACCCGGCAGATCCTTGCCCGGCACCGGGATGATGAACGGATCAGAGCCGGTCGCGATCAGCAGCCGGTCGTAATCCATCGTGATCCCGCCGCGCGTCGTGACGGTACGCGCCGCGCGGTCGATCGCGATCACCGGATCGCCCGCCAGCAGCGTGATGCCGCTATCGGCATACCAGTCGTGGTCGTTGATGACGATCTCCTCGAACGTCTTCTCGCCCGCCAGCACCGGCGACAGCATGATGCGATTGTAGTTCACGTGATGCTCGGCGCCGACGATCGTGATGCGATAGCGGGTCGGGTCACGCGCCAGCAGTTCCTCGATCGCGCGGCATCCGGCCATGCCGTTGCCGATCACGATCATGTGCGGCCGGGTGTCGGTCTCGCCGAGGCGGATGGGTTCGTGTTTCATGATATTGTCCTGTCCGTATCCGGTGGATCAGATCCGCACGCCGGCGGCGGTGCCCCAGCGCGCGCGCCAGCCGTGCTTGACGATCGTGAGGCCGGCGAGCGCGGCGAGCGCGAGCGTGGCGAAGATCAGGAAGCCGGGCGCGAAGCTGCCGGTCCATTGCTTGGCGAGCCCCAGCGACGAGGCGAGATAGAAGCCGCCCACCCCGCCGGCCATGCCGACCAGCCCAGTCATCACCCCGATTTCTGCGGTGAACCGCTGCGGCACCAGCTGGAACACCGCGCCATTGCCGACGCCCAGCGCCAGCATCGCCGCGACGAAGCACGCGAGCGCCCCGACGAAGCCGGCCGACAGGCTGACCCCGACCAGCGCCAGCGCGGCGAGCAGGAAGACGACGCTGAGCGCGCGCACGCCGCCGATCCTGTCCGCCAGCGCGCCGCCCATCGGCCGCACCAGCGATCCCGCGAACACGCACGCCGCGGTCGCATAGCCGGCGTGGACGGTGCTGAGTGCGAAACGATCGGTGAAATAGATCGGCAGGCTGGCCGCCAGTCCGACGAAGCCGCCGAACGTCACCGCGTAGAACGCCATCAGCCACCAGGCGTCCGCCTGCCGCAGCGGCGCGAGATATTCGGCGAGCCGCTTCGGCGCGGGCGCGCCGGGCGCGTCCTTGGCGAGCGCCATGTAGAGCAGGAACACGATCAACAGCGGAATGCAGGCGAGCCCCAGCACCGCATTCCACCCGTACAGCGCCGCCAGCGCGGGCGCGAACAGCGCGGCGAGCACCGTGCCCGAATTGCCCATGCCGGCCAGCCCCATCGCCTTGCCCTGATGCTCGGGCGGATACCAGCGGCTGGCGAGCGGCAGCGCGATCGCGAAGCTCGCGCCCGCGAAACCAAGGATCACCCCCAGCGCCAGCGTGCCCGCGAAGCTGGTCACGCCCAGCATCCACGCCGCGAGCAGCCCGAAGATCACGATCAACTGGCTGATCGCGCCCGAGCGCTTCGGCCCCAGCCGGTCGACCAGCAAGCCGTTGACGACGCGCAGCCCCGCCCCGGCCAGCGTCGGCACCGCGACCATCAGCCCCTTCTGCGCCGGGCTGAGCCCCAGCGCCGCGGCGATGTCGGGCGCGAGCGGCCCGAGCAGCACCCACACCATGAAGGCGAGGTCGAAATAGAGGAAGGCAGCGATCAGCGTCGGGCTATGCCCGCTCGCCCAGAAGCCGCCCGCCGCCTGCGCCTCCCCGTCTCGTCCGCGATCCCAGAACGCCGTCGCCATCGCCCGTGCTCCAAACAGAAAAAGCCGCCAGGACGGCGACCCTTGCGGGTGCGTCCTGGCGGCGTCGTTGCCTCGGTGCGGTCAGGGGCGTCGTCGCCCCGCTCCGCCAGCGTGGACCTCCCCGGCGTTGGAGAGGCGTGTCGCTGCTATCTCGTGTCCGGCATCATTGCCCGACGATCATGAAGCTGCCTGATTCGCGGCGGCGATGCAAGTCCCCTTCGCACGCGCAGCATCATCGGCCAGACGCGTCGACAGCCTCGAGTCAATTGTCCTGTTGCGTCGCCCCGGCTGACGGAATGAGCAAGTGGGCGTTGAATTTCGATCGGCCCCGGAGTGGATCGACATTCACTCAACCTGTCATCCCGGACATGATCCGGGATCCCGCTTTTTATCCACGTGGCCGCCAAGCGGGGCCCCGGATCAAGTCCGGGGCGACGAAAATCGGGGATGTTCCGATCGTAAACAACGGCGCTTCATCATGAATCCTGAATGTCGACCGGTCCTACGGAAGCTGCGCCAGATAGCCGGCGATGTCGTCGGGATCGAAGGCGCGGCCGTCGAAGAAGCGATCCTGTCCCAACAGCAACCGTCCCTGCGTCGATCCCGCACCGATCGGTGCATCGAGCGCGCCCTCCAGCTTGGAGCTGGCATTGGGGAGCGGCGCGCCCGATCCGGCCAGCGCGGCGCGGTACAGGTCGGGGCGGAACACCGATTGCGCGGTCGCGGCATCCGCCGCGGAAAAGCGCAGCCCGTCCCAGCGCACCATCTGTGCATAGAGCCACGCCGCCTGACTGCGCCACGGGAAGTTGGCGGCCTCGCGATACTGGAACATGAAGTCGGGATAGGCGATCGGCGCGCTGCCCGGCGTCACGCGGATGCGATCGGTGATCGCGCGCAGGATCGCCTCGACCGGCGCGTCGCAATATTCGGGCCGCGCGAGCAGCGCGGCGCTGTCCTGCGCGGTGTCGGGGCGCACGAAATATTCGGCCGCGGCGTGAAGCGCACGCAACAGTGCGGTCAGCGCTTCGGGGCGTTCGGCGGCGGTGTCGGAGCGCAGCGCCAGCACCTTCTCGACCCCGCGCCGCCAGATTTGCGCGGTCGCCAGCGCGATCCGCCCGACGCCGCGATCGACCGCGATCGCGTTCCACGGCTCGCCGACGCAGATGCCGTCGACCTCGCCCGCCGCCAGTGCATCGGCGGCGAAGGTCGGGCTGGTGACGGTGATCGCCACGTCCGCGTCGGGGCGGATGCCGACCCCGGCCAGCCAGTAGCGCAGCATGTAATTGTGGCTGGAATAGCGATGCACCACGCCGAAGCGCAGCGGCCGCCCGGCCGCTAGCCGCTGCGCCGCCACCTCCTTGAGCGCCGCGCCGAGCACGACCGGATCGCCGAGCGACTCGCCCAGCCCGCACGCCTCGCCGAGCGCGGTCGAGAAAGTGATGGCGTTGCCGTTCAGTCCCAGTACGAACGGCACGGTCAGCGCGACCGCCGGCCGGTCGCGTCCCAGCGCGGTCGCGATCGCGAGCGGCGCGACCAGATGTGCGGCATCGGTATGGCCATAGAGCAACCGGTCGCGCACCGTCGCCCAGGTCACGTCGCGCACCAGCTCGATCCGCACGCCCTCGGCGGCGGCGAAGCCCAGTTCATGTGCGAGGATCGGCAATGCGGCATCGACCAAAGGCACGAAGCCGATGCGGAAGGTCTCGGCGCTCATGGCAGGTCTCCCATCAGCGCTTCGCTGGTCACGATCGCCTCCGCCACCTCGGCGATCCGGCGGTTCGACTTCATCGCGTGGCCGCGCAGCAGCGCATAGGCGGCAGGTTCGTCCAGCCCGCGGCGCTTCATCAGGATCGCCTTGGCGCGGTCGATCGTCTGCCGATCGGCCAACGCCGACTTCGCCTCGGCCAGTTCGGTCTGCAACCGCGAGAACGCCTGAAAGCGGCGGATCGCGAGATCGAGCACCGGCTTGATCCGCTGCTTCGCCAGGCCGTCGACGACATAGGCCGACACGCCGGCATCGACCGCCGCCATCGTGGTCTGCGCGTCGGACTGGTCGACGAACATCGCGATCGGCCGCGCCAGCGCGCGCGACATCGCGAAGAAGTCCTCGAGCAGATCGCGGCTGGGATTTTCGAGGTTGATGAGCACCACTTCGGGCGCGCTCGCCTCGACCTGCGCGACCAGCGGCCCGGCGGGGTCGATCACCACCAGATCGACGAGCCCGGCATCGCGCAACCCTTCCGAGATGATCGCGGCGCGCGTGGTGCTGGTATCGATGATCGCGATCCTCACGGCGCCGGGGAGTATCGCGCCGCGCCGCTTTGTTGCAACCGTGAAACGCGCACGATACGTCGAGGCGCGATGCGCGATCCATGCTTCAATCCTGCCTCGATGCCGGTGACGTGATGGACCGCAGTGCGCGACTGTTGATCGTCGACGACGATCCCGACATTCGCGAGCTGACCGCCGATTTCCTCACGCGTCACGGCTATACCGTCGATGTCGCGCCGGACGGCGCGGCGATGCGCCGCGCGATGGCGACGAACGCCTATGCGCTGCTGGTGCTCGACGTGATGATGCCCGGCGAGGACGGGCTGACGTTGCTGCGCGGGCTCGACCGTTCCGCGCCGCCCGCGGTCATCATCATGTCGGTGATCGGCGAGGAGGTCGACCGGATCGTCGGGCTGGAGATGGGCGCCGACGATTATATCGCCAAGCCCGCCAACCCGCGCGAATTGCTGGCGCGCATCCGCTCGGTCCTGCGCCGCGCCGCCGCAGCCGCGCCCGAGCCGGGCGTGCGTCAGACCGCGGTGACACGTCCATGGCAGCATTTCCACGGCTGGCGGCTCGATCCGATCGCGCGACAGCTGCTCGATCCCGACGAGGTGGTCATCAACCTGTCGGATGGCGAGTTCCGGCTGCTGATGACCTTCGTCGATCATCCGCGCCGCGTGCTGACCCGCGACTTCCTGCTCGACCATGCGCGCGGGCCGACCGCCGAGCATTTCGACCGCGCGATCGACGTGCAGGTCAGCCGGCTGCGCCGCAAGCTCGCGCGCAGCGACGGGCGCGGCGGTGACGAGCTAATCCGCACCGTCCGCAACGAAGGCTATATGTTCGCGGCCGATGTCGCGCAGCGTTGATCGCAGCCGGCCGCTCGCGTGGCCGATCTTCCTGCTCGTCGTGGTGTCGGTGCTCGTCACCGCGGTCATCTCGTTCGCGGTCACCTTCTCCGGCCCGCCGCCGTTCGAGCCGCCGCGCAGCCTGACCGGGATCGCACGCGCATTGAAGGGGGAGCCGCCGCGCCCCTGGTTCGGCGGCGAACGCCTGATGGCCCCGCCCGGCGGGCTTCGTCCCCACCGTCCGCCGTTGCAGCGCATACGCGTCGCGACTCCGCCACGGCCGCGGCACGCCGAACGCGCCAATGCCGAAGCGGCGGCGCGGCTGGCGCTGGTGCTGGCGGTGCCGCGCGGCGACGTCGTCGCCCTCACCCAGCCCGGCCGCAGCGAGGGCGAGGCGTTCGCGGGCGACTGGACCTTCGCATGGCGGCAGGGCGGCGGCTGGTGGATGGTCAGGAGCCAGCAACCGCCGTGGCTGACGCGCTGGCACGTCCGCACGCTGCTGGCGCTGCTCGCGGCGATCCTGCTGCTGTCGATCCCCGGCTGGTGGCTGGCGCGCGCGATCACCCGCCCGCTGCGACAGCTCGCCGCGGCGGCGGATCGTGCCGGCACCGGTGCGCCGCTCCCTGAACTGCCCGGCGGCTCGCGCGAAATCCGCGACCTCGCGCGTGCGGTATCGACGATGCACGCGCGGCTCGCCAGCCATGCCGAGGCGCGTACCGCGATGCTCGCCGGGATCGCGCACGATCTCGGCACCCCGCTCGCGCGGCTCGCCTTCCGCGTCGAGGCGCTGCCCGAGGCGGCGCGCATCAGGGCGGCGGCGGACATCGAGGAAATGCGCGCGATGATCGGCGCGACCCTGGTCTTCGCGCGCGACGATGCCGCCGCGACCGCGCTGGTGCGGCTCGATCTCGCCAGCCTGATCGAAAGCCTCGTCTACGATCTCAAGGACATCGGCGCCGCGGTCGAATCGACCGGCGGGCCGCGCGCGATCGTCCGTGGCGACAGCGGTGCGCTACGCCGCCTGTTCGCCAATCTGGTCGAGAACGCGATGCGCTACGGCGAGCGCGCGACGATCGGCTGGATCGTCGACGATGGCCGCGTCACCGTCACGATCGACGATATCGGGCCGGGCGTCGATCCGGCGCTCGCCGAGCGATTGTTCCAGCCGTTCGTGCGCGGCGATCCGTCGCGCAACCGCCTGACCGGCGGCACCGGTCTAGGGCTCGCGATCGTCCGCACGATCGCCACCGCGCACGGCGGGGCGGTGACGCTCGGCAACGGCCCGACCGGGGCGCAGGCGCGCGTGGTGCTGCCGCTGTCGGCGTAGCGAACAGCTTCGTCCCCAGGGGGGCTTCTTGGCCCGCCCCCGCCTGCAACGCCCTGCAACAAGGTTGCGGCACCCCGACATATCAACGTGACCAAGCACCGCCACACAGCGCCCCAATCAAGCGGGAGCCCCTTCATCATGACCGATCATCATCCTTCGCACGCCCATCGCCTCGCCGAGGACCTGCAGCGCATCGACACGCTGATGGCGCGGCGGCGCGCGTTGAAATGGGTCGCAGGCGCGGGAACGGTCGCGTTCCTCGCCGGCTGCGGCGGCAGCGACGCCGAGAGTGCGGACACGACGACCACCGGCACCGCCACCCCCACGCCGACCGTCACCCCGACGCCGACGCCGACCCCGACGGGCACCACCGCCACTGGCACCTGCATCGCCGACCCGCAGGAAACCGGCGGTCCCTATCCGGCGGACGGCACCAACACGTCGTCGGGGTCGACCAGCAACGTGCTCACCGCCAGCGGCATCGTCCGCTCCGATATCCGCGCCAGCTTCCTGACGACCACCACCGTGGCGACCGGGGTGGCGGTCACCTTCACGATCACCGTCGTCAACGTCAACGCGACCTGCGCGCCGCTCGCCGGCTATGCGGTGTATCTCTGGCATTGCGACCGAAGCGGCACCTATTCGCTGTACGGCAGCGGCGCGGGCGAGAGCTACCTGCGCGGCGTGCAGGTGACCGACGCCAACGGACAGGCGACCTTCACCACCATCTTCCCCGGCTGTTACGACGGACGCTGGCCGCACATCCATTTCGAGGTGTTCTCGACGCTCTCCAATGCGCTCGGCGGGCGATATGCCATCCTGACCAGCCAGTTCGCGCTACCCGCCGGCGCGTGCAGCACCGTCTACACCGACACCACCACCTACCCGGCGAGCCGGACGAACTTTGCGCGGGTGGCGCTGTCGAGCGACAACGTGTTCGGCGACAACACGACCGCGCAACTGGCGCAGATGACCCCGACCTTCACCGGCGATCCGTCGACCGGCTATACCGCGACCGCGGTGATCGGCGTCGCGCGATAAGTTCGTCCTCTCGTCGCCCGGACTCGATCGGCAACCCGCCGCCCGTCGCCCCGGACTTGATCCGGGGTCCCGCTTCGTCTTCGCAACGACGGCAAGAAGCGGGATCCCGGGTCAAGCCTGGGAGGGCGAGGGCAGCGGCGGCAGTTTCAATGTCGTCAGCAGCGCGGCGAAATGCGCCTGCGCCTCAGGAGTCGGGCCGGGGTACGGCCCCTCGGTCGGCTGGTCGCCGATATAGCCCATGTCGGCCTTCCCCTCGGGCAGGCTGTAGAAGCCGAGCACGAACAGATTGCGCAGCCGGTCCATGAACGCGACCGGTTGCGCCATCGCTGCGCTTGGCGTCTCGACGGTCAGCGCGTCGAGCAATGTCGCACGCTGCGCCGCCGTCGCCGCCGTGAACGCGCCGCCGTGCAACACGCGACTTTGCGCGTCGAGCCACGTCAGCCCGGCGATGATCTTGCCGCGATCGTCCTGTTGCTGCGGATAAGGCGCGCTGATCCACTCGTCGATGAACGCGCCGACGCCCAGCGTCCCCGCCCCCGGCGAGGCGGCATCGGCGGGCAGGATCATGTCGCCGAGCATGTCGACCGTTGCGCGCTGCGGCTTGGTCAGCGTCAGCGGCCACGGCACCTTGGGCGCGGTCAGATCGGGATCGCGGCCATAGCCCGGGGCCGCCGGCATCGGCGCGATGCTCGCCGGCCAGTCGACGACCTTGAACGATGGCGGCGCGCCGGTCGCCTGCGGCGCGGCGGCGGCGGCAACACCGCGGTTGGCGAGCGACAACGCGGTCGCGGTGGCGAGCCATTGCAGCGTGGTGCGGCGGGTGAAGGTCATGCCAGCGCTCCTGACGACAAACGGGTGGCGAGCCGCTCCGACGCACGCAGCGCCAGCGCGAGGATGGTGAGCGTCGGGTTCTTGTGCGGCCCCGACGCAAAGGTCGCGCCGTCCATCAGCACGACATTGTCGACGTCCCAGGTCTGGCCATAGCTGTCGACCACCGACGATTTCGGATCGGCGCCCATCCGCGCGGTGCCGAGTTCGTGGATGATCTCGCCGCCCGCGGTCATGATCTGCTCGGGCGGCAGATCGGGGTCGAGGATCGTGCCGTTCAGCCGCTTGAACACCGCATGCGCGGCACGACGACCGTGCGCGACCTGGTTGACCTCGTGTTTGGACCAGCGGAACGCGAAGCGCAGCACCGGAATGCCGAACTTGTCCTTCACGTTAGGATCGATCTCGCAGAACGTGTCCTTGTTGGGGATCATCTCGCCGCGCAGCGTCAGGCCGATCGTCGCGCCCGAGGCGTTGCGCACCGCCTGTTTAAGGTCCTTGCCCCAGACGCGCGGCAGCGCCGCCTCTGCGGGCACGCCGAACCGCCCGCCGATCTCGAAATGATAGCCGCGCGCGAAGTCCAGCTCGCCGCGCTTCTGCTGCTCGTACTGCCAGAACGGGATGTAGATATGCTGACCGCCGATCCCGTCCTCATTGTAGCGCGGCCGGCCGGCCAGGCCGGGGATGAAGGCGCGGAACGACGCGCCGGTCGAGTCGGTCAAGTTGCGCCCAAGCTCGCCCGACGAATTGGCGAGCCCGCGACCTGCTTCGCCCGAATTGAGCAGCAGCCGCGCCGTCTCGCCGGTGCCGGCCGCGAGCACGACCGCCCGCGCCTTGACCTGATGGCGCTGCCCGGTCTTGCGATCGACATATTCGACCCCCGCCGCGCGGCCGCGCGCGCCCATCACCACGCGCGACACCATCGCATCGGTGACGACGCGCAGGCGGCCGGTCGCCTTGGCCATCGGCAGCAGCGAGGTGGTGGTCTGGAACATCGCGCCGATCGTGCAGCCGCGCGTGCACGGCGTCGCGTTGAAGCAGGCGCTGCGCGGCGCGACCTTGTCGGGCATGTCGCGCGTCAGCACCGCGGTATGCGCGGCGCGGACCGGAATGCCGAGGCTCTCCGCCGCGGCGGTGATGAGCATCTCCGGCACGCGCGGCTTGGGCGGCGGCATCAGACAGCCGGGCGGCGAATCGGGATGGTTCTCCAGCCCGAGCTTGCCGCCGTTGACGCCGATCATCCGCTCGACCCGGTCGTAGAAGGGCGCGACATCGTCATAGCCGATCGGCCAGTCCGCGCCGAGCCCGTCCCGCGAGAAAGGCTTGAAGTCATAGGCGCCGAACCGGGGCACGTGCCGCCCCCAATGGTTGGTGCGCCCGCCCAGCATCCGCGGCCGGTACCAGCGGAAGTCGCTGCCCTCGGTCATGGTGTAAGGCTCGCCCTCGACCTGCCAGCCGCCGTCAACGGTCGCGTCGAAATAGCCGAACGGCTTGTCGGGGGTGCCGGTCCCGCGCAGCGGTGCGTCGCTTTCGGGCGCGAACATATTGACCTCGGCCTGCGGGTCGTAGTCGCGCCCGGCCTCGAGGATCAGGCAGCGCACGCCGGCCTTGGTCAGGACATGCGCCGCCATCCCGCCCGCCGCGCCGGAGCCGACGATGATGACGTCGACCGGGCCATCCGCACCCTTCGCCGCTGCCATGGTCACTGACCCGTCCCCGTCGCCGACGCGCCGAGACGCCGCAGCTTGATGTTGCGGAACGCCACCGGCTCGCCATGGTCCTGCAACCCGATCACCCCGCTGTCGAAGGTGCCGAAATGCGCCATCTTCGCGAATTTCGAGCCCGCGACCCGCTTGCGCCACGCATCGTCGCCGTACGAGACGTCGGCGGTCGGCGTGCCGTTCAGCCATTGCCGGATGCGCCCGTTCTGGACGAGCAGCCGCGCATGGTTCCAGCTGCCCGCCGGCTTGGAGACGCCCGCCGGCGGCACCGTCATGTCGTAGAGCGATCCCGCGCGATGCGTCGGGATCTTGCCGTCGGAATGGCCGGCATCGTCGAGCACCTGCATCTCGAGCCCGGTCTCATAGAGCTGCGGCGCGCCCGCGACGTTGCGCGCCAGATACAGCACGCCGCTGTTGCCGCCCTTCTCGACCTTCCAGTCGAGCGTCAGCTCGAACGCGCCATAAGGCTCGGCGGTGACGAGATCGGTGCCGCTCATCTTGCCGTCGGCCTTGATCAGCAACAGCGTGCCGTCGCGCACCGTCCAGGTCGACGGCGCCGCGCCGCCGCCGAAGGCACGCCAGCCCGACAGGTCGCGCCCGTTGAACAGCAGCTTCCAGCCCTGCGCGCGCTCGGCGGCGGTCAGGCTGTTGTCCTTCGCCAAAGCAACGCCCGGAGTCGTCATCACCAGCGCCGCCGCGATGCTCAGTGCCCAACGCATCTTCACTCTCCCATCATCGTCGTGCGACCGAAGCCGCCGTCGTCAGAAGGGCTTAACGCTTTCATTTTTATTTACAAGGAAGGTCGGGGGTCTGTCGGGGGGACGTTTTTCCCTGATGCGCGTTAGGCGCTGCGTCCATGGAGAGAGGCGAAGCGCGTGACCCAGCGAACGATCGTCGTAACGGGAGCGGAATCGGGAATCGGAGCGGCCTGTGCCGCGGCCTTCGGCAGGTGCGGCGAGCGCGTCGCGATCCTCTACTATGCCGATCGCGCAGCGGCCGAGACGACCGCCGCCGCGGTCAGCGCCGGGGGCGGCACGGCCCTGACGGTGCAGGCGCATGTCGACGACGAGGGCTCGGTCGAGGCCGCCTTCGCGGCGGTCGAAGCCGAATGGGGACCGGCCGACGTGCTCGTCAACTCGGCGGGGCTGAACATGAGCGGGGTGACGGTGCGCGCGATGGCGCTGGCGCAGTGGCGACGGCTGCTCGACACCGATCTGACCGGCGCCTTCCTCACGTCGCGCCGCTTCCTCACTGGGCGCGGGACCGCGACCGGCGATGCCGCGATCATCCACATTTCCTCGATCCATGCCTATGCGGTGCGCGCCGGCGGCGCCGATTATTGCGCCGCCAAGGGCGGGCTCTCCAATCTGGTCGAAACGCTGGCGATCGAGGAAGCGCCGAACCGCGTGCGCGTGAACGCGATCGAGCCGGGGATGATCCTCACGCCGATGAACGCGCGTGCGCAACAGGACGACACCTATCGCCGGACGCTGGAGCAGAACATCCCGCTCGGGCGCGCCGGCAGCGCGGACGAGGTGGCGGACCTCGCGGTATTCCTCGCCTCCGACCAGGCACGCTACATCACCGGCGCGCGGATCGTGATCGACGGCGGATTGTCGCTGATGCAGGCGCTCGGCGCATGACCGGCGGCGCGATCGGCGATCCGCATCGCAAGGACGCCGTCACCGGCACCGATGTCGCGCTCGACTTCAACGTCAAGCGGATCGAGACGGTGTCGCTCGACGGCCCGCCCGAGTTGATGGCGCGCGACCTGATGAGCCCCTATGTGTGGCGCGAGCCCGACGGTCGCTGGGGGCTGATGGTCCGCGCCGTCGTGCGGCCCGACGCGCCGCTCACCGACACCGGGCTGATCTGGAGCGGGTGGAGCGACGACGGCGTGCGGTTCACGATGCTGGACGCCCCATCGCTCGCGCCCGGTCCCGAAGACCATGACGCGGGCGGCGTCGAGGATCCGACCGTCATCCGCGGCGACGACGGCTATATCGTCTATTATTCGGGCGTCCGTGCCGATCATGCCCACAGCGAACTGTCCTATGCGACTGGCCCGTCGCTCGACCGACTGACGAAGAGCGGGGTCGCGCTCGCCTCGACCAAGTCGGAGGGCAACACCAAGGAAGCGACGATCGACCGTACGGCGGACGGCCGCTGGCGGCTGTTCTACGAATATGCCGCGGACGAGGCGTCGCGCGTCGGGCTGGCGATCGGCATCGCACCCGGCGGGCCGTGGAACGAACAACCCACCCCGTTCATGCCGCGCACCGACAGCTGGGACGACTGGCACCTTTCCACCGGCCCGTTGCTGACCGACGATCCGGCGATGCCGGTGATGTTCTACAACGGCGCGACCCGCGACGCGCGCTGGCGGATCGGCTGGGTGGCGTTCGACACCCACTATACGCGCGTGGTGGCGCGCGGCATCCAGCCGCTGGTCACCCCGCCCCCGGTCGACGACCGCACCGCGACCGACATCGCCTTCGCCGCGTCGGTGGTGGTCGATGCGCAGGGCGCGATCTGGCTGTACTATTCGCTGGAAGACCGCCGCCTCGCCCGCGCGCTGATCCGGCGCAGCTGATCACTGCGGTGGCGGGATCGGCGGTGTCGGGATTTGGCGGAGACGGAGGGATTCGAACCCTCGGTACGGTTTCCCGTACGACGCTTTAGCAAAGCGTTGGTTTCAGCCACTCACCCACGTCTCCGGGCCGGCGTGAGGCGCGGCTATAGCGAGACGGACCGCAGCGATCAACTGGGTGCGGACGATTTCCGCACATCGCGCTGGCGACTCCGGTCATCGTGCCGTTCATTGCCGCGACAGCACCGTCCGGCCTATAACGGCGCGATGATCGAGGGGGCAGGCATGAAGCGGACCGCACAACGCAGCATCAGGGCAGCGCTGCTGGTCGTCGCGCTCATCGGCGCGCCGCTCGGCGCGGCCGCGCAGGTGCGGACCATCGACCCCAATGCCGCGATCGATGGCGATGTCTCCACCGCCCCGCCGCCGCGCAGCGTCCGCACCCCCACCGCCCCTGCGCCGGCACGGCCGCTCCCCGCGACACCCCCGCAGGAGCCCGCACCGGTGCCGCAGACGGCGCCCCCCACCACCGGATCGGAAGTGCGCGCCGACGCGACCACCACTGCGGCCTCGACCTACAAGCGCGACGATCTGATCGCCGCGGGCGAGGGCGTGTTCGGCAAGGGCGCGGAGGGCTTCGCGCAGATCATCGAGAACATCCTGAAGGACCAGGGCGAGCCCAACGCCTATATCGCCGGGCGTGAGGCGTCTGGCGCGTTCATCCTCGGCGTCCGCTATGGCTCGGGGATCATGACCCACAAGGTCGAGGGACAGCGCCCCGTCTACTGGACGGGACCGTCGGTCGGCTTCGACGTCGGCGGCGACGCCAACAAGGTGTTCGTGCTCGTCTACAACCTCTACGACTCGCACGAATTGTTCACGCGCTTCCCCGGCGCGGAGGGGCGGCTGTATTTCGTCGGCGGGTTCGCCGCGACCTATTTGCGCAAGGGCAATGTCGTGCTGATCCCGGTCCGGCTCGGCGTCGGATGGCGCGCGGGGGTGAACGTCGGCTATATGAAGTTCACCGAGACCTCGAAGTGGCTCCCCTTCTGACGCGCGCCTGACCGGCGGGCGTCAGCGCCCGCCCGGAAAGCCGGTCGTCTCGAAGCGGATCGGCGCGCCCTGCGGTGCGTCGCCGAGCTGGTCCTCCCACATCGCCACCTGCCCGCGCACGATCGTCCCGATCGGCTTGCCGGTCAGCTCCATGCCGGTGAACGGCGACCAGCCGGCGCGCGAGCGCAGCCAGCGCTCCTCGATCGTCCAGCGCTTCTTGAGGTCGACGATCGTGAAATCGGCGTCATAGCCCGCCGCGATCCGGCCCTTGCCGGTCAGCCCGAAGATCCGCTGCGCGCCCGCGCTGGTCAGCTCGATCACGCGCTGGAGCGTCAGCCGGCCGTGCGCGGCATGGTCGAGCAGCAGCGGCAGCAACGTCTGAACCCCCGGCATCCCGCTCGGGCTCGCCGGGTACGGCTTGTTCTTCTCTTCCAGCGTGTGCGGCGCGTGATCCGACCCGATCACGTCGGGCACGCCCTGGTTGAGCCAGTGCCACAGACCGTCGCGATGCGCGCCCGAGCGGATCGGCGGGTTCATCTGCGCCAGCGTGCCGATCCGCGGATAGGCCTCCTCGCCGGCGAGCGTCAGATGTTGCGGCGTCACCTCGCAGGTCGCGATGTCCTTGTTCTGCCCGAGCAATTCCAGCTCGGCCGGCGTGGTGACGTGCAGGACGTGGATCCGCCGCCGCGCCGCGCGCGCCAGCCGCAGGATGCGGGTCGTCGCGAGCAGCGCACTCTCATCGTCGCGCCACACCGGATGCGACGACGGATCGCCCTCGACGCGCTCGCCGGCGCGCGCGTTCATGCGGTCCTCGTCCTCGGCGTGGATCGCGACGCGCCGGTGCCCGCTCGCCAGCACCTCGGCGAGCCGCGCATCCTCGCTGACCAAGAGGTCGCCGGTCGACGCGCCCATGAAGATCTTCACCCCCGCGGTACCCGGCAGCCGCTCCAGCTCGGCGAGGTCACGCGCATTGTGGTTGGTCGCGCCGACGTAGAAGGCATGGTCGCACCACATCCGCCCCTTGGCGCGGGTCAGCTTGTCCTCGATCGCCTCGGCCGAGTCGGTGTTGGGCTTGGTGTTCGGCATCTCGAACACCGCCACCACGCCGCCCATCACCGCCGCCTCGCTGCCGGTGGCGAGGTCTTCCTTGTGGACCAGCCCCGGCTCGCGGAAATGCACCTGCGTGTCGATCACGCCCGGCAGGATGTCGAGCCCGGTGCAGTCGACCGTCCGCCCGGCATCGCCGCGCGCCCCGATCGCGACGATTCGCCCGTCGCGCACACCGACATCGGCGACAACGGGGCCGCCCGGGGTATGCACCGTGCCACCGGTCAGCAGGAGATCATAGGTCGCCATCGTCAGCCCTTTCCGGCTCTTTCGCGGGGTCGCCGCTCTCCCTACCTTGGCGTCATGGACGATACCACCCCGGCGACGATGCTGGCCGACCGCGCGCTGCTGCGGCTGTCCGGCGAGGATGTGCGCGGCTTTCTTCAGGGCCTGCTGACCAACGATGTCGCGGGTGCACTCCCGGTCTGGTCGGGGCTGCTGACCCCGCAGGGCAAGGCGCTGTTCGACATGATCGTCTGGGCGAACGGCGAAGACATCCTGCTCGACGTCGAGCGTGAACAGCGCGACGCGATCGCGCGCCGGTTGACCATGTACCGGCTGCGGCGTGCGATCACGATCGCGCCCGAGGACGGGCTGGCAGTGCACTGGGGCCGCGACGCCGTCGGTCAGACCCAAGATCCGCGGCTGCCGGCGCTCGGCGCGCGCTGGCTCGCGCCGCCCGCCCCGGCGGCGACCGGCTGGCACGCGCATCGCCTGTCGCTGGGGATAGCGGAGGGGGTCGCCGACCTCGGTTCGGGCGAGACGCTGTGGCTGGAGGCGAATGCGCGCGAACTGCACGGCGTCAGCTTCACCAAGGGCTGCTACGTCGGGCAGGAGAATACCGCGCGAATGCATCATCGCGACAAGGTGCGCCGCCGGCTCGTCGTCGCGCCGATCGACGAGAGCGACCCACGCAAGCGCTCGACCTATCCAGATCTCGGCCTGATGGTCACGCTTCGCCGTGCCGACGCGCTGGGTGATGCGCGCATCCCGGACTGGTTGGCGGAAGCCATCGGCACCGAAGCCGGTGATGCCAGCTAACCAACCGTACGCAGTTCGTCATTGCGAGCGTAGCGAAGCAATCCAGGGCCTCCTGATCCGGCACTGGATTGCTTCGCTACGCTCGCAATGACGTTGGGTTGAAGCTGTAGCCGCGGCGACGGACCGGAAGAGATCAACGATGAAACGCGACCGTCGAACTTACCCGAAGCCATTCCACAAATAAAAAAGGAGGCCGGCTCGCGCCGACCTCCCTTTTTCCGGTCACCGAAGTGATCGACCTTACTGACCCGAACCCGGGCCGTAGGTGATCTCGACGCGACGGTTCTGCACTTCGCGGACGCCATCGGCGGTCTCGACGCGCAGCTTGGTCTCGCCGAACGCTTCGGTCGTCATCACGCCGTCGGGGATACCCTTCGACGCGAGGTACGCCTTCACGCCGTCTGCACGACGCTGCGAAAGGCCCACGTTGTACTTCGCCGAACCCGAGGTGTCGGTGTAACCAGCCAGCATGACCTGCGCGTTGTTGCAGCTCTGGTACTGGGTGACCGCGTTGTCGAGGATCGACGCCGCTTCCGGGGTAACGTCCGACTTGTTCCACTCGAAGAACACGATGAACGGACCCGGCGAGCAGACCACTTCCGGGGGCGGAGGCGGCGGCGGCGGGGGGGGAGGCGGCGGCGGCGGCGGCGGCGGCGGCGGCGGAGCCGCTTCTTCCGGCGCACCGAAGTTGTACGTCACGCCACCCAGCAGGCTGTGCGAGCGGAAACGACCATCGTACGCGCTGCCATAGGCGTCGGCGAGCTTGACGTTGTCGGCGTTGAAGAAGCGATACTTCAGCGAAACGTCGACGTTCTCGCTCAGCGGCGCGCGGATACCGGCCAGCGCCTGCCAGGCGAAGACGGTGTCCGAGTCGTCGAGGAAGCGGAAGTTGTTCGGCGCAGAGGCACGGGCCTGGACGCGGGCAACACCCGCACCGCCGCCGACGAAGCCCTGCAGGCCGTCGTCCTCACCGAAGTCAAGCAAACCGTTGACCATGAAGCTCAGCGCCGAGGTACGGCCGCCGACGCCATCATAGGTGCTCGGGTTCGCCAGCGCGGTGCCGCCGATCGGAACGCCCGCGGTGGTGCGGAGGCTGTCGATGCCCGCGCGACGATAACCGGCTTCGGTTTCGAGGCGGAACGCGCCGAAATCGTAACCGACGACGCCGTCGACATCCCAGCCATAGTCATGGTCGACAGTGGCGGTGCCGCTGCGGCCGGTGGTGCCGGTTGCGCCGGTTACGGACCAGTCGATGTCCTCGACGATCATCGCACCGCCTTCAACGCCTACATACCACGCCTTGTCGCGCGCGAGCGCGGGCGTGGCGAGGGCGGTGGAGGCAAGCGCCATGATCATGGCAAGCTTACGCATCATAATCCCCTTTCCTTGGTGTCACTACGGACAGCGCAAACTCACTATCGAAAGGATGGTTTCGTCACAAGTCGACAAATACCGCCCGGTGTGACGCAATTGCCACACTCCGCGGCCCGCGAAAACGCCAGTTAACTGGCAATAAGCCCATGCTTTCGCAGCATAATCAATATCGCTTCCACACAGGCGCGAAGTTCCGCGTCGATCATCGCACCACTGCTTGGCACGGTGATCGCCGGCCCGCGCGCACCGACCACCTGCACGCCGTCCACCACCAGGCTGGTGGCGCGGACTTCGCCGGTCTGCCAGCCAATCCCGTCGCAGACCGCCGTCTCTCCGCTCGGCAGATGCCGCGCGCAGAGGCCCGCGCGCGCCGCGACGAACCGCCAGCCGCCCGCGGTCCAGCCGGCGATCGCCCCCGCCCGTCCGCTCCATGCGCCGGTCGGCGTCGCGCCGACGATCCAGCATTGCCCCGGCTGCGGCGCGGCGGGTGGCGCGTTGCGGCCGAGTTCCTCGACGGTCGCCTGCACCGCGATGTCGAGCAGCGCCAGCGCCTCGTTGTGCCACAATTCCTTCTGCGCCTGCCCCGCCGCCAGCAACGGCAGGCCGAGCCGTGCGCTATCCTCGTCGGTCATCGTCCGTCTCCCTCGATCAAGCTGGTGGTCGCCGCCGAGGCGGCGAGCGTGCCGAGCTGGCGCACCGCCACCGACATTGCGCCCGCGGGCAACAGCGCGGCGGGCACGGTCAGCGCCGGCGTGTCGCTCTCGACGATCCGCGCCGCCGTGCCCGTGCCGATCGTCACCCGATAGCGTTCGCTTTCCTCGCCGAGCGGGGCGTCGCCGTCATCGCGCCATCGCCAGCCGAGCCGGCTGCGCCGCACCCAGCGCACATCGAGCCCCTCGCGGTCGCGCACGGCGCGCAGCCGCACCGGCGCGGGCGGAGCGAGCGACCGGCCGCCGAGCGCGACCGTCACCGTCACCGGCTGCGGATCGCCCGCGCCGCTCGCCAGCAGGCGGATCGTGTCGCCGGGCTGCGCATGCGGCAGCGCGATCGTCGCGACGCAGCCGCGCTCGACCAGCGCGAACCGCGCGTCGGCGCCATGCGCCGGCGCCGCGCTCCCGCGCCGCCCACGCAGCAGCGTCGACAAGCGCCAGCGCCGCGGCGCGATCTGCTCGGCGTCGCGGAACTGGAGCAGTTCCTCGTCCAGCAACGCGAGATTACCGCCACGATCCAGCGCCGCATCGTCGATCGACAGCAGCGTCAGCGCATCATGCGCGAGCTCCACCTCCAGCGTCGCGGCACGATCGACCAGCCAGGCGGTGCCCGCCGCGACCGGCGCCGCCAGCCGCCCGACCACCGCCGGCGCTGCGGTGCCGCCCGCCTCCTGCCATGTCGCGCCATCGTCGTCGCTGGTCAGCAGCGCCGCGCCGCGCCAGCCCGGCGCAGCGCCGTTCGCCAGCACCGCGAGCCGCATTGTCTCGCCGCGCGCCTCGTCGAGCGGCGGCAGTTCGGCGGCGACCAGCACCGTCGCCGCCGCCGCGCGATCGGGCGCGGCGCGCACCCGTCCGGCATCGGCCGGCAGCACGCCCGCCGCGCCGCCCAGCGCCGCCAGCGACAGCGTCACGCCCTGCCCGTCCACCTCGACGCGCGTCACCCGCCACGGCGCCGTTTCCCCCGGGCACCGCACCGCATCGCCCGGCGCGACCCCGATCATCGTCGCGTCCAGCGTCACATGCCGCGTCACCCGCGCGCGCTCGGCCCGCCTGAGCACCGCCTGCGCCAGCCCGCGCGCCTGCCCGGCGTCGAGCGCGGCGGGCAGCTCCTGCGCGTCCTCGCGCCACCCGCCGCCCGGACGCGTCGCCTGCTGCACCCCGATCTGATAATCGCGCGCCGGATCGTAGCAGGCGAGACGCACCCGCTGCGGCACCGTTTCGATCGGCTGGCGCCGCTCGGCGATCGCCGCATCGTCCGCGATCGCGACCGGCGCACCCGGTGCATCCGCCAGCCGCACCGCGCCGCCCGCCGGCACCCACCAGCCGCCCGCGATCGTCGCCAGCAGCTCCAGCGCGCCCGCGACGCTCTCCGCCCCGGTCGCATAGCCGGGGAGCGTCGCGTCCGGCCCCGCGCCCGTCACCGCCGCGCCGCCCAGCGCCGCCGCCACCGCCCCGACCGTCGGCGCGGCGGCGTCGCCGATCACCTCGAAGCTCAGCGACGGCAGCCGGTTGCCGAACGCCTCCAGCGACAGGTGCTCGAACACCGCATAGGCGGTCCCGCGATACGCCGGCGCCTGCGGCTCCAGCGCGGCGATCAACGGATCGGCGGTCTGCGCCTCGTCGCCATGGTAGAGCCGCATCGTCACCGGCAGCTTCCAGTCGCCCGCCGCGCCGCGCAACAACTGCCCGTCCGCCCAGACACGCCCGATCCCGACGATCGGCCGCGCCGACAGCGCCACCGCGAACGAGGCGGCGTAGCGGAAGCCCTCCACCCCCGGCCGCCCCTTGCCGCCCCGCGTCACGCTGCGGGTCTCGGCCAGCTCGGTCGCCCAGATCACGCAGCCGGCGACGCGCATCGTCCCGAACACGCGCGGCAGCGGCGTGCCATAGGACGAGCCCTGCACCTTCAGGTCGCTCAGTCGCGCCCCCGCGCGGCGGCGCGACGGCGCGAGGACGCGCCGGTCGATCGCCTGTCCCAGTACGCCCCCGACCGCTCCGCCGACCGGCCCGCCGATCGCGCTGCCGAGCGCCGTCAGCACCAATGTCGCCATCTCACCCTCCCTGCGGCGTCCAGCGCCACGCTCCTTCGATCGGCCACGGCACCGCCCCCGGCCGCGCCACCACGCGCCGCGCCTGCGCATCGGCATGGATGATCCCGTCCACGGCGCGCACCGCCAGGTGGAGCTGCATCGCCGCCACCCGGCACAGCAGCACGTCGCCCGGCCAGGCGCCGTCACACGGCTGCAGCGCCGCCGGCACCGCGCCCGGCGGCACCCGCCCGCGCGCGACCGCATAGTCGCGCGGCAACGTCACCGCCGCACCGGCGCGGCACAGCGCCACCGCGACCACGCCGACGCAATCCAGCCCCAGCGCCGGGTCACGCCCCTGCGCGCGGAACCGCACCCCGACCAGCGTCCGCGCGGCGGCGAGCACCCGCTCGCCCGCGGTCATGCGCCGGGCAGGCGGGTCAGCAGGTCGACCCCCGGCAGATACGGCTCGCCGCGGAAGTTCGCGACATTGCCGAACCGCGTCGCGCAGGTCGCCAGCCGCCGGTCGCAGCCCTCGACGACCTCCACCAACGTTCCCGCCGCCACCGCGAACACCGGCGTGTCGCGCAACGTCAGCACCGCCCCTGCCGAGCGTTCGATCGCGCTGCTCAACCCGGCGTTCGCGCCCCCGAACCAGCGCAGCACGCCCTCGCCATAGCCGTTGGCGACCGGCTCGGCGGCATCGAGCGTCACCGCCGCGCCCGACGAGTCCACGACGCGCGCGAACCGCCGCCGCGCCGCCATCGCCACCCGGCACCGCGGGTCCCCCAGCGTCGCGCGGCATGCGGGCGCGGTCACCTCGCTCGCCGGCCGTTCCAGTTGCGCCTGCACCCCGCGCAGCTCGGCGGTGAAGCCCTGCTCGCGCAGCTCGACCTCGCCGATCCGTCCCTCGCCCAGCGGCACCGCCGCCGCCGCGGGATCGCTCCAGTCGACCGCGACGATCACCACCCGCGCGCCGTCCCAGCGTCCGGCCAGCAGATCGTCGCGCCGGAACGCGCCGCTGCCCAGCGCGCCGGTCACCGCCATCGTATCGGCGTCCAGCCCCTCGCCGCGCACGATCGCCGACGGCACCATCCCCGGCGCGGCGCGGTAGGTCACGCCGTCCACCACCAGATCGCGGTCGTGATCGGTCAGCGCCAGCATCGCCCCGTCGCGCCGCTCGACGCGCCAGCACAAGGCCTGCGTCACCAGTTGATCGCTCATGCCTCGCGCACCTCGACCAGCGGCACCGAGGGCGCCGCGCCCGCCAGATAGGTCGCGCGCGTCACGCTGAGGTGATCCTCGGCGAACCGCACCGGCACGTCGAAGTCGAACGACGCCGCGACCACCACCCCCGGCGCCGGGGCCGCCTCGAGCGTCACGATCCCGCCCGGTGAGAGCGTGAACGCCGCGGTCGCCACCCCGCCGACCGTCACGCTGACGCTCCCCGCCACCGGCCGCGTGATCCGCCGCGTCGCCGCATCGTAGCGCCGCACCAGGGCGAAGCGCCGCGTCACGCCGTCGCCGGTTCCGATCGTCTCGCCGCGCGCGCGCCAGTCGAACGGATCGCGCAGCCGGAACCCGCGCGCCGCGCCAAGCCGCGCGCGATAGAAGGCGAGCAGCGTCGCGACATCCGCCTCGCTGCGGACGCCCGGCCCGACATCATAGCGGGTGCGCGCCTCCGCCCAGCCGGCGCGCCGCGTCTCGCGCCCGCCGGCGCTGGTCGTCACGCCGGTCGAGAAGGTCGGCGTCACCTCCGCCTCGCGCCCCAGCGCGAGCGGGAACATCACGTCGTCGAACGCCTCCACCGCCTCCTCCTCCTGCCAATAGACCAGCCCGTCGCGCAGCACCTGCGGCAGCGCCCAAAGATAGACGCGCACCACCCCGCGCAGCTGCGCCGTCCCCGCCGCGGCGAGGATCGCGCGCCATTGCCCGCGATCCGCGCCGCGCAGCACGAACCCGGCGAGATAGTCCTGCCGGGCCACCGGATAGCCGAGCCGCTGCGTCGCCTCCGCCGCACCGCGCGCGCTCGCGGCGGTGTCGCCGCCGGTCACCCAGTCGTAATCCTCCAGTTGCAGGACATCGAACGCCGGTGCGGCCCAGCCGGTCGGCAGGTTCATCCGCCGCACCTCGGGCGCGGCTGCGTCGAGCACGGTCGGGAGATAGGCGAGCAGATAGGTGACGCACCCCGGCGCGGCTTCCTTCACCGCCGCCGCCAGCGCCGCGGTCGAGGCGGCCAGCACCGCCCCCGCACGGTCCAGCGTCGCGCGCTGCGCCGCGTCGAGCGCCCCGCGCACATCCGCGATCGCCACCGGCGCGAACGCCGTCCTGGCGCTGTCGTCGTACAGGCACGGCCGCCCGTCCGGCAGCACCCACCACCACGGCTCCCCGATCTGGAAGCGCGGCGCGAGCCCCGCCGCCGCCCCGATCGCCACGAACGCCAGCGCGATCGCGCGCAGATACGCCATCGCCGCTGCATTGGCGGGGGAGAGCAAGGTCGACGGCGGCACCCAGCCGGTCAGCGCCGGGGAACCGCCCGCGGCGCGCTGCTTCCACGCCGCGGGGCAATGCGCCTCGAACAGTTCGTAGGACAGCGACCAGATCAGGTCATAGCCGAGGTTCTTCGCGCGCTGTGCGAAGTCGCGGTGCCACGCCGCGCATGCGACGTTCAGCGCGCCCTCCACCACGCCGCCCTGCAGGCGGAAATAATGGCTCATCCCGACATAATGGACCACCGCGCCGCGATAGCCGAGCTGCAGCATGTTGCGCAGCAATCGCGCCGGGGTCAGGTGGTAGCTGTCGTCATAGCCGCTCGCGATCCCCAGATCATGCTCGGGCAGGACGACATCGCCGATCGCGACGACCGCGCCCGCGCCGTCGCAGGTGATCTCGCTCAGCTCCGCCCAAGCCTCGACCGGCTGCGACAATGCCCCGCCCGCGGCATCATGGCCAGGCGCGACCAGCGACACGAACATCCGGTCGACATCGCCCGCCCACACCGGATCGCGCTCGCCCGGCAGCAGGAACCCGCCGTCGAGCGCCGCGAAGTCGATCGCGATCCGCGCATCCTCGGGCGTGCCGCGCGCGTAATTCCATAGCCGCACATACCAGGCGCGTGGCGTCCCGTCTGCGTCGCGCCCCTCGATCGTCAGCACCGGACCGTTGACCGCATCCAGCGCCAGCACGCCCGCCGACCGCCAGCGGAACGACAGCCGGCACGCACGATAATCGCGTGCGGTATCGTAGCGCAGCAGCGGATGGTCGTGCCGGTCCGCGCTCTCCCAGATCAGCCCGGCCAGATCGTCGCGATTGTAGAAGACCGCGTCGACGCGCAGCGCATCCGCCGCCACCGTCGTCACCGCCGCCATCATCGGCCGCGGGAAATCGACGGTCCAATAGAGCGGATCGAAGCGCGTCATCACGCCGGTCGCCTGTCCGGCACGCGTGTCGGCGAGCCAATGGGCCATCACTCCGCCTCCATCAGCGCGGCGCGCACCGCGCGCGCGACCTGCCGGCCCGACCGCGCCAGCGCCTCCGGCGCAGCGCTGCCGCCGGCGTTGATCGTGATCGCCACCCGTATGTCGCGCGCGCCGCCGCCGCCCGGCACCGCCACCTGCCCGCTGGTCGTTGGCACGAAGACCTCGGGCCCGCGCTCGCCGACCAGATAGGCACGCCCCGGGCTCACCGGCCCGCCGGTCGCACGGCCGGGCAGCCCGAGCAGCCCCCCGAGCACGCGCACCAGCCCGCCCCCGCTCCCGCCTCCGCCCAGCACGCTCGCAACCCCGTCCTTGAGCGCCGCCATCGCGATCTCGCCCAGCGCATGGAGCGCCACCGCCTTCAGATCGTCGAACCCCGTTTTGCCGGTGCGCACCGCCCGCCCCAGCGCGGTCTCGACCGACCGCGCGGCGCGCTCGGCGCCGGCACCCAGCCCAGCCTCCAGCGTCGCGCGCATCGCCGCCACGTCGCGCGCGAACCCGGCGGTGTCGGCGCGCACGCCGATCACCAGCCGCTCGATCTCGTCATCCATCCGGAAAAGCCTCCTGCATCGCCGCGATCGTCGCGGCATCGGGGGGCGTCGCCGCCTCGGGCGTGCACGCACGCACCAGCGCCGCCAGTTCCGCGGGCGTCGCACGCCAGAATTGGTCGGGCCGCCACCCGAATACCGCCCCCGCCAGCCCGGCCAGCCGCCCCGCCGCTTCGGCGAAACTACGGACCCCCGCCCCGGCGAAGGTCGTCATCGCCCCGCCAGGATCTGCGTCAGCAGCACTTTCAGCGCCGGCGTCGCCGCGCTCATGCCCGCCGCGACCACCGCCTCGCCCAGCGCCTCGCGCGTCAAGGCTGGGGGCGCGTCGTGCCGGCAATGCCAGAACAATCCCACCAGCTCCTCCAGCGCCAGCAGCCCGCTCGCCGCGCGCTCGACCAACGCGAACAGCGGCCCCAGTTCCTGCTCGGCCGCCACCAGCGCCGCGAAGGTCGGGCGCAGCACCAGCATCTCGCCCGCGACGCGCAACGCCGCCTCGCCCCGTACCGGGTTCATGCGCTCACCACCGCGCCGGAGCTTTCCAGCGCGAGCGTATAGCTGCGCTCGCCATTGTAATCCCCGGCATAGTCGAGCCGCGTGACCAGGAATCGCCCGGTCATCGTCTCGCCGCTCTCGAAGGTCAGCCGGTAATCGTCGAGCGTCCCCGCCAGCGCGCTCGCCCTGACGCGCTGCTCCGCCGTCGATCCGGTGAACACTCCCGCCGCCGCGACGCTCACCGACCGCACCCCGGCGCCCGACAGCAGGTCGCGCCACCCGCCCGAATCCTTGCTGGTGATCGCCACCGCCTCGCCGTTGACGCTCAACTGCGTCGTGCGCAGCCCCGCCACCGTCCGGTACGTCACCGGGGTCGCGCCATCGCCGACCTTCAGCAGGAACGCACTGCCTTTCTCCGCCGCCATCTCAATCCTCCGCCATGATCCGCACCCGCACGTCGACCAGCGCCGACCAGCGTCCCGCGCTCTCGCTCAGCAGCGCGTTGCGCACCGGCACCGCCGTCACCACGCGCCATCCCGGAAGGCCCGGCAGCGACAGCAGCGCCGCTTCCGCGTCCGCCGCCAGCGCCGCCGCGCGCGCGCCGCTCTCGCCCGCGTCGCGCACCGCCACGCCGATGCGCAGCTCGCGCCCGGCACGGTCCTTCGTTCCCCAGTCGCTCTCGCTCCATTCGCGCAAGGTCAGGAACGGCACCGTCCCTTTCTCCGCCGCGCTCTCGAACACGCGCGTCACCGCCACCCGGTCGCGCAGCCGCGCCAGCACCGCCGCGCGCATCACTGCCGCCACCATGCGAGCGACGGGTCCTCGACCCAGCGCCGCTTCAGCCCGCGCGCGCCGACCTCGACGCCATCGTCCCGCGCGACAACCTCCGCGTCGGGCAACACGTCGCGCAGCCGCACCACCACCCGCGCGCGCACGCGCTCGACCGCGCGCTTCATGCGTGCACCGGCTGCGCGAGCGCGACGCTGCGGAACGGCCGCCACAAGGCGCTGACCGCCGCCGGCACCGGCGCGCTCCCCGCCCGATCGCTGAACAGATGCGCCGCCAGCATTGCCACTCCCTGCCGCAGCGGCGCGGGCAACCCCGCCCAGCCGCTCGCCAGCCCCGCGGTGAAGCTGACGCGCAACGGTCCCTCGCCCTTCACCCAGCCGACGCCCTGCGCATCGATATCGATCGCCACGCCATCCGCGACGATCGCGCGCACCGGCGCGGCGGGCAGCGCCTGCCACCCCTGCGCCGCACCAAGCTCCGCGACCAGCTCGCGCACGATCAGCACGCGCCCGGTGAACTGCTCGGCCAGCCCCAGCGCCGCCTCGACGAACGCCAGCGCCAGCGCATCGTCGTCGATCGTCGCCGCCCGCAGCTCCGCGCGCACCGCCGCCAGCGCAAGCGCACGATCCCCCGCGCCCAGCGTCACCACGCCGGGCGCTCCCGCCACCAATGTCATATTGAACTCCCGTCACCCCGGCGCCGGCCGGGGTCCACCTCACCACGCCCAGCCCCCTCCGTCATCCCGGACTTGATCCGGGATCCCGCTTCTTCCCTCGGCCAAAAGAGCGGGGCCCCGGATCAAGTCCGGGGCGACGAAAGGGAGATTTGCGACCCGTCGCGACAGCGCAGGCTCAGCTTGCGGCGAACCGCAGCAGCTTGATCGCCTCGCTGTTCGACACGCACCCGCCGACGCGCTTGGTCGCGTAGAAGGTCACGAACGGCTTGTTGCTGTAGGGATCGCGCAGCACGCTGGTCTCGCTGCGCTCCGCGATCAGATAGCCGAGCCTGAAGTTCCCGAACGCCACCGCATGCGCCCCCGCCGCGATGTCGGGCATGTCCTCGGCCTCGACCACCGGATAGCCGAGCAGGCTCGCTGGCTGCCCCGCCGCCATCCCGGGTTGCCACAGGAACTGCCCGTCGCTGGTCTTGAACTTGCGGATGCGCGCCGCGGTCGCTGCGTTCATCACGAACGTCGCACCCTGCCGGTACGGCGCGCGCAGCGCCTGCACCAGATCGATCAGCCGCTCCGCCCCGTTCGCGCCGAAGTCGCCCGCCGTCCCGGTCGGCACATATTGCAGCGTCCCGAACGCACGTGTCGCGTCCCCCGCCGCCGCGGTCGGCGCCTGGAGGAAGCCCCGCGGGCGATTGACGCCATTGCCGCCGACGAACGCCGCGCCCTCCGCCTTGGCGAAATCCGCGGCGATCTCCCCGGCCAGCCAGCCCTCGACATCGAACAGCGCGTCGTCCAGCATCGCCTGGCTCGCCGACGGATTGGCGTACAGCTCGCCCATCGGCGGCGCGATCTCGGTGAACACCGGCGTCGCGGTCACCGGCCGCGCATCGGTCTCCGCCGCCCAGCCCGACGGCGTCCCGCCGGTCGTCACCAGCTTGCGATACCCCGCCGAGCCGACCTGCACGACGTTCGCGATGCTGCGGATCGGGCTGGCGCTCTTCAGCACCGCGTCGATCTGCGCATCGATCTCCTTGGGGATCGCATAGCCGCCCTGATCGCCGGTCGTGCCGGTGAACGCCTTCTGCTCGACCACGATCCCCGACCGCACGAAGCCGTCGAACGCCGCGCCGCCGCCCATGCGCGCGCCATCCAGCACCGGGCGCGCCACCACCGTATCGCTCATGCTCTTCTCCATGAAAGAGGCCCCCCGCGGACCCCGCAAAACTCAAAGGTCGATGATCGTCTCGACCCGTGCGGCGGGCTGCATCGCCACCGCCACCAGGCTCACCTCGACCAGCTCGGCGCGCAGGATCGTGCGCCACACGCCCTGCCGCACCACCCGCGCGCGATACCCGACCGACAGCCCCGGCAACGCCCGCGCGCGCACCAGCCGCGCCACCGCGTCGTCCGCGACCTCCGCCTCGACGCGCAAGCCCCGCGCATCCTCACCGATCGCCAGCACCGTGCCGACCGGCGCGCCGCGATGCTGCATCAGCAGCGGCACCGGCGCGGCGTCCGCGAACGCGCCGCGCCGGATCACGTCACCCGCGCGGTCGACGGCGTCGAACACCGCCGCATAGCCCGCGATCCTCACTTGAGCGCCCCCGGCTTGAGCAGCCCGTCGAGCCCCAGCCGCACCGCGAGCCCGGCGAGCAGCAGCGCCAGCACCACCCGCGCCACCCACGCCGCCAGCGCGCGCCACGCCGAGCGTTTCGCATCGCGCCACGCCCGCAACAGCTCGCGCAGCTCGGCGACATCCCCCGCCGCGCCATCGTCGGCCAGCCCGAGCCGCTTGAGCGCGCGCATCGCGCCCAGCTCGCCCGCCTCTTCCACAATCGCGCGCAAGGTCGCGATCTCCGCGCCCTCGTCGCAGCCCTGCGCGAGCAATTGCGCCAGCACGCGCCCGGTCGCCACGCTCATGACCAGTCCACCATCTGCCGCTTTTCGTCGGTCGACAGGAAATCCGCCGCCGCGATCATCCGCCACAATTGCGCGCGATCCTCGACCAGCGCCGGCACGCGATCGAGATCGACCTGCAACCGCGCCTCGGGGAAGTCCGCCGCCAGTCCGTCGCGCAGCCCCGACAGGATCGCGCCGGCCAGCGGCAGCACCGTCAACCGCCACAAGGCGCGGTTCGCTTCCTTGTAATTCGCATGCGTGCTGTCGCCCGGCAGCCCGAGCAGCATCGGCGGCACCCCGAACGCGAGCGCGATCTCGCGCGCCGCCGCCGCCTTGGTGGCGGCGAAGTCCATGTCGGCAGGCGTCAGGCTCATCGCCTGCCATTTCAGCCCGCCTTCCAGCAGCATCGGCCGCCCGGCATTGGCCGCGCCCGCAAAGCCCTGTTCCATCTCCTCGCGCAGCCGCCGGAACTGGTCGGGCGTCAGCACCGAGCCGTCGCCGGCATCATAGACCAGCGCGCCGGACGGCCGCGCGGCATTGTCGAGCAGCGCCTTGCTCCACGCGCTGGCGGCATTGTGGATCGCGATCGCCGCCGACGCCGCCCCCAGACACCCCAGCCCATAATGATCGTCGACCGGATTGAAGCGTCGGATATGGATCACGCTCGCCGGATCGAGCCGCGTCGTCCGCACGCCGACCCGGTACAGATACGCCCCCGGCCAGCCATCCGCGCCCAGCTCGACGCTCACCCGCTCGGGGCGCAGCGCGAACAGCTCCACCACCTGCCCGTCGCCGTCGCGCAGCACCTGCACGAAGGCATTGCCATGCAGCAGCACCTGCGCCGCCACCGCCTCCAGCACCCCGCGCCCGCCCGCCAGCGCGCGCAACCGCGCATCGTCGGCATCCAGCGGCGCGCCCTCCACGCCCTCGGCCACCAGCTTCACCGCGCGCTGCGCGATCGCATTGGCGCAATAACCGGCGCGCACCTGCGCCTCATACCCCTGCGGCCATTCCCCGAGCGGCCGCGCCACGCCGCCGACACGCCCCAACGCCGGACGCGCCAGCGCGCGCCCGGACTTCCATCCGAACCAAGCCATGTGAATCCTCCGAGAAGATGATCTCAAGAATGCCGTTCGTGCCGAGGAGACATCGAGCGAAGTCGAGATGATCGGGTGAATATGCCCCAGTCATGTTCAGGATCGTCCGGGGGACGATCCGACCCGATCATCGTCTCGAAGCACCTTGTGGAGCGCCATCGTCGCCCGCCACTCCGCCGTCATTGCGAGCGTAGCGCGGCAATCCAGGGCGTCCTGATCCGACTCTGGATTGCCGCGCTACGCTCGCAATGACGAAAGGACGTGCGCGCCAGCTAAACCGCCCTCACCCGCACCTCGCCCTGCTTGTCCAGCATCAGCGCGGTCAGTGCCCAGACGCACGCATCCGCCCGATCCGGCGAGCGACCCGGCCCCTCATACCCGCCGCCCGCGACCAGCCCGGCCAGCTCGTCCTCCAGCGCCGGGAACGCCCGCGCATGCCACACCCGCCCGCGTTCATAGAGCGCCGCGACCGGCTCGGCGCGTGCCGCCTTGCCGCGCGTCGCATGGACCAGCCGGATCGGCAGCGACGCCTGCGCCGCACGCAGCACCTGCTCGACCATCGCCCCGCCCTGATTCGCCTCCGCGACCACACGCTCCGCCGACACCCGCGCTGCACACGCCGCGACCGCACTGGCCCAGCGCTCGGGGCTCGCGCCCGTCACGCTCGCGTCCTCCAGCACATAGCCGTGCCCGTCACGCCCCAGCCCCGCCGCGACGATCCCGCACGCATCGCCGCCGACCCCGGCCGGCGGATCGACCCCGACGACCACCCGCGCCAGCTCGGGCACCGCGCGCACGCGCTGCCGCTCGAGCAGCGCGCGCGGCCACAGCGCCCCCGCCACCTCCTCGATCAGTTCGCCGTCCAGCTCCTGCCGCCCCAGCCGCGTCCCGCCATAGCTCGCCTCCATCGCCGCGACGAAGGCGTCGGGCAGGTGGACGTTGTCGCGCGTGCTCCCGCGCGTCAGCACCGTCCCCGCCCCGGCGCGCACCCGCCGCATCAACGCGGTCGGGCGCGGCGTCGTCGTCACCAGCACGCGCGGCAGCGCGCCTAGCCGCAACCCCATGGTCAGATTGTCCCACGTCGAGGCGTGGCTCCATTTCGCCAGTTCGTCGGCCCAGGCGAAATGATGCTCAGGCCCGCGCAATTTCTCGGGCGCCGCCGCCGAATAGAGCGTCGCGACCGCACCATTGCCGAACCGCACCTCGCCGCTGGACGGTCGCCACACCACCGCATCGTCGTCGCGCGCCACCGCGACGACCCCGCTCGGCCCGGCGACCATCACCTTGCGCGCATCCTCGATCGTCGCACCGACCAGCGCGATGCGCGCGCCGGGCACCGCGCGCGCCATCGCGCCGACCCATTGCGCGCCGGCGCGCGTCTTCCCGAAACCGCGCCCGGCCTGCATCAACCACACCCGCCAGTCGCCCGGCGGCGGCAATTGTCCCTCATGCGCCCACAACGGCCAATGCTGTTTCAGCTCGATCATCGCCTCGGGGCTCAGCGACGACAGCACCTGCTGTTGCTCGGCCTCACCAAGTTCCAGCAGCCATCGTATCCCGCGGATACCGCCATGATCCGCGCCGCTCACTCGGCGGCCTTCGCGCGCGATCGCTTCGACATCGCCTGCAACCGCTGCAGCAACTCGCGCTCCGCCTTCGCCCGCGGGCTGTTGCGATCGGCGACCTTGCGCGGCGTCGTCGCCACGTCGATCACCGCCGGCGGTCGCCGCCCGAGCAGCAGCAACGCGGCCGACACGTCCAGCTTGGTGTCGGTATCGCCCAGCACCTGCCGCACCAATGCCGCCTCCATCCGCTCATAGGCATCGTCCAGCGCCAGCCGCCATTGCTCGCCGAAGCTCGTGCTCCGGCGGCGCAGCGCATAGGCCGACCGCGCCGTCTTCCCCGCGGCCGCCGCCGCCTTCGCGACATCGCCGCTGATCGCGAAATGATCGAAGAAGGTCTGCCGATCCTCGCGCGACCACCGCTGCGACGGCTTCGCCGCGCCTGCAATCGCTGCACTGGCCACCGACGCGCCATCGGCTCCCGCCACCTCACCCATCCGCACCCTCCCGCCCGCTGCCACCCGCATCGCAACGCAAACGGGCCGGCGCGACCGGGGCCCACGACCCCGAGCCGCCCGGCCCGTTCACACCATCTCGATGTTCTCTTTTTGTACTCAAACAGCGTGACGCTGTCAAGCGCTTTCCACCTCGGCTTCGATCGGAAGCAGCGTGTCGCCTGCCGTGCGCCGCGGCACCCTGCGCATCTTGAGGGCTCGGCTGTAAAGCGGACGCGGCGGGTGGGTCCCGGTTATCGCACGATAATCCGCGATATAATCTGCTTGCACCTCGGCCGCCGATTTCTCGACGTCGAGGCGAGCGAGGAACAGGACGAGGAATTCCCCCAGGATGGTGACGAACACCACCATCTTGCGTTGATCGGCGCTGAGCTCCGGGCCGGCGATCAATGCGCCGAGCACGGCGAAGATGAAGGCATGGGTCGCCAGCATGGCGTCCTTGAATTGCGTCCAGATGCTGTCGATCCGCTGCCGATGCTGCGCCTCGACCTGCAAGAGCGCCAGCAGTTCGTCCGTCCGTTGCTTGTTCATTGCGTCATCCTCGTGCGATGCGGCACGACGCCTGCCGCCGCGTGACCGCTATCGAAGGATGGCATCACCCGCATCGCTTCGTTCGAACGACGCGGTAGCAAAGAAGCGGGAAATTGGAGCGGGTAACGGGAATCGAACCCGTGTATTCAGCTTGGAAGGCTGCTGTACTACCATTGTACTATACCCGCGACAGGGGCGTCCCTGCCACGAACCACCGCCGCCGGTCAACCCGACGAACGGCGCTCGTCAGTAGCGCAGCCCGACGTTCAGGAAGTCCGGCACCGGCCCGTTCCAGCCGCCGTCATCGGCTGCCTCAACCACCACCGGCGCGCGCTCGCGCTCACGCCCGCCGCGCGGCCGCTCGTCGCGATCGCGCCGTGTCCGCTCGCGTCGCGGTGCTTCCTCGCGGGGCTGGGCGCGCGGCGCTTCCTCGCGCGCCTCGACGCGCGGGGCCTCTTCAACGACCCGCTCGCGCCGCCGCCCGCTCCGCTCGCGGCGCGGCGCTTCCTCGGTGCGCTCGGACGCAGCGGGCACCTCGGCGATCCGCGCGATCTTCTGCCCGGTCAGTTTCTCGATATTGTCGATATTCTCGGCGTCGTCGGGCCCGACGAACGTATAGGCGACCCCGGTCGCACCGCCGCGCCCGGTGCGCCCGATGCGGTGGACGTAATCGTCGGGATGCCACGGCGCGTCATAGTTGAAGACGTGGCTCACGCCCTTCACATCCAGCCCGCGCGCCGCGACGTCGCTGGCGACCAGGATGTTGACGTCGCCCTTCTTGAAGCGCTCCAGCTCGGCGACGCGCGCCGGCTGGTCCATGTCGCCGTGGATCTCACCGCTGGAAAACCCGTGTTCGCGCAGGCTCTTGTTCAGCTCGCGCACCGTCGTCTTGCGGTTGCAGAAGATGATCGCGGTGCGCACCTCCTCCTGCCCCAGCAGCGCGCGCAGCGCCTTGCGCTTCTCGAACGACGGGCCCTTCACCGGCACCACCCATTGGGTGATGTTGATGTTGGTCGACGCCGGGCGCGCCACCTCGATCGTCTTGGGGTTGTTCAGGAAGCGGTCGGCCAGCTTCTTGATCGGCGCGGGCATCGTCGCGCTGAACAGCAACGTCTGGCGCTGCGCGGGCAGCTTGGTGCAGATTTCCTCGATATCGGGGATGAACCCCATGTCGAGCATCCGGTCGGCCTCGTCGATCACCAGCATCGAACAGCCGGTCAGCAGGATCTTGCCGCGCCCGAACAGGTCCATCAGGCGACCGGGCGTCGCGATCAGCACGTCGACGCCCTTTTCCAGCGCCTTGACCTGATCGCCCATCTGCACGCCGCCAATCAGCAGCGCCATGCTCAGCTTGTGGTACTTGCCGTAGGTCTCGAAATTCTCGGCGACCTGCGCGGCCAGTTCGCGCGTCGGCTCCAGGATCAGGCTGCGCGGCATCCGCGCGCGGCTGCGGCCCTGCGCCAGGATGTCGATCATCGGCAGCACGAAGCTGGCGGTCTTGCCGGTGCCCGTCTGCGCGATGCCGATGATGTCGCGCATCATCAACACCGGCGGAATCGCGCTCGCCTGGATCGGCGTCGGCTCGGTATAGCCGGTGTCGCCGACGGCGCGAAGGAGTTCGTCAGAAAGGCCGAGGTCGGCAAAGCTCATGCGGATGTCCGGGCTGTCGGGCGGCGCGGCGTGGCGGTTCCCATCGCTCCCCGCGCTTCCCGATCCACGCCGCAAAGTCAAGGATTTTGCGCCTTCACCGCCCTGGAGCGGCCTATTTCTTCACCTTGCGCGGGACCAGCGCGCGGAAGCGGGTCACCGCGCAATAGGCGCCGGAGCGCGAGCGGATGCCGTCGCGGCGCGCGCACAATTGCCCGTCGGCGGTCGGCTTCAGATAGAAACCGCGATAGAAATCCAGCGTCGGGCAGTCGTCGTCCAGCTTGGCGCGGATGCGGCGCGCGCCGACCACCACCAGATCGACCTCGCCCTCGCGCTCCACCGCCGCCCCGGTCAGCGCATTCATCGCCACGCATTCCGGCCCCTTCTTCTCGTCCCAGCGCACCTGCGGGACCGGCGGCGCGCCGCGCGCGCGCATCGGCGCAGGCGAGACACGCGGCACACGGATGATGAGCCGTTCGTGGATCGTCAGCTGCGCATATTCGACGCCGTCGAGCTGCGGCGGGCTCGCCGACAGCACGAAAGGCGCCGCCGATGCGAGCAGCAGGATGGACGAGTCACGCAAGGTCATCTTGGGGCAGCAGCACTGACCATCGCCGGTTGAACACCTGATGAATTGGACGCACATCGCGCGCCAGCCAAGAGAAATCGCATGACCCACGCCACCGACCCCGCTGCTGCGCTTCGCCGCCTCGCCGACCGCCTCGCGCCCTTGGTGGCGCCACGCACGATCGTCACCGATCCCGACACGATCGCGCCGCTGCTCACCGACTGGCGAAGGCGCTTCCACGGCGCGGCGACGTTGCTGCTCGCCCCCGCCTCGGTCGCAGAGGTGCAGGCGATCGTCGACATCGCGCGCGAGGAGCGCGTGCCGTTGGTCCCGCAGGGCGGCAACAGCTCGATGGTCGGCGGCGCGACCCCGCCCGGCGACGGCCGCGCCGCGATCCTGTCGCTGCGCCGGCTCAGCCGCCTCCGCGCGCTCGATCCCGACGCCGGGCTGGCGGTCGCCGAGGCGGGAGTGATCCTGTCCGATCTCCATGCCGCCGCGCTCGCGCAGCGCCGCCGCTTCCCGCTCTCGCTGGGCGCGAAGGGCGTCGCGACGGTCGGCGGGCTGGTGTCGACCAACGCCGGCGGCACGCAGGTGCTTCGCTTCGGGACGATGCGCGCTTTGGTCGCCGGGGTCGAGGCGGTGCTGCCCGACGGCTCGCTGTACGACGGCCTGTCCGCGCTGAAAAAGGACAATCGCGGTTACGATCTCGACCAGTTGCTGGTCGGCGCGGAGGGCACGCTCGGCGTCGTCACCGCCGCGACCTTGCGACTGGTGCCCGCGGTCGCGGCGCGCTGCGCGGCGTGGGTCGGTATCGCCTCGCCCGCCGCGGCGCTGACGCTGCTGCGCCGCTTCCAGCGCGCGACACCGGCGCTGGAGAGCTTCGAGCTGCTCCCCGCCGAATCGCTCGGCGCGGTGCTCACCCACATCCCCGGCACCCGCTCGCCGCTGACGGGCGACCATCCGTGGCACGTCCTGCTCGAAGTCACCGCCGACACCCCCGACGACGATCCGGCCGCGCTGGTCGAGCGCGTGCTCGCCGCCGCGTTCGCGGACGGCGTCGCCGCCGACGCGACGCTCGCCGCCAGCGAGGCGCAGGCCAAGGCGTTCTGGCGGATCCGCGAGTCGATCTCCGACGCCGAGCGCGCCACCGGCCCGGCCGCGCAGCACGACATCTCGGTGCCCGTAGAGGCGATGCCGCGCTTCATGGTCGAGGCGGCGGCGGCGTGCGACGCGCGCTTCCCCGGCACGCGCGCGTCGGGGTTCGGGCATCTCGGCGACGGCAACGTCCATTTCCACGTCCGCGCCGCGCCCTGCACCGATCCCGCGCATTGGTACGCCGAGCAGGTGCCGGTCGTCTCCGCCTTCGTCCATGACCTCGTCGTCGCGGCCGGCGGGTCGATCTCGGCCGAACACGGCATAGGGCAGATGAAGCGCCGCGAGCTGGAACGGCTCGGCCCGCCGGCCCGGTTGTGGGCGTTGCGCGCGATCAAGCGCGCCTTCGATCCCGACGAGCTGTTCAACCCCGGAAAGCTCGTCACGCTTGCGCCCGACGCGCCCATTCAATAGCACCGGCGCGGTCCGGGGGGACGGCAGGACGTGACGTCCCCTTGCGCGAATGCACACGATACCGTCCGTTCTGGAGATTCCCATGGCCAGCGCGCCGCAACTTCCGCTCTTCTACAACGGCCTCGAACCGCTTTCGAGCGAGGTTCACGCCAACTTCAAGGTGAAGCCGTCCGACACCGCGCCGTTCCTGGTCAACCAGCATGCGATCCCCGTCACGGTCGAGGAATTTCCGCTGATCCAACGGCATATGCCGATCGTCTTCTCCTCGGGCGAGGATGCGATCCCGATCGCGCTGATGGGCCTGAACGAGGGCGTCAACGTCTTCATCTCCGAAGAAGGCCGGCTGATCGACGAGACGATCTACGTCCCCGCCTATATCCGCCGCTACCCGTACATGCTGGCCCGCCTGCGCCCGGACGCCGACGAGCTGTCGCTGTGCTTCGACCCGTCGTCGCCGACGATCGGCGCGTTCGACGAGGGCGATGCGCTGTTCACCGATGGCCAGCCGTCGGAGCTGACTCAGAACATCCTGAAGTTCAACGAAAACTTCGAGCAGGCCGCCGCGCGCACCGGTCAGTTCATGAAGGAGATCAAGGAACTCGACCTGCTCATGGAGGGTGAGGTCACCATCCAGCAGGACGGGATCGAGCAGCCGTTCGTGTATCGTGGCTTCCAGATGATCGACGAAAAGAAGCTGTCCGAGCTGCGCGGCGACCAGTTGCGCAAGATCTCGCAGTCGGGGATGCTCCCGCTGCTCTATGCGCACCTTTTCTCGCTGGCGCTGATGCGCGAGATCTTCGCGCGGCAGGTCAAGTTGGGCAAGATGCCGCAGCCGCAGCTCAACGCCTGACGAAAGGGAAAGCGATGGCCACCCGACTGCCTATGAACGAGCGGTATTCCGGGGTGGCCATCGCCTTCCACTGGACGATCGCGTTGCTCGTGATCGTCAATCTGATCGTCGGGGTCGGTCACGACGCGGTTCCCGCGCTCCGGGCGTGGATGCCGGGACACAAGGCGATCGGCATCACGGTCCTCGCGCTCACCGTGCTGCGGGTAGCGTGGCGGCTGCTGCACCGCCCACCGCCGCTGCCCGCCTTCACCCCCGCCTGGGAGCGCGGCGTCGCGCATGCGACGCACTGGGTGCTGTATGCGCTGTTGCTGCTGATGCCGCTGTCGGGCTGGGCGATGGTCTCCGGGCCCGAGGGCCGCCGTCCGCTCAGCTGGTTCGGAATCACCGATCTGCCCTATCTTCCGGTCGGGTCGACCGGGGCAAGCGCGGGTCACGAGGTGCATGAGATCCTCGGCTGGACGATGCTCGCGCTGGTCGTGCTCCACATCGCCGCTGCGCTGCGCCACCATCTGATCCTGCGCGATTCGATCCTGCTGCGGATGCTCCCGCGCGGCGCGCGCTAGGCTTGCCGGGCAATTCGTCGCACGCTTCCAACCTTTTGCGGCCCGCCTCTTGCAACCAAAAGCAGGGCCCCTAAGTTAAGCATGTACGGCGCTCGTGTCCCCCCTTTCGCGGGCCCGTATGACACGCTTCGGCGTGTCTCCTCCCTGAACCTTGGCCACCGGGTGCGTGCATCCGGTGGTTTTTTTCTGCGCCTGACCTATTCGGCGGCATCGGCGATCGGCGGGGCGACCGCGCCGTCGGCCAGCGCCTGCTCGGTCAGCGCGTCGATCACCGCGCGAAGCATCCGCGCTGTCGCCGCCGCTCCCGCGCCCGGCTGATCCAGCCGTCGGTCGAGATAAAGCGCGCGGTCGATTTCCAGCTGGATCGCATGCACGCCGATCTGCGGCGCGGCATGGCGATCGAGGATGTGCCCGCCGGCATAAGGCGTGTTGAGCATATGGTGCAGCCCCTGGCGCCCCAGCGCCTCCTCGACCCGCGCGACGAACCGCGCGCCCGCCGCGCGCCCGAACCGGTCGCCGATCACCACCCGCGCGCGGCCCCCGGCGATCGGCGGCATCGAATGGACGTCGAGCAACACCGCACAGCCGAAGCGCTCCCGCGCCGCCGCCAGCACCTGCGCCAGCGTCTCGTGATACGGCCGGTGATCCGCGGCGATCCGCGCCTCCACTTCCGCCGCGCTCAGCCGGCAGCGCCACAATTCTCCCGCCGCCGCGGTCCGCCGCGGCACCAGCCCGATCCCTGCGCGCACCTTCGCCGACGCGCCGGCGCCGCGGCACGCGCCCTCGTCGATCAGTGGGTCGCGCTCATGCTCGGCACGGTTGAGGTCGATCCAGGCGCGCGGCAGCGTCTGGAGCAGCAGCGTCTCCCGCCCGCGCGCCGCCAGCGCAATCGCATCGACGTGGCGATCCTCCAGCGCGGCGAGGCTCGCCAGCGGCGCGCGCAGTGCCATGCGCAGCGTTGCGGGATAGTCGCGCCCTGCATGCGGCACCGACAGCACCACCGGACTCTCGGGCAGCATTTCGCCGAACATGCAGAAAGAGCGCGTCATTCCTGCCTACCCTATGGAAGCCGCCGCGCCGCTGCAACGTGTCGTCGTGGGTCAGCCGTTCACCATGTCCGCTGGTGGAAAAATCAACGTCCCTGGGGCATATTATAGCGCGAATGGGAGTTGTGGTTGCGATGATACGGATTCTTCTCGCCGAAGACGATGCGGTGATGCGCGAGTATCTCGGGCGCGCGCTGGAGCGGTCGGGCTATCACGTCACATCGGTCGATCGCGGCACCGCCGCGCTGCCGCTGCTGGAAAGCGAGCGCTTCGACCTGCTGCTCACCGATATCGTCATGCCCGAGATGGACGGGATCGAGCTGGCGCAAAAGGCGCAGGAGCTTGCGCCGGGGATGCGCGTGATGTTCATCACCGGGTTCGCGGCGGTCACGCTGAAGGCCGGCAATGCGATGCCGCAGGCGCGTGTCCTGTCCAAGCCGTTCCATCTCCGCGATCTGGTGCTCGAGGTCGACCGGCTCTTCGATACCGGCACCGCGAACGAGCTGATCTGACACGCCCGGCAACAAAAGCGTAAAAAGCCGCTTGCGCGCTTCCGACCCAGTCGTTAGAGGCGCACCCCTACGGAGGGCGTGTAGCTCAGTGGTAGAGCACTGTGTTGACATCGCAGGGGTCGCAAGTTCAATCCTTGCCACGCCCACCATGCAAGTCTGCTCTATCCGGTCGTTTTAAGGTCTCCCCTGGCCTGACCGGATAGAGCGACTTTCGCACCCGCCCGGCGCGAGGTGCCGGATGCCTCAGCATTCATCCCCAAGTCGATCGATCAAGGCGCAACGAACCGTCTCGAACCGGCCGATTGCGGAAGCTCGGCGCGAAGCATTGCCACATCCGACACATTGGCCGCGCCCTGCGCTCAAGCGGTCCCAACTTTTGGCATGAAGCAGAGCGCCGTCAATGCCACCGCCCTTTCTCCGAGCCGATCGGACTGCGCAACGGGCCAACCAGACCTCGCGCTACATTGCGCGTATTTAACATACTGTTTCCGGCACGATCGCCGCTGATCTGCGTTAGCGGCCGTGGGTGTGGCGATGCGGTCATTCCCGAGGAGGGATGTCGCTATGGACCAAACTGCCTTCATGATCGGATTTACGGTCATGTCACTCGCGTCGCTCGCGATCTACGCGACCGGCAAAAAGACCCCCCCGTCGCATCATCACACGCTTCTGCATGCCGCCGTGCCGTTCATCGCGGCGACGGCCTATCTCGTGATGGCCTTCGGCATCGGCACGCTCGTAAACGGCGACGGCGCGGCGACCTATCTGGCGCGTTATGCGGACTGGACGGTGACGACGCCGATCCTGCTGTCCAGCCTCGTGCTGCTCGCCTTTCACGAACGCGGAAAGACCGGAGAGGTCGGCGGCTATCTCACCGCCATCATCGTCCTCGACGTGCTGATGATCGTGACCGGGCTGGTGTCGTCGCTCGCCGAGGTGCCGCTGGTGAAATGGGTCTGGTATCTGTGGTCGTGTGTCGCTTTTGTCGGCGTCCTGTATCTTCTCTGGGGGCCGCTCCGGGCGATGGCGGCCGAACGGGGCGGTGCGCTGGGTTCCGCTTATGGCAAGAACGTCACCTTCCTGACCGTAATCTGGTTCCTGTACCCGATCGTCTTCCTGATCGGGCCGGAGGGGCTGAAGATCATCACCGATCCGATGTCGGTCTGGGCGATCCTGATCATGGATATCGTCGCCAAGGTCGCTTACGCCTTCTACGCGGCCAGCAACCTCGAGACGGCGTTGCACCATCACAGCCGGCAGGCGTGACCCGCGGCATCGCCTTGTTGATCGCGGGGGCGGTTGCGGCCGCCTTCGCCCCCTTGCCGGTGCAACTGGCGTTCGCGATCCTGGGGATCGGGGTGGTCGGCATGGCGCATGGTGCGGGTGATCTGGCCGTCGTGGCACCGGCCCGGCGGCGCATGTTCCTGATCGTCTACGCTCTCGTCTCCGTCACGACGCTGCTTTGGTGGACCATGGATCCGGCGGTGGCCCTGCCCGCCTTTCTCGTCGCCTCGGCCGTCCACTTCGGCATCGAGGATGGCGCCGGGGATCAGCCGATCGAACGCATCGCGCGCGGGGTGGTGCTCGTCGCCGGGCCGGCCACCTTCTACGCGCCCGCCTACGCCGTTCTCTTGCGCACGGCAGGTGGCGCCTCATCGACCTTGCCGAGCTATACCCCGTTCGTCGCGATGGCGGGCGGCGCGGCCGGCGCCGTGCTGCTGGCGCTGGCGTGGCAGCGGCGTGACCGGCATCTGGCCGGCGGCGTGGCGGCGTTGCTGCTGATGCCGCCGCTGATCGGTTTCACCCTCGGCTTTCTGATCCTCCACGCGCTGCCGCAGACGACGGAGCGGCGCGATCGCCTGGGGTTCGCCGACACCACTTCCTACCTGCGCGCGGTTGCGCCGGTGTTCGGTGGCGCGATACTGCTCGCCGCGCTGGTCGTCGCGTTGCTGCTGCGCTTCGATACCAGCGGGGTTCGCGGGCTCTTCGCCGGCATCGCCGCTCTGGCCGTTCCACATCTGCTCGTGACGCCGTGGTTCGAGGGCAACGCGATCCGGCGCCGGCCCGCGGCAGAAGCAAGGATCGGCGGATATGCGACGGCTCGCGGGAGCGGGCCTCGCCCGTAACGACCAAGCCGGCGCGCGGGCAAGCACCGTCGTTACGGCACAGCGACCGACTGCAACCAGACAGGCAATGCGCCTGCGGACGGATCGCTGGTCAGGGGCGGCCGCGGGCCGGCGGCCGCCCGCAGCGCTCAGCCGGTCAATTCCGCGCGGACCAGCGCCGCGCCCGCCGCCAGCGCGTGCAGCTTGCCACGGGCGACGTCGCGCGCCAGCGGCGCCATCCCGCAATTGGTCGCGGGCAGCAGCTTGTCGGCATCGACGAACGCCAGCGCCTTGCGCAACGTGTCGGCGACCTGCTCCGGCGTTTCGACCGCATCGGTCGCCACGTCGATCGCGCCGACCATCACCTTCTTGCCCCGCACCAGCTCGATCAGCTCCATCGGCACGCGCGAATTCTGACATTCCAGCGAGATGATATCGATCGTCGACACCTGCAGATTGGGAAAGGTCTGCTCATATTGCCGCCATTCCGAGCCGAGCGTCTTCTTCCAGTCGGTATTGGCCTTGATCCCGTAGCCATAGCAGATGTGGACCGCAGTCTCGGCGGTCAGCCCCTCGGCCGCGCGTTCCAGCGTCTTGATCCCCCAGTCGTTCGCCTCGTCGAAGAAGACGTTGAACGCCGGTTCGTCGAACTGGATGATATCGACCCCCGCCGCCTCCAGCTCGCGCGCTTCCTCGTTCAAGAGGCACGCGAACTCCCACGCCAGCTTCTCGCGGCTGCGGTAATGGTCGTCGTAAAGCGTGTCGATCATCGTCATCGGCCCCGGCAGCGTCCATTTGATCGGCTGGTCGGTCTGCGCGCGCAAAAATCTGGCGTCCTCGACGAACACCGGCGCCGGGCGCGACACCGCGCCGGTGACGGTCGGCACGCTGGCGTCATAGCGGTTGCGGATCCGGACCACCTCGCGCCTGGCGAAATCCACCCCGCTCAGATGCTCGACGAAGGTCGTGACGAAATGCTGGCGGGTCTGCTCGCCGTCGCCGACGATCGTGATCCCGGCCTGCCGCTGGTCGTCGACCGCCAGCCGCAGCGCGTCGCGCTTGCCGCTCGCCAGTTCCGCCCCCTCCAACTTCCATGGCGACCACAAGGTCTCAGGCTGCGCGAGCCAGCCGGGTTTGGGCAGGCTGCCTGCGGTCGTCGTCGGCAACAGCGTCATGTTCGATACCTTTCTGGCAAGCGTCGGGATCACAGGCCACAGCTCGCGGACCAGCGCGCGAGCGCGGCCCCGTGCGGCTTGATGAATTGTTCTTCGGCGAAGCGGCCCTGCTCGACCGCGAGCCGGCTGCGTTCCTCGCGGTCGTAGACGATGCGGGTCAGCGAATAGTCCTGATAGTTCAGGCTCGGCCGGTAATGCTCGGCAGCGACCGAATTGGCGTTGTAGATTTCGGGCCGGTAGATCTTCTGGAACGTCTCCATCGTGCTGATCGTGCTGGCGAGTTCGAGATTGGTATAGTCGCCGACCAGATCGCCGACATGATAGAAGGCCAGCGGCGCGACGCTGTGTGGCGGCATGAAGTAGCGCACCTTCATCCCCATCTTGGCGAAATAACCATCGGTGGCCGAGAAATCGTCGTTGCGATATTCGACGCCGAGGATCGGATGCGCATTAGCGGTGCGGTGATAGACCTGCTTGCTCGATACGCTCAGGCAGATCACTGGCGGCTTGGTGAACTGGTCGCGATAAGCGCGCGATTGCAGGAAATGCTTGAACAGATTGCCGTGCAGATCGCCGAAATGCTCGGGCAGCCCGCTCGCGCCGTGGCGTCGGATATGTTCCGGCATCACGACGCTGAAATCATAGTCGCGGATGTACGAAGAGAAATTGTTGCCGACCATCCCGTCGGTACGCGTGCCCTTCTGCCGGTCGACCACCTGGGTGTGCAGGATCTCGATCAGCGGAAAGGCGTCGTCGGCGGCCTCCGCCCCGATCCGCAGCGCTGCCGAGATGATGCTGAGCGCGACCGTGTAGCGGTCGCCCGCCGGATTGTCCCAATGCATCAGCGCGTTGAAACGATGATCGATCATCGCCAGCGTCTTGCGCAAATTCTCCTGGCGGCTCTCCCCGCGCGCCAGGTTCGCGAAATTGGTAGTGATCCGCGTATTGTCGGCGGGACGGTAATCCTCGTCGAAGGCGATGCTGCTGATCGTGAACGTGAAGCCGCTATTCGTCATGACTCACCTGCTTGTACGGACAGGGGTCAGGGAAGAGCGCGCCGGGCGTGATCCGGCGCAAATGGCCGCGGCCACGCACCGTGCGTCAAGCGCGATCCGCCGGAGGAACCCCCGTCCGAGGAACGTTATCGCGTCGGAGGCAGGTCTCCTGGCTCACGGGTCGACGCGGTGGCTCCGGCCTTCCCGGGCGCCTCGCGAGCGCCCAGTGACACGAATTGGAGCCGCCGCTCGCCGCTTACAGTTGCGGGGGCAGCGCCGGACTTTGCCCCTGGGGGCAGCACCGGCTTCCCGTCTTAGCCCCATCGCCACGCCTGGGATGGGGAACCTCGACGCGCCGCTTGGACACGATCACGGCCGCGGTGTCAAGGCGGATATAAAGACATCCTTATGTCTTGATATCGCCGTCGCCGTTGAGGGACTTCCGGCTTAGCCCTGAGAAAGGATCTAGGCGGCAGATTAGCATCATGACTTCAGCCATTTCTCCATCTTCATGGCCTGAGCCATCGCGTGTCATTGCCTCACCGCAAGCATATTGACCCGCCCGCGTGCCTGCCCGAAGGCACGGATCATGCGCTTCTTTTCCGACAATGCCGCCCCGGTTCACCCCGCCGTGCTGCGCGCGATCGCCGCGGCCGACTCGCTCGACACCGCCTATGACGGCGATCGCTGGTCGAAGGCGCTCGACGAACGCTTCTCGGCGCTCTTCGAGACTGCGGTGCGCGTGCTGTGGGTGCCGAGCGGCACCGCAGCCAACTGCCTCGCGCTCGCCGCCTTGTGCCCGCCGCACGGCTCGGTGGTCTGTCACCGCGAGGCGCATATCCAGAACGACGAATGCGGCGCGCCCGAATTCTACACGCATGGCGCCAAGCTGCTGCTCGCCGAGGGCGAGGGCGCGAAGCTGACCCCCGCGACCGCCGCGGCGGTGCTCGATCGCCAGCGCTACGACGTCCACCAGCAGCGCCCGCACGCGCTGTCGATCACCAATGCCACGGAATATGGCCGGGTTTACACTCCGGCCGAGGTCGCCGCGCTCGGTGCGCTGGCGAAGGAGCGCAAGCTCGGCTTCCATATCGACGGCGCGCGCTTCGCCAATGCGGTGGTCTCGACTGGCGCGTCGCCCGCCGATCTGACCTGGCGCGGCGGGGCCGATGCGCTCAGCTTCGGCTTCGTCAAGAACGGCGGGATGAACGCCGAGGCGCTGGTATTCTTCGACCACGCGCTCGCCGACGCGACGCTCTACCGCCGCAAGCGCGCCGGGCATCTGTTGTCCAAGGGTCGCTATCTCGCCGCGCAATTGCTCGCGATGCTCGACGACGACATATGGCTGGCGTGCGCGCGCGGCGCCAATGCCGGCGCGGCGCTGCTCGCGCAGGCCGCGGGGGCGCGGCTGCTCCATCCGGTCGAGGCGAACGAGGTGTTCCTCCGCGTCACTGCCGACGAGGCCGCGTCGCTGCGCGCCGCCGGGTTCGACTTCTACGACTGGGGCGTCGGCGAGGCGCGGCTGGTGGTCAGCTGGAACCAGCGCGCCGAGGACATCCGCCCGCTCGCCGACGCGATTGCCGCACTCGGATGAGCCCCGCCGATCCCCCCAACAGCACGCGCGCCGCGGTGCTGGTGCCGTTCGCGCTGGTCGTGCTGATCTGGGGCTCGACCTGGATCGTGATCCGCGACCAGCTCCACGGCGGCGCGGTCGCGGTGCCCGCCAGCTGGTCGGTCAGCTACCGCTTCCTCGTCGCCGGACTCACGCTCGCCGGGGTTGCGGCATGGCAGGGTGCCCCCGGCACCCGCGCGCTCTTCACGCAACCCGGCTTCTGGCGCTTCGCCGGCTTGCTCGGCGTGTTCCAGTTCGTGCTCAACTTCAACTTCGTCTATCGCGCCGAGGAGCATATCACCTCCGGGCTGGTGGCGGTGATCTTCGCGCTGCTGCTCGTCCCCAACGCGCTGTTCGCGCGCATCTTCCTCGGGCAGCGGCTCGGGCGGCAATTGCTGGTCGGGTCGGCGATTGCAATGAGCGGGGTGGCGCTGCTCTTCATCAAGGAAGCGCGCAGCGATCCCGGCGGCCCGACCGAATCGCTGATCGGCATCGCCTTCACGCTCTGCGCGATCCTTTCGGCCTCGACCGCCAATGTCATGCAGGCGACCAAGACCGCGACGCGCTATCCGATGGTCCCGACGCTCGCCACCGCGATGCTGATCGGCGCGGCGATCGATGCCGGCTGGGCATGGGTCACCACCGGCGCGCCGGTGTTCGACGGGCGTCCCGGCTATGTCGCGGGCGTGCTGTACCTCGGCATCATTGCCTCGGCGCTCGCCTTCACCTTGTACTTCCGCATCATCCGCACGATCGGCCCGGCCAAGGCCGCCTATAACGGCGTGATCGTCCCGGTCATCGCGATGCTGCTGTCGACGGTGTTCGAGGGCTATCGCTGGACGCCGCTCGCGGTGGCGGGGGCGGGGCTGGCCGCGGTCGGGCTGGTGGTGGCGCTCAGCGCGCGCAGGCCGGCGCGGTAATCGGGGTAGCGGGGGTGCCAGTTCAGCACCCGCTTCGCCTTACCGTTCGCCACCCGGCGGTTCTCGGCATGGAAGCCGCGCGCCGCTGGTGACAATTGCTCGACCGGCACGATCGGCGGCGGCGCGAGCCCGAGCAGCTGCGCGGCATAGGCGACGACCTCGTCCTGCGGCGCGGGCAGATCGTCGGCGAGGTTGTAGACCCCCGCCGGCGCGTCGAACCCGGCGATCACGCCCCGCGCCAGATCCGCGACATGAACGCGGCTGAACACCTGCCCGGCGATGCCGGTGCGATGCGCCTCGCCCTTCGCCACCCGGTCGAGTGGCGAGCGCCCCGCGCCGTAGATGCCGGGCAGGCGAAAGACCCGCGCCCCGGCCGCGACCCAGCCGGCGTCGGCGACGTTGCGCAGCGGCCGCCGGCCGCGATCGGCGGGCGCGTCCTCGTCCACCCATGCCCCGCCGGTGTCGCCATAGACCCCGGTCGAGGAGAGATACCCCAGCCAGCGCCCCGCCAGCGCGTCCGCATAATGGCGCAGCACCGGGTCGCCGACGTCATCGGGCGGCACCGACGACAGCACATGCGTGCTCGCCGCCAACCCGGCGCGCACCGCGGCCTCGTCGTCGAAGCGGATCGTCGCGTCGCGTCCGTCGCGCGTGGTTGCCAGCAGCGGTGTGCCCGCCGCCGCAGCGATGGCGCGCGCCGCATAGCCCAGCCCGAAGACGAACAACCGCACGCACACTCTCCCCTGAACCGACCCCTCCGACAGCGAACCGGCCCGCTCCCCCGTTCCGCCGCGCCGGCATGATACCGGAGCGGGCGAGACGGGGAAGCGGGCCGGCCACGCGCGTCAGCGCGTCGCGAACGGCATGTTAGGCGAAGCGTACCCGCGCGTCCACGCGGCGGCGGCGCAGCGCGACCCCGGCCATCGCGAAACCGGCGACCATCATCGCCCAGGTCGCCGGCTCCGGCACCGGCGAGGCGACGTCGGCGCGGATCGTGTCGATCGACAGATTGGCGATCGTCGACTGGCCGAACTTGCCGGTCGCCGGATCGTAGTTCGCGATCCGCGCCTGCCCCTGCCCGGCATCCGCCGGCCCCGGGCGGACCGTGTCGAACGCGGTGTAGTCGGGCCGGCTCAGCAGATTGCTCAGCGAATCGAAGAACACGTAGAACAACGTATTGTCCGGCGGCAGCAGCGACAGATCGGTGTCCTCCGCCATGTAATAGATCATGTCGGTGCCGCCCTTGCCCGCCGCATCGGAGGCGCGGGCGGTGCCGCTGAACGACCCGGCGAAATTATAGGTGCCCGATCCGATCGTCAGCGCCGCGCTGACCGGCGACGCCGCCCCGCGGCCGTACAAATAGGCCGAGGTCGCGGTGCTGGTCAGCGTGCTGTCGGGCTTGCTCTCGACCGTGAAGATCGCGCTGAACGCCTTGCCGGCTAGATCCGCGCCGGCGGTCCCGAACGTCCCGACCGGGTCGTAGCCGTTCATCACCGTACCCGTCACCGTTACCGTGGTCGGCGCCGCCGCGGCCGGCACGGCCGCCACGGCCATCGCCGCCGCGGCGATTTTTCCCATCGTCTGCATCTCAACACCCCTGTCTACGCAACTTGCGCGATCACGAATGGAGAGCCGCTATGATATAGACAAGAAAGCGTTATTATTAACGTTGCCCGAGTTCGGGACGCTTTTCGACGCTGTGTGCAAGGGTGGGAACTACCCGCGCGGAGGACGGTTCTTGACCCCCGCGCGGGTGATCGGGCGGCTCAGATGAAGCCGAAGCCGCCGCCGGTGAACGCCAGATGGTCGGCGGTCACGCCCGCGACGAGGATCGTGTCGCCACCGCCCAGATCGATCAGCGCGCCGCCATGGACGTTGCTGACGCTCGGCGCGGTGGTGAAGTGATAGGCCTCGAGGTCGATCCGGTCGCCCTTCCCGAAGTCGCCGATCACGTCCTTGCCCGAGCCGGCCGCGAAGACGAAGCGGTCCGCGCCGGCGCCGCCGTACAGCGTGTCGTTGCCCGCGCCGCCGGTGATGACGTTGTCCTTGGCATTGCCGCGGATGACGTTGTCGAGCGCGTTGCCGGTCGCGTTGATCGCATTGCCGGTCAGCGTCAGATTCTCGACATTGGCGCCCAGTGTATAGTCGATCGACGCCAGCACGGTGTCGTTGCCGCCCTGCCCGTTGAGATACCATTCGATCACGCGGTCACCGACGTTGTCGACGACATAGGTGTCGTCGCCGATGCCGCCGTCCATGATGTCCGCGCCGGTGCCGCCGTCGAGGTAATCGTTGCCCTCATGGCCATAGAGCGTGTCGTCGCCCGCACCGCCCAGCAACGTGTCGTCGCCGGCGTAGCCCTTGAGCACGTCATTGCCGTCCAGCCCCGACAGGGTGTCGTTGAAGTTGGTGCCGTAAAGGGCGTTGTCGAGCGCGTTGCCGGTGCCGACCCGCGCATTGTTGACGAGGTACAATGCCTCGACATTGGCGGTCAGCGTATAGTTCACCAGGCTGTGGACGGTGTCATAGCCGCTGCCGGGACCGGCGCGCTCGATCACTACGTCGCCGGCATTGTCGACGATGTAAAGATCGTCGCCGGCACCGCCCTCCATCACGTCGGCGCCGGTACCGCCATCGAGCCGGTCGTTGCCCGCGCCGCCGTACAGCCAGTCGTTGCCCTGGTCGCCGAACAGCTGGTCGTCGCCGTCGTTGCCCCAGATATAATCGTCGCCGCCCATGCCGTGCAGGACGTCGTTGCCGGCGCTCCCGTTCAGCCCGTTGTTCAGCGCATTGCCCGTGCCGACGCGCGCGTTGCCGGTCAGGTACAGATGCTCGACGTTCGCGGTCAGCGTATAGTCGATCGAGCTGTACACGGTGTCGACGCCGCCCCCGGCATATTCGCGGACCACATCGCCGGCATCGTCGACGACATAGGTGTCGTTGCCGATCCCGCCGTCCATGATGTCCGCGCCTGCGCCGCCGTCGAGGTAATCATTGCCCTCGTTGCCGAACAATCTGTCATTGCCGTTGCCGCCGAACAGCGCGTCGTCGCCGGCATAGCCGTGCAGCGTGTCGTCGCCGTCCAGCCCGCTCAGCACGTCGCCCGCGCCGGTGCCGTAGATGCTGTTGTCGAGCGCGTTGCCGGTGCCCTTGGTCGCGCCGGTCACCAGATACAGATTCTCGACATGGTCGCTCAGCGTATAGTCGATCTTGGCATAGACGGTGTCGATCCCCTCGCCCGCGCGCTCGACGACCTTGTCGCCGACATTGTCGACGATATAGGTGTCGTTGCCGGTCCCGCCGACCAGCGTGTCCGCGCCGGTGCCGCCGTCGAGGCGGTCGTTGCCCGCGCCGCCATACATCTTGTCGTTGCCCGCGCCGCCGAACAGGTCGTTGTCCATGGCATTGCCGGTGATGACATTATGGTCGGCATTGCCCGCGCCCTTGATCGCGCTGCCGGTCAGCGTCAGCGCGACTTCGCCGGCACGCAGGTTGGCGTCGACCGCCGATACGCGCGTCACCGCGTCGCTCGGCTTCGCCACCTGATCGATCATCGACAGGAATTCGGCGGCCGCCTGCTTGTACTGGCCCTTGCTCAGCTCGCCGGGGAACGCCGCATTGGAATCCCAGTAATTCTGATAGACCATGTCATGATCGGCCATCCACTGCATGGCCAGCTTCACGAACGCGGGGGAATCGGTGTTGATGCCCCATTCGCCCATCGCGGTCTGCTTGCCGTGCGCGGCGGCGAAGTCCTGCTGCCACTGCAGGCCATAAGGCTGCTTGATGAACCAGTCGAACGCCTTGACCGGATCCTTGTCGTGCCACGCAGTATTATAGTACATGTCGACGCCGATCACGTCGACATACTTGTCGCCGGGATAGGCGGCCTCGGGATTCATGTCCCAGACGTCCAGCCCCGGACACCATTCGAAGACGAACTTGTCGGAGACCGAGCGCGCGGCGTCGACGAACTTGCGGAACGCCGCCGCATAATTCTCCGGCTCGCCGACCGCCGACGAGGAATTCCATCCCTTGCCGTTGAATTCCCAGCCGAGCCGGACATAGATCTTGTCGTCACCTGTCGACGACGAGACCAGCTGCTTGGCCATGGCGAGGAAATTGGCGTCATACTTGCCCGCGCCCGCGTCGCCCAGCTTAGCGCCGTACGGGATCAGCGGGATCGACCACATGATCGAGACGTCCTGATTGGCGAACATGTCGGCCTGCCATTGCACCGACGACAGCCAGTCCTTCCAGCCCGCGGTGCCGCCGTGCAACTGGATCGCGTCGAGCCGACCACCGGCCCACGCCTGATCCTTCAGGTAATCGTCAACGCTGAAAGCGTTATATACCGAGCTCAACATGCCGAATACTTCCCACCCATGCCTGATATCCCCCGATATCAAACACGCCCCACGACCAAGTTAATGGGTGAGGTTGACGGCAAGTTTACTATTCGGCCGCAGTACGTGCTGCCGCCGGCTGCCGACGATGACCTATATTCCGCTGGCGCTTCAGCGCCGTCGTGCGAGCGCCTGCGTCATCTGGCGCACGCGGCTGTTACGGCGCTGCCCCTCCCACGTCAGGAACAAGGCCACGGCGATCGTCAGCAGTGACTTGATGCCGAAGAAATTCCACATGTATCCCGTCGAATAGCCGGCATAGATCGAGCTAAGGACGCGACCGAACAGCACGGAGGCGATCCAGTTCGCCTGCGCCAGACATTGCGCCAGCATCCGCATGATCCATGCGTGGAAGATTGCGATGATCGACGACATCACCAGCAGGCCGATGATGCCCATCGCCATGAGGAAATAGGGATAGAGCGAAAACACGAAGCCGCCGCCGGCTTCCATCGTCCAGCCCATCGTGCGCGACGGCGTGAACGGCTGCATGACGTAATAGAGGCCGAAGCGGGTGCCGGCCTTGGTCGCGTCCTGCTCGCCCGGCTTGACCCATGACGCCATGTCCGACGCGATCGCGCGATCGTCGAGACGCGCGGCGGCGAGGTATTTCCAGTCGGCCACGTACCAGAGCTGCCCTTGCAACGCGACGCGCTCGCCATACCGCTTGGCCGCACCATCGAAATCGTTGAGCGCGCCATAAGCGATCAGCACCGCGGGCACCGTCACCACCACCACGGCAAGCGCGACGCCGCCGATGATGCCGGTCGGGATCGGCCGGTCGTTGGCGATATGCGCGAGCCCCGCCGGAATCGAGAAGATGCTGAGGATCATCAGCAGCGAGGTGAATTTCTCACCGAACAGGATCGACGTCGCCAGCAGCCAGACCAGCAGCAAGCCGCCCTGCAGGCGGTACCGCGGGACCGCGAACAGCACCCCCATGAACGGCACCATCACCAGCCGGTTGGACATCCAGGCCGAATAGATCGGCGAGTCGACCCGCTCGAGATACTGGAAGCGGTCGATGTGCGAGATCAGCGGGAAGCCGTTGTTGATCCCCAGCCGGATCAGATACAGCGAACCGAAGGTCATCACGACCATCAGCGCCATCGCGATCAGCCGGCCCTGCGGCTCCCAGCGCGCGGGGGCCTCGCGGAACAGCACCTTGAGGCGCGGCCACGACGCCTCGACCACGAACGTGGCCGTCAAGAAGAACAGCAGGTAGATCAGCAACAGCCGCGTGAACGCGCCGGTCGCCGTCCCGGTGATCATCGTCTCGATCATATAGGCGCCGCTCTCGATGGCGCCTCCCGACATGAACTCCGTGATGCGCAGCGCCAGCAGCGGAACGAACAGCAGGAAGGTCGCGGGCGAGGTGCGCAGCAGGCCGAAGCACATCGATGCGAACAGGGCGAGCGCGCCATAGGCCCACGCCGCGGACGGTGCCACGACCGCGCCGAACGCGAGCGCCCCGGCCAAGAGGAAATGGATGGCGAACATGCCGCCGAACGCGCGGGCCCGGCTGGAATAAGGGACGAACGCCGGTCGCTGCTCGCGGGGTCGGCGTGCCGATGGCACCTGTCCTCCGGCTACGAGTGCCATCTACTATCCCTTGCATGGTCCGCCGGTTCGCGGGCATGATAGGTGCACTGCACCATCGATGCAACCGGACGCGATCAGCGTGCCGCTCGAACATGGTCGGCAGCGCACATGGATGGCCAAGGAAGCAGCGATGAACGAACCGGCGGCGTCGATGTCCGACGATGGCCTGCACACGGGCAAGGCGAAAGCGTCGCAGACGTTTGAAGGCGTCCAGATCCTGCGCGGCTTCGCTGCGATGATGGTCGTCTTCCATCATATGTGCTGGGTCGTCACCAGCTATCATCCGGGCCATTCGGCGATCGCGACCTTCGCCCGCCTCGCGGAAGTCGGAGCCGGCGGCGTCGACGTGTTCTTCTGCATCAGCGGGCTGGTGATCGCTCATGCCGCGCGCAATCTCGCGGCCGGGGCGGGCCATGCGCGAACCTTCGCTTGGCGACGGCTGTTGCGCGTGCTGCCACCCTATTGGGTCTTCACCGGCCTCCTGCTGTTGCTTTGGGCGGTCGGCATCGGCCTGAAGGGACTCAACGTCACGCCGGGGCTGGTGGTCGCGTCGTTCCTGCTGGTCCCGTGGCCAAAGACGACGATCGACGGCGCGCTGAGCTACCATCCGATCCTCGACGTGGGCTGGACGCTGACGTTCGAGATGTATTTCTACGCGATCTGCACGATCGTCATCGCGGTCGCGGGCGGTCGCCGGATCTGGCCGTGGGCGATCGCCGGGCTCGGCATCGTCGCCGGCGCCAGCCTGCTGGTTGCGGGACCGGAGGCCGTCGCTTCCGACACGCTCGCCTCGCCGCTGCTGCTCGAGTTCATCGCCGGCGTGCTGCTGGCGCGGTTCGTCGCCGGCCGGGTCGCACCGCGTGCGGGGCGGCTGCTGATCGCGCTCGGCGTCGCCGGGCTGATCGGCTCGGTGTTCCTGCCAGATCCGATGACGTGGCGCGTGCTGTGCTGGGGTATTCCGGGAGCATTGCTGGTCGTAGGCGCAGTCCTGATCCCGGTTCGGCTGACCACGCCGCTGTTACGGCTGCTCGGATTTCTCGGCACCGCTTCCTATACTATCTACCTTGTTCATCCGTTCTTCACGTTGATTTCAGGTACATTATTGAAGCGCGGGACGATGGCGCAAGTGCCGGCCGATATGCTATTGATCGTGTTGACCGTAGCTGCTGTCGCCGGCTCGGCACTCACGTGGTTCTTCGTGGAGGGTCCGTTGATCCGTTTGCTCAAGCCCCGCTCGCGCACTGCGACACTCGCCCAACGGTCGCTCGGCGCATGAGCCGCTCGCCCCGCTTCGCCGCCGCGTCGGCCGTGCTGATCGCGACGTGCTGCGCCCCCGCGCCCTCGCAAAGCGCCACCGCCGACTGGTCGGCGCTCGCCACCGCCGCGCGGCAGTCGCCCGCCAGCGGCGACGGCTTGCGGCGCAGCTGGACCGGGGCGGACGGTCGCCCTGTCACGCTGACGGTGCTCGCCCCGCGCCTCGACGGACGGCCGGTGATCTCGCTCGACCCGACGCCCGGCGACAACGGCCCCGCGATCGCCGCGGCGCTGGCGCGGCTGCGCGCGGCGGGCGGCGGAACGCTGCGGCTGGCAGCCGGCACCTGGCCGATCGCGGGCGGCCCGCCGGGGATCGCGCTCGACGGACTCAGCGACGTGCTGATCGACGGACCGGGCGCGCAGCTGGTGTTCGCGCAATGGGGCGACGGCATCCTGATCTCCAATGCCGCACGGGTGAAGCTGCGCGGGCTGTCGGTCGGCTATGCCCGCCCGCCGGTGGTGAAGGCGCGCGTCGACGGTGGGCGGCTCGCCTTCGCCGGCGCGGCGCCCGACGCCGGCGCGCCGGTCTATCAGGTCTCGGCCGCCGGTCCGGCGGGCGCACGCATGTTGCTCGGCAAGCAGGGCAAGTCGCTGGGCCGCGACGGCGGGCTGCCGGGCGGGCTCGGCGATTTCGCGCCCGGCACGCCGGTGCAGGTGAAGCTGAGCTGGTACAAGGGCGGCGCGATCCGCATCGGCGATCCCGGCGACAAGCCGGTCTCGCACGACATCACGCTCGATCACGTCACCGTGCGCGATTCCGCGGGGGGCGGAATCGTCGCCGATCTGATGGGCCGCGGGCTTGCGATCGTCGGCGCGAAGCTCGGCGGCGCGGGCGGCAGCGCGATCGCCTATGACGGCTTCCACGTCACCGCGGCGGGCGGCGACCTGCTCGTCGAGGACAGCGACTTCATCGGCACCGGCGACGATGCGATCAACATCGCCAGCCCGATCATCGACGCCAGCCGCGACCCCGGCGGGGCCAGCGTGACGCTCTCGGGCGCGACCGCGCGCGTCTATCCGGGCGCACGGCTCGCCTTCTTCGATGCCGGTCTGCAACTGGTGGGCACCGCCGAGGTCGCGTCGCGCAGCCCGCGCGATCCGGCCGGGCGGATGCGGACCATGTTCACGACCCCCGTGCCGTCCGGCGAGATCCGGTACGCACGCAACATGGACCTGCTGTCGGAACGCTATGCGATCGTCGGCAACCGCATGGCCGATTGCATCTGCCACGGCGTGCTGGCGCAGGCGCCCAACGGGCTCATCCAGGACAATCAGTTCTCCGGGTTGCGCTATAATGCGATCCGCCTGCTCACCAGCGCGGCATGGAAGGAAGGCGCGGGCGCCTACAACGTCGTGGTCGCCGGCAATCGCGTCGCCGACACCGGGCAGGACACGCGCCCCGGCCGCGTCTGGGCGGCGATCACCGTCTTCGGCGAGCTGGCCGGCAACGGTCCGGGCGGCCAGGCGCCGCTCGCGCCCGGACCGCTCAACGCCGGGCTGCTGATCCGCGACAACCAGATCGACGGCGTGGACCAGGGCTGCATCGCGGTGTCCAACGCCGCCGATGTCGTGCTGAAGGACAATCGCTGCGCGCGCTTCGGACGACGGCCGGGCACGCCGCGAATGCTGGCGGATCGCGCCGACATCGCCGCCGGGATCGCGCGACTGCCCGCCAAGGGCGCCTATCTCGCCGGCGGCACCGGGGTGTGGATCGACCCGGGGACGACCGCGCGCATCAAGGCCGACGCGTCGCGCTGAGCCACCTGCCGGCCGTTACGCGCTTGCGCGCGGCAGAAGCACGCGGCTAGAAGGCGCCGCGTGCGAGGCTGCCGCCGGAACGAGCGGCCGTGTTCATGATACGGCAGGGAGTTTGAGCTGGTGCACCGATTTACGCGCAGGCATGACGCGTCGCTGCCGCTGCGCGGGGGCCGTGCATGACGGGGTCCGTTCGCGTTCTCCATATCGCCGAGACCGCGCATGGCGGCGTCGGCACCTATCTCAATCAGGTGCTTCCCGCGCTGGTCGCGGATCGCGACACGGCCGGCGCGCCGCTCGACATTCGCGTCCTCCTTCCCGCGCAGGACAGTTTCATGCTGCCGCGCGTCGACGATTCCGCCATCACCACCTGGCGTCGTGACGGACGGTCGCTGTGGTCGCTGCTGATGCTGGCGAAGGCGAGCTGGCACGCTTACCGGACGGTCCGGCCGGAGATCGTCCACCTTCACTCGACCTTCGCCGGGATGATCGTCCGCCCGCTGCTGCTGCTGGCCCGCGTGCTGCCCGGCCGGCGCCCGCAGGTCGTCTACAGCCCGCATGGCTGGGCCTTCCAGATCGCCGGCTCGCGGGGGCGCCGGCGTGCGATCATCTGGCTGGAGCGGACGCTCGCGCGGATCACCGATCGCGTGATCGTCCTGTCGGATGCGGAGATGCGCGAGTGCGTCGCGCTCGGCTTCCCGCCCAAGCGGCTCCAGCGCATCTACAACGGCATCTCGGAAGCACCGCCCCCCGCGCTTCCCGCACCCGAAGGCTGGCCCGACCAGCGGCTGAAGGTGTTGTTCATCGGCCGCTTCGATCATCAGAAGGGGCTGGACACGCTGATCGCCGCCGCGCGGCTCGCGCCCGACCGGATCGCGGTGCGCTGCATCGGCGCCAGCGTGGTCAGCGGCGGCCCGGCACTCGACCTGCCCGACAATGTCGCGCCGCTCGGCTGGCTCGACGAGCCGCGCATCATGGCGCAGCTGGCGATGGCGGACGTCGTGGCGATGCCGTCGCGCTGGGAAGGGTTCGGCCTCGTCGCGATCGAGGCGATGCGCGCCGGGCGGCCGGTCGTCGCCAGCCGGATCGGCGGGCTGCCCGAAGTGGTCGAGGAGGGCGTCACCGGGCGGCTGGTGCCACCCGACGATCCCGAGGCGCTGCTCGCCGCCCTGCTCGCCGACACGCCGGAGACCCGCCGGACGATGGCCGAGGCCGGCCGTGCGCGCTTCCTCGCCCATTTCACCGCGCGCGACAGCGCGCGACAGGTCGCCACGCTCTACCGCCAGTTGCTCGGTCGGGAGGCCGCCCGCTCATGACCGCGACGCCGACCACCGTCTTCATCAACGGCCGCTTCCTCACCCAGTCGATCAGCGGCGTGCAGCGCTATGCGCAGGAGATCGTCGGCGCGCTCGACGCCCTGGCGGGCGAAGGCGCGCTGGCACAGCGTTACATGCTGCTCACACCGCCCGGCGCGCGCGTCCTCGACCTGCGTCATATCGAGACCCGCACCGTCGGCACCCGCAACGGGCACCTGTGGGATCAGCTCGATTTCGCGCGCGCGGTGCGCGGCGGCGTGGCGTTGGGGCTGGCGATGACCGGCCCGGTCGCGATGAAGCGGCAGGTGGTCGTCATCCACGACGCCTCGGTGCAGCGCCACCCCGAACATTACAGCCGTCCCTATGTCCTGGCGCACCGCATCATCGACCGGCTGCTCGCGCGCCGCGCAGTGGTCGCGACCGTTTCCGAATTCTCGCGCCGCGAACTCGCCGACGTGCTCCCGGTCGCGGCCAGGGACATCGTCGTCGCCCCCAACGGTGCCGAGCATCTCTCGATCGCGCCCGATCCCGGCGTGGTCGAGCGGCTGGGGCTGACCAAAAACGGCTATTTCCTGACGCTCGGCAACCTCACCCGCAACAAGAACCTCGCGGTGGCGCTGCGCGCGCTGGCGCGGCTCCAGCCGGGCAGCGCGAAGCTGGTCGCGGTCGGGCGGATGGAGCGCACGGTGTTCGGCTCGGCCGGGCTGCCCGAGCCGGGTGCCGACGTGCTGCTCCCCGGCCGGCTCGACGATGCCGAGGTCGCCGGGCTGATGCAGGGCGCGCGCGCGCTGATCTTCCCGAGCATCTACGAAGGCTTCGGCATCCCCCCGCTGGAGGCGTTCGTCAACGAATGCCCGGTGCTCGCCAGCACCGCCCCCGCGGTGCAGGAGGTGTGCGGCGACGCCGCCGATTATTTCGAGCCGCATGACGACGCCACGCTCGCACGGCTGATGCAGATGCTGCTCGACGATCATGACGGCGCGCTGCGCCGCGACCGGCTGGCGAAGGGCAAGCAGCGCGTCGCGCGTTACACGTGGCGCGGCTCGGCGCAGATCCTCGCCGATGCCTGCGCGAAGGTCGCCGCACGATGAAGGTCCTGATCGTCAACGTCCTCTACCCGCCGCACAAGATCGGCGGGGCGGAGAAATCGGTGTCGCTGCTCGCCGAGGCGTTGGTCCGCGCCGGCGACGAGGTGGTGGTCGCGACGCTCGACGACATCGCCGCGCCGGTCACCGAGGTGAAGAACGGCGTGACGCTCCGTCGCCTGCCGATCGACAATATCTATTGGCCCTACGCCCCGGACGCGCCCGCGCAGCCCAAGCTCAAGCGGCTGCAATGGCACGCGCGCAACCGCTGGAACCGCGCCGCCGCGCGCCGCATGGGCAAGCTGCTCGACGAGGTCCGCCCCGACGTCGTCCATTGCAACGTCATCACCGGGTTCAGCCCGGCGATCTGGCGCGAGATCAAGCAGCGCCAGCTGCCGCTCGTCCAGACGCTGCGCGATTACGGGGTGATGTGCACGCGCTCGGCATTGTTCAAGAACGGCGCGAACTGCACGACGCGCTGCCTCGAATGCCGCGCGCTCACCGCGCCGGGCAAGACCGAGTCGGCCAGCGTCGACCAGCTCGTCTCGAACAGCGACTATGTGATTCGCCGTCACCATGCCGAGGGCTATTTCCCCGGCGTGCCCGCGCGGCGCATCTTCAACATCGTCCCGCTCGACGAGCAGCCGCGCGACGCGAAAGCGCCGGACGCCCCGTTCGTGTTCGGCTTCATCGGCCGCATCGAGGCCGAAAAGGGCATCGACGTCGTGCTCGAGGCGACCACCCGCGTCACCCGCGCCGACTGGCGGCTGCGCATCGCCGGGGTTGGCGTGCCCGAGTACGTCGCCGACCTGAAGGCGCGCTATCCCGATCCGCGCATCGAATGGCTCGGCTTCTCGCAGGCCGGCGATTTCTACCGCGCGATCGACACGGTGCTGATCGCCTCGGTCTGGCCCGAGCCGTTGCCGCGGACGCTGATCGAGGCTTTGTCCTACGGCCTGTCGGCGATCTGCGCCGAGGCGGGCGGCATCCCCGAAATCGCCGACCTCGCGCGCCATGCGATCACCTACGAGCCGACCGATGTCGAGGCGCTCGCCGCCGCGATGGACACCGCGCTCGGCGATGCCGCGGCGTGGCGCGCGGGCGGGCTCAGCGATCCGCAGGCGCTCGGCTGGTTCGCGGAGGACCGGATCGTCGCCGAGAACCGCGCGGCCTATGCCGACGCCATCGCGGCGGTCGCGGCGCGATGAGCTGGCGGCGCGACCTCTACGCCAATGCCTCGCGCCACGGCGTGAAGGGCGCGGTGATCGGCTGGTTCCTCAACCCCGGCTTCGCGGTCGTCACGCTGTACCGCATCATGCGCTACGCCTATCTGCGCGGCGGGCCGCTCGGGCGGCTGGTCGAGAAACTGGTCTGGCGGCGGATCGTGTTCGGCTATGGCTGCTATATCGACCCGACCGCGAAGATCGGCCCCGGGCTGCGGCTGCCGCACCCGGTCGGGATCGTGATCGGCGCGGACACGGTGATCGGCGCCGACGTCACCGTCTACCAGAACGTCACCTTCGGCCGCCGCGCCGCGAACGAGGCGGTCTATCCGGTGATCGAGGATGGCACGATCATCTATGCCGGCGCGATCGTCACCGGCGAGATCACCGTCGGCCATGACGCGACGATCGCGGCGGGCGCGCTGGTCCGCCACGATGTCCCCGCGCATGGCGTCGCACTCCCGGCCTCGGGCGCGATCCGGCACGGCAAGCTCCACGCCGCACCCTGATCGATAGTATCGATCATACCGTCCGAGTTTTCGCATTTTCCCGATCAGTCTTGGTCCGCTACCACGACCGTCACAGAGTGCCGGAAAGGCTGCGCACGCCGGCATGTCGCGGCAGCGCCAGCCCCGCACACCGGTCGCGAGAGGAGACGAGACATGGACGCCATCACCGAGGGTAGCCCGATCAACGATCCGAAGAAGCAGCCCGCGGCGATGCGCAAGCTGCTCGGCCATACGTCCCGCGACTGGTGGCCCGAGTCGCTGTCGATCGACATCCTCCATCAGCAGGGCAAGTCGGGCAGCCCGTTCGGCGACGACTTCGACTATGCCGCCGAATTCCTCAAGCTCGACCTCAAGGCGGTGAAGGCCGACCTGACCGCGCTGATGACCGACAGCCAGCCGTGGTGGCCGGCCGATTACGGGCATTACGGTCCGTTCTTTATCCGCATGGCGTGGCATTCGGCGGGCACCTACCGCACCGGCGACGGCCGCGGCGGCTCGTCGGCGGGTCAGCAGCGCTTCGCTCCGCTCAATTCTTGGCCGGACAACGGCAACCTCGACAAGGCCCGCCGCCTGCTCTGGCCGATCAAGCAGAAGTACGGTCGCGCGCTCAGCTGGGCGGACCTGTTCATCCTCGCCGGTAACGTCGCGATCGAATCGATGGGCGGCCCGACCTTCGGCTTCGGCGGCGGGCGCAAGGACGTGTTCGAACCCGAGAAGGACGTCTATTGGGGCACCGAGGAGGAATGGCTCGGCCAGACCCGCATCGACGAGGAAGCCGGGCTCGCACTCGAAAGCCCGCTTGCCGCGATCCAGCACGGCCTGATCTACGTGAACCCCGAAGGACCGGGCGGCTGCCCCAATCCGATGGGCTCGGCGCGCGACATGCGCGAGACGTTCGCGCGCATGGGCATGAACGACGAGGAAACCGCCGCGCTCACCGCCGGTGGCCACACGTTCGGCAAGGCGCATGGCGCGGGTGACCCCAAGCTGGTCGGCCGCGAGCCGGAAGGCGCGGACATCGCGTCGCAGGGGCTCGGCTGGGCGTCGACCCACGAAAGCGGCATGGGCGATCACACGATCACCTCAGGGATCGAGGGCGCATGGACCCCGACCCCGACGACGTGGGACATGACCTATTTCGACATGCTGCTCGATCACGAATATGAAATCGTGAAGAGCCCGGCCGGCGCGCACCAGTTCCAGCCGGTCGGCAACCCCGACGACACGCTCGCCCCGGCCGCGCACACGCCGGGCAAGAAGGTGCCGACGATGATGACCTCGGCCGACATGGCGCTGAAGGTCGACCCGAAATACCGCGCAGTCATGGAGAAATTCCGCGCCGACCCCGCCTATTTCGCGGAGGCGTGGGCGCGCGCGTGGTTCAAGCTGACCCACCGCGACATGGGACCGAAGATCCGTTACCTCGGCAGCGAGGTGCCGCAGGAAGACCTGATCTGGCAGGACCCGATCCCGACGGTCGACCATCCGCTGATCGACGCCGGCGATGTCGCCTCGCTGAAGACGACGCTGCTCGACCGCCTGTCGGTGCAGGATCTGGTCAAGACCGCCTGGGCCTCGGCCTCGACCTATCGCGGGTCGGACAAGCGCGGCGGCGCGAACGGTGCGCGCATCCGCTTCGCCCCGCAGCGCAACTGGGAGGTCAACGATCCCGAGAACCTCGCGCGCGTGCTCGGCGTGATCGAACAGGTCAAGGCCGAGTTCGACGGCGCGGCGACCGGCGGCAAGCAGGTGTCGATTGCCGACCTGATCGTGCTCGGCGGCAGCGCCGCGGTCGAAAGGGCGGCCAAGGACGCCGGTCATGACGTGAGCGTGCCGTTCACGCCGGGCCGTGCCGACGCGCTGGAGGAGCAGACCGATGCCGAGAGCTTCGACGTGCTCGAGCCCAAGGCCGACGGCTTCCGCAACTATCTGCAGGTCAAGTTCAACGTGCCGACCGAGGAACTGCTGGTCGACCGCGCGCAATTGCTCGGCCTCACCGCACCCGAGATGGCGGTGCTGGTCGGCGGGCTGCGCGTCCTTGGCGCCAATGCGCAGGGCAGCGAGCATGGCGTGTTCACCAAGCGCGTCGGTCAGCTGACCAACGACTTCTTCGTGAACCTGCTCGACATGAACACCGCGTGGAAGCAGGTCAGCGACGAAAGCGACGAGGAGTTCGTCGGCACCGATCGCACCACGCACGAGCAGAAATGGACCGCGTCGCGCACCGATCTGGTGTTCGGCTCCAACTCGCAGCTGCGTGCGCTGTCGGAAGTCTATGCCTGTGACGATGCGAAGGAAAAGTTCGTCGCCGACTTCGTCAAGGCATGGACCAGGGTGATGGACGCGGATCGTTTTGATCTGGTCACGCACTGAGAGATCGGCTAGCAAGCCCTTGAAGAATTGGGAGGGACCGGGTGGCGGCCAGTCGGCCGCGGCCCGGTCCCTTCCTCCTTGTACCGGCCGAACAGCCCTTCGGGTCGCCCCGTGGCTGCGACAGTCGGGGCCGCCGGCGTGCCCCCCACGTCGGCGGCCGAACCCGCAGAGCGCGGTACATCATCTCTCGTCATTGCGACCCCGGCGCAGGCCGGGGGAAGCAATCCAGGCGTCCTGATCCGGACCCGGATTGCTTTGCTACGCTCGCTATGACGTACTTCATTCGTCACCCCGGACTTGATCCGGGGTCCCGCTTTAGCGCGCGGCGCGAAGAAGAAGCGGGGCCCGGATCAGGTCCGGGGCGACGGGGTTAATCAGCCGGATCGCAACACGCCGGCCGCCCGAACCTACTTCTTCCCCTCGTCCTTCCGCGAATTCGCGAACAGCAGCGCCGCCGCGACCGCCGCCGAACCGATCCCGACGCCCAGCCACGTCTTGCCCGGCTGCCACCGCCCCTTGCGCTGATGCGCGGCAGCGCCCGGCGCGCCGGCTTCCTCGTGCGCCTTGGCGGCCGCAGCGGCTTGCAGGATTTCGTTGGGTTGCTCGTCGCTCACGTCACTCTCCTTTTGGCGCGTCATAGCGCGCACGAAAGTCATTGGCGAACGCCGTCAACCGCCCCTCGGCGATCGCGGCGCGCAGGTCGGCCATCATCGCCTCGTAGAAAGCGATATTGTGCTCGGTCATCAGCATCGCGCCCAGCATCTCCCCCGCCCGCACCAGATGGTGCACATAGGCGCGCGTCCATGTCGTGCACACCGCGCACGCGCATTCCGGGTCGAGCGGCCCTTGATCCTCGGCGAACCGCGCATTGCGGATGTTGATGGGCCCTTGCCTCGTGAACGCCTGGCCGGTCCGCCCCGATCGCGTCGGCATCACGCAGTCGAACATATCGACCCCGCGCTCGACCGCGCCGACGATGTCGGTCGGCTTGCCCACCCCCATCAGATAGCGCGGGCGATCGGCCGGCAACTGCCCGGGCGCGAAGTCGAGACAGCCGAACATCGCCGCCTGCCCCTCACCGACCGCCAGCCCGCCGATCGCATAGCCGTCGAAGCCGATGTCGATCAGCGCGTCGGCGCTCGCCTTGCGCAACCCTTCGTCGAGCGCGCCCTGCTGGATGCCGAAGATCGCATTGTTCGCGGCATGGTCGCCACCGCCGTCGAAGGCGTCGCGGCTGCGCTTCGCCCAGCGCATCGATCGCTCCATCGCCGCCGCCTGCACCTCGCGCGTCGAGGTGGTCGGCACCAATTCGTCGAACGCCATGACGATGTTGCTGCCGAGCAGCCGCTGGATCTCGATCGAGCGCTCCGGCGAGATCATGTGCCGCGTGCCGTCGAGGTGCGACGCGAACGCCACGCCTTCCTCGGACCGCTTGGTCAGCGCCGACAGGCTCATCACCTGATAGCCGCCCGAATCGGTCAGGATCGGCTTGTCCCAGCCCATGAAGCGGTGCAGCCCGCCCAGCCGCGCGACCCGCTCTGCGCCGGGGCGCAGCATCAGGTGATAGGTGTTGCCGAGGATGATGTCCGCGCCCGCGCGTTCGACGTCGCCGGGCTTCATCGCCTTGACGGTCGCGGCGGTGCCGACCGGCATGAATGCCGGCGTGCGGATCGTGCCGCGCTGCATCGTGATCGTGCCGGTGCGCGCCGCGCCATCGGTCGCGGCGATCGCGAACGCGAAGCGCGTCATCGCCGGCCTCCCCGCCGCCGCTTGTCGCCGTCCGGTGCGTCGTCCTTCTTCTCGGGCCGCCGCCCGGCGGTCGGCCCGCGCGCATCGACCGGCATCGTGCGATAGGTCAACAGTTCGGCGCGGCTGATCGCATGGTCGCCGTCGCGGTCGTAGCGCGCGAACAGCCGCGAGAAATGGTCCTGCAACTCGGCCAGCGTCACCTCGCCGTCATTGTCGCGATCGACCTCATACGGGCTCGGCAAGGCGGCGCGGTCGCCCAGGTAGCGCAGCGCCCAGTCGCCGAACGCGATATAGCGCAGCTTGCCGGTCTTGTTCGGATCGAACGCCGCCAGCGACGCCGCGACGCATTCCTCCAGCTCGTAGCGCTCGACCTTCGCGTCGCCGTCGCGGTCGCAGGCGGCGATCATCATCGCCACCGGCTCGACCACCATCGTGGCCGGGGTCTGCGGGGTGGCGGGCAGCGGCGCGCGGACGGTGATGTCGCCTTGCTGCGGCGTATCTTGCACCGGGGCCGCGGCGAGCAGGAGCAACGCAAACGGAATCATTTCCGCTCCGTGGCAGAAGCCCGCGCGGATCGCCAGCGTCTTCGGGCGACGGCGAGCGCCCTCAGCCCTCCATCGCCGACTTCGTATCCTCCAGCGCGAGGTCGACCAATGTCCGCATCGCCGCGGTCGCGCCGACCACGTCGCCGGCGGCGATCATGTCATGGACGCGGACATGGTCGGGGATCGGGTTGCGCGGCAGCGCGCGCGCGCGCTGCTTGAACTGCGTCGTCCAGTGGATCGCCGCGCCGATGCTCGCGCTCAGCACCATCAGCGCGTCGTTGCGCGTCGCGCGCAGCACCGCATTGTGGAAGTCCTTGTCGGCCGCGCGCCCCGCCTCTGTCGCCAGCGTGTGCCGCCGCATCGCCGCGAGCGCGTCCTTCATCGCCTTGAGGTCGTTGCGGTCGCGGCGCTGCGCCGCCAGCCCCGCGGCGGCCGGCTCGACGATCGCGCGCAGCTCGAACAGCGCGCGGACGAACTGGATGTCGGGCGCCCCCGCGAACGCCCAGGCGAGCACGTCGGGGTCCAGCAGGTTCCAGCGCTCGCGCGGCAGCACGCGCGTCCCCGCCTTCGGCCGGCTTTCGACCAGCCCCTTGGCCGCGAGCACCTGCATCGCCTCGCGATAGGCGCTGCGCGAGACGTCGAGCGCCTCGGAGAAGGCGACCTCGCCCGACAGCGTGTCGCCCGGCAGATATTCGCCCGAGACGATCGCGGTGCCCAGCTTGTGCGCGATCGCGCCGTGCAGCCGCCGCCCGGTGCCGCGCACCGAGGCGCGCGCCGTCTCCGCCGTTTCGCCGCCGGCTGGTGGCGCGTCGCCCTCCCGCTGCGGCACGCCGCTCTCCCGATCCGCCATCACCCCTCCTTTGTGACCTGCCTCATTGCGCGGTGGCAAGCGTGCGCCGCGCCGGCAAATGGTCGTTGCAATGCTCGATACCGAAATCTAATGTCCGAGTAATGAGCAAAAACAGCGAGGTGGGCAATGGCCCGACCGCGCTTCTTTCGGGAGGATAGGATGAAGGCACGTCTGTTCGCTTATGCCGGAGCGCTGGCCATCGGCTGCGCCGCGCTCGCGCCTGCCACCGCGCAGGACGCCCCCGCGGTCACGGCGGAATCCGCGACGCTGGCGGTGCGCGGCGACACGCCGGGTCCGGTCTACGACAAGCGCATCTTCACCCAGTTCGCCGAGCATCTCGGCAACGGCATCTACGGTGGCCTCTGGGTCGGCAACGACCGCAAGATCCCGAACACGCGCGGCTTCCGCAACGACGTCGTCGACGCGCTGCGCGATCTCGGCACGCCGGTGATCCGCTGGCCGGGCGGCTGCTTCGCCGACGAATATCACTGGCGCGAGGGGATCGGGCCGAAGAACAAGCGCCCGGTCAAGATCAACACCCACTGGGGCGGCGTTACCGAGCCGAACACCGTCGGCACGCACGAGTTCATGGACGTCACCGAGCAGATCGGCGCCGACGTCTATATTTCTGGCAACGTCGGCAACGGCACGCCGCAGGAAATGGCCGAATGGGTCGAGTATATGACCTCGCCCGCCGGTTCGCTGGCGGACGAGCGGGCGAAGAACGGTCGCAAGCAGCCATGGAAGCTGCCCTATTTCGGCATCGGCAACGAGCTGTGGGGCTGCGGCGGCAACATGAAGCCGGAATATGCCGCCGACGTGACGCGCCGCTACGCCACCTTCGTCAAGGCGCCCGCAAACACCCGGATCGAGAAGATCGCTTCGGGCGCGAACGGCGACGACTATAACTGGACCGAGGTGATGATGCGCGAGACCGGCGGGATGCTCGACGGTCTCTCGCTCCATTATTACACCGTCCCCGGCGTCTGGGAGAAGAAGGGCTCGGCGATCGACTTCGACGAACGCGGCTGGGCGGAGACCCTCGCCAAGACGTGGAAGATGGAAGAGCTGGTCACCAAGCACAGCGCGATCATGGACAAATACGATCCGCAGAAGAAAGTGTACCTGGCGGTCGACGAATGGGGCACCTGGTACGATCAGGATCCGGGCACGCATCCCGGCTTCCTGCGCCAGCAGAACAGCCTGCGTGACGCTTTGGTCGCCGCGATCAACCTCAACATCTTCGCCAAACACGCCGATCGCGTGAAGATGACCGCGATCGCGCAGATGGTGAACGTGCTGCAGGCGATGATCCTGACCGACGGCAGCAAGATGGTGCTGACGCCGACCTATCACGTCTTCAAGATGTACAAGCCGTTCATGGACGGCACGGTGCTGCCGATCGACATCAAGTCGCCGTGGTACAACAAGGACCAGTGGACGATTCCGGCGGTCAGCGCCTCGGCGGTCCGCGACAAGGCCGGGGTGACGCACGTCGCGCTTGCCAATGCCGATCCGAACCGCACAATCACCGTCACCACCACGCTGACCGGGGTCACTGCGTCGCGCGTCGGCGGCACGATCCTGACCGGGCCGAAGGTCAATTCGCTCAACACCTTCGACCAGCCCAACGCCGTCGCGCCCGCCGCCTTCAACGGCGCGCAACTGAACGGTGGACAGCTCACCGTCACGCTGCCGGCCAAGTCGGTGGTCATGCTGGACCTCAACTGATGAGCGACGATCTGGCGCTTCTGTCACGCCGCCTGTTCGTGGCCGGGGGCGCGGCGCTTGCCGCCGCCCCCGCGCTGTCCCGCACCCGCGGGGCAGCCGGCACCATCGTCAACCCGTTGGTCCGCCAGCGCGCCGACGCGCAGGTGTTTCGCCACACCGACGGCTGGTATTACATGACCGGCTCGGTGCCCGAATATGACCGGCTGGTGCTGCGCCGCTCGAAGACGATCGCGGGCCTGACCAATGCGACCGAGAAGGTGCTGTGGCGGCACGAAAAGAGCGGCCCGCTGTCGGGCTTCCTCTGGGCGCCCGAGTTGCATCTGATCGACGGCAAATGGATCATGTATTTCGCCGCCGGCCCCAGCGGCGGCGGCGAGGACGTGTTCCGCATCCGCACCCATGCGGTGGTCTGCGACGGCGCCGATCCGATGACCGGCAACTGGACGGTGCTCGGCCAGCTCCAGACGCCGTGGGACAGCTTCAACCTCGATTCGACCAGCTTCGTCCACCGCGGCCAGCGCTATCTGGCGTGGGCGCAGCGCGAAGCGGGGATCGACACCAACTCGAACCTCTATCTCGCCCCGCTCGCCACCCCGCTGACCTTCGCGGCCAAGCCGGCGCGGCTGACGATCCCCGAGCTGCCGTGGGAGATCCGCGGCTTCAAGGTCGCGGAAGCGCCCGCGCTGCTGGCGCGCAACGGCCGGTTGTTCATGACCTATTCGGCGAGCGCCACCGACGCGCGTTACTGTCTGGGGATGCTCACCGCGCGCGACGACGCCGACATCATGGACCCGGCGGTGTGGACCAAATCGCCCGAGCCGGTGATGAAAACCTCGCGCGAACACAAGATCTTCGGCCCCGGGCACAACAGCTTTACCGTCGACGAGCGCGGGCGCGACATGCTGGTCTTCCACGCGCGCGATTACGAGAAGATCGTCGGCGACCCGCTGTTCGACCCCAACCGCCACACCCGCGTCCAGCCGATCCGCTACGATGCGGCCGGCGTCCCGCAATTCGACCCGCCCGTCGCCAACGGCCCGCTGCCGCGCAGGGCTTAACGTACCGTCGCCCCGGACTTGATCCGGGGCCCCGCTTCTCGTTGCGTTGGGAAGAAAGCGGATCAGCCACCTCGTCATTGCGAGCGGAGCGAAGCAATCCAGAGCCGGACCAGGACGCCCTGGATTTCTTCGCTACGCTCGCAATGACGACCCAGTCCGTCACGACCCATCGGCAATTGTATGAGTATTGCAGATCATGTCTGCACCTCCGACAGGAGCCGCCCGATGCGTAACCTCCTCCGCAGCGCCGGTGCGCTGCTGCTGCTCGCCACCATCCCCGCCGCTAGCGCTCCGCCGCCGCTGACCGGCGATCTCACCCCCGTCCACGACCCGGCGATCATCGCCGACAACGGCACCTACTACCTCTTCGTCACCGGCCACATCCGCAGCCGCGACGGGCTGATCCCGCTCCGCACCTCCACCGACCTCAAGCACTGGAGGTTGCGCGGCGCTTCCTTCCCGGCGCTTCCCGCATGGGCGGACAAGCACGTGCCCGGCACCGCGGGCATGTGGGCGCCCGACATCACCAAAAGCGGCGACGAATACCGCCTCTATTATTCGCTCTCGACCTTCGGGAAGAACCGCTCGGCGATCGGGCTCGCCACCGCGCGCCGGCTCGACCCCGCCGCCCCCGCCGCCAACTGGGTCGACAAAGGTCCGGTCGTCGAGTCCGCCGCCGGCGGCGATTACAATGCGATCGACCCCGCCGCCTTTACCGACGCCGAGGGCAAGCAATGGCTGGCGTTCGGCAGCTTCTGGAGCGGGATCAAGCTGATCGCGCTCGACCCCGCCACGGGCCTACGGCAGCCGGGCACGCCGATGCACAGCCTCGCCGCGCGCCCGTCGCCCGGCGCGATCGAGGCGCCGTTCGTGATCCGCCACGGCCGCTATTATTATCTGTTCGCCTCGTTCGACTTCTGCTGTCGCGGCGCGAAGAGCAGCTACAACACCGTCGTCGGCCGCGCGACCACGCCGACCGGCCCGTATCGCGATCGCGCCGGCACGCCGATGCTGAGAGGTGGTGGCACTCCGGTGCTCGCCTCGGGACAGGGCACCGGCAGCCGCTATGTCGGGCGCGGGCACAATGCGATCCTGCAAGCGCCGGATGGCGACCGCATCGTCTACCATGCCTACGACACGCAGCGGAACGGCACCCCGACGCTGCGCATCCAGCGGCTGATTTGGGATGCGAAGGGCTGGCCCCACGCGGAATAGCGCGGCGCGGCCCCGTGAAGTAGCCGTCGCCCCGGCCTTGAGCCGGGGTCCCGCTTCTTTCTTCGACACCCGATAATGCCGCCCTTATCCGTCATTGCGAGCGTAGCGAAGCAATGACGATCGGCGTGTTCGACCGATGGCCATTATGGCCAGCGGTCACGGCAGTGCGCAGACCCCCGGATCAGTCCGGGGTAACAACCTCAGAAACTCGCCGCGCGATACACGCGCGACACATCCCCGCCCCAATCGCCGTGATACAAATCGAGCAACCGCTCCGCCGGCACCTTCCCCGCGCGCACGATCTCGCGCAGCGGTTCGAGGAACCCCGTCTCGTCCTCGCCCGCCGCGCTGACCCGCGCGCGCGCCTTCAGCCCGCCATGCGCGATGTCGAGCACCGCACCGGCGATGTCGCGCAACTGCCCGCCCCCCGCGATCGGCGCCGACAACCCCAGCTTCGGCACCGCGTCGCGCAGCGCCTGCCGCTCGTCGAGCGTCCAGTGCTTGACCAGATCCCACGCCGCATCCAGCGCAACGGAGTCATACAGCAGCCCGACCCAGAAGGCCGGCAGCGCACAGATCCGGTTCCACGGACCGCCGTCCGCGCCGCGCATCTCGAGGAAGGTCTTGAGCCGCACCTCGGGGAAGGCGGTCGAGAGATGGTCGTCCCAATCCTCGATGGTCGGCTTCTCGCCGGGCAGCACCGACAGCTCGCCGCGCAGGAAGTCGCGGAAGCTCAAGCCCGCCGCGTCGATGTAGCGCCCCTCGCGGTAAACGAAGTACATCGGCACATCGAGCATATACTCCGCGTAGCGTTCGTACCCGAACCCGTCCTCGAACACGAACGGCAGCATCCCCGTCCGCGCCGGATCGGTATCCGACCAGATATGGCTGCGATAGCTCAGGAAGCCGTTCGGCTTGCCCTCGGTGAACGGCGAATTGGCGAACAGCGCGGTGGCGAGCGGTTGCAGCGCCAGCCCGACGCGGAACTTCTTCACCATGTCGGCTTCGCTGGCGTAATCGAGGTTCACCTGGATCGTGCAGGTGCGCAGCATCATGTCGAGCCCCATCGTGCCGACGCGCGGCATGTGGCGCAGCATGATCGCATAGCGGCCCTTGGGCATGATCGGCAGCTCGGCGCGCGTCTTGTCGGGCCACATGCCGAGCCCGAGGAAGCCGATCCCCAGCTTCTCGCCCGCCGCCTTCACCTGCGCCAGATGCCGCCCGGTCTCGGCGCAGGTCTGGTGGAGGTTCTCCAGCGGCGCGCCCGACAGCTCGAACTGCCCGGCGGGCTCCAAGCTGATCGACCCGTCCGCCCCGCTCATCGCGATGACGTTGCCGTCTTCGGTGACCGGCCGCCAGCCATGCTGCTCCAGCTCGCCGAGCAGCGCGCGGATCCCGCCCGGCTCGTCATAGGACGGCGCGTGATGATCGCCGGTGGCATAGACGAACTTCTCATGTTCGGTGCCGATCCGCCAGCGCTCGGCCGGCTTCTCCCCACTGGCAAAGCGGGCGATCAGCTGGTCGCGCGATTCGATGGTGCTCGCGCGCGTGTCCGAAACCGTCTTGGTCGTCATGGCCGCGCCTTACGCCGCGATGAACACCTGCGCTAGAGCGGATCGGACTGCGATGGGTAAAGCCGGGTCGCACCGGCCCGTCGGGGCGAGGCACAGCCTTTAGCCGTCATCCCGGACCTAGTCCGGTGGGCTACCAATCCCCCGCCACCGCCATCCACACCGCGACCGCCGCCGCCGCCGCGGTGTCGGCGCGCAGGATGCGCGGCCCCAGCGCCACCCCCACCGCGGCCGGATGCGCGCGGATCGCGGCGCGTTCCTCGTCGTCGAAGCCGCCCTCCGGCCCGATCAGGATCGCCGCCGGCCCGCGCCGCTCGCGCATCGCCGCCGCCGCCGGTGCGCCGCCCAGCTCGTCGGCGAAGAACAGCGCCCGCTCCGCCGGCCACTCGCGCAGCAGCGCCGGCAATTTCACCATCTCCGCCACCTCCGGCACGGCGGTCCGCCCGCATTGCTCGGCCGCCTCGATCATATGCGCGCGCAGCCGCTCGGTATTCGGCTTGTCGACCACCGTCCGCCGCGTCACCACCGGCACCAGCCGCGCGACGCCCAGCTCGCACGCCTTCTCCGCCATCCAGTCGCCGCGCCCTTTCTTGAGCGGCGCGGCGACCAGCCACAGATCGGGCACCGCCTCGCGCGCGCGCAGCCGCTCCTGCACGTCGAGCGTCAGGTCGCGCTTGCCGACCACGCTCGCCACCGCCAGCCACTCGCCGCTGACGTCATCGAACAGCTTCACCGGATCGCCCGGCTTCGTCCGCATCACGGACACCAGATAATGCGCCTGCGGCCCTGACAGCGACAGCGAACCGGGCGCGAGCGCCGTCTCGACGAACAGCCGCGGCGTCGAGCGCGGCGGCCAGGCGGGCACCGCCCCCATCATTTCTTCCTTCCCCGTCCGATCAACAGGCGCGCGATCAGGAACAGAAGCGCCCCCGCCAGCGCGACGACCAGCACCACGCCCGTCACCACCCCGGCTACGCGCAGGATGGCATAGAACAGCGCCTCGAAAAACCGGCCGATCGCGACCGACAGATGGATCACTTACCCGAGACGCGCGTCCAGCGCTGCTCCTTGCACCCGAAGCCAGCGAACAGACACCCCTGCGCGATCAAGGTGTTGCGCCCGTCGAGCTGCAACGTGCCCTCGACCTCGCGCCCGATATCGGGGACGAACACCGTCCCCGCCCACGTCCCGTCGCCATCCTGCTCGAACCCGCGGAACAACGACGTGCCGACCAGCCGGTCGGTCCCGCCCGCCGCGGCATCGTCCTTGGCCTTGTCGCTCGCCGACACCACGGTGCCGCACATCCCCGGCTCGCCACGGCACGGCGCGACACGGATCCGCACGCTGTCGGCGGCATTGCGCCACGTCCCCGCCAGCGGATCGGTGGCAGCGGCGGCGAGCAGGGCAAGAAGGGTCAACATACGCACGATCCTTACGAAACCGGTGGCGTTGTATGTAGGCACGGTTGACGGTGGCGTGAACCGGTCACCCGCATACTTCCGTCACGCGGCCCCGCGACGTTCAAGGCGGGCAAGCCACTGCTCCCCCTCTCGTCATCCCGGACTTGATCCGGGATCCCGCTTTTTCTTTACGTCGTCCGCCAAGAACAAGAAGCGGGGCCCCGGATCAAGTCCGGGGCGACGGACGGGAGGGCGGAAGTCGCAAGGACTCGCCGCCCGCAGCACGATAGCCGCTGACGCCCGCCCCATCCCCCGCTATCGCGGCGACGTGACCGACATCGTCCCCGACACCCAGCACCGCGGCCTGCTGTCGCTCCTGCCGCCACGCGCGCGGCTGTTCGCGTCGCTCGCGCGGTTCGACCGGCCGATCGGCTGGTGGCTGCTGTTCTGGCCCGGCGCGTGGGGCGTCGCGCTCGCCGGCGGCGTCATCGAGCGCTGGCCGCTGCTGCTGTGGCTGCTCCTCGGCAGCATCGCGATGCGCGGCGCGGGCTGCGTCTACAACGACATCGTCGACCGCGATCTCGATGCCAGCGTCGCGCGCACGCGCAGCCGCCCGCTCGCCAGCGGCGCGGTGTCGGCGAAGGCGGCTTGGGCGTTCCTGCTCGCGCTCTGCCTGATCGGGCTCGTCGTGCTGCTCCAGTTGCATCTGCCCGCCGCGATCGTCTCGCTCGCCGCGATCGCGCCGGTCGCCGCCTATCCGTTCATGAAGCGCATTACCTGGTGGCCGCAGGCGTGGCTCGGGCTGGTCTTCTCCTGGGCGGCGCTGGTCGGCTGGACCGAGACCTGGGGCGCGCTCACGCTACCCGGCGTAACGCTCTACGCCGGCACGATCTTCTGGGTGGTCGGCTACGACACGATCTACGCATTGCAGGACCGCGAGGACGATGCGCTGGTCGGCATCCGCTCCTCGGCGCTCGCGCTCGGCCGCCATGTCCGCGCCGGGGTGAGCGCCTGCTACGCGCTCGCGCTTGCGTTGTGGGTGGCGGCGCTGTGGCAGGTCCGCGCCGACCCGCTGATCCTCGCCGCGCTTGCCCCGCTCGCGCTCCACCTGTTCTGGCAGGTCGCGACGTTGCGCGACGACGACGGCAGCGGCGCGCTCGACCGTTTCCGCAGCAACCGCACCGCCGGGCTGCTGATGTTCCTCGCCTGCGTCGTGGTCGGCACGCGCATCCAATAACGCCGCCGCGACGTTCTCCGCGATATGGCATCCGCAACCTTTCACTCCTAAGTCGATCCGATGCTCACGCCCTCCCAAGCGCAGGATCGCGCCCACGACATCGTCCGCCGCGCCACCGCCGCCGGCGCCGACGCCGCCGACGCGGTCTTCGCCGCCAGCGCCTCGACCGAGGTATCGGTCCGGCTCGGCAAGCTCGAGGATGTCGGCCGCTCGGAGGGCGAGGACCTCGGGCTGCGCGTCTTCGTCGGCAGTCGCTCGGCCAGCGTCTCGACCTCCGACCTCTCGTCCGCCGCGATGGACGCGCTGGTGGAACGCGCCGTGGCGATGGCGCGCGAGGCGCCCGAGGATCGCTGGGCCGGGCTCGCCCCGCAGGAGCGGCTGCTCCACGGCGCGCCCCCCGCGCTCGACCTCGCCGACCGCCACGCCTGCACCCCCGAACAGCTCCGCAGCGCCGCGCAGCGCGCCGAGGACGCCGCGCGCGCCGTCGAGGGCGTCACCAACAGCGAGGGCGGCGGCGCGGCGGCATCGGAGAGCGTCTGGGCGCTCGCCACCAGCCACGGCTTCGCGGGCAGCTACGCCACCACCGGGTTCAGCGTCTCGGCCAGCGTGATCGCGGGCGAGGGCAGCGCGATGCAGCGCGACTATGCCTTCCATTCCGCGCGCCACCTCGCGCATCTCGACACCCCCGAGGCGATCGGCCAGCTCGCCGGCGAGCGCGCGGTCGCACGGCTCGATCCGGGCGTCGCGCGCAGCGGGACGATGCCGATCGTCTTCGATCCGCGCGTCGGCGCCAGCCTGCTCGGGCATCTCAGCGGCGCGATCACCGGCGGCGCGATTACCCGCCGCACCAGCTTCCTGCTCGACTCGCTCGGCACCGAGGTCTTCGCGCCCGGCGTGACGATCCGCGACGATCCGCACCGCCCGCACGGGCTGCGCTCGCGTCCGTTCGACGGCGAGGGGCTGCCGGTCTCGCCGGTCGCGATCATCGAGAACGGGATGCTGGAGAGCTGGCTGCTCGACAGCGCCTCGGCCCGGCAATTGGGGCTGGAGCCGACCGGCCATGCCGCGCGCGGCATCGCCGGCGCGCCGGGCGTGTCGACCAGCAACCTCTATATGGAGCCGGGTAAAATGCCCGTCGCGACGCTGATCGAGGATATCGAGGACGGCATCTACGTCACCGAGCTGATCGGTCAGGGCGTGAACCCGGTCACCGGCGATTACAGCCGCGGCGCAGCCGGCTTCACGATCCGCGGCGGCGAGATCGTCGCGCCGGTCGCCGGCTTCACGATCGCGGGCAATTTGCTCGCGATGTTCCGCGCGCTCACCCCCGCCAACGATCTCGTGTTCCGGCAGGGGGTCAACGTGCCGACGCTGCGCATCGACGGCATGACGGTCGCCGGTGGCTGACGCCGCCGCTCCGGACCCCGGGCTGGTCGGGGCGGTCGTCGCGGTGGCGCGCGACGCCGGGCAGATGGCGCTCGCGCGCTGGCGCACCGACTTCGCGCGCTGGGAGAAGTCGGAGGGCAGCCCGGTGTGCGAGGTCGATCTCGACGTCGACCGCATGGTGCGCGCGCGGCTGGGCGCGCTGCTCCCCGACGCCGGATGGCTGTCGGAGGAAACCGCCGACAATGCCGACCGGCTGGCGTGTCGCCGCGTCTGGGTGGTCGATCCGATCGACGGCACGCGCGACTATATCCGCGGGCGCACCGGCTGGTGCGTGTCGATCGCGCTGGTCGAGGACGGCCGCCCGGTGATCGGCGTGCTCGACGCTCCCGCCCGCGGCGAAGTATGGTGCGCGACCGCGCCCGGCGGCGCGACCCGAAACGGCGTCCGCGTCACCGCCGGCGGACGCGCTTCGCTGCCCGGCGCACGTGTCCCGGTCGACGCACTGCCGAAGGTCGACCGCGACCTGACCGCGGTCGAGAAGCCGAACTCGATCGCGTTGCGCGTTGCGATGGTCGCCGCCGACCACGCCGATCTGGTCGCGACGCTGCGCTGGGGCAACGAATGGGACATCGCCGCCGCGGTGCTGGTGGCGAGCGCGGCGGGCGCCTCGGTCAGCGACGCGGTCGGCGCGCCATTGGTGTTCAACAAGCCCGATCCGCGCGCCTATGGCGTGCTGGTCAGCACCGCCGGCATCCACGACGCCGCGGTCCTCCGCCTCGCCGACCGCGTGAAGGCGGCGCTTGGGTAAGTTGTCATCCCGGACTTGATCCGGGATCCCGCTTCTTACGCCCGGCTATCGTCGTCGTGCGGCGCTCGCTCCCGCCGTCATTGCGAGCGTAGCGAAGCAATCCAGGGCGTCTTCGCTACGCTCGCAATGACGAACGGACGGCGTAGGCTCCCGGTCGCCGCCGCCAACCCTACATCAAGAGCCGTACCCCCACGATCAACAACACCACCGCCAGCGCCGGCGTCACCACCCGCTCCGGCAGCCGGTCGGTCAGCTTCGCGCCGAGGATCACCCCCGGCACCGACCCGAGCAACAACGACCCCAGCAGCGGCAGATTGATGTTCCCGATCACCGCATGGCCGATCCCGCCGATCAGCGCGACCGGCACCGCATGGAGGATATCCGTCCCGACCAGCCGCTTGGCGTTTAGCCGGAACGGATAGAGCATCAGCAGCAGCGTCGCCCCCAGCGCCCCGGCGCCCACCGAGGTCAGCGTGATCAGCGTCCCCAGCAATGCACCCGCCGCCGCAGTCAGCCACGGCTGCCAGCGCAGCATCGCCTCGGTCCGCGCGCCCTCGGCGCGCGCGAACCGCCGCGCCAATTTCGCGCGGAACGGCGTCAGCAAGGCGGAGATGACCAATGTCACGCCCAGTACGCGCACGATCAGCCCGTTGCTCTCCGCCTTGTGGCCATGGCCCGACAGCCACCAGAGCGTGATCGCCACCGCCGGCAGGCTCCCCCAGCACAGCCGCTTGACGATCGCCCAGTCGGCATTGTTCTGGCGGTGGTGCATCGTCCCGCCGACGATCTTGGTGATCGCCGCGAACCACAAATCGGTGCCGACCGCCGTCGTCGGCGCGACTCCGAACAACAGGATCAGCAGCGGCGACATCAGCGATCCGCCGCCGACCCCGGTCAGCCCGACGATCGTGCCGACCAGAAATCCGGCCAGCGTGCTCAGTGCGTCCAAAGCGTTCTGCCCCCGTTCATCCTCGCTACCTGCGACGCGCGGCGTCGGGCGGCAAGCGCAGAAAAGCTTGGGGCGACCAAGCTCATGTCGCCAGTGCCGCCGCGAGGATCGCCGCGATCCGTCCCGCGGCATGGCCGTCGCCATGGCAATCGCGCGCCACCGCCATCGCGCCGATCGCCGCCGGATCGTCGAGCAGCGCGCTTGCCGCCGCGACGATCCGCGCCGGGTCGGTGCCGACGATCCTCGCGCCGCCCGCCGCAACGCCCTCGGGTCGCTCGGTGACGTCGCGCAGCACCAGCACCGGCACGCCGAGCGCGGGTGCTTCCTCCTGCACCCCGCCCGAGTCGGTCAGGATCAGCGTGCTCGCCGTCATCAGCCGCACGAACGCGGCATAATCGAGCGCCGGGAGCAGTGCGATCCGCGCGCTCCCGCCCAGCCGCAGCGCCAGCGGCCCCGCAACGGCCGGGTTCGGGTGCAGCGGCACGACGATCCCGAGGTCGGCGCGCTCCGCCAGCCGCGCGACCGCCTCGGCGATCCCCGCGAGCGTCTCGCCCTGATTCTCGCGCCGGTGTGCGGTCACGGTGACGATCCGCCGTCCGCTGAACCGCGCCAGCGCCGCCGCGACCGCGTCGGCCGGTGCCGGCGCGGCCGCGATCCGCGCCCGCACGATCCGCAGCGCGTCCGCGACGGTATTGCCGGTCAGATGGATCGCCGCCGCCGGGACGTTCTCGGCACGCAACGCCGCCGCCGCCGCGGGGGTCGGTGCGAAATGGAGGTCGGCGAGCACCCCCGCCACGCGCCGGCTCCCTTCCTCGGGCCAGGGCGCGGACAGGTCGCCGCTGCGCAGCCCCGCCTCGACATGCGCCACCGGCACCCCGCGCAGGTGCGCCGCGAGCGTGGTGGCGAGCGTCGTCAGCGTATCGCCATGCACCACCACCCGCGCCGGCCGCTCGCGCTCGAGCGCCGCGCCGATCGCGACCAGCATCGCCGCCAGTTGCCCTTCGAGCGTCGCCGCCGCGCCCATCAGCGCCAGATCGACGTCCGCAACGATCCCGAACGCGCGCAATGCCTGTTCCAGCAGCCCACGATGCTGCCCGGTAACGAGCACGCGGGTGTCGATCTGCGGGTAATTTCGCAGCGCTTCGATCACCGGCGCCATCTTGATCGCTTCCGGCCGTGTCCCGAAGACGACAAGCAGGCGGGGCCGATGCAACACGCGAACGCTCCCAGGGGTTGTTGCGCCAGCGGAACCTGACGCATGGTCGGGTGATTAAGCGGCCAGCGAGGGAGTTTGCAATGCGACTGGTGATGATCGGCCTCGGCCGGATGGGCGGCAACATGGCGCGCCGCCTGATGAAGGCCGGGCACGAGATCGTCGCCTTCGATCGTGACGCCCAAGCCGTTGAAAAGCTTGTCGCCGATGGCGCGATTGCCGCCAGTTCGGTCGACGATGCGCGCGTGAGGGCGGGCAGTCCGGCGATCTGGTGGGTGATGCTCCCGCATGGCGAGATCACCGACGGGATGGTCGACCAGATCGCGGCGGGCGGCAGCGCCGGCGACGTCGTGATCGACGGCGGTAACAGCTTCTACAAGGACGATATTCGCCGCGCCAAGGCGCTGGCGGAGAAGGGCATGCATTACGTCGACGTCGGCACCTCCGGCGGCGTCTGGGGGCTCGAACGCGGCTATTGCATGATGATCGGCGGGCCGAAGGACGTTGTGCAGGATCTTGACCCGATTTTCGCCGCCCTCGCCCCCGGAATGGGTAACATTCCGCGCACCGTCGGCCGCAAGGACGGCACCGACCCCCGCGCTGAGAACGGCTACATCCATGCCGGCCCGGCCGGTGCGGGTCATTTCGTGAAGATGGTTCACAACGGCATCGAATACGGGCTGATGCAGGCCTACGCCGAAGGCTTCGACATTCTGAAGGGCAAGGCATCGGAAAAGCTGCCCGAAGATCAACGCTATGACATCGATCTCGCCGACGTCGCCGAAGTGTGGCGGCGCGGCAGCGTGATCTCGTCGTGGCTGCTCGACCTCACCGCCGACGCGCTCACCGCCGATGGCAAGCTGGAGAAGTTCAGCGGCAACGTCGCCGATTCGGGCGAGGGCCAGTGGACGATCGAGGCAGCGATGGAAGAAGCGGTGCCCGCCAATGTCCTGACCACCGCGCTGTTCGCACGCTATCGCAGCCGCGTCGAACATACCTTTGGCGAGAAGGTGTTGTCGGCGATGCGCTTCGGCTTCGGCGGCCATGTCGAGATGCCGCAATAATGACGATCCGCCTGCTGGTGTCGGATCTCGACGGCACGTTGGTTAATAAGGACAAAAACCTCACCCCCGCCACGATCGCCGCCGTCGACCGGTTGCGCGCGGCGGGGGTCGGGTTCACGGTCATCAGCGCACGACCGATGTCGGGGATTCGCCCGCTGCTCGAACCGCTCGGACTCGACGGCGACGTCGCGGCGTTCAACGGCGGGATCGTCTTCCGTCGCGACGGCACGATCGTCAGCCACACCACGATCCCGGCGGACATCGCGCGCGGGGTCATGGACATGGCCGAGGGCGTCGACACTTGGGTCTTCGCCGACGACCAATGGTATGCCAGCAACGGCGACGGCCCGCACACGCGCAGCGAGCGCCGGAGCAGCGCGCAGGAACCGGTGGTGGTCGCTTCCTTCAACGACCTGCTCGACCAGGCCGACAAGATCACCTTCGTCAGCGACGACGAGGCCGCGCTCCACGCGCTCTACGAACGCGTCCACGCCCGCTACGGCAAGGACGCGACCGTCGCGCAGTCGCAGACTTATTATCTCGACGTCACCGCGCTGACCGCGAACAAGGGCGATGGCATCGCCGCGCTCGCCGGGGCGCTGGATGTCGATCTCGCCGACACCGCAGCGATCGGCGATCAGGCCAACGACCTGCCGATGCTGGCGCGCGCCGGGCTGTCGATCGCGATGGGCAACGCGCCCGACGCGGTGAAGGCGAAGGCGCACACCACCACTCGCGCGAACGACGAAGATGGCGTAGCGCACGCCATCGACATGATTATCCTGCGCACCGGAGATACCGAATGAAGAAGCTCGTCGCCTTCGACCTCGACGGCACGCTCGCGCTCAGCAAGCAACCGCTGAAGGACGATATGGGCGAGACTTTGGCCGATCTGCTGACGGTCGCCGATGTCGCGGTGATCTCCGGCGGCGACTGGCCGCAGTTCGAGAAGCAGGTCGCCAGCCGCCTGCCCGAACGCGCCGACCGTTCGCGGCTGTGGCTGATGCCGACCACCGGCACCAAGCTCTACGTCCACAAGGACGGCGCGTGGCAGACGGTCTATGCCGAGCTGTTCGACGACACCGAGAAGCAGAAGATCATCACCGCCTTCGGTGAATCGCTGGAGGCGACCGGCTTCGTCCCCGAACAGACCTGGGGCGAGCGGATCGAGGATCGCGGCAGCCAGATCACCTTCTCCGCGCTCGGCCAGGAAGCGCCGATCGAGGCCAAGGAACATTGGGATCCCGATTTCGCCAAGCGCAAGGTGATCCAGGCGGACCTGCGCCAGCGGCTGCCGGGTCTCGCGATCAACATGGGCGGCGCGACCTCGATCGACATTACGCGCGAGGGTGTCGACAAGGGCTATGGCCTGCGCAAGCTTGCCGAGGAGAGCGGGTTCGGGCTGAAGGACATGCTGTTCATCGGCGACGCGATCTTCCCGGGCGGCAACGACTATCCCGCGCACGAAGCCGGGGTCGACTGCGTCCGCGTCCGCGATCCGCAGGAAACGATCAGCGTCGTCACCGCGATCGTCGCCTGCCAGAAGTGACCCGGTGATCGACGTACCGGGGCTGTACGCCCGCTTCATCAACTGGATCGGCGACGGCACCGGGACCACCGACACGGTTCTGCACATCCACGCCGGAATGGCGGTGCTGATGATCGCGCGGATCGTCACGCGCCGCTCGCTCGGCACGTTCATCCCGCTGTCGGTGGTGGTGGCGGCCGAGCTGGCAAACGAGGTCCTCGACCGCCTCCATTATCATAGCTGGCGGTGGTGGGACACGATCCCCGACGTCATCAACACCCTGTTCTGGCCGACCGTGATCTGCCTCGCGGTGCGGCTGCGCCCGATGCGGCCGATCCGGCGGCGCTGACGCCGCCGGCAGCGCCGCTTACCGCGAGGTCAGCAGCTTGACCGGGCCGCCGTCGAAGCGCGCCGCGGTTAGCACGCCGGTCGCATAGGCACCGCTGTCGAGACAGATCCGCCCCGGTGCGCCATAGGCCTCGTCCTGCGGCGTGTGGCCGTGGACGATCAGCAGGTCGCTGTCGACCGGTGCGCCGAGGAACTCCTCGCGGATATACAGAATGTCCTTCAGCCGCTGCTTCTCCAGCGGCACGCCCGGGCGCAGCCCGGCATGGACGAAGATCAGCCCGCCCTGCACGATATGATGCTCAAGCCCGCGCAGCCACGCGTCATGCGCTTCGGGCAGCACCGCGCGCAACTGCTCGCGGGTCGCGTCCCAGCCCTCGGCGGTTTCGGGTGCGGTGATGCCGTAGGAAGCCAGCGTCGTCGCGCCGCCGTGACGGCCCCAGCTCTGCCCGCTGCTGCGCGCATCGAGGAACGCCACCATCGCATCCTCGTGATTGCCCAGCACCGCGCGCCATTCGATGGTTGCGTCATCGTGCAGCGCGAGGATGCGCTCGATCAGTTGCGCCGACGCGGGGCCGCGGTCGATGTAATCGCCGAGCAGCACGACCATCGGCTTGTCCTCATATCCGCCCGGATGCGCCGCGATATCGTCGCGGATGCGCGCGATCAGCCGGTCGAACAGGTCGACGCGGCCGTGCAGGTCGCCGATCGCGTAGATCAGCCGCCCGCCGCTGTCGGGCGTGCCGAGCACGCGCACCAGCGCCTCGCCGCTCACGTCTCCGGCCGGCACCGGCTCGGGGAGCGACGTACGGCTCGGTCGCGCCGTCGCCGCGACCGGCAGCGCGCCGTCCGGCTGCGGCGGCTTCGGCTCCTTGCTGCGGCGGCGCAGCGGCTCTTCGGGCGCGACGCGCAGCAGCGTGCCGAACAGCACCAGCGACAATACGTTGTGCGCGGTCAGCAACGTCCCCTCGAACGAATACCAGACCAGCAGCACGAACGCGAAAGCCCGCTCCGGCGCGCGCCGGAACAGGCAGTAGATCACCCATGCATAAAAGATGATCGCGGTGATCAGCCCGTATTCGATCGCCACCTTGGTGAACGGCCACCAGATGAAGTTGCGCCCCTTTTCGATCTGCCCCGCGCCGATACCGGCGATCAGCCCGCGCGGGTCGCGCAGGAACTCGACCATCCGCTCGAGCGGCAGGATGAAGCGCATGTTCGCGCTGGAGCCGTTGCGCTTGTATTCGTCCATCCGCGAGCTGACGATATCGAACCAGCCGAGCCGGAACGCGACGACGCAGACCACCAGCAGGATGGCGATCATCACCACCGCATTGCGCATCCGCATCCGCCCGAGCAGCACCGGCAGCGTCAGCGCGAGCAGCAGCGCGCCAGTCCCCGCCAACGTCATCAGCAGCCCGCTCGCCAGCACGATCAGGCGGATCGGTCGCCGGAACAGCACCAGCTCCGCCGCCAGCGCGACCGCGATGAATTGCGACAGCAAAGACACTTCGAGGAAGGCCACCGCATTGGGCTTCATGAAGCGCGAGCCGTAGATGATCGGCTGGATGTAATTATATTCCGGGACCAGCCATTCCTGCGGCAGCAGCAGGTTGAGGTTCGGCCATGCTCGCCACGAAAGCGCGAGCTGGATCAGGTGCTGCGCCAGCGTTACCCCGACGAACCCCAGCATCACCGAGATGAGCAGGTTCATGCAGCGCCGGTAATTGGCGGCGCTGGTCTCGTAATGGATCATGAACGGCGCGTAGAGCGCGGCGAACAGCATCAGGCTCGACGCGCTGTACCGCGGCGCAAGGAAGAAGGTCGAAAAGGCCGCCACGAGGAAGGCGAGGAAGAAGCCGCCGATCCGCGCCGGGTCGAACTTCGGACGGATCAGGATCGGCCCAAGCGCGATCGCCGCGACGAACAACGGTAGTACCAGCGGCACGAAGCCGCCCGCCTTCAACGGAAACGCAATCTTCTGGAGAACGGTGTTGCCGACCAGCCCGACCGCGAAGATCGCCAGAACGACCTTGTCCTCGAACGACGCCGGTGCGGCCGGCACCTCGCTGCGCGGACGGCGCTCGGCAGGGTCGCGCGCGGTGCGCTCCTTTGCATCGAGCGAAGCGGCGTCGAGCGTCAGCGATCGGGCCATCGTGTTACGCAATCCCTGGTCATGTCGCATCGGCGGAGCGCGCAAACGTTCCGTTTCCGAGGCGACGCTAGAACGTAAGCACCGCATCGCCAACAGAAAAGGCGGTCCGTTTCCGGCACAGCGCAGGGGCTGTCCTACAAGCGCCTTATGAACATAAAGGGAACGTTCTCGACCATGGAGGACGATGACATGCCCGACAAGTTCCAGAACAGCGCCGACAGCGCGAGCGCACCCGCGACTGCCCCCTATGCGATCCAGCCCGACGATGTCGTCCCGCTCCCCAGCATCCCACGCGGCATCTATGTCGGCGGCGGGGGCACGCTGGTGTTGCGCGGCGTCGAGGGGAGCGAGGATGTCGCCTATCGCAACCTCCCCGACGCCAGCTATGTCGCGGTCCGCGCGCTGTACGTCCGCGCGACCGGCACCACCGCGACCAACCTGATCGCGGAGGCCTGAGATGACGCGAACCTCGGGATCGATCGGCGGCGCGGTGACCGCCGCATCGCTCGCGCGGATCGGCGCGCCGGTGCCCGCAGTGGAGACAAGCTCCGCCACCGCGCTGCTCGGCTGGACGGCGGCGCGCGGGCGCTTGCGCAGCGGCATGACCGACAGCGCGCGGATCGCCTTCGTCGGCGACAGCAAGACGATGGGCGCGGGCGCCGGCACCGGCACCGGCTTCACCGTCGGCGCCTTTGCGCGGTCGCGGCCCGCGCGGGTCGCCGCGCTGCTGGCGGCGGGTGGGCTGGCGACGCGCGCGGACGGTTTCTTCGGCTGTGCCGGGCTCGGCAGCATCGCCGACGTGCTCGCTTATGATCCGCGGCGCAGCGGCTTTTCGGGCTGGGGCGGCGGCAGCAACTCGCTGGGTGGCGCGATGATGAGCGCGGGCAACGCCAACCCCGGGCAGTTCCAGCCCGGCGGCGCGGTCGACCGCTGCGCGGTCTTCATCCGCAACGGCAGCGACCGGCCGGCGTTCACGCTGACCAAGGGCAATGAAAGCGTGACGCTCACCCCATCGGGGCCGAGCGGCGGCTTCGCGCGGCTGGAGGCGAGCTTCGCCACCCGCGACGCCGCACCGATCGCGATCGCGCGCAGCGGCACCTCGGGCAATCTGCAGCTCGCGGGACTGATCGCCTGGGACAGCAGCAAGCCCGGGGTCGAGATCGCCAATTTCGGCGTCTATGGCGTGGTGTCGGGCTATCAGGCGGACATGACGAACGCCTTCTCCCCGGCCGCGGCGCTCGCCAGCTATGCGCCGCATCTGACGATCGTGAACCTCGGCACCAACGATATCGCGCAAGGTGTTGGCATGGCGCTCTGGCTCGGCAACCTGCGCATCATCGTCCAGCAGGCGCGGCTGAGCGGGAGCGTGATCCTGACCTGGCCCGCCGTGGCCGGGGTCAGCCCCGCGGGCGGCAGCGATGCGAACCGCACCCTATGGCGCGGCGCGTTGCGGGCGCTTGCCTTTGAAACCGGCTGCCTTTTCATCGATGATGAGACGATGCTCGGCGGGCGCGTCGCCGCACAGGCGGGCGGCGCCTTCGCCGACAACCTTCACGAAATGCCATGGGCCTATGACGTGGAGGCGTCGGCGATCGCGCGCGCGATCCTGTAACTGCCCAAAATGACACGGCTCCACCGTTGCGGCGGTGGAGCCGCAATGCTTGCTCCCGCGCCGCGTCGTGCTACGCCTTGCCGCGCAGCCCGAAGGAGACAGCGTGCGCGCCGATGCCAGCGAACTGACCGCCCCGCCCGCCCCCGCCGATGTCTGCATCGTGGGATCGGGAGCCGCCGGGCTCTCGCTCGCCGCGCGTTGCGCCGCGCTGGGGCTGGAGGTGCTGGTGCTCGAGGCCGGCGGGCCGAACGCCGATCCCGCGGTGCAGGACGCCTATGCCGGGCAGATCGCCGATCCGCGCGTCCATTGGCCGCTCGACACCTACCGGATCCGCGCGCTCGGCGGCACCACCGCCTTGTGGGGCGGACGCTCGATCCCGTTCGACCCGATCGACTTCGAGCCGCGCCCGTGGGTGGCGCATTCGGGCTGGCCGATCGGCTATGACGAGGTCGCACGCTATTATCCGGCGGCGATGGAGGCGGCCGAGGCGGGCGCGTTCGACCACACCCCTTCCGCGCCCATCGTCCCGGGGCTCGAAGGCGAGTGGCTTCATACCACGATCGAACGCTTCAGCCGCCCGACCAATTTCTGGACGCGCTACGGCCAGCAACTGACCGCCGCCGCCAACGTCCGCGTCCTCACCCATGCGCCGGTCACCGCGGTCCGCCTGACCGCGGACGGCCACAGCGTCGACCATCTCGAGGTGCGCGCGCCGGACGGCACGAACTGGAAGGTGCGCGCCACGAACTACGTGCTCGCGGCGGGCGGGCTCGAGACCGCACGGCTGCTGCTCGCCTCCGACGACGTGCTGCCGGATGGACCCGGCAACGCCGGCGGCTGGCTGGGGCGCGGCTATATGTGCCACCTCGCCGCGACCTTCGGCATGGCGCATTTCACCGGTGATCGCAAAAAGATCGGCTTCGATTACGAACGCGATGCCGAGGGGATCTACATCCGCCGCCGCCTCGCCCCCACGCCAGAGGCGCAGCGCGCGCGGCAATTGCTCAACAGCACGGTGCGGCTGCACATCCGCGACGCCAACGATCCCGCGCACGGCGATCCGGTGCTGTCGCTGATGTTCCTCGCGGCCTTCGCGGTGAAGTACGAATATAGTCGTGCGGCGCGCGAGGCGGACCGGTCGCTCGGGCCGTATCTGCGCCACGTCGGCAACATCGCGCGCCACCCGGTGCAATTGTTCAACTTCGTCCGGACGTGGGGCGTGAAGCGCTATCTGGCGTCGCGGCGCATCCCGTCGATCGCGCTGCCGTCGCGCGACAATCGCTATCCGTTCGAGTTCGTCAGTGAGCAATCGCCCAATTGGGACAGCCGCGTCGCTCTGTCGGCCGAGCGCGACGCGCTGGGGATGCGCCGCCTCGCGGTCGATTGGCGCGTCGCTTCCGCCGACTTCGACTCGGCACGCGCCACCTACCGGCTGATCCGCGACGAACTGGCGCGCACCGGCACCGGCACGCTCGACTATGACGAGGCCGCGCTGGAGGATGCGCTGCTCGACTCGGCCGCTTACGGCGGACACCACAGCGGCACGACGCGGATGGCGGACAGTGCGCGCGACGGCGTCGTCGACCGCGACTGTCGGGTGCACGGCGTCGCCGGCCTCTACGTGGCGAGCGCCGCGGTGACGCCGACCTCAAGCCAGGCGAACCCGACGCTGACCGCGATTGCGCTCGCGCTGCGGCTCGCGGACCATCTCAAGGAGCAGCACGCATGACGGGGACGGTGCTGGTGACCGGCGCCGGCGGGTTCGTCGGGCAGCGCGTCGTCGCGGCGCTTGAGGCAGCGGGCGTGCCGGTTGTCGCGGGCTATCGCCGACCACCGCCGGGCGGCACCGCGCTCAACGTGCTGGAGCCCAAGGCACTGGCAGTGACGATGCCCGGCGTCGAGACCGTCGTCCATACCGCGGTCGGCGGCCCCCGCGACACGCGCGTGATCGTCGACGGCACCCGCAACACGCTGGCGGCGGCACAGGCCGCGGGGGTCAAGCGCTTCGTCCAGATCAGCTCGGTCGCGGTTTACGGCGACGTCACGGGCACGATCGACGAAGATGCCCCGATCGAGCAGCCGCACGGCGGCTATGGCGCAGCGAAGGTCGCCGCCGAACTGGCCTGCCGTCAGGCGGGCGATGCGCTGGGGGTGGCGATCCTGCGCCCGACCTTGATCTATGGTCCACGCAGCGCGGCATGGACGACCGCCTATCTCGACCGGCTGCACGACGGCTGGCCGGTGCTCGGCGCCGCGGGGCGCGGCGACGCCAATCTCGTCCACGTCGACGATCTCGCCGGCTTCATCACCCATCTGGCGACCAGCGCGACGCCGATCGCCGGCACCTTCAACGTCAATGGCGCCGACATCCCGACGTGGCACGCCTATCTGGAAGCGCTGCGCGACGCGGTACAGGCGCCGGCCGGCACCGGCGCGCTCCCCGGCACCGCGACGCTGGCGGCGCGCAAGCTCGCCAAGGCGATCGGTGCCGTCGCCGGACGCGCCGGCGTGGCGCTCGATCCGCTCGAACGGTTCGTCGCGCGGACGCCCTCGCATGACGAGGTCGCGCGCTTCCGCACGTCGGTACGCTATACGATCGACCGCATGCGGGCGACCGGCTTCACGCCGCGGATCAGTCTCGCGGAAGGCGTCGCCGACATTGCGGCATGGGAGCGCGCCGGCCGGCCGTAACGTGCGGAATTTGGCACAGGAGCCAGCGCGCGCTGGCGGCGATCCGCACACCCAAGGCCTACCGACCTCTACTATTTCGTTTTAAATGTCTGTTTTCAGCATCTTAACTCTAGGAGAGAGGATGCTTCGCCGCGAACGCGATCCGCGTTAGCCTCTCGCCCAAGACGTCCGCTGCTTGCGGACGCGAGGAGAGGTTATGCACAGCACCGTCATTCCGCCCGAGGCCGAGGGCCCGCGCCGCCTTCACCACCATCTCTACGTCCAGGTCCTGATCGCGATCGTCGTCGGCGCGATCGTCGGGCACTTCTACCCGCAGCTCGGCGCGGCGCTGAAGCCGCTCGGCGATGGCTTCATCAAGCTGGTCAAGATGGTGATCGCCCCCGTCATCTTCCTGACGCTGGTCAGCGGGATCGCGGGACTGAGCGAGCTGCGCGCGGTCGGGCGCGTCGCGGGCAAGGCGTTCGGATACTTCTTCTTCTTCTCCACACTCGCGCTGATCGTCGGGATGATCGTCGCCAATGTCATCCAGCCGGGCGCGGGCATGAACATCAACCCCGCCACGCTCGATACCGGGGCGGTCGCCGACTATGCCGCCAAGGCGCATGACACCACCCTGACCGGCTTCCTGCTCAACATCATTCCCGACACGCTGATCTCGGCGCTGACGCAGGGGAACATCCTGCAGGTGCTGCTCGTCGCGATCCTGTTCGGCGTCGCGCTCAGCCTCGTCGGCGCCCCTGCCGCGCCGATCCTCGATCTCGTCGAGCGGCTGAACATCGTCGTCTTCCGCGTCGTCGCGATCCTGATGCGCGTCGCCCCGCTCGGCGCCTTTGGTGCGATCGCCTTTACCGTCGGGAAATATGGCGTCGGCAGCCTCGTCAACCTCGGCGGGCTGGTCGCGACCTTCTACCTGACCTCGGCGCTGTTCGTGTTCGGGATTCTCGGCATCGTCGCGCGGCTGCACGGCTTCTCGATCCTGCGCCTGATCGCCTATCTCAAGGGCGAGCTGCTGCTGGTGCTCGGCACCTCCTCCTCGGAGCCGGCGCTGCCAGGACTGCTGACCAAGCTGGAGGCCGCCGGCTGCGACCGCGGCGTGGTCGGGCTGGTCGTGCCGACCGGCTATTCGTTCAACCTCGACGGCACCAACATCTACATGACGCTGGCGGCGCTGTTCATCGCGCAGGCCTGCAACGTCGACCTGTCGATTGGCCAGCAACTCCTGCTGCTCGGCGTCGCGATGCTGTCGTCGAAAGGCGCGGCCGGGGTCACTGGTGCCGGGTTCATCACGCTGGCGGCGACGCTGTCGATCGTCCCGACCGTGCCCGTCGCCGGCATGGCGCTGATCCTCGGCGTCGACCGCTTCATGAGCGAGTGTCGCAGCCTCACCAACTTCGTCGGCAACGCCGTGGCCGCGATCGTCGTCGCGCGCTGGGAGGGCAAACTCGACCGGCCGGCGCTCGACGCCGCGCTCGCCGGTCGTGCGCTGCCGGTGGCGCCGCTCACGCAACCCGCTGAATAATCACCATTGCCGCGGCGGCTTCCACGCTACCGCGGCATCAACCAACATATTTTAATCAGATAATAGTATACTTTCGACCATCCTCCCTGATATCCGACTATGAGGTCAGTAGAAGACCAAAGTGGGTCGGTCCTGTTGAACCATGGCTGTCGCAAAACGGATAACCACTGTTCACCATGAACCGATCGCATTGTGAAAGGATATGCGTAGTAACAAGAACTTGCCTCAGGGCATGCCGTCCTTTCTCACGCCGTGCCGATCCGTTTGCCGTATCCGCATGTTTTAGGACCGCCTTCGGTTACAGTCTTGTTACTGCATACGGCTAGGCAGGCGCGCAGTGGATAGGCGCCTCAGGGAGGATGGGTATCGTGCCGAACTACACGGCCGCGCTGCAGAACGTTGCCACTCTGACGAATATTCGCCCTCCTGCCCGGCAGGACAGCCTCATACCGCCGCTCGCCGCCTTGCTGGCTGAATTTCACAGCAGCTTGAGCATGACCGGCCTTCGTTACTTCAGCGGCAACATCGACCGATTTATGGTCTTCTGCCTGTTGTTGCGGACCAGCCTTTCGCAACCGGAACGCAGGGGCACGATCTCGGTCCACTCCGCCGCTATGTCGCTGGGACGACCGTTCGAAACGGTGCGCCGACATATCTGCGCGCTGCTCGACCAGCGCGTATGCGAGCGGACGCGCAATGGCGTTACCCTGTCCGAGGCGTTCTGGGCGCGTGCCGACAATTGGCAGCAGCTTCGCTACGCGCATGACTGTTTCGTCCGGTTGATCGCCGACGCGGTCGCGCAAGGTGCGATCCCTGTCGGGCCGGTGCCGCCCTCCCATCCGCGACGTCTGGCGCTGACCGATGGCGTCTGCGCGGCGGTCGACCTGTTCCTTGCACTGGTCGAGGCCAACCGCCTGCTCTGCGCCGAGCCGCTCGACCTGGCGATCTTCTCCGTCGTGCTGCACGCCAATTATCACGCGCTCAAGGCCGATCGCGCACTCAGCGGGTTCGACGGCGCGCCGCGATTGCTGCCGCGCCATGCGGTGCGCGTCGCGCAGGTCGCGCGCGCGCTCTCCACCCCCGACACGACGGTCCGGCGTCGCATCGCACCGCTGACCAGCGAGGGTGGCCCGTACAAACGCACCGTTGGCGGGCTGCTCGTTTCCCCCGACTGCCTGCGGCACTGCGGCGGCCCGGACGAAACGAACAGCGCGAAGCACGGCTCGATCCGCCTCATCATCCAGCGCGCGGGTGCCGCGGGCCTGTCGCTGCGCGATCCAACGAGCGCCTATTGCGACGGGCGCCGGCCGTCACCCGAGATCGACTGAGATCAGCCGCCGCGCGGCCGCTTCGGCACCAGCGATGACAAGATGCCGCGCACCGTTCGCACCTCCTGGCTCGACCAGCCCGGTTTGGTCAGCAACGTCCGCAGCATCCGCCGCGTCGTGGGGGTGCGATCGGGCGGGAAGAAATAGCCGCCGTCGTCGAGCAACGCGTCGAGCTGCGCGATCATCCCGTCCAGCTCGACCTGCGGCGCGGGCGGATCGGCATCGACCGCCGGCGGGCTCGCCAGTGCCTGCCCCTTCGACCATTCATAGGCGACGAGGATCACCGCCTGCGCCAGATTGAGGCTGCCGAATTCGGGGTTGATCGGCACCGTGATGATCGTCCGTGCCACCGCGACATCGTCGGTTTCCAACCCCGATCGCTCGGGCCCGAACAGGATCGCCGATCGCCCCGGGGCAGCGTGGATCGTCTGCGCCGCTTCGGCCGGGGTCACGACCGGCTTGGTCACGCCACGCTTGCGCACCGTCGTCGCATAGACGTGCGCGCAATCGGCGACCGCTTCGGCAACCGTCTCGAACACCTGCGCACGTTCCAGCACGATGTCCGCCCCGGATGCCGCCGGCCCGGCCTGCGGATTGGGCCAGCCGTCACGCGGCGCGACCAGCCGCAGCTCGACCAGCCCGAAGTTGAGCATCGCGCGCGCCGCCTTGCCGATGTTCTCACCCAATTGCGGGCGGACGAGCACGATGACGGGGGCCTGGGCGGAGGGCTTCTCTCCCCCAATCCGTTCGTCCTGCGGAGCGGCTGAGTCAGCGTCAGCTTCCCCAGTCGAGACGCCGCCCGCCCCTTCCTCTCCCTCAATCCGTTCGTCCTGAGGAGAGGCTGAGCCTGTCGAAGCCTCGTCTCGAAGGACCGCCCGGCGCGCAAGCGATCGGATCGCTTCCCAATCACCCCGCACGAGCGCCTCCTTCTTGGCACGTGACCAGCCCTTGATCTGCTGCTCGGCGCCGAGTGCCTCATCCCGCGTGGGAAAGTCCTGCGACCAGAGCAGCTCGACCGGGCGTCGATTTTGCGTATAGCCGGGCAGCGCGCCGGCCTGATGCGCGCCGATCCGCGCCTCGAGATCGTCGCTATGCCCGACATAATAGCTGCCGTCGGCGCAGCGCAGGAGATAGGTGTAGTAACTCACGCGGGGCAGGTCCTTCGAGACGAGGCTTCGACAAGCTCAGCCTCTCCTCAGGACGAACGGTGGGGATGTCAAATTCCCGCCTAGCCCCGCCCCGCTTCCTCGACGCTGCCCGCGAATTCCTCGAAGTCGCGCGCCTCGCTGAAGTCGCGATAGACGCTGGCGAAGCGGATATAGGCGACCGAATCGAGCCCCTTGAGCCCGTCCATCACCATCTCGCCGATCCGCTTGGCCGACACCTCGGCCTCGCCGCTCGTTTCCAGCTGCCGCTGGATGCCGCTGACCAGCTTCTCCAGCCGCACCGGCTCGACCGGCCGCTTGCGCGCGGCGATCGAGATCGAGCGCAGCAACTTTTCGCGATCGAACGGCTCGCGTCGCGACTCGCTCTTCACCACCGTCAGATCGCGCAACTGGATGCGCTCAAAGGTGGTGAAGCGCGCGGCGCAGCCCTCGCATTGCCGCCGCCGCCGGATTGCCGCCCCATCGTCGGTGGGGCGGCTGTCCTTCACCTGGCTGGCGTCGTGACCACAGAAGGGGCAGCGCATTCAGCGGTTCACTTGTTCTTGGTGCCCTTGTGATAGGCCCAGGCCGCGCCCGCGATCGCGCCGAAGATCGGCCCGACCACCGGCAGCGGAATGGCGACGACCGCGCCCAGCGCGCTCCACTTCGCCATGCTCTTGCCCAGACCCGGCGTGCTCTTCACCGTGCCGCGCACTTCGTTCACCTTGTTGTCGAAATCGGCCACCGCTCGTTCTCCTTAGCTGTAGATCGGGAACCGAGCGCATAGCGCGCGAACACGTTCCCGCACGTTCGCCTCGACGGTGGCGTCGCCGGCCTCGCCCTTCTCGCGCAGCCCGTCGAGCACGTCGGCGACCATGTTGCCGATTTCGCGGAACTCGGCGGTGCCGAACCCGCGCGTCGTGCCGGCGGGCGAGCCGACGCGAATGCCGCTTGTCTTGACCGGGGGCAGCGGATCGTTGGGAATGCCGTTCTTGTTGCAGGTGATCCCGGCGCGCTCCAGCGCCTCGTCCGCGTCGCGGCCGGTGATGCCGAGCGGGGTGAGATCGACCAGCGCCAGATGCGTATCGGTCCCGCCCGACACGAGATCCGCGCCGCGCTCCTTGAGCGTCGCCGCCAGCACCTTGGCGTTCTCGACCACCGCCGCGGCATAGCTCTTGAACTCGGGCCGCAGCGCCTCGCCGAACGCCACCGCCTTGGCGGCGACGACGTGCATCAGCGGCCCGCCCTGCAGCCCCGGGAACACCGCCGAGTTGATCTTCTTCGCGATCGCCTCGTCGTCGGTCAGCACCATGCCGCCTCGCGGGCCGCGGAGCGTCTTGTGCGTGGTGGTGGTGACGACATGCGCATGGCCGAACGGTGTCGGGTGGACGCCGCCCGCGACCAGCCCGGCGAAATGCGCCATGTCGACCATGAAGAACGCGCCGACCTTGTCGGCGATCGCGCGGAAGCGCGCGAAATCGATGTGACGCGGGTACGCCGAGCCACCGGCGATGATCAGCTTCGGCTGCGTCTCCACCGCCTGCTTTTCGACGGCATCATAATCGATGAGATGCGTGTCCGACGCGACACCGTATTGCACGGCGTTGAACCATTTGCCGCTCATTGCGGCACGCGCGCCGTGCGTCAGGTGCCCGCCCGCGTCGAGGCTGAGCCCCATGATCGTGTCGCCGGGCTTGACCAGCGCGAGCATCACCGCGCCGTTCGCCTGCGCGCCCGAATGCGGCTGGACGTTGACGAACCCGCAGTTGAAGAGCTGCTTGGCGCGATCGATCGCGAGCTGCTCCACCTCGTCGGACGGGTGGCAGCCCTGATAGTAACGCTTGCCGGGATAGCCCTCGGCATATTTGTTCGTGAACACCGAGCCTTGCGCCTCCAGCACGGCGCGGCTGACGATATTCTCCGACGCGATCAGCTCGATCTGCGTCTGCTCGCGGGTCAGTTCATGCTCGACACCGGCGAACACCGCCGCATCGGCGTCGGCGAGGCCGCGGGTGAAGAAACCATCCGGCTGGATGTCGGAAAGCGAGGTCGGGTTGGTGCTCATGCGGGCTCCTTGAGCATGTCGACGCGCGCGGCATGGCGCCCGCCGAGGAAATCCGTGGAAAGAAAGGCGCGTACACAGGCGCGCGCCATTTCGGTGCCGATCAGCCGCGCGCCCATCGCGATCGCGTTGGCGTCATTGTGGCTGCGCGCCAGCGCCGCCGACAGCGGCTCGTTCACCAGGGCGCAGCGCACCGCCGGGTTGCGGTTGGCGGCGATCATGATCCCGATCCCCGAACCGCACAACGCGATGCCGCGCTCCGCCTCGCCGGCGGCGAGCGTGTCGGCAAGCCGGCGGCCGTAATCGGGATAGTCGACGCTGGAATCGTCATGGGTGCCCAGGTCGCGTACCTCATGCCCCTCGCCCTTCAGCCACTCGCGCAGTTCGTCCTTCAACTGGACGGCGGCATGGTCGCAGGCGATGGCGATACGCAAGGATCGACTCCCGAAAGGACTGGATCGCCGCGCTCTAGCGATCCATGCGCGCCAAAGCTACCCGGAACGCGGCCCCGCCCTTGCTGGTTGATGTACCATGACGAAGCGCCCGTTCCTCCTCGCCGTCCCGCTCGCCCTCGCCGCCTGCGCGCAGCCGGCGCCCGACCCGTCGCCCAGCGCGACGCCGACCGAACGCGTCGGTCCGCTCGCCCCGCCGCGCGACGGGCCGGGCGGTGGGCAGCTCCGCGACAATGCGCTCGAGCCCGCCGCCACTGCCGCGCTGGAGGAACGGTATCTGGGGCGCTGGATCGGGGTGGAGGGAACGTTCCTCGACGTCACCCGGCGCGAGGCGGGGGGCGTGACGCTCGACATGCAGTGGGACCTCGATCACCGCGGCACGTTCCACGGGTCGGTCACCGCCGAAGGGCTGCGCTTCATGCGCAACGGCATCGCCGAGACCGCGGTGCCGGGCAATGGCGACGCGACCGGTCTCAAGTGGCTGGCGGGAAAGAAAGACTGCCTGATCGTCAAGTCCGGCGAGGGTTATTGCCGGAAGTAAGTGTCGTCCCGTTCATTCGGGTGCGACAAGGGCGGCCGATCTCGCGCAGCGATCGCCTCGGCCAGCGCGAGCACGCGCCGCGCCTCTTCCAGATGCAATCGCTCGACCATCCGCCCGTCGACGCGAATGGCCCCCTCATCCTCGCGCCCGTCGAACGCGGCCGTCAACGTTCGCGCCGCGGCGACCTCGGCATCGGCCGGTCCGAACGCATCGTTCGCCGCCGCGATCTGGGCGGGATGGATCAACGTCTTGCCGTCGAAGCCATAGGCTCGCGCCTGCGCGCATTCCGCCGCGATCGCCGCCTGATCGTCGAGCGTGTTGATGACCCCGTCGAGCGCCACCAGCCCCGCGGCGCGCGCAGCCAGCACGATCTGCCCCAGCGCGGGCAGCAACGGCATGCGGTCCGGCCCGGCCCGGCAACGCAACTCCCGCGCCAAATCGTTGGTGCCCGCTACCAGCGCGGTCAGCCCATGATCGGCGGCGGCAGCGACGATCGCGGGGAGCGCGAGAACCCCCGCACAGGTCTCGATCATCGCCCATAACGCCGGCCGGTCGCCCAACGCCGCCCGCGCCCGTGACAAGGTCGCTGCATCTTCCAGCTTGGGCAGCACCACCGCATCCGGCGCCGCCTCACCGAGCGCCATCAGATCGTCGGCGCCCCATGGGGTATCGAGCGCATTCGCCCGCACCGCCAGCTCGCGCGCGCCGAACCCGCCGTCGCGGATCGCGGCGACCGCCGCCGCACGCGCGGCCTCCTTCTGCGCCGGTGCGACCGCATCCTCCAGGTCGAGGATCACCACGTCGCACGGCAAGGTCCGCGCCTTCTCGATCGCGCGCGCATTCGACGCGGGCAGGAACAAGGCGCTCCGCCGCGGCCGCACCGCGTTCGTCATGCCGCCACGCCGCCCGACAGCGGCGCGAAGCGGGCGACCTGCCGCCCGATCAGCCGCAATTGCTCGACCACCGCCGGGTCGCTCGCCCCGCCCTCGTCGTCGAACCGGGTCACCTGCGTGTTGATCGCCGCCGCGAACGGCGTCGGCCAGCCGCGCAGCGCATGGACGATCGAGCGCAAGGCCGCGATCGTCGAGCCTGTCGCCTGCCAGCCATAAGCGGTGGCGATCAGCCCGACCGGCATGTCGGCAAGGTACGGCCGCGAGTCGCGCGCGGTTTCCTCCAGCAGATCCAGCGCGTTCTTCACCACGCCCGAGATGCTGCCGTGATAGCCGGGGCTTGAAATGATGACCGCCGAGGCATTCCGCACCGCTTCCACGAACGCCTGCTCCTCCGGCGTGCGCGAGGTTGCGCGCGGGTCGTAGAGCGGCAGCCGCGCCATGTCGGCACCGCCGAACATCTGGGTGCGGAAGCCCTGCGCCGCCGCCTCGCCCAGCGCGATCCTCAGCGCGCGCTCGGTCGACGACACGCCGCCGATCGTGCCTCCGATCCCCACCACCAGCGGCGCGGGCGCGCCTTTCGCATCATCCTGCATTTGGCTATCCTTGGTTCACGCGGGCGAGGCTTGCGACAACTGTTATATCAGCGTAAGACACCAACAGCCATGCGCCCCGACCCCTACGACACCGGCCGCGTCCGCTACAACCACGCACGCGGCGATACGCCCGGCGCTCCGCCGGAGCCGCTGCCGTCGTTCGGTGCGTGGCACGAGCACGCGCACGACGCCGCCTCCTCCTACGAACCACCGCGCTATGACGACGGCGGCGATCCGCCGCCGCGATGGCGCCGCATCGCATGGGGCAAGTGGATCATCCGCGGGCTGGCGGCATCGATCGTGCTGTTCGTGCTCGCGGTCATCTGGCTGGCGGTGACCGCGCCCTTGTCGCGCTCGCTCAAGCCACCGACCCCGCCGTCGATCACGCTGACCGCCGCCGACGGCACGCCGATCGCGCGGCGTGGCGCGATCATCGGCACGCCGGTCGACGCCAGCACGCTGCCCCCGCATGTCCGCGAGGCGTTCCTCGCGATCGAGGACCGCCGCTTCTACTCGCACTGGGGCATTGACCCGCGCGGGATCGCACGCGCCGCCTGGGCGAACGTGGGCTCTGGCGGGGTGCGACAGGGCGGCTCGACGATCACGCAGCAACTGGCGAAGAACGCCTTCCTCGATTCGGATCGCACCGCCGCGCGCAAGATCCGCGAGGTGATGATCGCCTTCTGGCTGGAGGCATGGCTCAGCAAGGACGAGATTCTCTCGCGCTATCTGTCGAACGTCTATTTCGGCGACAACGTCTACGGCATCACCGCGGCGTCGAAACATTATTTCGGCCGTACCCCGCAGAAGCTCAACGTCGGGCAGGCGGCGATGCTGGCGGGTCTGGTCAAGGCGCCGTCGCGGCTCGCGCCCACCGGCAACCTGAAGGGCGCGCGCGCGCGGCAGGCGGTGGTGGTCGGCGCGATGGTGGATGCCGGCTTCCTCACCAAGGCCGAAGCAGCCACCGTCCAGCCGCAGCGCGTGCTCGCCGCCCGCGCCGACACTTTGCCGACCGGCACCTATTTCGCCGACTGGGTGCTCCCCACCGCGCGCGAGGTCGCGGGCGATTCGGGCACCGAGGCGACCGTAAAGACCACGCTCGACCGCGGGCTGCAATCGACCGCCGAACGCGTCGTCCGGCAGGCGAGCTTACGCGGGCTGCAGGCGGCGGTGGTCGCGATGCGCCCGGATGGCGAGGTGGTCGCGATGGTCGGCGGGCGCGATTACAAGACCAGCGCCTTCAACCGTGCCGTCCAGGCGAAGCGCCAGCCGGGCTCGACCTTCAAGCTGTTCGTCTATCTCGCCGCGTTGCGCGCCGGGCTGACCCCCGATGACATTCGCGACGATTCGCCGGTCGAGATCGCCGGGTGGAAGCCGCGCAACGACGACGGCCGTTATCTCGGCCCGATCACGCTGCGCCGCGCGTTCGCGCGTTCCTCGAACGTCGTCGCCGCGCGGCTGACGCAGGAGGTCGGCGTGCGCAACGTCATCAAGACCGCGCGCGATCTGGGCATCACCACGCCGATCCCCAACGAGGCGACGATCGGGCTCGGCACCGCCGAAGTCTCGTTGCTCGAATTGACCGGCGCCTATGCCGCAATCGCCAACGGCCGCTATCCGGTCACGCCGCGCGGGGTCGAGGGCAACCGCAGCGCGAGTTGGTATGAGAAGATCGCGGGGAGCGACACCGCGATGCCGGGGAAGGTGCGCGACGAGATGCGCTCGCTGCTCGGCTCGTCGATCCGCGGCACCGGGCGTGACGCCAACCTGCCTGTCGATGCCTTCGGCAAGACCGGCACCAGCCAGGGCGGGCGCGACGGCTGGTTCATCGGCTTTGCGGGCAATCTCGTCGTCGGGGTCTGGGTCGGCAAGGACGACAGCTCGCCCAATCCCGGCCTCCACGGCGGCGGCATTCCCGCGCAGATCTGGCGGCAGTTCATGATGTCCGCGTTGCACATTCCGGTCGTCGTCGAACCGGAGGCGGACGAGATGGGCGCGCCGCTCGACAATATGGAGGAAGCGGTCGATCGCTTCGGGCGCGTGATCGACGGCGCGCAGCCGTCGATCGAGGATGCGGTCGACCGGCTGCGCGAGCTGGGGGTCGAATTGCCGGAGCCTCCGCTGCCCCGTCAGCGCGTCCCGGTGGAGCGCTATCCGGAAGAGCGCGGACCGCCGCGCGACGAGGATGGCGGTCCGTACGAGGATTACGATTACCGCTTCTAGCGCCGATCAGATCTCCTCGCGTCGTCGCGCCTGACCTGATCCGGGGCTCCCCGCCTCCGTCGCGTCCGGATCGCGAGCGGAGCGACGGAGGAGCGCACGTCATCGGTCTTCCTTGACCGTGCAGACCGCCTCGCTATTGTAATACAAAAAGCGGGAGAAGGGCTGTTCCTGGTCGATTGTTGATGGCAGCCTTGCCGCTAGCCGGACTTGCGGCCCCCGCCGCCGCGCAGGAGCGCGCCGTCACCGTCACCTTGCGCCCGTCGGTCGATCGACCGACAACCACCTTCGAGGGCTGGGGCACCGCGCTGGCGTGGTTCGCCGACGTGACCGGCGGCTGGCCGGATGCCGAGCGTCGGCGGCTCGCCGATCTCTTCTACGGCAAGGACGGGCTCGGCTGGACGATCGCGCGCTACAATATCGGTGGTGGCAATGCCGCGGGCACGCCGCCGTACCTGCGCCCCGGCGGTGCGGTGCCGGGCTTCTGGCAGCAGCCGGCGGGGACGCAGGGGCGTGACTGGTGGCGCGCCGACGATCCCGCGATGTGGGACTGGTCGCAGGATCAGCGCCAGCGCTGGTGGCTCGACGCGATCCGCGACCGTGTGGCAGCGCCGATCTTCGAGGCCTTCTCCAACTCGCCGCCGTGGTTCATGACCGTCTCTGGCCGGGTGTCGGGGGCCGAGAAGGCCAGCGACGACAACCTGCGGCCCGGCTTAGAGAAGGCGTTCGCGACCTATCTCGCCCGCAGCGTCGCCGAATTGCAGCAGCGCCACCGCATCACCTTTCGCACGCTCTCGCCGGTCAACGAGCCCAACACCGATTACTGGTTCGCCGCCAACAAGCAGGAAGGCGCACACTGGAGCCCGGCGCGACAGGCCGCGATGATCGACGCCACCGATGCTGCGCTGAAAGCGCAGGGGCTGAAGACGGTCGTCGCCGCGCCGGACGAGACCAATTCGGTGCTCTTCCTCGCCGATTGGGCGGCCTATCCCGCTGCAACGCGCGCGCGGATCGGGCAGCTCAACGTCCACAGCTATGGCACCATCCATCAGACCGGCGTGCGCGACGCCGCGTGGGCGGCGGGCATCCGGCTGTGGATGAGCGAGAATGACGCGCCGCTCGACAAGGATCCGGAGGATTTCGCGGGCATGGCCTCGCCGCTGGCGATGGCCGAACATATCGTGCTCGATATGAAGCGGCTGGAGCCCGCCGCCTGGGTCTTCTGGCAGGCGGTCGAGACGCTCAGCACCACCGATGGCGCGAAGGGCAGTAACTGGGGGCTGGTCAAGGCCGACCTGCGCGGGCCGGCCAACGTCCCTCATGCGATCCACGTCACGCAGAAATACTGGGCGATGGCGCAGTTCAGCCGCTACATCCGCCCTGGTGACCGGCTGGTCCCCGTCGACGATCTTGACACGATCGGCGCGCTGTCTCCGGACGGCCGGCGGTTGACGCTCGTCCACGTCAACCCCGGCGTCACCCCGCGGCGGCTGGCGGTGCCCGCCGGCTGGACGACGCAGATGGTCGTCACCGATGCCAACCACCGTGCCGCCTGCGCGCCCGGGACGCTTGCCCCCGCGCGCGCGGTCGTCACGCTCATCCTGCGCCGCGACGGCGGAAAGGACCTGCCATGCCCTACCTGACCTCACGCCGACGCCGCTGGGCCCCCGCGCTGCTGCTGCTCGCCGCCCCGCTGACGCTCGCCGCCGACGAACCCGCACGCTGGGATGCGCCCGGCGCCGGCAATCCGTTGCTGCCCGGCTATTTCGCCGATCCCTCAATCGTCCGGGACGGCAACCGCTGGTATATTTTCGCGACGATCGATCCCTGGGGCGACGACCGGCTCGGCCTGTGGACGTCCGAGAACGGCCGCGACTGGCGGTTCTCCACCCCCGATTGGCCGACCAAGGCGGCCGCGACCAGCCCCACGTCGGGCGACTCGAAGGTGTGGGCGCCATCGGTGGTCCGCGCGCCGAACGGCCGCTGGTATATGTACGCCTCGGTCGGTAGCGAGGTATGGGTCGGCACCGCGCCATCCCCGGCCGGGCCGTGGCGCGACGCCAACGGCGGCAAGCCGCTGATCGCGCGTGACTTCGCCCCCGCCTACCACATGATCGACGCCGAGGCGTTCGTTGACGATGACGGGCAGGCCTATCTCTATTGGGGCTCGGGGCTGAACTGGACCAACGGCCATTGCTTCGTCGTCAAGCTCAAGCCAGACATGGTCACGTTCGACGGCACCCCGCGCGACGTCACTCCGGAGAATTACTTCGAGGGTCCCTTCATGATGAAGGCGCACGGCCGCTATCTGCTGACCTATAGCGACGGCAACACCACCAAGGACACCTACAAGGTCCGCTATGCGATCGGGCCGAGCCCGTTCGGTCCGTTTCACGAGGCGCCGAACAGCCCGCTGCTTCAGACCGACGCCGCGCGCGACATCATCAGCCCCGGCCATCATGCCGTGTTCCGCTCGCAAGGGCAGAGCTACATCCTCTATCATCGGCAAGCGCTGCCATGGCCGCAGCCGGGCGATGCGGTCCTGCGGCAGGTTGCGGTCGATCCGTTGACGGTCGAGGCCGATGGCACGCTGGCGCGCGTGCGGCCGACGCACGGCAGCCAAGTGGCTGGCTTCGCCGCGGCGCGCGATCACGGGCTGACGTGGACGCCGATCGGCGATCGCGCTGCCGCCAAGGCGGCCGACGACAATTACGCGACGCTGTGGCGCGCGCGCCCGGATGGGAGCGGGACGATCGTCGCCGACCTCGGCAGCGTCCGACGCGTGAACGGCAGCCGGCTGCGCCCGGAATTTGCCACACGCCGCTACACTTATGCCGTGGCGGCCTCACGTGACGGAAAGACGTGGACCCCGTTGCTCGCGCCAGGCGAGCATCAAGGGTCTCCGGTGACGCTTCGCCATCCGGTCGACACGCGCTATCTGCGGCTCACCCTGGCGACGCCGGGTGCCGGCCTATGGGAATGGTCGATCGACGGCGCGGGCGGGCACGGGCGCTGAACCAAGTTCGTCGCCCCGGTTCAGGCTTGGGGCGACGATCCCCCGCTTACTTAACCACCTGCACCAACCGCGCCGCATCCTGCCCGGTCGGCAACTTGCCCGATGCACGCAACCGCCCTGCGGCGTCGTCCGACGTCAGGGTCGCACTGCGCGATCCGCCACGTGCGCCTCGTCAGGGCCCGGTCCGCGTGCTCGATCATCACCCGCTCCCCGTTGCGCTCGACGTTCGTAGCGCTACCATTCCTTTGCAACAGGATGATCCGCCGCAAAAGTCGACCCTGTTCGGGGTGACGGGGAGAGGACATGATCGGACGTACCACCATTGCCACAGGGCTGCTGCTCGCGACGGCGACTGTCGCCGCGGCGGACGTTCCGCGGCTGGAGAGCCGGAACGGCCGACATGCCCTGATCGTCGACGGCGCACCGTTCACGATCCTCGGCGGGCAGGTCAACAATTCGAGCAACTATCCCGAAGCGCTCAAGACAGCATGGCCGGTGCTCGATCGCATCCACGCCAATACCGTCGAGGTGCCGATCGCGTGGCAGCAGGTCGAACCGCAGGAAGGCCGCTTCGACCTCTCCTTCCTCCAGCAATTGCTTGATCAGGCGCGCGCGCACGACAAGCGCGTGGTGCTGCTGTGGTTCGGAACATGGAAGAACACCTCACCCGGCTACACCCCGGACTGGGTCAAGCTCGACAACCGCCGCTTCCCACGCATGAAGAAGCGCGATGGCAGCGATCACGGCGTGCTTAGCCCGCATGGGGCAGCGACGCTGACCGCCGATCGGGCCGCATTCGTCAAGGTCATGGAATATCTGCGCGACCATGATCCGCAGCATACCGTCATCATGGTGCAGCCGGAAAACGAGACCGGCAGCTACCGCAACCCGCGCGATTATTCGGGCATCGGCAATGCGCTGTTCGCCAAAGCCATCCCGGCCGCGCTCGCCAGGCGGGTCGGCCGGAGCGGAACCTGGACGCAGGTGTTTGGCGCGCAGGCCGACCGTGCCTTCAACACCTGGTATGTCGCCTCGTACGTCGACGCGATCGCCGCAGCGGGGAAGGCGGTCAAGCCGTTGCCGATGTACGTCAATGCCGCGCTCGCAGGCCCGTCGAACGTCCCCGATCCGGACGGCGTCGCGAGCGGCGGCCCGCAGCAGGATGTAATCGACATCTGGAAGGTCGCGGCACCGCACGTCGATTTCGCCGCACCCGACATCTATGACCGCAAAAGCGCCAACGCCACTTCCTATCTCGACCAATATGCACGCGCCGACAACGCGCTGATGGTGCCGGAAGTCGGCAATGCGCGTGACTTCCATCGCTACGTCTACGCCGCGCTTGGACGGGGCGCGATCGGCTATGCGCCGTTCGGAACCGACGAAAGCGGCTATTTTAACTTCCCGCTCGGCGCGCGCGATTTGAGCGACGCGACGCTCGCGCCGCTGACGCTCGCTTATGGCATGTTCGGCTCGATCATGCGCGACTGGGCGCGGATCGCCTATGCGCGGCCGACCTGGGGTGTCGCCAAGCCCGACGATGGCGCGGTCCAAACGACCCGGATGGGGATGTGGACGATCAAGGCGTCCTGGGGCGAGTGGCAGTTCGGGATGCGGAACTGGACGTGGCTCAAGGCCGAGCCGGCGCCATGGGCGAAGGAGCCGGTCGGCGGGGTGGCGGTCGCGCAACTCTCCCCCGACGAATTTCTGATCGTCGGCGATCATGTCCGCATCGAGATCGAGGCGGCAGAGAAGGCACCCGGCGCGATGATGCTGCGCGTGGAAGAAGGCGCGTTCGACAAGGGACGCTGGGTAACCTCGCGTATCTGGAACGGCGATCAAACCGACTATGGGATCAACCTTGTCGACCGCCCGCAGGTGCTGAAGGTGACGATGGGAGGTTATCGTTGAGGTGGCGCGGGGGAGGTTGGGGGCGGAGGTTCTTTAGTAAGGCGCACAACGCGGTCTGGGTATCGCGGGCTGTGCGTTTTTGGCGGGTATCGAACGCACGACGGCCCCGTCTCGTTGGAGACGGGGCCGTTGTGTGTGTGTGTGTGTGTGAGATGGTT
>NZ_JACIJN010000007.1 GCF_014199415.1 Sphingomonas endophytica
AACACCGCTCCTCGAGCGTAAGCTGACGATATCTCGACATGGCAGCACCTGTCTCAGGTGTTGCACTTCGTTTGTGAACTCAGGGGGGTCCCGCTAACACGTCGGTCGAGAAAAAGCGGGGCCCGGGATCAAATCCGGGGCGACGACGACAGGAAGGTCGCGGCGGAGATCAACGCAGGTAGCTGAACAGCGACAGCTGCGACAGCTTCGAGAAGCTCGACTGGGTCGCGGTGAGGATCGTCATCGTCTTCGCGAACTCGGCCGCGGTCGCGGTCATGTCGGTATCCTCCAGCGACGAGCGCAGCTCCTCGCGGTCGGCCGAGACATTCTCCTGCAACGTCTGTTGCAGGTCGACGCGCGCGGCGCGGGCGCCGACCGACGCCTGGACGATCGAGACCTGATCGGTCGCGCTGTTGACCTTGTCGAGCGCACTGCGCGCGGCTTCGCCCGTCGCGTCGCCGCCCTGCAAGGCCGCGGCGAGCTGCGACAGGATCGCGAGCGTGTCGCCGGCCGGGCCCTGGAAGATCCGCGCGGCGGTTTCGGTGGGCTGGATCGACATATTGTCGGCGATCGGCACTTCGGACAACGACGGCGCGGTATTGTAGGTGAAGGTGCCGTCGGTGTTCTTCGTGATCGCCGCATCGCCGCTGGCGCTGCCGAACAGCGAACGGCCGTTCGAGTCGCTGACGTTGCCGAGCCCGATCAGCGTATCGACGACTGCCTTCATCTCGTCGCCGATCACCTTGCGGTCCTGGACGCTGAGCGAGCCGTTGCTGGCGCGCACCGTCAGTTCGGTGGCGCGCTGCATCTGCGTGTAGATCGAATCGAGCGTCGTGTCGGCCTGCGACAGCAGCGACGACGACATGTTCATGTTCGACGTATAGGCGGCGGCGTCGATGTTCTTGCGGTCGAATTCGGCGAGCTGCTGCCCGACCGTGACATTCTCGGACGGCGAGGTGAATTTCTTCCCGGTCGCCAATTGCGTCTGGAGCTTGACCGCGTTCGACATCAGCGATCCCATCCGGGCCGCGGAACGATCGAACATGAGGCTGCTGGAGATCTGCATCGCGCTTACCTGATCTCGAGGATCGACTGGAAGGTTTCCTTGGCGACCTGGATGACGCGGCTCGAGGCCTGATACGCCTGCTGATACTTCAGCAGGTCGACCGCCTCGTTATCCAGATTGACCCCGGTCAGTTCGGAACGCGTGGTGATCGCGCCGTCGCGGATCGTGGTCTGCGCCTCCGCGACCAGCCGCCGCTGCTTGAGCGTCGCGGCATTGTCGGTGACGAGCGCCTGCACGCTGCCCTCGAACCCGATGCTGCTGCGCTTGCCCGCCAGCGAAACGAGATTCGACGCATCGCGCGACCCACCGGCGCGCGCCGCCGCGGCGATCTGGTCGCCGCCGGTCAGGGCCACCTTGAACTGGGTGGGATCGGTGGTGCTCGCCGTGAAGAAATCGGTGCCGGCATTGCCCTTCAGGTCGTCGCCGGCGGCTTGCAGCGTGTTGACCGTCTCGGTCAGGTCCTTGGCGATCCGCGCGAGCCCGTCGCGGGTGGTGGCGATCCGCTGCGCGCCCTCGACCATCCCCGCCAGCGACCCGCCCTCGGGGTCGAAGACGGTCGGCGAGCCGCTCGGCGGGCGCACCGCGAGCGCGACGTTGCTGCCGGTGCGGCCATAGGCGACCTCGCTGGCGTCTTTCGGATCGACGAGCACCGGGCCGTTCGGGCCGGCGGCGCGGACGGTGGCGCGGCCGTAATCGTCGATCTTGACGTCGACATCGGTCAGCGCGCTCATCTGCTGGAGCAGATCGTCGCGCTGGTCCATCAGCCCGGCCATCGCCGAGGTACCCGGCGCGGTCTTCACCAGCCCCTGGTTGACCTTGAGCATCGCCTGGTTGAGCCGGGTCAGCTCGGCGGCGGCCTGTCCGGCCTGCCCGTCCAGCTCGGCGGCCGAATCGTCGAGCGCGCGTGCGGTGACGCCGAACGCATCGGCGACCGACGACCCGGCGCTCAGCATCCCGGCGCGCAGCGCGGCGGAAGACGGATCGGCCTGCAACGCGGTGCCGGCGGCGAAGAAGGCGGTCATCCGCGACGACAGCCCGCCGCTGCCCAGCGCGGTCTCGATCCGCTCCAGCCAGACCGAGCCGGCCTCGGTCCGCGACAGGTCCGATGCGGCGGTGCGCAGCGTCTGGTCGGCATAGGTATTGCCGGCGCGCAGGATGTTGAAGGCCGACGACCCCATGCCGTTCGGCGACGAGGTATTGAAGCCGGTGCCACCGGTGATCTCGCGGATGCTGGGGGTGCGCCGGACATAGGACGCATTGCCGGCATTGGCGATATTCTCCGACGTCGTCGCCAGCGCCGTCTGATACGTGCGCACGCCCGAAGCGCCGAGGGAGAGCAGATCACTCATGCGGTGAGAGTCGCACGATTCGGGTTAAGATCGGGTTTATGCTTGGTTTGACAGGCGTTTGGCTCATTGCCCGGCCTTGAGGGAGGCAAGGGTCGCCTCAAGGTCGTCGTCAGTGCGAGCGCAGCGAAGCAATCCGGGGCGTCCTGGTCCGGCTCTGGATTGCTTCGCTGCGCTCGCAATGACGAACAAGGGTCAGGGCTTCGGCGTGGCCGTCCCCGTCCCGTCCGACCCTGCCCCCATCTCCGGCTGCGACTGCGCAAGGAACTTGCTCATCGCCTGCCCGATGCCGAGCGGATGATGTTCGGCCATGTTCTGGACAACCTTCTGGTCGCTCATGTCGCGGAAGGTGTCCATCGCCTTGCTGTCGATCAGCGGATCGGCGAGCTTCGCCTGTCGCATCGACTTGAGCATCATGCCGGTGAACACCGACTCGAACTGCTGCGCGGCCTTGTCGAGGTTCTGCTTCGTCGCGGCGCGCGCGAGCCCGGTGTCGAGGCCGGTCTGGCCCGTGATCGATCCGATCGCGTCGCCCATCACAGCACCACCAGTTCGGCCTTGAGCGCGCCGGCTTCCTTGAGCGCCTCGAGGATCGCGACGAGGTCGGCCGGGGACGCACCGATCGCGTTCACCGCCTTGACGACATCGGCGAGCTTCGGGCCGGGCGTCAGCAGGAACATCGGCTTCTTCTCCTCGCTGACCTGGACGTTGGAGCGGTTCTCCAGCGCGGTCTGGCCGTTGCTGAGCGGCGCGGGCTGGCTGACGCGCTGGCTCTCGTCGATGCGGACGGTCAGCTTGCCGTGCGTCACCGCCGCGGGGGCGAGCCGGACCGCGGAATTGATGACCACCGTGCCGGTGCGCGCGTTGACGATCACCTTGGCGGGCGGCTCGGCGCTGTCGACGCTCAGATTCTCGATCTCGCTCATCAGCGTCGCGCGCACATCCGCACCGACCGGCGCGCGCACCGCCACCGAAACCGCGTCGGTCGCCTGCGCGGTGCCGAAGCCGAGCTTGCGGTTGATCGCCGCGGCGACGTTCTGCGCGGTCGTGAAATCGGCGCGCGCGAGATTGTAGGTGAGGAACGGCGTGTCGGCGAAACCGGTTGCTACCGCACGCTCGACGGTCGCACCCTCGGGGATGCGGCCGGTCGAGGGGATGTTGACGACGATCTTCGACCCGTCGGCGCCCTCGGCACCCAGCCCGCCGACCGCGAGATTGCCCTGCGCCATCGCATAGACCTGCCCGTCGGCGCCGAGCAGCGGGGTGAGCACCAGCGCGCCACCGCGCAAGGACTTCGCCTTGCCCATCGAGGCGACGGTGATGTCGATCCGCTGCCCCGGCTTGGCGAACGGCGGCAGTTCGGCGGTGATGAGCACGACCGCGGCGTTCTTGAGCCCCGGATTGGCGCTGGCGGGCAGTTGCAGCCCGAAGCGCGACGCGACCGCCTTCACCGACTGGACGGTATATTCGAGATTGTCGTCGCCGGTGCCGGGCAGCCCGACCACCACGCCGTAACCGGTCAGCTGGTTCGAGCGGATGCCCTGGAACCCGCCGAGATCCTTGATGCGATCCGCGTGTGCGGGCACCGAGACGATCAGCGCGAGGAGCGCGATGAACAGCGTACGCAGCATCAGAACGGGCTCACCACCTGGAAGAAGCGCGACAGCCAGCCCTGACGGCTGGCGCGGGCGACGTCGCCCTTGCCGGTATAGGCGATCTGCGCATCGGCGACGCGCGTCGACGGCACGCGATTGTCGCGGTCGACGTCGGCGAAGCGGACGATGCCCTTGATCTGCACGAATTCGTCGCCGCGGTTGAGCGTCACGCGCTTCTGCCCGCGCACCAGCATCGTGCCGTTCGGATAGACCTCCGCCACCGTCACCGACACCTCGCCCGACAGCGAATTCGCCTGATCGGCGCTGCCGGTGCCGTTGAAGCCGCGGTTGCCGCTGGCGCCGACATCGCTGGGATTCAGCAGCCCGCCGAGCGGACCGGTGCTCGGCGGCGTGAGCCCGAACGAGCCCTTCGAATCGATCTTCGACGCCGACGACTTGGACGCGGCGGTCCGCTCGACCAGCACGATCGTCAGCGGATCGCCGACGCGGCGCGCGCGCCATCCTTCGTACAGCGCGGCATAACCGCCCGACGCCTGGAAGATCGCGCCGTCGGCGACCGGCGCGGTCGGCACCGGCGCGACCGGCTCGACACGCGCGGCGCTGAAATCCTCGCCCGGCTTCTTCTTGAGCAGCTTGCCGAACACGCTGGCGTGCGCCGGCGCGGGCACCAAAGCGACCGCGGCGGCGGCGCCAAGCACGCCGCCCAGCACCACGCGCAACCGACGAAAAGCGGGAGAAGTCATCATGATGCGACTCATGACAGATTTTGGTTAACGGTTTTCAGCATGTCGTCGGTGGCGGAGATCATCTTCGAATTGACCTCATAGGCGCGCTGGGTCTCAATCATGTCGACCAGCTCCTCGACGACGTTGACGTTGCTCGCCTCGAGCGTTCCCTGCCGCACGCGGCCGCGACCGTCCTCGCCGGGCACGCCCATGTTGGCCGCGCCGCTCGACGCGGTCTCGAGCAGGAAATTGTCGCCGTTCGATTCGAGCCCCGCCGAGTTCGGGAAGCTGGCGACCTGAATCTGGCCGAGGTTTTGCCCCTCGGTCTGCCCCGGGATCGTCGCGGTGACGGTGCCGTCTGTACCGATCGTGATCTGCGTCGCATTGGTCGGCACGGTGATGCCGGGCATCACCTGATAACCCTGGCTGGTGATGAGCAGCCCCTCGGGTGAGCGCGAGAAATTGCCGGCGCGGGTATAGCCGAGCTGGCCGCCGGGCATCTGCACCTGGAAATAGCCGTTGCCGTCGAGCGCGAGGTCGAGGCTGTTGCCGGTCTGGCTCATCGACCCCTGCGTTTCGGTGCGCGACGTGCCCTGCACGCGCACGCCGGTGCCGAGGTTGAGCCCGGTGGCATATTGCGTCTCGCCGGTCGACTGCGCGCCCGGCGCGGTCACGACCTGATACGACAGCGTCTCGAACGCGGCGCGGTCGCGCTTGAACCCGGTCGTGCTGACGTTGGCGAGGTTGTTCGAAATGACGCGCATCCGCGTGTCCTGGGCGTCGAGCCCGGTGCGCGCGATGTGCATGGCGGCGGTGGTCATCGGTCAGTCCTTCCTCAGCCCGGCAGGCGCATCACCGATGCGCTCGATTCGTCCATGGAGCGGGCCTCTTTCAGCAAATTGGCCTGCACTTCGTAGCTGCGCTGGTTCTCGATCATGTCGACCAGCGCCTGGGTCATGTTGACGTTGGAGCCTTCCAGCGCACCGCTGGTCACCCCGGCGTCGAGATCGGCGGGCATCACGCCGCCGCCGCGCACGCGCATCAGATTGTCGAGCCCCTTCACGGCATCGCTGCCCTTGCTCGACACCAGCTTCAGCCCATCGACGACGGTGGTCTGCCCGGTCTTGTCGCCCTGCGGGACGATCGAGATCGAGCCGTCCGATCCGATGCTGATCGAATCGTAGGGCGGTATGGTGATCGGGCCCCCCTGTCCCATGACGAGGAAGCCGTCGCCGGTCTGGAGCGTCCCCGCGGGGGAAACCGACAGGTCGCCGCGCCGGGTATAGGCCTCCGACCCGTCCGACGCCTGCACCGCCAGCCATTTGTCGGCATCGCCGAGCGCGACGTCGAGCGGCCGCCCGGTCTGCTGGACGACGCCCGGCGCGCGATCGGCGTCGCGCACCTCTTCCGAGGTCGGCTGCCGCGCCGACAGCTGGGTCGAGCCGTCGGACAGGATGATCCGGTCGAACACCACGCGATCGGCGCGGAAGCCGGTGGTGGAGACGTTCGCCATGTTGTTGGCGATCGCGGCCTGCGACTGCATGTGCGCGCGCAGACCGGTCGCCGCGGTATAGACCAGCTTGTCCACTTACATCCTCTCCGACGTCCCGACCGTCTGCATCAGCCGCGGATGTTGAGGATCGCCTGCGATACCTGCGTCGCGGTATCGAGCGCCTTCGAGTTCGCCTGGAAGTTGCGCTGCGCGGCGATCAGGTTGACGAGTTCCTCGGTGATGTCGACGTTCGAGCCCTCGAGCTGGCCCGACTTGAGGCTGCCGAAGCCCTCGGCGGCGGCGAAGCCGAGCGTCGCCTTCCCCGAGATACCCGTCGCCTGCCAATAGTTGCTGCCGGCCTGACGCAGACCGGTCGGCGCCGAGAATTTCGCGATCGCGACCTTGCCGAGCGGGACGATGTCCGAGTTGGAATAGCTCGCCTTGATGATGCCGGCGTCGTCGACGGTGATGCCGACCAGCTGGCCGACCGCGACGCCGTCCTGCACGCGGTTGCTGACCGCGGCGGCCGCCGAGGTCTGCGTCGAGCCGGCCAGGTCGAGCTTGATCGTCTGCTGCGCCGCGCCCGAGGCCGGGATGAACGGCTTGAACGTGATCGCGTTCGGCGGGACGAGCGCGCCGGTGGTGTCATACTTCTGCGTGACCGGACCCGGGCCGGTGGCAACGCCGTCATCGGGCGTCAGCATCTGGTCGCCGACATAGGTGTAGACGTCCCACGTGCCGGTGTTCGGCGGCGTCGCGGTCGGCGCGCCCTCGGCGGTGCGGACGTAATAGCTGGTCATCGTCATCGCGTTGCCGTTCGCGTCATAGACGCGCGTCGCGACCGAGTTGTTGTAGGTGGAGGTGTCGGTGCGCTTGAAGGCGGTCGTATCCTTGACCGTGGCGGTGGACGGGATCTGCACCTTGGTGGCGACGTTCTTGGTTGCGCTCGGCGAGCCGCTGGTCGGCTGGATCTGCAGGTTGGTCAGCGACTTGTCGCCGGTCGCGGTGACGTTGCCGTCGTTATCGACCGGATAGACCATCAGATAGCTGCCCTGCGCGTCGATCACGTTGCGGCTGTCGTCGACGGTGAATGCGCCGGTACGCGTGTAGTTGACCTGATCCGACAGACCGGTCGACTTCACCACGAAAAAGCCTTCGCCGAGGATCTGCATGTCGAGCGCGCTCTTGGTCTGGTTCGACGAACCGTCCGAGAATTGCTGCACGGTGCCCTTCACCGACACGCCCGAGCCGACCATCTTGCGCGGATCGGTCGACACGTTCGACGAGATGACGTCGGCGAAGGCGGTGCGGCTCTTCTTGAAGCCGTTGGTCGAGACGTTGGCGAGGTTGTGGCTGATGACCGACATGTCGGTCTGCATGGCCTGAAGGCCCGAGAGCGAGGTGAAGAAGGACATGGGGGGTACTCCTGCGGAAAGTTCGGGAAAAGAATAGGATCAGGCGACCTTGCGGACCGCGGCGGGATCGACCTTGCCGAGGCCGGTGACGTTGAGGACGGGCTCGGCGCCCGCGGCGAGCGAGACGGTCTCGACCGGCGCCCACACCAGCGACTTGGCGGGGACGATGGTGCTGCCGTTGGCGGCCTCGACGGTGACGGTGTACGGACCGTTCTCGACCTTGTTGCCGGCGTCGTCCTTTCCGTCCCAGCTATAGTCGACCGCGCCGGCCTCCTGCTTGCCGAGCTGGATGTTCTTGACCGCCAGCCCGTTCCTGTCGGTGATCGTGACGTCGACGTCGGTCGCCGAGTTCGGCAGCTCGACCGCACCCATGATTCCGCCTGCCGACCGCTCGTAGGCGGTCTTGCCCTCGGTGAGCACGGTGCGGCCGACGAAGCTCATCGCGTCGCTCGACGAGGTCGTGCCCAGCCGATTGGCGATGCCCGCGAGCGTGCTGCTCATCTCGCTGATCCCCGCGACCTGCGAGAAGGTCGCCATCTGCGCGACCATCTGCGTATTGTCCTGCGGGTTGAACGGATCCTGATATTGCAGCTGCGCGGTCATCAGGCGCACGAAGTCCTTCTGCCCGAGCTGCGACTTGCCGACGTTCGCGCCGGCCTCGGTGGTGCCGGTGACGGAGTTGGAACGCGCGACCCCGGCCGAGGAGAAGATCGCGTCCTGCGCGGCCTTGTCGACCCCGCTGGTGTTGGCGGAAATGCTGGTCATGGTCAGCGACCCATCTTGAGAGTGTCGAGGATCAGCGTCTTGGCGGTCTGCATCACCTCGACGTTGTTCTGGTAGCTGCGCGCGGTCTCCATCATGTCGACCAGCTCGCGCGATTCATCGACCGCGGCGTCGAAGACGTTGCCGTCCTTGTCGGCGAGCGGATGATTGGGGTCGTAGCGCTTGGTGGGCTTCTCGCCCGCGGTGACGATCTGCTGCACGTCGACCGTAGACAGCCCGCTCGCCTGATCGAAGCTGGTGCGGAACACCGGCTTCATCGTCTTGTAGGCGGCGTCCTCGGTGCCCGCGACGCCGCCGGCGTTGGCGAGGTTCGACGCGGTGGTGTTCATCCGCGTCAGCTGCGCCGACATCGCGCGGCCCGCGACCTGGAAGACCGTCATCGGATTGCCCGACATGGCTTATTCTCCCTTCAGCGCGCGGGTGATCTGCCCGATGCGTCCGTTGAGGAAGGCGAGCGTGCTCTGATATTGCACGGCGTTCTCGGCGAAGGCGGTCTGTTCGGTGGACAGTTCCACCGTGTTGCCGTCCATCGACGGGTTGGTGGGGACGCGATACTTGACCGCCCCGCCCAGATCGGCGCCGACGCCGCCCGGCTGACTCTCGACCGCGTTGAGCGCGGTGGTGAAGTCGATGTCGCGCGCCTTGAAATTGGGCGTCGATGCATTGGCGATGTTCGACGCCAGCACGCCCATGCGCTGTGAACGCACCTCCAGCGCGGCAGCGTGAACTCCGAACAATCCCTCGGCCATCGGGCCCAACTCCTCCATGCACGACAGGTGCACGAAGCTGTTGAGCAAGGGCCGTGCCAAATGGCGCAGGCGGCGGTGTGAATCACCGTCATCGCGAGCAAAGCGAAGCAATCCAGAGCCGGCCCAGGACGCCCTGGCTTGCTTCGCTGCGCTCGCAATGACGGAGGAGGAATGACCGGGCGGCAAAGGCTTGCCGGTTGCCGGCAATCCCGGTTGCCGCCGGTGCGCCGCGCTGCCGTCCGCTCGAGGACCGGACTCACTTGGCCCGCGGCTTGCAACAGGGCGGGCATGACTCCCGCGCTGCTCTTCGATCCTGTGGCGCTGGCGATCGTGCTGGGCGGCACGATGCTGGCGACCGTCTTGCGCACCCCGCTGCGCGATCTCGCGCGGGCGCTGCTCGCGACCGCGACGCTGCCGCGCCGCCGCTTCCGCGCCGACGCGCGGCTGGAGCAGATCGCGACGCTGGCGCGGATCGCGCAGCGCCACGGCGTCCATGCGCTCGACCGCAGCGTGATCCGCGACACCGACATCGCCGCGGCGGTCGTGCTGATCGTCGACGGCGCGCAGGCCGCGGTGGTGACCGAGGTGCTCGACACCGCGCGCCGCCAGCGCGCCGAGCGACACCGGATCGTCGTCGAATGCTGGACCGGCATGGCCGAGACCGCACCAGCGATGGGGATGATCGGCACGCTGATCGGGCTGGTCGCGATGTTCACGCGGATGAGCGATCCGCAGGCGATCGGCGCGGCGATGGCGGTCGCTTTGCTGGCGACCCTATATGGCGCGCTGCTCGCCAATCTCATCGCGATGCCGATCGCGGCGCGGTTGCGCACCGCGGCGCGCGCCGAGTTGCTCGAGCGCGAGCGGCTGGTCGCGCCGCTCGCCGCGCTGGCCGAGCGCGAGGCGCCGCGCGTCCGTGCGCGCGCGCACGACGCCGAAGCGCCGCTCGCGATCGTCACGCAGGACGAAGCGGCATGAGCGACGACGCGCTGCTCGACATCCAGCCCGGCCGCCCGCTGTGGCTGATCACGCTCGCCGATCTGGCGCTGCTGCTGGTCGGCTTCTTCGTGCTGCTTCAGGCCAATCAGACGCTGACCCCGCACGATCTGGCGCGCGGGATCGCGGAAGGGTTCGGCGTCGAGCCCGCCCCCGTCGCGATGCCGGTCGCCAGCCACGGCGTCGCGGGCTTCGCGCCCGGCTCGGCAGTGTTGCCGCAATCGACCGACGCGCTGGTCAAATGGGCGCGCGCCGAGCTGCGCGACCCGCGCGTGCGGCTGACCGTCACCGCCAGCACCGACGGCAGCGCCGCCGATGTCGACCCCGGCTCCCACAGTGCCACGGTGCTCGCCGCCGATCGCGCGCGCGCCGTCGCCGCCGCGCTCGCCGCGGGCGGGGTGCCCGATGCGCGGCTGCTGCTTTCCACGACGCCGGCGCACGGTCCGCGCGCGGTCGTCGTCACGCTCGCTTTTGCCGGCGAGACCATTTCGCAAGGAACCCCCCGATGATCGCGCTGCTCGCCGCCGCCTCGCTCGCCTTTCAGGACACCGCCGCGATCGACCGCGCGGTCGCCGCCTTCACGACGCGCCCGATCGGCGCGGAGGGCGGCGCGCGCGCGCCGGTCGACGCACGGCTGCGGCTCGCTACCTGCGGGATGGTCGCGCTGTCGTGGCGCACCGATGCGCATGATGCGGTGGTGGTCGCCTGCGCCGACCCGGCGTGGCGGATCTTCGTGCCGGTGATCGCGCCGCCGCGCACCGCCAGCGCCGCGCCTGCGATGCTGCGCGCCGGCGCGGTTGCGCCGCCGTCGCGCGCCGAGCCGGTAATCCGCCGCGGGGATGCGGTCACGATCGAGGCCGGCTCGGACGGCTTCTCGATCACGCGCGAGGGCGTCGCGATGGCCGATGCCGCGCCCGGCGGGCGCGTGATGGTGCGCGTCACCGATTCAGCGCGCCCGGTGCAGGCGGTGGCGGTCGATGCGGGCCGCGCGACGCTGCCCGGCTGGCCGGAATAAAAAAAGTGCTAAAGCCGCCCGCGCAACGGTCGTTTCTGCCGGTGTCAGCAGAAACCCACGGGTGTGGACATGGTGGAATCAATAGGATCAGCGACGATCAGGACGGGGGTTTCCTCCGTCTCTGCCGTTCAGCCGGCCGCAAAGGCCGAACCGGTCGCCAGGGCGGCGTCGGTCACGAAGCAGGCGAGCCCCGATGCCGCGCAGGCACCGGGCGCGCTGGCCAGCGCGATGGCCTCGGCCCCGCCGGTCAACGCCGACCGCGTCCAGGAGATCAAGACCGCGCTCGCCAACGGGACGTTCCCGCTGTCGCCGTCGACGATCGCCGACCAGTTCATCGCGCTGCGCTACGATTGGATGTCCCGCAATGAACAGGCGTGATGCGCTGGTGCGCGTGATCGACATGCTCCATGCCGAGATCGCCGCACTCAAGACCAACGACATGAACGCGCTGGAACGCGCGACGTCGAACAAGCTGCGCGCGATCGAGGAATTGCAGCAGCTCGGCGACGGCCCCGCCACCCCGGAGCTGCGCGGGCTGGTCGAGGAGGCGGACCGCCTCAACGACACCTGCCGCATCTACGTCAACCTGATGGCGGCAAATGTTCGCCGCCGCCTGCAACTTCTTTCCGGTCAGGGCGGCAGCTCCTATGGCCGCGGCGCCGTCGCCTACGCCTGACCGCAGACGTTACTGCTGACACGACGACGCCCCGGCCCACCCCGGGGCGTTGTGATTCCGACCGACCAAACCGCGTCGCCCCTGCGAAGGCAGGGGCCTATGTCTGTCGCGTCGCGCGCAACGCCGACACAGGCAGCGGCGCGCTTGTGTCAGGCCGCTCACCCGGACGATGCAGCCATGGGCCCCTGCCTGCGCAGGGGCGACGGCGGTTTGGGTCGGCCTCACCCTTTTGGCACGCCCCTTGCAGCGATGCCGGGCATGAGCGTTGCCACGATCACCTCTGCCACCCAGCGGGTCACGTCCGCGATCCAGCGCGCCGCGCAGCGCACCGGCGTCGACTTCGATTACCTGATGGGTCAGGCGCGGCTCGAGAGCGGGCTGAACGCCAATGCGCGCTCGGGCACCTCGTCGGCGAGCGGGCTGTACCAGTTCCTCGACCAGAGCTGGCTCGCGGTCGTCAAACAGCATGGCGCCGAGCACGGCCTGAGCTGGGCCGCCGACAGCATCCAGAAGTCGGGCGGGCGCTACACCGTGGCGGGCGGCAATCGCGAGGCGATCCTGGGCTTGCGCAACAACCCCGAGGTCTCCGCGCTGATGGCCGCCGAGCACGCCAGCGACAACAAGGGCGCGATCGAGGCGGTCACCGGGCGTGAAGCGACCGGCACCGACCTCTATATGGCGCACTTCCTCGGCATCGGCGGTGCGCGCACCTTCCTGTCGGCGATGCAGAGCAATCCCGATCGCAGCGCGGCGGCGGTGTTCCCGACCGCGGCGCGCGCGAACCGCAGCGTCTTCTTCGAGCGCGACGGTTCGGCCCGTTCGCTGTCGGAGGTGTACAAGCGCTTCGCCGACAAGCTCGGCAACGGATCGGATGCCGCCGCCACCGCGAAGGCCAACAACCAGTGGCAGTTCGCCGCGCAGGCGCTGTCGATGGGCGAGGACGCCACCGTCGTCACCGGCACCGGGCAGAGCGCGACCGACGCGCTCGACTGGGCGAAGTCGGCGCTCGGCCAGCGCAGCACGGGCGCCAGCCTGCTGCGCCCGTCGCCCGACAATGCGCGGCTCGCCTATATGATGCTCGCCGGACTGGGGCGCTAGACGATGAAGATCCTCGCCCACGCGCGCCAGGGCGCGCTGCCCGCCGCGATCCTGCTGCTCGTCGTCCTGATGGTCGTGCCGATCCCGGCCTTCCTGCTCGACGTGTTCTTCATCATGAACATCACGATCAGCCTCGCGGTGCTGATGGTCGCGCTCAATGCCGAGAAGCCGCTCGACTTCTCGTCCTTCCCGACCGTGCTGCTGTTCGCGACGCTGTTCCGGCTCGGCCTCAACGTCGCCTCGACGCGCATCGTGTTGGTCCACGGCCATACCGGCTCGGCGGCGGCGGGGCATGTCATCGAGGCGTTCGGATCGTTCGTGATCGGCGGCGACTATGTCGTCGGCCTGTTCGTGTTCGCGATCATCGTCATCATCAACCTGATCGTCGTCACCAAGGGCGCAGGCCGCGTCTCCGAAGTCTCGGCACGCTTCACGCTCGACGCGCTGCCCGGCAAGCAGATGGCGATCGACGCCGACCTCAACGCCGGGCTCATCACCCCCGACGAAGCCAAGAAGCGCCGCGTCGACGTCGCCACCGAGGCCGAATTCTACGGCTCGATGGACGGTTCGTCGAAATTCGTGAAGGGCGACGCGGTCGCCGGCCTGCTGATCCTCGCCGCGAACATCGTCGGCGGGCTGATCCTCGGCCCGGTCAGCCATTCGCTGACGATCGCCAAGGCCGCGCAGACCTACACCATGCTCGCGATCGGCGACGCGCTGGTCGCGCAGGTGCCGGCGCTGCTGCTCTCGATCGCCGCCGCCGCGATCGTCACCCGCGTGAAGTCCGAGAAGGATCTCGCCGGCCAGATCGGCAGCCAGTTCGGCTCGGCGCGCACCTGGACGCCGGTGGCGGTGATCCTCGTGCTGCTCGGCGTGCTGCCCGGGATGCCGCATTTCGTCATCCTGCCGCTCGCCGGTGCCGCCGGGTTCGCGGCGTGGAAGCTGAACCAGATCGCCAAGCGCCCCGCAATCGTCGAAGCGCCGCCCGCGGTCGAAGCGCCCGATCCCTCCAAGATCGGCTGGGACGAAGTGTCGGAGACGATGCTGGTCAATCTCGACATCGGTTACGGGCTGGTCCCGCTGGTCGACGAGCGCCGCGGTGCGCCGCTGATGGGCCGGATCACCGGCGTGCGTCGCCAGCTGTCGAAGGAACTCGGCTTCGTGGTGCCGCAGGTGCGCGTCCGCGACGACATCAACCTCGCGCCCTACACGTACCGCGTCATGCTGGGCGGGGTGTGCGTCGGCGAGGATCAGGTCTCGCCCGACGAGATGCTGGCGCTCGACACCGGGCAGGGCTTCGGCGAGTTGATCGGCAAGAAGGCCAAGGACCCGACCTTCGGGCTCGACGCGACGTGGATCGCGACCGGCGACGCCGATGTCGCGACCGGCCAAGGCTATCTGGTCGTCGATTCGGGCACGGTGATCGCCACGCACCTCAACCATGCGCTGGGCGCCAATGCCGGCGACCTGCTGGGCGCGGACGAGGTCCAGTCGCTGCTCGACGAGCTCAAGGAGCGTGCGCCGCAGCTGGTCGCCGCGCTGGCGCCGCTGCCGCTCACCTCGCTGGCGACGGTGCTGAAGGGGCTGTTGTCCGAAGGTATCCAGCTGCGCGAATTCCGCCGCATCGCCGCCGCGATCTCGATCGCCGCGCAGCGCAGCGCCGACCCGGTCGAGATCATCGAGCTGATCCGCCCCGAACTCGGCTCGCTGATCATCGCCAAGCTGGCCGGCGTGCGCGAACCGCTGCGCGTCATGACGCTGGAGGGCGGGCTGGAGCAATTGCTCGGCCAGGCCGCGCGGCAGGATCCCGGCCGCCACGTCATCGAACCCGAACTCGGCCGTCGCATCGTCGACGCGCTGCAAGCCGCGGCCCAGCCGCTCATCGCGGAAGCGAAGCCGTTCGCGCTGGTCGTCCAGCCCGCGATCCGCGTCGCGATCCGCAAACTCGTCCGCACCGTTCTACCGGATACGCCCGTCATGAGCTTCTTCGAAGTCCCTGAAGACAAGGCCGTCGAGGTCGTCGCGATCATCGGCAACCAGCCGCAGCAGCAGGCACTGGCGGCATGAGCGCCGAACCGATGCCGCAGGCGTTCACCGGCGCGCAGCCCGCCCCGCTGCCGATCGACGGCGCACCCCTCACCTATAGACCGCGCGTACGCGCGCGCGACGAGAATGCGCTGGTGCGCGAGCATCTTCCGCTCGTCCGGCGGCTGGCGTGGCACGTTCACGGCAGTGTCTCGACGGCGATCGAGGTCGAGGATCTGGTGCAGGTCGGGCTGGTCGCCTTGGTCGAGGCGGTCGCCGCCTTCGAGGATCGCGGGCAGGTGACGCTCCGCCAATATCTGGTCACGCGGCTGCGCGGCGCGATGATCGACGAACTGCGCCGCCACGCCGCGATGACGCGCGGCGCGATCCGCCGGAAGCGCGAATATGCGCGCGCGGTCAATCAGCTGAGCCATCAATATGGCCGTGCGCCCACCGAGCGCGAGCTGGCGTCGCGGCTGGAGGTGACGCCGGAGAAGTTGCGCACCGACTATGCCGCGGCCGAGGCGATCAGATATGAGTCGATCGACGAGGTCTACGCCGACGACCAGCCGTGGTTCGCGAGCGACGCGCCCGACGCGTTCGAGCAGCTTTCCGAAACGCAGACCCGCGACCGGCTGATCGCCGCGATCTCGGGATTGCCGGAGCGCGAGCAGCTGGTGATCCAGCTCTATCACGTCGAGGAACTCAACCTCGAAGAGATCGGGCAGGTGCTCGGGATCGGCGCGGCGCGCGTCTGCCAGATCAAGAGCGCCGCGCACGCCAAACTGAAGAAGGCGATGACGCAGCGCTGACGGTTGCGACCTTCGCCGGTGGCCATGCGTTGGTATGGCGATCAGGAGGAGGAACGCGATGACCGAACCCCGCAGCCACCCCGCGCTCAGCGAAGACCAGCGCGATCCCGACGGCGGCGACGCCCCGGACGACCTCCCCGCTGGCGAGCCGGACGACAATCCCGACGATCTGACGGTGTCGGACGAGGAATGACACGGAACCCCGGTGGCCGGATGCGGTCGCCGGGGTTTTCGTTTGTGGGTGCCGGCGGGCGTGGTCGAGCGGAGTGTCCCGTACCTTTCGCGCCTGCCTGCATGCCTTCCCGGCCGTCGAACCGCGGCACGTCGCCTCGTCACCGGAGGGCGGAACCGCTATCCCATGAGCCTCGCGCGCTGCGACGTAGCCGAGGGCCAGACCTAGTCCGAGATGACGAGGGAACAGCGGGTCGCAGCCGTCCCTTTCATTCACCGTCGCTCCTGCGCAGGCAGGAGCCCATGACTGCATCGTCTCGCGCGAGGCCGACACGTTAACCAGCGCGCCTGTGTCACAACGCCTACCCGGACGATGCAGACATGGGCCCCTGCCTTCACAGGGGCGACGGCGGGTGTTGCGTGCTGGTCAGACGGACCGCTCGGGTCGAACTCCGGGCCACCCTCACCTTACTTCTCGGTTATGACCAGCTCGCCCAAGCCGCTGCGACGCAGCGGGGTTCCGCATCAAGTCCCGGACGACGAAGGAACAGACGGTCGCAGCCGTCCCCTTCCTGCACCGTCGCTCCTGCGAAGGCAGGAGCCTGTGACTGCATCGTCTCTCACGACGCCGACCCGCTGACCGGCCCGCCTGTGTCACGCCGCCCACCCGGACGGGACAGCCATGGGCCCCTGCCTGCGCAAAGGCGACGGATCGTGCGGCGAGCACAGGCTTCCATCGACGCGAAAACCCCCGCCAGCCTTGCGGCTGACGGGGGTTTCCCTGTCCGGCACCGGCCCCGCTCTGATCGGGGGCGAGAGGCCGGTGGTCGGCTGCCGGACTTAGCCGAGCAGCTTCATCACGCCCTGCTGCGACTGGTTGGCCTGCGCCAGCATCGCGGTCGAGGCCTGGCCGAGGATCTGCGCCTTGGCGAGCGCGGTCGTCTCGGTCGAGAAGTCGGCGTCCTCGATGCGGCTCTTGGCGTCAGACAGGTTGGTCGCGGTGGTGGTCAGGTTGTTGACCGTCGATTCCAGCCGGTTCTGCGCCGCACCCATCGTGCCGCGTGCCGACGAGATCTTGTCGAGCGCGTTGTCGATCACCGCCATCGCTGCCGAGGCGCCGGTCTGCGATGCGATCGAGATCGCCGAGGTGCTACCCTCCGTCAGACCCGCCTTCGCGGCACCCGCACCGGCAACCGTGATGCCGACGCCGTTCTGGGCTTCCAACGTAACCTGACCACGTGCGACAGCGGCGGTCGTCGGAGCGGTGGTGATGTCCAGCGCTTCGTTCTGCTTCTCGCCGACCTTCGCGTTCGACAGCAGACTGTCGGTGTTGGTGATCGAAATGTTGCTGCCGTCCTTGCTCGTCAGCACCAACTTGTTGTTGCTGTCGGTGCTGGCGACGATGTTGCTGCCCGAACCAAGCGTGGTGTTGATCTTGGCCGCAAGCGAGTTCGAGTCCTTCTCGGCCGCCGTCATCGTGATTGCGGTGGAGCCGATGCTGAACGACTTGCCCGCGGTGAGCGTACCGACATCCATCGTGACCTTGTTCTTGGCGGTCGCGACCACGTTCGAGTCGGCGGTCGTAGCATTGATGGCGCTTGCGATTGCCTTCGCATCCAGTGCCGTGCCGGTGGTCGTCACGGCCTGACCATTGATGGTGAGCGGATCGCCGTTGGCGGCGGCGAACGCGGCGGTGCCGTCCACGGTGCCGCCCTTCGCTTGCGCGGTCAGGCCGAGCGTCGACGCGCGGGTGTCGGTCAGGGCCATCGAAATCGTCTGGTCGGCGTTGATGCCGGTCTGCAGCTTGACCGAGTCGGAGCTGCCGTCGAGCAGGTTGACGCCGTTGAACGAGGTCGTCTTGGCGACGTTACCGATTTCGGCGGTGAGCTGGGTCATTTCCGACTGCAGCGCGGTGCGATCGGTGTCCTTCAGCGTGCCGTTGGCCGACTGGGTGGCCAGTTCCTTCATGCGGGTCAGCATGTTGGTGACTTCGCCCATCGCGCCTTCGGCGGTCTGCGCCAGGCTGATGCCGTCGTTGGCGTTGCGGACGGCCATCGCCATGCTCTTGGTCTGGCTCGCCATGCGGTTGGCGATCGCGAGGCCGGCGGCGTCGTCCTTCGCCGAGTTGATGCGCTTGCCGGTCGACAGGCGCTCCATCGAGGTCGCGAGCATCTTGCTGGCGCTGGTCGAGGCGTTGGTGGCGCGCATCGCCGAGGTGTTGGTGTTGATCACGGTCATGGGAAAAGCTCCATCTACCGGCCCGTCCCGCCGCCCCCGAATGAGCAGGTGGCCGTGCCGTCACCGCATCAAACGGCTGCCCGCGCCGGACCTTTAGCGCTTTTCTCCGCAGATTTTTCGGGCGCCCCGCCGCCCCGCCCCTTCCTACGTATACGCGCGCGCACGCCCGGAAAAAACTTGCCGGCAAAACGGCAGTTATACCGCGCGTTAACCAGCCCGGCCGCATCACGTTCGCACTGATTCGAGGGAATTTCTCGCCATGCGTTCGATCATGCCGACAGCCACCGTGGAGCGCGCGCACCTGACGCTCGTGTCCTCGCTGCGCGCGCAGGGCTTCGCCGTGCAGGCGCCCGCCGCGCGGCCACAGCCGAACGTCGCCTATCTCGTCGCCGAGGGCGAGGCGGTGCCCGCCCCGGCGCGCACGCTGATCGTCGGCAATGCCGGCCGCGAGGTGATCCCGTTCCGCGACGGCCAACCTGCCCGCATCGCCTATGGCCACGAGGATGCGGCGGTCGGCAACGCCTTCGCGCGCGCGCTGGTCGGCGGGCCGGAGCTGCCGACCGCCGCCGATCCCGAGTCGCTGGCGCTGCTCGCGCTTGCCGAGCGCGTCGCGCAGGCCGACATCACGGTGCTCATCAACGGCCCGACCGGCACCGGCAAGGAAGTGCTGGCCCGCACCATCCACCTGAACTCCGAGCGCCGCGACGGCCCGTTCGTCGCGATCAACTGCGCTGCGCTGCCCGAGACTATGCTCGAGGCGATGCTGTTCGGCCACCAGAAGGGCGCGTTCACCGGCGCGTCGTCGGGCGGCGAGGGCTTCTTCCGCGCGGCGAACGGCGGCACGCTGCTGCTCGACGAAATCGCCGAGATGCCGCTCAACCTCCAGGCCAAGCTGCTGCGCGTGTTGCAGGAGCGCGAGGTGGTGCCGATCGGCGCGACGATGCCGCAGGCGGTCGACGTCCGCGTCGTCGCCTGCGCCAACCGCGACCTGCAGGCCGAAGTGGCGGCGGGCCGGTTCCGCGCCGATCTTTACTACCGCCTGTCGGTGTTCCCGCTGTCGACCCGTGCGCTCGCCGAGCGGCCGCAGGACATTCCCGCGCTCGCCGCGACGATGATCCTGCGCCACGCCGGCACCCGCGCCGCGGTGCCGTGGCCGAGCGACGCCGCGATCGCGCGGCTGGTCGCGCACGACTGGCCGGGCAACGTCCGTGAGCTGGAAAACGTGATCCAGCGCGCGTTGCTCTTCGCCGGCGGTGACACGATCGAGGCCGATCACATCGTGTTCGACCGTCCTTCGCCCGCGCCGCGCGTCGCCCCGCTGGGCGGCGGTGACGACAACACGCTGGGTCAGGTCGTGCAATTCTCCGAATTCGCCGCGATCCGCGAGACGCTGGCGGCGTGCGGCGGCAGCCGGATCGAGACCGCGAAGCGGCTCGGCATCTCCGAGCGCACGCTGCGCTATCGCCTCGCCAAGGCGCGCGAACAGGGTGACGATCTCGCCGCCGGCACCAGCCGGATGCTGTCGGCATGAGCGCGATCGGAGGCGTCGGCGGCGTCGACCGGGTGATGGCGCTGCGCGCGCAGATCCTGGAGCGCAACGCCGCGCTGAACCGCGCCGGCGGCGCCGCCTCGGCCGCCCCTGCCCCGGCCACCGGCGGCGCGGCGAACGCGACCAGCTTCGCCGACACGATGCAGTCGGCGATCGCCAAGGTGAACGACGGCCAGCAAAAGGCCTCGGCGCTGTCGGAGCAGTATGAACGCGGCGAGACCGTCGACATCGCCAAGGTGATGCTCGCACGTCAGGAAGCGTCGGTCGGCTTCGAGGCCACCTTGCAGGTCCGCAACAAGATCCTGTCCGCGTACAAGGACATCATGAGCATGCCGGTCTGATATGAGCAACGCTCTCACCCCGCAGAACCCGGTGCCGGTCACGCTGGTCCCCGAGAAGTTCGCCAACCCGCTGCGCCAGATCCAGGGCGTGATGGCGCAGCCCGCGGTGCGGCGCGCCGGTCCGATGGCGTTGATGGTCGGGCTGATCGGCGCGGCCGGGCTCGCCTGGTCGGCGCTGTCGACCCCGCCGCAGAAGACGTTGTTTTCGGGGCTGCCCGATTCGGACAAGGCCGCGGTCACCACCGCGCTGTCGGCGGCGAACATTCCCAGCCACATCGACGATTCGGCAGGCACGCTGACCGTCAACGAGGAGGATTTCTCCAAGGCGCGGCTGCTGCTCGCCGGGCAGGGTCTGCCCAAGGCCGCGCCGGGCGGGTACGCGATCCTCGACGAGCTGCCGATGGGCGTCAGCCGCGCGGTCGAGGGCGAACGCCTGCGGCAGGCGCGCGAGACCGAGCTGGCGCGCTCGATCCAGGAGATCGACGCGGTCGCCGAAGCGCGCGTCCATCTCGCAATGCCCGAGGCGAGCGTGTTCGTGCGCGACAATGCCGCGCCGTCGGCGTCGGTGGTCGTCAAATTGCAGGGCGGGCGCTCGCTGAGCGACGCGCAGGTCCAGTCGATCGTCAACCTCGTCGCCTCGTCGGTGCCGGGGCTGAAGCCCGATGCGGTCACGGTCGTCGACCAGATGGGCGGCCTGCTCACCAAGTCCGGCGACGGCCCCGACAGCGCCAACGACAAGCGCATCGAGTTTCAGCGCCGCGTCGAGGACAAATATCGCCAGCAGCTGATCCAGCTGCTCACCCCGCTGGTCGGCGCGGGCAATTTCACCGCCGAGGTGCAGGCCGACGTCAACCTCGACGAGACCAGCGCGACGCGCGAGAGCTACGACAAGGAAGGCCGGCTGCGCGCCGAAACCGGCAACTGGACCGGCAACATGGCGTCGGGTCAGGCACCCGGCGGCATCCCCGGCGCGCTGAGCAACACGCCCCCGCCCGCCTCGCAGCTGTCGACCCCGCAGCCGGCGACCGGCAATCCCGGCACGCCCGCCGCCCCGCCGACCGCCGGCGGCCCCGCGCCCGACCCGGCCAAGCAGACCGACGCCTTCCAGCGCGCCTACGACCTCAACAAGGAAGTCTCGGTGACGCGCGCCGCGCCGGGCAACATCAAGCGGCTGTCGGTCGCGGTGCTGTTGCGCGACCCGGAGAAGACCAAGCGTACCGCGATGGAGATCCAGCAGATCAACGATCTGGTGAAGAGCGCAGTCGGCTTCGATCAGGCGCGCAACGACAACGTCACTGTCATCAGCCGCAAGTTCGCCGACGCCAGCGCCGATGCCGGCGCCGCGCCGAAATGGTACGACAATGCGCTGGTGCCGATGCTCGCGCGCAATCTGACGGCGCTGGTCATCGCGCTGCTGGTGCTGCTGCTCGGCGTGCGGCCGATCGCCAAGGCGCTGATGAAGAAGCGCGAGGACGCCACGCCCGCCAAGGACGCCGCCGCGCTCGCGGACGGCGCGAAGGGCGAGGGCGCAGCGCTGACCGACGGGTCGGGCGAGGGCGGCAGCGCGGGCATCGGCCCGGACGGCGAGCAGATCGCGGTCCAGCCGCCGGTCAGCCTCGACCAGATCGAGACCAGCCAGAGCTACGAGGAGCGGATCGACGCGGTGCGCGGCTTCACGCGCGACAATCCGGCGCGCGCGGCGCTGGCGGTGCGTGACATGCTCGGCGCGGACGCCAAGCCGTGAGCGAAGTCGCCACCGCCCCGCGGACCTTCACCGGCGTCGAGCGCGCCGCGGTATTGATGATGCTCGTCGGCGAGGAAGAGGCCGCCGCGATCCTCCAGAAGCTCGATCCCGAAGAGGTCCGCAAGCTCGGCACCGCGATGTTCGCGGTCGCCGACGTCAGCGAGGACGAGGTCGAGCTGGTGCTCGACGATTTCGTCGGCAAGGCGCGCGAGCGCACCGGCATCACCTTCAACCCCGGCCCGAAGGTCGAGGCGGTGATGACGCGCGCGCTGGGCCGCGACAAGGCCGAGAGCGTGCTGGCGCAGATCACCCCGGCCGAGGCGGTGTGCGAGATCGACCTGCTCGACTGGCTCGATGCCAAGGAGATCGCGGCGATGCTCGACAAGGAGCATCCGCAGATCTGCGCGGTGATGATCGCCAATCTCGATCCGGCGATCGGCAGCCAGGTGCTCGAACTGCTGCCCGAACTGACGCAGCCCGACATCCTGCACCGCATCGCGCGCCTCGGGCCGATCACCCCCGACGCGGTCGACGCGCTGCGCACGCTGATCGCCAGCCGCACCGGCGGCGGCAGCGCGAGCGGCGGCGGCGGTGGGTCCTCCACCGCGCTCCAGCTGGGCGGCGCGCGCGAGGCGGCGAAGATCCTGCAGGGCGCGCGCAAGTCGACCGAACAGCGCGTCATGCCGAAGCTGCTCAAGATGGACCGCGACATCGCGCGGCAGATCGAGGAGGCGATGTTCGTCTTCGACAACCTGCTGGAGCTGGACGACAAGGGGCTGGGCACGCTCATCCGCAACGTCGACGGCGATACGTTGGGCCGCGCGCTGAAGGGTGTGGACGAGGCGGCGCGCAACCGCATCCTGGGCTGCATGTCGGCACGCGCCGCATCGGGCATCCGCGACGATATGGAAGCACGCGGGCCGATGAAGCTGAGCGAAGTGCTCGAGGCGCAGAAGGCGATCATCCAGATCGCGCGCAACCTTGCCAAGGACGGCACGATCAATCTGGGGGCAGGCGACGACGATTATGTCTGAGGCGGATTTCGTCAGTGGTATGCCATCGCGCGCCGATGCCGCGGCGCTCAGCCGCACGCGCGCGCAATCCGGGATCGCGCCGGGCTTCACGCCCGCCGACCTGATCGCACGCATCGAACAGGCGTTCGGCGCGCGCTCGCCCGCGCCGTCGTCCTCGGAGGAAATGTCGGACGAGGCAACCGGCGACCAGCCGCGCCATTTCTCGCCCGCCGATCCGGATGCCGATCCGACCGCCGGCTGGGATATGATGGACGCCGACGCGCCGATCCCGGCCTGCGTCGAGCAGATCGAGGCCGCCCGGATCGCCGGCTATCACGAGGGGCTCGCCGACGCCGCGATGGCCGCCGACGCGGTGGTGTCGCGCGAGCGCGAGCTGCTGGAGGCGGTCGCGGGCGCGATGAAGGCCGGCGGCGCGATCGACCGCGTCGCTTTGGCCGAGGCATTGCGCCGCACCGTCACGATGCTGGTGACGCAATTGGTCGGTGAGATCGGCGTCTCCGCGCCGTTGCTCGCCGCGCGCGTCGAGGCCGCGACCGAGCTGCTCGCCGACGCCAGCGAGTCGGCGATGCTGCGCGTCCATCCCGAGGATCTGCCGCTGCTGGAGGGCCGCGTGCCCGGCACCGTCTTCCCGGTCGGCGACGAGAGCATCGAGCGCGGCAGCTTCGTGATGGAGGCCGCGTCGACAATCGTCGAGGACGGTCCGGCGATGTGGCTGGAACAACTGTCCACCGCGATCGAACGCGCGGCGGTGCCGGCGTGCTGAACCGCTTCGCCGAAGATTACCTCGGCACGCTCGCGCTCGCCGGATCGCGGCCCAAGGCGCGCGTCGCCGGGCGGCTGTCGTCCTATGACGGGCTGCTGATGGAAGCGGTCGGGCTGTCGCTGCCGGTCGGCACCATCTGCAAGATCGGCGCGGACGGCGGGCAACAGGTCGAGGCCGAGGTGATCGGTTTCCGCAACGGCCGCACGTTGATGATGAACCTCGGCGGCCCGGCGGCGCTGCTCCCCAATGCACCGGTCCGTCCGCTCGGTGCGCCGGGCGAGGCGGAGGTCGGCGCGGCGATGCTGGGGCGCGTCGTCGACGGCGCGGGCAATCCGATCGACGGGCTCGGCCCGATCCGCGGCGCCGGCCGCTGGCCGCTCGCCGGGCATATGCAGTCGCCGCTCGACCGTGGCCGCGTGCTCGCGCCGATGGACGTCGGGGTGCGTGCGATCAACGGGCTGCTCACCGTCGGTCAGGGCCAGCGCGTCGGGATCATGGCCGGGTCGGGTGTCGGCAAATCGGTGCTGCTCGGCATGATGGTGCGCGCGGCGCAGGCCGATGTCGTCGTCATCGGGCTGATCGGCGAGCGCAGCCGCGAGGTCGCCGACTTCCTCGAAACCAAGGTCGCGGGCGAGGCGCGCAAGCGCTCGGTCGTCGTCGCGGTTCCCGCCAACCATTCGCCGGTGCTCCGCATCCGCGGCGCGCTGCGCGCCACCGCGATCGCCGAGGCGTTCCGCGCCGAGGGCAAGAGCGTGCTGCTCATCATCGATTCGCTGACCCGCGTCGCGCACGCCGGGCGCGAGATCGGGCTGGCGCTGGGCGAGCCGGCGTCGGCACGCGGCTATCCGCCGTCGGCGATCGCGATGCTCCCCAACCTGCTCGAGCGCGCCGGGTCGGACGTGAACACCGGCGGGTCGATCACCGGTATCTATACCGTGCTCGCCGACGGCGACGACGGCAACGATCCGGTCGTCGATTCGGCGCGTTCGATCCTCGACGGGCATATCGTGCTGAGCCGCGCGATGGCCGAGCGTGCGGTCTATCCGGCGATCGACATCTCCAAGTCGATCAGCCGCGTCATGAACGACATCGTGCCGCAGCATCACCAGCAGGCGGCGCGCATCCTGCGTCGCCATCTCGCAACCTATGAGGAAAACCGCGACCTGGTGCTGATGGGCGCGTATCGCAGCGGCAGCGATCCGGCGATCGACGCCGCGATCGCCTATCAGCCCGCGATCATGGAATTCGTGCGTCAGGACACGCATCAGATGGTGTCGCTGGCCGATGCCGAGATGGAGCTGGTCGGCGTCTTCGGCGATGCCTGACGCCAAGCGGCTCAAACGCCTGCACCGCGTCCGCACGCTCCAGCTCGGGCTGGCGCGTGCGGATGAGGCGCGGACGCAGGCGCAGCTGACCAGCGAGACGCAACTGGCGCAGCGCATCGCGCAGCTCGCCGATGCGGTCGCCCCTGCCCCCTCGACCTTCGCCGGCGCGGCCAAGCTCGCCGCGACCGCGCATTTCCGCGAGCGGCTGCACCGCTCGGCGGAAGCCGCGATGAACCGCGTCCGCGCCGCCGAGGCGCAGGTCGAGCGCAGCACCGAGGCGACGCGCGGCGCGCGCCGCGACCAGAGCGCGGTCGAAAAGCTGATGGAACGCCAGCACGCCGCCGATCTGCGCGCCGAGATGAAGGCGCTCGAGGACGTGCCCGCGCGCCCAAAGAAGTAAACGGCACGCTCCTTGCAACGTGGCCGGCGAACCCTGTCCACGAAAGCGGCCTGACCCTTGACCACGATCGCAAGCCTTCTCCCGACGACGGCACCGGGCGCGATGCTGCCGGGTGCCGCCGCGCCCGTGCCGGGCGTGGCGGGCGCGAGCGGCGACTTCCTGAAGCTGGTGCTGCCCGGGTGCGGCGATGGAATCGCGGTCGGGGTCGCACCGGTGGCGGGCGAGGCGGGGCGGCAGGATCTTGCCGGCTCCGGCACCGGGCTGCCGCTGGTCGATGCCGTGTCGCCGAGCGGCGAGGCGGCGCTGGCGTGGCTGGCCGATGCCACCGGGGTGCCGGTGCCGCCGCCGCCGCCCGCGCTGCCGGTCGAGACCGTCGTGCCTCCGCCGCCGGTCGCGGCGAAGGTGGCGGTGACCGCCCCGGCGCTTGGCGAAGCGACGGCTACCGTCCGGCCGCGGCTGCGGGTCCTCACGCCGGATGTACCGGTGCAGGTGCCGGCGCGCGATCAGGTCGAGCCGCTCGCCGATGCCGATCCGGCTGTGCCGACCGAAGCGGATGAGGATGATACCCCGCTCGCCAGCCCGACGGTCGTCGTTGCGGGGCCGGTCGCAGCCGTACCGCTCACGCCAACGCCGGACATGGTCGCCGCGGCACTGGTTGCCGCGCCGACGACCGTCACGCCGGAGCTTGCTCAGGCAGCCGTGGCGGTCGCTCCGACGAATACGCCGCTGCGCGGTCGCGAGGCGCTTGCGGTCGACCGGCGGCCCGCGCCCCACGCCGACGCGCCGTTTTTACCTGCGAACCCGTCGCTACGGTCGGACGCTGCGGCCGGCGCACCGGCGGCAGCTCAGACCGACGATGCCCCTGTCGCAGACGCCACAGCGACGCCGCCCACGCCGACGTCGGCACCCGCAGCGACCGTAGCGCCGCGAGGAACGGCGGCACCCGCTGCCGGCCGGGCGCGTTCGCTTCCGCCGTCGACAGCCGTCCCGCCGCAGACCGCTTCCGAAGCGCCGCAACAGCGCAGCGCGCCGGCAGCGAGCGTTTCACCGGCTCCGCCACCGCCTGTGGCGGCCGCTGCCCGAGCAGCGCGCCGCGACGCGCCCACGGTAGCCGAGATCAGCGCCGACACCGCCGCCGCGATCGTCGCCGACGCCGCGCCGCGGATCGCGCAACCGGTCGCACCCGAACGTGTCGCGTCGTCGCCGCTCGCCGCTACGCCGGCCCCGACCAACGCCGATGCGCCGGTCGCTGCTGCGTCATCGACTCTCCGTACCCCCGAGGTGACGTCGGCCGCGCCACGCCGCGCCGCGGTTGCCGCGCGCGCTATGCCGATTGAGACTGCGCCGGCCGTTCCGCCGTCCCCCGCAGCGGCCGCGCCTGTCACGGACGCGCCGGTCACGCCCACGCTTCCCGCCGCCGCGCGCCCGGCCGCAGCGCACGCCGGCGAAGCCCCTTTGCCCGCCACTTCGCGTGGCGAGGCCGCGCCACGCGTTGTCGAGACTCCCACGACGCCGGTCCTCGCCACCCCGCTCGCCGAGCGCGCGCCGGCTTCGACGCCTGCGGTGATCGCGAGTGCGGCGGCGGTGCGCGTCGATACGCCCGTCCTAACGCCCGTGACGATGCCGCCCGCCCATGTCGCCGCTCCGGTGACGCCGCCGATCGCGAGCGCCGCCGCTCTCCTGCCGCAGCCCATCTCGGACGTCGTCGCACCCACGTCGCCGCCGCTCGCCGGCACGGCTGCACCGCTGGCGACGCCGACCGCCCCCGGGACGAGTGTCGACGCCCCGGCGGCAGATAGCCCTGCCCCGCCGGCCGCACCTGGCGAGTCGTCACCGATCGTGCGCGAAGTGGCGCGCCCTTCGCCCGCCCCGCTCCCGGTCGCTGGCGACGCAGCGCCCGCGCCGGCGATCGCCAGCGCCGCGCGCACCTTCGCCGAGGCGATCCACCGCGCGGTCACCGCCGACGACCGCGCGCGCCCCGCCGATCCGACCGCGCCGGTGAGCCAGCCGCAGGCGACCGCCGCGATCTCCGCCGCCGCGGTCACCGCGACCGGGCAGGCGCAGCAGCAGACGCTCGACATGCGCCAGCCGCACTGGCCCGCCGCGATGATCCAGCACATCGAAAAGCTGCGCGACATGGCCGACGCCAATGACATGCGCATCCGCGTCGTCCCCGACGCGCTGGGCGCGATCGACGTCGCGCTGCGCCGCGAGGGCGACACGGTGCAGGTCCAGCTCACCGCCGAGCAGCCGCAGACGCGCGCGATGCTCGCCGATGCGCAGCCGCGGCTGACCGAAATGGCCGAGGCGCGGGGGCTGAAGCTCCACCATGCGCAGCCCGGCGGCACGACTGCGCAGGGCGACCGCCAGCCGTCGCAGCACCAACAACAGCAACAACGCGCCGCGCCAGTTCCGGCCGCGCCGCCGTCCGCCCGTCGCGCCGCCACCGCGGACGCCGACGACACCGAACACCGAATCGCGTGATTGAGGGAATCGAACGATGAGTGACGCTCCGGCCGCAGACGCCGCGCCCAAGAAGAAGGGCAAGTTGAAGATGATCGTGATCGGCGCCGTCGGCGTCATCGTCCTGCTGGGCGGTGGCGTCGGCGCCGGTCTGTATGCCGCCGGATCGGGGATGGTCGGCGGCGGCGGCAAGCCCGCCGCGCACGACGACCCCAACAAGCCCAAGCTCGTTCCCAAGAGCGAGCAGAAGCATCCCGGCGCGGGTGGTGAAGGCGGCGAGGGCGGCGAGGGCGGCCACGGCGGTGGCGAGGGCGCGGCCGAGGGCGGCGAGGGTGGCGAAGGCGGCGGCGAGGCGCATGGCGCGCCAACCCCCGAGGGCCATGGCGGCGAGCCCTATGCCTCCAACTATTTCGCGATGGAAAAGGAGTTCACCTCCAACCTGCAGGATTCGGTGCACTTCATCCAGATCGGGCTCGCGGTGTCGACGCCCTATGACGACAAGGTCATCACGAATCTGAAGACCAACGATATCGCGATTCGCTCGGCGATCCTGCTGACGCTCGGCGACACGCCCGAGGATCAGGTGTTCACCGGGGCCGGCAAGGCGCAGCTGCAGAAGCGGCTCGTCGCGACAATCAACCAGGTTTTGCGGGAAAAGGAAGGGTTTGGCGGGATCAGTAACGTCTACTTTACCACTTTCGTGGTTCAGTGAACGTAGATGGTTAACAGGCCCGCCTCCCCCGACGCCGGATTCGATTCCGGTACGCCGATCGGCACCGCTGCCGCATTGGGCGGAGGGTCGGGGGCGCCTGCCAAGCTGCATCCGTTCGGCGATCTGCACACGTTGCAGCATCTGTCGGCGCGCGCCGCGCGCGGCGTACGCCAGACCTTCGAGAGCTATTGGCGCGCCGAGACACGCGCCTGGGCCGAGCCGCTCGAGGTGCTGCGGCTCGCCGACTATCGCGCGGCGCGCGGCGACAAGCTGACCGCGTGGCTGCCGCTGTCGATGGACGGCCGCCCGGCGCTGTGCGTCATCGACAGCCAGTTCGTCGTCGAGATCATCGACCTGTTCTTCGGCGGCACCGGCGACGTCTCGCCGGTACTCGCGCTCGAATTCACCCCCGCCAGTGACGTGATCCTTGCGCGCATCGCCAAGGCGCTGGCGCGCGCGCTGGAAGTGGCATGGGAGCCGCTGGCGCGCGCGCGCTTCACCGCCGAGCCGTTCGAGCTGGGTGGGAACATGGTCCCCGGCGTCGAAGCCGACGAGGTGGTGATCGCCACCCGCTTCGCGATCGCGCGCGGCAGCGCCAAGCCGGCGTTCGTCGACATCCTCTATCCGGTCGCGACGCTGAAGCCGCACACGGTCGCGCTGACCGGCAAGGTCGTCGCCAAGCCCAGCGAGGTCGACGCCGAATGGCGCACCCAGCTGACGCGCGCGGCGATGGGCGTGCGCTTCCCGGTCCGCTCGGTGCTCGCCGAGCCGACCATCCCGCTCTCGCGGCTCATGGATCTCAAGGAAGGCGACATCATCCCGATCAGCTTCGGCGCCGACGTGCCGATCGTGGTCGGCGGGATGGCGCTGGGGCTGGGCACCGTGGGCACGTCCAACGGCCGTGCGGCCATTCGCATCTCCAAGTTCGAAGGACCCCTGCAATGAACGACATGACCGGCGGATTTGCCATCGACGCCGCCGTCGCCGCCAACCTGCGGCTGCTGCAGGGCGTCGACGTCAAGCTGACCGTCGAGATCGGCTCGACCACCTTGTCGCTGCGCGAATTGCTCGCGCTGGGCGAATCGAGCGTGATCGAGCTGGACCGGCAGGCGGGCGAACTGCTCGACGTGCTGGTCAACGGCACGCTGATCGGACGCGGCGAGATCGTCACAGTCGGCGAGCGCTACGGCGTCAAGATGACCGAGCTGGTCTCGCCCGAGAAGCGCGGCTGAGGGGCACGCACAAGATGATGTGGACCTATATCCTGAAGCTGGTCGTCATGCTCCCGCTCGTCTGCGGGCTGATGATCGGCTGCCTGTATCTCTGGCGCCGCCTTGAATCGCGGATGCCGGGCAAGCCGTCGACGCGCGGCATCGCGGTGCGCGAGACGATGATGATCTCGCCGGGCGTCAAGCTGGCGGTGGTCGATTTCGAGGGGCGTCGCCTGCTCGTCTCGGTCAACCGCGCCGGGGTGACGCTGGTCGACAAGGCCGAAGGGCGCGTGCCGGTGGAGCCGGTCGCGTGAGCGCCTCGGCGATGCACAGCGGCGCGCTGATTCGCCCGCGCGCGCGTACCGCGGGCAAGCGCTCGCACCTGATCCTCGCGCTGCTCGCGATCATCGTGGCGCTGTGCGTCGCGATGCCGGCGCTGGCGCAGAACTTCCCCGCCCCGTCGCAGCCGGCGGTGCAGGGTGCCCCGGCCGCGCCCGCGCCGGGGGTCGGCGACGCGGTCGACCGCGCGCTCGGGCAATTGTCGCGCGGCGATGCCGGCGCGCAGAACAACAACGGCTCGCTGTCGCTGTCGCTGCAGGTGCTCATCATCATGGGCCTGCTCACGGTGCTGCCGGGCATCGTGCTGATGATGACCAGCTTCACGCGGATCATCATCGTCCTGTCGATCCTGCGGCAGGCGATGGGGCTGCAACAGACCCCGCCCAATCAGGTGCTAATCGGCCTGTCGCTGTTCCTCAGCTTCTTCATCATGGCGCCCGCGATCAACCAGATCAACACGACCGCGATCCAGCCCTATTCGCAGGGCCGCATCGGCGGCACCGAGCTGATCCAGACCGCCGCCGCGCCGCTCCACGCCTTCATGGCCAAGCAGACGCGCGTGAAGGACGTGACGATGTTCGCGCAGATGGCGAAGTCGGGGCCGTATGCCACGCCGACCGACATCCCCTATTCGGTGCTGCTGCCGGCGTTCGTCACCTCCGAGCTGAAGACAGCGTTCCAGATCGGCTTCCTGCTGTTCCTGCCGTTCATCGTCATCGACCTGGTCGTCGCCACCGTGCTGATGGCGCTCGGCATGGCGATGCTCAGCCCGACGATCATCTCGCTGCCGTTTAAACTGCTGCTGTTCGTGCTGGTCGATGGCTGGGCGCTGACGATGGGCAGTCTGGCCAATTCGTTCGCCACCTAGCCCGTCATTGCGAGCGCAGCGAAGCAATCCAGTGTTTCGCGCGCCGCCCTGGATTGCTTCGCTACGCTCGCAATGACGAGTGTGGGACCGGAATGAGAGAGTAGCTCATGCAACCGCTCGTCGACGCCGATTACTTCCTGACCGTCGCCAACCAGACCATGTGGGTGCTGGCGCTCGTCTCCGCGCCGATCCTGATCCCGGCGTTGCTCTCGGGGCTGATCCTCGGGATGGTGCAGGCCGCGACCTCGATCAACGAGCAGACGCTGAGCTTCGTCCCGAAGCTGATCGTCGTCGCGGTGTCGATCATGGTGTTCGGCGCGATGATCCTCGGGCTGCTGAGCGACTTCACGACCGAGATCTTCGCGCGCATCCCGGATCTGGTTCACTAATCTTGCGCCAGCCTCTCCCCGTCACCCCGGCACAGGCCGGGGTCCAGAGCCACGCAGAACCGCGCTTGCGGCGCTGGACCCCGGCCTGCGCCGGGGTGACGGGAGAGATAGACGCGCCGCGGCAAAGCCGCGTCGTCGGACGGACGCATGGCCTCCGCCGGCCGCGCTTGCTCCTCTGGCGCGCAGGGTGCGTGCGCTCGGAGCCGACGCAATGTTAGGCTTCGGCCTCTCCATCGAACCGCAGCTCTGGGCGCTGATCTTCGTGATGATCCGCGTCGGGGCGGCGTTCATCGCGGCGCCGGTGTTCGGCAACGTTTCCGTGCCGCTGCCAGTGCGGATCACGCTCTCGGGCGCGGTCGGGGTGCTGGTGCTCGGCACCACGTCGATCCAGCCGCCCGCGACGATCTTCGCATTGTCGACCTTCGTCGCGGTCGCGGCCGAGGCGCTGGTCGGGCTGGCAATGGGCTTCATCGTCCAGATCGCCTTCGCCGCGCCGCTGATCGCGGGCGAGATCATCGGCGGGTCGATGGGGATCGGCTTCGCCAACATGATCGACCCCAATTCGGGCCGCTCCAGCCCGGCGATCGGCCAGTTCCTGTCGATCCTGCTGACGCTGCTGTTCCTGTCGCTCGACGGGCATCTGGTGCTCGTCGACATGGTGGTGAAGAGCTACACCGCCTTGCCGCCCGGCGCGGCGTGGATGAACGCGGCGCAGCTGCGCGACATCGCGCTGTTCGGCGGCTATGCGTTCATGGCCGGGCTGCTGCTCGCGCTGCCGGTCGGCTTCCTGCTGTTGTGCCTCAACCTCGTGATGGGGATGGTGTCGCGCTCGGCGCCGTCGCTCAACCTGTTCTCGATCGGCCTGCCCGCCAGCCTCGCGGTCGGCGTCATCAGCCTCGCGATCGCGCTGCCCGCGATGGGCGATTACATGCAGGTGATCGTCCGTGAGGGCCTCGCCGCCGCGCAAAGCCTGGTGCTCGGCTGATGTCGGAGGGTGGCGACAAGACAGAAGCCCCAACCCAGAAGCGTCGTGACGACGCCAAGGAGAAGGGCGACGTCCTCAAGAGCCGCGACCTCGCGACCGCCTTCGTCGTGCTGGCCGGCATCACCTGGATCATGTTCTTCGGCCCGGCGCTGCTCGCTGCGTGTCGCGAGGTGATGGCGGCGAGCTTCAGCTTCGGGCGCGCCGATGTCGAGGATTTCCAGCCGTGGCGCCCGCTGGTGCAGGCCGGGTGGAAGCTCGCCGCGCCGCTCGGGACTTTGTTCGCGATCACGATCGCCGCCGCGATCGCCAGTCAGGCCGGGCTCGGCTCGCTCAGCTTCAACGCCAAATTGCTCGCGCCCAAGGCGTCGCGGATCAATCCCGGCTCGGGGATCATGCGCATCGTCGGGATGCAGGGCTGGATCGAGCTGGGCAAGTCGCTGCTCAAGGTGACGTTGCTCGGCGCGATCGGCGCGTGGATGCTGTGGCAAACCGCGCATTTCAGCTTCGGGCTCGCCGCCTCCAACCTGCCCGTCGCGCTCGCCGGGCTGGGGTCGACGCTGACGCACGTCCTGCTCGTCATGGCGATGGGGCTGGTCGCGATCGGCATGATCGACGTCCCGACCCAGATCATGCAGCTGCTCAAGAAGCTGCGCATGACCAAGCAGGAGGTAAAGGACGAGCATAAGGAGAGCGAGGGCAACCCCGAGATGAAGGGGCATATGCGCATGAAGCAGCGCGAGATGCTGTCCGGCGGCATGCACAAGGCGCTCGATCAGGCGCATGTCGTGCTCACCAACCCGACGCATTTCGCGGTCGCTTTGCGCTACGAGCGCGGGCGCGACGAGGTGCCGGTGGTGGTCGCCAAGGGGCGCGGCGCGCTGGCGCTCGCGATCCGCTCGGCGGCGAAGGATCGCGCGTTGCCGATCCTCGAATATCCGGCGCTGGCGCGTGCCGTCTATTACACCAGCCGCGAGGGACAGGAGGTGCGCGACGACCTGTACATCGCCATCGCCACCGTGCTGGCATTCGTCTTCGGCCTCAATGCGCAAGCCGGCGGGACGCAGCCGCCGATCGACGTGCCCGATACCGCACGTTTCGACGAAAATGGTGTCCGCCAGTCATAAAGAATCGCCGCGCGCGGCCGTTTAGGAGAGCATCATGGCGACGATCAGCAGCACGAGCACGAGCAGTACGGCAACGACGACGAAAACGTCGTCGACGGCGTCGACCACCAAGACCGGCAGCGCGGCGTCGATCAACAAGTCGACCGCCAACTCGATCCTGACCTCGCTCGGCTCGGGCTCGGGCGTCGACACCGACACGCTGGTCGGCCAGCTCGTCGACGCGCAATTCGCCGCCAAGCGCGCGCAGATCACCGCCAAGACCGAGAAGCTGACCGCGCAGATCTCCGACGCGGCGACGCTCAAGAATTTCGTCAGCGACTTCGCCAAGGCGGTCAACACGCTGGTCACCGGCGGGTCGCTCGCCACGCAGCCGAACGTCAGCGACCCCAGGGTCGCGGGCGCCACCGCGATCTCGGGCGCGCCGATGTCGGCCTCCGCCTCGGCGAACGTCACGGTTACGTCACTTGCCACCGTGCAGACCGTCACCAGCGCCAAGCTCGGCAAAACCGACCAGTTCGGCACCGGCAAGCTGACGATCAACATCGGCACCGCCACCTACAGCGCGGGCAAGATGACCGATCTGGCGGTCGGCACCGCCAGCGACGGCAGCGCATTGTCGTTCGACGTCGACATCGCGCCGCCCAACGACACGCTGTCGGGCATCGCCGCCGCGATCAACGCCAGGAACACCGGCGTCACCGCCGCGATCATCACCGACGCCGATGGCGGCGCGTTCCTGTCGCTCAAGGGGCAGAGCGGCACCGCGCAGGCGTTCTCGATGACGGGCAGCGGCGGCACGCTCGACACGCTCAGCATCGGCAAGGACGCGACCGCGACCTCCAAGCTGTCGGTGGTCGGCCAGTCCGCCAACGCGAAATTGTCGGTCGACGGCGTGTCGGTCGAGCGGCCGAGCAACGAGATCAGCGATCTGGTCCCCGGCGTTAAGCTGACGCTCGCCGGCACCGGCTCGATGACGTTGACCGGCACGCGCCCCGACACCGCGCTGACCAACGGCGTCAAGGATTTCGTCGAGACCTTCAACCAGTTGCTTAACGAGGTAAAGCAGCAGACCAATGCGGTCGATGGCAGCCTGCGCGCCGATCCCGCCGCCAAGCAATTGCTGCGCAACCTGCAGGGTTTTGCGAGCAAGACCTTGCTCCCCGATGCGGCGCCGGGCACGCCCTCGACGCTGGCCGGGATCGGCGTCACCACCGACAAGACCACCGGCGAGCTGACGATCGACGACGCCGCGCTGACCAAGGCGATGAAGGACTCGCCCGATTCGATCCAGGCGATGTTCACGCCCAACAGCTTCGGCGCGACGGGGCTCAACGCCGCAATGCAGTCGTTGAAGCTGTCGTCGGGCAGCACGCTCTACGGGCTGGGCGCGACCGATCTGAAGCTGCGCAAGGCGCAGGACGACCTGACGAAGGAAAGCGCCAAGATCGACGAACAGTCGACGCGCTTCTCGGCGCGGCTGACGCAGCAATATGCCAGCATGAACTCGCGCGTGTCGGCCTATAAGCAGACGCAGTCGTTCATGAAGCAGCAGATCGACGGCTGGTACAAGTCGAGCTGATCGGGAAAGACGAGAGATCATGGCCTACGCCTCTTCCCTGCTGCGCGATCCGGCGCGCACGTACCGCGAGATCGACCTCGCCGGCCGCACCGCCGCGGCCGACGGTCCGGCGCTCGTCCAGCTGCTCTACGAGGAGCTGACGCAGGCGCTGCGCGTCGCCGCCTGGGCGGCCGACCGCAAGCAGTTCGCGACGCGCAGCGAACGCATCACCCGCGCCACCGCGATCCTGTTCGCGCTGGAGGCCAATCTCGATTTCGAGAAGGGTGGTGACGTGTCACGCGCGCTGGCGCGTTTCTACGGCGGGTGCCGGCGGCAGGTGATCGAGGCGAGCATCGGTACCGACGGCGCGCCGTTCAGCGCTGTCGCCGCCGAGCTGGAGGAAATCGCCAGCGCGTGGCGGCAGGCACGCGCGGCGTAACACACCGTCACTGCGAGCGTAGCGAAGCAATCCAGGGCCGGATCAGGGCGCCCTGGATTGCTTCGCTACGCTCGCAATGACGAGGTGGATCACCCCCGGAACCAGTGCCGCCGCACGAACCACACCACGATCCCCGCCGCGATCACCGCGCAGGCGCCAGCGATCGCGTCGAACGCCCACGGCTCCTCGGCATAGGGCAGCCCCTTGACGTTCATGCCGTACAGCCCGGTCAGGAACGTCAGCGGGAGGAAGATCATCGCCACCATCGCGATCACCAGACTGCGCTGGTCGAGCTGTTCGGCGCGCAGATCGGTCAGCGCCTCGTGCATCAGCGCGGCGCGCTCGCGGATCGCCTCCACCTCCTCCGCCATGCGCGCCGCGCGGTCGGCGGCGGCGGCGAGGTGCGCGCGATCGTCCTCCGCCAGCCAGTCGCCGGGCAGCGTCGCCAGCCGCTCCAGCGCAGCGCGTTGCGGGCTGAGGAAGCGGCGATAGTTGATCGCCTCCGAGCGCATCCGCGTCACCGAACGGCGCAGCTCGAAGATACGGTGCGGATTCAGCTTCTGCTCGCAATCGTCGAGCCCGTCGCCGAGATCGGCGACGACCGGATCGAGGTCTTCGGTGATCGCGGTGGCGATCGCCGCGATCAGGTCGCCGGGGTCGCGCAGCTCGCCGCGCTCCATCTCTTCCTCGACGCGCGCCAGCGTCACCAGCCGCTTGCGCGACACGGTGATGACGCGGCCCTTGGTGGCCCAGATCCGGATCGAGGCGAGCACGTCCGACGTGTCGAGCGGCTCGTCGGTGCGCCCGCGCAGGTTGACAAAGGCGCCATGCCCGATCTTCTCGGCGCGCGGCCGCGTCTCGGCGGCGGTCAGCGCGTCGACGGTGAAGGGGTCGAGCCCGGCGGCGTCGCGCAGCCACGCCTGCGCCTCGGCGGCGTTGGAGGCGAGATGCACCCAGCGGAACGCCGCGTCACCCGCCAGCGCCGCTTTTGGCGCGACCTTCTCGACCGTGCCGTCGTCGCCGACGCGCCATGCCACGCCGCTCATGATCGCATCCCGATGTCGACGGTCAGCCCGGTGCCGTTCGCCGAGGGTGCATCGCATTGCTCGCGCGCGGCGTCGGCGCGCGCGCGGTCGAGGATCGCGGCGGGGACGTCGGCGCGGTGCGTGACGCGGTCGGCGGCGGCGAGCAGCCGCGCCTGTCGTAGCGTGAGGTCGTCGGGGTCCCGCGAGGCGAGCGCGAGCCGCACGACCCCGGTCACCGGCTGCCCGGCCAGCACCGCCTGCGCCGCGTCGCGTTCGTCATAGTCAGCGAGCGGATCGAGCGCCGCGCCGGGGGCGAGCGCTGCCCCGATCGCGCGCCGCCGCTCCCCACCGTCGGGCAGCGCGGCGCGTAACGCCGCACGCGCGCCATGCAGCGCCTCGGCGAGCCGCCCGAGCGAGGCAGGCAACACCGCCTCCAGCCGCTGCCGCACCGCCGCCGCCAGCCCGGCCGAGACGCCGCCGGTGCCGATCGCGATCAGCACCGGCGCGCGGTCGACGATCGCGGGCAAGGTGAAGTCGCATAGCTCGGGCCGATCGACGGCGTTGACCAGCACCCCGCGTTCCTTGAGCCGCGCTACAGCGTCGTCATCGTCGGCGACGATCGCGAGCCGCGCGTCGGGATCATCCTCGCCGACGACGATCGACCCGGCGCGTTCGAGCAAGCGTCGCTTCGGCTCCGCCGCCTCGCTCTCGCCGACGAGAATTACCGGACGGCCGTTCAGCCGGACGAAGAGCGGGAGGCTGTGGAGGGTCATGCCGCCGTTCCTCGCGCCGTCATTGCGACCCCGGCCTTGAGCCGGGGGGAGCAATCCAGCGCGTGGCGCGCTGGGCTCTGGATTGCGTCGCTGCGCTCGCAATGACGAAGGAGCGGGCCTCTCTCCGACGCCGTCGTCCCGGCAGAGGCCGGGGTCCAGTGGCGAGCGAAGCGTTTCATGCGGCTGCGTCCCCCAACTGGACCCCGGCCTCCGCCGGGGTGACGCCAAGCGGCGGAACGCACTGCCCCTACAACCACTCCGGCACGCGCTCCGCGGCGAGGATCGTCTCGGCGGCGATCCGGTCGGCGACCACCGCATAGCGGTCGCCATCGACCAGCACCTCGGGCACCAGCGCACGGCTGTTGTAGGTCGACGCCATCGTCGCGCCATAAGCCCCGGCGGTACGCAGCACGGCGAGGTCGCCGCCCTGCACCGCGTCCATCTCGCGCGCCATCGCAAAGGTATCGCCGGTCTCGCACACCGGCCCGGCGACGTTCGCCGTCATCCGCGCGCCGCTCGGCGTCACCGCATCGACATCGTGCCATGCGTCGTACAGCGCCGGACGCGCCAGATCGTTCATTGCCGCGTCGACGATCACATAGGGATGCACCACCCCCGGCTTGACCCAGATCACGCGCGTCAGCAGCACCCCGGCATTGCCCGCGATCACGCGGCCGGGCTCGAACATCAGCTGCACGTCCCAGCCCTTCGTCACCCGCTGGACCATCGCACCATATTCGGCCGGGGTGCGCGGATCGTCGCCGGCCTTGTAGCGGACGCCGAGCCCGCCGCCGAGATCGACGCGCGCCACCGCATGGCCCGCGCCGCGCAGCTCGTCGACCAGCTGCTTGACACGGCGATACGCCGCCTCGAGCGGGGCGAGATCGAACAACTGGCTGCCGATGTGAATCGCAACGCCCTGCATCGACAGGCCGGGCAGCGCGGAGAGCCGCGCATACATCGCCGGGGCCTGGTCGATCGGGACACCGAACTTGTTCTCCTTGCGCCCGGTCGAGATCTTGGCGTGGGTGCCCGCATCGACGTCGGGGTTCACCCGCAGCACCGCGCGCGCGGTCACCCCGCGTTCGTGCGCGAGCTGCGCGAGGACCACGCCCTCTTCCTCCAGCTCGAGATTGAACTGGCCAATCCCGGCCTCCAGCCCGCGCAGCAATTCGGCGCGCGTCTTGCCGACGCCCGAGAAGACGATCCCGCTCGCCGGGATCCCCGCCGCCAGCGCACGCGCCATCTCGCCGCCCGACACAACGTCCGCGCCATAGCCCGCGGCGGCGACGACGCGCAGCACCGCCAGATTGGGATTGGCCTTGATCGCGTAAGCGAGATGCACGTCGGGCACCCCCGACAGCGCATCGCGGAACGCGCGCGCCTGCGCGCGGAAGGCGGCGGCGGAATAGACGTAGACGGGGGTGCCCACCTCGTCGGCGATGCGGGTCAGCGGCACGCCCTCGCACCACAGGGTACCGTCGCGGTAATGAAAATGGTCCATGGTCACTCGCAGGAAATCGTCAGCGTGGGGGAAGGTCGAACGGGTCGGGCTCCCGTTTCTGCGAGCTTTTCAAGACTTCCCCGGTCCGCTGCGGCCGCGCCTGCACCGAGGGGGTGAGCAGGTCGGCGACCGCCGGCTGTTGCGCCGCGCCATAGGGCGTGACCGGCATCGCCTGCCCCGGCGCGGGCTTTAGCGCCTGCGTCGAGCCGCATGCGGCGAGCGGGAGCGCGGCGAGCAGCAGCAGCGCCCTCATGCGCGCGCCGCCCGGATCGCGGCGCGGACATTGTCGGGCGCGGTGCCGCCGAAGCTCCTGCGGCTCGCCACCGAGGCGTCGACCGACAGCACGCCGTACACCGCCTCGGTGATCCGCGCGTCGATCGCCTGAAGGTCGGCGAGCGCCACCTTGTCGAGCGTGCAGCCGAGCGCCTCGGCACGCGCCACCGCGCGACCGGTGATGTGATGCGCCTCGCGGAACGGCACATCGGCCTCGCGCACCAGCCAGTCGGCGAGGTCGGTCGCGGTCGCGAAGCCGCTCTCCGCCAGCGCGCGCATCCGGTCGGTGCGGAAGGTCGCGCTCTCGATCATGCCGGTCATCGCCGCGATCGAGATCGCCAGCAGGTCGTGGCACTCGAACACCGGCGGTTTGTCGTCCTGCATGTCCTTGGAATAAGCAAGCGGCAGCCCCTTCATCGTCACCATCAGGCTGACGAGACAGCCGGTGATCCGCCCGCTGTGCCCGCGCACCAGCTCGGCGGCGTCGGGGTTGCGCTTCTGCGGCATGATCGAGCTGCCGGTCGACCATTGATCGCTGAGCGACACGAAGCCGAACGGCTGCGACGCCCAGAGCACGAACTCCTCCGCCAGCCGGCTGAGGTGGAGCGAACATTGCGCGGCGGCCGTCAGGTAATCGAGTGCGAAGTCGCGGTCGCTGACCGAATCGAGACTGTTGCGCGTCGGCCCGTCGAAGCCGAGCGCGGCGGCGGTGGCATGGCGGTCGACCGGGAAGCCGGTGCCCGCCAGCGCCGCGGCACCGAGCGGGCAGAGGTTGCCGCGCGCGCGATTGTCGCGGAAGCGGCTGATGTCGCGCGACACCATCTCGTGATAGGCCATCAAATGGTGGCCGAGCGTCACCGGCTGCGCGGATTGCAGGTGGGTGAAGCCGGGCATCACGCTGCCGGCATGTTCCTCGGCGCGCGCCAGCAGCGCGGCGTCGAGCGCGTCGAGCGCGGCCAGCACCTGATCGGTCGCGTCGCGCACCCACAGGCGGAAGTCGGTCGCGACCTGGTCGTTGCGGCTGCGCGCGGTATGGAGTCGCCCGGCCGCCGCACCGATCGCGGCGGACAACCGCGCCTCGGTCAGCATATGGATGTCTTCCATCGCCAGATCGTCGGGGACGCCGTCGGCGGCATAGCCCGCCGCGACCTGCTCCAGCCCGTCGCGGATCGCCGTCGCATCCGCGGGCGAGACGATCCCCTGTTCGGCGAGCATCGCGACATGCGCGCGGCTGCCCGCGACGTCCTGCCGCCACATCCGCTTGTCGAAGGGGATCGAGGCGTTTATCTCGCGCATCACCGCGGCCGGCCCTTCGGCGAACCGCCCGCCCCACATCTGGTTGGAACCGCTCATGGCATCCCGCGTCGCGATCGTCTGTCTCCTCGGCACCGCGCTGGCTGTGGCCGCGTGCGATAAGCCGTCCCCGGGCAACGGGCAAGCCGGCGAGCAAACCGCGGCCGCCAGCAGCGACGAAGTCCCGGCCACCGCTGCGCCGAAGGTCGACAAGATCGACCGCAGCCACAAGGGCGAGGCCGCACCCGAGGTCTCCTTCACCCCGGCCGCGGGTGGCGCGGCGACGACGCTGGCGGCGTTCAAGGGCAAGCCGGTACTGGTCAACCTGTGGGCGACGTGGTGCGCGCCGTGCGTCAAGGAAATGCCGACGCTCGACGCCGCCGCCGCGACGCTCGGCGACACGCTGCCGGTGCTCGCGATCAGCCAGGACATGGAGCCCGCCAAGGCCAAGGCCTTCCTCGCCCAGCGCAAGTTCACGCATTTGCGCGCGTTCCTCGACCCCAAGCTGGGGCTGAGCACCGGCTATGGCGCGAACCTACCGACGACGATCCTGTACGGCGCCGACGGCAAGGAGATCTGGCGCATGACCGGCGATATGGACTGGACCGGCGCGGAGGCGAAGAAGCTGCTCGCCGAGGCGGCGTAGGCAGGCGTCCTCGCCACAGACAAACGCCGTCATTCCCGCGAAGGCGGGAATCCAGAACCTCTGACGTCCGAGGCCGTTGCGAAAACCTGCGCGTCTGGATTCTCGCCTTCGCGGGAATGACGGACTTGGCCGGTGTGACGAGTGGCCGTGGCTGCGACGAACGAAAGCTTTCGAGGATCATGACCCGCCCCGCCCCCACCAGCACCGCGCCCGCGCTCGTCGCGGTGGTCGTCGCAAATGCGGCGCTCGCGTTCGGACCGCTGTTCGTCCGCCTCGCCGATACCGGCCCGGTCGCGGCGGCGTTCTGGCGGATGGCGCTGGCGGTGCCGGTGCTCGCGATGATCGCCTTCGCTACCCGCGAGCCCGCCGCGGCCGCGCCGTCGCGACGGGTGTGGCTGTTCGTCGCTCTGGCCGGCCTCGCCTTCGCCGCCGATCTCGGGACGTGGCATCTCGGCATCCTCCATACGACGATGGCGAATGCCACGTTGCTCGGCAATTCGGCGACCTTCCTGTTCCCGCTCTGGGGGTTCCTCGTCACGCGTGCCTGGCCGACGCGGATGCAGGGCGTCGCGCTGCTGCTCGCCGCCGCCGGTGCGGCGCTGCTGATGGGGCGGTCGTACCAGCTCGACCCAAAGCATCTCGCGGGCGACCTGCTGTGCATCGTCGCGGGGGTGCTCTACGCGCTCTACTTCATCCTGATGTCCGACGTGCGCCGCGCGCTCGCGCCATGGCCGGCGCTGGTGCTGTCGTCGCTCGCCGCGCTGCTGCCGCTGCTCGGCTATGCGCTGGTGCTTGGCGAGCGGATCGTGCCACAGCACTGGACGCCGCTGATCGCGCTGGCGCTGGTCTGTCAGCTGCTTGGGCAGGGCTGCATGATCTATGCGCTCGGGCGCCTCTCGCCGCTGGTGATCGGGCTGGCGCTGCTGATCCAGCCGGTGGTGGCGGCGACGATCGGCTGGGTGCAGTTCGGCGAAGCGCTCGGCACGCCCGATTTCGTGGGGATCGCGATGATCGCTGCGGCATTGGTGCTGGTGCGCGACACGCGGCGCAATGCTAAGGAACCGCCACCTGCCAATCCGGTGCCAGAGGAAATGCGATGACCGAGGATCTGACGCCGGACGACCTGACGCTGGACGAGGTGCGCGCGCGGCTCGCCCCCGCGATCGCCGCCAATGCCGCGTTCGACGGCTGGGGCGACACCGCGCGCGATCTCGCCGCCGAGCAACAGGGCATCGACCGCGATGTCGCGCGACTCGCGTTCGGCGAAGGCGCGGTGGCGATGATCGACGCGTGGTTCGCGCACGTGGATGCCGAGATGGCCGCGGCGTTGCCGCCCGCGACGCTGGCCACGATGAAGATCCGCCAGCGCATCACCGCGTTGGTCGAGGCGCGGCTGGCGGTACTCGCCCCCGAGCGCGAGGCGCTGCGCCGCGCGCGCGCGATCCTCGCGCTGCCGGTCAACGTCGCCGCCGCCGCGCGGCTCGGCTGGCGCAGCGTCGACGCGATGTGGCGGCTGGCCGGCGATACGGCGACCGATTACAATCACTACACGAAGCGCGCGATGCTGCTGGCGGTCTATGCCGCGACCACCACCGTCTTCCTCGACGACGACAGCGAGGAACAGGCGGATACCCGCGCCTTCCTCGCTCGCCGGATCGACGGGATCATGCGCTTCGAAAAGGCCAAGGCGCAGTTCACCCGCCGGACGCAGCACCGCCCGAGTCTCAGTCGCTTCGTCGGGCGGCTGCGGTATCCGGTCGTGTGAAGCGCCAGATCGGGCCAAAGTCGAATTGATAATCACTCTCATTGTGCTTATAGAAGTCGGGTGACCACGCCCATCAGCCTCGAAACGCTCCCGCGGCATCAGGCCGCCATCGTCGACGATATCGACTGGTCGCGGCTCGCCACGCCCGAGGCGCGACGACTGCGCGAACTTGGGTTCGATTCGGGGGTGCCGGTGCAGGTGCTGCACCGCGCGCGGCTCGGCGCCGGACCGGTCGCGTGCCGGATCGGGCGGATGACGGTCGCGCTGCGCCGCCCGGTCGCCGGTGCGATCCGCGTCTCGATCGAGCCGCTGGCCGCCGAGTGACGCGCCGTCGGCGCTACGCGTGATGGAAATGCCTCCGCTGGTCGCGATGGTCGGCAACCCGAATGCCGGCAAGAGCGCGCTGTTCAACGCGCTGACCGGCGCGCGGCAGAAGGTCGGCAATTACCCCGGCGTCACCGTCGAGCGCCATTCGGGCCGGCTCGCGCTCGACGACGGACGGCCGGTCGAGCTGGTCGACCTACCCGGCGCCTACAGCCTCGAACCCTCCTCGCCGGACGAGCGCGTGACGCGCGACGTGCTGCTCGGCGCGCAGAGCGGCGAGCGGCGCCCGGACGCGCTCGTCGTGGTGCTCGACGCCGCCAATCTCGACAACCATCTGCGCTTCGCGATGCAGCTGATCGCGCTCGGGCTGCCGGTGGTGATCGCGCTCAACATGGTCGATCTCGCCGAGCGCGACGGGCTGGTGCTCGACCCGACAGTGCTGGCGCGCGAGCTGGGCGTGCCGGTCGTGCCGACAGTGGCGGTGCGACGGCGCGGGATCGACACGCTGCGCGCGACGCTGACCGGGCTCGTCGGGACCGCCGCCGCGCCGACCGCGCCCGCTGCGCCGGTCGAGGACATCCGCACGCTGCAACGCCGCGCCCGCGCATTGTCCAAGGCGGCGACGGTCAGCGAGACGCCGACGCGCCGCTGGCACCATGCACTCGACAGCGTCGCGCTGCACCCGGTGTTCGGGCCCATCCTGCTCGTCGCGTTGCTGTTCGTGATGTTCCAGGCGGTGTTCAGCTGGTCCGAGGCTCCGATCGGCTGGATCGAGGATGGGTTCACCGCGCTGGAGGCGGCGCTCAAGGGCATGATGCCCGACGGCTTCCTGCGCTCGCTGCTCACCGATGGCGTGATCGCGGGCGTCGGCGCGGTGCTGGTCTTCCTGCCGCAGATCCTGATCCTGTTCCTCTTCATCCTCGTGCTCGAGGCTTCGGGCTATATGGTCCGCGCCGCCTTCCTGATGGACCGGATGATGGCGGGGGTCGGACTGTCGGGGCGCGCGTTCATCCCGCTGCTGTCCAGCTTCGCGTGCGCGGTGCCGGGGATCATGGCGACCCGCACGATCGAGGACGAGAAGGACCGGCTGACCACGATCCTGATTGCGCCGCTGATGACCTGCTCGGCGCGGCTGCCGGTTTACACGATCATCATCGGCGCGTTCATCCCGGCGCGGCAGGTGGTGCCGTTCGTCGGCCTGCAGGGGCTGGTGCTGCTCGGGCTGTATTTGATGGGGATCGTCGGCGCGTTCGTCGCCGCGCTGCTGCTGCGCCGCACCGTGACCAAGGGCGAAAGCTCGGGCTTCATGATGGAGATGCCCAAATACCAGCTGCCCCGCCTCCACGATGTCGCGATCGGGTTGTGGAGCCGCGCGGCGATCTTCCTGAAGCGTGCGGGGACGACGATCGCGCTGACCACCGTCGTGCTGTGGGCGCTGCTCAGCTTCCCGCAGGCGCCGGCCGGGCAGAGCCAGGTCGAATATTCGGTCGCCGGGCGGATCGCGAGCGGGCTGGAGGTGATCGTTCGTCCGATCGGCTTCAACCACGACATCGCGCTGGCGCTGATTCCGGCGATGGCGGCGCGCGAGGTCGCGGTCGCGGCGATCGGCACCGCCTATGCGATCGACGATACCGAGGATGCGTCGGGCGCGAAGAGCCTCGTCGATCATCTGCGCGGGCGCTGGTCGCTGCCGACCGCGCTCGCCTTCCTGATGTGGTTCGTGTTCGCCCCGCAATGCATCAGCACGATCGCGGTGACGCGCCGCGAGACCAACGGGTGGCGCTGGCCGGTGTTCATGTTGGCTTATCTGTTCGTGACCGCCTATGTCATGGCCGGAATCACATTCTGGCTGGCGACGTTCGCCGGTCTCTAAGAGGGCTTCATGGCAGGCAGCGTCAACAAGGTCATTCTCGTCGGCAATCTCGGGCGCGACCCCGAGTCGCGCTCGTTCCAGAACGGCGGCAAGGTGGTGAACCTGCGCATCGCGACGTCGGAATCGTGGAAGGACCGCAATACCGGCGAGAAGAAGGAAAAGACCGAATGGCATTCGGTCGCGATCTTCAACGAAGGGCTGGCGAACGTCGCCGAGCGCTTTCTGCGCAAGGGCAGCAAGGTCTATATCGAGGGTCAGCTGCAGACGCGGAAGTGGCAGGACCAGCAGGGCAACGACAAATATAGCACCGAGGTCGTGCTGCAGGGCTTCAACTCGGTCCTGACGATGCTCGACGGCCCCGGCGGCAACGCAGGTGGCGGTGGCGGCGGTGGTCGTGACGACTTCGGCGGCGGCGGCGGCGACGATTTCGGCGGCGGCGGCGGTTATGGTGGCGGCGCGCGCGGCGGTGGCAGCAGCGGCGGATCGCGCGGCGGCAGCAGCAGCAGCGGCGGCGCGGGCGGCGGATCGCGCAGCGGCGGCGGTGGCAATTATGGCGGCGGCTTCGCGGACGACCTCGACGACGACGTGCCGTTCTAAGTGACGCCGCCGCTCGCCGACCGGACACAGATCTGCCCCGAGGCGCTCGACGAGGCGAAGCGGTCGCAGGCGCTTGCCGCTTACGACGTCGATTCGCTGCGGGGAGAGGCCGCGCTGAAGCAGATCACCGACTTCGCCGCGCATCTGTGCGGCGTGCCGGTCGGGATCGTCAGCATCCTCGACACCGATCACCAAACGTTCCTGGCGCGCACCGGTGTCCCCGAGGGGCCGGAGCCGCCGCGCGAACATTCGTTCTGCGGCCATGCGATGTGGGGCGACGGGCTGATGGTCGTCCCCGACGCCACCGCCGACCCGCGCTTCGCCACCAATCCGCTGGTGACTGGCGACATGAACCTGCGCTTCTACGCGGGCGCGCCGCTGATCTCCGACGACGGGTTTCCGATGGGCTCGCTGTGCGTGCTCGATACGGTGCCGCACCCGGAGGGGCTCACCGCGCTCCAGCGCGAGGGACTGACGGTGCTCGCCGCCAACGTGCTCGCCCGGCTGCGCGATTCGCGCGACGTTGCGGTACGGCGCGCCTCGGTGCGCCGGGCGCGTACCGCCGCGGCGGACAGCGAGACGCGCTTCCGCGTGCTCGCCGACACGATGCCGCAGATGGTCTGGTCGACGCTGCCCGACGGCTTCCACGATTACTATAACGCACGCTGGTACGCCTTCACCGGCGTTCCCGAGGGGTCGACCGATGGCGAGGCGTGGAACGGGATGTTCCACCCCGACGATCAGGCGCGGGCCTGGGCGGCGTGGCGGCGTTCGCTGGAAACCGGCGAACCGTACGACATCGAATACCGGCTGCGCCATCATGCGGGCGGCTATCGCTGGGTGCTGGGCCGCGCGCTGCCGATCCGCGATGCCCGGGGCGCGATCACGCGCTGGTTCGGCACCTGCACCGATATTCACGAACAGAAAAGTACGCTGGAGCAGCGCGAGATCGTCAGCCAGGAACTGAGCCACCGGATCAAGAACATCTTCTCGGTGGTCGCCGGGCTGGTGCATCTGACCGGGCGCACGCACCCGGAGCTGGCCGGGCTGCTCGGAGAGTTGCGGCAGCGGATCACCGCGCTCGGCCGTGCGCACGACTTCGTTCGCCCGCACAGCGAGCAGTCGCGCCCGACGCTGCGGCAGGACAGCCTCCACGGGCTGCTCGGCGAATTGTTCTCGCCCTATCAGTTGCCCGGCAGCGAGCGGATCCGGATTACCGGCGACGACGTGACGGTCGACGATCGCGCCGCGACCCCGCTGGCGCTGATCTTCCACGAGCTGGCGACCAATGCGAGCAAATATGGCGCGCTATCGGTGCCCGACGGACATATCGCGCTGACGATCGCGACCGAGGCGAGCGATGTCGTGCTGCACTGGTGCGAGCGTGGCGGGCCGCCGCTGTCGGGAAGCCCGGCGCAAGCAGGCTTCGGCTCGCAGTTGATCGAGATGAGCGCCGCGCGGCAGCTGGGCGGCTCCGTGGTGCGGGACTGGCCGGCCGCCGGTCTGGAAGTGACGGCGCGTGTCCCGCAGGTCGCCTTCAGCCGTTAGCGGACGTCAAGCGATCGTCGTCCACTGGACGAAGTCGAGACACTCGCCGCCGGCCGTCTCGCGCTGCGCCGCGGTCCGCGCCGCCGCGAGGATCGCCTCTTCGTTGAACGGCTTGCGGACATAGCCCAATGCGGCGTCGCGGTTGGTGATCTGCCCGGGGTTCGCGGTCACGAACACCACCTTGACCCCATAGTCGCGCGCGATCCGCTCCGCGATCTCGGGACCGGTCGGGCCGTCGCGCAGATTGACGTCGACGAACGCGAACCCGCATCCCGGCGCCGCTTTCAGCGCCGAAGGCGCGTCGGCCGCAATCGCTGCGACATGATAGCCTGCATCCTCCAGAATGCGTTCGAGGTCGAGCGCGACGAAAATCTCGTCCTCGACGATCAGCGCGGTAGCGGTCATGTCGGAGTTCTCGTCACGACGGGCTTAACCGCGATCAACTTTGCTTTGTTCCCGGCGCAGCAGGAAGATCGCGTGCTCGGCGAGGAAATTGGCCGCCGCGCCGCCGGTCTGCTTGTCGCCGGACAGGAACCACGCCCCCTCCACGATCACCCCGCGCTCGGCGAGATGCGCGCGGAAATCGTCGATCGTCAGATGGTGGATGTTGGGCGTATCGTACCAGCGTTCGGGCAGCAGCCGCGTCACCGGCATCCGCCCGCCCCACAACAGCGACAGCCGCACGCGCCAATGCGCGAAGTTGGGGAAGCTGACAAAGGCATATCGCCCGATCCGCAGCAATTCGTCGAGCACCCGGTCGGGCGCACGCGCGGTCTGGAGCGTCTGGCTGAGGATCGCATAGTCGAAACTCTGGTCGGGATAGCCGGCGAGATCGGTATCGGCATCGCCCTGGATCACCGACAGCCCACGCCCAACCGCCACTGCGACATTGCCGGGATCGAGCTCCAAGCCGCGCACGTCCGCGCCGCGATCGTCGCGCAGCGCCGCCATCAACTCGCCGTCGCCGCAGCCGATATCGAGCGCGCGCGCGCCGGCGGGCAGATGCGCGGCGATGATCGCCAGATCGGGTCGCAAACTCATCGGCCTGCGCTCAGAAAGCCATGGATCACGCGGTCGAGTTCTGGCGAGTCGAGCAGGAAAGCGTCATGCCCGAACGGGCTCGACAGCTCGACGTAGCTCGCCGGCGCGCCCGCCGCCATCAGCGCATGGACGATGCTGCGCGACTCGGCGGTCGGGTACAGCCAGTCGGTGTCGAAGCTGACGAGGCAGAAACGCGTCGCGGTGCCGCGAAAGGCATTGGCGAGCAGCCCGCCATGCTCCTCGGCGAGGTCGAAATAATCGAGCGCGCGGGTGATGTAGAGATAGCTGTTGGCGTCGAACCGGTCGGTGAACGCCAGCCCCTGATGACGAAGATAGCTTTCCACCTGGAAATCGGCGTCGAATCCGAACGACTTCTGCGCGCGCGCCTGCAAGCGCCGGCCGAATTTCTCGGTCAGCCCCGCTTCGGACAGATAGGTGATGTGCGCCGCCATCCGCGCCACCGCCAGCCCGGCGGCGGGCGGATCGCCGTCATAATAATCGCCGCCGCGCCAGTTCGGATCGGCCATCACCGCCTGCCGCCCGACCTCGTGAAAGGCGATGTTCTGCGCCGAATGCCGCGCGGTCGAGGCGATCACGACGCATTTCTCGACGCGGTCGGGGAAGGTCGCTGCCCAGCTCAGCGCCTGCATCCCGCCCATCGATCCGCCAACCACCGCCATCAGCCGCGCGACGCCGAGATGATCGAGCAGCAGCGCCTGCGCGCGCACCATGTCGCGGATCGTGATGACCGGGAAGGTCATCGCATAGGGGCGGCCGGTCGTCGGATCGGTGCTCGCCGGTCCGGTCGAGCCCATGCACGAGCCCAGCACGTTGGTGCAGATCACGAAATAACGGTCGGTATCGATCGGCTTGCCGGGCCCGACCATCCGCTGCCACCAGCCCGGCTTGCCGGTGCGCGGGTGCGCGCTGGCCAGATGCTGGTCGCCGGTCAGCGCGTGGCAGACCAGCATCGCATTGCCGCCGTCCGCCGCCAGCGTGCCATAGGTTTCATAGGCGATCTCGACCGGCGCGAGCAGCGCGCCGCCGTCGAGCCTGAGCGGCCCGGGCAGCACGACGCGCCGCGACAGGCCGAACCGCTGATCGAGCGAGGAGGGCGTGGTGAGCATCGAGCCGCCGCCTTTACGCGCCGCGCGGGGCCGGTGTCGAGATGGCGGGTCGGCAAGCATCGGCCTGCCCGTTGCCGACCTGATTCAGATTGATCGGTTACGATGGCCGCGTTGACCGATCGGTAACTTCGGCTGCCTAGCCCCGCGACCGCGGGGCATGGAGGCGCTTATGGAATTACTCAGTTCACTTGCGGGGTTTATCGACAACGAAGGGCTGGCCGAGGCGTTCGCGATCAAGCCCGACGACCCCGCGAAGATTCGCCGCCCGCTGCTCGACGGGATCGCGCGCAGCCGCGAGCAATTCGCCGAGCGCGCGGCCGGCGCCGTGAAGGGCGGCAGCCGCTGGTGGCAGCTGCAGAACGGCATCGTCGCCTTCACCGTCAAGCTGGCCGGCAGCACCTTCGCGCTCAGCGGGTCGCCGACCAACCATATTCCCGAGGCGCTGTTCGAGGCGTTTCTCGACAAGCTCGAACAGATCGTTGACGCCGGCGCGCTCGACGATGCGCTCAAGGCCGCGCAGGCAGAACGCGCGCGCGCGCAGGCGGCGGGGACCGGCGCGAACCGGCGTCGCGTGCGCAGCAGCGGCGAACGCCACCCCAGCAACGACCGCGAGGATTGGGACAGCCTCACCTGGGCGCAGCGCCAGAAGGTCAACGCGCTCTTCCGCGACGGCTGCAACCCCGACGGCACCACGATCGCCGAGGTCGGCTACAAGCCCGACGCGCAGCTTTAAGGGTTCCGCCCCTTCCCCCCGCGGCGCGCGCGCGCTACCCGCATCGGCCATGACGAACGCGCCCGCTCCCAAGCCCTGGATCATGGACATCGCCCCGTACATTCCGGGGCGCTCGACCACCGACGACGGTCGCAAGGTCGCCAAATTGTCGTCGAACGAGAATCCGCTCGGCACCTCGCCCGCCGCACGCGCCGCCTTCGCCTCGGCCGCCGACACGCTGGAGCGCTATCCCGACGCCAGCGGCGCGATCGTGCGCGAGGCGATCGCGGCGCGCTTCGGGCTCGACGCGGCGCGGATCATCTACGGCAACGGCTCGGACGAGATCCTGCACCTCGCCGCGGGGGCCTTCGCCGGGCCGGGCGACGAAGTGATCTTCGTCCGCTACGGCTTCGCGGTCTACGAGATCGCGACGCGGCGAGTCGGCGCGACGCCGGTGATCGCGCCCGACCGCGATTACGCCACCGACGTCGACGCGATCATCGCCTGCGTTACCGAGCGGACGCGCGTCGTCTATGTCGCCAACCCCAACAACCCGACCGGCACCTTCGCGCCGGCCGCCGAGATCGCGCGGCTCCATGCCCATCTGCCCGGCAACGTGTTGCTGGTGCTCGATCAGGCCTATGCCGAATATCTCGCCGACCGCGATGACGACGGCGGGCTGGAACTGGCGAAGACCGCACGCAACGTGCTGGTGACACGGACCTTCTCGAAGATCCACGGCCTCGCCGCCGAGCGGATCGGCTGGGGCTATGCGCACGCCGACATCGTCCAGGCGCTGCACCGCATCCGCCTGCCGTTCAACATCACGATCGGCGGGCAGCGCGCCGCGGTCGCCGCAATCGAGGATCGCGCGTTCGTCGAGCACACCCGCGCGCACAATGCCGAATGGCGGGCGTGGTTCGCCGAGGAAATCGCCAAGCTCGGCAATGCCGGGCTGCGCGCGATCCCGAGCGAGGCGAACTTCGTGCTGGTGGTGTTCGAGGGCGAGCTGACCGCCGAGACCGCGTACAAGGGGCTGATGGATGCGGGCTTTATCGTCCGCTGGCTGCCGGGGCAGGGGCTAGCGCAGGGGCTGCGCATCACGATCGGCACCGAAGCGGAGACCCGCGGCGTCGCCGCGGCGCTGCGAGAGCTGGTCGAGCGTGGTGCGGCCCCGGCGCACGCCGCCCCCGCCGATAAAGGCGTCGAGCGCGGCTGATGCTGCCGTTCGCGCGTGTCTCGATCATCGGCCTCGGGCTGATCGGTTCCTCGATCGCGCGCGCGGTGCGGCAATATATGCCGACCGTGCGGCTGACCGGGCATGACGCCGACGCGGGCGTGCGCGAGATTGCGCGGCGGATCGACCTGCTCGACGATGTCGCCGATCATGCCGGCGCGGCGGTGACCGACGCCGATCTGGTGATCCTGTGCGTGCCGGTCGGCGCGATGGGCGCGGTCGCCGCCGAGATCGCTGCCGATCTGCCCGCCGATGCGATCGTCAGCGATGTCGGAAGCTGCAAGGCGTCGGTCGCGCAGGCGCTGTCGGCGGTGCTGCCCGCGGCGCGAGTCGTCCCCGCGCATCCGGTCGCGGGCACCGAGCAGAGCGGGCCGGAGGCGGGCTTCGCGACGCTGTTCCGCCGTCGCTGGTGCATCGTCACGCCCTTGCCCGACAGCGACGAGGCGGCGACGATCCGCGTCGAGGATTTCTGGCGGCGGCTCGGCGCGGATGTCGAGCGCATGGCGCCCGACCACCACGACCTCGTCCTCGCGGTCACCAGCCATCTGCCGCATCTGATCGCCTATACGATCGTCGGGACCGCCGACGACCTGCAACAGGTCACCCAATCGGAGGTCATCAAGTTTTCGGCCGGCGGGTTCCGCGACTTCACGCGCATCGCCGCGTCGGACCCGGTGATGTGGCGCGACGTGTTCCTGTCGAACAAGGACGCGGTGCTGGAGATGCTGCAACGCTTCAGCGAGGATCTCAGCCAGTTGCAGCGCGCGATCCGCTGGGGAGACGGCGACGCGCTCCACGACCGGTTCGCGCGCACCCGCGCGATCCGGCGGTCGATCGTCGATCAGGGGCAGGACGACGCCGCGGCCGACTTCGGGCGCAGGCACGACTGATAACCGTCATTCGTCATCCCCGCGCAGGCGGGAATCCAGACGCGCAGGTCCGTCGAAAGAGCCGAAACGTCCGAGGTTCTGGATTCCCGCCTGCGCGGGAATGACGGACTTGGCCTAGATCAATCCCAGCTCATTCAGCTTGCCCACCAGCAGCGGCGGCATCGCGGCGAGCCCGTCGGCCACGTCGCCGCCCAGATCGACCGGTGCGTCGCCCGCCTCCAGATAGCGCCAGCCCTGATGCGCGCGGCGCGGCTGCGCGAGCACCAGCCGCAGATCGGGATCGATATGGATCGCGACCCGCCCGCCCTCGGCATCGCCGAACGACAGGATCGGCGAGCGCGCGACCAGCTGGTGCTTGATGATCCAGAACAGCGACCCCTGCCCCGCGACCTCCTCGTGCCGCTTGGGCAGATAGCGCGTGGTCAGGAACACCGGCCCGGCGGCGGCGCGCGCCTGCAACCGCTCGGCAAGCAGGTCGACGCTCGCCGCGCCGAACGCGACCTTGGTGAGATGAAGCGGCATGGAAACAGCGATGTGGGTCGGCCACGCGCCGCCCGCAAGATCAGCGCACCGGCGTATCCAGCAGCCGCGCCATCTTCGCCTTCATCGCGCGGATCGTCGCGGCGGGCAGCGCCTGCAGGCTGCTCATCGAGATGCTGCGCGGGTTCACCGGCCGGCCGTTCTGCCACACCTCCCAATGGAGATGCGGCCCCGTCGAGATGCCGGTCGACCCGACATAGCCGATCACCTGTCCGCGCGTCACCCGCATCCCGGCGCGCACCGCGAAGCGACTCATATGGCCGTAGCCGCTGGACAGCCCGCCGGCATGGGCGAGCTTGACGAAATTGCCGTAGCCGCCCGCGCGCCCGGCGGACTGCACCACGCCGTCCATCGCGGCATAGATCGGGCTGCCATAAGGCGCGCCGATATCGGTGCCCTTGTGCATCCGCATGAAGCCGAGCAGCGGGTGCATCCGCATCCCGAACGTCGAAGTGACGCGCCCGGCGACCGGCATCCCCATCGTCCCGCGCCGCTCGACCTGCCCGCCCGGGTCCATCAGCGTGCCGCCGTCGCCCTCGCGGTCGCCCCAGCGCACCAACGCCACCTTTTGCCGCCCCTGATCGAGCCCGGCATATTGCAGCTGTCCGACCTCGACCTCACCGGTCGCGGCACGCTGCTGGTCGGCGACGATGTCGAACGTGTCGCTCGGGTCGATCCGCTCGATCGGCATGTGTGCGCCGAGCGCCTTGAGGTAAGTCTCGACCACCCGCGCCGGCACCCCCGCCGCGCGCGCCGAGCGATACAGGCTCGCGCCGACGATCCCGCGGACATGCAGTGGGGTGCGGTCGATCGCGATCGGCCGGCGCACCACCGTCAGCCCCTCGCCGGCGCGGAGCACCGTCATGTTGAGATCGAACGCCGCGCGGAAATCGAGCTTCTCGAGCGGGCGCGGCTGGAATTTGGTCGGCCGCCGCCCAAGCGTCAGCGACAGCAACGTCCCCGGCCGCAGCGACGCAGCCCCGACCAGCGACGCGACCCGCGCCGCCTCGCCGCCGCCGACTCCGGCGCGCTGCAACGTGCCCGCCAGCGTGTCGCCGTCGCCGAGCGCGGCGGTCAGTTCGATCTGCGGACGCTCCGGCGTTTCGCTCAGCGGACGGACCAGCGCCCCCGCCGCCATCCGCCGCCCGGTCGTCGCCCCCAGCGCGAGCGGCGCGAACGACTGCGTCCGCGCTTCCTCGAACGCCGCCTCCCCCATCACCGGCGCGCTCGCCCCGATCAGCGGCCGGAAGCCCGGCGACAGCAACCACGCGCCCGCGCACAAAGCGGTGCAGGTCGCCAGCCCGCGCCACCACGTCCGGCTGCCGATATCGCGGCCGAGATCGGGCACCCAGTCGGTTTCGCGGGCCGCGGCGCGCGCACGGTGCAGCCACGCGCGATCGTCGGGGGGCAGGACGACCCGGCCGGACGCACCCGCGCCCGCCCATTCCAGTCCCTGTTGCTCGCGCAAGAACACGCCGGCTTCTGCCCCGCTCTCGAAAAGCACGCCGCCCAGGCGACCTGCGTCAGGCGCAGCGTTGTGGACGTGATTCGCTAAAGTCAAATTAACCGCGCGCCCCGGAGCGTCACGCTGCGGTGGAGCGTTGATTTGGGACGGCGAACTGGAGGCGCCCGATTTGCAGCAATTGCATCCCCGCGCCGCACATCCGATGTAGGGCAGGTCATGGTGGCTTTCGACCGACCCCGCGTCACGGCCGTGCTGGGTCCGACCAACACCGGCAAGACCCATCTCGCGATCGAGCGGATGTGCGCGCATTCCAGCGGCATGATCGGCTTCCCGCTGCGGCTGCTGGCGCGCGAGGTCTATGACCGCGTCGTCGCGATCAAGGGCGCCGATCGCGTCGCGCTGATCACCGGCGAGGAGCGGATCGTCCCCAAGGACGCACGCTGGTTCCTGTGCACCGCCGAAAGCATGCCGCTGCAACAGGACGTTGCGTTCGTCGCGCTCGACGAGGCGCAGCTCGGTAGCGACCGCGAGCGCGGGCATGTCTTCACTGACCGCATCCTGCGCGCGCGCGGCCGCGAGGAGACGATGATCCTCGGCGCCGAGTCGCTCCGCCCGGTGCTGCGCGCGCTGGTGCCCGGCATCGAGATCGTCGAGCGGCCGCGTTTCTCGACGCTCAGCTATGCCGGCGCGAAGAAGCTGTCGCGGTTGCCGCGCCGCTCGGTGATCGTCGCCTTCTCCGCCGAGGAAGTCTATGCCACCGCCGAGATGTTGCGGCGGCTGCGCGGCGGCGCCGCGGTGGTGATGGGCGCGCTCTCCCCGCGCACCCGCAATGCGCAGGTGGCGATGTTCCAGAACGGCGAGGTCGATTATCTCGTCGCCACCGACGCGATCGGCATGGGGCTCAACCTCGACGTCGGGCATGTCGCCTTTGCCGGGCTCCACAAGTTCGACGGCCAGCAACGCCGCCGGCTGCGCGTGTCGGAGATGGCGCAGATCGCCGGCCGCGCCGGGCGGCACCAGCGCGACGGCACGTTCGGCGCGCTGACCGAGGAAGGCCCCGACGCCTTCGAGCCCGAGGAGGTCGCCGCGATCGAGGGCCACCGCTTCCCGCGACTCGACTGGCTCTTTTGGCGCAACGGCACCCCCGATCTGTCGAGCATCGACGCTTTGGTCGCCAGCCTGTCGGAGCGCCCCGACGATCTCGCCTTGCGCGCCGCCCCCGAAGCGCTCGATCTCAAGATCCTCAAGCGGCTCGCCGAGGAACCCGGCGTCCGCGACCGAGCGCGCGGCAATGTCGCGCGGCTGTGGGCGGCGTGCGGCATCCCCGATTTCGCCAAGCTCGGGCTCGATCCGCACGCGCGCTTCGTCGGGCGCGTGTTCGGCTATCTGTCGCAAGGGTATATCCCGCACCAATGGTTCGCCGACGAGGTCGCGCGGCTCGACCGCACCGAGGGGGATGTCGAGACGATCGCCGGTCGCATCGCCGCGATCCGCAGCTGGGCCTATATCGCGCAACGCCCCGACTGGCTCGCCGACCCGCAGACCTGGGCCGCCCGCACGCTCGAGATCGAGGCGCGGTTGTCCGACGCGCTCCACCTCGGCCTGACGCAGCGCTTCGTCGACAAGCGCACCACCGCGCTGGCGAAGAAGATCGGCGGCGGGGTCGGCGCGCTGCCGGTCGAGATCGACGCGCAGGGCGAGGTGACGATCGACACCCACACGATCGGGCGGCTGGAGGGCTTCCGCTTCGTCGTCGCCCCTGATGCGCGCGCGCACGACAAGCGCCTGCTGCTCGCCACCGCCGAAAAACGGCTCGCCGGTGAGCGCCGCCGCCGGGCGGAAGCACTGATCGCCAGCGAGGATACGCAACTCGCGCTCGGCGCGGACGAGACGATCGCCGTCGACGGGCTGGTGGTCGCGCGGCTGGCGCGCGGCACTTCGCTCGCGCGTCCGCAGGTGGTGCTCGACGACGCGCTCGACTGTCTAGACCCGCCGCTACGCATCCGCGTCGTCGAGCGGCTGCGACGCTGGACGCACGAGTCGATCGCGCGCACGCTCCCCGCGCTCGCCGCGCTGTCCGAGGCGACCCGCGCCGCCGAGGCCGGCCCCGCGCTGCGCAGCATCGCCGCCGCGATGGAGGCCGGTGCAGGCTTCGCGCAGCGCCTGCCGCTCCGCGACGCGATCGAGGCGCTCGCGCCGGGCCAGCGGCACTGGCTGCGGCAGCAGCGGATCACGATCGGCGCGCTCGACCTGTTCGACCCGCGGCTGCTCAAGCCCGCCGCACAGGCGTGGCGGCGCGCGCTGCTCGCCGCTTACGGCACCCCCACCCCGCCCATGCCGCCGCCCGGCGCGACGACGCTGCCGCGCGGTGCGCCCGGCGCGGTGGCACTGATGGGCTTTCGCGCGCTCGGCGGACAGGCGGTGCGGATCGATCTCGTCGAGCGCGTCGCGCGCGCCGCGCATGACGCGCGCGGCGCGCACGGCCGTGCGCCCTTCGCGCCCGATCCGGGATTGGCGGTGTCGATCGGGCTCGAACCCGCGACGGTCGCGCGGTTGATGGCCGAACTCGGCTTCCGCCCGGTCGCCAAGCCCGATGCGGCCCCGCATTACGTCTGGCGTGGCCGGGCGCGCGCGAAGGTCGCCGCGCCCGATCCCGCCAACGCCTTTGCCGCGCTCGCCGGGCTGATGGGGCGATGACCACCGATGCGACGATGCGGCTCGACCGCTATCTATGGTTCGCGCGGCTCGCGAAGACGCGCGACGTCGCACAGGCGCTCGCCTGCGACGGGCACTTCCGGATCGATGGCCGCGCCGTCGACCGCGCGCACGCGCCGGTGCGGGTCGGCAACATCCTGACCTTTTTTCATGCCGGGCGGGTGCGCGTCCTGCGCGTCGAGGCGTTGCCGGCACGCCGCGGCCCCGCCCCGGAAGCGCAGGGTTGCTATCAGGAACTGGCGCTGTCCGGGCCGGTTTCATCAGCAGGAGCGTTGACGCGCGACACCGACGGCGCGAAAGCGGCGCGCGAGAAGTGAGGAATTAGCCGACCATGACCTATGTCGTCACCGACGCCTGCATCCGCTGCAAGTACATGGACTGCGTGGAAGTATGTCCGGTCGACTGCTTCTATGAGGGCGAGAACATGCTCGTCATCAACCCGTCGGAGTGTATCGACTGCGGCGTGTGCGAGCCCGAATGCCCGGCGGAGGCGATCCTGCCCGATACCGAAAGCGGGCTGGAGCAATGGCTCGAGCTGAACAACACCTTCTCGGCGCAATGGCCCAACGTCACGCGCAAGCTCGACCAGACCCCGCCTGACGCCGACGAGATGAAGGGCGTCGAGGGCAAGTACGACAAGTTCTTCTCGCCCGAGCCCGGCAAGGGCGACTGACGCGGATGCGGCTGACGCGCCGCGCGCTGCTGGCCGGCGGTGCCGCGGCGCTGGCGCCGCTGCCGGCCTTCGCGCGCGACGCCGCCTACCCGCCCCCCGACCGCGAGGCGATGCTCGCGGTGCCCGGCGGCCGCGTCTATGTCCGCGTCAACGGTGACCTGAATGGCCCACGCCCGCCGCTGGTCCTGATCCATGGCGGTCCCGGCGGCACGCACACCGGAATGCTCGACGCGCTCGCGCTCGCCGACGAGCGCGCGGTGATCCTCTACGACCAGCTCGACAGCGGCCGGTCGGACTGGCCACAGAACCCCGCCAATTGGCGCGTGGCGCGCTTCGTCGACGAGCTGGCGGCGATCCGCAGCGGGCTCGCCGTCGAACGCTGGCACGTCTGCGGCATCAGCTGGGGCGGCACGATCGCGCTCGAATATGCCGCGCGCCGCCCGGCGGAACTCGCCAGCGCCGTGCTCGGCGGGCCGCTGATTGCGACGCGCGCGTGGCTCGCCGACGCCGATGCGTTACGCGCCGCGCTGCCCCGCGCGGCGCGCGACGCGCTGCTCGCCTGCGAAGGGTCCTCGCCACCCGCCCCGGCCGCGTGCGACGCGGCCACCGAGGTCTTCTACCGCCACTACAATCGCCGCGAGGACGCCTCGCCCGCGCTGCGCGCGGCGGCACGCGCACCCGGCAATCGCGGCTTCGACCAGCGGCTCTACGAGACGATGTGGGGCAAGAGCGAGTTCGTCGCGACCGGCACGCTGCGCGACTATGACGGCACGCCGCTGCTCGCCAATCTGGACGGCGCCCGCACGCTGTTCATGGTCGGCCAATATGATGAAGCGCGCGCCGTCACCGCGCTGCGCTTCGCCGCGCAGGTGCCCGGCGGTGCGGAAGTGGCGGTGATCCCGGGCGCGGCGCACGGGACGCTCAGCGATCGTCCCGCCGAGACTGTGGGCATCCTGCGCGCCTGGCTCGCGCGTCACGACACGCCCGCGTTGTAAGAAAGTTCCGCCCCGTCAGCCTCGCTGCCCTAAACAGGCTGGAAATTTTATTGCGGCTGGGTTATATACGTCCGGCACGGGCGCTTCCTCAGCGTCCGCCGGAGACGTCCAACCTTTCTGCCCCAGCCCGACCGGCAACGCGGCGCCTGCGCCACGGGTCGAGCCTGTTGGGGCCACAACATTGGAAAGGCCACCTATGGCTGCCAAGGCTCTGCATTTCGATGTCGGCGATTATGTCGTTTACCCCAAGCACGGCGTCGGGCGCGTCATCGAGTTGCAGAAACAGGAAATCGCCGGGATGCAGCTGGAGCTGTACGTCCTGCGGTTCGAAAAGGAGCGGATGACGCTCCGCGTCCCCACCAACAAGGCCGAATCGGTCGGCATGCGCAAGCTGTCGTCGGACAAGACGATGCGCGAGGCAATGGAGACGCTCAAGGGCAAGCCCAAGGTGAAGCGCACCATGTGGTCGCGCCGCGCGCAGGAATATGAGGCGAAGATCAACTCGGGCGACCTCGCGTCGATCGCCGAGGTGGTCCGCGACCTGTTCCGCGCCGACGACCAGCCCGAGCAGAGCTATTCCGAGCGGCAGATCTTCGAGGGCGCGTGCAGCCGCCTCGCGCGCGAACTCGCCGCGATGGAGCAGATCGACGAGCCGGCCGCGCAGGAGAAGATCCTCGACATCCTCCGCAAGGCCGCGGCGATCTACAACAAGGACAAGGTGCCCGCCTGACGCGGCACCACCCTGTTGCATGCAGAAGGGGCGGCCGGCGACGGTCGCCTCTTTTCGTTTGTGCACCTTTCTTGTGTGTATTAACATAGCAACACACAACGGAGAGACGGATGATGCGGTCGATGATACTTGCGGCGCTGCTTCCACTGGTCGCATGTGGCAACAACGCCAACATCGAAGGGCAGGAGGTGCCGGCGCAAGGATCCGGTGCGACGCGAACCTATGCGGTGCGCGACTTCACCGCCGTCAAGCTGGCGGGCAGCGACGACATCGACGTCCGCGTCGGCGGGAGCTTCTCGGTCCGGGCCGAGGGCGATCCGCAAATCCTCGCCAAGCTGACGATCTCGCGCGACGGCGATCGCCTGATCGTCTCACGGCGCTGGAGCGGGACGCGGGGCAACGCGCGCGTCTACGTCACGCTGCCGAAGCTGACCGCCGCGTCGCTCGACGGCTCGGGCGATCTGACCATCGACCAGGTGCGCGGGGGCGGCTTCGACGCGCGCCTCGCTGGATCGGGCAACCTGCGGATCGCGCAGGTCGCGGCCGACTCGCTTGCGCTGTCGCTCGCCGGTTCCGGCAACATCGCCACATCGGGTCAGACCGGGCAGCTTTCGCTCAACCTCGCCGGGTCGGGCAACGTCGACGCCACGGGGCTGGTCGCGCGCGAGGCCGCGATCAAGTCGGCCGGCTCGGGCAATATCCGCGCCACCGTTCGTGGTCCGGCGACGGTGTCGCTCGTCGGCTCGGGCGATGTCGATCTCGGCGGCGGGGCGCGCTGCACGGTCCGCAAGGCCGGCTCCGGCACGGTGCGGTGCGGGGGCTGATCGCACTCGTCGCGCTGCTTGCCACCCCCGCCGGGGCCGCCGAGCGGCGCTGGCCGGTCGGCAGCATCGAGCGGCTGCGGGTCGAGGCGCCGGTATCGCTGCGCGTCGTGACCGGCGGGGGCAATGGCGTGCGCGGCACCGCCGCCGCGCGGGCGACGCTCGACGCGCTCGACCTGCGCGTCGACGGCACCACGCTGACGATCCGTGCGCCCCGCGGCTTTTCCGAGACCGCCGAGATCATCGTCACCACCCCGCGCCTCGACACCGTCGCGCTCTTCGCCCCCGCCACCGTCAGTGTCGACGCCTTGCGGGGCACACGCGCGACCGTCTCGATCGCCGGGGCCGGCAGCGTCTCGGTCGCGCGCGTCGATGCCGAACGATTTGACGCGACACTGGTCGGCGAGGGCACGATCACCGCTTCGGGCCGCACGACCGAGGCGCGGCTCGCGGGTAACGGCCCGGGTACGATCGATGCCGCCACGCTGCTGGCCGAGCGCACGACGGTTCAGGCGGCGGGCGACCTGATCGTCCGCGCCGCCGCACGCAGCACCGCGCGGATCACCGCCGGGCCCGACGCGCAGGTCACCATATCAGGTCATCCGCAATGTGCGGTACGTGCGGCGACGCCCGCCAACGTTCGCTGCTGATCGCCCGCTCCGTCCGGCGACGGCCGTCAGTCGCCATCCGGTCCCAAGGCCGGATCGACGTCGCGCGGCCGGATGAAGCGGGTCAGTCGCCCGCTGCCTGCGGTCACGGTTGCCCAGTCGTCGGTATTGAACGTCAGCTCGGCCAGCGTCGCGGTCGGATATTTCTCCGCCACCGCCTCACGCAGCGCGCTACCATCTTCGGACACCAGCAGCAGCGTCAGCTCCTCCAGCCCGGGATTGTGCCCGACCAGCAGCAGCGACTCCGCCCCCGCCCCGCATTCATGCACCACGTCGAGCAACGTCGTCGGCGCGGCGAGATACAGCCGCCGGTCCCATGCCGGCATCAGCGCGCGTCCCAGCCCGCGCTCGAACTCGACGACCGTTTCATCGACACGGGTCGCGGGCGAGGCAACGACCGCATCGAACCGCAGCTGCAAGTCACGGACATGCCGCCCCATCGTCACCGCCGCACGCCGCCCGCGCGCATTGAGCGGGCGGTCGAAATCACGCGCCACCGGATCGTCCCAGCCCGATTTGGCATGGCGCAACAGCGTCAGCGTCTTCACGGGGCGTCGGTCTCCGTCAGGCGTCGAGGGGCGCGTCATGCCCGATGTCAGGCGCAGTGGAAAGCCGCCGCTTCACTCTTTCGACCGCTTCGTCCAGCGGCACGCGCGTGATCGGCACGCCCGGCGGAAAGGCGTCGAGCAACCGCGACGGCATCGCGGCGGACAGCAGCACGAACAGCCCGGCATCGCTGCCGCGCCGGATCAGCCGCCCGAACGCCTGCGCCAGCCGCGCGCGGACGATCCGGTCGTCATAGGCGCTGCCGCCCCCCGCCAGCCGCCGGGCGGCGTGGAGGACGGTCGGCTTGGGCCACGGCACGCCCTCCATCACCACCAGCCGCAGCGAATGGCCAGGCACGTCGACCCCGTCGCGCAGCGCGTCGGTGCCGAACAGGCTGGCGTGCGGATCATCGCGGAAGATGTCGACCAAGGTCCCGGTATCGACCGGATCGACATGCTGCGCGTGGAGCGGCAGCCCGGCGCGCGCCAGCCGGTCGGCGACCCGCGCATGGACCGCGCGCAGCCGGCGGATCGCGGTGAACAGCCCCAGCGCGCCGCCTTCGCTCGCCTCGACCAGCCGCGCATAGGCATTGGCGAGCGCGGGAATGTCGCCGCGCTTCACGTCGGTGACGATCACCACCTCGGCGCGCGCCGCATAATCGAATGGCGACTCGACCTGGAAGCGCCCCGCCGCGCGCGGCAGGTGCGGCGCACCGACCCGCGCCTCGGCAATGTCCCAGTCACCGCCTGCGGTCAGCGTCGCCGAGGTGACCAGCGCCCCGTGCGCGCCCTTCAGCACCGTTTCGGCGAACGGCAGCGTCGGATCGAGCCAGCGGCGATGCAGCCCGATGTCATATTCGCGCCCCTCGACGCGATCGACCGCCAGCCAGTCGACGAACCGCGGGTCGGCCGGGCCGCCGACGCGCGCAAGCAGCGCCAGCCACGACGCGACCGTTTCCGCGCGCCAGCCGAGCGAGGCGATCGCCCCCTCCACCCGCGCGCGCGCCTGCCCGTCGAGCCAGTCCGGCCCCTCCGCGAGTACCGCCTCCAGCCGCTTGCCGAGCGCCACCATCGGCCGCACCAGCGCGTCGAGCGCCTGCGCGGCGGGCGCGGCGGCCTCGATCAGCTCGGGCGACGGCTCGGCGAGCTCGGTTTCCAGCCCGTAGCCGGCATCCGCACCGCGCTCCTCGGCCCGCGCATAGGCAAGCCCACGCACCGCGCCCAGCAGCGCCTCGATCGCACCGAACGGCTGCCCCTCGGCGACGCGCGCCAGCCACCCGTCGGACGCCAAGGCCTGCGCCGCGCCGACGATGTCGGTCACCGCGCGCCCGCCCTGTTCGTCATAGCTTGCGACATCCGACAGCCGCGCCTGCAACCCGCGCCGCCGCCCGCGTGACGTGCCCTCGGGTCCGACGATCCAGCGCCGCAGCTCGATCGTTTCCGATCCGGTCAGCGCGGTGCCGAACATCGCGTCGGCAGCATCGAACAGATGATGCCCCTCGTCGAAGACATAGCGTGTCGGGCGCGTCGCCAGCTCGCGCCCGCGCGCGGCATTGACCATCACCAAGGCATGGTTGGCGATCACCAGATCGGCCTCTGCCGAGGCCCGCGCCGCGCGCTCGATGAAGCATTTCCGGTAATGCGGGCAGCCGGCATAGACGCATTCGCCGCGCCGGTCGGTCAGCGCCGCCGAGCCGTTGCGGCGGAACAGCGCGACCAGCCAGCCGGGCAGGTCGCCGCCGACCATGTCGCCGTCGTCGGTATAGGCCGCCCAGCGCGCGACGAGATGCGCGAGGATCGCCGCGCGCCCCGCGAACCCGCCCTGCAACGCATCTTCGAGATTGAGCAGGCACAGGTAATTCTCGCGCCCCTTGCGCGTCACCACCTTCGCCTTGCGCAGCGCTCGGTCGGGGTAGAGCCGCCGCGTCTCATGGCCGAGCTGGCGTTGCAGCGCCTTGGTATAGGTCGACACCCACACCGCGCCACCGGCCTGCTCAGCCCACAGGCTGGCGGGGGCGAGATAGCCGAGCGTCTTGCCGATCCCCGTCCCCGCCTCGGCAAGCATCAGGTTCGGCGTATCGCGCGCGGCGCGCGGATTGAAGGCGGCGCTGGCGGCGGCGGCATAGGCGCGCTGCCCGGCGCGCGGCTCGGCCCCGGCGCCGGTCAACCGGTCGAGCCGGTCGAGCACCGCACGCTCCTCCAGCGTGACGCTGCGCGGCGCAGCGCGCGGGGCGACCTCGTCCCATTCGGGCAGCCGCGCGAACAGCCAGCGCTCGTTCTGCTGCGGCTTGGGGATGCGCGGCGCGACGACTGGCGCCCACGCCCAGCGCGCGCGCGTCAGCGACTGTGCGGCGGTCCACGCCCCCTCGCGTTCGGGCCAGTCGCCGTCGGTCACCGCCAGCATGCGGGCCGCCGCCTCGCGCAGGAATGCCGCCACCGCGTCGTCGCGCGCCGGCGTGGGGATGCCGCACGCATCCGCGACGCCCTTCGGCGTCGGCACCATGAACCGCGCCGGGTGGAGAAAGGCGAACAGTTCGAGCAGGTCGAGCCCTGACAGCTCGGCATAGCCCAGCCGCTGCCCGATCAGCGGGGCGTTGAGCAGGATCACCGGCGTATCCGCCGCCAGCCGGATCGCCTCGCCGCGCGACAGCGCCCGCGTCGCTTCGCCATCCGCCATCCAGATGCCGGAATGGCTCGCGTGCAGCGCGGGATGCGGGAGCCGGATCACGGGCAATGACATGGCGCTGCGGGAACGAAAGAGCAACCACAACCATCTATTGCAATTGCATCGCAACTGCGGAACGATAAAGGGTGGATTTGCGTGCGCCCCTGTGCTTTAGGCTGCCGCGATTTTATCGCTGCACCTGGGAGAGCCCCCGTGAACATCCACGAATATCAGGCCAAGGAACTGCTCGCGAAATTCGGCGTGCCCGTGCCCGCCGGCTATGCCGCGATGAGCGTGGATGAGGCGGTCGAGGTTTCGAAGAAGCTGCCCGGGCCGCTCTACGTCGTCAAGGCGCAGATCCACGCCGGCGGCCGCGGCAAGGGCAAGTTCAAGGAGCTTCCCGAAGGCAGCAAGGGCGGCGTCCGCCTCGCCAAGACCGAGGACGAGGTCCGCCACGCCGCGACCGAGATGCTCGGCAACACGCTGGTGACGATCCAGACCGGCGAGACCGGCAAGCAGGTCAACCGCCTGTACGTCACCGACGGCGTCGACATCGCGAAGGAATTCTACCTCGCTTTGCTCGTCAATCGCGCCACCGGCCGCATCTCGTTCGTCGCCTCGACCGAGGGCGGGATGGACATCGAGACCGTCGCGCATGACACGCCCGAGAAGATCCACTCGATCGACGTCGATCCGGCCACCGGCTTCCAGCCGCACCACGGTCGCGCGGTCGCGGGCGCGCTCGAACTGAGCGGCGACCTTGCCAAGCAGGCGGCGAACGTCGCGGCGAAGCTGTACGACGCCTTCCTCGGCACCGATGCCGAGCAGATCGAGATCAACCCGCTCGCTGTCACCGAGGACGGCAAGCTGATGGTGCTCGACGCCAAGGTCGGCTTCGACGGCAATGCGATGTTCCGCCACAAGGATCTCGCCGAGCTGCGCGACGAAACCGAGGAAGACGCCGCCGAGCTGGAAGCGTCGAAGTACGACCTCGCCTATATCAAGCTGGACGGCGACATCGGGTGCATGGTCAACGGCGCCGGGCTCGCGATGGCGACGATGGACATCATCAAGCTGAACGGCATGTTCCCGGCCAACTTCCTCGACGTCGGCGGCGGCGCGAGCAAGGAGAAGGTGACCGCGGCGTTCAAGATCATTCTCGCCGATCCGGCGGTGAAGGGCATCCTCGTCAACATCTTCGGCGGGATCATGAAGTGCGACATCATCGCCGAGGGCATCGTCGCCGCGGCGAAGGAAGTGAATCTGTCGGTGCCGCTGGTCGTGCGCCTCGAGGGCACGAACGTCGACAAGGGCAAGGAAATCCTGTCGAACTCGGGCCTCGCGATCGTCCCGGCCAACGATCTGGGCGATGCCGCGCAGAAGATCGTTGCCGAGGTCAAGAAGGTCGCCTGACGCACGCCGCGATCATCGCGGACCGTTTCGGGAACTCGCGGGGGCGGGGTCGGCATGCCGACCTCGCCCTTCGCACATCGGGCGTCACGCCGCGGTCCCGCACATCGCGATGGACATCTCCGCGGCCTGACGCTTTATCGCTGTATCACAGAGGATGCCGGCCGTCCGCGACCCGGCCGCATCCGGCCGCTCACTTGATGTTTACGTAAACGTCAGGTAGCAGCCCGGACAGATTGAGGAGGGTAGCGCAATGAAGGTGCTGGTGCCGGTCAAGCGCGTGCTTGACTATAATGTGAAGCCCCGCGTGAAGGCGGACGGCTCGGGCGTCGATCTCGCCAACGTCAAGATGAGCATGAACCCGTTCGACGAGATCGCGGTCGAGGAAGCGATCCGCCTGAAGGAAAAGGGCGCGGTCACCGAGATCGTCGTCGTCTCGATCGGCGAGCCCAAGGCGCAGGACACGCTGCGCACCGCGCTGGCGATGGGCGCCGACCGCGCGATCCTCGTCACCTCGGACACCAAGGTCGAGCCGCTGGGCGTCGCCAAGCTGCTCGCCAAGATCGTCGAGGAGGAACAGCCGCAGCTGGTGATCCTCGGCAAGCAGGCGATCGACGACGACAACAACCAGACCGGGCAGATGCTCGCCGGGCTGCTCGGCTGGGGCCAGGGCACGTTTGCGTCGAAGGTCGAGCTGGCCGCCGACAGCGTCACCGTCACCCGCGAGGTCGACGGCGGGCTGGAGACCGACACGTTCAGGCTGCCCGCGATCGTCACCACCGACCTGCGCCTCAACGAGCCGCGCTACGCCTCGCTGCCCAACATCATGAAGGCCAAGTCGAAGCCGCTCGCGACCAAGACCGCGGCTGATTTCGGCATCGACGTGACGCCGCGGCTGACCGTCGTCAGCGTCGCCGAACCGGCCAAGCGCATGGCGGGCGTCAAGGTCGCCGATGTCGACGAGCTGGTGAACCGGCTCAAGTCGATGGGTATCGCGAAGTAATCTCACGGTCCGTTCGTGGTGAGGGGAGGCTGAGCGTGTCGAAGCCTCGTCTCGAACCACCGTCCTTCGAGACGCCGCTTCGACTTCGCTCAGCGGCTCCTCAGGACGAACGGCTCGAAAGTTCGAGAGGATAGTGGAATGAAGACGCTGGTTTGGGTCGAACACGACGGATCGACCGTCAAGGACGCCACGCTCTCCGCGGTCACCGCCGCGGCGAAGCTGGGCGAGGTGCACCTGCTTGTCGCCGGGCACAGCGTCGGCGCGGTCGCCGAGGCGGCGGCGAAGATCGCGGGCGTCGGCAAGGTGCACGTCGCCGATGACGCTGCCTATGCGCACCAGCTCGCCGAAAATGTCGCGCCGCTGGTCGTCGAGCTGATGGGGCATCACGACGCGTTCGTCGTGCCCGCGACCACCACCGGCAAGGCGGTCGCGCCGCGCGTCGCCGCGCTGCTCGACGTCATGCAGATCAGCGACGTGCTGTCGGTCGAGGGCGAGGACACGTTCACGCGCCCGATCTACGCCGGCAACGCGATCGCCACCGTCAAGACCTCGGACGCCAGGAAGGTCCTTACCGTCCGCGGCACCGCCTTCGAGAAGGCCGCCGCCGAGGGTGGCTCAGGCACCGTCGAAGCGGTCGCCACGACGGGTGACACGGGCCTGTCGACCTTCGTCAATCAGGAGATCGCGGCCTCGACGCGTCCCGAGCTGACCAGCGCGAAGGTGATCGTCTCGGGCGGCCGCGCGCTCGGGTCGGGCGAGAAGTTCCACGAGCTGATCGAGCCGCTCGCCGACAAGCTCGGCGCGGGCGTCGGTGCGAGCCGCGCGGCGGTCGACGCGGGCTATGTGCCGAACGATTATCAGGTCGGGCAAACCGGCAAGATCGTCGCGCCGGAAGTCTACGTCGCGGTCGGCATCTCGGGCGCGATCCAGCATCTCGCGGGCATGAAGGACTCCAAGACGATCATCGCGATCAACAAGGACGAGGATGCGCCGATTTTCCAGGTTGCGGACCTCGGCCTGGTCGGGGATCTGTTCAAGATCGTGCCGGAGCTGACGGAGAAGCTGTAAGGCGGGAGGCGGGCAAGCTGCCCGCCGGTGGCACGCGCGAAGCGCCGTGCCATCCGCCGACACGGCCGGCGGCGCCACAGCGCCGTCCGACGACGCGGGCTTCACGCCCGCGTCGTGGCCCGTGGAGATCAGACAGCCTCTCTTCGTCGCCCCGGACTTGATCCGGGGCCCGCTTCTTTGCTTCTTTGCAACAGAAGTAAGAAGCGGGATGCCGGATCAAGGCTCTCCTGAGCTTGTCGAAGGGTCCGGGATGACGGCCATGTAGGCTGTCCGCGCCTCCCGAGCGCTCGCAAACACGCGGGCTGCCCGCTACGCTTGCCCCTATGACGGCAACCCTCGACTGGTCCCGCGACGGCGCAAGCCACCACCCCGCCGCCGCCACTCCACTGCTTCCCACGCTCAACCAACTCGCCGCCGACCTCCCGCAGGAGCGCGCGGGCCTTCGCCTCCACGGCCACCCGGCGCTGCCCGCGCTGCTCGCCATCGGCCCGATCCACGCCATCGCCGCGTACCACCTCGGCCCGCTTGCGCAGCCGGTCCGCGCAATCCTCTTCGACAAGACCCCCGCCACCAACTGGTCGCTCGGCTGGCATCAGGACCGCACCATCGCCGTCCGGGCCCGCGCCGACGTCCCCGGCTACGGCCCCTGGTCGACCAAACAGGGCATCCAGCACGTCGAACCGCCCTTCAAGATCACCGAGGCGATGGTGACGCTGCGCCTCCATCTCGACGACACCCCCACCGCCAACGCACCCTTGCTGATCGCCCCCGGTTCGCACCGCCTCGGCCGCATCCCTGAGGACGCGATTGCCGACACGGTCGCGCGCTACGGCACCCTCGCCTGCCTCGCCGACGCCGGCGACGTCTGGAGCTACGCCACCCCGATCCTCCACGCCTCCGGCGCCGCGCAGGGTGAGCGCCGTCGACGCGTCTTGCACGTCGATTATGCCGCAACCGCGCTCCCCGAACCGCTCGTCTGGCTAGGCCTCTGACGGCGTTGCGATCGTCCGCGCGCATCCGTACAGCCGCGCGATGCGTCGCCTTCTCCCGCTGCTCGCCCTCCTCGCCGTCGCGGTGCCCGCCGCTGCGCAGCGCGCCGATCGCGCCACGCCGGGCTGGGTGCGCGTGCGGCTGGAAACCGCCGACGGCCCGATCGTGCTCGCGCTCGATCAGCGCCACGCGCCGCTCACTACCGCCAATTTCCTGCGCTACGTCGACGACGGCCGCTTCGATGGCGTCAGCTTCTATCGTACCGCGCGCAGCAAGAAGCTGCCCGGCACCGGCTTCATCCAGTCGGGCATCCGCACCGACGCGCGGCGCTTCCTCGACATGATCCCGCACGAATCGACGAAGAAGACCGGCATCCGCCATCTCGACATGACGATCTCGATGGCGCGCAAGGGACCGCCCGGTTCGGCGAACGGCAATTTCTTCATTACCGTCGGCCCGGCCGCCTATATGGACTGGAGCCCGCGCGATCCCGGCTATGCCGCATTCGGGCGCGTCGTTGCCGGGCAGAAGACCGTCAAGCGCATCCTCGCCGAGCCGACCGGGCAGCAGATGAATGGCACGCTGATGCTCGAGCCGGTCGAGGTGCGGCGCGCGTTGCGGCTCGACGGCACGCCGAAGCCGACCGGACGCCCGCGTCCATGGCTGCTCGAACACCGCCGCGACGGCTGACGCGGGTGGACCAGCCGACATTCGATCCGAGCTGGCGCGACGCGCTCGCCGTGCCGCTCGCCAGCGGGACGATGGCGGCGCTGATCCGCTTCCTCGCCGCCGAGGAACGCGCCGGCGTGACGATCTTCCCGCCCCCCGCCGACCGCTTTCGCGCGCTCGAACTCACCGCCTTGCCCGACGTACGCGTGGTGATCCTCGGGCAGGATCCCTATCACGGCGCAGGGCAGGCGCACGGGCTGTGCTTCTCGGTCCGGCCGGGCGTAAAGCCGCCGCCGAGCCTCGCCAACATCTATCGCGAGCTGGCCAGCGACTGCGGGATCGCTGCACCGTCGCATGGCTTTCTCGAACATTGGGCGCGGCAGGGCGTGCTGCTGCTCAACACCGTGCTGACGGTCGCCGAGGGGCGCGCTGCCGCGCACCGCGGGCGGGGCTGGGAGCATTTGACCGATGCGATCATCCGCGCGGTCGCCGACCAGCAAGCGCCGACCGTGTTCATGCTGTGGGGCAGCCATGCGCAGGCCAAGGCGCCGCTCATCACTGCGAACGGCGACGATCGTCACCTGATCCTCACCGCCCCGCACCCCTCGCCACTGTCGGCGTACAAGGGCTGGTTCGGCTCGGGCCATTTCAGCAAGGCCAACGCCTTTCTGGCAGCGCACGGCCGCGGCACGATCGACTGGAGCGTCCCGCCGCTGGCGTCAGCGTGACCGGGCGGCGATGGGAGCGGTCGCCAGCACGAAGAGCATGAACACGATCTGGGCGATCACGCCCGGCGTTTCGAGCAGGGTGCGCAACAAGGGCGGAGAAAAACGTGCCAAAATCCAGAGGTTGTGAACCACGTCGACGACGATGATCGCCATCGTCGCCGTCACACCGGCACGCGGGCGACGCCACAGCAGCAACACCGCCGCGGGATCGAGAAACGCCAGCGACGTCCAGAAGATCGCGCTCACCACCGGCAGGCCGTCATAGTCCCAGAGCAGCCCGTGGCGGACGATGATCGCCCAATGATTGTACGTCGCCCCCAACAGGCACAGGGCGTAGACGGCGCGCAGGATCGATCCCGATCGCCCCCGCCAGCGTGGCTGCTCCACCACCTTTTACCCCCCCGCCCCGTTCCTCCGACCGCCTCCCTCTGGCCGCGTTCGATGCACACTGCCAAGCCGGTTGCCCTGCCCGTGTCGATCTCGTAGCGCGGGTGCCATGAAGCGCCTCGCCATCTATTGCGGCTCCGCCACCCCCGCCGACCCCTTCTACCTCGATCTCGCGCGCGAGGTCGGGCACACGCTCGCCACGCGCGGCATCGGCGTCGTCTATGGCGGCGGACGGCTCGGACTGATGGGCGCGATTGCGGATGCCGCGCTCGCGGCGGGCGGCGAGGTGATCGGCGTGATTCCGCAGGCACTGGTCGACGCCGAGGTCGCGCATCGCGGCCTCACCGAGCTCCACGTCGTGACGGGGATGCACCAGCGCAAGCAGATGTTCACCGATCTCGCCGACGGCTTTGTGACGCTGCCGGGCGGCACGGGGACGATGGACGAATTGTGGGAGGCGCTGAGCTGGGCGCAGCTCGGGTATCATGCCGATCCGGTCGGTCTGCTCAATGCGGGCGGCTATTATGACGCAATCGTCGCCTTCTGGGAGAAGATGGGCGAGGTCGGCTTCCTGCGCGCGCAGCACCGCGACCTGCTGATCGTCGACGAAACGCTGGGCGGGCTGCTCGACCGGATGGCGGCGCACGTCCCGACGCAGCCGATCGTGCGCATGGCCGCCTCCGACCTGTGACCGACACGCGCGCGGCGCTGGTCGAGACCGCGCGACTGTCGATCGCGCGCGGGTCGAAGAGCTTTGCCGCCGCGTCGAAACTGTTCGCGCCGGTGGTGCGTGAGCGTGCGTGGCTGCTCTACGCGTGGTGCCGCGCCTGCGACGATCTGGTCGACGGGCAGGATCATGGCCACGACCGCACGATCGTCACCGACGCGCGCGCGCGGGTCGCGCGGGTGCGCGCGCTCAGCGATGCCGCGCTCGATGGCGAACCGACCGGCGATCCGGCGTTCGACGCGCTGGGCGTCGTCGCGCGCGAGACCGGATTGCCGCGCCGCTTCGTCCATGACGTGATCGACGGCTTCCAGCTCGACGCCGAGGACTGGCACCCGCGCAGCGAGGACGATCTCTACCGTTATTGCTATCATGTCGCGGGTGCGGTCGGGTTGCTGATGGCGGTGGTGATGGGCGTGTCGCCCGACGATGACGCGACGCTCGACCGCGCCTGCGATCTCGGGCTCGCGTTTCAGCTGGCGAACATCGCGCGCGACATCGAGGAGGATGCGCGCGTCGACCGCTGCTACCTGCCCGACGACTGGCTGGTGGAGATGGACATGCCGCCGGGCGAGCATATGAAGCCACCGTATCGCGAGCGGCTGGCGGTGCTGGCGAAGCGACTGGCGACGCGCGCGCAGCTGCACGAGGACAGCGCGGCGCTCGGCACCAAGGCGCTGTCGTTCCGCTCGGCGTGGGCGGTGCTGGCGGCGGCGGGGATCTACGGCGACATCGCGCGCGCGGTGGCGGCGCGTGGGGCGCGGGCGTGGGATCATCGCGTCACGACCTCGAAGGGCGCGAAGCTGGCATGGATCGCGCGTGCGGGGGTCAGGGCCGCGCGGCGTCAGTCACTGCCGGACACCCCGCGCGACCCGCTGCTATGGACGCGCCCGCGCTAACCTTCCGTCATTCCCGCGAAGGCGAGAATCCGGAACCTCTGCCCTCGCGCTTTTATCGACGGACCTGCGCGTCTGGATCCCCGCCTTCGCGGGGATGACGATGAAGGCGGTGGGCGATTGCCTCACACCCGATCCAGATAAGCCTGATGCGCCGGCAACGCGCGCACCGCGCCCGCGACGTTCGCCGCCATCTGCCCCAGCGTCTGCTGCAACCGTCCCTCGGGCATCATCCGCGCGACGCGATTGTGCGCGCGCGGGGTCAGCTTCTGCCCGAGCATCACCTGCACCCAGGACGTGATCGTGAACAGCTCGTCATTCGCCTGAAACGCCTGCGCGCCCTCGCGGAACAATGCGGTCCGCGTCGCCAGCGAGTCGGGCAGCGGCATGTCGCGCATCCGCTTCCAGAACGGCTCGTCGCGCTGGTTGAGCGTATAATGCAGGATGATGAAGTCGCGCACGCCCTCGATCTCGCGCCGCGCCATGTCGTTGAACCGCGCCGCCGCCGCCGCGCTCACGCCGTCGAACGGGAACAGCTGCAACAGCCGCGTGAGCGCGATCATGATGAGGTGGATGCTGGTCGATTCGAGCGGCTCGACGAACCCGCCCGCCAGGCTCAGCCCGACGCAGTTGCGCTCCCACGCCTTCACCCGCCGCCCGGTGCGGAAGCGGATCACGCGCGGGTCGATCAGCGTCTCGCCGGTCACGCTCCCCAGCAGGCGCGCCTGCGCCTCGTCGTCGCTGAGATAGTCGCTCGCGTAGACGATCCCGTTGCCCAGCCGGTGCTGGAGCGGGATCCGCCACTGCCACCCCGCGTCATGCGCGATCGCGCGCGTATAGGGCACCGCCGGTCCGGTCGCTTTGGTCTGGACTGCGATCGCGCGGTTGGTGGGCAGCCACTCGGCCCAATCCTCATAGCCGACGCCCAGCGTCTCGCCGAGCAGCAGCGCGCGGAAGCCGGTACAGTCGAGGAACAGGTCGCCCGCGACGCGCGTGCCGTCCTCCATCACCAGCGCCGCGATGTCGCCGCTTTCGCCGTCGCGCTCGACGCGCGCGATCTTGCCCTCGACGCGCGTCAGCCCGTCCGCCTCGCAGCGCTCGCGCAGGTAGCGGGCATAGCGGGCGGCATCGAAATGATAGGCGTAGTTGAGCCCCGCCTCCGTGCCGCCCGCGAACTTCTCCGCCCGCGCCGCCTCATGCTCGACGCAATAGCGGCCGATCTCCTCGGCGCTGCCCTGCGCGCGCGCCTCCAGCCAGAAATGGTGGAAGTCGGCCATCCACGTCGATTGCCCGATCGACCCGAAGGAATGGAGATAGCGCTCGTCCGGCTTCGACCAGCCCTCGAACGAAATCCCCAGCTTGAAGCTCGCGCCGGTCGCGCGCACGAAATCACGTTCGTCGACCCCGATCAGCTGGTGGAAGGCGCGCACCGTCGGGATCGTCGATTCACCGACCCCGACCGTCCCGATTTCCTCCGATTCGACCAGCGTCACCGCGACCATCGCGCCGAGCTGCTTGGTCAGCATCGCCGCCGCCAGCCACCCGGCGGTGCCGCCGCCCGCGATCACCACCCGCCGCACGCCTGTCATCGGTTCAGCTTCCTCAGCAAGTCGCCGCGCAGCCGCCGCGCGCGCGCGTCGTCCAGCGGCGCGAGCGCGCCCTGCGCGTCCTCGGGCAGATGCGCCGCCGGCCGCGTCGCATCCTCGAACACGTAATAGTCGAACAGCGCGCGCCACGCCTGCTTTTCCGCCGCCGGGCGGTCGCGCAGGCTGAGCAGCGCGTGGAGCAGGGTGTTCATCGGCGTGTCCATGAACGCGGCCGCGTCATTCCACCAATAGTTCACCAGCACGTTGAACGGCGCGAGCGCCTCGACATGGTGCCACCACAAGGCCGGGTAGACGACCGCATCGCCCGGCTCCAGTTCGGCAACCTGCGCCGCGTCACGCGCTTCGGCAAAGCCGGGAAAGCGGTCCAGATCGGGCGCGCAAAAATCGACCAGCGACACGACCTGCCCGCCCGGCGTCGGCTCCAGCGGGCCGGGATAGAGGTTCGCGACCTGCGCGGGCGGGAACAGGGTGAACCGCCGCCGCCCGACCGCGCAGACCGCGATATTGTTCGACATGTCGTAATGCGCTTGCGCCGTCGTGCGCGTCCCGATCCAGATGCTGCGCAGCACGCGCGCGAACGCGACGCGGTGGAGCGGGTTCTCGGAAACCAGCCCAGGGAAGAACCGCTCCAGATCGGTCGAGCCGATGTAGAAAGACGGTGCACCCTCCGTGTCCAGCGCCGCCAGCATGCGCGCCATATAGTCGTCGAGCGCCACCCGCTCCGCGGCAAAGTCGAGCCGCGTCAGCGTATCGTCGTAAAAGTACCGGCCGCCATGCGCGGCATCGGCGGTATACCCGACCCCCGGCTGGCCGTTGTAGAAGCGCCGCAGATACTCGACCGCCACTTCCGGCCCCTCAAGCCCCGCGGCGACCAGCGGCCAGTCCGCGGCCAGTCCGCGCACCACCATCGGCGCACCCGCCGCGACCAGTGCCGCCAGATCGCGCGCCGCGGGATCGTCGGCGGCGATCTCTGGTACGCGCCGGTCGGTGATCGGCGCGGTCACGCCGCATCCTTGAGCGTCTTCAGCTCAATGAGCCGCTCGACATTGCCCAGCGACGCCGCCGCCATCGTCGCCGCGCGCAGCAACCCATTGGCGTGCAGCCGCTCCAGCACCGCACCCGACAGCCCCGCCAGTTTCGTCTGATCGATCGTCAGCAGGTCGGTCAGCTCGTATCCCCCTGCATCGCCGAGATCGATCCGCAGCGTCACGCTGCGCAGCAACCCCGCCGCATCGAGGTCGGCGAGGATCGCGCGTTCGCTCTGCGCGCCCTCCGCCAACAGGTGCAGCGTGGCGCGGACATGCGCCAGATACGGCGCATCGCCGCCATGATCGCGGAACAGCGGCTGCCCCTCCGCCGCCCCGACGCGCGGATCGTCGCGGTCGACCTGCACCACCGCCTCGCCATCGTCGCCGCGCGCCAGTGCGAACGGCCCGCGCCGCTGGATCGCCGGGATGAAGCGGGTCGTCCAGCGATCGCCATCAAGGAACAGATTCTCACCGCGGTCGAGCCCCAGCAGGATATAGGCGCGCAGGCTCTGGCCCTCCCCGCGACGGAACACGATCGGCAGTTCGCGCTGCGCTTCCTCGAACTCGATCGGAAAGATCGGCAGCAGGTTGGCGTGGTCGCCGAAGTTCGCCGCGGCGCGCACCGCGACGCGCAGCTCGGCATCATCGACATTGTCGAGAGTCGTGAAGGTCATGCAGTCATTGTTCCAAACGCAAAGGGCCACCGCAAGCGATGGCCCTCCACTTCAGTGATCGTCGCGACCGATCAGAACTTGTAGCGCGCGCCCAGCAGGAAGCGCGGCTTGAGTTCCTGCGCGAACACGAGGTTGCGCTCGGTCCGGCCATAGGTCCGCACGCTCTCGCTGGTCAGGTTGATCCCTTCCAGCGTGACCGCGATCTGATCGTTGACGTCGTAGCTGATGTTGACGTCCAGCGTGCCGAACGGTGCCACGAACAGCGGGTTGCGGTTGCCGCCCTGGTTGGTCGCCGCCAGATACTTGTCGCGCCAATTATACGCGATGCGGGCGGAGATGCCGTTCTTTTCGTAGATGCCGGTCGCGTTGGCGCTGTTGCCGAGGCCGGTCAGCGCAAAGATGTTCACGGTCGGGTCGGCGTAAGGATCGACGTTCACGTCGCCGCTCACCTTGGTGAACGAACCCGCGAAGCCGAAGCCGGTGTTGCCGAAGAAGTTCGTCCACGCCAGCTCGAAGCCGTGGATCTTCCCCTCGCGGTTGTTGATCGGCTGCGAAACCGAGAAGTTGAACAGCGGATCGTTGGCGTCGGACGAGATGTCGACCTGCGAGAGAATCTGGTCGACGAACGTCTGCTGCAACCCGCGGCCCGCCACGTAATTGGCGTTGAACTGGGTCGTCGCGGCTGCCTGATTGCCGCCGTTCTGCACCAGCAGCGCGGAATAGGTGAACAGGTTGACGTCGCTCAGATCATAGTTGTTGGCGCGCAGGAACGCCGCCGCGGTGCCGGACCGCGACCCCGCCGCGCCCGAGCTGGGGTCACGCAACCCGAACAGATTCTGGTTGACGATGCCGGTGCCCAGGAAGTTGGCGACGCGCTTGTCGAAGAAGCCGATCGAGACGAAGCTGGACGGCTTGTAATACCATTCCAGCGACACGTCGAAGTTATCCGATAGCAGCGGCAGCAGGTTGGCGTTGCCCTTGCTCCCGGTCGGGATGCCACCCAGCGCGGTCGGACGACCCGGCGCGCCCGCCGATTCGGTTGCGAACAAATTGCCGTAATCCGGGCGGGCCAGGGTGCGGCTGAACGAGACGCGCGCCTTCACATTGGTGATGGGCTCGATGCTGAAATCGACCGCCGGCAGCAGATTCTCGTAATTGCCGCGCTGACGACGGGCCTCGAAGATGCCGCTCGAATCGCCGCGGAAGTCGTTGTCGGCGGTCCAGACGATATTGTTGTACGTCTGCAGCGCGTCCGACTGGACCCGCGTCTGCTCGTAGCGCGCACCGATGACGAGGTTCGCCGGCTTGCCCGCGACTTCACCGTTCCACGTGAACTGGCCGAACACCGCCCAGATCTTCTCGCGCACCGTGTCGTCAGCCGGAGCCGACGGCAGCGGCGGCGCACCGCGCTGCGAATAATACGGGCTCAACACGTTGTAGAGGTCGATCGCATTGTCCGGCGAGGAGGTCGACACCGAATGGTGGCCATCGACGGTCAGCGTCAGGTTCGGCGCGAATTCCCACTTGGCGTTCAGACCGACCGAGCCGAGCCGCGCCTTGGTCGCGGCCTGCTGCTGCTCGAAGCCTTCATCCTTCGGGCTGGTCGGCAGGTAATCGCGCAGGAAGATCGCGGTCGCCATATTGGGATTGTCGTCGAAGCGGACTTCGCTGAACGGGCGGTTGAACCAGTTCGTCTGCTCGCTGCGCGATTCACGCAGACGGTTCTGCGCGAACAGGCTGTCGACGGTGAATTCCAGATTGTCGGTCGGCTTGAACTGCAACACGCCCTGGAAGTTGATACGCTCGCGGCGGTTCTCCGAGAACTGGTAGCGGCTGTCGTTCGGCACCAGCACGTACGGCGCGGTCGGGCGCGTACCGTCGATCACCGTCTGCGAGTTGATGAACGTGCCCGGGTTGAAGAAGTCCGCGGTCGGGATGACGTTCCAGTAGTTCGGGTTCGACTGCGCCGACGCCGAATAGCGCAGCTGGTAGCTGCCGAACACCGCCGCACCGAACGTACCCTCTTCGTTGCGATAGTTCAGCAGCCCGGAGACTTCCGGGGTCACGCGATGCTTGGTGTCCTCGGACTTCTCGACCGAGGTGTCGTACAACGCCTTGGCACCGATCGAGCCCGTGACGCCGGTTTCGCGCGACTCAAGCGGCTTGCGCGTGTCGATGTTGATCGTCGCGCCGATACCGCCGGTCGGCACCGCGGCGCGGCCGGTCTTGTAGACCTCCAGCCCGCTGACGCCTTCCGAGGCGATGTTCTGAAAGTCGAACGAACGACCCGCACCGCGCGCAAACAGATTGCCGCCGCTGGTGTCGATGTTGGTGGCGGGCAACTGCCGGCCGTTGATCGTGACGAGGTTGAACCCGCCCGAGAAGCCGCGCACCGAAACCTGCGAACCTTCGCCGTTCACGCGGTTGATCGACACGCCGGTGATGCGCTGCAACGATTCGGCGAGGTTGGTGTCGGGAAACTTGCCGATGTCTTCGGCGCTGATCGCGTCGACGACGCCCGGTGAATCGCGCTTGATCGCGATCGCGCGATCAAGGCTGGCGCGCACGCCGGTGACGACGATGTCGTCGGCACCCGGCGCCGGATCCTGACCGACCGGCGTGGCGTCAGACGGCTGTGCGTTGGTCGGACTCTCGGTCGTGCTCTGGCCGCTGGTCTGCGCCAGCGCGACCCCCGGCACCGCGACGGCTACTGCCAGCGCCCATACCGACGACGAGCGCGCAAGCGCGCCCATGACATGGCTTCCCTTCATCATCCCCTCCTCCGTGGCGGCAACTCGCCGCCTTGTTCATGTTTGCGACATGATTGGTGATATCGCTATCAGGGTGCCGTTCGCTGTCAATCTCGCGAAGGTTCTAAAGGCGGGGTCGAAGTGCAATTATCGGTGAGGCCGCCACAACTGTGATGAAAAGGCAATAGCGCCTTTCATGGATACGGCATTGTTTCATAAGCGGCAGCGCAGCACCTGAATACCAGTATACCATCAGACAATTCAGAGGGTCGGGGATGACGATAGGAAGATTGCTGTTGCTGCATTGCACCACACTAGCGGGCATGGCCGCGCTTGCTGTGCCCGCTATCACCTCGGCGCAGGTGTGGCGCGGCGACCGCGGCGACGGGACCTATGCCAACCCCCCGCTCAACGCCGATTATCCCGACCCCGACATCATCAGGGTCGGCAAGGATTTCTATTTCGCCAGCACCACCTTCGCGAATGCACCGGGGCTGACGCTGCTCCATTCGCGCGACCTGGTGAACTGGCATATCCTGTCACACCTGCTCCCGCGGCTCGACGGGGCGCCCACGTTCGACATGGCGGCGGGCGGATCGTACCGGCACGGTATCTACGCCCCCAGTCTCCGCTACCACGCCGGCACCTTCTACGTCGCAGTCACGCCGGTCGGGCAACACACGCGCATCTACCGCGCCCGCGATCCAAGGGGGCCGTGGACGCATGTTACGCTCGACCGTGCCGCGTTCGACCCCGCGCTGTTCTTCGACGATGACGGGGCCGTCTATCTCGCGACGTCGATCGGCAGCGACGGCACGATCACGCTCCACACGCTCGACCGCGCGGTGACCCGGATCACCGCATCGCGCGTCATCTATTACAACAAGGGCGCGGAAGGCTCGAAGCTCATCAAGCGCAACGGCTTCTATTATCTGTTCAACGCGATCCCGGGCAGACTAGCGCTCACCGTGTCGCGCGCGCGCGCGCTCGACGGTCCGTGGGAGACGCGCGCGCAGATCGACGATACCACCGGCGGGCATCAGGGCGCGATCGTCGATCTGCCCGGCGGCGGCTGGTACGGGTTCGTGATGCGCGATACGGGTGCGATCGGACGCGTCACCAACATCAGTCCGATGTTCTGGCAGGACGACTGGCCGGTGTGGGGCACGCCCGATGCACCGGGCCGCGTCCCCGACGTCGCGCGCAAGCCGATCGCGGGCCAGCCCTTCGCCGAGCCGCCGTCGAGCGACGATTTCGCCGCGCGCACGCTCGGTCGCCAGTGGCAGTGGAACCACAATCCGCTCGACCGACGCTGGTCGCTCAGCGAGCATCCCGGCTGGCTCCGCCTCCACGCCGCGCCGGGCAGCCAATTCTGGTGGGCGCGCAATACGCTGGTGCAAAAGGGTCAGGCGCCGCGTGGGCGCGGCGAGATATTGGTCGATACGCGCGGACTGAAGCCGGGCGACGTCTGCGGGTTCGGCACGCTCGGCAAGTTCAGCGCGCAGCTGTCGGTGCTCGGCGGGACCAACACGCTGACGATGCGCGTCACCGAGGACCGCAAGGACGGGCCGCACGTCGAAATCCGCGAGCCCGCCCGCCGCTTCCGGGGCAGGCGCCTGTGGCTGCGCACCGACATGGACTTCCCCGCGAAGGTCGCCACGCTGTCCTACAGCGATGACGGTCGCCGCTTCACCCCCATCGGCAGGACGGTGCCGCTGGTGTTCGACTGGCAGACCGGCACCTTCCAGGGCGTCCAGTTCGCGTTGTCCTGCTACAATCCCGCCGGAACGGGCGGCTGGCTGGACGTGGACCGGTTCACGCTGTCGAAATTCTAGACTCGTCTACCCCCGGCATCCCGGATCACATCCGGGACGACGAAACTGGTCAATGATCGTGGTGGTCATGCCCCGCGACGTTGCGCAGCGCCTCCAGCACCTCGTCGGCGCGTGCCGGATCGCCAATCGCCAGTACGTGCCCGGCGCTGTCGGCGGTCAGCGGGTCGCCGTTCCAGTCGCACATCCGCCCGCCCGCACCCTCGACGATCGGCGCGAGCGCCGCGAAGTCGTACAATTGCAGCCCCGACTCGCAGACGATGTCGAGAAAGCCACTCGCGAGCAGCCCGTAATTATAGCAGTCACCACCATAGACCGGCCCCTGCCGCGGCGCGCCGCCGCTCGCCGCGGCCACCAGCGCCATGAAGTGCGGCACGTCGGCGTCCTCGAACAGATGCGGGCTGGTGGTGGCGACGATCGCCCCTTCCAGCGCCGCGCACGCCCGCGTCCGCACCGGCGCGTCGTTGAGCAGCGTCGGTCGCCCGGTCACGCCTGTCCAGCGCTCACGCTGCACCGGCTGGTCGATGATCCCCAGCACCGGCCAGCCATCCTCGACCAGCGCGATCAACGTCCCGAAGATCGCGCGCCCGGCGGTGAAGCTGCGCGTGCCGTCGATCGGGTCGAGCACCCATTGCCGCCCGGTGACGCCGTCCTTGACGCCATGTTCCTCACCGACCACGCCGTCGCCGGGGCATTCGGCGTCGAGCAGCCGGCGCATCGCTTCTTCCGCCTCGCGGTCGGCGCGCGTCACGGGCGAGCGGTCTTCCTTCAGCTCCAGCCCGGCCGGCTGGCGGAAATAGGGGCGGATCACCGCGCCCGCGGCGTCGGCGAGGCGGTGGGCGAGCGCGATATCGGCAGGGCGTACAGGCATGGCCCTGCCTATCGCGCCCGTCGGCGATGCGCTAGAAGCCATGCCATGTCCGCCACGATCGCTATCCTGTTGTCGGCGCTGGCGATGAGCGTCATCGTCGGCGTGCGTTATCTGGCCGCGAGCGCCGGCTTTGCGCTCGCCACCCGGCTCAAGCACCCGCGGCTCTATGCCGGGCTCGATCCGCAGATCCGCCGCGAGATCCTTTGGAGCCTCGCCTCCGCCGGCATCTATGGCGTGCCCGCCGGGATCATCGCCTGGGGTTGGCAGAACCGCGGCTGGACGCGGATCTACAGCGACGTCCACGCCTGGCCCTTATGGTATCTGCCGGTGTCGGTGCTGCTCTACCTGATCGCGCACGATACGTGGTTCTACTGGACGCATCGCTGGATGCATCGCCCGCGCGTCTTCAAGCTGGCGCATGCGGTGCATCACGCCAGCCGCCCGCCGACGGCTTGGGCCGCAATGGCCTTCCATCCGATCGAGGCGGTCACCGGCGCTGTTGCCATTCCGCTACTGGTCTTCGTGATTCCGATCCATGTCGCCGCACTGGGGGTGGTGCTGACGGTCATGACGATTATGGGAGTTACCAACCATATGGGCTGGGAAATGTTCCCGAAGTTCATGTGGGGAGGACGGGTGGGCCGGTGGCTGATTACCGCCAGCCACCACCAGCGGCACCATGAACGGTACGGATGTAACTATGGCCTTTATTTCCGCTTCTGGGACCGGCTCTGCGGCACGGACGATGGGCTCGGCGATTTCGTGCGCGATCACGCGAAAGCGGCGCGCCGCGATGGGGCTGGCGCTGCTGGCGGTGCCGCTGATCGGCGCGGCGCCGGTCGGCTCGCTGCAGGTAGAGATCGATCATCTGCGCTCGTCCAAGGGGATGCTGCGGCTGTGCCTGACCGCCGATCCTGACAATTTCCCGAACTGTGTCGACGATCGCGACGCGGTGACGCGCTCGGTGCCGGCGGGGCAGACCAGCATCCGCTTCCCGGGCCTGCCGCGCGGCGACTATGCGGTGGCGGTGATCCACGACGAGAACGGCAACAAGAAGCTCGACACGTTCGCGGGCATCCCCAAGGAGGGCTTCGGCTTCTCTCGCAATCCCGCAATCCGCTTCGGTCCGCCGCGCTTCTCCGCGGCGCGGTTCTCGCTGACCACTGATGCCGAAGAGCAACAGATCCGCATGCGCTACATGCTGTAACCAGCAACATGGAGCAAAATTCCCCGCGAACGGTTGGGCGCGCAGACCAAAGGGGAATTTACGTGTACGTCAACCGTTTCGCCGCCCGCGCGCTGCTCGCCGCCGGCCTTGCCTGCCTTGCCATGCCCGCGCTGGCGCAAAGCGCCTCGGTCCCCGCCGAGCCCAACCCGACTCCCGACCCCGCGCTGGTCGGCGATACGGTGACGGTCGCGGTCGCGGCGGCGTACCTGCCCGACTATGAAGGCTCGGACAATTACCGCGTCGTTCCGGGCCCGGCGGCGATCGGCTCGTTCCACAATTTCGCCTTCCAGGTGATCGGCAACCGCGCCTCGATCGATCTGATCCCGAACCCCGGCGGTCCGCGCTGGGACGTGCAGGCCGGACCGGTCGGCGTCATCAACTTCAACCGCACCAACAACAAGGCGATCGACGATCGCCGCATCCGTGCTTTGGGCGAGCGCGATACCGCGATCGAGCTGGGCGGCTATGTCGGGCTCGGCAAGACCGGGGTGCTCACCAGCCCCTATGACAAGCTCTCCGCTTCGCTCAGCTATCGCCACGATGTCAGCGGCGTCCACGACAGCGGCATCTGGTCGCCATCGGTCAATTATTTCACGCCGCTCAGCCTCAAGGCCGGCGTCGGGCTGTTCGCCTCGGCCGAGCGCGTCGAGCGCAATTTCGCGCGCACCTATTTCGACGTCGATGCCGCGCAGTCGCTGGCGAGCGGGCTGCCGCAATATCGTACCCGCGGCGGGTGGAAGCATTGGACGGTCGGCGTCGCGGGCACCTATGCGCTGAGCGGCAACCTGCTGAAGGGCTGGAAGGCGATCGGCGGCGTTACCTACAAGAAGATGCTCAACGACTTCGGCGATACGCCGGTGGTGTCGATCGCGGGCTCGCGCAGCCAGTGGCTGGCGGCGCTTGGTGTGGGGTATACGTTCTAAGTCGCAGGGCGGCCTTGCCCGCGCCGGGCAAGGACCCGTCCAAGACCGGCCGGCGGGGCGCCGCCCCGACCGACGACCCGGCGTCGCCGCGGCGGGCTCCCCTTCTTCACCTCTGTCGAAAGAAGCGGGGTCCCGGATCAAGTCCGGGACGATGGTCGGAAGGGCGCCGCGCCAAAAAACCGAAACCCGTCTTTGCCCTCGCGCGATGCTGGCCTATCACGCGGATCAACGCCGCGTACCGGCGCGAGTAACAGAAGGGACGAGCCTGCCATGACCGATAGCGAGCAGCTGATCGAGACGCTCGACGCACGCGTGCGTCGCCGCGATTCGCGACGTGCCTTCTTCACCGGCGCGCTGGGAGCGGCCGCCGCGGCCGCGACGCTGTCGGGTGCCGCGCAGGCGCAGACCGTCACCCCGACGCCGACACCGACGCCTACCTTCACCGAGGTCGACGTGCTCAATTTCGCGCTGAACCTCGAATATCTGGAGGCGAACTATTACGCCTTCGCCGTCACCGGCAGCGGGCTCGCCGCCGCCGACATCAGTGGCGCGATCGGCACCGCCGGTGCCGCCACCGGCGGTCGCGCGGTCGGGTTCAAGGATCCGATCGTCCAGCAATATGCACAGGAAATCTACCAGGACGAGCTGGCGCACGTCCGCTTCCTGCGCGCGCAATTCACCACGTCCTCGCTCCTGGCGCAGCCCGCGATCGATCTCGGCACCAGCGCGAGCGGCGCGTTCAGCACCGCCGCGCGTCGCGCCGGGCTGGTCGCCGATGGCGTCGCGTTCGACCCTTATGCGTCGGACGAAAACTTCCTGCTCGGAGCCTATCTGTTCGAGGATGTCGGCGTAACCGCTTACAAGGGCGCTGCGCCTGCGCTCATCAACAGCAAGATCTATCTGGAGGCCGCGGCCGGCATCCTCGCGGTCGAGGCCTATCACGCCGCGATCATCCGGTCGGTGCTGTACCGCAAGGGGCTGCAGACGCCTTCGCTCCAGCTTATCGAGGCGACGACCGCGATCTCCAGGGTACGCGACACGCTGGACGGCAATCCCACCGAGAATCTGGTGCGCGGCATCGGCCCGATCGACGACAGCGGGCTGGCGACCGGCACGATCGTCGACAATGGCGTCACGCTCGACGTGTCGAACATCGCGCCGCTCAACAGCAACGGCATCGCGTTCAGCCGCACGCCGTTGCAGGTGCTCAACATCGTCTATCTCAACCAGGCGGCGGTCACGAGCGGCGGCTTCTTCCCGGCCGGGGTCAACGGCAACATCAAGACGAGCGCGGCATCGGCCTGACGCGAGACGGTCCGCACCGCCTCCCCGCCTTTGCCCCATACGCCCCGCACAAGGGAATGACGCCATGATCAAGGATTCCGTTTTCGCCGCGCTCGAACTGGCCGAGGCCCGCCGCGCCGAGCGCCGCCGCTTCCTCAAGCTGGCCGGCGCCGGCACCGCCGCGGCCGGCGGGCTCGCGCTGCTGTCCGCCTGCGGCAGCGACAACAACAACAGCACCAGCCCAAGTCCGACTCCCACGCCGACGCCGACTCCCACCGGCGGCGTCACCAGCGACGTCGCGATCCTGCAACTCGCGCTGAACCTCGAATATCTCGAAGCGCAATTCTATTCCTTCGCCGCCTTCGGTCGCTCGCTCCCCGAAGCGAGCCTGACCGGCACGGTCGGCGAGCGCGGCGGCGTGACCGGCGGGCGCAAGGTCGCCTTCTCCGACCCGATCATCGCCAGCTATGCGCGCGAGATCGCCGCCGACGAGCTGGCGCACGTCAACGCACTGCGCGCCGTCATCACCTCGGTCAGCGCCGCGCAGGTGATCAACCAGCCCGCGATCAACATCGACGGTGGCGCGTCCGGTGCCTTCACGTTCGCGGCACAGAAAGCCGGGATCATCGGTGCCAACGACACCTTCGATCCGTATCTCGACGACAAGAACTTCCTGCTCGCCGCCTATCTGTTCGAGGATGTCGGCGTCACCGCCTACAAGGGCGCGTCGCCGCTCATCAGCAGCGCGATCTATCTGGAGGCGGCGGCCGGCATCCTCGCCGCCGAGGCGTATCACGCCGGGCTGATCCGCGCCGAACTCTACCGGATGGGCACGCTGGTGCCCGGCGCAGCGGACGCGATCACCAAGGCGAACGCAATCTCTGACTATCGCGACAGCCTCGACGGGGTCGGCACCACATTGCTCCCGAATCTCAACGAGCTGGACGAGGGGATCACCAAGACGGTCAGCGGCGCGCAGGTCGCCAATATCGTTCCGGCCGACTCGAACGCGATCGCCTACAGCCGCACCACGTTCCAGATCCACAACATCGCCTATCTGACCAAGGCGGCGGCGACTTCGGGCGGCTTCTTCCCGAAAGGCACCAACAACTCGATCGATTCGCTGCGCAGCAGCGGCAATTTCGCCTGACGGCACGCGCCCGGCGGACCGGGCCGCGCTCCGCATCGGCGGGGCGCGGCCTTTTTCGTTGGTGTCGCGGCGCGCGCGCGCCTATACCGGCCGCTCCCCGGGGGACCGCCGATGCTGCGGTTGAGAGGAGGACCGCAGTCCTCGACCCGCTGAACCTGATCCGGCTGACACCGGCGTAGGGAGTGGATGCGGCGACCTCCGGCCACCGTCTTCCTCCCCTCGAGTTGGAGAGAAGATTGATGGCCGACGTTCCCGCCCGTACCGAAATCGGTGTCACCACTGGCCCGATCCGCGGCAGCCGCAAGGTGCACGTCGGCCCGCTGAACGTCGCGATGCGCGCGATCGATCTCGATCCGTCCTCCGGCGAGCCGCCGCTCAACGTTTACGACACCTCCGGCCCCTATACCGACCCGACCGCGCGGATCGACATCATGGCCGGGCTCGCCCCGCGCCGGCGCGAGTGGATCATCGGGCGTGGCGATGTCGAGGCGTATGACGCGCGCGAGCTCCGCCCCGAGGACAATGGCCAGCTCGGACCCGATCGCTCGGGCGGTGTCCAGCCGTTCCCGAACGTCAACCGCCGCCCGCTGCGCGCGAAGGCCGGCGCGAACGTCAGCCAGATGCACTATGCCCGCCGCGGCATCATCACTCCCGAGATGGAATATGTCGCGACCCGCGAGAATCTCGGTCGCGAGATGCTCCGCGAATACGTCCGCGACGGCGAGAGCTTCGGCGCGGCGATCCCCGATTACGTGACCCCCGAGTTCGTCCGCGACGAGGTTGCGCGCGGCCGGGCGATCATTCCGAACAACATCAACCACCCCGAATCCGAGCCGATGGCGATCGGCCGCAACTTCCTGGTCAAGATCAACGCCAATATCGGCAACAGCGCGGTCGCCTCGAACGTCGCGGCGGAGGTCGACAAGCTTGTCTGGTCGATCCGCTGGGGCGCGGACACGGTCATGGACCTGTCGACGGGTCGCAACATCCACGACACGCGCGAGTGGATCATCCGGAACTCGCCGGTGCCGATCGGCACGGTGCCGATCTACCAGGCGCTGGAGAAGGTCGGCGGCATCGCCGAGGAACTGACGTGGGAGATCTTCCGCGACACGCTGATCGAACAGGCCGAGCAGGGCGTCGACTATTTCACGATCCACGCCGGCGTCCGGTTGCCGTATGTCCCGCTCACCGCCAAGCGCGTGACCGGCATCGTCAGCCGCGGTGGCAGCATCATGGCGAAATGGTGCCTCAGCCATCACAAGGAATCGTTCCTCTACGAACGCTTCGACGAGATCACCGAGATCATGAAGGCATATGACATCGCCTATTCGCTCGGCGACGGCCTGCGCCCCGGCAGCATCGCCGACGCCAATGACGAGGCACAATTCGCCGAACTGTACACGCTCGGCGAACTGACGAAGCGCGCCTGGCAGCAGGACGTGCAGGTGATGATCGAAGGCCCCGGCCATGTGCCGATGCACAAGATCAAGCAGAACATGGAAAAGCAGCTCGAGGCGTGCGGCGAGGCACCCTTCTACACGCTTGGGCCGCTCACCACCGACATCGCGCCGGGCTACGACCACATCACCTCGGGCATCGGCGCGGCGATGATCGGTTGGTACGGCACGGCGATGCTCTGCTACGTCACGCCCAAGGAGCATCTCGGCCTGCCCGACCGCGACGACGTGAAGGTCGGCGTGGTGACCTACAAGCTCGCCGCGCACGCCGCCGATCTGGCGAAGGGCCACCCCGCCGCCAAGCTCCGCGACGACGCGCTGAGTCGCGCCCGCTTCGAATTCCGCTGGCGCGACCAGTTCAACCTGTCGCTCGATCCCGACACGGCGGAATCGTACCACGACCAGACCCTGCCGGCCGAAGGCGCGAAGACCGCGCATTTCTGCTCGATGTGCGGCCCGAAATTCTGCTCGATGAAGATCACGCAGGAGGTTCGTGAATTTGCCGCCAAGCAGAACGCGCCGGTCGAGACGTTCGTCGCGGCGGAGGATGCCGAGGCAGGGATGGCGGAGATGAGTGAGCGGTTCAGGGAGAAAGGCGGCGAGGTTTACCTGCCGGCTAATTAAGAGCACAGGGTGGCCGACTCATGTTGGCCACCTCTAAACCCTTATCGCTTTACAGGCCTCCTTCGGCCTGAATGATTTTCACAAAATCAACAGGATCATAGAAATAGTTGCGGTACGCCGACCTTAACTGCTTCGGATTATCGGATCGCACGTAAACTGCGTTAACACTTTCTTCGCTTGCCTCTAGTTCGCTTGCCTTAGCGATTGCCAAGGCCGCCGTTTTAAACGGTAACACCTCAAGCTCCAGCAATCTATCTGAGTGTCTATAAATATTCAGCACATTATGGTTCTGCAAGTTCTCCTCGTCTTCAAATTGCTTGAGGAGTTCTAAGCGTCGAAGAATGCCCATTCTGTCTTCAAGTTGCTGAAGTTCTAATTGCAAGTCACTCGTTGAAACTTCTACAAATGCTCTACAAATGTCTTCGTGGCGACGAGCAATTATCTCGCTCGCAATCGCAAAAAACCTGCCGCGCTCACTCGCATCAAGTTCAAATTTAGTACGCTCACCGTCAAGTAAGTCGGAAATCTCGACAGCAGTTGCCCAAGCGTGCTGCGCACGGGTCCTATACTGAAGCTCGACAAGGAGACCATCCCATGGCTTTTTCTCTTGGCTTCTGGTACTTCCCCGCGGGAAATGCCTGTAGACGTCATGTATTCCCCTGTATCCAGAGGATTTTGGATGCTCAATATAGTCGTATTTGGATGGGTCATGACGGAGGACGTGCTCCACATTCCTCATAACTTGGTTAGAGTGGATATAATTCCTAAAATCGGTTAGTTGCTGAATATCATTGAATATCATGCGACAACCAGCAAAGTCGTGCATTGCCGATACATCAATAATCAAAGCCTCTCCGCCAGCATTTCTACGGCGAAGCTTGTCAACGACAGTATTTCTGCGCTTTAATCGTTGAGCAAATTCGACAAGATATTCTTTTTTATTGATATGGCCTTTTAGCCATGCCTGAAATGTGTTGATTACATATCCATGAGCGGCTCGCCATTTATCCACTAGCGCGTAATCTTCGTCCGTGGCGAGTCCAGCAGATATGGCTTGGCCAGCTCGCCTTACAGCAGATTTATTGGCGGGTGGTTCCTGATAAGCCATTGCTCTACCGTAAAGCTAATGTTTGTATGTATATTCAATAATGGTATCGGCACTGCGCCACCTGCAGCACCTGCTCCGCGCCACTACCGGCAACCCGATAAACAAGCCGATGCTCGTGACTCATCCGGCGCGACCACCAGCCTGTCAGATTCCCTCCAAGCGGCTCCGGCTTCCCCGTACCCTTGAAAGGATGCCGGCGACATTCCTCAATCAACGCGTTGATCTTATCGCTCAGCTTGGCGTCATGCTCCTGCCAAAAACGATAGTCGTCCCATGCCGTCGGCCAGAACGTAACGTTCACGGGAAGGACACGCCGTCATCGCCTGCCTCGAACCCGCGCACTGCCTCAAGCAGCCGTTCGGCGTTCTTCGGCGACCGGAGCAGATACAGCGTCTCCTCGATCGATGCCCATTCGCTTGCCGAGACTAGCACCGCACCCTCACCCCGCTGGCGGGTAATCGCCAACGGCGCGCGATCGGCGACGACCTTGTCGATCATCGACTTCAGGTTCTCGCGGGCTTCGGAATAGCTGACGGCTTGCATGACGCGAAAGATGGACAATAACCTGTCCAATGTCAACGCGACGTGCCTACGCCTCCAGCATCAACGCCGCCGTCGCCTTGGCACTTCCGACCACACCCGGAATGCCTGCCCCCGGATGCGTCCCTGCGCCCACGAAGAACAGGTTCGGGATCGCATCATCGCGGTTATGCACCCGGAAATACGCGCTCTGCGTCAGGATCGGCTCCAGCGAAAACGCGCTGCCCAGATGCGCGTTCAGGTCATGCGCGAAGTCGGTCGGCGCATAGCTGAACTTAGTCACGATCCGATCGTGGATGTCGGGGATCAGCCGCCGCCCGACCTCGTCAAGGATGCGCTTTTCGAGGATCGGCCGCACCGTCTCCCAGTCGCCGGTATATTTGCCGAGATGCGGCACCGGCGCCAGCGCGTAGAAGGTCGAATCACCCTCCGGCGCCAGCGACGGATCGGTGACGGTCGGGTGGTGCAGGTACAGCGAGAAATCCTCGCTCAGCATCCCATGCTCGTAAATGTCGTCGAGCAGCCCCTTATAGCGCGGCCCGAACAGGATCATGTGGTGCGGGATGCCCGGCCACGTGCCCTTCACCCCGAAATGGACCACGAACAGCGACGGCGAGTAACGCTTGCGCTCCAGCCGCGCCGCGGTCCGCCGCGCCGCGCCTGATTCCGGCAGCAGGTCGCGATAGACGTGCATGATGTCGGCATTGGCCGCGACCATGTCGACGGTTTCGCGCCAGCCGCTGGCGGTCTCCACCGCGGTCACGCGGTCGCCCAGCGTCTCGATCTTCGTCACCGGGTCCGACAGCCGTAGCGTGCCGCCCAGCCGCTCGAACAGCGCCACCATTCCGGCGACCAGCCGATTGGTCCCGCCGCGCGCGAACCATACCCCGCCGTCGCGCTCCAGCTTGTGGATCAGCGCATAGATTGCGCTGGTCGTCATCGGATTGCCGCCGACCAGCAACGTGTGGAACGACAGCGCCTGCCGCAGCCGCTCATCCTGCACGAACTTCGAGACGATCGAATAGACCGAGCGCCACGCCTGATATTTGGCCAGCGCCGGCGCCGCCTTCACCATCGACGCGAAATCGAGGAAGGCGACCGTGCCGAGCTTCTCATAACCCGCGTGGTAGACGCCTGCGGCATAATCGAGGAACTTGGCGTAGCCCGCGACATCGGCGGGGTTCAGCTTCGCGATCTCGGCGCGCAGCACGCTGTCGTCATTGGTATAGTCGAAATTGGTGCCGTCGGGCCAGTTGAGCCGGTAGAAGGGCTGCACCGGATCGAGCGTGACGTCGTCGGCCAGCTTCTGCCCCGACAGCGCCCACAATTCCTCCAGGCACGCCGGATCGGTGATGACGGTCGGCCCGGCGTCGAAGGTGAAGCCCTCCTGCTCCCAATAATAGGCGCGCCCGCCGGGCTTGTCGCGCGACTCGACGATCGTCGTCGCCACGCCCGCCGATTGTAGCCGGATCGCGAGCGCCAGCCCGCCGAAGCCCGCGCCGACTACCACCGCGCGCCGGGTCATGCGCGGCCTCCCAGCGCGGCGATCGCGCGGCCGACCGGCACCGGCGGCTTGCCCGACAGCACACGCAGTTTGTCGAGCCCGGTCGAGCGCGCGGCATAGAAGCGCGCCACCAACTCGGGCGACAGGCGATAGAAACGCTCCAGCACGCGATAGCGTTGGTCGGGGTCGGCGGCCTTGAACAGCATCAGATCGAGCATCCGGTAGAAACCTCTTTGCCGCCACAAACGCGCGGCGTGGCGAAAAGTCAGGTCATGGAGCGCGTTGCCCGAAAGATCGCGCTGATCGGCGATCAGCACCGCGATCCGCGCCGCATCGGGCAGCGAATAGCCGGTGGTCGGGTGGAACAGCCCGGCGCGCACCCCGGCCTTGGCGACCTTCGCGCCGGTCGAGCGCCAATAGGCCGCGAAGTCGCCGCCGCTCACCACCGGCAGCACGCCGTGCTCGCGGTGGATCACCTCGGCCTGCCAGCCCTTCTCGCGCGCATAATCGCTCACCCGCGCCGCGATCGTCGCCCCGTCGAGCACGGGCGAGTCGCTGTAATAGGTATCCTCGACCAGCAAGGTGTCGGGGGTGAACGGCAGCAGATAGACGAAGCGATAGCCGTCGAGCTGCGGCACCGTCGCGTCCATCACCACCGGGCGGGTCACGCCATGGCCGCCCGCGACGCGCAGTTCGTGCCCGACGAACTTCTGCCACCCGCCGGTCAGCAACGACAGATCGCCGACGCCGCGCGCGTCGATCACCCCCGTCGCGTTCAGCCGGTCGCCGTCCGACAGCACCACCGCGGTCGCGCTGCACGCCAGCACCGACCGCCCGGTCATCACCGCACGCCGCGGCAGCACCGCGCGGACCTGCGCATCGAGCGTGGCCGAACGGACGGTATAATAAGGCTGCGCCAGCGTGCGGGCATGATCGGGAAAGCGCACGTCATAGTCGGGCCAGCCGTGCGCGATCAACGGCGCGACCAGCGCCTGCTCGGCGCCGTGCAGGTCCGCGCCGAAGAACGACCAGAAGTGGTTGCCGCCGATCGCCGGTCCGGCCTCGACCAGCCGCACGTCCATCGCCGGGTGGCGCGCCTGCACCGCCAGCGCGATCAGCGCGCCGGACAGACCGCCGCCGACGATCGCAAGGTCGCATTTGTGGGTGGCCGGCATGACGCCTGCGCTATCCTATCGCGGTGCGTTGCGGAAGCCCGACGCATGGTGGCGGAACCAGCAGGCGATGATATGGCTTGTCGATCAGCTTCCTCCTGCCGGAGTCGTCCCGATGCGCCGTCTGCTTGCCGCCGTCACTGCCCTGACCCTCGCCGCACCCGCCACCGCGACGCTCGCGCCCGGTGCGAAGGCACCCGACTTCTCCACGCGGGGCGCGATCGCGGGCAAGGTGGTGCCGGTGCGTCTGTCCGAACAGCTGAAGCGCGGCCCGGTGGTGCTGTACTTCTTCCCCGCCGCCTTCACCGGCGGCTGCAATGCCGAGGCGCGCGCCTTTGCCGAGAAGGTCGACGCGTTCCGCGCCGCGGGTGCGACGGTGATCGGCATGTCGGCGGACAACGTCCCTGACCTGCAGCGCTTCTCGTCGAGCGAATGCGCGGGCAAGTTCGCGGTCGCCAGCGCCGGGCCGAAGGTCGTCGCCGGTTATGACGTCGCGCTCGGCCGCGAGATCAAGGGGCGGCAGGTGACCAGCCGCACCAGCTATGTCATCGCGCGTGACGGGCGGATCGCCTCGGTCTGGTCGGACATGAACCCCGCCGAGCATGTCACGCGCTCGCTGGCGGCGGTGCACCAGCTCACCGGCCACTAAAAGCCTTCGGTTATCATATCTTAGTAGTTGCCGCGTACATCTTCGGTCCCAAGATTTGGGGGCGACGTGGGGCGGATGATGGCGAGCAGGGCGGTCGATATCGGGCAAGCGAACGGGGGAGATCGCCTGTTCGCCCGAATCGGCGCGTTCCTCGCCGCGCACCGGCTCAGCCCCGATCCCGCGCATTACGCCTTCGCCTATGAGGTCGTCGCCAACGCCACCGGGCTGGTCGCGCAGCGAGTCGCGGAACTGACCGACGGCGGCGTGCGGCTGACCAGCCAGGATATCGCGAGCCTCGGCGGGGTTTCGGTCGCCGGCACGCCGGTCGACCCGGCGGACGATGACGGCACGATGAGCGGCGACGTCGATGTCCAGCAGGCCTTGCTCGACCGGATGATGTTCCAGCTCGACGGCTTCGGCGATGCGATGCGGATCGTCCACGCCGAGGCCAACGACTTCGGCCGCGACCTGCAACGCTCCGCCGACACGATGCGCGACATGGGCGCGGAGGCCGGGATCGAGGCGATCACCCAGCTGACCGCCGACATGATCGGTCGCGTCCAGCTCGCCGAGGCGCGGCTCGACACTGCGCTGCGCGAAACCGAGGAACTGCGCACCGCACTCGACGAGGCGCGCGGCTCGGCGCGGACCGATCCGCTCACCGATCTGCCGAATCGCCGCGCGTTCGACGAGACCTTCGCCGCGCTCCACCGCGACACGCCGGTGACGGTCGCGATCTGCGACATCGATCACTTCAAGCAGGTGAACGACAATTTCGGCCATGCGGTTGGCGATCGCGTGATCCGCATGGTCGCGCAGACGCTGGCGTCCGAAAAGGGGATGATGGTCGCGCGCTACGGCGGCGAGGAATTTGCGTTGCTGTTCGAGAACGTGCGGCTCGACGATGCCGCGCAGATCGTCGAGCGTGTCCGCCGCACCATTTCCGAACGCCGCCCGCGCGTCCGGGAGACCGGTGAGTCGATCGGCACCATCTCCTTCTCGGCCGGGGTTGCCGAGGGCCGGGTCGGCGAGGGTCGCGCCGCGTTGATGGCGCGCGCCGATGCCGCGCTGTACCGCGCCAAGGATCAGGGCCGCGCGCGGACGATCACCTCGGACACAACGCCGTAATCTGGCGCATCTCGCCGGGCGGGGCTGGCGGATCACGCCAACTGTGTCGTCGGAACGTGTCTCTCCCCTCGGTAAACGCATTTGGCACGGGGTCTGCAAAGACCTTGGCATGGGCCGGATCGACCGGCCGCTGACCAGGGAGTATCCATCATGACCATCCGTTTCACCGCCCTCCGCCAGTCGCTGTTCTCGGTCGCTGCCGCTTTCGCCGTCGCCGCCGTGATGGTCAGCGCCGCCGTTCCCGTCACCCCGATCGCCTGAGCGGAGCGCGTGACGATGACCAACTATCCCACGCTCGCCCGCTCGCTGCTGCTCAGCGCCGCCAGCTTCGCCACCACCGCCCTGCTGCTCTACGTCGACGCCGTCACCGCCGTGGTCGCCTGACCGCGGCGGGGGACCGCCCCGCCCGTCCGGGCGTTGGCGCGGCATGGACCTCGATCGCTTCGTCGCCGCCCAGGCGACCCATTACGACAGCGCGCTCGCCGAACTGACCCGCGGCGCCAAGCAGAGCCACTGGATGTGGTTCGTCTTTCCGCAGATCGCCGGGCTCGGCCACAGTGCCACCGCGCGCCATTACGCGATCCGCGACCTCGCCGAAGCGCGCGCCTATCTGGCGCATCCGCTGCTCGGGCCACGCTATCTGGCCTGTGTCGCTGCGCTCGACCGCCATCGCGGCCGGTCGGCAGAGGCCATCATGGGCGGGATCGACGCGGTGAAGCTGCGCTCGTCGCTGACGCTGTTCGATCGCGCCGGCGCGCCGCCGGCGGTGCGCGAGACGCTGGACACCTTCTTCCCCGGCCCCGACGATGCGACGCTGCGCCTGTTGAACGTCTAGGAGGGGCCGATAGTCCTCTTCGTCGCCCCGGACTTGATCCGGGACGAAGGCGCTGCTGAAGACTACCGCCCCTGCGCGCGCCAGCGCTGGACGGTGCGCGCGATCATCGCCTCCTCGCCGCCGCTTTCGCGCCACAGCGCCGAGAAGACCGGATCGTCCGACGCCGGGCGTCGTCCTTCCTCCAGCGTGTCGAAGGCGACACGGATCGGGATCGCGACGCCCTCCCCGCAGATGATCGCCTCGCGGTTGCGCAGTGCGGGCAGCGCGTCGAGGAAGCCGCGCGCGCCTTCCGGCATCGCGGCGCGCACGAACGCCTGGTCGCGATCGTTATTGAGTCGCATCGCGATGATCGTGCCGCATTGCGACAGCACGCCCTCCGACAGGTCCGATGGCCGCTGCGTCACCAGCCCGAGCGCGACGCCATATTTGCGTCCTTCCTTGGCGATCCGCCCGAGGATCCGCGCCACCGAGCCGCGCACCGCCGGGTCGGCGGGGACATAGCGATGCGCCTCCTCGCAGACGAGCAGGATCGGCCGCTGCGGCTCGCCGCGCGACCAGATCGCGAAATCGAACACCATCCGTGCCAGCACCGCGACCACCACCGCGGTGATCTCGCTAGGCACGCCGGACACGTCGATGATCGAGATCGGGCGGCCGTCGCCGGGCAGGCGGAAGATGCGCTGCACGAACGCCGCCATCGTATCGCCGACCAGCAGCCCCGAGAACATGAAACCGTAGCGCGGATCGGCGCGCACCTCGTCGATCTTGTTCTTGAGCCGCAGGTAGGGCGACGTATCGCCCGCGCGGTCCATCTTACCCATTTCGAGCTGCAGGATCTGCATCAGGTCGCTGAGCAGATACGGGATCGGCGCGTCGACGGTCAGTTTGGCGATCTCCTGTCCGGCGCGGCTCTTCGCCTTGGCGGCGAGCAGGCATTTGGCGAGGATGTCGGCGTCGACCTGCCGCGTCGCGCCCTCGGAGGTGACGAACACCTCGCAATGTTCCTCGAAGTTCATCAGCCAGTACGGCATCTGGAGATTCGAGACGTCGAACAGCGCGCCCGCCTCGCCGAACGCTGCGCCATATTCGCCGTGCGGGTCGATCATCACCACATGCCCCTGCGGCGCGAGCGTGCAGATACGGTGGAGGATCAGCGCGGCGGCGGTCGACTTGCCCGTCCCGGTCGAGCCAAGCAGCGCGAAATGCTTGCCGAGCATCGCGTCGACATACAGCGAAGCGCGCACGTCACGGCTGGGATGGACGGTGCCGATCTCGATCGCGGCGCGTCCGCTCGCCGCATAGATTTCGCGCAGCTCCTGTCCGTCGACCGCGAACACCCGCGCCCCCGGAACCGGATAGCTGGTCACCCCGCGACGGAAGCGTTGCAGCCGTCCGGTCAGCCGTTCCTCGTCACCCTCGCCGAGGAAATCGACCTCGGCGACCACCGCCTCGGCGCGATCGTCGGCCAGCCGCAGCGCGCGTGTCGTCGCGATCAGCCAGGTCGTGCCGACCCGCACCTTCACCTGCCCGCCGACCTGCCCCGCCATCGCCAGCACCGGGTCGCGGTGCGCGCGCAGCCCGGCGAGCGCGGCGCGATCGAGCAGCAACTCGCCCTGCCCGCCCGCGATCTGCCGGACATGGCCGATCGCATTGCCGGGATCCTGCGCCGTCGCCGCGCCGGAGAAGGCGGCGGCGATGGCAGCGTCAAAGGCATGCGCGCCGGGGATGTCGTTCATAAAAGCCGGATTTTCCAAGCCGTCGTGGGCGCTTGGCCTAGAGCAGGCTTTGTAAAGATCGGGTGGACGCGCTCAGCGCCGCGCCAGCCGCCCCGCCCCCCAGCCGAGCGCGACCGACAGCAACACCGCCGCGCCGCCGTACAGCCATTCGTGGCGGTCGGCCGCCTGCGCGACGAAGCGCTCGAACCCCTTCTTGCGAATGTCGATGTCGCGCACGGCCACCGCCAGCACGCGCCCGTCGCGCACCAGGAAGGTCTCGGCGGTGAACCGCCCGACCGGCACCCGCGCCGGAATCGAGACACGCGCGCGGTACAGCACGCCATCGCTGATCTCGACCGCGTGCGGCGCTTCGTAGAACAGCCCGGCACGGACGCGTTGCTCGACCAGTCCGCGCGTGAAGCGATCCTGCACGTCCGAGGGGGCGGCGGAGGCGGGCGACAATTGCAGGCTGTCGAGCCCCAGCTCGTAGATCGCGCGCGTCCGCGCATCGACCAGCTCGTCAAGCGGTCGCGACGAGGCGACCGCATAGAAGGACGGCGCCGAGCGATAGCGCAGTCGCCCGGCATTGACCCAGATGCCCGCCACCTTCTCCTTCTCGCGAATCACGATCGACTGGGTCGGGCCCTTCACCACCACGACGACGTCCGCGCCTTTGGTGTCGGTCGGCGTCCGCCCGCCCGGATAGATGATCGCGCCGAACAGCAGCAGCTCGGCACCCGAGAAGCTGTAGGCGATGTCGATCTCGCGCTGCGACACGTCGGGCACCAGCAGCGGCTTGGCCTGCGCCATCAGCAGTGGCGCGACGGCGAGCAGCAGCGCCGCCCTCACGATAGTTCGACCGTGTAGATCTCGTCCGGCCGCCACCCGAGCCCCAACGCGATCCGTCCCGCCACCAGCAGCACCATCAGCGCCAGCGCGAGCCGCAGATATTCTGGCCGCGCCTTGGCGGCGAAGCGCGCGCCGACCTGCGCACCGACCACCGAGCCGATCAGCAGCAGCCCCGCCAGCACGATGTCGACCGACTTGGTGGTGGTCGCGTGCACCAGCGTGGCGGCGGCGGTGACGAACAGGATCTGGAACAGGCTGGTGCCGACCACCACCGCGGTCGACATGCCGAGCAGATAGATCATCGCTGGCACGAGCACGAACCCGCCGCCGACGCCGAGCAGGATCGTCAGGATGCCGGTGAAGAAGCCGAGCAGCAGCGGCGCGAGCGGCGAGATGTAGAGCCCCGAGGCATAAAAGCGCGTGCGGAACGGCAGGCTGGCGACCAGCGGATGATGCCGGCGCCGCCGCGCCGGTGCGCTCCGCCGTCCCCTGGCGATCAGGATCGCGTCGACCGCTTCCTTGAGCATCATGAAGCCGATCGAGCCGAGCAGCAGCACATAGGTGATCGCGATCGTCGTATCGATCTGCCCCCATTGCTGGAGCAGCCGGAACAGCCACGCGCCGAACAGCGAGCCGAACACCCCGCCGATCACCAGCACCATCCCCATCCGCGTATCGACCCCGCCGCGACGGAAATGCGCAAAGACGCCGGAGACGCTCGCGCCGGTCACCTGGCTTGCGGCGGAGGCGGCGGCGACGGTCGGGGGAATGCCGTAGACGATCAGCAACGGCGTGGTCAGGAACCCGCCGCCGACCCCGAACATCCCCGACAGCAGCCCGACGCCCGCGCCCAGCGCGATCATCACCAGCGCGTTCACCGACAGGTTCGCGATCGGCAGATAGATGTCCATGACCGGTCGAACCGCTAGCCGGTTCGCGGGCCCGATGCCATCAATAGTCGGCACCGATCGACAGCGCCGGCCCCGAACCGGGCCGCGCCGCGCCCGCGACACGCTGCCGCCACTCCAATGCGACCCGCAGATGCGGCGCGCCGCCGAGCGGCAGGTCGATCGTCGCCGCCGGTCCGACGTCCAGCCGGCGCGCGTCGCGTTGCGCCCCGCCCCAAAGCCCCAGTCCGATCGCGAAGGTCGTGCCGCCGCCGGTACGCACCACCCGGCGGGTGGCGCGCGCCGCACCGTCGGCATAACCCTCCAGGTCGTTGCGGAGCACCGCCCCGGCCTGCGCATAGCCGTCCAGCCGGAACCCGGCGGGCAGCGGCCGGTCGCTGACCCCGCCGACCAGCCCGAGCGCGCTTCCGCCACGCTGGTCGGCGAGGCCGATGCGGCGCTCGGCGACCAGACGAATCGGCAGCGCGGTCGAGCGCCACTCGATGCCGATCGCCGCTTCCTGCTGGGGCGTATCAAGCGCTGCCGCGATCCGCGCGACGATCGCGACACGCCCGTCGGCGGTGATCGCGCGCGCGACGCGGATGCCGGCCTGCGCGCCGCCGAGTTGCGGAGTCGCCACGCCGCCCCCTGCCCCGCTGCCCCGCACCATCGCCCAGCCGCTCGCCGACCAGCGTCGCGGGGTCGCGGCCGGGGTGATCGGGATCGCGAGCGGCATCGCGTCGATCTGCACCGCCGGCGGCCGGGCCGGATCCATGCGCGCCGCCATCGGCATCGCGACCGGCGCGCTGAGCGCGTCGGGCGAGGCGGTCGACCTGCCTCGCGACATGATCGCGCGCCTCCGCGGCTGCGGCGATGGCACCATCGGCGGCGTGCGCGGCGCATCCGCCACGACGACCGGCGGCTGCCGACGTTTGACGATCCGCCACGCGACATGGTGCACCGCGCGCACCGGCGGCCGATCGGGCCAGAGTTGCCAGGTCCGCAGCGCGATCCACGCCCCGATCACCACCACCAGAAAGCGCAGCGGCCGCCCGGTGCCGCTCACGATCCGCTCGGAAGCTGCTCGGGAAAGTGGTGCGCGGTCTTCTCCCAGCGGGGCGCGGCACCGAACAAGGTGGCGAGATAGCGTGTCAGCGCGCGGCGTGCCGCCAGCATCGCGATGTAATTGGCGACCGGCGCGCGCGGCACCGACCACCACCCCTCCTGCCACCCGTGTTCGGCGGCGGTGTGCCTCGCGCGTGCGCTCAGCCGCCAGCACAACAGCGCGGTGTTGAGCGTCAACAGCACACGAAGGCCCCGCCCGAACGGCGTCGGCGCGCTGCGCAGCACGAGATGCGCCAGCGACGCGGCACCCCAGCCGACCAGCGCAAGATAGGCCGCGACCAGCGCCGCCACGGCCAGCAGCCCCCGCCGGTCGCGCATCCGCATCCAATATTCCGCGCCATGCCGTCGCGGCCCCCAGCCGGTGCGATCCCATCCCGACAGCGCTATTCCCGCCACCCAGCGCGCCTTCTGGCGCACCGCGGTGTCGATCGTGTCGGGAAAATAGGCCCGCGTCGCGATCAGCCGGCCGCCGGCAGTCGCGCGCCAGCGCACGAAGCGCGCGGGCAGCCCCAAGGCCGCGACGCGCAGGCCGAGCTCGTAATCCTCGGTGAGACTCTGCGGCTCGAACGGCGCGCCGCTCCCGCCGTCCAGCCGATCGAGCGCGTCGCGGCGGATCGCGCACCCCACGCCGGCGAGCGGTACCGCCGCGCCCAGCGCCGAACGCACGGTGAGATCGCGCCGGTGCGATTCGGCGAATTCGTCGGCATAATGGCCGGAGACCAGTCGCCGCCGGGTGTCGACCAGCGGCACCACCGGCAATTGGACCAGCGCGACGTCGCGAAGCTGATCATCGAACACCCGCAGCTCGTCAGGGTCGACAAGATCCTCGGCATCGTGGAGCACGATCGCCGCCGTCGTTCGACCACCGGCCCGCTCGTCTTCGACCAACGCCCGCCACAATTGGTTGAGGCAGTCGGCCTTGGTGGTCGGCCCGTCCCGCGTGCCGACCACCATCCGCACGCGCCGGTCCTCGCCCGCCACGGCCGCAACCGCCGCCATCGTGCCGGGATCATTGGGATAGCAGCCGACGTAGAGGTGATAGTCGGGATGGTCGTAGCGCGTCAGCGTGGCGCGCAGCATCGCGCCGATCACCTGTTGCTCGTCCCATGCGGGTATGAACACGGCGAGCGGCAGCGGCGGCGCAGCCGGCGCGTCGGCGCGATGCGGCTCCGGCTTCCGGACGCGCCACCACACCAGATCCATCACGAGATCGTCGATCCCGCCGAGCAGGATGACGACCGCGGCGAACAGCGCCAGCTCCGCCACGACACGATCCACCGCGCCGAGCATGCCGGTCATCGTCCCCCGCTTCCCATCACGTCCGCCTCTCGACCGCCGCATCGATGGCAAGACTGTGGCAGAAAAGCAACGTCGCGAAAGAAGCGACCGGGCGTCACGAACCGTTTGGTAAATGGCGCGTTGCGGACGCGGTCCCCTTTCCCCCTTTCGGGACCGGTGCCGACCCAAGCCGGTACCGGCCGCGCCGTCGCGTTACTGGCGGCGCGGCCGAATCGGAGTCAGAAGTAGAAGCCGCGCACCACGTCCAGCACCACGCCGCGGCGCTGATCGACGAGCAAGGCGTCGTCATAATGTCGCACCCAGCGGGCGCGCGCCGGCGCGGCGGGCAGGCGATAACGCCACGGATCGGCGATCACGTAGCGCATACCGTAATAGGCCGGGGCGATCCGCGCACCGGTGCGGAACGACTGATAGCGGAAGGGAGCCTGCCAGCCGCCGCGGGCGTACAGGTCGCGATGGCCGCTCCGCCAGCGCTGCATGTCGGCGCGCCATTCGCGCCGGTCGCGCTGCCATTGGCGTTGCTGGCGCAGGTCGCGCCGGTCCGCGCGATAGTCACGCCGCGCATCGCGCAGGTCGGCGCGTTGCGCGCGGACGTCGCGCCAGTCGCCGCGTGCCCGTGCGCGATCGAGCTGGCGCTGCTCGTGGCGAATGTCCTGTCGATCGCGGCGCAGCTCGGCGCGCGATTGCGCGGCCGCCGGCGCGGACGCGACCACACCCGACAGCGCGGTCGCGGCGAGCAGGGCGGCGGTGACAAGATGACGCATCACATATCCTCCATGACGACGACGCGACCCGTGCCGCATCGTTGTCCAGGAAGATGACGCGCCCGCGCTGAACCGACCGCGAACACGCGCGTCAGCAAAGCGACAGGATTATCGGGGCGTTATTGCCCGTTACGCCCGGTCGGACCGGCACCGCCCGGCGCACCCGCGGCACCGACCGCGCCGATGTTGCCGAACAGGTCCTGGAAGAAGCCGCGCTCGCGGCCCAGCGTCGGCGTGGTCTTGCCATAAGGCTTCACGCTGACGACCTGCTCGACCCCCGACTTGCGGATCGCGCTGACGTTGCCCGCCTGATCGAAGCTGATCTGCAAGGTCAGCTGATCGCGCGGCCGCGGGGCGTTGAACGCATAATTGCGGCTGTCGCGGGCGATATAATACCAGTCGCCCTGATTGAACTGGCTCGCGAAGCTGGGCGTGCCGAGCGTGGCGAGCACCGACTGGCGGTTGTCGACGCCCGGCTGGATCGCGTTCACCAGATCGGCATCGACGATATAGCCCTGATGCGAGCGGAGCGGAGCACAGCCCGCGGCAAGAACGCCGGCCAGGGCGAGGAAGATCAGCGGGCGCATCGATACTCCGGTCACAGGCGCGCGTGGACTTTGCGGCCGTCCGCCTCAATATGCCCGACGGCGCGGCGAAACAAGCGCGTGCCCGCAACGGATCGCGCGCAACGGTAAAGGGATGATGTGGTGGGCTGGTTGACGAAGGTGCTGGGACGACGCGACCGGGATGCCGCGCTGCCGCTGTACGATGCGGTGGTCGCACGGGCGCGGGCGCCGCATTGGTATCTGGAGGGGGCAGTCCCCGACACGCTCGACGGGCGGTTCGACATGGTCGCGGCGGTGCTGGCGATGGTGCTGCTGCGGCTGGAGGACGACCCGCATGGCGCGGAGCCGATCGCGCAACTGACCGAGCGCTTCGTCGACGACATGGACGCGCAGGTCCGTCAGATTGGGTTCGGCGACATGGTGGTCGGCAAGCATGTCGGGAAGATGATGGGGATGCTCGGCGGGCGGCTCGGCGCGTATCGGGACGGACTGGCGGAAGGTGTGCTCGACGCCGCGCTGGTCCGCAACCTGTATCGCGGCATCGCTCCCGATCCGGCGGCGATCGCGCATGTGCGCACCGGGTTGATCGCGCTCCGGACGTCGCTGGCCGACGTACCGCTGCCGCAGTTGATGGAAGGACGATGGGCATGACGACGGAATTCTCACGGGTCGAGCGGCTCGACACGATCGGCGGCGAGGAGCGTCAGGTGACGATCGAGGCAGACGCCGGGGAGCGCGCCGCGCTCGCCCGGCGGTTCGGACTGGTGTCGCTCGACCGACTGACCGCCACCTTTGCGATCCGGCGCGACGCAGCGGCGATCATCGCGCGCGGCCAGGTCAGCGCTTCGGCGGTGCAGAGCTGCACGGTTACCGGCAATCCACTGCCCGCCAGCGTCAAGGAAGACGTGACGCTGCGCTTCGTCGAGTCCGCGAGCGCAAGCGGCGGCGAAGATGAGGTCGAACTATCCCAGGATGCGCTCGACACGATCGAGATCGAGGGCGGGGGCGTCGATCTCGGCGAGGCGGCGGCGGAGACGATGGCGCTCGCGCTCGATCCGTTTCCGCGCAGCCCCGATGCCGCCGCCGTGCTGAAAGAGGCGGGGGTGATCAGTGAGGAGGAAGCCGGCGCGTTCGGGGCGCTCGCCGGGCTGAAGGCGAAGCTGGAAGGAAAGGCGTGAACGCGCTCAGTGATTGAGCACGTTGATCGCTTCATGGACGCGCGCCTCGGCCTCGGCGCGCGGCAGCCCCGGGGGGATCGGCTCGCCGATACGAATCGTGACGATGCCGGGGCGCTTGGCGCCCTTTTTGGGCAGCAATCGCCCGCTGTCGAGTGCGATCGGCACGACCGGCAACGCCAGCGCCTTATAAAGGCCCGCAAATCCCGAGCGCAGCGGCGGCGACTCGCCGTGCGGCACACGCGTCCCCTCGGCATAGACGACCACCGACCGCCCGGTCGCGCGCACCGCCGCGGCCTCTCTCATCATCGCGCGCAGCGCGTTGGCGGACGCCTCGCGATCAACGACGATCGCGCCATATTGCACCGCGCACCAGCCCCATAACGGAATGCGCATCAGCTCGCGCTTGAGCACCATCGCCGGCGAGCCGAGGATCAGTTGCAGCTCCAGCGTCTCGTACATCGCCTCGTGCTTGGCGACGTAGAGGAACTGCCCGACTGGCACCTCACCCTCCACCCGCGCGCGGATGCCCAGAATCCATCGCATCAGCACGCGGTGCAGCCGCGACCAGCGATCGGCGTGCGCGATTACCACGCGCTGTCCGAACAGCGCCGCGATCGGCGTGGTCACCACGATCGGCACCGAGGCGGCGTAGAAGATCGCGCGGAAGATGATCGTGCGCAGCCAGTTCATCTCAGTCGCTCCCCCCACAACACCAACCGGCGCAGCAGCAGCTTGTTGTATTCGTTAAAGGCCTGCGTCAGCGTCGGCTGCGCCTCGACCCCGTCGACCAGCACCGACACCTCATCGCCGAGCGCGGGCCCCAGCTCGAGCGCCGCACGCCGCGCGTGCCAGTTCGACGTCACCAGCCGGATCGAGCGATAGCCGCGCGCGCGCACCCAGGCGGCGGTCTCCTCGGCATTGCTGCGCGTATCGACCGCCTCGGCGCCGAGATCGACGCAGCAGGCGATCGTCGCGGCATGGCCCGCGACCCGCGCCAGATCGGCGCGCGTCACCCCCGGCGCGGTGCCGGTCACCAGCATCCGCCGCGCACGGCCATGTTCGAGCAGGTCGAGCCCGCGCGCGATCCGCCCCGCCGCGCCGGTCGGGACGACGATCCCGTCGGTGCGCGCCCCGGGATCGGCGGGTTTCGGCAAGGCCAGCATGAACAGCGCGAAACCCAGCATCCACAGCAGCAACGCCAGCGCGACGATCCGCCGGATCATGCCAGCCGCCCCAGTGCGCGGCGCACCGCCGCGTAAGCGACCAGCGCCGCCAGCGCGACGACCATGACCGGCAGCGTCACCGCCGCAATCCACCCCGGTCGTCCCAGCATCATGCCCCCCAACAGCTGCGATCCGGTGCCCGCATTCGCCTCGCCGAGCAAGACGATCACCCCCCATGCCAGCGGCGCGCCGATCGCGGCGGCGAGCGCCGCGTCGCGCGCCATCCGCCGGCAGAACAGCATCGCGATCTGGCCGTCGGTGGCGCCGAGCCGGTGCATCACCTCGATCGTCAGCTGGTGCGCGGCAAGCCCGGCGCGGGTCGACAGCAGCACCATCGCGATGCTCGCCGCGATCATCAGCGCGACGATCGCCGCCGCGAGCAGCATCATCATCCGCAGCAGCGTATCGGTGCCCGCAAGCGCGGCGCCATGCGCGTCGAGCTGCGCCGCGGGATCGACCGCCGCCACGATCCGGCGGACCTCGGCGACGGCGTCGCGCCCGGGTGCGACGGTCACGTCGATCAGCGTCGGCACCGGCAGGTCCGCCTCGGTCGCGGCGCTCCCCAGCCACGGCCCGAGCAGGTCCGCGACCGCCGCGCGCGACACCGGCACGACGTGCACGACCGCGGGCGAGCGGCGCAGCGCGGCGACCGTCTGCGCGGCGCGGCGCGCGCGGGTGTCGGCATCGGGTGCAACGATCTGCACCGTCACCTGCCCCGCCAGCGTTGCGCCCAGCGCGCGGCTCGCCGTCGCGGTCGCGATCCCGCCGGCGGTCGCCAGCACCGCGAGGAAGATCATCACCGCCAGCACCCCGGCCATCGTCCAGCCGTCGCGCGCGGTATCGAGCAGGCGGGCGGTGGCGGCGATCATGCGCGCTCGCGCCGCGGCGGCACGCGCAGACCGCCGGTCGGGTCGGTCAGCCGTCCGCCGGCGATCCGCATCATCTGCGCCGACGGCACGCGCGACAGCAGGTGCAGGTCGTGCGTCGCGACCACCACCGTCGTCCCGAGCTGGTTGAGCGAGGCGAACAACTGGATCAGCCGGTCGGCCATCGCATCGTCGACATTCCCGGTCGGCTCGTCCGCGAGCAGGATGTCGGGTCGCGCCACCACCGCGCGCGCGATCGCGACCCGCTGCTGCTCGCCCCCCGACAGCGTCTCCGGCTTTGCCTCGGCGCGGTGCGCTAGCCCGACCCATGCCAGCATCTCGCCGACCGCCTCGCGGATCTCGTCGTCGTGCTGCGCGGCGATCCGCAGCGGCAGGGCGATATTGTCCGCGACCGACAGGTGCGCGATCAGCCGAAAATCCTGGTAGACCATCCCGATCCGCCGCCGCAGCAGCGGCATCCGCGCTTTGGGCGTGGCGGCGACATCGGTGCCGAACAGCCGGATCGCCCCGCGGCTGGGCCGTTGCGCCAGGTGCAGCAGGCGCAACAGCGAGGTTTTCCCCGCCCCGCTCGCCCCCGTCAGGAAATAGAAGGCGCCCGGAACGAACGAGAAGCTGACGTCGCGCAACACCTCTTCGCCATGGCCATAGCGAAGCCCCACATTCTCGAACTGCACGATCGCCGCCATCGGCCACCGCCTTTGCACGCGGTGCGCGGCGGCTTCAAGCATGGCGACTCCTGCTTGCGTTACGGAGCGCGCGCGTGCTTAGATTCGGCTCGTCCGTCCTCCCGGTGCCGCGCCTATGATCCTCGATTGTCCCGAATGTCGCGCCCGCTATCTGGTGCCGGACGACGCCATCGCCCCGCCGGGGCGAACGGTGCGCTGCGCCAATTGCGGCCATAGCTGGTATCAGGACGTCAGCTACGCCGACGAGCCCGAAGAGGCCGAGCTTCCCGCGCCGGTCGAAGAGGCCGTCCCGCCCGTCGCGGCCATCCCGGCGCCGGTCGCGGCGGAGACGCCGCCTGCCCCGCCGCCCGGCCTGCCGTTGCAGGCGCCGCCTTCAGCGGCGCCCGAGCCGCCGGAGCCGGCGCGCTACGACGCCTTCGCGCATCGTCCGCCGTTCCGGACGCCCGTGCGCGGCAGCGGCCGGATTCGCACGATCGCCAGCCTCGCCGCGGGGCTGTTGATGCTCGCGGCGGTCGCGGTGATCCTGTGGACGACCGCGCCGGGGCTCGCGCAGCAGATCGGCCTGTCGATCGGCCCGGCGGAATTGCCGCTGCGGATCGCCGACAATCCGATCGAGCGTCGCAAGATGGCGAACGGATCGGAGCTGTTCGCGGTCAGCGGCCGCATCACCAACCCGTCCTCGACCCGGCAGCGCATCCCCGACATCCGCGCCGACCTGCGCGATTCGCAGAACCGGATCGTCTTCAGCTGGACGATCACGCCACAGCAGCGCACCCTGCTGCCCGGTGGCGCGATCGACTTCAATTCGGCGCAGGTCGACGTCCCCGCCAGCTCGAAGCGGCTGGATCTCAGCTTCGTCGGCGAGGCGAGCTGAGCGGAAAGTGAGAAAGGCCGTTGCCAGCACCGATCGGCTTTGCTAGGGGCGCTCGCCTACCAGACGCCGGGGCTGCCCGGTGGACAACACGTGCGGTCGTGGCGGAATTGGTAGACGCGCAACGTTGAGGTCGTTGTGTCCGAAAGGACGTGGAAGTTCGAGTCTTCTCGACCGCACCAGTTTTCCTGAAAGTTCAGAAGCAAAGCACCGAGGGGCGCTCCCGCCCGCGGTTTTGCGCGGTTTTGCTTGCTTTCCGACCACTGTTCCTATAATGTTCCCGCCATTCGGCAGGGGAGAACGGAATGGTTCACGCGTCGAGAAGATCGTCGAGCGGTTTCTCGCACTGGTTGCGGACAGGCCGATTGCCGCCGGTTCGCACCGCGGACGGCATCGAACTTAAATTCAATCCATGGCACGATCCGACGGACGGTCGCTTCACATTCGCTGGCGCAGGATCAACTCAAGGCGTTGGCACCCGCGACTCGCGCCAGCCTCGACTGCGTCGCGGCGCTCGTGGCGGATCGTCGAAAAGCACCGGCGGGCCGCCTGCCGGCCCCGACCCCCGAATTTATTCTAAGATTTCGCCAAAGGCAAAAGCAGGAAACGCGAAACAATCGCACCCGATCGGTAAGTTCGCGGGTGGGGCCGGCGAAGGTCTGTACGATGCCGTCAAGGAAACGGTCACCGGCACCTATTCGCTTCTGACCACCAATCCGGTCACCACGATCAAAGACATCAATAGCGGCGTCGCGGCGATGATCGACGGTGCGCTGGCCGCGGAAGATACGCCGGCACACGTCCAGGTTCAACGCGCCGCTTCGGCGGTCGCGCATATGTCCCCGCATGATCTCGGCCACGTGGTCGGCTCGACGGTCGGCGACGCGGCGTCAGCAGTCGCGCCGGGCGCTGCGCTGAGCAAGGTGTCGAGGTTGCGCTATCTGCGCACACTGCGACCTCACACGGTCTACGAATCGCCCAAAATTAAGAACATGAAAGAGAATCTCGGCAAGGAACCCGCGCCTTGGAAGGATTACAACAACGGGGCTGAAGGTGCTCAACCAGGATTTGCTCCGGCATTGATGCGCACAATGCCAGATGGTTCAATGCGACCTGTAAAGTTTGACGGCATTGACGGAGATTACGTCATCGACCGAAAATGGGCGGTCGTAAACCGTCCCCGCGCACGAGCACAGGCATTACGGCAGTCCGAGGTCCTAGCGCAGCATAGATTGGTTGGAACGTGGGAAGTTCCAGATGAAATACAAAAAGTCAAAGCTCTTAAGCTATTCAAAGATTTAAAATACGCAATATCAAGGTAAGGGTGGTTAAGCCATGAACGTCGATCGTGAGTCTCTTGTCGCCAGACAGGTAGCAGAAATTATCATAGGGTATGTTGATTTTCTGGAGATTCCAGATGAAGACATCGTCAATCCAGACAACGCGATGCAGATGATGGAGTATCTCGCCGCGCAGCTGGAAGGTTTAGAGAAAGGTTTCCTTCGTCAGCTTGTCGACGCCTTTTACGCGATCGCCGACGAATCTACAGGCGAAACGCGGGAAGCGGTGCGCAATATTCCCCACGGCTTTTATCTGGAGGAGGCACTCGCCGCCGACGATCCGGTGCGCCTTGCCGAACTGGAGGCGATCCGCGATGCCCGGGACTGAAGATCGGCATCCTGCTTCCGGGTAAAAGCAGCCGGGCGGGGATGACGTTGGGTGGCCACGCTCCGGGTCACCCGCCGCCCAAATATCTTGTTCACCCCCGCTCAAGCCGCTATCCGCCACGGGGCTGATCATGGCCCGCGCCCGCACCTCCCGCTCCGCTCCGTCCAGGACCCGCTCGCCGTGGCGACGTCGGGCCGGGCTTGCCGTCAAACTCGCGCTCGGGGCGATCGTGCTGGCCTTCGCTGCGCTGCTGACCGCGGTCTATATCGCGCGCTCGCAGCTCCCCAGCTTTGAATCGCTGAAATCGTCGCCCAACGGGCAGATGATCCGCGTCCATGCCGCCGACGGCTCGGTGCTGGTGTCGCTCGGGCCGAGCTATGGCGAGTGGCTGGCCTATGACCGCATTCCCGCGGTGATGCGCGACGCGACGATCGCGGTCGAGGACCGGCGCTTCGACAGCCATGTCGGCGTCGACCCGGTCGGGATCGTCCGCTCGCTCTACGTCAATTACGAGCGCGGGCGGCGGGTCCAGGGTGCTTCTACGATCACCCAGCAGCTCGCGCGCAACATCTTCCTGAACAATCAGAAGAAGTTCGGGCGTAAGTTCCGCGAGGGCATCCTCGCGCTCGCGCTGGAGCGCAAATTCTCGAAGGAACAGATCCTCGAGCTGTATCTCAACAAGGTCTATTACGGCGGTGGCGCCTATGGGATCGACGCGGCGAGCCGCAAATTCTTCGGCCATGGCGCGGATCATCTGAGCCTGCCCGAGGCGGCGGTGATCGCGGGGCTGGTCAAGGCACCCTCGAACTACTCGCCGACCGCCGATGCGCAGGCCGCGGTCGGGCGCGCCGGCGTGGTGATCCAGCAGATGGTGCGGAACGGCTTCATCTCGGTCGATCAGGCGCGCGAGGCGAACGATGTCGGTGTGAAGCTGGCCCCTGCGCCGCGCCAGAACAGCGTGCGCTATTTCACCGACTGGGCGCTGCCGCAGCTCGACCTGCTGATCGACGAAACCGAAAAGCCGTTGGAAGTGTGGACGACGCTCGACCCCGCGATGCAGCGCGATGCCGACGCGGCGGTGCGCGCCAACGTTCCCAAGGGCGCGCAGGGCGCGCTGGTGTCGATCGACCGCGACGGGTCGGTACGCGCGATGGTCGGCGGCACCGATTACGTCAGCTCGATCTACAACCGGGCGACGCAGGCGCAGCGCCAGCCGGGCTCGTCGTTCAAGCTGTTCGTCTATCTCGCCGCGCTGGAGGCGGGCAAGACGCCGGAGGATCGCGAGATCGACGAGCCGGTGACGATCGACGGCTGGAGCCCGCGCAACGATTCACGGCGCTTCTCGGGCAGCGTCACGCTGCGCACGGCGTTCGCCTATTCGCTTAACACGATCGCCGCCAAACTGGGTCAGGCAGTCGGCTTCCAGACCGTTGCCGACATGGCGCGACGCTTCGGGATCAGCACGCCGGTCAACACGCATCCGTCGATGGTGCTCGGCACCTCCGACGTGAGGCTGATCGACATGACGCGCGCCTTCGCCAGCGTGGGCAACAAGGGCGTCGCGATCACGCCGTTCGGGATCACGCGCGTCACCGCCGATGGCGAGGAGATCTACCGCCACGAGGTCGACCGCAGCCAGGTGCTGGTCGCGCCCAACGTCGCCGCCGAGATGACCGACCTGTTGCAGACCGCGGTCAACACCGGCACCGGTCGCGCGGCGCAGATCGGGCGGCCGGTGGCGGGCAAGACCGGCACGACCACCAGCAGCAAGGACGGCTGGTTCCTCGGCTTCTCGTCGGGGCTGACCACCGGGGTGTGGATGGGGCGCGACGATGCGCGCCCGATCGCCGGGCTGCACGGCGGCACCGCCCCGGCGCGTGCCTTCCGCGAGTTCATGGTCAAGGCCGTCGCCAAGCGGCCGATCGAGCAGTTCGAAACCGCGGTGACGCTGCCAGAGGCGCAGCTCGAGCCCGATGCGGAAAGCTATTACGGCGCGCCCGACAATGCGACCTATACCGACGATGGCGGCTATGGCGTGGAGGCGGGTACCGCCCCCGAGCAGGGCACGGTGTTCGGCCCCGAGCGGCCGGTGGTGCAGCCGCTTCCGCCGCAGGAAAATGAGCCGCAGCAACAGCCGCACTCGGCGCAACAGCAACCGCGCCCCGACGAGCGGCTCGATCAGGACTGGCTCGATCGCGTCACCGGGCAGCCGCGTCGCGACGCGGTGCGGACTCCGCCGCCGCCGCGCGCCGCACCGCCGTCACGCCCGTCGGCCGCGGCTCAGCCCGGCGAGCGGCCGTACCAGTGAAGCGCCGCGCCGTTCGCGCGTAGCCACGCGCGTTCGGGCCGGGGATCGCGGCCGTAGAGTTCGGCGACCAGCGCGTGAAAGACCGGCGCGTGATTCATGTGGACGCGGTGTGCGACCTCATGCGCGGCGGTCGCCCGGCGCACCGCTGGCGGGGCGAGCACCAGCCGCCAGCTGTACCGGATTGCGCCATGATGCGCGCAGCTGCCCCACCGCCCGCGCGCGTCGCCGATCGTCACCCCGCTGACGCTCACGCCGGCGCGTGCGGCGTAGAAAGCGGTATCCTGCTCGAGCAACGCCAGCGCCTGCCGCCGCAGCCACCGCTCGACACGGTGCGGCAAGCTTTCGAGCAGTCCGCCGAGCACCAGCCGATCGCCCTCCACCGCCGGGGTGCGCAGCGCGTCGGCGTGCCACGCGATCGTGAGCATCTTCCCGTCGACGGGGATCGTCGCGCCAGGGACGAACGGTCGCGCGGCGGGTAGCCGGTCACGCTGATGATCGATCCACGCCTCCTGCGCGCGCGCCCACGCCAGCGCCTTGGCGAGCGAGGCACGCGGCGGCAGCGTCAGCCGCGCCTGGCCGCTGACCGGATCGAACGACAGCCGCGTGCGGCGCGCGCGCGGATGGCGCACCACCGCGATGTCATCGGTCACAGCTCGCGGTCGACGATATGCAGTTCGAGCTCGCCGGCATCATCCTCGCTGATCGTCCAGCCGCGCACCGACTGACCGGCGCGATGGACCGCCTCGCGATCGCCCGACACGAGATAATGCCACTCGGGCAGCGGCTCGCCCGCCGCGCGCAGCCGATAGGCGCAGGTCGTGGGCAGCCAGTCGATCGCGTGGACGTTACCCATCGTCAACCGCACGCACTCGCTGACATAGGCGCGGCGGTGGCGGTAGTTCGAGCATTGCCCGCTGCGGCGATCCAGCAACCGGCACGCGACGTTGGTGGCGACCAGCTCGCCGGTCTCCTCATCCTCCAGCTTGTGGAGGCAGCATTTGCCGCAGCCGTCGCACAAGGCCTCCCATTGCGCGCGGTCGAGCCTGTCGAGCGGCGTCGTCTCCCAGAAACGACCGGTCAGTGCGCCCATTTCCTCACCTCCGTCGCGATCGCAGCCGGCGGGCCTTCGGGCAACAGCGCCAGCGGCCTGCCGTCCGGATCAAAGAGATAGATCTGCCGGCTGTGGTCCATGAGATAGCCGCCCCCGGTGCCGGCGCCACGTGCGAAATAGATGCCATATTCCTTCGCGACCTTCGCGATTTGCTCGGGCGTCCCGGTCAGGCCGACGAGCCGCGGATGAAAGGCGGTGACGAACCGCTTGAGCGCGGCGGGCGTGTCGCGCGCCGGATCGATGGTGATGAAGATCGGGACGATCCGCTTGCCGAGCGCCGGATCGTCGCGCTCGATCGTCTTGAGCGCCGCCGCAATGTTCTGCACGTCGGTCGGGCAGACATCAGGGCAGAAGGTGTAGCCGAAATAGACGATGCGATAGCGTCCGGCGAAATCGCGATCGGTGACGGTGCGCCCATCCTGATCGGTCAGCGTGAAGGCGCCACCGATCCGCGCGCCCGCCAGCGGCGGCTCGCCGGCCGGCTCTTTGGCACAGCCCGAGAGAGGCCCGGCGAGCAGCAGCGCGAGCGTGGCGGCGAAACAGCGCATGTTCATGGCGAGGCCAGATGTGATGCGTTATAGGCAGCAACGCAACCCTCAGTCCTAGCGAGACCCGCCCCGATGCTTCGCCGTTCGCTTATTCCCATCGCGCTGCTCGCCGCGCTGCCGGCGGTCACCGCCACGTCCGTGGCCGCGCAGCAGCAATCGCAGAGTTACAAGTTCCTTGAAGCAGTGCGGAAGGGTGACGGCAACGCGGTGATCGGAATGCTCGACCAGCCCGGCCAGACGATCATCAACGCGCGCGACATCACCAATGGCGAGGGCGCGATCCATATCGTCGTCAAGCGCGGCGATGCGGCCTATCTGCGCTATCTGCTCGCCAAGGGCGCCGATCCGAACCTGCGCGACGGGCAGGGCGACACCGCGATGATGCTGGCGGTGCAGGCGAACCAGCCCGACCTGATCCAGATCCTGGGCGCGTCCAAGGCCAATCCGAACCTCGGCAACAATGGCGGCGAGACGCCGCTGATCCGCGCCGTGCAGCGTCGCGACCTTGGGCTGGTTCGCGCGGTGCTCGCCGCCGGCGGGAACCCCGACCAGACCGACAATGTCGCGGGCATGTCCGCACGCGATTATGCCAGGCGCGATACGCGTTCGGCGGTGATCCTGAAAATTCTCGAGGAAACGCCCGCCAAGCCGCAGCGCGCGGTGGCAGGTCCGAAGTTCTGATCTCCATAGCCGGCATCCCGGGCTCGACCCGGTATGCCGCTTTTCACGACAGCTGTGGAGAAGACGGCCGGGGATCAGGTCGGCGGCGACAAGACTTGGGTAGCGACCTCCGCCCTCAAAAGCCGCTCACCGCATCCGGGTCATGCGCGGCGATCACCCGCCGCGCGGCACGGCGCGCGAAAGCGAGCGTGCAGCGCTTGCGGGTGGCGGCGGGCAGCGGATCGGTCCGCGCCTCGCGCACGATCGCCGCATCATAGCGGTCGGCGACGATCAGCCCGGTACGATCCGGCAGGAACGCTTCCCCCGCGATCGGCGTGGCATCGAAGCCCGCCGGCACCGCCCAGTAGAAGCGGTCGCAATGCGCGAGATAATCCTGCCACTTGCCGTCGCCGAGCAGGTCGGCACGCGAAACCTTAATCTCTACGATCACCAATTGCCCACGTGCGTCGACAGCCATCAGGTCGGCGCGGCGGCCGCCCTCCAGCGGGACTTCGGCGATGGCGGTAAGATCGTGCCGCAGCAGCATCCGCGTCACGCCACGTGCGACATCGAGCGCACATAGCGCGGCGGTAGCATCCTGATGGCAGGTATCGGGCGGCGTCAACATGGCCACCCGAATAGAACATCATGCGAACGAAAGCCACGCCCTCGTTTGCATCGTCCGATTGCGATCAGCGATAAAAGACGTGGTTGCCGATCGAGGCGACGCGGACGCCATTGGCGTGGCCGGCGCGGCGATGGTTGAAATACAGCGCATTGGCGGCATCGCTTTCCCATGCGTCCTTCAGCGCGACCTTCGCGACGGCCATGGCGGTGCGCCAGTCGTCGTTGCTCGGCGCGGCTGGCATCCGGCCACCGCGCACGAACGAGAATTGCCCCTTCTGCGTGATGACCTCGCAGGCGCTGCCGCCGAAACGGTGCGAGCGGGTGCGGTTGAGGATCACCTCGGCGACCGCGAGCTGGCCGCTGAGCGGCTCGCCGCGGGCTTCGAAATAGATGGCGCCGGCCAGGCAGCGCAGGTCTTCGCCGGCGTCCGAGCGGATCGACTGGTCGGCGACTGCGGCGGCGAGGGTGGGATAGGCGATCTGCTCTTCGACCTGCGCCGGCGTGACGGTCGCGGTCGTGGTGTCGGCGACCGGCGCCGTAGCCGGTGCGGCCGGGGCGATTGCGGGAACCTGTGCGGGCAGGGCGAGTTGAATCGCGGTAGAAGCGGCGGGCATCGCCGGAAGTTCAGCGGCCAGTCCGGGAGCGCTCTGCGCTACCAGAGCAAGGACCGAGAAAGTAAGCGTCGCAAAAGTTGCGAGGCGCGAGCTGAACGGCATTCCACATCATTTTTATGCGGTGGGTGCGCGGATACGATCGCTGAAGCAGCGTTAGCTGTTCGGTATCGCTCCGGGTCCCCCCCGACTGCGTCACCGTCGGGATCGCACCCCGCATCGGCACAACGCACGTTGTCGATACCGTCCGGCTACGGGCAACAGGTTAACAGGGTCAATGCGACAGGATCGTTTCAGCGACGAACCGTTCGGCTTGCGGGACGTCCAGTTCGATCACCCACAAATCCGGATCGCGACGGCGACGATTCTGCCAATATTCCTCGACCGCCGCCGGGTCGTCGGCGCGCGGGCCGGCCGGAACGAGCGCATCACGGTCATCGAGTCCCCGCATCCGCTCGACCGCACGCAGCCCGCGACCCTCCGCGATCAGGATCAGCAGCGCGCCGCCCTGCGGCTCGCCGCTGGCACGCACCACCGCCAGCCCGCCGGAGTCGTTCACGCGCCGCAGCAGCGCACCGACCGACAGGTGGGTCGGCAACCGCATGCTCATCGGCCCGCGTACCCCGGCAGCGACGCCAGCGCGATCCGCGAGCGCATGAAGGTGCCGGTACCCCGCGCCACTTCCTCGCCGGTGGCGGTGACGAGGCGCGCCTCGGCGACGAAGACCCGGCGCTGCCCGCTGATCCAGCGGCCCTCCGCCACGACCGGTCCCACGCCCAGCGGGCGGGTGAGCAGCAGGCTGAACTGCGTCGTCAGCAGGAAGCGATCGGTGACCAGACTGTTGCAGGCATAGAAAGCCGCATCGTCGAGCATCTTGAAATAGCTGGTGCCATGCGCCGCGCCGGCGGCGTGGAAATGCCGTTCGTCGACCGCGAAGTGGATTCGCGACTCGCCGGGCGCGACCAGCTCGAGCCGCGACTCGAAGAAGCGATTGATCGGCGCGGCCGCATAGAGCGACTCGAGCGCGCGATAATGTGCGGCGGCGCCTTCAGGCGGCATCGCGCTCGCCATGGTCGGTGAGCAAGGCGTACATCGCGTCCGGCGACCCGGCACCGCGCAGCTTCGCGATCAGCGCACGGTCGCGCAGCCGCCGCGCGACGCGCGCGAGCGCCTTGAGATGCTCGCCTCCCGCCTGCGGCGGCGAGAACATCGCCATCACCACGTCGACCGGCGCATCGTCGAGCGCGCCGACGTCGAGCGGCTGGGCGAGCCGCGCGACCGCCAGCGCGATCCGCGGCAGGCCCGGCACGCGTGCGTGGGGGATCGCGACCCCGCCTCCGAACCCGGTCGATCCCTCCTTCTCGCGTGCCGCCAGCCCATCGGCGAGCAGGCGCGCATCGACCCCGAGGATGGGAGCGGCGAGCGCCCCCATCTGCGTGAACAAGGCCTTCTTCGAAGTCGCCGGCATCCCGAGGACGATCAATTCGGGGACGAGCAGGTCGCTAAGATCGCTCGCCATCAGTTCCGGTCAACCACCACGCTGCGGCTCCACCCAGCCAATCGTCCCATCGCCGCGGCGATAGACCATATTATAGGAACCGGTGCCCGCATTCTTGAACAACAGCGCCTGCGTGTTGCGCAGGTCGAGCATCATCACCGCATCCGACACGCTGGCATCGGGCACGTCGACGCGCGTCTCCGCGATCACCAGCGGCGCATCGCCGGCATCGTCCTCGCCGATCTGCTCCGCGAACAGCGTATAGCCGGCATTGTCGTAGCCGTTGCGGTCCTGCGCCTCCTCGGTCGCGGCATGTGCGGCGTGGCGATCCTTGAGCCGGCGGACGTAGCGGCGGAGCTGCTTCTCGATCTTGTCGGCGGTTCCGTCGAACACGAGATGCGCGTCATGCGCGACGTGGCTTCCTTTCAGGATCAGCCCGCGCGTGACGTGCGCGACGATGTCGCAGGTGAAGCCGTTATCGTGCGGCCCCTTGCCGAAGGTGACCTCCGCCGAGATGGCCCGCGCGAAATATTTGTCGGCGATACCCTGGAGCCGGTCCTGCACATGGGCCTTCAGCGCGTCGCCGATCGCCACCTGGTGACCTGAAATCCGGATATCCATACACTTCCTCCATCTCTGCCGGCTCGCCCCCCTGCGATCCGGCGGTACGTTCGCGTCATTCGGACGCGGCGACCCCCCACAAAGGCTCTTTGACCTTCTTTAGAAACGCAGCATGTGCGGCCAGTTCCGCATCGCTCGGCGAAAAGACCCGCACGGGGCGGGGGCGGGCCGGTGCGGCGACCACTTGCTCGACGATGATCGGCGCGGCTTCGCTGACCAGCCCGAGACCGATCTGCCGCCCGCCCATCAGCTCGACATAGACCTGCGCGAGCAACTGCGCGTCGAGCAGCGCGCCGTGCAGCACCCGGTGCGAGCGGTCGATCCCGTAGCGGCTGCACAGGGCGTCGAGCGTGTGCTTGGCGCCGGGATGGCGGACGCGCGCGATCGCCAGCGTGTCGACCATCCGCGTCCGGCACACCGCCACGTTGCCGCAGCGTTCCAGTTCGCCGTTTAGAAAGGAAAAATCGAAACCGGCGTTGTGCGCGACCAGCGGCGCGTCGCCGATGAATTCGAGCAGCGCCGCGACGCCGGCCGCGAACACCGGATGCTTGGCGAGGAAGGTGGCGGACAGGCCATGGACGCGTTCGGCCTCGGCCGGCATGTCGCGCTCGGGATGAAAATAGGCGTGGAAAGTCCGGCCAGTTTCAACGCGGTTGACCAGTTCGACGCAGCCGATCTCCACCATACGATCGCCACCGGTGAAGCTGAGGCCCGTGGTTTCGGTGTCGAAGACGATCTCGCGCATGATCGCAGTGTTATCGACCCTGTCCGTCCCGCACGCAAGCGATGACGCGCAGCACCGCGGCGCGGGTCTCGTCGAGCGGCACGTCGGTGGGGATCACGAAATCGGCGTGCGCGCGCTTTTCGGTATCGCGCATCTGCCGAGAATCGATGGCTTCGAACCGGGCCAGGGTCATGCCGGGGCGCGCCAGCACGCGTTCGCGCTGCACCGGAGCCGAAGCGGACACCACCACGATGAAATCCATGTCGCGCTCGCCGCCGGTCTCGAACAGCAGCGGGATGTCGAACACGACCAGCGGCGAATCATGATGCCGGACGAGAAAGGCTTCACGCTCGGCGCGGACCGCCGGGTGGACGATCGCCTCCAACGCGCGCATCGCGGCGTCGTCGCCGAGCACCGCTTGCCCAAGCGCCGCGCGGTCGACCCCCTGCGCGCCGGTGGTGCCGGGAAAGCGCGCCTCGATCGCCGCGACCAGAGCGCCGCCCGGCCCCTGCAGGCGGTGGACCGCCGCATCGGCGTCGAACACCGGCACCCCGGCGTCGGCGAACATCGCCGCGACCGTCGACTTGCCCATGCCGATCGACCCGGTCAGGCCGAGGATCGTCATGCCAGCAGGCGCGCGCGCAATTCCCCGTCATGCTCGCGTGGCGGCGCCGCGCCGAAGAACAATTCGAACGCGACCGCCGCCTGCCCGATCAGCATCTCCAGCCCGTCGACCGTCTCGAGGTCGCGCGCGCGCGCGGCCTTGAGCAGCGGAGTCTCTAGCGGGGCATAGACGATGTCGTAGACGACCGCCTCCGCAGGCAGGGGGGTCAGATCGAGATCGAGCGGGTCGTGCCCGGTCATGCCGAGCACACTGGTGTTGACGAGCAGCGCCGCTTCCGGGAGCCGCGCGGTGAGCGGGAGCGCATCGCCCTTGAGCCCGAACTTCGCCAGCAGCGCCGCGCCCTTCAGCGGGGTGCGGTTGAGCAAGGTCACGCGGCCGACGTTGCTGCGCGCGAGCGCGAACAGCACCGCGCGCGCTGCGCCGCCGGCACCGACCACCACTACCGGCTGGCCGGCCAGATCGAGATCGGCGATCGGCGACAGGAACCCCGCCGCATCGGTGTTGGTGGCGATCAACGCACCGTCCTCGCCGCGGAACACGGTATTGGCCGCGCCGATCATCCCGCGCACGTCGCCGGGATCGGGGACATGATCGAGCGCCGCCACCTTGTGCGGGACGGTGATGTTGCAGCCGCGCCAGTCCGGGTCGGCGCTGCGGCGTGCAAAAAAGTCGGCAAGGTCGTCGGCCACGACGTGCGTCGCACGATAGTCGCCGGCCAGCCCGAGCTTTTCCAGCCAGAAGCCGTGGATCAGCGGCGACTTGGAGTGGGCGATCGGATCGCCGATCACCTCGGCATAGGGGGTGTTCGTCATGATGCTACCTTGGCCGATGTGGTGACGGTAAGGTCGGTGGGACGCTTGCCGTCATGCCGGGCTCGTCCCGGCATCCACGGGTCCGCACACCTTCGCCTCGTCGGGGTTGTGGCGCCCTGGACCCCGGAACAAGTCCAGTGTGACGTACAGGTCAAAGGTCACGCCGGCAGCACCTGACGCACGCGCAGATAGTCGAGCACCGGGAGCAACGGCATCCCGAGCACGGTGAACTGGCTGCCGTCGATCCGGGAGAACAATTGCGCGCCCGGCCCCTCGATCCGGTAGCAGCCGACGCAGCCAGAAATCTCCGGCCATTCGGCGTCGAGATAGGTCTCGATGAAGGCGGGCGAGAGCGGGCGGACGAACATCTTGGCCTTGTCGACCATCCGCCACACCGGCTGACCGTTCTCGGCGATCACCGCCGCGCTGACCAGATCGTGGCGCTTGCCCGACATGCGCGTCAGGTGCTCGCGCGCTTCCTCGCGGCTGGTCGGCTTGTCGAGGATCGTGCCGTCGTCGAGCACGGCAAGGCTGTCCGATCCCAGCACCAGATGCCCGGGATGCCGCGCACTGACCTTGAGCGCCTTCAGCTCGGCGAGTGCATCGGCCACGTCGCGCGGGTGGCGGCCGGCCATCGCCGCCTTGAGCGCGGCTTCGTCGGCATAGGCCGGCTCGGCGGTGAAGGGCACACCGGCGGCGGCCAGCATCGTGGTGCGCGAGGCGCTTTGCGAGGCGAGAATCAGCATCAATCGGTGTTCCGTGCGGCGAGCCCGCGGCGTTCGTTGACCAAGGCGATGATCGCGGCGGCGGTTTCCTCGATCGAGCGGCGCGTGACGTCGATCACCGGCCAACCGTTATCGGCGAACATCCGCCGCGCATAGGCGATCTCGCGCGCGACCGCGTCCTGGTCGACGTAATTGGTTTCGGTCGCCTGATTGAGCGACAGCAGGCGGTTGCGGCGGATCTGGATCAGCCGGTCAGTGCTGGTGGTCAGCCCGACGACCAGCGGATTCTTCAGCGAGAACAGCGCGCGCGGCGGCGGGCTTTCGACGACGATCGGGATGTTGGCGGTCTTGAAGCCGCGATTGGCGAGGTAGATCGAGGTCGGGGTCTTGGACGAGCGGCTGACCCCGGCGAGCAGGATGTCGGCCTCCTCCCATTCCTCGTGCGCGATCCCGTCGTCATGCGCGATCGTGAACTGGATCGCATCGACGCGCGCGAAATAGGCCGCGTCGAGAACGTGCTGCCGGCCGGGGCGCGCCTTGGCCTGCTGCCCGAGCAGCACCGACAGCGCATCGTTGACCGGATCGAGCGGGGCGACCGTCGGCAGCCCGAGCGCCTTGCAGCGCGTCTCCAGCGCGGTGCGCGTCACCGGATTGACGAGCGTGAAGATCACGAGACCGGGATTTTGCGCGATTTCCTGAAGGATGCGGTCGAGATGGGTTTCGGTGCGCACCATCGGCCAGAAATGCCGGACGGTCTCGACATCGTCATATTGCGCCAGCGCCGCCTTGGCGATGTTCTCCAGCGTCTCGCCGGTCGAGTCCGACAGCAGGTGAAGGTGGAGGCGAAGCATCAGAAGCCGGACATCGGAGGGGGTGGACCGATCTGTGGATAAGTCGTGGATAGCCGCTAGCGTAACTTCACCGACCCGCCAAGCGCGACCCCGATCGGTGGAAAACTCCGATTCTGTCCACAGCGCCGTCCCCAACCCGTCATTTTATCCACAGGCTGTGGAAAGCGTGGACAGCGCCATGCGACTCCGACGGCGTCCGGCAGAGTCGATCGAGTCAAGCTGTTGGCAATTCCGGTGCTGGCGAATAAGCCCCGCGATCCACGCGCCAACCACATCAACAACCAGACTCCCTGAATCTTCCTAGAAGGGTAGAAGGATCGCACCCGATGGTGACCAAACCCCTGTTGCGAGTCCTGAACGGCGCGCGCGCCGACCGCCCCCCGACGTGGCTCATGCGGCAAGCCGGGCGCTATCTCCCTGAATATCGGGCGTTGCGCGCGGAGAGGGGCGGGTTCCTCGCGCTCGCCACCGATCCGATCGCGGCCACCGAGGTGACGCTGCAACCGATCCGCCGCTTCGGCTTCGACGGCGCGATCCTGTTTTCCGACATCCTGATGGTGCCCTGGGCGCTGGGGCAGGAGCTGACGTTCGGAGCGGGCGAGGGGCCGCGGCTGGCCCCGGCGCTGGTCGACGCGGCGCTGACGGCACTGACCCGCGAGCCGGCGCGACTCGATCCGGTCTATGCGACGGTGCGGGGGGTCGCGGAATCACTGCCCGCGGAAACGACCTTTCTCGGGTTCGCCGGCTCGCCGTGGACGGTCGCGACCTATATGGTGGCGGGGCAGGGCAGCCGCGATCAGGAAGTGACGCGCCGCTTCGCTTATGCCGACCCGGCAGCGTTCGGCGCGATCGTCGACGCGATCGTGGCGATGACGATCGATTATCTCGCGAGGCAGATCGGAAATGGCGTCGAGGCGGTACAGATCTTCGACAGCTGGGCCGGAAGTCTCTCACCCGAACAGTTCGAGCGCTGGGTGATCGCGCCCAATCGCGCGATCGTCGACGGCGTCCGCGCGCGCTGTCCGGGCGTGCCGATCATTGGCTTTCCGAAGGGCGCGGGGGGCAAGCTCGCTGCCTACGCCGCCGGCACCGCGGTCGACGCGCTCGGGCTGGACGAAACGGTCGATCCACACTGGGCGGATGCGGTGCTGCCGCCGGAATTGCCGGTGCAGGGCAATCTCGATCCGCTCGCCTTGCTGACTGGCGGGGCGGCGCTGGACGCGGGGATCGACCGCGTGCTGGCGGCGTTCCCGGAGCGGCCGCATGTCTTCAATCTCGGCCACGGGATCGGGCAGCATACGCCGATCCCGCACGTCGAACATCTGCTGCAACGGGTAAGGGGTTGAACATGGTCGGGTTTCTGGGCGCGACCTATGATTGGGTGAAGGCCGCGCATGTCATCTTCGTGATCTTCTGGATGGCGGGGCTGTTCATGCTGCCGCGCTATCTGGTCTATCATCAGGAGGGGCTGTCCGACCCCGCCGATGCCGCGCGCTGGGTCGAGCGCGAGAACAAGCTACGCGCGATCATCCTGACCCCGGCGATGATCGTGGTGTGGGTGTTGGGCCTCGCGCTGGCGCTGAATGCGGGGATTGCCGACGGCGTGCCGGGGCTGGGATGGCTGCATGCCAAGCTGGCGATCGTGCTGCTGCTGTCGGGCTATCATGGCTGGGCGGTCGGCTATGCCAAGAAGCTGGCGCGCGGGCAGGGTGGCGTGTCGAACAAGGCGCTGCGGATGATGAACGAGATTCCGGCGCTCGCGACCGCGCTGATCGTCATTCTGGTGATCGTGAAGCCGTTCTGACGCCACGTCCGTCATCCCCGCGAAGGCGGGGATCGAGACGCGCAGGTTCTTGTGAGAGTCGAGACGTCCGAGGTTCTGGATTTCCGCCTGCGCGGGAATGACGGATACGCTTGACTATCCCCCGCATGAATCATACCTCGCGGCCGTGACGTCGCCGGTCCTCGGCGCGCGCCGCATCCTCTACAGCTTCGTTTCTCGAGCGTTCTCCATCGCCGGCCGAGCTTTTCCCGACCCCCGATCACATCGGACAGATACATGCATCTCAAGGATTTGAAGAAGAAGGCCCCCGCTGAGCTGGTGCAGCTTGCCGAGGAGCTGGGCGTCGAGGGCGCCTCGACGCTGCGCAAGCAGGACCTGATGTTCGCGATCCTGAAGGTGCAGGCCGAAAACGGCGAGCAGATCATGGGCGAGGGCACGATCGAGGTGCTGCCCGACGGTTTCGGCTTCCTGCGCTCGGCGCAGGCCAATTATCTCGCCGGCCCGGACGACATCTATGTCAGCCCGAATCAGGTCCGCAAGCATGGGCTGCGCACCGGTGACACGGTCGAGGGCGAGATCCGCGGGCCGAGGGACGGCGAACGCTATTTCGCGCTGGTCAAGATCACGCAGGTCAATTTCGAAGAGCCCGAGCGCGTTCGCCAGCGGGTGAACTTCGATAATCTGACGCCGCTCTACCCGGACGAGCGGCTGAAGATGGAAATCGAGGATCCGACGATCAAGGACAAGTCGGGCCGCGTGCTCGATGTCGTCGCGCCGATCGGCAAGGGGCAGCGCTGCCTGATCGTCGCGCCGCCGCGCGTCGGCAAGACGATCATGATGCAGAACATCGCGCGGGCGATCGCGCACAACCATCCGGAAGTGTTCCTGATCGTGCTGCTGATCGACGAGCGGCCCGAGGAAGTCACCGATATGCAGCGCACGGTGAACGGCGAGGTGGTCTCCTCCACCTTCGACGAGCCGGCGACGCGCCACGTCGCGGTCGCCGAGATGGTGATCGAGAAGGCCAAAAGGCTGGTCGAGCACAAGAAGGATGTCGTGATCCTGCTCGACAACATCACGCGTCTGGGCCGCGCCTACAACACCGTCGTGCCGTCGTCGGGCAAGGTGCTGACCGGCGGTGTCGACGCCAATGCGCTGCAGCGGCCGAAGCGCTTCTTCGGCGCGGCGCGCAACATCGAGGAAGGCGGGTCGCTGACGATCATCTCGACCTCGCTGATCGATACCGGCAGCCGCATGGACGAAGTGATTTTCGAGGAGTTCAAGGGCACCGGCAACGCCGAAATCGTGCTCGACCGCAAGGTGGCCGACAAGCGCATCTTCCCGGCGATCGACGTCGGCAAGAGCGGCACGCGCAAGGAAGAGCTGCTGGTCGAGAAGGGCCAGCTGTCGAAGATGTGGGTGCTGCGCCGGATCCTGATGCAGATGGGGACCGTCGATGCGATGGAGTTCCTGCTCGGCAAGATGAAGGATTCGAAGACCAACGACGATTTCTTCGATTCGATGAACCAGTGACCGAGCGTGGCCTGCCGCGTGTCGCGGCAGGACGCACGCCGGTTCGGCCGGCGGGTACGCCTTTGTGCGTACCCGACCGACGGCGCGGGCCCTTCGACTGCCTGCAAGGCAGGCGCTCAGGACATGCTTCGCCCGCGACGGTGCGCCCTTCCCCATGGCATTCCCCGACCGGAACGTTATGCCCGGCAGCATCATTGATGCGGTCAGACGGGGAGTGACCTAATTTGAGCCTTATCGCCACGCTTGCCGCCGCGGCCTCCGCCGGAGCAGCGATCCAGGGACCCGGCTCGCTGGGGGACATCTGGCAGCATATCGTCGCCGATTTCTCGAACCTGTCCGATCCCGCCGCGCTGGCGGCGTTCGGGTCGGTGCTGATGATCGATCTCGTGCTGGCGGGCGACAATGCGATCGTGGTCGGCGCGCTCGCCGCCGGGCTGCCGTCGGAGCAGCGCAAGAAGGTGATCCTGATCGGGATCGGCGCGGCGCTGGTGCTGCGGATCTTCTTCGCGCTGATCGTGACGTGGCTGATGGGGATCGTCGGGCTGATCTTCGCAGGCGGGCTGCTGCTGCTGTGGGTGAGCTGGAAGTTCTGGCGCGAGATCCGCAGCGGCGGGCACTCCGAGATCGACGCCGCCGAGGACGCGGCCACGGTCAAGCCGGTGAAGAGCTTCGCCGCGGCGGCGTGGGCGGTCGCGGTCGCCGACGTGTCGATGAGCCTCGACAACGTGCTGGCGGTCGCCGGGGCGGCGCGCGAGCATCCCGGCATCCTCGTCATCGGGCTGTTGCTGTCGGTGGCGCTGATGGGGCTGGCGGCCAACTTCATCGCGCGGATCATCGATCGCTATCGCTGGATCGCCTATGTCGGGTTGGCGGTGATCGTGTTCGTGGCGTTCCGCATGATCCACGAAGGCTGGATCGGCAGCGAGACGACGCCGGGGCTGGCGACGCTGTTCGCCTGAGTTCAGCGCGGGTTCAATGGCCGGCGGGCAGGTCCCGCCGCCGTATCGCTGTGTGGAGACGACATGTCGCAATATCTTCTTCCGCTCGCCGCGCTGGTCGCGGTGGCGAGTCCGGTGGCGGCGCAGACCGGCACCGATCTGGCGGCGGTGCAGCGCGCGATCGCCGGGATCGACTCGATGACCGCCGCGTTCAGCCAGACCGACCGTAACGGGCAGGTGTTGACCGGCACGCTGACGCTCAAGAAGCCCGGCAAGATCCGCTTCCAATATCAGAAGGGCGTGCCGCTGCTGATCGTCGGCGACGGCAAGGCGCTGACCTTCATCGACTATTCGGTAAAGCAGGTGCAGCGCTGGCCGATCGGCAGCTCCCCGCTCGGGGTGCTGCTCGATCCCGGCCGTGACATCTCGCGCTATGCCAAGATCGTGCCGTCATCCAATCCGGCGGTCCTCTCGGTCGAGGCTTATGATCCCAAGCATCCCGAATATGGCCGGATCACGCTGGTCTTCGCGCGGAGCGCCGCCGCGCCGGGCGGGTTGATGCTGCAGGGCTGGGCGGCGCTCGACACCCAGGGGAACCGGACGACGATCCGGCTCAGCGACCAGAAGTTCAACGTGCCGGTGGCTGATTCGGCGTTTCGCTGGACCGATCCGCGCCGACAGGGCCGCTCCAGCTAAATCGCGGCATTTTTGTCCAATTCGTTCATGTTGGCGAAAGGCTGGCGCGGTTAGAGCCATGAACACGGTCGGTGGGCCATCGGGATTTTCCCCCTGTTGCCCGGTCTCCTGCCTACCGCTTGCGTGACGAACGCTGAGTCGGCCCTCGCTCCATGCCCCCGGAGCGGGGGCCTTTCTTGTTGTGACGCGACCGTGCGGCCCGCCTTGTCGACGTTCCGGCGCATGGCTACCTAGCCGGTCGTGAAAATCGTCTCCTGGAACATCAACTCGGTCCGCTTCCGCATCGAGATCGTCGAGCAGTTTCTCCGCGAGGCGCAGCCTGACGTGCTGTGCCTTCAGGAAACCAAGGTGGTCGACACCGACTTTCCGACCGACGCGTTCCGCGCGCTCGGTTACGATCACATCCTGCTGCACGGGCAGCGGATGCACCACGGCGTCGCGATCGTCGCGCGCGTGCCGGTCAGCGCCGACGACCGGCTCGACTGGCAGGCCAATCGCGAGGCGCGGCATCTGGGGGTGCGGCTGCCCAACGGCGTGCGATTGGAGAATGTCTATGTTCCGGCCGGTGGCGACGTTCCCGACCGTGAGGTAAACGCCAAGTTCGGGCAGAAGCTGGACTTCGTCGAGCGGATGACGCGCTGGTCCGAGACGCTGACCGAGCCGACGATCCTGACCGGCGACTTCAACATCGCGCCGCTGCCCAGCGACGTATGGAGCCACAAGGCACTGCTCAAGGTCGTCAGCCATACGCCGGTCGAGGTGGAGGCGCTGGATCGACTCAAGGCGTCGAACGACTGGGTCGATCTCGGGCGGCATTTTCACCCGGCACCGGCGCGGCTGCACACCTGGTGGAGCTATCGCTCGCCGGACTGGACGAAGAACGATCGCGGTCGCCGCCTCGATCATATGTGGGCGACCGGTGACGTCGCGAAGACCGCGACCGCTCACACCGTCTTCGAGCCGTGCCGCAGCTGGCTGAAGCCGTCCGACCACGTGCCGATCATGACCGAGTTCGCGTGGTGACATCGTCGGTATCCGGACGTGACGCCGCGCGCGCGATCGATGCGATGCGGCGTGGCTGGCCGATCACCGTCACAGCAGCCGACGAACCGCCGCTGACGGTGCTGGCGATCGAAACCGCCGATGCCGAGCGGCTGGCGCGTTTCGCGCCGGACGGGCGCTTCGACGTATTGCTGTCGAACGGGCGCGCCGCGACGCTCAAATTGGCGAATCAGCTCGATGCGGCGGTGCCCGATCGTCCGGTGGTGGTCGAACATGCGCCGTGGTTCGACATGGCGCTGGCCACCGCGCTCGCCGACCCGCAGCTCGATCTCGCGACGCCGCTCAAGGGGCCGTTTCGCACGATCCCGGTTGCCGCGCCGATCGCAGCGGGTGCGGCACTGCAACTGGCGCGGATCGCCGGATTGCTCCCGGCCTTCGTGATCGCGGATGGCGAAGCGGCGCAGACCGTCGACGCGCGGGCGATCGCCGCCCACGAGGATGCACAGGCGTTGCAGGTTGCGGTGCGTGCGCGCCTGCCGGTCGCGGGTGCCGAGCAGGCGGAGATCGTCGCGTTCCGCTCGCCGGAGAGCGCCGACGAGCATATCGCGCTGGTGATCGGCACCGCGACGGGCGAACCGCCTTTGATACGGCTGCACAGCGAATGCCTGACCGGGGATGTGCTCGGCAGCCTCAAGTGCGATTGCGGGCCGCAGCTCCACGCCGCAATCCACGCGATCGCCGCGGCGGGGTGGGGCGTGCTGCTCTATCTGCGGCAGGAGGGGCGCGGGATCGGGCTGGTCAACAAGCTGCGCGCTTATGCGCTGCAGGATCAGGGCTTCGACACGGTGGATGCCAATGTCCGGCTCGGCTTTGCGATCGACGCGCGCGACTTCGGCGTCGCGGCGCGGATGTTGCAGTTACTGGGGCAGGACCGGGTGCGGCTGCTGACCAACAATCCCGCCAAGGTTGCGGGGCTGGAGGCGGCGGGCATCGAGGTGATCGAGCGCGTCCCGCACGCCCTGCCGGCCAACCCGCACAACGAACACTATCTGGCCACCAAGCGCGACCGGACCGGGCATCAGCTCTGATCGGACAGGCCGAGGATCGCCGTGACCTCGTCAAAGTTGCTCGCCACCGCCTTCACGCCGATCGCGCGGAGCCGGTCGCCATGGTCGGGCGCGCAATGGCCGCCGGCGACCAGTCCGATCACGAACGCGCCACTTGCCACTGCGCCGGTCGCACCGACGGGTGAGTCCTCGATGATCGCGCAGCGCTCGATCGCGACGCCCAGCTTGTCGGCCGCATACAGATAGAGATCGGGCGCGGGCTTGCCGTTGGTGACGTGTTCGGCACCCGAATAGAGATGCACATCGAACGCGTCGCGCAAGCCGAGGTGCTCGAGATGGGTAGCGATCCAGCGCACGCGGCTCGACGACACCACTGCGCGTGGCAAGCCCGCGGGAAGCGCGCGGACGAAGGCGGTCGCGCCTGCCACTTCGGCGATCCCTTCGATCAGGCAGCGCTCGTCCTCGGCGCGGCGGGCTTGCTGGAAGCCGGGCGGGATCGGCGCGCCGATATGCGCTTCGATCGCGGCGAGGAAGTCCTTGCCGGACAGGCCCATGAACCGTGCCATCGTCTGTTCGGGCGTGGTCGGATAGCCGGCGCCGGTCAGGTAATCGGCGAGATGGCGGTTGCCGCTTTCCTCGCTCTCGATCAGCACGCCGTCGAAGTCGAAGAGCAGCGCGTCGAAGCGGGTCATGCGCGCGCGCCGAACAGCGCGGAGCCGACACGGACGTGGGTGGCGCCCAGGGACACCGCCTGTTCGACATCGTCGGACATGCCCATACTGAGCCCGGTGAGCCCCGCATCACGCGCGATCTTGGCGAGCAGCGCGAAATAGGGTGCGGGTTCGATCGCTGCCGGAGGGACGCACATCAACCCGGCGACCGTTAGCCCGGCGGTCTGCGCCTCGGTCAGCAGCGCGGGCAGACCCGCAACCGCGCAGCCGCCCTTCTGCGGCTCGTCGCCGATATTGACCTGCACGAAACACTGCGGCTGCCGTCCGGTCGCATCGATCGCGCGCGCCACCGCCGCGACCAGCGACGGGCGGTCGATGCTGTGGATCGCGTCGGCGAGCGTGACCGCCTCGGCGGCCTTGTTCGACTGCAATTGTCCGACCAGATGCAGGCGTGCGTCGGGATATTCCTCGCGCAGCGCCGGCCATTTCGCGGCGGCTTCCTGGACGCGGTTCTCGCCGAAGTCGCGCTGCCCGGCGGCGAGCAACGGGCGGATCGCGTCGATGGGATGCGTCTTGGACACCGCCACCAGCGTGATGTCGGCCGGGTCGCGCCGCGCGATCCGGGCGGCGGCGGCGATGCGGGCGTGGAGCGCCGCGAGACGGTCGTCGGGGGTCATCGACCGCGCTATAGGGAGCGCCATGCCTGCCCGCCACCCCGTCCGCTGGCTGATGACCGACGAACGTCAGGGCGAGCGGCTGTGGCCGGCGCTGGAGCAGCTGCCGCGCGGGGCAGGGGTGATCTTTCGACATTACCGAACGGCGTTGGCGGAGCGACGGGCGCTATTTGCGCGGGTGCGGCGCGTGGCGCGGCGGCGCGGGCTGGTGCTGGTGCTGGCCGGTGGCGAGTCGTGGCGGGGCGCGACGGGGCGCCATGCGCGGCGGGGGCGGGGCGTGGTGACATGGCCGGCGCACGACCGGCGAGAGGCGCTGGCGGCGGTGCGCGCGGGCGCCGATGTGGTGTTGGTATCGCCGGTGTTCGCGACGCGGTCGCATCCGGGAGTTCGGACGCTGGGATTATGGCGGGCGGCGGCGGTCGCGCGTGGGCTGTCGGTGACGGTGATCGCGCTGGGGGGGATGGACGAGCGACGCTGGCGGCGGGTGGCGGCGCTGGGGTTCGACGGTTATGCCGCGATCGACGCATGGTCGGGGCCGTCACCCCTGACTTCAAGGATCAGGTCCGGGACGCCGAAGGTCGTGGGATGAAAACCGGCACGATTTGCAGGAAGTCGCCGAGAGCTTAGAAGCGGAACGCGGTGCCCACGTAGATCGCCTGGCTGTCGCGACGATCGTCGTCGGCGCGGGTCAGGCGCTCTCGATCGGTCTTCAGCCGCATCCCGGCGGTCAGGTCGAGGTTGCGGGTCAGCGAATAGCTGCCGCCGACATCAATCGAATAGCTGTTCGGTTCGGTCAACGCATGCGCTGCGCCGGGGAGCGGACGATCCGCGCTGGCGCCGACCCGGCCGCTCCACTTCGACCCCGAATAGCTGACCGCAACATCCGCCGCCTCGCGGCTGCCCGGCAGCCCGGCGAGATCGACCTTGGCGACGTCACCCGAGATCGCGAAGCGCTTCCAGCCCACCGACACGCCGAGGTTGTAGGCGATCGGCGCCAATCCGACCGTCGCGGGCGCCGCCGAAGCGTACCGTGCATTGTCGCGCGCCGCGATGCTGGACCGAGCGCGCACTGCCACGGTGACCGCACGGTTGCCGATCCGCGACTCGGACGGCGTGAAGCGGAAGCCGCTGGCGTCGAGCCCGCCGCGCGCGAAAAGCGCCGCCAGCTTGGGATCGGCGGCCGAGGGGGTGAAAGAACCAGCAACCCGCGGTGCCGACACCAGTTTGCGCGCCGGTCGCTGCGCCGGATCGGTCGCGCCGAGCACCGGCACGGCTGCAACGGCGGCGGCCAGCAGGCCCCCCCCGATCAATGCAGCGATGCGGCGCGTTGCGGCCACGATCTTATCCATCCCCTTTGTGCCGGACGAATCTGTCCGACCAATGGAGCGGGCCTAACAGGAATCCGTTCCGTGTCCATGACCGCCCCGGCGCTTTATCGGCGACCTGTTGCATCATGTCCACATTGTGGCGCGCTTGCCGGGGGCAAAGGGTGCGGGTAGAGCGGGCAGGATTACCCGAATTGCCTGTAAGGACGATGCCGATGTTCCGCCCCTTGCGCCTCGCGGCTGGCCTGTCGGCCGCTGTTGCCCTGTCGTTGAGCCTGTCGGCGTGCGGCGGCCGCGGCGGCAAGCCGGCCGGCGATCTCGCCGCGTCGAAGGTCACGACGATCGGCGTCAACAGCTATCTGTGGCGCGCGACGCTCGACACGCTCAGCTTCATGCCGCTGCTCCAGACCGACTCCAACGGCGGCGTGATCGTCACCGACTGGTACGTCAACCCGCAGACTCCGACCGAGCGGATGAAGGTCACCGTCTCGATCCTCGACCAGGACCTGCGCGCCGACGCGGTGCGCGTCGCCGCGCTGCGCGAGGTGAACCGCGGCGGGCAGTGGGTGGCGTCGCCGGTCGAGGCCGCGACGACGCAGAAGCTGGAAGACATCATCCTGACGCGCGCGCGCGACCTGCGCCGCGGCGCGGTGACCGGCTGAGGCGACGACGACTGCAATGACCACCCGCTTCAATGCCCTGAAGGCCGACGCGCACTGGCAGCGCGTCTGGGACGAACGCACCACCTTCGCCGCGCGCGACGACAGCCCCAAGCCGAAGAGCTATGTGCTGGAGATGTTCCCCTATCCGTCGGGGAAGATCCACATGGGGCACGTCCGCAACTATACGATGGGCGACGTGCTGGCGCGCTATCGCCGCATGACCGGGCATGAGGTGCTGCACCCGATGGGGTGGGACGCGTTCGGGATGCCCGCCGAGAATGCCGCGATGGAAAAGGGCGTGCATCCGGGCAACTGGACGCGCGCCAATATCGCAGCGATGAAGGCGCAGCTGAAGCGGCTCGGCTTCGCGCTCGACTGGACGCGCGAGCTGGCGACCTGCGAGCCCGATTATTACGGGCACGAACAGGCGCTGTTCCTCGATTTCTATAAGGCCGGACTGGTCTATCGCAAGGAATCGGCGGTCAATTGGGACCCGGTCGATATGACGGTGCTCGCGAACGAGCAGGTGATCGACGGGCGCGGCTGGCGCTCTGGCGCGCTGGTCGAGAAGCGCAAGCTGAGCCAGTGGTTCCTCAAAATCACGCAGTTTGCCGACGAGCTGATCGAGGGGCTGGGGTCGCTCGACCAATGGCCTGACAAGGTCCGGCTGATGCAGGAGAACTGGATCGGCAAGAGCCAGGGGCTGCAATTCCGGTTCGCGCTGTCGGACGGCGGATCTGTCGAGGTGTTCACGACGCGGCCCGACACGATGTTCGGCGCGAGCTTCGTCGCGGTCGCGGCGGATCACCCGATCGCGCAGGCGCTGGCCGCGCGTGACGCGGACGCCGCGGCGTTCGTCGAGCGCTGCAAGCAGGGCGGCACCACCGCCGCCGAGCTGGAGACGCAGGAGAAGCTCGGCTACGACACCGGGCTGACCGCGACTCATCCGTTCGGGGCGGGCGAGCTGCCGGTCTATATCGCCAATTTCGTGCTGATGGACTATGGCACCGGCGCGGTGTTCGGCGTGCCGGCGCACGACCAGCGCGACTTCGACTTCGCAACCAAATATCGCTTGCCGATCCGCCGGGTGGTCGCCGATGGCGACATGACCGACCCGGCGTTCGACGAGGAGGCGGCCTATAGCGGCCCCGGGCGGCTGGTAAATTCGCACTTCCTCGACGGGCTCGACATCGACGCCGCCAAAAGCGAGGTGATCGCGCGCGCCGAGGCCGGCGGCTGGGGGCAGGGCTCGACGGTCTATCGCCTGCGCGACTGGGGCGTCAGCCGCCAGCGTTATTGGGGGACACCGATCCCGGTGATCCATTGCGCGACCTGCGGCGAAGTGCCGGTGCCGCGCGAGCAACTGCCGGTGAAGCTGCCCGAGGACGTCACCTTCGATGTCCCCGGCAATCCGCTCGATCGCCATCCGACGTGGAAGCATGTCGCGTGCCCGGGGTGCGGGGCCGATGCGCTGCGTGATACCGACACGCTCGACACCTTTGCGGATTCGTCGTGGTACTTCATCCGCTTCGCCAGCCAGCCCGACGACCGGCCGTTTGACCGGACGGTAGCGGAGAGCTGGCTGCCGGTCGGGCAGTATATCGGCGGGGTCGAACATGCGATCCTCCACCTGCTCTACGCACGCTTCTGGACGCGCGCGCTGCGCCATGTCGGGCTGATCGACCTTGCCGAGCCGTTCACCGGGCTGTTCACGCAAGGGATGGTGACGCACGAGACCTACAGGCTCGACATCCCGGATCACGACGGCCCGCCGGGTGCGCTCTGGGTATCGCCAGCCGACCTCAGCGTCGGCGAGGGCGGGGCATTGTTCTTCCAGACCGAGGAAGGCGGGGCGATCCCGATCATCCGCGGTCGCGTCGAGAAGATGTCCAAGTCCAAGAAGAACACGATCGATCCGGAGCCGATCGTCGATCAATATGGTGCGGACGCGGTGCGCTGGTTCATGCTCTCCGACTCACCGCCCGAGCGCGACCTTGAGTGGAGCGAGAACGGCATCGAGGGCGCGTGGCGGTTCGTCCAGCGGCTGTGGCGGCTGTTCGAGAGCGAGAAGGCCGGCGAGGGGAGCGATGTCGCGCTCGATCGCAAGCTGCACCGCACGATCGCCGATGTCGCCGCCGCGATCGAGGCACTGTCGTTCAACAAGGCGGTCGCCAAACTCTATGAGCTGGTCGCCGCGATCGAGAAGGCCGCGCCGTCCGCCTCGCGCGATACCGCGATCGCGACGCTGATGCGGCTGGTCGCACCGATGGCGCCGCACATCGCCGAAGAGGCATGGGCGACGCATGGCGCCGGCGGTCTGATCGCCGACGCGGCCTGGCCGGCGGTCGATGCGGCGCTGCTCGTCGAGGACGAGGTCACCATCGCGGTGCAAATCAACGGCAAGTTGCGCGACACGCTGACGCTCCCCAAGGGACTGGCGAAGGAAGACGCCGAGGCGGCGGCGCTCGCCTCCGACAAGATCATCCGTGCGCTCGACGGCAAGACGCCGCGCAAGGTGATCGTGGTGCCCGACCGTCTCGTGAATCTCGTCGCGTGACCGCGCGTGCTGGCCTGATCGTGGCGCTGCTGGCGGCGGTGCCGCTCGGCGGCTGCGGGCTGACCCCGCTCTACACCGGTGGGGGAGGCGGCCCGATCGCCGCGACGCTTGGCGAGGTGGAGGTCGCGCCGATCGACGGCAAGGCCGGCTGGCTGGTTGGCGGCGCGCTCAACGAGCGGCTCAAGGCGATCGGCGGCGGCGCAGCGCGCTACCGGCTCAACGTCCGGCTCGACGACAAGATCGTCGGCCTCGGCGCGCGCAGCGATGACTCGGTCGCGCGTGAACGCCGGACGCTGCGCGCGCGCTATCAGCTCATCGACGTGGCGAGTGGCGCGGTGGTGCTCGACGCAACCGCGGGATCCGACGCCGGGATCGATGTCGTCGGCTCTGAATATGCGACGATCGCGGCGGAGAGCACCGCGCTCGAACGGTTGTCGGAGACGATCGCCGACCAGATCGTCGCGCGGCTGGCGCTCTATGCGCGGCGGACCCAGCCGCCGACGTCATGAAGGCGACCGAAGCGCGGCTGACGGCGGCGCTCGACCGGCCTCCCACCGACATCCGCCTGTATCTCCTGCACGGCCCGGACGAGGCGGTCGCGCAGGCGTTTGTCGCGCGGTTGGCGAAGGCGATGGGCGAGGGTGCGGAGCGTGTCGATCTCGACGGGCCGACGTTGCGCGGTGATCCGGTGAGACTGGCGGATGAAGCGGCGGCGCTGTCGCTGTTCGGTGGTGCGCGCTTCGTCCGGGTGACCGGCGCGGGCGAGGAGTCGCTGGAAGCGGTCTCCGCCTTGCTCGCCGCCGAGCAGGCCGGCAACCCCGCGATCGTCCTCGCGCCGACCGTCAAGGCGACGGGCAAGCTGGTGAAGACGGCGATCGAATCGGACCGTGCGCTGGCGTTTGCTTGCTATCCGCCCGGCGCGCGCGATGCGGCGGCGATCGTCGCCGATCTTGCTCGCGCGGCGGGGCTGCGGCTCTCGCCGGCGGCGGTGCAGCGCATCATCCGGGGCAGCGATGGTGACCGGGCGGTGATGATGCGCGAGGTCGAGAAGCTCGCGCTTTATCTCGACGCTGCCCCCGATCGCCCGGTTGACGCGGATGACGGCGCGCTGGCGGCGATCGGCGCGGAAATCGCCGAGGGCGAGATCGGCGAAGTCGTGCTCGCGATCACCGCGGGGCAGGTCGACGTTCTGATCGATGGGCTACGGCGGATGAACGGGCCGGATGCCTCACCGATCCCGATCCTGCGCGCTTTGGGACGCCGGCTGGTCACGCTCGCGGAGATGCGCGCGGCGGTCGAGGCGGGCGAGGGGGCCGAGCAGGTGATGAAGCGTCACCGTGTCTTCTGGCGCGAAGAGGCCGCGACCGCCGCTGCGCTGCGCCGCTGGACGCTGCCGATGCTCGCCAGCGCACAGGAGTCGGCACGCCGCGCCGAGCGCGAGGTTATCGCCGCCGGTCCCGCCGGGCGCATCGTCGCCGACCATTTCCTGCTGCGGATGACGCGCGCCGCGCGTTAGATCCGCTCTCCGCTCAGTCGCTGGCACACCATGTCGAGTTGCTCCAGCGAGCTGTAATCGAGCGTGAGCGACCCGCGGCCATCGTCGTTGAACACGATCGAGACCCTCAGCCCGAGCAGATCAGCGAGCTGGCGTTCGAGCGCCTCGATATCGGCACTGCCTGCGCCCGCCGGCGCGGCCTGCGCGGGACGCGGCGATCCGCCGCGGGTCGTCGGCGCACCATGTTTGTCGTGGCTGGCGAGCTTCTCGGTCTGCCGCACCGACAGTCCTTGCGACAGCACTTGATCGGCGAGCGCCACCGGATCGGCGGCGCCGACCAGCGCGCGCGCATGGCCCATCGCCAATTTGCCTTCGACGACCTGCGCCTGCACCTCGGGCGGCAGATCGAGCAGCCGAAGAAGATTGGCGACATGGCTGCGCGACTTATGGACTGCGCGCGCCAGCTCCTCCTGCGTATGGCCGAACTCGTCGAGAAGTCGTTGATAGGCGCGCGCTTCTTCGATCGCGTTCAGGTCTTGGCGCTGGATATTCTCGAGCAACGCGATCTGCAGCGTCTCGCTGTCGGAATAGTCGCGAACGACGACCGGCACTTCATGGAGCCGCGCGCGCTGCGCGGCACGCCAGCGCCGCTCGCCGGCGACGATCTGGAAATCGTGCCCGTGCGGTCGAACGATGATCGGCTGGATGACGCCGCGTTGCGCGATCGACGCGGCGAGTTCGTCGAGCGCCGCTTCGTCGAAGTGGCGGCGCGGCTGCTCGGGGTGGGGTGCGATCGAGGAGACCGGGATCATCCGTACCGCGCCACGCGCTGCGCCCTTCTCGCCGGTGTCGCGTTCGTCCTGTGCCACGTCGCCCAGCAGCGCGTTGAGACCACGGCCGAGGCCCCCCTTGCCACGGCGGGAAGAAAAATCACTCACGCGGCTTCATTCTCCATCTGCGGCAGACGTCGGATCAATTCACGCGCCAGCGCAATATAGGCTTCCGACCCACTGCATTTGTGGTCGTAGATCAGCGCAGGTAGACCGTGGCTCGGCGCTTCGGACAGCCGCACGTTGCGCGGGATCACCGTGTCGAACACGACATTGCCCAGCACCGCGCGCACATCGGTCGACACCTGTTCGGTCAGCCGGTTGCGGCGATCGTACATCGTCAGCGCCACACCGAGGATCGCCAACGACGGGTTGAAGCGCGAGCGGATTCGCTCGACGGTGTTGAGCAACTGGCTGAGCCCCTCAAGCGCGAAGAACTCGCATTGCAGCGGGACGAACAGTGCGTCTGCCGCCACCATCGCATTGACGGTCAGCAGGCCGAGCGACGGCGGACAATCGATCAACACGATGTCCCACACCCGCGTCGCCTTTTGAAAGGCGCGCCGCAGGCGATGGGTGCGCTCTTCAAACTCGATCAACTCGATTTCGGCACCCGACAAGTCGACCGTTGCAGGAAGAACGTCGAGCAACGGGATCTCGGTAGCGACCGCCGCTTCGGCAACGCCGTCGCAGTCGATCAGAATGTCATAGCTCGAACGCTGTCGTTGCGCCTGGTTGATCCCCAGTCCCGTCGAGGCGTTACCCTGCGGATCCATATCTACCAGCAGCACGCGATTGCCAGACGCGGCGAGCGCGGTCGCGAGATTGATCGCGCTGGTGGTCTTTCCAACGCCGCCTTTTTGATTGGCCACCGCGATGCAGAACATCAGGTTCTCACTCCATCGGCGATCACGATCACCGAAGCGGGATCAGTGACACTTTGTTCCACGTGAAACATGCTGCGCCATTTGGCTGGCAGCATCGCTACCTCACTATCACCATTCTTCCCACGCGGAAGGATCAATCGCGTCCCATCATGACGAAGGTGGCCCGTGATGGTGACGAGATCGGGGATGCTGGCCACGGCACGCGCGCTGATTACGTCCGCGCGTCCGGTCACCGCTTCCGCTTTGCTCTTTGCGACGGTGACATGGGCAAGCTGCAATTGATGCGCGACGTGTTCGAGAAATTCTACCCGTCGGCCACGCGGCTCGACGAGCGTCACCTGCACGTTCGTCAACATGGCCACCACCATACCAGGGAATCCCGGCCCGGAGCCGATGTCGAACCAGGTGCGAGCGCGATCCGGCAAGTAGGTGATAAGCTGCGCTGAATCGACGATGTGGCGGTTCCAGATCGTCTCTCGCGACGCCGGCGAAATCAGGTTTTGCCGCTCGTTTTCTTCGAGCACCATTGCGCGAAAACGATCGAGCTTGTCGGTCGCGGCATCACCGAACGTTGCCTTGCACCAGGCCAGCGCTTCATCTTCGGTCATGTGCGCTTCCGCGAATGGAGCCAGAGCGCTGCGACGGCTGCTGGCGTCACGCCACGCACGCGTGAGGCTTCATCAAGCGTCTTTGGCGAGGCGCGCTCCAGTCGCTCGATCATCTCGGTCGACAGGCCGGGCACCGAGCGAAGCGACAGAGTGTCGGAGGAAATCGCAACATCGCCGTCGCGCCGCATACGAGCGATCTCTTCGCTCTGCCGCTCGAGATAGGGTGCATAACGGCGATCCTCCTCGATCTCGCGCAGGATGTCGGCATCGACACCGTCCTGTATGCCATCGCGGGCCGCGTCCCGCATCGCGTGACGCTGCCGGAGATGCGCCTGCCGCGCTGGGGTGAGTACCCCCAGCGTATCCGCCCATCCGGATAAACGAGCTTCGGCATTGTCGGCCCGCAAAGCCAGCCGATACTCGGCGCGCGCAGTGAGCATCCGGTACGGCTCGCTGACCCCCTGAAGAACCAGGTCATCAATCATCACGCCGATATAGCCGCGCGCGCGGTCGACGGTCGTCGGCGCAAGATCATGCGCCAGCGCCGCCGCATTGCAGCCCGCGATGACGCCTTGCGCGGCGGCCTCTTCATAGCCGGTCGTACCATTAAGCTGGCCGGCGCAAAACAATCCGTGGATCGCCGCCAAGGCGAGACGATGATCGAGTGCCCGCGGGTCGATGTAATCATATTCAACCGCATAGCCGTATTGGACAATCTGCGCGCGCTCCAATCCTGCGACCGATCGCACCAGAGCGTCCTGCACCTCGGCGCTCAACGATGTCGAGATGCCGTTCGGGTAGATCCATGGATCGTCCAGACCTTCCGGTTCCAGAAAGATCTGGTGACCGTCGCGGTCGCCGAAGCGATGGACCTTATCCTCGATCGACGGACAATAACGCGGCCCGCCTCCCTCAATGTCCCCACCGAACAGCGGCGACGTCGTCAGACCGTTGCGGATAATGTCGTGTGTCGCTGCCGAGGTGCGGGTGATCGCGCAGGCAAGTTGCGGCAGCCGGGGCGTGCGGGTCATCGGCGACATGCGCCACTCGTCATTATCGGAAGGCTGTGGCTCCAACGCGCCCCAGTCGACCGTCCGCCCGTCCAGCCGCGGCGGCGTCCCGGTCTTGAGGCGACCCATTGGCAGTCGTAACGCGCGGAGCTGCTCGCCCAGTCGATTTGCCGGACGCTCGTCGATACGGCCCCCGGCGGCTCGATCGAGTCCACGAAAAATTTTGCCGCCGAGGAAAGTCCCGGTCGCCAGCACCACGGCGGTCGTGCCGATCGTGCTGCCATCCGCCAGTGCAACGCTGGCGACCGATCCATTCGTAAGGTGCAGCGCAAACGCCTCACCTTCGATCAACGTAAGATTGGCATAGCGGGCAAGCTGGTGCTGGATTGACGCACGATAGCGGCGACGATCGGCCTGCACTCGTGGCCCTTGGACCGCCAGCCCCTTTGAGCGATTCAGCATTCGATGATGGATCGCGGCGTCGTCTGCGGCACGCGCCATCAAGCCGTCAAGCGCGTCGACCTCGCGGACGAGATGCCCCTTGCCCAAGCCACCAATCGATGGGTTGCAGGACATCGTTCCGATCTGCGCAAGCGACTGACTGACCAGCGCGACCGACGCGCCGCGCCGCGCGGCGGCGGCCGCCGCCTCGGTACCGGCATGACCGCCGCCCACCACCACAACGTCGAACTGTTTCACGTGGAACACTCACTTGCCCAGGCAGAAGCGACCAAAAAGGGCGTCGAGCATCGCCTCTGTCGCATCGCGCCCCAATATCGCCGCCAATGCCCGATTTGCAATGCGCAGATGTTCCGCATCAAGGAGGAGATCATGGCCATCGACAGCCTGCAAAGCCGACAGTGCTTCGCTCAGCAGCGAGCGATGCCGTGCGTGCAGTGCCCCACTGGCGAGGTCACCGATAAGCTGCTGCGAGCGTTGTGAAATAATCGCCCAAAGCGCATCAATCGACGCTTGGTCATGGACCGAGGTCACATGATCGACGCTGACGCGATCGTGTTCTAGTTCGTCGCCGCGTGCCCCGATCTTCAATGCGTTTGCCGGCGCCGCGTCGGGCTCCCCCAACCACAGGATCAGGTCGGCAACGTCGAGCTGCGCTTTAGCACGCGTGATGCCGATAGCCTCGATGGGGTCCGCCGTCTGGTTTGTCAGTCCGGCGGTATCGACAAGACGATAGGGAAGGCCGGCGCGAATGACGCCAGCCTCGAGGACGTCGCGGGTCGTACCCGCAATATCGGTGACGATCGCCGCGGGACGTCCCAACAGAGCATTGAACAGCGACGACTTGCCCGCATTGCGCGGTCCGGCAAGCACCACCATCACGCCATCACGCAGCCGCTCGACCGGCGGTCGGGTCAGCATTGCGGCCATTTCGAGGATCACGGGCGCGAGCAAGGGTGGCAGGTCCAGCCCTGTGGCCTGCGTCACCTCATCCTCATCGCCGAAGTCGAGCTCCGCCTCCACCCGCGCCGCGGCCATGCTCAGCCGGTCGAGCCAGTCGATAATGGTCCGGCTCATCCCGCCTTCCGCCATTGCGAGCGCGGCGCGGCGTTGCATGTCGGTTTCGGCTTCAAGCAGGTCCGCCAGCCCCTCCGCCTGCGCCAGATCGAGCCGGCCGTTGATCAGCGCCCGACGTGTAAATTCGCCCGGTTCGGCACGCCGCAGCCCGACTTGGCTGGCGAGCGCCGCCTCTACTGCCGCGACGACCGCCCGTCCGCCGTGCAAATGGAGTTCGAGCAAATCTTCCCCGGTCGCGGTCGCCGTGCCCGGAAAGAAAAGCGTAAGCGCCTGATCGAGCGTCCCGCCTTCAACGTCCCGCAGCCGCCGCAGTCCGGCGATCCGAGGCGGGGGCAAGGTGCCGGCAAGCGCTTCGCCCGCAGCACGGGCGTTCGGCCCGCTGACCCGCACCACGGCAATCGCGGCGGGCGGTCGACCACTGGAGAGCGCGAAGATCGTGTCGGTCATGCGCCCGGCTTGGTGCCGCTTGCGAACAATTGCCGCCAAAAGTCCATTCCCGCGTCACCAACCGGAGCCCAGCTGCGGAACATCGCACCGATCAACTCGGGGGAGGGGCCTTGGCCGTCGATCGTCTCGCGCATTCGCGACAGGAAGTGATCGTGGAGCGGAGTGAGGTCGGGCAGGCCCATCATTCGCCGTGCTTCCTCCGGTGTGCAATCAACCTCGATCGTGACCTTCATGGCTGCGCTCCTCGCTCGCGCCGCCCGCCGGGCGCTGGATTATTCCCGATCTATGCGCGCGAACGGTCCTGCGCCGCAATGTCCGGACCGTGGCACTTTGCACGCTGCCATGGTTTATGAGGTCGCACTGGCACGGAGACGCAGCAGATGACCGATATGATCTCGATCCCGACTCTCGACGCCGCGACGATGCCGGCCTATCGCGCCGCGCCGGCGGACAGCCCGAAGGCCGCGATCATCGTCATCCAGGAAATTTTCGGGATCAATGCCGGCATCCGGCGCAAGTGCGACACGCTCGCCGAAGCCGGCTATCTCGCGATCGCGCCCGACCTCTTCTGGCGCATCGAACCGGGCATCTCGCTTGATCCCGATATCGCTCCGGAAATGCAACGTGCGCTGGCGCTGATGGGGCAATTCGATCAGGACCAAGGTATTCGCGATATCGAAGCCGCAATCCGCTTTGCACGCAGCGCCGGGACCGCAAAGGTCGGTGCGGTTGGCTACTGCCTCGGCGGGCGCTTGGCGTTCATGACGGCGACGCGCACCGATATCGATGCCAGCGTCGGCTATTATGCGGTCGGCGTCGACGGACTGCTCGGCGAGAAGCATGCGATCGCCAAGCCGCTGCTGCTCCACATCGCCGGCGATGATGGCTTCGTCGACAGGGAGACTCAGGCAGCGATGCATGCCGGGCTCGACGATCATCCGGAGGTGACGCTCCACGATTATCCCGGCGAGGATCATGGCTTTGCGACCGAGTTCGGCCAGCGTCGCTCTGATGCCGCCGCGACGCTGGCGGACCAGCGCACCGCCGCCTTTTTTGCCGAACATCTGGGCTGAGGCGAGGGACAAACCCCAGCAAGACATCGTCGCCCGGACCTTGATCCGGGCGACGACGAGCGACCTTAAACGGGATTGCCGTCGGTATCGCGCAGCACCTCGCGACGGCCGACATGGTCGGGGCGGCTGACCACGCCTTCCTTCTCCATCCGCTCGATCAGACGTGCCGCAGAATTGTAGCCGATCCGCAACTGGCGCTGCAGCCACGAGGTCGACGCCTTCTGGCTGCCGCAAACGATCGCGACCGCCGCGCGATATTGCTGGTCTTCGGCGGAGTCCTCGCCGGTCGGCGCACCCTCCAGCGCGAAGCTTTCGGCGGGCTCCTCGGTGACCGACTCGATATAGTCGGGCTGGCCCTGCGCACGCCAGTGATCGGTGACCGCACGCACCTCGTCATCGCTGACGAACGGACCATGCACGCGGACGATGCCCTTGCCGCCGGGCATGTAAAGCATGTCGCCGCGCCCCAGCAATTGCTCCGCACCCTGCTCACCGAGGATCGTGCGCGAGTCGATCTTGCTCGTGACATGGAAGCTGATGCGGGTCGGCAGGTTGGCCTTGATGACGCCGGTGATGACATCGACCGACGGACGCTGCGTCGCCATGATGAGGTGGATGCCCGCCGCGCGCGCCTTCTGCGCAAGCCGCTGGATCAGAAATTCGACTTCCTTGCCGGCCGTCATCATCAGATCGGCAAGCTCGTCGACGATCACGACGATCTGCGGCAGCACGTCATAGTCGAGCTGCTCTTCCTCGTAGATCGGCTGGCCGTTTTCGCCATAGCCGGTCTGAACCCGGCGTCCCAGCGGCGTGCCCTTGGCACGCGCCGCGCGCACCTTGTCGTTGAAGCTGGCGAGACTGCGCACGCCCACCGACGACATCTGGCGGTAGCGATCCTCCATCGTCTCGACCGCCCATTTGAGCGCGCGTACTGCCTTCGATGGATCGGTGACCACCGGCGACAACAGATGCGGGATATCGTCGTACATGCTCAGTTCGAGCATCTTCGGGTCGATCATGATCATCCGGCACTGGTCCGGGGTCAGGCGGTAGAGCAGCGACAGGATCATGCCGTTGAGTCCGACCGATTTGCCCGAGCCGGTCGTGCCCGCCACCAGCAGGTGCGGCATCGGCGCGAGATCGGCGATCACCGGATCGCCCGCGATGTTCTTGCCGAGGATGACGGGAAGCTGCGCGGTCTGGTCCTCGAACGCCTGACTGGCGACCAGCTCGTGGAGCGACACGGTTTCGCGCTTGGTGTTGGGCAGCTCGATGCCGATCACCGAGCGGCCGGGGATCGTCGCGACGCGCGCCGAAATCGCCGACATGTTGCGCGCGATATCGTCGGCGAGCGCGATGACGCGGTTGGCCTTGGTGCCGGGGGCGGGCTCCAGTTCGTACATCGTCACGACCGGGCCGGGGCGCACCTCGGTGATCGCGCCCTGCACCTTGAAATCGTCGAGCACGGTTTCGAGCAACCGCGCATTGCGCTCCAGCCCGGCCTTGTCGACCGGCCCGCTCTGGTTCGCGGGGGCGGGGGTGAGCAGGTCGAGCGACGGCAGCACGAACGTGTCACGCAGGTCGAGACGTTGCTGCGGCTTCGGCGGGGCGAGCGACGGCGAATTGCTGCGGTCGCTGATGACCGGGGCAGGGCGGTTGTCGGGCTGCGCCACCGCGCGCGGCACCGGGCTGCGCGCCAGCGCGAACGGCGCGTCCCCGTCCTCCGCCGGTTCGTCGAACGCCACTTCGTCGCGATCGGCGTCATCATTCCGCGCACGACGGCGGAGCAGGCGCGGCGAGGGGGTGAAGCGCGCCAGATCGATCTCGAGACTGCGGCCCCACAGCAGCGCGCCCGCGATCCCGGCGACGAGCCCGAGCGCGAGCACGCTCCACCAGGTCACTTGCGGATTGCCGATCAGCGCGAACCCCGATCGGAACGCACCGACCACGCCCGAGCCGACAGCGCCGCCCCATCCGAACGGCAGCGCCGGCACCGCGCCCGGCGCGACGCAGGTCAACGTCACCGCCATCAGCCCGACGCCGACCGCGGCGTTGCGGAGCATCCGCCAGCCGTTGCCCGCCGGCTGCGCGCGCCACAGCCGCAGCGCGACGATCGGCGCGACCGGCAGCAGTAGCGCCACCGCCGGACCGAACAGCGTAAGCGCAACGTCCGCGAACCACGCGCCGGGGCTGCCGAGCAGATTGCCGGTGACGCCCGCCGCAGCAGTGTTGAGCGACGCGTCTCCCGCCCGATAGGTGACCAGCGCCACCGCCATCGCCACCGTCAACACGAACAGCGCGGTGGCCACGATCAACGCCCCGCTGCGCAACGCCCCGGCCTTGACCGTCTCGCGCCACAACGGCGCCTCGACACGGCTTGCCATTCCGAACCCCCAACGATGTCAGAAAATACCGCTATATTCTCCGCCGCCGCGCGTTGCACGTCAAGATGGCCGCGGGCGTTGGCATCGCGCGCGAGTGAGGATAGGGCAGGATCATGGACAAAGCAGATGCGCGGGCAGATGTGCTCATCCTCGGCGGCGGGCTGGTCGGCAGCGCGCTTGCGGTCGCGCTGGACCGTCATGGCCTTTCCACGATCGTCGTCGATCCCGCCGATCCCGGCGTAACATTGACCGCAGGGTTCGACGGCCGCGCCTCGGCGGTTGCGAGCGCCAGCCACAAGATGCTCGACGCGATCGGCGTCGGCGATGGTCTGCGTGGCAAGGGCTGTGAGATCCGGCAGATCCGCGTCAGCGACGGACTTGCGCCGGGCAAGCTCGACTTCATCCCCGCCGCTGACGACGCTGCATTGGGAACGATGTATGAGAACCGGCTGCTGCGCCGGTCGCTCTACGATGCCGCGATCGCCGCCGCGCACGTGGATCTGCGGATGCAGACCCGTGCCACGGATATCGTGCGGGACGCGGACGGCGTGCGTGCGACCTTGTCGTCCGGCGCCACTGTCACCGCGGACCTGCTCGTCGCTGCCGAAGGTCGCCAATCTCCGACGCGCGCTGCGGCGGGGATCAATGTCGCGCGCTGGCAGTACGATCACGCCGCGATTATCGGAGCCTTCCATCACGAACGCAGCCACGAGAATGTGGCCTATGAGATTTTCTATCCCGCCGGTCCGTTCGCGCTACTGCCGCTGCCCGATGACGAGATCGGCCATCGCTCGGCGATCGTCTGGACCGTCGCGGACGATCAGGCGGCGGGAATGCTCAAGCTCAGTGATCGCGGCTTTCTCGCCGAGGCGGAGAAGAGCATGGGCGGGTTCCTGGGCGCTTTGTCGCACGCCGCCCCGCGCGCGAGCTACCCGCTCGGCTTTCACCATGCCGCGCGCCTGACCGACACGCGGTTGGTGCTGGTCGGCGATGCTGCGCATGGCATCCATCCGATCGCAGGGCAGGGGGTCAATCTCGGCTATCGCGATGTCGCCGCGCTGGTCGAGGTGCTGGTCGAGGGGCGGCGGCTCGGGCTCGATGCCGGTGACGCGCAATTGCTCAAGCGCTACGAACGCTGGCGGAGCCTCGACACGTTCATGGTCGCCGCCGCGACGGACACGCTGACCCGATTGTTCGGTATTCCCGGCAGGGTTGCCAGCGCGGTGCGGCGCTTCGGCATCTCGGCGGTCGATCGTCTTCCGCCGCTCAAGGACCGCTTCATGGCCGAGGCGCGTGGTGAAAGTGGCGACCTGCCGAAATTGTTGATGGGCACGATGGTCTGACGCGTTCCGCGTCGGCTGAGGTCACGCAGCGACAGGGAAGCGCAGCAAGCGATCGCGGAGCGCAACCAGCGCTTCCGCACCGCCGCCGGTCGCGCGCATGATTTCCGGATGCGTCACGTCAAGCCCGCCGGCCAGCGCGCCGAATGCCGGGAAGATCAGCTTTGTCGCAGTGGCCACGAAGCACCGGCGCGCTACCAGCTTTCCCCGAACCTTCACGCGCAGCTTTGGATGAAAGTGACCGGATAATTCGGGAAATGTTTCACGTGGAACAGCCTCATGGCGCAGCATCACGCCTTCGACCAACGCCTCGTCACGCACAGCGCCCCCGCAGCGATCGACAAAGACGCGGTCGTGATTGCCGGTGATCCACGTCCAGCGCGTGGTGGCGGTCAGGTTCGACAGCATCGCACGCGCCGATTCGGGTAAACGCTCGCAGCCGGCAATGTCATGGAAACTGTCTCCGAGGCACCAGACCTCCTCGGCGCCCGTTGCCATGACGGTGTCGGACAATGCGGTCAGCGTCGCCAGCGAGTCGTAGGGCGGGAGCATCTGACCGCCGCGCGCATACCAGCTCGCCTTTTCGAGGTGCAGGTCGGCAACGAGCAACGCGCGCCGTGCCGGCCAGAATAGCGCCCCTTCGGGCAACGCCTGCCAGATATGTCCGCCAAAGCGGAGTTCGGCGAACGGAACAGGAACCATGCCGCCGGCCATGCCTTAACCGGCGATACCGATCAACCGCTTAGCCGGCATAGACCTTCACCAGATCGAACATATAGTCGCGTGCATCGTAGAGTGAATCGACGCGGATCCGTTCATCGAGGCCATGAACCCCACTGGTCCGCGGATCGACGAACGTACCCGGCACGCCATAGACCGGAATGCCGATCGCCTCGAGGAACACGCCATCGGTGGCCCCGGTCGACATCATCGGCAGTAACGACAGGCCGGGGAAATGCTTGGCCGCGACCCGCTTCATCGGGTCGATCACCTTGGGATCGAGCGTCGGCGGGATCGCGGTCGGGCGTACCGGCTGGTTGGCGGTGACCGTCACTTTCTCCCCGGCGAGCCGCTTCAACGTCGCAAGCGTGCCGTCGACCGTCTCGCCGGGAAAGATCCGGCAGTTGACGTTCGCCGTGGCACGCTGCGGCAGCGCGTTCTCGGCATGGCCTGCGCCGAGCAGGGTCGCGACGCAGGTCGTGCGCAGCGTCGAATGGAGCACCTTGTCGCGACTGACGATCGCATCGGCGGCCGTATCGGTCGGGTCGGTGAGCAGCCGGCGGATTGCAGCTGCCTGTTCGCTGTCGGCACGGGCCGCCGTGGCAGTGAAATAGGCGCGGGTGGTGTCGGTGAAGCGGACCGGGAAGTCATAGCCCTGCACCGCCTTGATCGCATCGGCCAGTTCGTAGATCGCATTGTCCGGGGTCGGTGCGGAGCTGTGCCCGCCGGGGTTGGTGGTGACGAACGTATAATTCTGCGCCGCCTTCTCGCCGACCTGCACCGCCAGCAGCTGGCGCTTGCCCGCGCCATCGAGCCGCCCGCCGCCGCCTTCGTTGAGCGCGAACTCGGCGGCGATCAGCTCGGGGCGGTTCTGCGCCAGCCATTGCGCGCCGTTGAACGCGAAGGTCGTCTCCTCGCCGCAGGTCAGCGCGAGCTTGATCGTCCGCTTCGGACGATAGCCCTGCTGGCGGAAGCGGATCATCGCATCGGCCCAGATCGCCGCCATCGCCTTGTCGTCGACCGCGCCGCGCGCGTAATAAAAGCCGCCTTCCTCGACCAGCTTGAACGGATCGCGCTGCCAATCCTCGCGCTTGGCGGCGACGACGTCGAGATGGCCGAGCAGCAGGATCGGCTTGGCGGCGGGGTCGCTACCCTTCAGCACCGCGACGATGCCGCCGTCGTTCGGATGCTCGGGCACCGCAAAGCGGGTGATATCGGCATCGGCGAAACCCGCTGCCTGCAACCGCGCGCCGATCTGCGCCGCCGCCTGTGTGCAGCTGCCGACGTTTACGACGGTGTTGGTTTCGACCAGCTCCTTGTAGAGCGTGAAGAACGCTTTCTGGTCGGGGCGGGTCTGCGCCTGGGCGTTCGTCGCCAGCATCGCCACTAGGCCGGCCGCGATCGCTACGTTACGCATCCACATACCCCTTCGTCGTTGCCGCAATCGTCGCAGCGAAGCGTCAGGGGCGCAATATGTCACAACACGCGGGCACGCCCTGTGTCGCGGGGCAGCAGCAGCCGTAATTCACGCCGCGCAAAGTCGATATGCACGCGCCGGAACAGCCGCAGCACATCCATCCCGAGCAGCAACGCCGGCTTCCCTTCAAGCCCGAACGCGGCGAACGGCCGCGCGTCGGCGAAGCCGACCGGCAGCGAACGGATCGTGGCGCTTCCCAGCGTCAGCATCGGCACCGCGGCATAATCGGTGGTGATGCTGTCGCCGGTGACGCTGGTGAACACGATCGGCGTGCCGGCGCCGCGCCGCGCCAGCAAGCGCCGCAACGCCAGATTGCCGATGCTGACGCTCGTCCCGGTATCCAGCACCACGCGCACCCGCCGCCCCGCGACCGTGGCATTGGTGACGACCAACTGGCCGAACAGGCTTTTGGCGCGGACCACGATCTCGCCCGGCTCCGGGCGGGGCGGCTTTACGCCGATGGCAGGCGCGACGGTCATCCGCTGCTGGTCGAAGTCGATCGTCAGCGCATGGTCCTGCATCGCGTCGATCCCGAGGATCCCGAGCGCGCCCATGTCCTGCGCGTCGAGCGCCGGTGCCTCGACGCGCCGCGCCCCCAGCGTGCTGACCGACAGCGACGGGATAACGACCGTCGCCACCGTGCTGGTGCCGGTGATCGTCGTCATCCGCACCGTCGGGCCGGCGGGCAGCGCGAGCCGAGTCGCGAGCTGGCGCGAGATGACGCTGCGCTGCGCCCCCGAGTCGACGATGAACGGATATGGACCGGCGGCGTCGATCCGCACCGGCACGGTCATCCGATCTTCCTGATTGAGAAAGGCAAGATCATCGCCGACCGGTGCAATGGGCGGCACCGGCGGGGGCGTGTCCTGCGCGGTCGCGGGCAGTGCGGCGCAGGCCAGCAGCAGCGCGAAGATCCTCTCCATAGCTCACGCTACGCCTCGCGCAGCGCGCGATCAATCCACGCGCATCGCCTCCGCCGCCAGCGCCTCGGCCTCGATCAGCAGCGCGTCGTCGGCACTGCCGGTCGCGACCTTCTCGCGCCCGATCAGCGTCAGCACCGGCACTGCGAGCGGGGTGACGCGCGGCAGGTCGACATGCACCATCGTGTCGGCGGCGCGGTCGAGCAGATCGGCGAGCCGCCCGACGTCGGTCATCCGCGCCCGCGCATCGGCCCAGGCGGCCTCCAGCAGCACATGCCCCGGCTCATACTGGCGCAGTACGTCGTAGATCAGGTCGGTCGAAAAGGTCACCTGCCGCCCGGTCTTGCGCTTGCCGGGATGCTGGCGCTCGACCAGCCCGCCGATCACCGCCACCTCGCGGAACGCGCGCTTGAGCAGGTGCGAGCGTTCGACCCATTCGACGAACTCATGTTCGAGGATGTCGGCGCTGAACAGCGCGGCGGGATCGGTGACCTTCTCCAGCCCGTAACAGGCAATCGCATAATCATTGGCGACGAAGCCGAGCGGCTTGAGCCCCAACGTCTCCATCCGCTTCGTCACCAGCATCCCCAGCGACTGGTGCGCGTTCCAGCCCTCGAAGCTGTAGGCGATCATGTAGTGCCGCCCTTCGCGCGGGAAGGTCTCGACCAGCAATTGCTCGGGGTGTGGCAACGTCGAGCGGCGCTGCTGGATCTCCAGCCATTCGCGCACGTCGTCGGGGAAGCGGTGCCATTCGGCGGGCGTGTCGAGGAAGCGCCGGACGCGATTGGCGAGGTTGGTCGACAGCGGCATCCGGCTGCCGCCATAGGTCGGGATGCGCGCCGGGCGGCTGGTGGCGCGGACGATCAGGTCCTCGGTGTCGATCTTCTCGACCTCGAGGCTCAGCCCGGCGAAGAAGAAGGTGTCACCATGGCTCAGCGTCGCGGCAAACCCCTCCTCGACCTTGCCAAGCGCGCGCCCGTTGCGGAATCGCACCTTGAGCATCGTCGCCTCGACGATGATCCCGGCGTTGAGCCGATGCTGCGCGACGAACTTCGGATGACTCACCCGCCAGCGGCCGTCGGCATCCTGCGTCAGCCGCTTGAACCGGTCATAGGCGCGCAGGGAGTAGCCGCCGTCGCGGATGAAGCCGAGCACGCGGTCGAACAATTCGTCGGTCAGCGCCGAATAGGGGAGGGCGGAGCGCACCTCGTCCAGCATCGCCGCCTGCTCGAACGGCGCGGCGCAAGCGCACGCCATGACATGCTGCGCGAGCACGTCCAGCGCCCCCATCCGGAACACGTCGCTGTCCAGCTCGCCCGCCTCGACCGCGTCGAGCGCGGCGCGCGCCTCCAGATATTCGAAGCGGTTGCCGGGAACGAGGATCGCCTCGCTCGCCTGATCGAGCCGGTGGTTCGAGCGGCCGATCCGCTGGAGCAGCCGCGACGAGCCTTTGGGCGCGCCCATCTGGATCACGCAATCGACATCGCCCCAGTCGACGCCGAGGTCGAGGCTGGCAGTCGCCACCAAGGCGCGGAGCCGCCCGTCCGCCATCGCGCTCTCCACCTTGCGGCGCGCTTCTTTTTCGAGGCTGCCGTGGTGGATACCGATCGGCAGCTGCATCGCATTGGCCTTCCACAGATCCTGGAAGATCAGCTCGGCAAGGCTCCGGGTGTTGCAGAAGACGATCGAGGTCTTGTGGGTCTCGATCTCGGCCATGACCTGCTCGGCGGCATAGCGCCCCGAATGGCCCGCCCACGGCACGCGGCCTTCGGGCAGCAGGATTGCGATGTCCGGGTCCACCCCGGCGTCGCCGTGCACCAGCGCGACGCGATCGATGTCGCCATCGGGTGCGAGCCATGCGCGATAGCCGTCGGGGTCGGCGACGGTCGCCGACAGCGCGACGCGGCGCAGCGCGGGCGCGATCGTCTGAAGGCGCGCCATGCACAGGTTGAGCAGGTCGCCGCGCTTGCCGGTGGCGAAGGCGTGAACTTCGTCGACGACGATCGTCCGCAGCCCGGCAAACATCGTGAAACTGTCGGGATAGCTAAGCAGCAGCGACAGCGACTCGGGGGTGGTCAGCAGGATCTGCGGCGGCTTGACGCGCTGCCGGGCCTTGCGATCGGATGGCGTGTCGCCGGTGCGGGTCTCGACGCGCAGGTCGAGCCCCATTTCCTCGATCGGCGCGAGCAGGTTGCGCTGGATATCGACCGCCAGCGCCTTGAGCGGCGAGACGTAGAGCGTGTGCAGCCCGTCGACGGGTGCGTCGATGAGTTCGGCCAATGTCGGGAGGAACCCGGCGAGCGTCTTGCCCGCGCCGGTGGCGGCGATCAGCAGCGCGTGATGCCCGGCGCGCGCCTCATCCAGCATCGCCAATTGATGCCGGCGCGGCTGCCAGCCACGCCGCGCGAACCAGTCGGTGAGGACAGCGGGGAGGGCGGTCAATCGGGCGTCCGGGCGGGCATGTCAGTGATGTAGGTGTTGGGGTGGAGGAGGCAACTGCATGCCCTGCCGCCTTCGTCATTCCCGCGAAGGCGGGAATCCAGAACCTCTGACGTTGGTAGCTTTCACTGCGACCTGCGCGTCTGGATTCCCGCCTTCGCGGAAATGACGAGAGACGGGGCAATGACGGACAGCTCACGGCGTCCGCGTGCGATCCTCGGCCGATTGCTGCTTGTACAGTTCGCGCGTCGCCTGCTCGGTCCGCGCTTCTTCACGCGGCGAACGCTTGCGATTGCGCAGCATCGCGAACAACAATGCCGCCACCAGGATGATCGGCCCGACGATCACCACGAAGCTCCACCAACCGTCGCCTGCCATCGGCTCTCTCCCGTATCTCGGGTGGTCAACGACGCGTCGATGAACTTCGATCCGCGCGCGCGGTTGGTGCGGCATGGCAACGCTCGGCGACTGGCTCGAACCGCACCCGCACGGGCTGTACGTGCGCCCCGCCGATGCGTGGGTCGACCCGTCGATCCCGGTCGCGCGCGCGCTCGTCACCCACGGCCACGCCGATCATGCGCGCGGCGGGCATGGCGAGGTGTGGGCGACCCCCGAAACGCTCGCGATCATGGACGCGCGCTATGGCGAGCAGGTCGGTCGCCCGGTCGCCTATGGCGAGAGCATCCGGCTCGGCGACGTCGAAATCGGCTTCGTCCCCGCCGGGCATGTGCTCGGCTCGGCGCAGATCGTGCTCGATCATCGTGGCGAGCGCGTGGTGGCGTCGGGCGATTACAAGCGCCGCGCCGACCCGACCTGCATCCCGTTCGAGCCGGTCAAATGCGACGTGTTCATTACCGAGGCGACCTTCGGCCTGCCGGTGTTCCGCCATCCCGACACCGGCGACGAGATCGACAAGTTGATCGCGCGGCTCCACGCCAATCCCGAGCGCTGCATCGTCGTCGGCGCCTATGCGCTCGGCAAGGCACAGCGCGTGATCGCCGAGCTGCGCGTCCGGGGGCACACCGCGCCGATCTATATTCATGGTGCGCTCCAGCGGCTGTGCGACCTGTATGCGGCGCATGGCGTCCCGCTTGGCGAGCTGCGCCCGGCGACCGGCGTCGCGAAGGCGGAGATGGCGGGGCATATCGTGATGTGCCCGCCCTCGGCGCTCAACGACCGCTGGTCGCGGCGGCTGCCCGATCCGATCACCGCGATGGCGAGCGGCTGGATGCGGGTGCGGCAACGCGCGCGGCAGAAGAACGTCGAGTTGCCGCTGATCCTGTCCGACCATGCCGACTGGGACGAACTCACCGAGACGCTGAGCGAGATCTCGCCGCGCGAGGTGTGGGTGACGCATGGGCGCGAGGAGGCGCTGGTCCATTGGTGCATGACCCGGCAGATCAAGGCGCGCGCGCTCGCGCTGGTCGGGTTCGAGGATGAGGACGACTAGCCCCACATCCGTCATTCCCGCGCAGGCGGGAATCCAGAACCTCTGACGTCGCGAGCCTTGCGAAGACCTGCGCGTCTGGATTCCCGCCTCCGCGGGAATGACGCATAGGCAAGACACGACAACCGCTTGCATCGTTTCCATTGCGACGATTACACCAGCATCCCTGACCTATAAGGGGATCGCCTGATGCGCTTCGGATACGCCGCCCTCCTGCTCGCCGCCGCGACGATGCCGGCGCTGGCGCAGGACAAGGACAAGCGGCCGGCCAAGAGCAACGCCGAGATGCAGAAGGAGGAGGCCGACGCCGCCACCGCCAACGCCCCGGTCGAGGAACGCGAGGAGCGCTCAAAGGGCGCGGTGACGGTCGCGGGAAAGCGGCTCGGCTATACCGCCACGGCGGGCACGCTGACGATCCGCGACATCGAGGGCAAGCCGACCGCATCGATGTTCTACACCGCCTATACGCTCGACGGCACCAAGCCGGGCACGAAGCGGCCGATCACCTATTTCTACAACGGCGGGCCGGGCAGCCCGACCTTCTGGCTGCACATGGGCTCGTTCGCGCCGGTGCGGCTCCAGACCGGCAGCCCCGAGTTCATCCGCCCCGCGCCCTATGATTTCGGCCCGAATCCCTACACGTTGCTCGACAAGACCGACATGGTGTTCCTCGACGCGATCGGCGCGGGCTATTCGCGCCCGCTCGGCGATGCCAAGCCGGCGGACTTCTACGGCACCGACGAGGATGCCGATGCCTTCGCCAAGGCGATCCTGCGCTATTCGACCAAATACGGTCGATGGAATTCGCCGAAGTTCATCTTCGGCGAGAGCTACGGCACGTTGCGCTCCGGCGCACTCGCCTATCAGCTTCAGGACCGCGGCATGGCGCTCAACGGCGTGGTGCTGCTCAGCTCGATCATGAACTACGGCTATCGCCAGCCGGGGCTCGATCAGGTCTATCTCAATTATCTGCCGAGCTACGCCGCGACCGCCTGGTACCACAACCGGCTTCCCAATCGCCCGGCGGACGTCGCGACGGTGGTGCAGCAGGCGCGCGACTTCGCGGTCGGCCCGTATATGTCGGCACTCGCCAAGGGACAGAACATCACCCCCGCCGAACGCGACAGTGTTGCCCGGCGCATGAGCGAGCTGACCGGCCTGTCGCCCGACTTCCTGATCCGCAGCAACCTGCGCGTCGATCTGCCGCGCTTCCAGAAGGAGCTGCTGCGCGGCTCGCGCCAGACGGTCGGCCGCTTCGACTCGCGCTATGTCGGGGTCGACAGCGACGCGGCGGGCGAGCGCCCCGAAAGCGACGTGTCCTCCGACGCGATCTCGGGCGCGTTCATCGCCACGTTCAACGATTATGCGACCCACACGCTCGGCTACAAGACCGACATGCCGTACCGGCTGTCGGCGCGCGACGCGAAGGGGTGGACGTGGAACTGGAAGCACGACTCGCCGCTGCGCGGGGGCGGGCAGCAGAACAACCCCAACACCGCGGTCGATCTGGCGGCGGCGATGCGCGGCAATCCCTATCTGCAGGTGCTGTCGATGAACGGCTGGTACGACATGGCGACGCCGTTCTTCGGCACCGAAAACGACCTCGGGCACATGATGCTCGAGCCGGCGCAGCAGCGGAATCTCTCCTTCACTTACTATCCGGCGGGGCACATGACCTATCTCAATCCCGATGCGCTCGTGGCGATGAAGCGCGATCTTTCGGCATGGTATGACCGCGCGCTGGCGGTGGCGCGATCCGACGCGCCACCGGTCCCGCCGACGACCGCCGCCGCGACCGGGCAGGGGCCGAACTGATGCGCGCGCTGCTTCTCGCGCTCGCCGCCCCCGCCGCGATCGCTGCGCAGGCGCCCGCCACTTCGACTGCGGCGGAGGATGCGCGGCTGACCGCTTTCCTCGACCGTGCCTTCGATGCCCGCGTCGCGCTCAGCCCGGAGGCGCAGACCAGCCTCGGGCTCAAGACCAATTACGACAAGCTCGACGACAATACCGACGCCGCCGCGATCCGCGAACGTGACCTCTCCGAGCGGCAGTTGCGCGAGATGCGCGCCAGCTTCTCGCCCGCCAGGCTGGGGTCGGCCGGCAAGCTGAGCTACCGTCTGTTCGAGGATCAGGTCGAGCGCGCGCGCGACAGCTTCCGCTTCCGCAAGTGGCGTTATCCGGTGTCGACCAACGGCAGCCCCATGGGCGAGGTACCGGCATTCCTCATCAACAACCACCGCGTCGACACCGTCGCCGACGCCGACGCCTATGTCGCCCGCATCCGCGATTCGGAGCGGGTGATGCGCGAAACCGCCGCGTTGATGCGCGAGCAGGCGAAGATGGGGATCGTCCCCCTCAAGATGACCTATGCGCCGGTGCGGGCCGACGCCCGCAAGGTGCTGACCGGCGCCCCGTTCACTGCCGGGGCGGATTCGGCGCTGATGGCCGATTTTCGCAAAAAGGTGACCGCGCTCAAGGCGTCCGATGCGGACAAGCAGCGGCTGCTCGCGGCGGCGGCGGCGGCGATGACCGGGCCGATGAAGCGCGGCTACGAGCTGATGTTCACGACGCTCGACGCGCTCGAATCGCAGTCGACCGGCAATTGGGGCGCATGGAAGCTGCCGCAGGGCGCGGCCTATTATGCGGTCCGGCTGCGCGATTCGACGACCACCAACCTGACCGCCGACCAGATCCACGACCTCGGGCTGCGGCAGGTCGCCGCGATCCGCAAGGAGATGGAGGCGGTAAAGACGCGCGTCGGCTTCAACGGCACGCTCGAACAATTCTTCGAGGTGGTGCGCACCGATCCGCGCTTCAAATATCCCAACACCGAGGCGGGACGCGAGGCGTATCTGGGCGACGCGCGCAGCTTCGTCGCGCAGATGATGACCGCCGCCCCGCAATGGTTCGAGCGACTGCCCAAGGCGAAGCTGGAGGTGCGCGCGGTCGAGAAATGGCGCGAGGGCACCGCCTCGACCGCCTTCTACAACCGTCCCGCGCCGGACGGCTCGCGGCCGGGGATCTTCTACGTCAACCTCGTCGACATGAACCAGACGCAGAAGATACAGCTCGACGCGATCGCCGCCCACGAGGCCGCGCCGGGGCACCATTTCCAGATCGCGCGCGCGATGGAGCTGGAAGGTCTGCCCAAGTTCCGGGCGTTCGGTGGCTACGGCGCCTATGTCGAGGGCTGGGGGCTGTACAGCGAGCGGCTCGCCAAGGAGATGGGGGCGTACAAGGACCCCTATGCCGAGTTCGGGATGCTCTCGAACCAGGTGTGGCGCGCGATCCGGCTGGTGGTCGACACCGGCGTGCATTCCAAGCGCTGGACCCGCGAACAGGCGGTGGCGTACTTCCGCGCGAACAGCTCGGTCAGCGACACCGACATCGCGCGCGAGGTCGATCGCTATTTCAACTGGCCGGGGCAGGCGACCAGCTACATGGTCGGCCAGCTCAAGATCGCCGAGCTGCGCGCCAAGGCCGAGCGCGAGCTGGGTCCGAAGTTCGACATCCGCAGCTTCCACGAGGCGGTACTGGGGCAGGGCGCGCTGCCGCTCGACGTGCTCGAGGAGCAGGTCGACGCGTATATCGCGGCGAAGAAGGCGTGACCGCCCGTCATTGCAAGCGGAGCGAAGCAATCCAGGGCGTCCTGATCCGGCCCTTGATTGCGTCGCTATGCTCGCAATGACGATGGAGGGGCAAGTTCACCCCGTCACATACCCGTGACCCCGGCGAAGGACGGGGGCCAGTTGGGGACGTTGCCGTACTTCAATGCAGCGCCCGCCACTGGACCCCGGCCTTCGCCGGGGTGAGCGACCGGCGCTACTCCTCGCTCGCCGCAACCCGCCCCTTGAAGCCCTGCGCGACCACGAACCACTCGACAGAGCCCTTGCGGCTCGCCGGCGGCTTGGCGTGCTTCACCGTCGTGAAGTTGCGCTTCATCTCCGCCACCAACGACGAATCAGCCCCGCCCGCGAACACCTTCGACACGAACGTGCCGCCCGGCCGCAGCACGTCGATCGCGAACGCCAGCGCAGTCTCGACCAGCGCCATCGTCCGCAGCGCATCGGTCTGCGGATGGCCGACGGTGTTCGCCGCCATGTCCGACATCACCAGATCGGGCGCGCCGCCGAGTGCCTCCATCAGCTTGCCCGGCGCGTGATCGTCCATGAAGTCCATCTCGAAGATCGTCACGCCGTCGATCGGATCGACGGGCAACAGGTCGATCCCGACGATCGCCGCGCCCGGCGAGACGCGCCGCACCACCTGGCTCCACCCGCCCGGCGCGATCCCGAGATCGACGACGCGTTTCACGCCCTTGAGCAACCCGAACCGCTCGTCGAGTTCGATCAACTTATAGGCCGCGCGGCTGCGATAGCCCTCGGCCTTGGCGCGACGGACGTAGGGATCGTTGAGCTGCCGCTCCAGCCAGCGCGTCGATTGCGCGGTACGGCGCTTGGCGGTCTTGACCCGCTGCCGCCCGACTCCGGCCCCCCTCATGCCCCTGTCTCCATCAGCCGGCGCAGGATGCCTTCGCGGATTCCGCGGTCCGCGACCCCCAGCCGCTCGGCGGGCCACAGGTCCAATATGCCTTCGAGGACCGCACAGCCCGCGACGACCAGATCGGCGCGCTCGCGCCCGATGCACGGCAATTTGGCGCGTTCGGCGAGCGACATGCCGGCCAGTTCCTGACTGATCGTGCGCATCGCCGCGGCGGGCGCGATCAGTCCGTCGACCTGCGAACGATCGTAGCGTTCGAGTCCGAGATGCACGCTGGCGAGCGTCGTGACGGTCCCGGACGTGCCGAGCAGCCGCGGCACGCCGCCCGGCCGCGGCAATCGTGCCGCGAACGGCGCGAAGCTCTCCGCGACCAGCGTCCGCATCCTTTTGTAGGCGCGCGCGCGCTCCTCGGCGGTGTTGCCGCCGCCGGCGCTCTCGGTCAGCGACACCACACCCCATGGCGCGCTATGCCAGTCGCGGACGCGCGGCACGGTGGTGTCGGCATCGACCAGCACCAATTCGGTCGAGCCGCCGCCGATGTCGAACACCAGCGCCGGGCCGCTGCCGGGTTCGAGCAACGCATGGCAGCCGAGCACCGCCAGCCGCGCCTCTTCCTCGGCGGAGATGATGTCGAGATGGATGCCGGTTTCCTCCAGCACGCGCGCGATGAACGGCGCGCCGTTGCTCGCGCGGCGGCACGCCTCGGTCGCGACCGAGCGCGCCAGCGTGACGTTGCGCCGCTTCAACTTGTCGGCGCAGACGCGCAGCGCCGCGATCGTCCGCTCGATCGCGGCATCGGACAGCGCGCCGCTATGCGCGAGTCCCTCGCCGAGCCGGACGATTCGCGAAAAGGCGTCGACCACCGCGAAGCCGTCGCCCTGCGGGCGTGCGATCAGCAGGCGACAATTGTTGGTGCCGAGATCGAGCGCGGCATAATGCCGCGCCGCGCCGCGCATATGGCGCGGCTGGGGTCGTGCCGAACGGGCAGGGCTCGGGGCCTGCCGGCGCGGCAATTGGGCGGGAAAATCCACCATTGCCGTCAACTTTCTTACATCTGCCGGACCGGGACCACCCATGCGATCCCCCGGTGCTTGACCCTGAAGCTACACAGTCGCGCCAGATGGGGCAAGCTAGGCGTTGACACCGCCATCGCACGCTTATAGACGCACCCCCGCTGTTGCCCGATCCTCTAATGGTAAGAGAGCGGACTCTGACTCCGTCAATCAAGGTTCGAGTCCTTGTCGGGCATCCAGCTTTTCCCCACACACCGTTGGTCCTGGTCGTCTAAAGCGCTGATCGCGCTTGCGATGATAGCGCTACCGTTTACCTTGCCCGCAAAACGAGGGAGAGGTTCGTGAGCATCATCGGCCAGGGAAGGGCGCTGCTGTGCGGCGTCGCGATCGGGGTTGTGGCGGTTGCCGGTACGGCGACGGCGCAGGTCGCGCGATTCGAGCGCTTTCGCTACGACGGCAAGGCGCAGGAGCGCATCACTGTCAGGCCGGGCTTCTATCGCAACCCGATCCTGTCCGGCTATTATCCCGATCCATCGGTGACGCGCGTCGGCGACGACTATTATCTCGTCAATTCGTCGTTCGCGCATTTTCCGGGACTGCCGGTGTTCCGGTCAAAGGATCTCGTGAACTGGACGCAGATCGGCAACGCGATCGACCGGCCCGAACAGCTCGACTACACCGGGCGGCGCGTGTCGCAGGCGGTGTTCGCGCCCGATATCTCGTTCCACAACGGCACCTTCTACATTGCCAACACCTGCGTCGAGTGTGGCGGCAATTTCGTCATCACCGCCACGGACCCGGCCGGCCCATGGTCGCAGCCGATCTGGTTGCCGTTCGAGGGGATCGACCCGTCGCTCTATTGGGAGGGCGACCGCGCGTTCATCGTCAATAATCGCGCGCCCGCCGAGCCGCCGCGCTACGACGGGCACCGCGCGATCTGGGTGCAGGAATATGACTGGCGTGCCGGCAAGATGGTCGGCGAGAGCACCCAGCTCATCAACGGCGGGGTCGATCTGGCGAAGAAGCCGGTGTGGATCGAAGGGCCGCATGTGCTCCGCAAGCAGGGCTGGTATTATCTCACCGCCGCCGAGGGCGGGACGAGCGACAACCACTCGCAGGTCGTGTTCCGCTCGCGCAGCCTGCGCGGGCCGTTCGTGCCCTATGCCGGTAACCCAATCCTGACGCAGCGCGACCTGCCGCCGGGCCGTGCGCATCCCGTCACCTCGGCCGGGCACGCTAAACTGGTGCAGACGCAGAACGGCGATTGGTGGGCGACCTTCCTCGCCACGCGTCCCTATGCCGACGGGCTCTACAATATCGGGCGTGAGACGTTCCTGCTGCCGGTGACGTGGCAGGACGGCTGGCCGCACATCCTCGCGCGCGGCGTACCGATCCCGTTCACCGCGCCGCGCCCGAAGCTGCCTGCGGGCGCGAAGCCGACGCTGCCGACCAGCGGCAATTTCGGTTATTCGGACAATTTTGCCGGCACCCGGCTGGCGATGCAGTGGATCGGCATCCGCACGCCGAAACGGCCCTTTCACCGCGTCGCGGGCGGGATGCTCGAACTGCAGCCCGGCGCGCGCTTCGGCGACCTGAACGGCGTGCCGTCGTTCGTCGGGCGGCGGCAACAGCATCATGTCGCCACCGTCTCGGTGACGATGCGCTACCAGCCCGGCAAGGACGGCGCGCGCGCCGGGCTGGCGGCGGTGCAGAACGATCGCTCGCTGCTGCTGTTCGGGGTGACGCGCGTCCAGGGCAAGCCGGTGATCGCGCTGTGGACGCGCGCCGGGGCGGACGGCGACACCCTCGTCGCCAGCGCGCCGATCGACGCTGCGAAGCCGGTCACGCTGACGCTGCGCGCGGACGGCGGGAAGATGGGGTTCGACTATGCGGTGGGCGGGCGACGACGGACGCTGCGTGACGGGGTCGATGGGCGCTTTCTCAGCACCACGCGCGCGGGCGGTTTCGTCGGTACGGTGATCGGGCCGTTCGACGAGTCCTGAGCAGCCCAGCTTGGGGGGACCGGGCCTGCTTCTTTCAACACCCAGAAAAATGATGGGATATGCTGCGCGCCGAACGAGGAGCGCGCATGACCGATCAACGCAGTTCAGTCCCGGTGGCGGAAGCGGTTGCTGCCTTGCGCGCGGCACGCGGGGCGTGGCGCGCACGTCATGACGACGGGCGCGACACCACCAGCTTCCCGTCGCGCGGCGCGCTGGAGCGGGTGATCGAGCTGCTCGCCGCGGCGCTCTACCCGCGCCGGCTCGGCCAGTTCCGCGGCGCGCCCGCCGAGGAGGACGGCTTCGTCGCCGCCAAGCTGCTCGCCGCGGCGACCGAGCTGGAGCGCGAGGTCGCCGCGGAACTGGGCTATTGGCAGGCCGAGGCGAGCAGCGGCACCTTCGACCGCGACCAGCCGGCGACGATCGTGCGGCTGTTCCTCGCCGGGCTCGGCGAGATCCGGCGGCTGATCGACAGCGATGTCGAGGCGGCGTTCCTCGGCGACCCCGCCGCGCGCAGCGCCGACGAGATCCTCGTCTGCTACCCCGGCGCGATCGCCAGCCTCCACCACCGGCTCGCGCATCCGCTCTACGAACTCGGTGCGCCGATCGTCGCGCGGCTGATCTCCGAACTCGCCAACGAGCGGACCGGGATCGACATCCATCCGGGTGCGACGATCGGCGCGTCGTTCTTCATCGATCACGGCACCGGCGTCGTCATCGGCGAAACCGCGGTGATCGGCGCGCGCGTGCGGTTGTACCAGCACGTCACGCTGGGCGCGCGGACGCCGCGCGGTGATGACCCCGACCGGCCCCGCACGCGCTACGCACGGCATCCGATCGTCGAGGACGATGTCGTGATCTACGCCGGAACGACGATCCTCGGGCGCGTGACGATCGGCGCGGGCGCGATGATCGGCGGCAACGTCTGGCTGCTGGAGGACGTGCCGGCCGGTCGCGTGGTGGTGCAGCCCGAGGCACGCGCGCACGACAACGCCACCGACTGGCGCGCCAACGATGGCTGATGCGCGCAAGCCCGTGATCGGCGTGCTGTGCTGCAATGAGAACGTGCAGCGTCCGGTGCAGGTGGTGGCGAGCCGCTTCGTCGCGCCACTCGCGCGCGTGTCGGACGCGTGCGTGGTGCTGGTCCCGGCGATCACCGAATTGTGCGACGTCGCGACGTTGCGCGGTTATCTCGACGGCATCCTGCTGACCGGATCGCGCTCGAACGTTGCGCCGACCCGCTATGGGGCGGCCAGCGACGACGACGGCGGCGTGCTCGACCGCGAGCGCGACGATGTCGCGTTGGCGATGGCCGATGCGATGATCTCGGCGGGCAAGCCGGTGTTCGGTATTTGCCGGGGCATGCAGGAGATCAACGTGCTGTTCGGCGGCACCTTGTCGACCGAGCGCTGCTGCGGGCGGCATCTGCGCGGCGGGTGGGAGCATGAAGATTATGCGACGCTGTTCGACCACCGGCATGACGTACAGCTCGCCGCCGATGGCGCGCTGGCGGCGGTCACCGGCGAGCAGCGGCTCTCGGTTCATTCGGTCCACGAGCAGGCGGTCGAGCGGCTCGGCGGCGGGCTGACGGTCGAGGCGTGGTCGAGCGACGATGGCGTGATCGAGGCGATCGCCGCGCGGCCCAACGGCGCGGAGGTGCTGGCGGTGCAATGGCATCCGGAGTGGGATGTCGAGCGCAGCGCCAGCAGCCATGCCTTTTTCGCGCTGATCGGCCGCGCGCTGCGCGGTGCCTGACGCAACAAAGCCGCGGCTCCGGCGATTGACCGTGCCAAGCTGTGGAGAAAGACGATGAAGCCGCTCGCCCTGCTCGTTCCGCTCGCCATGCTGGCGCTTGCCGCCTGCTCGGAGCGCACCGAGGATCATGCCGAGCGCACCGGCAATGCGATCGCCTCCGATATCGAGCGCGCCTCCGACAATGTCGTGCAGAGCGTCGATTCGCTGACCGATCGGCTTGCGGACCATGTCACCAACCGCGTCGACGGCCTGGCGGCGGACCAGATCGACCGCGCCGCGGACCGCATCTCCGAAGCCTCCGACCGGCTGGAGGATGAAGTCCGCCGCCACGGTGACCGGACGCGCGATCGCACCGGCGCAGCGCTCGAAAACGCCGGGGCCGAGCTGCGCGACCGCGACGCGGCCGACCGCGAGCGCCGCTGACCTGCGCGCCCTGTCGCCGCCACAGCGCGCGCGCTAAGGCGAGGAGACGAGGGGAAAGACGATGGCGCGCGGACCGCAACAGGATTTGACGACCGGTCCGATCGGGCGGACGCTGCTGGTGTTCGCGCTGCCGACGCTCGGCTCCAGCATTCTGCAATCGCTCAACGGCTCGATCAATGCGATCTGGATCGGGCAGTTTCTCGGCGAGCGCGCGCTGGCGGCGACCACCAACGCCAATATCATCATGTTCCTGCTGATCGCCGCGGTGTTCGGCTTCGGCATGGCCGCGACGATCCTGATCGGGCAGAACATGGGCCGCCGCGACCTCGACGCGGTGCGCCGCGTGCTCGGCACGTCGGTCGGGCTGTTCACGCTCCTGTCGATCGTCACCGTCGTCGTCGGGCTGCTCGCCGCGCCCGCGATCCTGCGCGTGCTGGCGACCCCGGCCGAGGTCTATCCGCTCGCGCTCGCCTATCTGCGCGTCATCTTCGTTGCGATGGTGCCGGGGTTCGTCGCCGTGTTGCTGACCATGGCGCTGCGCGGAACAGGTGACTCGATCACGCCGCTCAAGTTCATGGCGCTCGGCTCGGCGATCGACGTCGCGCTCAACCCGCTGCTGATCCGCGGCTTCGGTCCGGTGCCGGCGCTGGGGATCGAGGGATCGGCGACCGCGACGCTGATCGCCAATACGGTCTCGCTGATCGCGCTGCTCGTCTACATCTACCGGCGCGACCTGCCGATCCGGCTGCGCGGTGCGGAGTGGCGCTACATCCTGCCCGACCCGGCGCTGCTGCGGACGATCGTCGCCAAGGGCGTGCCGATGGGGTTGCAGATGCTGGTCGTCTCGACCTCGGCACTGGCGATGATCGGGCTGGTCAACCGCCACGGCACCGCGACCACCGCGGCTTATGGCGCGGCGAACCAGCTGTGGACCTATATCCAGATGCCCGCCATGGCGGTCGGCGCGGCGGTCAGCGCGATGGCGGCGCAGAACATCGGCGCGGGGGCGTGGTCGCGGGTCGACCGGATCACACGGGTCGGGATCGTCACCAATCTGGCGCTGACCGGCGGGCTGGTCGTGCTGCTCACCCTGCTCGACCGGCATGTGCTTTGGCTGTTCCTCGGTCAGGACAGCGCTGCGGTCGATATCGCGGTGCGGATCAACCTGATCGCGGCGTGGAGCTTCGTGCTGTTCGGTGTGTCGATGGTGCTGTCGGCGACGGTGCGCGCCAATGGATCGGTGATCGGGCCGCTGGTGATCCTCGCGCTGGCGATGTTCCCGCTGCGGCTCGGCATGGCCGCCGGGCTGGCACCGTCCTGGGGTGCAGACGCGATCTGGTGGAGCTTCCCGGCCGGATCGATCGGCTCGATGCTGATGATGATCGCTTTCTATCGTCACGGTGGCTGGCGGCGCAGCAAGCTGCCTGCCGCGCCGCACGAGGGCGAGGAGCAGACGATGGCCGAATGCCAGCCCGCCGCGAAGACGATGCCGGTGGGTTGAAGCTCAGGCGCGTTGCAGCGCGCGCGCGCGGCGGCGCTGCACCGAGCTGCCGATCCCCATCGCCTCGCGATATTTGGCAACCGTCCGGCGCGCGATATCGAAGCCCTTGGCGTTGAGCAGTTCGACCAGCGTATCGTCCGACAGGATCGTGTCGCCTTCGCCCGCGATCAGCGCGCGAATCGCGCTCTTCACCGCCTCCGCCGACACCGCATCACCGCCATCGGCGGCGGCGATCGCCGAGGTGAAGAAATATTTCAGCTCGAACACGCCGCGGGCGCAGCTCAGATATTTGTTGCTGGTGACGCGGCTGACGGTCGATTCGTGCAGATCGATCGCCTCGGCGATCTGGCGCAGCGTCAGCGGACGCAGATGCGCGACCCCGCGCAGGAAGAACGCTTCCTGCTGCTTCACGATCTCGGTCGCGACGCGCACGATCGTCCGCTGCCGCTGATCGAGCGCCTTGACCAGCCAATTGGCGCTGGCCAGCTTGTCGGCGAGCCACGCCTTGCCGGCCTTGTCCTGCTTGCCGCCCGCCAGCTCGCTGTAATAGCCCTTGTTGACCAGCACGCGCGGCAGCGTCGCGGCATTCAGCTCGATCGCCCAGCCGGCCTTGGTGCGCGTGACGGACAGATCGGGAATCACCGGCGCGGGCGGCTCGCCACCGTAGCGGCAGCCGGGCTTGGGATCATAGGCGCGCAGCTCGCGGATCATGTCCGCCATGTCCTCGTCGTCGACCTGACACAGCCGCTTGAGCCGCGTCAGATCGCCGCGCGCGAGCAGGTCGAGATGATCGAGCAGCCGCGCCATGCACGGATCGTAGCGGTCGGCCTCGCGCGCCTGGATCGCGAGGCATTCGGCAAGGTCGCGCGCACCGACCCCGGTCGGCTCGAAGCGCTGGATCATCGTCAGCACCGCGGCGACGCGCTCGACCGGAACCCCCAATCGCTGCGCGATTTCCGCGACATCGGCGCGAAGATAGCCTGCCTCGTCGATCTGGTCGATCAGCGCGCGCGCGATGAACAGCTCCGCCTCGCCGAACGCCGCGCCGGCCTGCGCGAGCAAGATGTCGGCGAGACTTTCGCTGGTATCGGCAAAGGCGTCGAGGTCGGGTGCCTCTCCCGAACCGCTGGCGGGCGCCGCGCTCGACGACAGGCCGGCGTGATCGGACGGCGAGTCGTCGAAGCGCTCGGCAGCGATGTCGACGTCGAGCGCTTCGCCGGCTGCCTCGCCAGCGACGACGAGTTCGTCGGCGCCGGCCGGCTCGTCGCGGGTCGGCGCGTCCACCGGCACCGCCTCCGGCGCATCGTCGCCGCCGGGCGTCGCTTCAAGCAGCGGATTGCGTTCGAGTTCCTCGGCGATCACGCCTTCGATCTCGAGATTGCTCAGCGCCAGCAGCTTGATCGCCTGCTGAAGCTGCGGCGTCATCACCAGCGATTGCGACTGGCGAAGATCGAGGCGCGGGGCGAGACTCATGCGTTCACGCCACGTCGCCCCTGCGCAGGCAGGGGCCTATATTTTTGGAATGTAGGGACGACTTTGACACAGGACGGCACGCGCATGGGTCAGTCCACCCGCCAGCAATCGGCAGACATGGGCCCCTGCCTGCGCAGGGGTGACGGGCGGGAGAGGGCGCGTATCCCGCTCTCCATCGCCTACAGCGCGAAATCCTCGCCCAGATAGAGCCGGCGGACGTTCTCGTCGCGCACCAGTTCCTCCGGGCTGCCGGTGAACAGCACCTTGCCGTCGTAGATGATGTACGCGCGGTCGACGATGTCGAGCGTCTCGCGCACATTGTGGTCGGTGATCAGCACCCCGATCCCGCGGTCCTTGAGCTGGCAGACCAGATCGCGGATGTCGGCGATCGAGATCGGGTCGATCCCCGCGAACGGCTCGTCGAGCAGCATGATCGACGGATCGGCAGCCAGCGCGCGCGCGATCTCCGCACGCCGCCTTTCGCCCCCCGACAGCGCCATCGCCGGCGCATCGCGCAGCCGCGTCAGCCCGAATTCGCCGAGCAGCTTCTCGAGCTTCTCGGTCCGCGCCGCCGCATCGGGCTCGGCCAGTTCCAGCACGGTCAGGATGTTCTTCTCGATCGTCAGCCCGCGGAAGATCGACGTCTCCTGCGGCAGATAGCCGAGCCCGAGGATCGCGCGGCGGTACATCGGCAGCCCGGTGATATCGTCGCCGTCGAGCATGATCCGGCCCGAATCGGGCTTCACCAGCCCCATCACCGAATAGAAGCACGTCGTCTTGCCCGCGCCGTTCGGGCCGAGCAGCCCGATCACCTCGCCGCGCCCGACCGTCACCGACACGTCGGTCAGCACCACGCGCTTGTCGTAGCTCTTGGCGATCGACACGACCTGCAGGCCGCTGCCCAGCTCGGCCTCGTGGATCGGCTCCACCCGGTCGAGACCGTCGCGATCCAGCGCTGTCGTGATGCCGTCCATCGTCTGTCGCTCTCTCAGAACAGGGTTACCGCTTCGTCAATGCCGCGCGACTGGCAGGATTCATGCAGGAAGCAGGCGCGGGCGTGAACCCCTGACGTGTCTTTGCCGCGCGATCAGTTGCGCCTCGGCACCGAGAAGGTGCCGGTGACGCGCCCGTTGGGCGCCTGCGTCACGCCACCGGTGCCCGCCGCCGCGCCGCCCGCCACCGACGAGCCGTCGATCACCGCGCGACCGGTGTCCAGATTGATCGTCAGCCGCCCGCCGTTGACGGTATTCCCGCCCTGCGTCAGCTTCACCGCGCCGAGCATCGTGATGACGCGGCGGTTGAGATCGTAGACGCCGAACTGGCTGCGCGCGGTCTGGTCGGGGCGCACCACCGTCACCCCGCCGCTGGCGTCCAGCCGCGACACCTGCGGATTGCCGTCGACGACCTGCCCCGTATAGGCAACCGTCATCCGCTGCGCGGTGAGCGTCATCTCCGCCTGCCGCACCTTGACGTTGCCCGCCAGCACCGCGCGATTGGCGCGATCCTGCAATTCGATATGGTCGGCGCCGAAGTCGATCGGCGCGGCGGTGTCGTGCCGGGTCTGCGCCGCCGCGGGAACGGCGAGCATCAACAGCAGGGCAGGGGCGGCGGCAAGGCGCAACATGCGGAAGCTTCTCTATTTTCTTGGGGTGAACCGCAAGCGGGCATTGCCGTCGAGCGTGACGGTGCGCGCCTCCAGATCGGCGCGCATCGTGTCGCCGCGGAACGTGCCCTGGCGCACGGTGCCGGTCGCCGCGCCGGTGGAGCGCAGGCGGCGCGATTTCAGGTCGACGACCGCATTGTCGGTGTCGAGCGTGTAATTGTTCGGTCCGCGCACCTTGATCGGCCCGTCGACGTTCACCTGCTCGCTGTCCATGTCGTAGCGCCCGGTCGGCGCGGTCAGCGTCGCGGGGCCGTCCGACAGCCGGATCGCCGCGGCCATATCGGCGATGCGCACGATCGGCTCGGCGGAGCTTTTTTGCACCGCCGAGCCCGCGTCGAGCTCGAACGGCTGGCCCTTGGTGTCGGTGCCGCGATAGCGCGCCTCGCGCAATTTCATGCGCTCCTTGGCGACCTCGACGCGGTTCTTGTCGAGGACGAAAGACGCGTCGCCGCCCATCGTCAGCGGCGCCATGACGAGAAACGCGAACAGCACGCCGATCGACACCGGCAGCCCGCGGTTGGCGAGCGCGATGATGCGATCGTGCCGCCCGCCAGGCTGTGCCCAGCGTTGCCGTTCCGATCGGACGCGAAGCGCGACGTCAGACATGCGCGAAGATGTCCACCTCCGGCCAGCCCGCCAGATCCAGCTCGGCACGCGCCGGCAGGAAGTCGAAACACGCCTGCGCCAGTTCGGTGCGGCCCTCGCGCGCCAGCCGGCGATCGAGTTCTTCCTTCAGCCGGTGCAGATAGCGGACGTCGGAGGCGGCATAATCGCGCTGCGCATCGCTCAGCACCGGGCCGCCCCAGTCCGACGATTGCTGCTGCTTCGAGATGTCCTGCCCCAGCAATTCGCGCACGAGCTCCTTCAGTCCGTGCCGGTCCGTATAGGTCCGCACCAGCCTCGACGCGGTCTTGGTGCAATAGACCGGCGCGGCCACGACGCCGAGATAGTGACGGATCGCCGCAATGTCGAAACGGCCGAAGTGATAGAGCTTCAGTCGTGCCGGATCGGCCAGCACCTGTCGCAGCACCGGCGCGGCATAGTCGCTGCGCGGCGAGAAGCGCACCAGATGCTCGTCGCCGCCGCCGTCCGACAATTGCACCAGGCACAACCGGTCGCGCGGGGTGATGAGCCCCATCGTCTCGGTGTCGACCGCGATCGCGGCGCCCGCGGCGAACACGTCGCCGGGCAGGTCTTCTTCGTGCAGATATACAGCCATATGCGGCCTGTAACGAGGCGGGTCGCCGGGCTCAATCGCTTCCTTACTCGTGAACGCTGGTACGACGGAACGTGGCAACAATGCGACCGATCCGGGGCGTTTGACGGTCATTGCTTGAAAAGATGCGCAAAACGATTCGCAGGACGGCGCAAGATGGGCTATGGAGGAGATGAGGTGCAGTAGGTCCTGTGCCCAGGGGAGCCGCGTTCGCCGTCCTGCGCGTGGCCCTGATGAGAGTTATCGGGCGGACCGGGAAGACGAACAGGGTTATGGGTTACGACAAGGGCGGCCGCGGGCAGCGCGGCGGGCGTGGGCGCGACAAGCGCGATGGTTTCGGCGGCGGCAGTGACGATTTCGGCGGCGGCGGCGGTGGTTTCGGTGGCGGCGGCTTCGGCGGTGGCTTCGAAGATCGTGGCGGCGGCGGTTTCGGCGGCGGTCGTAGCTTCGGCGGCGGTGGCGGCGGCTTTGGCGGCGGCGGCGGTGGTGGCTTCCGCGGCGGCGGTGGCGGCGGCTTCGGTGGTGGCGGCGGTGGCCGCGGCTTTGGTGGCGGCGGTGGCGGCATGCCCCCGCAGGTCGTCGGCGAGGGCACCGGCGTGGTCAAGTTCTTCAACGCGCAGAAGGGCTTCGGCTTCGTCGTCCGTGACGACGGCGGTGAGGACGTGTTCGTGCACATCTCGGCGGTCGAGCAGGCGGGCCTGTCGGGCCTGGCCGAGGGCCAGCCGCTCGGCTTCACGCTCGTCGACCGCGGCGGTCGCGTCTCGGCGACCGATCTGAAGATCGACGGCGAGCCGATGCCGGTCACCGACCGCGCGCCTCCCCGTGAAGGCGGCTTCGGCGACCGTGGTGGCGATCGCGGCCCGCGTGCGGGCGGCGCCGGCGGTGCTCCCCAGCGCCAGCTGACTGGTGAGAAGGCGACGGGCACCGTCAAGTTCTTCAACGCGATGAAGGGCTTCGGCTTCATTCAGCGCGACGACGGACAGCCGGATGCGTTCGTGCACATCTCGGCCGTCGAGCGCGCCGGCATGCCGACCCTCAACGAGGGCGACCGCCTGAGCTTCGAGATCGAGGTCGATCGTCGTGGCAAGTATGCGGCCGTGAACCTCGAGTCGGGCAGCTAAGCAGACCGGTTCTCGCGAACGAACGGCGGCCCGTCCGACTAACGTCGGGCGGGCCGTTGTCGTTTTTACGCTGGCATTCGTCGCCCAGACTTGATCCGACGCCGCGCTTCTTCCTCCGACGTCGCAAAGAAGCGGGGGCCCGGGTCGAGCCCGGGATGACGGACCAACGATCGGCAACAAGAGGTCTGCACACCCGCCTCTGTCCCTCCGCGCGCCATCCTGCTATCCGCGCGCTCCACACCGCCGCGCGGAAGCGGCGCTTGCCCGAACCGCTGGAACCCGCATGACGTCTCCCCGCCGTACCTTTGCGATCATCTCCCACCCCGACGCGGGCAAGACGACGCTGACCGAGAAGCTGCTGTATTTCGGCGGCGCGATCCATCTCGCCGGCGAGGTCAAGGCGCGCGGGCAGAACCGGCGCGCGCGGTCGGACTGGATGAAGATCGAGCAGCAGCGCGGCATCTCGGTCACCTCCAGCGTGATGACCTTCGAAAGCGGCGGCATCACCTTCAACCTGCTCGACACGCCGGGGCACGAGGATTTCAGCGAGGACACCTATCGCACGCTGACTGCGGTCGATTCGGCGATCATGGTCATCGACGCGGCGCGTGGCATCGAGGCGCAGACGCGCAAGCTGTTCGAGGTCTGCCGGCTGCGCTCGGTGCCGATCATCACCTTCGTCAACAAGGTCGATCGCGAGGGGCGGCCGACCTTCGAGCTGCTCGACGAGATCGCCGACATGCTCGCGCTCGACGTCTCCCCGATGACGTGGCCGGTCGGGATGGGCGGCACGTTCGAGGGCATCCTCAACCTGTCGACCAACCAGATCGCGCGCCCCGAAGGTGACAGCCGCACGTTCCAGGGCAAGACCGAGGCCGCGCCGATGCTGCCCGACGCGGTGGCGGAAGAAATCGAGCTTGCGCAGGCCGGCTATGCGGCGTTCGATGCCGAGGCGTATCGCAACGGCGACCTCACGCCGGTCTATTTCGGTTCGGCGCTCAAGGACTTCGGTCCCGCCGACCTGATCGCGGCGCTCAGCGACTATGCGCCGCCGCCGCGCCCGCAGCCCGCCGAGCCAGCGCCGGTCGATCCGCAGGAGAAGGAAGTCACCGGCTTCGTCTTCAAGGTGCAGGCGAACATGGACCCGCAGCACCGCGACCGGATCGCGTTCATGCGGCTGTGCTCAGGCACCTTCAAGCGCGGCATGAAGCTGACCCCGACCGGGCACGGCAAGCCGATCGCGGTCCACTCGCCGATCCTGTTCTTCGCGCAGAATCGCGAGGTCGCCGACGAGGCGTATCCCGGCGACATCATCGGCATCCCCAACCACGGCACGCTGCGCGTCGGCGACACGCTGAGCGAGAAGGCCGACGTGCGCTTCACCGGGCTGCCGAATTTCGCACCCGAAATCCTGCGGCGCGTTGTGCTGAAGGATTTCACCAAGACCAAGCAGTTGCGCAAGGCGCTCGACGACATGGCCGAGGAGGGGGTGACGCAGGTCTTTTATCCCGAGATCGGCAGCAACTGGATCATCGGTGTCGTCGGGCAGCTCCAGCTCGAGGTGCTGCTCAGCCGGCTCGATGCGGAATATAAGGTCGCCGCGGGGCTGGAGCCGGCGCCGTTCGACACCGCGCGCTGGATTTCGGCGGAGGACCCGGCCGAGCTGAAGAACTTCACCGACCTGAACCGCGCCGCGATGGCCAAGGATCGCGACGGCAACCCGGTATTCCTCGCCAAAAGCGCATGGGAGGTCGGTTACGTGCAGGACCGCTATCCGAAGGTGAAGTTCGCCGCGACGCGCGAGCGGTAGGACGAACCACTACCGTCATCCCCGCGAAGGCGGGGATCCGGACGCGCAGGTTCTCGCAAGGGGCGAAACGTCAGAGATTCTGGATCCCCGCCTCTGCGGGGCTGACGTCTTCAGGGGAGGGACTTACCCGCCCAATCCCCACAATGCCGCCAGCCCGAGGAAGGTGAAGAACCCCAGCGAATCGGTGCAGGTCGTCACGAACACCGACGACGCCACCGCGGGATCGACATCGAACCGGTCGAGCGTCACCGGCACCAGCACGCCTGCCAGCCCGGCGACGATGTTGTTGATGAACAGCGCCAGCCCGAACACCATCGCCAGCGCCGGATTGCCGAACCACAGATACGAGCCCGCGCCGACCAGCAGCCCGAGCCCGACGCCGTTGCTTCCGGCGATCCGCAGCTCGCGGACGATCATCCGCATGGTGTTGGAGCCGGTCAGCTGATTCGTTGCCAGCGCACGGACGACGACGGCGAGCGTCTGGGTCCCGGCATTGCCGCCCATCCCGCTGACGATCCCCATCAATTGCGCGAGCACCGCGAAGCGCGCGATCCGTTCGTCGAACAGCCCGACCACCGTCGCGGCGATCATCGCGGTCGGCAGGTTGATGAGCAGCCACGTCAGCCGCGTCCGTACCGTCAGGCGGATCGGCTCGTTGATATCGCCTTCGCCCGCGCCCGACAGCCGCAGCGCGTCCTCGCCCGCTTCCTGCTGGATGATGTGGACGACGTCGTCGACCGTGATCATCCCGACCAGCCGCCCCGAACCGTCGACGACCGCGGCGGAGATCAGCGCATATTTCTGGAAGCGCAGCGCGACCTCTTCCTGGTCCATGTCGACCGGGATCAGCGTCTGCTCGCGCTGCATGACGTCGGCGATCGCGATGCTGCGGGGGGTGCGCAGGATCCAGCTCAGCGAACAGGTGCCGACCGGCTCGTGCGTCGGGTCGACGACGAAGATTTCCCAGAAGTCGGTGGTCAGCGTCTCGTCGGCGCGCAGATAGTCGAGCACATCGCCGACCGTCCAATGTTCGGGCACCGCGACCAGATCGCGCTGCATGAGGCGGCCGGCGGATTCCTCCGGGTAGGACAGCGCCTCCTCGATCGCGGCGCGATCGTCGGGCTCCATCGCGCGCAGGACCTCGCGCTGGTCCTCCGGCTCCATGTCCTCGATGATCGCGACCGCGTCGTCGGTATCAAGTTCGCTCGCGATGTCCGCGACCTGCCGCGCGTCGAGCGCGTCGATCAGCGCCTCGCGGACGTAGTCGTTCATCTCCGCGAACACGTCGGCGTCGAGCAGGTCGCTGACCGCGGCGGCGAGATCGCGGCGGCAATCCTCGGGGGTCAGCTCGAACAGATCGGCGATATCCGCGGGGTGGAGCGGCTCGACCAGCGCATGCGCCTCGGCGACGTCGCCAGCCTCGACCGCGTCGAGCACCGCGCGGACGAACTCGGGCTTGAGCCGGTCGTCCTCGTCCAGACGCTCCTCGCGGTCGTCCTGATCCTCGTACGCGTCGCGCAGCTCGGTCTCGCTCATGTGCCGGCTCCCTCGTTCACGTCGGACCGAAGGGCACCTAGCGTGGGCGTCGCGCATTTGCCAGCCGGGCGCGGGACCGATAGGGGCGCGCACATACGGCAAGAAAGGAACTGCCTGTGACCGATACCTATTCCACGCTGACCATGACGCTGGACGGCGGCGACGTGACGATCAAGCTGCGCCCCGATCTTGCGCCCGAGCATGTCGCGCGCATCGCCGAGCTGGCAAACGACGGCTTCTACGACGGCGTGGTATTCCACCGCGTGATCCCGGGCTTCATGGCGCAGGGCGGCGATCCGACCGGTACCGGGATGCACGGTTCGGACAAGCCGAACCTCAAGCAGGAGTTCAGCAAAGAGCCGCACGTGCGCGGCACCTGCTCGATGGCGCGGACGATGGACCCGAATTCCGCGAATTCGCAGTTCTTCATCTGCTTCGACGACGCACGCTTCCTCGACGGCCAGTACACCGTCTGGGGTCAGGTGACCGACGGCATGGCGCTGATCGACGCGCTGCCGAAGGGCGAGCCGCCCGCGAACCCCGGCAAGATCGTCTCGATGAAGGCGGCCTGATCCGGTCGCGACTCGCCCTGCGTGGCGGGGCGGGTCGCGGCCTCTCTCCGTCATTCCCGCGAAGGCGGGAATCCAGAACCTCTGACGTAAGCGACTCTTGCGAGAACCTGCGCATCTGGATTCCCGCCTTCGCGGGAATGACGGTAGAGGTCACCCTTCCCGCAGCGTCCGGATCAGCCAGTCGCGGAAGAGCTTGACCGGCTTGGTCTGCAGCGCGCGTGGGCGGCACGCAAACCAGTAACTGTAGGGGCTGGTCACATCGATATCGAACAGCCGCACCAGCCGTGGGTCATTCGCGTCCTGGAAGTGGTTCTCGTGCATGAAGGCGACGCCGAGCCCCTGCGCCGCCGCCTCGAGGATCAGCACGCCGGTATCGAAATAGTCGATCGCGACCGGCTCCATCCCCGGATAGCCCGCTGCCTGGCTCCACGCCGCGAACGTGTCGGGCATGTCGCGGTGGAGCAGCACGCTATGTTCGCGCATCTGTTCGGGCGAACGCAGCGGCTTCGGCCCGTCGAGCAAGCCGCGCGCACCGATCGGATAGACCATGTTGCGGTCGAGCCGCTCCGAATAGAGCATCGGATCGATGTCGCGCGCGACGACGATCACCGCATCGAGCCCCTCGCCGAGTCGCGCAAGCGCATTGCCGCCGGTGTCGATGTCGAGGTGCAATTCGGGATGCGCGGCGCGCAGCTCGCCCAGGCGCGGAAACAGCCGTTGCGACGCATAGAGCGGCAGCACGCCGAGCCGCAGCCGCAGCACCTCGTTGCCGCTGGTCATCCCTTCGATCGCATCGGACATGCCGTCGAGCGCGGGGGCGATGGCGGCGAGCAGCCGCTCGCCATCGGCATTGGGGACCATCGCCTGATGGCGGCGATCGAACAGCGGCCGCGAGATGAAGCGTTCGAGCGTCTGGATGCGGCGGCTCAGTGCGGGTGGCGACAGCGCAAGCTCTTGCGCCGCGGCCTTGATCGAGCCGAGTCGCGCGACGGCCACGAAGGCCTCGATCGCAGTGAGGGGCGGAAGCCGGCGCATGGCAGGTTCGGGACTGGTCCGAAATGACTGTTGCGCTGCATCATGCAACATCCGGTCCGCGACGCAACAACAATCGCCCTTACGATTGCAGATAGTGCAACCATACCGCTAACATTTCGCACTTGCGAAGGTCGATGCCGCGGCGCACATAGGGCGGGCCTTTCAGGCATCCTCTCCTAAAAACTTCAAACGGCCGGCCCCTTGGGGCTGGCCTTTTTTTCGTCCACGCGACGGGCGGACGTGGGTCGCAATGCGGAACCGCCGCCCTATCTCCTGCGCTCGGCCCCTAGCCGTGCGAAAGGAACAAGATGGCGGATGCCGACGAGACAGTGGTGAAGTTGCAGGTCGCGAACGCGCGGCCGGAGGATAGCGGGCGCGGCGTCGCGCATCTGCCGCGCGCCGTGTTCGCGGCATTGGGTATCACCGACGGCGACGTCGTCGAGATCGTCGGCAAGAAGACCACCCCCGCGCGCGCGATCGGCCCCTATGCCGAGGACGAAGGACTGGAACTTGTCCGGATCGACGGGTTGCAGCGCGCCAATGCCGGGGTCGGCTCGGGCGATTTCGTCGAGGTGCGCCGCGCTGAGTCGAAGGCCGCGACGCGCGTCGTGTTCGCTCCGGCGCAACAGAACCTGCGCTTGCAGGGCTCGACCAACGCGCTGAAGCGCACCTTCTTCGGCCGGCCGCTGTGCGCGGGCGACATCGTCGCGACCGCCGGGCACCAGCGCGTCCAGAACATGCCGCCGGGGATGGAGCGCTACGTCAACGCCCCCGCCTATGCCTTGCAGGAGATCCGGCTGCTGGTCGTCTCGGCGAGCCCGAAGGGCGTCGTCCATATCGACGAGACCACCGAGATCGAGCTGCGCCCCGAATATGAGGAGCCGCAGGCCGCGCGCCGCGCCGACGTTACCTATGACGATATCGGCGGCATGGGGCAGACGATCGACCAGCTCCGTGAGATGGTCGAACTGCCGCTGCGCTATCCCGAACTCTTCCAGCGGCTCGGCGTCGATCCGCCCAAGGGCGTGCTGCTGCACGGGCCGCCCGGCACCGGCAAGACGCGGCTGGCGCGCGCGGTGGCGAACGAGTCGGACGCGCAATTCTTCCTTATCAACGGCCCCGAGATCATGGGCTCGGCCTATGGCGAATCCGAACAACGGCTGCGGCAGGTGTTCGAGGAAGCCAGCAAGGCCGCGCCATCGATCGTCTTCATCGACGAGATCGACTCGATCGCGCCCAAGCGCGGCCAGGTGTCGGGCGAGGCGGAGAAGCGGCTGGTCGCGCAATTGCTGACGCTGATGGACGGGCTGGAGGCGCGCGCCAATCTGGTGGTGATCGCCGCGACCAACCGGCCGGAGGCGATCGACGAGGCGCTGCGGCGGCCGGGCCGTTTCGACCGCGAGATCATCGTCGGCGTGCCGGACGAGCGCGGGCGGCGCGAGATCCTCGGCATCCACACCCGCGGCATGCCGCTGGGCGAGGGCGTCGACCTCGACCAATTGGCGCGCCAGACGTTCGGCTTCGTCGGCGCAGATGTCGCCGCCCTGACCCGCGAGGCAGCGATCGAGGCGGTGCGGCGGATCATGCCGCGGCTCAACCTGGAAGATCGCACGATCCCCGCCGAGGTGCTCGACATGCTCGCGGTGACGCGCGAGGACTTCACCGAGGCGCTCAAGCGAGTCCAGCCGAGCGCGATGCGCGAGGTGATGGTGCAGGCGCCAACCGTCAAATGGTCGGACGTCGGCGGGCTCGACGATGCGCAGATGCGGCTCAAGGAAGGCGTCGAGCTGCCGCTCAAGGACCCCGATGCGTTCCGCCGGCTTGGCATCCGCCCGGCGAAGGGCTTCCTGCTCTACGGTCCGCCGGGGACTGGCAAGACGCTGCTCGCCAAGGCGGTCGCGCGCGAGGCGCAGGCGAACTTCATCGCCACCAAGTCGAGCGACCTGCTCAGCAAATGGTATGGTGAGAGCGAGCAGCAGATCGCGCGGCTGTTCCAGCGCGCGCGGCAGGTCGCGCCGACGGTGATCTTCATCGACGAACTCGACTCGCTGGTCCCGGCGCGCGGCGGCGGGCTGGGCGAGCCGCAGGTGACCGAGCGCGTGGTCAACACGATCCTCGCCGAGATGGATGGGCTGGAGGAACTCCAGTCGGTGGTGGTGATCGGTGCGACCAACCGGCCCAATCTGGTCGACCCGGCGCTGTTGCGGCCGGGGCGATTCGACGAACTGGTCTATGTCGGCGTGCCCAATGCCGCGGGCCGGCGGCGGATCCTCGACATCCAGACGCAGAAAATGCCGCTGGCGCCGGATGTCGATCTCGACGCGGTGGCGGCGCGGACCGAGCGCTTCACCGGCGCCGATCTGGAGGATGTCGTGCGCCGCGCCGGGCTGATCGCGCTCCGCGAGTCGCTCGATACGCGCGAGGTGCGTCGCGCACATTTCGAGCGCGCGCTGGAGGAGAGCCGCGCGAGCGTCACGCCCGAGGTGGAGCGTGATTACGAGCGGATGGCGGCGCGGCTGAAGCAGGAGGCGAATGCGATCCAGCCGATCGGCTTCATCGCGCCGGGGCAACTGACCGCACGACCGGGCGGCAAGGAGGTCTAGGTTCACCGCATCGTCGCCCCGGACCTGATCCGGGGCCCCGCTTGTTCTCGACGGAAGGAAGAAGCGGGATCCCGGATCAAGTCCGGGATGACGCCGTGGGGAGGCGAGCGACCCGACTTAATTCCGCAGCGCCCGCCACCCGAGCGGCAGCAGCAGCGCACAGGCGATCGCCGCGGCATCGTAGGGCATTGCATGGCCGATGCCGTACAGCGCGACCCCGATCGACGGCCCCAGCACGAAGCTGGCCCCGCTGATGCTCGTCACCTTCCCCGCGACCGACGCCTGCAGCGATGCGTCGACTGCGAGGCTCGATCCCGCGGTGAACCCCGGTCGCACGAACCCGAACCCGAGACTGGCCAGCGCATAGCCGCTCGCGATCGCGGGCAGGGTGGCGGCATGGCCGGTCGCCGAGCAGCCGGCGGCGGCGAGCGCGAGCCCGACCAGCACCAGCGCGCGCGGCCGCAGGTCGAGCAGCGGGATCAACCCCCATTGCGCAAGCAGCGACGCGCCCGCGCCGGTCATCAGCACCAGCCCGGTCGCGCCCAGCGCGTCGACCGGCGACACGCCGAGCCGGTCGATGACGAGGAAGCCGACCACCTGCCCGGTCATCGCCTGCGCATGGCCCATCACCAGCCCGACGAACAGCCACCAGCGGATGCGGGGATCGCGCGCGTCGATCCGCCCGCCGCCCTCGGGCGCGATCGCCGCGGTGACGCTCGCGCCCGAGGATTGCCCGCCGATCGACGGATAGGCGTTGACCGCGCCGTGGCTCGAATCGTCCGACCGGTCGTCGGGGAGCCGCCGCCACACTGCCAACAGCATCGCCACCCCGAACAGCGCGAAGACGAACGCCGGCGCGGCCAGCCCGACCGCGACCGGGCCGAGATGGCCGAGGATCAGATACGGCGCGAGCGCCGGGCCGAGGATCGTTCCCAGCCCGAAGGCCGAGGCGAGCAGCGTCAGCGCGCGGGTCCGTTCCTCGCGGGTCGTGCTGCCCGCGACCAGCGCCTGCACCGCGGGCGGGGCCGCCGCACCGGTCGCGCCATAGATCACGCGCCCGACGATGAAGAGCAGGAACGCTGCCGTCCCGCCGATCCACCCGTTGATCCCGGCGAGGAGGAACATGCCGCACAGTACGAGGCTGGTCGCGTAGCCGCCGAGCCCGAGCAGGATCATCGCGCGCCGCCCGTGGCGGTGCGAGCGGTGCGCCCAGAACGGCGCGGCGAGCACCCAGAACAGCGCCGAGATCGAAAAGGCGAGCGCCACCTCGGCATCGCGGACGCCCAGCGAGCGGCCCAGCGCCGGCAGCACCGACTGCAGCGCGGTGTTGCCGGCGGCGATCGTCAGCATCACCATGAACAACAAGGCAAAAGTGCCGTCGCGCGCCTGTCTCACCGCTGTCCGCTCCCGCTCCGTCGCATCGGAACCTCGATTAGGCGCTTGGGAGGCGCGTACAACCCGGCTATGGCAACCGCTTCGCCTGCAGGGCGTTCGTCATGCGGATGACGTGAAATCGTCATCACTTCAGGGTTCGGGAGCCGTTTTTTCCACATGACCAGTTCCACCGACGCCGTGCGGCGCGATCGCAGCAAAGCCGCCGGCGTGCCCGGACCGTGGCAGATGTTCTTCACCGGCTTCCTGAAGCATCCCGTCATGGTCGGCTCGATCATCCCGTCGTCGGACCGGCTGATCGCCAAGATGCTCGGCCCGGTCGACTGGGCCAATTGCAAGCTCTTCGTCGAATATGGCCCGGGCGTCGGCACCTTCTGCCGCCCGATCCTGGAGCGGATGGCGCCGGACGCGATGCTGATCGCGATCGACACCAACGCCGATTTCATCCGCTATCTCGACCATACGATCACCGACTCACGTTTCGTGGCGGTGCATGGCTCGGCGGCGGACGTGGAGCGGATCGTCGCCGAACACGGGCATGAGGCAGCCGATTACGTGTTGTCGGGGCTGCCCTTCTCGACGCTGCCCGACGGCGTCGGCCCGGCGATCGCGGCGGCGACGCAGCGCGTGCTGCGCGTCGGCGGCGCGTTCCTGGTCTATCAGTTCAGCCCCAAGGTCCGCGACTTCATCGCCCCGCATTTCCACCGCATCGACCATGACATGGAATGGTGGAACGTACCCCCGGCGCAGCTCTACTGGGGCTGGAAGGACTAGGATCTGCCGTCTCCCGGATCACGTCCGGGATGACGTTGCCACCGGGCCGGCGCTCAATAGAGCCCCGGCGTCTCCCGCTGCGCGGCGGTCGGACGGGGCGCGACCAGCGGGCGCTGCCACTCCGCGAACAGCCCGGCCGTCCGCGCCGCCGCCGCACTCGCGCCGATCCGCGTGCAGCCACGCCCCGCCAGCCAGTCGAGCGCGGTGCGCGTCGAGGTCTCGCTGACGTCGCCCAGCGGGTGTGCGTAATCGTCGGCGGCCTGGCAGCTCGCCTCCACCTTGGTCGCGAGCCCGTCGTAATAATCGCCCTGCCCCGCCGAATTCCGGAGCGCGAAGGCGATCACGCGCAGCCGGTCGTCGCTGCACGACGGATTGTCGACCGGGATCTGCCCGACGGGCTTGCCATAAGTGTTGGCGCCGACCAGCGCGAGGTCGCTGTGGAGGTACGGGATCAGCGCGTTGATGACATATTCGCTCGCCGAGGCGGTCTGGCCGGTGCCGATGAACGCGATCCGCGTCGGCGCGATCGCGTTCATCTCGCGCGCGAAATGGCGGACCTGGTTTTCCTGCGCCTTGGAAGGACGGAAGGTCGTGTACGCCTGCACGTCGCTCGTCGAGCGATTGGCGCCGAGCAGGTCGGTGAACGTCTCGGCGGTGTTGAGCAGCCCGCCGCCATTGTAGCGCAGGTCGACGATCACCTGCGTCACGCCCTGCGCCTTGAAGGTGGCGAATGCGCTGCGGAGTTGATCGTTGGCGGTATCGATGAAGGTGCGCAGATTCACGTAGCCGACCTTGCGCCCGTTATCGTCGATCGCCTTGACGCCGTAGCGTGAGGAAACCGGCGTCAGCGTATAATCGGCACTGGCCACCCGCACGTCGCGGGTGCCCGCGGCATCGGTGATGCGCAGATAGCGGACGGTGCCGGGGGTCGATACGTCGAACGCGGCGTTGAACGCAGCGGTGCCGCTCGCCTGCAGGTCGCTGATCGTCTGGATCGTCGTCGCGGTGGTGCCGATGCCGACGATCTGCGCCCCGCGGTCGATCCCGGCGTTCAGCGCCGGGGCATTCTCATAGGCTTCGGTCACGAACAGCCGGTCGCTCCCGTCCCGCGCCAGCCGCGCGCCGATCCCGGCGGTGCCGCCCGAACTGTAATAGGCATTCTCCTCCTTGAGCGAGGCCAAATAGGTAAAATAACGATCCTTGTGCTGCGCACGCGCCGTCGCGGTCAGCGCGTCGAGGAAGCTGTCGACGTCCGGGAAACCGGCCGGATCGAGGCTGGCCGGCAGGGTATCGGGGAACAGATACCATTCGTTCATCGCGTCGCGCACCCAGTTCTGCCGCGCGCGCAGCGCACAGCCGGTCGCAGCAGTGGTGCCGCCGACGCTGCCGCCGCCCGTCGCGCCGCCGGTGCTGCCCGCGACGCGCGTGCCGCCGTCACCATCCCCGCACGACGCCAGCAGCGCCAGCCCCGCCACCAGCCCGATCGACCGCTTTGCCCGCATCACACCGTCCCCACGACTCGCCCGCCCTTCTTCATAGAGGAGATGGTGCAACCCGAAGCTGTGAAAAATGTTAAACCAGCGCAACGTTCGTCTTCGAGGGGCCTGAGATGATTCGCCATGCCGTGATCGCCGCCATCCTGCCGTTGTCGCTCGCCGCGTGCGGCTCGCGCCCGGACGGGGAGACCGCCGCGGCGGCCACCAACAACAGCAGCGGTAATTATCTCGCGCAGATCAGCCAGTTGAACGAGAAGGAGCGCAACGGCGTGCTGTTCCGCGCGATCAGCGATGCCGGGCGCGCCTGTCAGGGCGTGACGCGCTCGACCGCCGGCCCGGAACTGCAGGGCAACCCGAGCTGGGTCGCGACCTGCGACGACGGCACGCCATGGGTGGTCTCGATCAATGACAAGGGCATCGCGACCGTGACGGCGGTGCAGGGCACGACGCCCAGGGCGGGCTGAGGCCGGCGCGCGGCGCAACGTGATTGCCCCGCGCCGCGCGGCATCGTACCGCTGGCGCATGTCGCGCTGGCTGCTCCTCCCGCTTCTCGCCCTTGCCGGTCCGGCCGGGGCGGCCCCGCCACAGGCTGCGTCCGCCGTCATGGCGCGCCAGCCGGCGCTGGTCGTGCCGGTAATCGTGCGCCGGACACCGCACGATCCCGCCGCCTTCACCGAAGGTCTGGTATGGCACGGCGGCGCGCTGATCGAGAGCGTCGGGCTGGAAGGGCGTTCGGACGTGCGACGCGTCGATCCGGTCAGCGGCAAGGTCACGCTGCGGCGGACGATCCCCGCCGCGCAGTTCGGCGAGGGGCTGGCATTGTGGAAGGGCGAGGCGATCAGCCTGACCTGGCACGATGGCATCGCGCATCGCTGGACCGCTGCGACGCTCAAGCCGCTGGGGACGATGCGCTATTCGGGCGAGGGCTGGGGGCTGACGTCCGATGCGACGTCGCTGATCCGTTCCGACGGCAGCGCGACGCTGACCTTCCACGATCCGGCGACGATGAAGGTGCGGCGCACCGTTACCGTCACGTTCGCGGGTCGCGCGCTCGACCAGATCAACGAGCTGGAGATGGTCGACGGGCAGATCCTCGCCAACGTCTGGCACCAGCCGGTCATCGTCGCGATCGATCCGCGCAGCGGCGTGGTGACGCGGGTGATCGACCTGCGTGCGATCGTCGCCGAGGTCGGCGCGCGCGATCCCGAGGCGGTCGCGAACGGCATCGCCTGGGACGGCAAGGCGCGGCGGCTGTTTGTCACCGGCAAGCGCTGGCCGACCATGTTCGAGATCCGGCTGCCGAAGTAACCTGCCTTTGTCGTCCCGGATCAAGTCTGGAGCGACGGGAATGGCTTCAGACTGCGGTAGCATCTACTTGCTAAGTGCGAGCGTAGCGAAGCAGTCCAGGGCATCATGATCCGGCACTGGATTGCTTCGCTACGCTCGCAATGACGAGCCAAAGATCCCAATCGTCGTTGTTGCGCGCTCGATCAGCGTATCAGCAGCTCGCCGACATAGACGACCGCATCCGCGGCAAGCTGTGCGCCAAGTACCGCAGCGGTGAACATCGCTGCGAGCCCGGCAGCGACCATACCATGATGGCCGGCGTTCCTGATCCTCAACATGACCCATCCTCTCCTTCTCGGAGCCGGGGTCTCGCTGGAACGAGATCACCCGGCGCCGTTTACTTATATAGCGCATCGGAAGGCCCGCGTCATCTTGCAGCGCAGCACGCAAAAAAGGGCCCGGTCGCGTTGCCGCGCCGGGCCTTGAGGTGTCGTCCGCAGGAGGAACATCGGTGGCAGGGCGGCGACCGTCGCCGCCCCGCGAACTCGTCAGTAATTATAGGCGCGTTCGCCATGCTCGTTGATGTCGAGACCTTCGACCTCGACCTCGAGCGAGGGACGCAGCCCCATCGTCGCCTTGATGCCGTAGAAGAGCACCGCAGAGACGCCGCCCGACAGCACCAGCGTCAGCACGACCGCCTTGATCTGCGTGAAGACCTGCGCGGCCATGTCGTACTTGCCGGCGACCGACGGGAAGCTGGTGTAGTCGATGAAGCCCTGACCGCCGAGCGACGGGTCGGCGACGATCCCGGTCGCAATCGCGCCGATGATCCCGCCGACGCAGTGCACGCCGAACACGTCGAGCGTGTCGTCATAGCCGAGCTTGTTCTTCACCGAGGTGACGAAGAAGAAACACACCGCGCTGGCGACGAAGCCGAGGATGATCGAGGTCATCGGTGCGGCGAAGCCGGCGGCCGGGGTGATCGCGACGAGGCCGGCGACCGCCCCCGACACGCCGCCCAGCAGCGACGGCTTCTTGTGGACGATCTGCTCGATCACCGCCCAGGCGACCGCCGCGGCGGCGGTGGCGACGAAGGTGTTGACGAACGCGAGCGCCGCGCCGCCATTGGCCTCGAGGTTGGAGCCGGCGTTGAACCCGAACCAGCCGACCCACAGCAAGGAAGCGCCGATCATCGTCATGGTCAGCGAGTGCGGCGGCATCGGCTCCGACTTGTAGCCGTGGCGCTTGCCGATGATGAGGCAGCCGACGAGGCCCGCAATGCCCGCGTTGATGTGCACCACCGTGCCGCCCGCGAAATCGAGCGCGCCCCAGCCGTACAGCAGCCCGGCGTCGGTCGGCGCGTCGGCGAGGAAGTCCGGGCCCGCCCAGTACCAGACCATGTGCGCCATCGGGAAATAGACGATCGTCAGCCACAGCACGACGAAGATCAGCAGCGGGGTGAACTTCACCCGCTCGGCGAACGCACCGACGATCAGCGCGGGCGTGATGCACGCGAAGGTCATCTGGAAGGCGATGAACGCATATTCGGGCACGTAGACGTTGTTCGAGAAGGTCGCCGCGACCGAGGTCGGCCCGACGCCCGCGAGGAACGCCTTCGACAGCCCGCCGACGAACGCGTTACCGCTGGTGAAGGCGAGGCTGTAGCCCCAGCACACCCAGACGAGGCTGGCGACCGAGACGATCATGAACACCTGCATCAGCACGCTGAGCATGTTCTTGGTGCGCACCAGCCCGCCGTAGAACAGCGCGAGGCCGGGGATCGACATCATCAGCACCAGCGCCGCGGAGATTAGCATCCACGACGTATCGCCCTTGTTGATCATCGCGACGGCGGCTTCGGCACCCGGTGCGCGCACCGGGCCGGCGGCGCCCTGCGCCCATGCCGGCGCGGCCGTGAGCAACGTGGCGGCCAGCGCCCCCGCGCCGCCCGCAATCTTTCTGGAAAGCGTCATCAGTCCCCCCATCACAAGGCCGTGTCGTCGGTTTCGCCAGTGCGGATCCGCACCGCCTGTCCGACATCGAGCACGAAGATCTTGCCGTCGCCGATCGCGCCGGTGTTGGCGGCGGCCTGGATCGCCTCGACCACGCGGTCGGCGATGTCGCTGGCGCACACGACCTCGATCTTGATCTTGGGCACCATGTTGGTGCTGTATTCGGCGCCGCGGTAGATTTCGGTCTGGCCCTTCTGGCGACCGAACCCCTTCACCTCCGACACGGTCATCCCGGCCACGCCGACGGTGGTGAGCGCTTCGCGCACCTCGTCGAGCTTGAACGGTTTGATGATGGCTATGACCAGCTTCATCGCGCCCCCTTTGCGTTTGTCCGCAAAGGAGCATCGCAAGGGTCGTGCCAGTTGCTCGCAGAGCGGGCAGTCGGGAGAGGAGGTGCTAACGATCGTTAATAATTGTGCAGCGCGTCACCGCTGCCCAAAAATCAGGCAGCGCCGGCGATCGCCTGCGCGGCGGCGAGATCGTCCTCGTCGACCATGACGCGCACCGAGATCAGCAGCCAGCTGCCGTCGGCGATGCTCGCGCCGCCATCGAAAGCCAGCGCGGGGATGCCGTCGCTCTCCAGCCGCGCGACGAGGATGTTGGCGAGGTTGCGGTCGTAGCGGCCGAGTTCGACAAGCGCCATCAGGCGGGCACGCGCGTCGGGCTGCGCACCGGCAGCCCGTCGATGCTGTGGGTGCGGACGGCATATTTGCCGAAGCGCGTCGCATCGTCGGTGCTCGCGTGATATTTGTTGAGCGTGTCGCGCTCGCGCTCGAACGCCATGTACGGCACGCCCCAGCCGCACGAGGTCTGCGCCTCGTCGACCGCGATCACGAAGATCTGCCGCGTGCCGGGCAGCAGCGTGAAATGCGCGGCCAGTTCGTCCCACGCGTCATCCTGCGGCAGCACCGGCCGGCCGCGGCCGTAAATGCGGAAGATCAGCGCGGGATTGTCGAAGGCGCAGAACATGATCGTGATCCGCCCGTCGGCGAGCAGATGCGCGTTCGTCTCGTTCCCCGATCCCGCGACATCGAGATAGGCGACCGTGGTGTCGTCGAGGATGCGGAAGCTGTCCATGCCCTTGGGGCTGAGGTTGACGCGCGCGTCCGCCGCCGCGGTGGCGACGAAGAACACCGGCTGTTTCGCGACGAACGCGCGATGCTCGGGGGTGAGGGCGGGGAAGAACTTGGCCATTGGTCACTCCGCGTTGACGCGCATGGATGATGCGCATAGCTTCATGCGCCATGAAGCACGATCCGATCACGTCCGGCAAGCGCAAGCCGGTCAACCTGTCGCTCGACACGGGCGTAGTGGCTGCAGCCCGAGAGGCGGGAATCAACCTGTCGCAGGTAAGCGAAGCAGCGTTGCGAAAGGCTGCAAAGGAAGAGCGGGATCGTCGCTGGCGGGAAGAGAATCGCGAATGGGCCGAATCCGTCAATCGCTGGGTTGAGGAAAACGGCTTGCCGCTGGAACGCTACCGGCTGTTCTGATGGCACAATTTGATGTGTATCGGTCGAGCGACGGCGGCCTGCTGCTCGATTGTCAGTCGGAGGTGCTCGCCTATCTGGCGACGCGGATGGCGGTACCTCTGCTTCCCGTAGCGGATGCCCCGCAATTGCGGTTACGCTTGAACCCTGTGTTTGAGATCGAAGGCGAACGCTATGCGATGATCACGCAATTCGCCGCCGCTGTGCGGGTCAGCGAACTACGAAAGCTCGTGATCACCTTGCGGGATTATCGCCTCGACATCATCGACGCTTTCGACATGGCGCTGACCGGCGTCTGACGTCAGGCCGTCCCGCCCACCGTCAGCCCGTCGATCAGCAGCGACGGCTGCCCGACGCCCGCGGGGACGCTCTGCCCGCCCTTGCCGCACACGCCGATCCCCTCGTCGAGCGCGAAGTCGTGGCCGACGCCCAGCACCTTGGTCAGCACGCTCGGCCCGTCGCCGATCAGCGTCGCGCCCTTGATCGGCGCGCCCAGCTTGCCGTCCTCGATCCGGTACGCCTCGGTGCACGAGAAGGTGAACTTGCCCGAGACGATATCGACCTGCCCGCCGCCGAACGACTTGGCGAAGATGCCCTTCTTCACGCGGCTCAGCAGCTCGGCGGGATCGTCGCGGCCGGCCTTCATGAAGGTGTTGGTCATGCGCGGCATCGGCGCGTGCGCGAAACTCTCGCGCCGCCCGTTGCCGGTCGGCGCGACCCCCATCAGCCGTGCGTTGAGCCGGTCCTGCATATAGCCTTTGAGGATGCCGTCCTCGATCAGGATCGTCTCCGAGGTCGGCGTGCCCTCGTCGTCGATCGTCAGCGAGCCGCGCCGGTCGGCGATGCTGCCGTCGTCGACGATCGTCACGCCGGGAGCGGCGACACGCTCGCCGATCCGCCCCGAGAAGGCCGAGGTGCCCTTGCGGTTGAAATCGCCCTCCAGCCCGTGCCCGATCGCCTCATGGAGCAGCACGCCGGGCCAGCCATTCCCGAGCAACACCGTCATCTCGCCCGCGGGCGCGTCGACCGCCTCGAGATTGACCAGCGCCTGTGCCAGCGCCTCGTCGATCGCACGGTTCCACATCTCGGGCGTCATCACCCGGTCGTAGAGGTAGCGCCCGCCGACCCCGAACGACCCGGTCTCGCGCCGCCCGTTCGCCTCGGCGACGATCGAGACGTTGAGCCGAACCAGCGGGCGGACGTCGGTGGCGACGAAACCGTCGGCGCGAACGATCTCGACCACGCTCCACGTCCCCGACAGCCCGACCGACACCTGCGCGACGCGCGGATCGCGCGCGCGCGCGGCGGCGTCGATCGTCTGGCACAGGTTCACCTTGTCGGCGAACGGCACGAGATCGAGCGGATCGGCGTCGGTATAGAGCCGGTGGTTGGTGCGCGCCGGCGCGGCGGCCTTCGTCGCGCTCGACGGATCGATCAGCGCCATCGTCTCGCCGGCGCGGCGGATCGCGGCCTCGCTCAGCTCGTTGGCGTGCGCGAAGGCGGTCATCTCGCCCGACACCGCGCGCAGTCCGAAGCCGGCGGTGGTGTCGTAGCTGGCGGTCTTCAGCCGCCCGTCGTCGAACCCGAACGCCTCGGCCTTGCGATATTGCAGGAACAGCTCGCCGTCATCGGCGCGCCCCAGCACATCGGCGGTGACGCGCTGCGCGGTCGCGGGGTCGAGCGTGTCGCGGTACAGGAAGGAGCGGGGATCGGTCATCGCGCCAAGATAGGCGTGCGCGGGTGGGGATGCCAGCGGTTGGGTTCACGCGGAGGCGCGGAGCATGCGGAGAGGGGTGCGCAAGCTCCGCGTCATCGTTCCCCGTCGCCCCCGACTTGATCCGGGACCCCGCTTCTTCTTACCGGCAGGAAGAAGAAGCGGGACGCCGGGTCAAGCCCGGGATGACGAACCTTTTCGTTGGGCGCCGAAGGATGACGCAGGGCGCAACCACACCGCGCATCCGCGTGCCATCACTCTGCTCTCCAAAACGGAGAGCGACGTTATTGCGGGCTGGCACCCTCGGAAATGTCGGGGAGCGTGCTGTGATCGACACCGTCCGCCGGCCCGCCGATCAGCACGAAGCGCCGGTCGCAATAGCCGCAGTCGACATAGCCATGCTCGTCGATCTGCAACCACACGCGCGGGTGGCCGAGCGCCGCGCCGCCCGGAATGTCGGTCGCGCCGTCGCAGGCGACGCGGGCGGAGGAGGTGCGGACGAGTTCGGACGGCGGGCGCATGGGCAGGCGATTAGCAAGGCGGCGACGACGAAACAATCCTCCGTTATTGGCTTCCGCCGCCCACGCGCCTATCGCGCCGGATATGACCGAAGCAGCGATCTCGATCCGCGACCTGTGCAAGACCTACGCCGGGGTGAAGGGCGGCGCGCCGAAGCGCGCGCTGGACGGCGTGACCTTCGACGTCCCGCGCGGCAGCATCTTCGGGCTGCTGGGGCCGAACGGCGCGGGCAAGTCGACGCTGATCAACATCCTTGCCGGGCTGGTCAACAAGACCAGCGGCGCGGCGACGATCTGGGGCTTCGACATCGACGAGCACCCGCGCAACGCCAAGGCGTCGATCGGGATCGTCAATCAGGAGATCCTGTTCGACCCGTTCTTCACGCCGGTCGAGACGCTGGAGATCCAGGCCGGGCTGTACGGCGTGCCGAAGAAGGAGCGCCGCAGCATGGAGCTGCTCCGCGCGGTGCATCTGGAGGACAAGGCGAACGCTTACGCCCGCACGCTGTCGGGCGGCATGAAGCGTCGGCTGATGGTCGCCAAGGCGATGGTGCATGCGCCCCCGGTGCTGGTGCTCGACGAGCCGACCGCCGGGGTCGACATCGAGCTGCGTCAGCAATTGTGGACCTATGTCCGCAGCCTCAACGACGCCGGGGTGACGGTGGTGCTGACCACCCATTACCTCGAAGAGGCCGAGGAACTGTGCGACCGGATCGCGATCATCAACCACGGCCGCGTCATCGCCAACTCGCCGACCGCCGAGCTGCTCGGGAAGGCGCAGGAGAAGATCGTCGCGGTGACCGTCGACCGCGACGTCGCGGCGCTGCCCGACAACGACTGTTTCGGGAAGGTTGCGCTTAAGGGCACGCGGACTCTGGAGATCACCTACGCCAAGGACCGCGTCAATGCGGGCGAGGTGCTGGGCGCGATCCAGCGCGACGGCTACGGGATCGTCGACGTCAGCACCAAGGAAGCCGATCTGGAGGACGTGTTCCTCAACCTGACCCGCGCGGCGAACGCGGGCTGATCCCCGTCGCCCCGGACTTGATCCGGGGGACCTCGCTTCTTCTTTCTTCTTCGCAGCCGAACGACACTCTAGCCACGTCATTGCGAGCGAAGCGAAGCAATCCAGGGCGTCCTGGTCCGGCTCTGGATTGCTTCGCTACGCTCGCAATGACGGGCGGAGAGGCCGTGGATAAGGACCCGAGGTTCCGACCTTGGTCGTAAGTCGTTGTTGCGGCTCCGCTATCCTGCAATATTCCTTTGCGAACGCAGTGGAGGCGGCCAGTGAACATCATCCTGTTGGCGACAGCGATCGCGCAGGCCGCGGCGCCCGCCCCGTCGCCGGTCGAGCAGGCGCGCGCGATCGTCGGCGACGCGCCCACGACCACGCAGACCCTCGTCCTCAGCGACGTCCCCAAGCCGACCGGCCCGTCACGCGTCTTGTTCAACGGCCGCGACCTGTCCGGGTGGCAGCCGTGGCTCGGGTACCCCGACCCGTCGGTTACTTACCGCGACAAGCCCGGCGCAACCGCGATCGGCCGATCGCGCTCGACCGCGGGCGATTTTGCGGTCAGGGCGATCGACGGCAAGCTGGCGCTGTGGGTCAAGGGCGAAACCTGGGGCGCTTTGGTCCATGACGCCGACCTGCGCGACTATCACCTGCGGCTGGAATATCGCTGGGGCGACCAGCGCTGGGCGCCGCGCGCCGGACAGCCGCCCAACAACGGCCTGCTCTATCATACGCATGGCACGCCCGGCGCGGTGTTCGGGACATGGCAGCCCTCGGTCGAGTTCGAGATCATGACCGGTTCGACCGGCATGGCGGTCGCGGTCGGGCGCGATGTGCGCATCCGTACCGCCGCCGCGCTCGACCCGTCATTGATCTCGCCGCCGGTCCGCTACCGGATGGGCGGGAAGCCGGTCGAGATCGTCAACGGCTCGCTGATCTGGAACGTCGAGAATGCCCGCGATGCCGAGCGGCCGGCGGGGCAGTGGAACGTGCTCGATCTCTACGTGCTCGGCGACCGCGCGGTGCATGTCGTCAACGGCGTGCCGGTGATGCTGGTCGAGGGGCTGGCGACCGTCGGAGCCGGCGGTGTGCGCAGCCCGCTGACGCACGGGCACGTCCAGTTGCAGTCGGAGGGCGCGGAGACGTGGTTCCGCAGCGTGACGGTCGAGCCGATCGACCGGCTGCCGACGGTGGTGGCGCGCTAAATCCTTTCCGCCACCAACCGTCATCCCCGTGAAGGCGGGGATCCAGACCCGCTGACGTTGCGGCTCAATCGACGACCTGCGCGTCTGGATTCCCGCCTGCGCGGGAATGACGAAGCAGGTGCGCCCACAACATGGGCTGTCCCTCACGCCCCGATCTATGCCACATGGATCATCATGTACCCCGTGCCCGCCGCAAGAACCCGCCAGCGTCTCAACATTCGCAACATTCGCGGGCGCGCGGCATGACTGGAAGCGACGTGCTGATCGTCGGCTCCGGCGCGGCCGGGCTGACCGCGGCGCTCAATCTCGCCGATCGTTTCAAGGTGACGGTGCTTGCGAAAGGCGCGCTCAACGAAGGCTCCACCGCCTGGGCGCAGGGCGGGATCGCCGCGGTGCTCGAACCCGGCGACACGTTCGAGCATCATGTCGAGGACACGATGGTCGCCGGCGCCGGGCTCAACGACCGCGCGATCGTCGAACTCGTCGTCGAACGCGCCCCCGCCGCGATCGAGCGGTTGCGCGCGTTGGGCGTGCCGTTCGCCGAGGAAAAGGGCGCGCTGCACCTGACGCGCGAGGGCGGCCATTCGCACCGCCGCATCGTCCATGTCGCCGACGCGACCGGCTGGGCGGTGCAGGAGGCATTGCAGCGCGCCGCCGAGGCGCATCCCAACATCACGCTCGTCCCCGATCAGGTCGCGATCGATCTCGCCACCAGCCGGCACGAGGAGCGCTATTCGGGCGCGGGCAACGTCTGGGGTGTCTATGCGATCGACCGCCGCAGCGGGCGGGTCGCGCTCCACACCGCGCGCGCGACGATCCTCGCGACCGGCGGGGCGGGGCGCACCTATCTGTTCTCGACCGCGCCGCGCGGCGCGACCGGCGACGGGATCGCGATGGCGTGGCGGGCCGGAGCGCGCGTCGCGAACATGGAATTCATGCAATTCCACCCGACCTGCCTCTACCATCTGGAGGTCAAGAACTTCCTCATCACCGAGGCGGTGCGCGGCGAGGGTGGGCGGCTCATCAACCCGACCACCGGCAAGCGCTTCATGCCCTATTACGATGCGGAGCGGCTGGAGCTGGCGCCGCGCGACGTGGTGGCGCGCGCGATCGACGCCGAGATCAAGCGCTACGGGCTCGACTTCGTCCATCTCGACATCAGCCACATGCCCGCCGATTTCGTGCGCGGGCATTTCCCGAACATCTACGAGAAGCTGAAAGGGCTGGGGATCGATATGACCGTCGCCCCGATCCCGGTGGTGCCGGCGCAGCATTACACCTGCGGCGGGATCATGGTCGATCGCGACGGGCGCACCGATCTGCCCGGCCTCTATGCCGCGGGCGAGTGCACGCAATCGGGGCTGCACGGCGCGAACCGGCTGGCGTCGAACTCACTGCTCGAATGTTTCGTATTCGGCGAGGCGGCGGCGCGCGACATCGCCGCACGCTGGGACACTTTGCCCGACGTGCCCGCGATCCGGGCGTGGGACGAAAGCCGCGTGACCGATTCCGACGAGGAAGTCGTCATCAAGCAGAACTGGACCGAGATCCGTCGCTTCATGTGGAATTACGTCGGGATCGTCCGCACCACCAAGCGGCTGGAGCGCGCCCGTCACCGCATCGACCTGCTGCGCAGCGAGATCGAGGATTATTACGGGCATTTCCGCGTCACGCCCGATCTGATCGAGTTGCGCAACCTGCTCCAGACCGCCGACCTGATCGTCCGCTCGGCGCTGCATCGCCATGAAAGCCGCGGGCTGCATTACACGCTCGACTATCCCGAGCTGAGCGACCCACCGGTCGATACGGTGCTGGTGCCGTGAGCCCTGGGTCGGATCAACCCGAACATCCTCTTGTACGTCGCCCCGGACTTGATCCGGAGCCCCGCTTCCAGCGACGGCGGCAAAAAGCGGGATCCCGGATCAGGTCCGGGATGACGGAAGAAGGAGATCGGCGGATGTCGATCGGCCTTGGGGGACCAGTCGGTTGAGCGACCCCGACTCGACTCGTCGCGCGCTGGCGGGCGGTCGTCGCAAGCACGAGTCGCAGGGCTTTGCCTCGGCAGGCGCGCCCGGCACACCCGCGGATCAGGCAGGGGTGACGGCGGCGGGCATGGGGAAGACGACATTCGCGCACCGGTCGTCGGTGATCGGCTGGTCGCTGTTGATCGCCGGCTGCGGCGCGGGGGCGGGGTCGACGCTGATCCCGGCCGCGCCACCGCCGCCGATCGTCTCGGTCGCGGTCCCGCCGCCCGCGCCGCCGCGCCCGAAATCGGCGCCGCGCGCGTTGCAGCAACGCGTGACGCAGCTGATCCGCAGCTTTCCCGGCAAGGCCGGCGCGGCGATCCAGGCGGTCGACGAGGACTGGATCGTGCAGGAGGGCGGTTCGCTCTATCTGCCGCAGCAGAGCGTCAGCAAATTATGGGTCGCGATGACCGTGCTGGCGCAGCGCGACGCCGGGCGGCTCAAGCTCGACGACCCGCTGCTGGTGACGCGCGACGATCTGACGCTGTTCCACCAGCCGGTCGCGTCGCTGGTGACCGGCGACGGCTATCGCACCACGGTCGGCGGGTTGCTGACGCGCGCGCTGACGCAGAGCGACAACACCGCCAACGACCGGCTGCTGAGCTATGTCGGCGGCCCGGCGGCGGTGCGGCGCTTCCTTGCCGACAAGCATATCGCCGGCATCCGCTTCGGCCCCGGCGAGCGTCTGCTCCAGAGCGGCACCGCGGGGGTGACGTGGAACCAGTCGATGGCGCTGGGGCGCGGGTTCGAGGCGGCGCGCGCGCGGCTTGATCCGGAGGTGCGCCGGGCGGCGCTGCAACGCTATATCGACAATCCCCCCGACGGCGCGCAGCCCGCCGCGATCGTCGAGGCGCTGGCGCGGCTGGCGCGCGGCGAGTTGCTGAGCGAGACGTCGACGCGGGTGCTGCTCGAGACGATGGCGAATTCGCACACCGGACGCGCGCGGCTGAAGGCGGCGACCCCGGCGGGTTGGACGCTCGCGCACAAGACCGGCACCGGGCAGGAACTGGGCAGCCGCAACGCCGGGTTCAACGACATCGGCATCCTGACCGCGCCCGACGGGCGGCGCTATGCGATCGCGGTGCAGATCGGCGACACCACCGCGCCGATGCGCGTGCGGCAGGTGCTGATCCAGCAGGTCGCCGCCGCGCTGACCGGCGCCCAGCCACGCGCAGGCGGGGCGGACGAGTCGGAGTAGGTGCCTCTTCGTCATTCCCGCGAAGGCGGGAATCCAGAACCTCCAACGGTGCGGCTCTTCCGACGGGCCTGCGCGTCTGGATCCCCGCCTGCGCGGGGATGACGATGGTGGCGCGGGAATGACGAACGGAGAAACCCCGGTTCCCCCTGACCCCAATCCGTTATAGGGCAGCCGCCATGCCGCACCTCTATCTCGTCGACGGATCGGGCTATATTTTCCGGGCCTATCACCGTCTCCCGCCGCTCACCAACAAGCATGGCGAGCCGGTCGGCGCGGTCTATGGCTATACGACGATGCTGTGGAAGCTCGCCGACGCGCTCCACAAGGCCGACGGGCCGACGCACATGGCGGTGATCCTCGACAAGTCGAGCAGCACGTTCCGCAACGAGCTTTACGACCAGTACAAGGCGCACCGCCCCCCGCCGCCCGAGGACCTCGTCCCGCAATTCCCGATGATCCGCGACGCGACGCGCGCCTTCTCGCTGCCGTGCATCGAGGAACAGGGCTGGGAAGCCGACGACCTGATCGCCAGCTATACCAAGGCGGCGCTGGCGCAGGGCTGGCAGGTGACGATCGTCAGCTCCGACAAGGACCTGATGCAGTTGATGACCGATCCGTCGGTCGACATGCTCGACACGATGAACAACCGCACGCTCGGCCCCGCCGATGTCGAGGCGAAGTTCGGGGTCGGCCCGGACAAGCTCGGCGACGTGCTGGCGCTGATGGGCGACAGCGTCGACAACGTTCCGGGCGTCCCGGGCGTCGGGCCGAAGACCGCCGCGAAACTGATCCTCGAACATGGCGATGTCGAGAGCGTGCTCGCCGCTGCCGACGCGATGAAGAAGGGCAAGCTGCGCGACAATCTGATCGAGCATGCCGAAGCGGCGCGGATGAGCCGCAAGCTGGTCGAGCTGGCGTGCGACGTGCCGCTGCCGCAGCCGCTCGAAGAACTTTCGTTGGCAGACGGCATCCCAGACGCACCGCTGCGGGCATTCCTCGACCATCACGGCTTCCGCTCGCTGCTGACGCGGCTCGGCGAGGTCGCCGATGCCCCGGTCGCCGAAGCGGCGAGCGATGCCGCGTTCGACGCCGACGAGGAGCCGGCGTGCAACCACGACGGCTATGAGACGGTAATCGACGACGAGTCGCTCGACCGCTGGATCACGGTCGCGCGGAATCAGGGCTGGGTGGCAATCGATACTGAGACCACCGCGAAGGACCCGATGCTCGCCGAACTGGTCGGCGTGTCGATGGCGTTGCACCCGAACCTCGCCTGCTACGTGCCGCTGGCGCATGGCGGGAGCGACATGTTCGCCGAGCGGCCGCCGCAGCTCGACCGCGACGCCGCGCTGGCGAAGCTCAAGCCGCTGTTCGAGGACCCCGGTGTCCTCAAGATCGGGCACAATCTCAAATACGACCTGATCGTCTTGTCACGGCTGGGGATCGACGTCGCGCCCTATGACGACACGATCGTAATGAGCTTCGCGCTCGACGCCGGCCTGCACGGGCATGGCATGGACGAGCTGGCCGCGACGCACCTCTCGCACACGTGCATCGCGTACAAGGACGTGGTCGGGACCGGGAAGAAGGCGCTCGGCTTCCACGAAATCGACCTGAAGAGCGCGACGCGCTACGCCGCCGAGGATGCCGACGTGACGCTGCGGCTGTGGCGGCGCTTCACCGCGCGGCTGCCGCGCGAGGGCGGGACGCGCGTCTACCAGATGGTCGACCGCCCGCTGGTTTCGGTGATCGCGCGGATGGAGCGGCGCGGGATCAAGGTCGATCGCGAGAAGCTGGCGCAGCTGTCCGGCGAGTTCTCGACGCAGATCGCGCATCTCGAAGGCGTCGTCCACGAGCTGGCCGGCGGGCCGTTCACGATCGGCAGCCCCAAGCAGCTCGGCGATGTGCTGTTCGAGCGGCTGGGGCTCAAGGGCGGGCGCAAGGGCAAGAGCGGGGTCTATTCGACCGATGTCACCGAGCTGGAACGGCTGGCGGCCGACAAGGGATCGGCGGGGGCGGAGATCGCGACCAAGGTGCTGGAATGGCGTCAGCTTACCAAGCTGAAGAACACCTATACCGATAGCCTTCAGGAGCAGATCCACCCGCAGACCGGGCGCGTCCACACCAGCTATTCGCTGACCGGCGCGCAGACCGGGCGACTGTCGTCGACCGATCCCAACCTCCAGAACATCCCGATCCGTACCGAGACCGGGCGGCAGATCCGCGACGCCTTCGTCGCCGACGCGGGCAACGTCATCCTCGCCGCGGATTACTCGCAGATCGAGCTGCGGCTGGCGGCGCATATGGCCGACGTGCCGCAGCTCAAGGAAGCGTTCGCGCGCGGCGACGACATCCACAGCCTGACCGCGCAGGAATTGTTCGGCGAGGTGACGCGCGACACGCGCGCCAGCGCCAAGACGATCAACTTCGCGATCCTCTACGGCATCTCGCGCTGGGGGCTGGCGGGGCGGCTCGACATCTCCGCCGACGAGGCGCAGTCGATGATCGACCGCTATTTCGAGCGCTTCCCCGGCATCAACCGCTATATCGCCGAGACGCTGACGCAGGTGCGCGAGCACGGCTTCACCGAGACATTGTTCGGCCGCAAGACGCATTTCCCGCGCATCCGCAGCAAGGTGCAGCACGAGCGGCAGGGCGCGGAGCGCGCCGCCATCAACGCGCCGATCCAGGGGACCAGCGCCGACATCATCAAGCGCGCGATGGCGCGGATGGAGCCAGCGCTGCTCGAGGCGGGGCTGCCCGACGTGCGGATGCTGTTGCAGGTTCACGACGAACTGGTGTTCGAACTGTCCGAGGGCGACGTCGAGCGCGCACGCCCGGTGATCGAGCGCGTGATGGCGGGGGCGGCGGCACCGTCGGTGGTGCTCGACGTGCCGCTGGGGGTGGAGATCGGGGTGGGAGCAAGCTGGGGAGCGGCGCATTGACCGCGCCGCTTGGCAGCCGGCCACGCCCGGCTGACTCAAGCGGGCGCGGCCGGCGGCCAGCGCCCGTCCGACAACGCGGCTTTGCCGCGGCGCGCCTTCGCACCCCCGTTCGCCTCGAGCAGCCGTCGAGCGCAGCCGAGACGGCGTGTCGAGAGGTCGCCACCCGCGGCACCTTCTCGACGGGCGGGTTCTCGGCTGCGCTCGAACCCTGCTCGAAGCGAACGGTCATTGGTCAGGCATCGAGATGACCGCGACCGACCAACCCGAAGACATCGCCGCGCTTGCGAAAGGCGGCCGCACCAACGTCGCCGGCTTCGTCCTGCGGCTCGGCGCGCGCATCCCGTTCCTGTTCATCGCCGGCCATATGTACGGCGCCGCCTTGGTCGGCCGCTTCGCGATTGCCGTGGTGGTCGTGGAGTTCGCCGCGCTCATCGCGACGCTCGGGCTCAAGCGCGGACTCGCGCAGGCGCTGTCGTCGACCGATCGCCCGCACAATCACGTCGTCTTCGACGCACTGGCGCTCGCGCTGATCGCCAGCCTGATCGCCAGCGTGTTGCTGTTCGCCTTTCCACAGGCGATGTACCCCAATTCACAGATCGGCGGGCTCGACCGCTTCTTCCCGCTCATCATCCTCGCGCCCGCGCTGTCCGACGTCAGCCTCGCCGCGCTCGCCTATCGCCACAACGTCAAGGCGAGCGTGACCGCGCGCGCGGTGATCGAGCCGTGGACGCTGTCGATCTTCGCGTTCCTGTTCTCGTTCTTCACGCACAAGGACGGGCTGGTGCTCGCCTATGTCGCGAGCATGGTCGCGGCGCTCACCGCGAGCATCGTCCCGCTGATCCGCAGCTATGGCGTGCCGCACGGCTGGTCGCCGCATGTCGGGCAATTATGGCAGATGACGCGCGCCAACACGCCACTCGCAGGGGCGGACGCGCTCGAATGGGGCAGCCGCAACGTCGACCGGCTGATCCTCGGCACGTTGTTCGCGCCGAGCGTGGTCGGCATCTATTATATGGCGCAACAGGTCGCGAGCCTGCCGCAGAAGCTCAAGACCAGCTTCGACCCGATTCTGGGGCCGGTGGTGACGCAGAGCCTCGCGCGCGGCGATCTGGCGGCGATCGCGCGGCAGGTGCGGCAGGTGGCGTTCTGGATCATCGCCGCGCAGCTCGCGCTGGCGATCACCGCCTCGATCCCGCGCGAGGGGGTGATGGCGACGATCGGGCCGCAGTTCGTCGGCGGCGCGGCACCGATGGTGTTCCTGTTGTTCGCCGAGGTGTTCGCCTCGACCGGCGCGGTATCCGAATCGGCGCTGGTCTATATGGCGCGGCACCGCAACCTGCTGATCTCGATGACGATGCTCGCGCTGCAGATCGCTTTGTCGTTCGGGTTGATCCTGGCGCTGCGCGCGGCGGGCTATGGCGTCACGACACAGGCGGCGGGTGCGCCGATTGCGCTGATGCTGGTGGTGCTGCTCACCTCGTTCATCAAGGCGGGGGTGCTGGGGCGGCTGCTGGGCGCGAGCGTCTCGCCGATGCGCTGGCCGCTCGTCTGGGCGGCGAGCGCGGGCGCGGCGGTTGGCGGAGCCTTCGCGCTGCTGCCGCCGGCGTGGCGCTGGGCGCAGGTGTCGATCGGCGTCGCCGCGACGCTGGCGGCGTATCTGTTCGTGATCTGGCGCTACGCCTTCGGTCCCGAGGACCGCGCGCTCTTCAGCAAGATGCCGAGCGCGGAAGAGGCGACGCTGCCGAACGAAGGTGGGTTCATCCGCTGATCGCCGGATAGCACCGTCGCCCCTGCGCAGGCAGGGGCCTATGTCTGTAGAGTTCTCGGCTAACCGTTCGCTCGGCCACGTCGGCTTATGTGTCAGCGTTCTGGCACACCCGACAGACATGGGCCCCTGCCTGCGCAGGGGCGACGGGCTTTCGTCAACCGCGCCGATCAATGGCGGAAGTGGCGCATCCCCGTGAACACCATCGCCAGCCCGGCTTCGTCGGCGGCGGCGATCACCTCGTCGTCGCGGATCGAGCCGCCCGGCTGGATCACCGCGGTCGCGCCCGCCTCGACCGCCGCCAGCAAGCCGTCGGCGAACGGGAAGAACGCATCCGATGCCACCGCCGAGCCGATTGTGCGCGTCTCGCCCCAGCCGGCCTTGTCGGCGGCATCCTTGGCCTTCCACGCCGCGATCCGCGCCGATTCCAGCCGATTCATCTGCCCCGCGCCGACGCCGGCGGTGCTGCCCCCCTTGGCATAGACGATCGCGTTCGACTTGACGTGCTTGGCAACCGTCCAGGCGAACAGGCAGTCGGCGAGTTCCTGCTCGGTCGGCTGGCGCTTGGTCACCACCTTCAGGTCGGCGGGCAGCACGCGCCCGGCGTCACGCGACTGGACCAGCCAGCCGCCCGCGATCGACTTGGCGAACAGCCCGTCGCGCGCCGGATCGGGCAGCGTGCCGGCCAGCAGCAAGCGCAGGTTCTTCTTCGCCGCGAACAGCGCCAGTGCTTCCTCGTCGGCGTCGGGGGCGACGACGACCTCGGTGAAGATGCCGGTGATCGCCTTGGCCGTGACCCCGTCGAGCGGGCGGTTGACCGCGATGATCCCGCCGAACGCGCTGACCGTGTCGCACGCGAACGCCGCCTCATACGCCTCGGCCAGCGTCGCGGCGGTCGCCACCCCGCACGGATTGGCGTGCTTGACGATCACGCAGGTCGGATCGGCGTCGCGAAATTCGGCGATCAGCTCCAGCGCGGCATCGGCGTCGTTGTAATTGTTGTAGCTCAGCGCCTTGCCCTGCACCTGCCGCGCCTGCCCGATCCCGGGCGTTGCGTCGCCGATCGCGGCATAGAAGGCGGCGTGCTGGTGCGGGTTCTCGCCGTAACGCAGTTCATCACCCGCGCGGCGCAGCGTCAGCGGCAGGACCGCCGGGAAGCGCTCGCCCTGATCGACATTGCCGAACCAGCGCGCGATCGCGCCGTCATAGGCGGCGGTGGTGGCGAACGCCTTGGCGGCGAGCCGCTTGCGATCCTCCAGCGTGGTCGAGCCCGCGGCAACCAGCGCGTAATCGGCGGGATCGGTGACGATCGCGACATAGGCGTGGTTCTTGGCGGCCGACCGGACCATCGACGGCCCGCCGATGTCGATATTCTCGACCACCTCGTCGCGGTCTGCGCCCTTGGCGACGGTCGCCTCGAACGGATAGAGGTTGACGACCACGAGGTCGATCGCGCCGATCTGATGCTCTTCCATCGACGCGGCGTGCGCGGCGTCGTCGCGGACCGCAAGCAATCCTCCGTGGACCTTGGGGTGGAGCGTCTTGACCCGGCCGTCCATCATCTCGGGGAAGCCGGTCAGCTCGCTGATGTCGCGCACGGTCAGCCCGGCATCGCGCAGCGCCTTGGCGGTGCCGCCGGTCGAGACGAGTTCGACACCTTTGTCGCCAAGCGCTTTAGCGAGATCGACGATCCCGGTCTTGTCGGAGACGGAAAGGAGCGCGCGGCGGATCGGGATGCTGGTCATGCGCGCGCGCTTACGCGCGGGAAGGGCAGGGCTCAAGCCTTTAGGGGGCAGCCGGCCGCCCTGTCCGTCCGTCACCCCGGCCCGCGCCCGGGGTGACGGATGACGCCTGATGCGACGGCCGCCTACCGCGCGCGCTTCAACACCCAGTTGACGCTCACCCCGGTCGGCGGGGCGAGGCCGTGGATCACGATCTGCTGCGTCGTGAACAGCCGTCCCCAGCCGTCGACCCACACGCTGTCCTCGATCGTCAGCCGCTCGCCACGGCTGCGAAAGTGCCAGAAATTGCCAGCAGACGTGCGCAGCATCGCCGCCTGATTGTCCGCGGTCGCGACCGCCTCGACGCCGGCGGCAAGGTGGAAGCGCAGCAGGAACGGCGTCATCGCATCGGCACGGCGCGGGCGCGCGCCCGGTGCGGCGAGCAACGCGTCCTCGCCGCGCAGCTCGCGACCGTCGCTGAGCAGCAGCAGGGTGCGCTGGTGGTGGAAGCCGTGGCGGCGGACATAGCCGTCGTGGCGCGCCTCGATCCGGCTGCCCAGCTCCGATTCCTGCCGCGTCAGCTCGACCTCGCGCACGCCCTTGCCGAGCGTACCGTCGGGCAGGATCGCGGTCGAATTGGTGTCGCCGATCGTCAGCGTCGAATGCGCTGCGGTGCTGCGCAGCCCGGTCATCATCGCCGCCGACATCCGCGCGCCGGTGACGCCCGCGCCGCCGCAATTGACGATCAGCCGCTCCGCGCCGTCGCTGAACTCGAAGGCGAGCGTCGAGGCGCAGCCGCCCTCTGCAACGCGCGCCATCGGCGGCGGGGCGGCGTCGACGATCAGCACCGCCGCGCCATTGGCGAGCCGCTGATAGCCCCAGTCGCGCGACTGCCGCAGCGGGCGGCCGTGCGCGCCGCTGGCGAGCAGCACGTCGTTGACCGTATCGGCGTCGACCGGCAGCCCGCCCTGCCAGCTCGACAGGCCACCGTCGCCCATCGTCGTCCCCAGCAGCGCGGGCGTGGCGAGCGACAGCGCCTGCACCACCGGCTCGGGGAGCGGCACGCCGCGCGCCTCATAGGCGGCGCGCACCAGCCCGATCGTCGCGAGCACGTCGAGCAGTGCCGCCGGCGAGCGGCTGACCACCCCGCCGTCCGCGCTCAGCCCCGTGCCCAGCGCGCGCGCCAGCCCGGTCTCGCCGATCGCGAGCCGCGTCTCACCCGCGGGCAGCAACAGCCCGGCGATCACCACGCCCGCCCAGGCGGCGATGCGCTCGGCGCCCGGGGGCGCCTTGTCGGCGGTGCGATCAAGATGCCGCGCGGCGCGCGCGACGCCGTTGAGAACGCGCGAACGGAACACGAGATCGGACGAGGCGAGCAGCAGCGGCGCATGGAACGCCCACATCGCCAGCCGCCGCGCGGTGGTCGCCGGGCGCCATGCCGGGTCCGACACACGGTCGCCGTGCGCCGCCAGCCAGCCGCCCGCCAGCGCTTCCGCCAACGGCACCGCGCGCGTGCGATCCTCGAGCGCGGCGACATCGCGCAGCCAGGCGAAGGAATGCAGATATTCGACGAACGCCGGCCCGGCGGCGGGCGCGGCGACGTCGATCGTCTCGATCGCGTGATGCTCGCCGCCCGCGAACATCCAGCCTTCGAGCATCGCTTCGCCAAGGTCGCTCTCGCCGGGGATCGGGTCGACGGGCGCCGCGACCAGCTTGACCGGATGCTGGCCGTCGAGCCGCCGGTCGTGGAGCGGGGTGCGCCATGTCAGCCGTTCGAACCACGCCGCCATGCGGTCGCCGAGCGATTCGCCCTGTCCGGCGGAGATGACGTGCTTTTCGGAGTCGATGCCGGTGCGGTCGTCGGTCATCCGCCGCGCAGCGCCCGGATGTTCTCGGCATAATGCTCCGGCCCGCCGCGGAAGGTGGCGGTGCCCGCGACCAGCGCGTCGGCGCCGGCCTCGATCGCGCGCCGGGCGGTCTCGGTGTCGACGCCGCCGTCGACCTCCAGATCGATGTCGCGCCCCGATTGTTCGATCATCTTGCGGATCGCGGCGATCTTCCTGAGCTGGCTGTCGATGAAATGCTGCCCGCCGAAGCCGGGGTTGACGCTCATCACCAGCACCAGGTCGACCATGTCGATCAGATAGTCGAGCATCTTGGCCGGGGTGCCGGGATTGAGCACCACGCCGGCGCGCTTGCCCAGCCCCTTGATGTGCTGGACGGTGCGGTGGATGTGCGGCCCAGCCTCGGGATGGACGGTGATCGTGTCCGCGCCCGCCTCGGCGAAGGCGTCGAGGTATACGTCGACCGGGGAGATCATCAGATGGACGTCGAACGGCTTGGCCGTGTGCGGGCGCAGCGCCTTCACCACCGCCGGGCCGATCGTGATGTTGGGGACGAAATGCCCGTCCATCACGTCGATATGGATCCAGTCGGCGCCCGCGGCATCGATCGCGCGCACCTCCTCTCCCAGTCTGGCGAAATCGGCGGACAGGATCGAAGGGGCGATGCGGACGGGCTTTCTCATGATCCCGCCCCGTTAGCGGACGCGGGCGTCAGGCGGAAGCGCGCTCAACCCGCGCGACGAAGAACCCGTCGCATCCACCGACCGTTTCGAGCATCCCCGGCAGCGTGCGAACCCAGCCTTCGGGCTCGGCGGCGATGCCGGCGGGCAGTTCGCCGTCGACGGGCGCGCGGATCGAAAAGTCGGGATGATCGCGCAGGAAACGCTCGATCTGCGCCTCCCCCTCCTCGGGTTCGAGCGAGCAGGTGGCGTAGACGAGCGTGCCGCCCGGCGCGATCCACGTCGCCGCGCGCTCGAGGATCCGCGCCTGCAACAGCGCCATCTCGGCGACGATCCCGCCGTGCGCGCGGTGGAGCACGTCGGGGTGGCGGCGGAAGATGCCGGTCGCGCTGCACGGCGCATCGACCAGCACCGCCTGCGCGGGCGCGTCGGGCGACCATTTCAGCACGTCGGCGATCGCGATCTCGAACGACAGCCCGGTGCGCTCGCTGTTCTCCCGAAGTCGCACGGCGCGACTTTCGGACATCTCGACCGCGGTCACCTGCCAGCCGGCGGCGGCGAGCTGGAGCGTCTTGCCGCCCGGTGCCGCGCACAGGTCGAGCGCGGTACCGGTGCCGCGCCCGATCAGCCGCGCCGGGATGGAGGCGGCGAGGTCCTGCACCCACCATTCGCCTGCGTCGTAACCGGGAAGCGCGGCCACATCGCTGCCCGCCGGAACGCGCGCGTGCGCGGAGGCGAGCGAGGTGGCGTCGGGCAGCACCTTTGCGGCATCGGCGTAGCTGAGATCGATCGGCGGCGGCGCGGCGATCGCACGCGCGGCGGCGGCGGCGACGTCATTCCCCCAATTGCTCCGCCAGCGCTCCGCAACCGCGGCGGGCAACGTCGGCACCTCGGGCAGCTTCGCCTCGCCGCGCATCAGCGTGCCGAACACGCCATGCACCAGCTTGCGCGGGCCGCCGTCGACCAGCGGCAGCACGGTGGCGATCGCGGCGTGCGGCGGGGTGCCGAGCCCGAGCGCCTGCGCGAGCGCGATCCGCAGCGCGCTGCGCGCCTTGGCATCGTCGGGCAGGCGCTGGCGCGTCGCCGAGTCGATCAGCGCATCGAGATCCGGGAGCCAGCGCAGCGTCTCGGCGGCGATCGCGTGCGCCAATCCGCGGTCGGGTCCCCCCGCCAGCGCGCGCGTCGCATGGGCGAGCGCCGATTCGAGCGGTTCGCCGCGCCGCAGCACCGCATCGAGCAGCCGCAACGCCGCGCGCCGCGGCGCGGTGCCGAGCGGTTCGGGGCCGCCGGGGGTGCGATCGGGACGGGCGGAACGCGGGCGGGCGGGGGAACGGGGCGGGCGGGCGTCAGCCACGGGCGGTCTGCCGCAAGAGGCTCGGCTTGAAGGCGATCATGACGCTGCATATGTGCCGAGGCGCACGCCGGATCAATCGGAAGGACCGAAGCGATGGCCAAGCGCCCCGATCATGTGAAGCCGCCCGCCTATCTCAGCCCCAACACGCCGGTTCCCGCGCCCGGGCCGTTGGAGCGTCCTCGGGAGGACCCGCTCGGTCGCGATCCGGTGCGGTTCGGCGATTGGGAGTTGAAGGGCATCGCCGTCGATTTTTGATGCTGGCGACCAAAACGCCACACAGTCGCCCCGGACTTGGGGGCCCGCTTTTTACCGACCGTGCAAGAAGAAGCGGGATCCCGGATCAAGTCCGGGATGACGTACCCTGAACCCGCTCACGCTCCACACCCGCCGCCGCCCGCACCCCGGCACGCCCGCGGCGCTTCAGCTCCGCCTTCAGATCTTCCGGCTTCGGGGCGATCAGGAAGCCGAAGCTGACGTTCCCTTCCTTCGTCTCCACCACATGGTGCAGCCGATGCGCCTGGATGATCCGCTTCATATAGGCGGACTTCGGAAGATATCGCGTCGGGAGCCTTTTGTGGACGATCACGTCGTGGAACCCGAAATAGATCGCGCCATACGCAGCGATCCCCGCGCCGATCCACGTGAACCCCGGCCACCAGCCGAGCTGCACCCCGCCGAGGATCATCACGAACGACGGCACCGCGAAGATCGCGGCGTACAGATCGTTCAGCTCCCAATTGCCGTGCCGCGCGCGATGGTGGCTTTCGTGGAGGAACCAGCCCCAGCCGTGCATCACCCAGCGGTGCATGACATAGGCGAACCCCTCCATCAGCGCGACGGTGGCGAGGAACAGCAACAGGGCGGGCCAGAACGACATCGCGCGTGCATATAGCCATCGCGCGCGCGTCTCGCTACGTCGGCGCGCATTATGACCGACGAACTCCGAACCGCCGCTCTCGACTCCAAGGCCTGGCCGTATGAGGAGGCGCGCAAGCTCCTCAAGCGTTACCCGGACGGGAAACCGGACGGTCAGCCGGTGCTGTTCGAGACCGGCTATGGCCCGTCGGGTCTGCCGCACATCGGCACCTTCAACGAAGTGCTGCGCACCACGATGGTCCGCAACGCCTTCCACGCGCTCAGCGATACCCCGACGCGGCTGATCGCGTTCAGCGACGACATGGACGGGCTGCGCAAGGTGCCCGACAACGTCCCCAACGGCGACATGCTGCGCGAGCATCTCGGCAAGCCGCTGACCCGCATCCCCGATCCGTTCGGCAAGTTCGACAGCTTCGCCGCGCACAACAATGCGACGCTGCGCGACTTCCTCGACCGCTACGGCTTCGACTACGAATTCGCGTCCTCGACCGATTATTACACCTCAGGCCGCTTCGACGACGCGATCAGGGGTGTGCTGCGCCACTGGCAGGGCGTCATGGACGTGATGCTGCCGACGCTGCGCGCCGAGCGCCGCGCGACCTATTCGCCGGTGCTGCCGGTCAGCCCGAAGAGCGGCATCGTGCTGCAGGTGCCGGTCGAGGTGATCGACGCCGAGCGCGGGCTGATCGCGTTCGAGGATGAGGGCGAACGCATCGAGCAATCCGCGCTCGGCGGGCTGTCGAAGCTGCAATGGAAGGTCGACTGGGCGATGCGCTGGGTCGCGCTCGGCGTCGACTACGAGATGGCCGGCAAGGACTTGATCGACTCGGTCGTGCAATCCTCCAAGATCGCGCGCGTGCTCGGCGGTCGTCCGCCGGAGGGCTTCAACTACGAGATGTTCCTCGACGACAAGGGCGAGAAGATCTCCAAGTCGAAGGGCAACGGCCTGTCGATCGAGCAGTGGCTGACCTACGGCCCCGAGGAGAGCCTCGCTTTCTACATCTATCGCGAGCCCAAGAAGGCCAAGCAGCTCCACATGGGCGTGATCCCGCGCGCGGTTGACGATTACTGGCAGTTCCGCGGCAATTACGCCGGGCAGGCAACCAAGGAGCGGCTCGGCAACCCCGTCCACCATGTCCATGACGGCAAGCTGCCCGACGACACATTGCCGGTGACGTTCGGGTTGCTGCTCAACCTCGTCGGGGTGATGGGCGAGGGGGCGACGCGCGAGCAGGTCTGGGCCTATCTCGCCAATTACGTCGCCGATGCGACGCCCGCGGCCTATCCCGAACTGGACCGGCTGATCGGCCATGCTTTGGCCTATCACCGCGACCATGTCGCCCCGACCCTCCAGCGCCGTGCGCCCGAGGGTGTCGAGGTCGCGGCGCTGGAGCGGCTCGATGCCGAACTGGCAGCATTGCCCGAGGAGGCGAGCGCCGAGGACGTGCAGAACATCGTCTACGAGATCGGAAAGACCGGCGGCTTCACCGAGCTGCGCGACTGGTTCAAGGCGCTCTACGAGACGCTGCTCGGCTCCAGCCAGGGACCGCGGATGGGCAGCTTCATCCGCCTGTACGGCATCGCGAACACGCGGACGCTGATCGCCGAGGCGCTGGGGAAGAAGTAACGTCGCTCAATTCCGTCATTGCGAGCGTAGCGAAGCAATCCAGGGCGTCCTGGTCCGACGCTGGATTGCTTCGCTACGCTCGCAATGACGGGACGAGCGAACCCCGGGCGGCGACGCGCTAAAACAAGCTCCCATCCGCCGAGGCCGAAGGCGAGGGTACCGGCTGCGGCTCGGCCGGGCGTGCCGGCGGCGGCGCGAAGGCACCGGTGATCGCCGCCGTCTCCAGCGTGTCGAGCGCTGCGCGCGCGTCGATCCAGCGCCGCGCCGCGGCGGTCCAGTTCGCCGCATCCGCCGCTCCCGGCAGCCGCTCGACCTCGGCCAGCGCGGTCTCGACATTGCCGTTGTCGAGCTGCCGACGCGCGCGCGCCAGCCGGTCGGACGGCAGCGGCGACGGCGTATCGGCGCGGTGGATCACGACCAGGTTGCGCAGCTCGCTGCCGATCCCGCTCCACCAGTCGCTCGGCCGGGCGAGCAGCATCGGCGCGGCGGTGTTGAGGCTTTCGCGCAAGTCTTCCAGCGTCACCGGCTGGCGCGCGACACGGATCACGGTGCCGACCTGCGCCGGCAGCGTCGCACCGAAGCGGCGGCGCAGCTCGTTCTCCAGATAGCCGAGCCCGGCGCCGCGATCGAGCGCGCGCCGCGCCGCGAAGGTCACGAAGATCGCCTCCGCCTTGCCGGCGTTCACCGCGGCCTCGGCGGTATCGGCGTCGGTGCGCGCGGCGCGCGCCTCGAGATTGGCGAGCTGCGCCGCCAGCGTCGCCTCGCGCAGCGCCAGCGTCGCGGCATCGGCATTGGCTTCGGGCGGCGCGACCGGTGCGGTGGTCGGCTTGGCGGCGGGCGCGTTCGATCCACCGCGCGCGAAGAAGCCGGGCGTGTTGCGGACCGCATAGGCCATCAGCCCCAGCCCGATCAGAAAGGCGAGGATCGCAATCGCCAGCGCCGGGCCGATCCGCGATCGCGTGGGGGGGCGCGTCGTGCCGAGGGGATCGCTCATTGTCCGCTTATCCTCGCGCCCGCCGCGCCGGTCAATCATGTGCGGCAAGCGCCGCCTGTACCAGCGCGGCATCCTCGCGCCGATCGGCGATGACGACCTTGGCCCAGCCCGCTCCCGCCGCCGCGGCGACGGCGTGGCTGAGCGCGGCAAGCCGGATGCGCGGGCGCGGCAACGGCTCGGCCAGCGTCGCAAAATGCTGCGCAGCACGTGCGGAATGGAGCAGCACCACCGCATCCAGCGCTGCCGCGAGCGCGTCGGGCGCTACCGCGATCGGCTCGCTGGCATAGACCGGCAATGCGGCAACCCCCGGCTGCGCGACATGCTCGCGTCCGGCGAGATGCAGCAACCGCGGATAGGCGGCCGCCCGCGCCACCGCTGCGGCAGCATCGCCGTTCCCGACGATCGCGACGTCCAGCCCGGCCGCGCGTGCCGCCGCCGCCGTCGCCGCCCCGACCGCGACCACCGGCAGCCGCGCCAGTCGCGCGAGCCCGGCACCCGCCAGCCGCACCGCCTGCGCGCTGGTCAACAGCAGCGCGTCAAAGTCGGCCGGGTTCGGCGGCGACCAGCCGAGCGGCACCGCCGCGAACAGCGGCAGCGCCACCGGCGCCATTCCCGCTGCCACCAGCGCCGCGCAGGTGCGTGCGTTGCCCGGCTCGGGCCGCAGCACCAGCGCGCGCGTCATCCGAACAGCGCGCGGATCGCTGGCGGTGCGCGCGTCAGCAGCTCCTCGGCGAGCCGCGCCCCGAGCATTACCGGATCGGCGTCCTCGGCCGTGCCCTCGATCGCCTCGCTGCCATCGGGGGTCAGCAATTGTGCGCGCAGCACCAACGTCTCGCTCCCGACCACCGCCAGCGCCGCGACCGGCGAATGGCAATCGGCGCGCAGCCCGGCGAGCAACGCGCGCTCGGCGGCGACCGCCCGATGCGTCGGCGCGTGGTCGATCGCGGCCACCAGCGCGCGCGCCGGACCATCGGCCAACGTCTCGACCCCGACCGCGCCCTGCGCGGGGGCCGGGAGCATCACGTCGAGCGGGATCGCCACCCCGGTGTCATGCCGGCCGAGCCGCTCCAGTCCCGCTGCCGCGAGCAGGGTCGCATCGACCTCGCCGGTCGCGAGCTTGCCGAGCCGCGTGTCGACATTGCCGCGGAACAGCACCGCCGAGACGTCGGGGCGCAGCCGGCGCAGCTGCGCGGCGCGGCGCGGGCTGCTGGTGCCGATCACCGCCTTGTCGGGCAGCGCCGCGATCGACGCCGCGCCGATCAGCCGGTCGCGCACGTCGGCGCGTGGCAGCGTCGCGGCGATCGCGATCGCCTCCGGGCGCAGCGTCTCGACATCCTTCATCGAATGAACGCAGGCATCGACCTCGCCCGCCAGCAGCGCGCGGTCCAGCTCCTTGGTCCACAAAGCTTTGCCACCGATCTCGGCGAGCGCGCGGTCCTGCACGCGGTCGCCGGTGGTGCGGATCGTGACGATCTCGACATCCCCCCAGCCATGCGCGGCCATCAGCGCATCGCGCACCATGCCTGCCTGGGTGAGCGCGAGCGGCGAACCACGGGTACCGAGCCGGAACATGCCGCACCTCTTGGCGGCTCGGCGCGCGGCCTGCAAGCGTTGCGGCGCCACAAGCCCCGTCGCCCCGGCGCAGGCAGGGGCCTATGTCTGCGTCGTTCTGGTGCTTCGTCTGACACAAACATCGGCGGCCGTGTTTCAGGCCGATCGGGTGACGGTACAGGCATGGGTCCCTGCCTGCGCAGGGGCGACGGGAGAGGGGGTGGACAAGCAGCCGAACCTTCGCCGGAGGACGGTATGGAGGCCGCGTTCTCGCGCCGTCGTGTCGCCACGCTCGCAATGACGGACAGCCCGGCCTAGATAGCCGCGATGCTGATCCTCGGGCTCGAATCCTCCTGCGACGAAACCGCCGCCGCTCTCGTCACCGGCGACCGGCAGGTGCTGGCGCACCGCCTCGCCGGGCAGGAGGCGGCGCATCGTCCCTATGGCGGGGTCGTGCCGGAAATCGCCGCGCGCGCGCATGTCGAGGTGCTGCAGCCGCTGGTCGAGGCGGCGCTCGGCGATGCCGGCAAGACGCTGGCGGACGTCGATGCGATCGCCGCCACCGCCGGGCCGGGGCTGATCGGCGGGGTGCTGGTCGGGCTGGTGACCGGCAAGGCGCTGGCGCACGCGGCGGGCAAGCCGCTGATCGCGGTCAACCATCTCGAGGGGCATGCGCTCAGTCCACGGCTGGCCGATCCCGATCTCGACTTTCCCTATCTGCTGCTGCTCGTCTCGGGCGGGCATTGCCAGTTGCTGCTGGTCGAGGGCGTCGCGCGCTATCGCCGGCTCGCGACGACGATCGACGACGCCGCGGGCGAAGCGTTCGACAAGACCGCGAAGATCCTGGGGCTCGGCTTTCCCGGCGGTCCGGCGGTCGAGCGCGCCGCTACCGAGGGGGACGCCCGCGCGGTGCCGCTGCCGCGCCCGCTCAAGGGCTCGCCCGAGCCGCATTTTTCGTTCGCCGGGTTGAAGGCGGCGGTGGCGCGGATGGCGCCCGACCATGCCGCCGCCGATGTTGCGGCGAGCTTCCAGCAGGCGGTGGTCGACTGCCTGATCGACCGCACCCGCCGCGCGCTCGACAAGGCGGACGGCGCAACCGCCTTGGTCGTCGCGGGCGGGGTGGCGGCGAACGGCGCGGTGCGCGCGGCGTTGCAGGCGCTGGCCGCCGAGCATGGCCTGCGCTTCGTCGCGCCGCCGGCGTGGCTGTGTACCGACAACGCCGCGATGATCGCCTGGGCGGGCGCGGAGCGCTTCGCCGCCGGGCTGACCGACCCGCTCGACACCGCGGCGCGCGCGCGCTGGCCGCTCGACCCGGATGCGGAGAAGGTGCGTGGCGCGGGGGTGAAGGCATGAGCGGCCCGATCGGCGTCATCGGCGCAGGGGCGTGGGGCACCGCGCTCGCGCAGGTCGCCGCCACCAACGGCCATGAGGTGCGGCTATGGGCGCGCGACCCGGCGCTGGTCGATGCGATCAACGCGGATCACGAGAACGCCGCCTATCTGCCCGGCATTCCGCTGTCGCCGCTGATCCGCGCGACCGGCGATCTGGCGTGGGTGGCGGAGGCCGCGGCGAACCTGATCGTCACGCCCGCGCAGGCGATGCGCACGGTGCTCGCGCAGCTGCCCGCCAATGCACAGGCCTTGGTGGTCTGCTCGAAGGGGATCGAGGCCGGGACGCATCTGCTGATGAGCGAGGTGGCGCTGGAACAGCATCCCGCCTCGCCGGTGCTGGTGCTGTCGGGGCCGACCTTCGCGCATGAGGTGGCGCGCGGATTGCCGACCGCGGTGACGCTGGCCGGGCACGACCCGGCGACGCGCGCGCTGTTGGCCACCGCGATCGCGGCACCGCATTTCCGACCCTATGCCAGCAGCGACGTGATCGGCGCGGAGATCGGCGGCGCGGTCAAGAACGTGCTCGCGATCGCCTGCGGCGTCGTCGATGGCGCGGGCTTGGGGCAGAATGCGCGCGCGGCGCTGATCGCGCGCGGTTTTGCGGAGATGACGCGCTTCGGTGCGGCGAAAGGCGCGCGGGCGGAGACGCTGGCCGGACTGTCGGGGCTGGGCGACCTCGTGCTGACCTGTTCGTCGACCGCATCGCGCAATTTCTCGCTGGGGGTCGGGATCGGGCGCGGCGAGGCGGCGGCGGACCTGCTGACGAACCGCCGCACCGTCGCCGAGGGCGCCTATACCGCGCCGGTGCTGCTGGAGGCGGCGCAGGCGGCGCGGGTCGAGATGCCGATCACCGCGGCGGTGTGTCGCCTGCTCGCCGGCGGGGCGGTGCGCGGCGTGATCGACGACCTGCTGGCGCGGCCGTTGAAGGAAGAGGTGTAGCCTCACCCCGTTCGTCATCCCGGGCTTGACCCGGGATCCCGCTTTTAGCCCGCGTCGCAGAAGAAGAAGCGGGATCCCGGATCCAGTCCGGGATGACGGAAGTCGGGGGGGGGGGGGGGGGGGGGGGGGAGGGGGGGGGGGGGGGGGGGGGGGGGGGCGCGGGGGGGGGGGGGGGGGGGGGGGGCTGGCCATTTATGATGCTCCCACGTTCCCG
>NZ_JACIJN010000008.1 GCF_014199415.1 Sphingomonas endophytica
TGGCGCGTCCTGCGCCACCGTCGCCGCGGGGGAGAGGATCGTGGCAGAGGCGCACAGCGCCGCGATGATGCCCCGGCGCCGCGCGCTTGGCATGTTCACTCTCCCTGAGACGTATCGATGATCAGAACTTGAAGGCGGCGCCGAGATAGAAGCGGCGTCCCGAATAGACGTTCGAGATGAAGCGGTCCTTGGTGTCGTTGCCGAGATGCTGGCGCTGCTCGGACTTCGTCAGATTGATCACCGAGGCGGTAATCTGGACGTTCTTCATCACGTCGATCGCACCGTTCAGGTCGATCTGCTCGTACGGATCGTCGTAGATGTTAAGACCCGAGGATAGCCCGCGCACCACCTCGCCGCGGCGATTGTACGAGACACGCGCCAGCAGCGGGCCGCGTTCGTAGAACAGCGACGCGTTGACCTGCGTCTTGGCGCTGCCGACCAGCGGCGAGGTGCCGAGCTTCGTCCCGTTCAACGAGACGTCGGCTTGAGACGTGTCGTTGTAGGTGAAGTTGACCTGCGCGCCGAGCCCGAAGTCGAGCGTGTGCTGCGCATAGACCTCGACGCCCTGCGACACCGCCTTGGAGCCGTTCGCCTGGGTGCCATATTGCTGCACCGTGACCGTCTCGCCCGCGACCTCCTGCGGCAGATCGATCACGACCGGTACGATGAAGTCCTTCACGTCCTTGCGGAACAACGTGAAGCCCACCACCGAGCCGGGGTGGAAGTACCATTCCACGCCGGCGTCATACTGCCAGGCGTTGAACGGCTTGAGCGCGAAATTGCCGCCGCTGCCGAACCAGCCTGGCAGCGCGCCGAACTCGGCGCGGTCGAAGACGAACGCATCCGAGTTGAAGGTGAGCGAGCGCGCGCCGGCGAGATCGCCGTAACCCGGGCGCGCGATCACCTTCGACGCCGCGGCACGCAGCAGCAGGTTGGGCGTCGCTTCCCACGAAATGTTGAAGCTCGGGAGGAAGTCGGTGTAGCTTTTGCCCTCCTGGTTCGGGCTGAACACGCGCTGCTGCCGCTGCGCCTCGGGGATGACGAAGCAATTGCCGTCCTCGCCGATCGGCTTGTTCGGATCGAACGCGCCGCCGGGTCCGTTCTGGCAATATTCGTTCTCGTAGAACAGGGCGTCGGTCGAGGTGCCGTCCTGCTTGGTGTTGACGACGCGCAGGCCGATGTTGCCGCGGACCGTTTCCATCCTGAAGTTCGCCTGCGCGTAACCCGCCCAGATCCGCTCGCGGATGTTGTACACGTTCTGCGGCTCGGGCACGCGCACCGGGCCGGTGTAGGTCCGGTTCAGATAGTTGATGTAGTTACCGATGTTGATCGCAGGGAAGGCGCTGGTCTCAAATCCGCCGGCGATGTTGCCGAGCGAGTTGGGATAGAAGACCTCGGGCAGCGCCAGCGCGCCGCCGGGCGTGTCCTGGAAGCGCAGCGTGTTGGCGGAGTCCGAATACCATTCGAAACGGCCGGTCTCGCGGTGCACCCGGCCGTCGCGCCACTTCGCGCCGACCTGGATCGAGTCGAGGAACGGCGACTCGAAGGCGCGCTTCACGTCGACCTGCGCGTAACGCTGCGAGATCGAACTGTTGGTGAAGCCGGAACCGGTCGAGCCAAGATCGATCTGCGCCACGCCGTTGAGCATGTTCTGGATCACGTCGGGCGAAAAGTTCATCGCGATCGACTGATCGGTGAAGTTCCACGCGCTCAGCATATTGCCGTTGACGGTGCCGTTGCGCGGCTTGGCCTGGGCGAAGAACTGGAACGACGGCCCGCCGGTGGCGCGCGTCTTGCCGAAGACCGCATCGACGCTGAGGTGGTCGACGTTCCACTTGGCATGGACGTCATAGGTGTTCGACACGCTCTTCTCGCGCGCCAGCGTGTCCTGCGGCGCCGGCGTTTCCATCGTACAGGGATTGGTGTTGGCGCGGCACAGCGTGCCCTCGGGCGGCACCTGGAAGGTCGCGCCGGTCAGGACCGTCCCGCTCTTGTCGAAGGTCGCGTCGGTGAAGAAGTTGCCGTAGCCCCATTCCGGGATCTTGATCGTGCTGCTCGTGTAATTGCCGTCGAGCTGAAAGCGGAAGTAATTGGCGGTGATCTCGAGATTGTCGAACGGCTTCGCCTGCATCGTCGCCTGGATGCCGAGGCGCTTGCGCTTTTGGTCGAGGATCGATTCGCTGACGGATTGCGGCGCCCAATAGCCGCTGTAGCGCGTGCCGTCGCGCGTCTGCGTGCCGCCGTTGTCACCGCTGTTCCAGTAGGAGATCGCCGAATCGTTGGCGAAGGCCTTGCCGTTCACGTCGGTGGCGGGCTGTGCGCCCTTGTCGTCGGTCCACCATTGCCAGCTGCTGCCGTTGGCGCTCAGCGACCGGTTGGTCCGCACCTGATAGGTCGCGCCGACGAGGAAGCCGAGCGTCTTCTCCTCATTGTGCCACGAGAGCAGGCCCGAGACATTCGGTTCGGTCTTCTTGGTGACATCGGCATAGGTGCCTTCCGCCGAGATCGTGCCCGACCACGGCTCGAGATCGAACGGCACGCGCGTGTGGTTGATGATGACGCCGCCGACGCCGCCCTCGTCGAGGCGCGCCTCGGGCGACTTGAACACCTCGACGCTGCCGATCAGCGTCGACGGCAGCAGCAGATAATTGAACGAGCGCGACGGATCGCCGCTGTCCGCCGAGGCGATGAAGTTACCGTTGAGCTCGGTCAGCGTCAGGTCGGAACTGAGGCCGCGAATGCTGACGCGGCTGCCTTCGCCACCGTCGCGGTCGATGATCACGCCGGGAACGCGCTGGAGCGAGTCGGCGACGTTCTTGTCCGGGAACTTGCCGACGTCCTCGGCGGTGATCACGTCGACGAACGCATTGGCCTCGCGCTTCTGGTTCAGGCTCTGCTCGATCGAGCGGCGATAGCCCGTCACGACGATGTCGCCGGACTCCGTCGAGGCGGCGTCGGCGTCTGCGCCGATCTGCCCCGGGCTGCCGGTCGCGCTGTTCGCGGCCGGCGCAGCGGTGCCACCGGCGCCGCTGGATACTGCGCCGTCCTGCGCCGATTGCGGGCCCCGATCGGCCGCTTCTGCCTGCGCGCCGGCGGCGGTGGACGGGCTGGTTTGCTGCGCCTGTGCCGGGCCGACACCCGCGATAGCCAGGCTCGCTCCCGCCAGCAGCAGCGGCATCAGCCGGCGGCGTGGCGCGTACGACCGGACGCGATCAACGTGGATTCCCATCTTTGCATCCCTCCTCACGGGAGCGGATTTCATTGATCCGCTCTTCCCTTCGTCGATCGCGGCCGCGGGATCGCCATCGGCGTATCCCACTGATTGAGCAGCAATGACTTCCTGACTTGCCAATATCTAAAGCAAATTGTCAATTGAAAGCGTGCAGGGGCTGACGCGGCATCGTCGTGCCGGCCGCCCGGGTCGGAACTCACCCGATCGCCTTTTACAGCGCGCCGGGTTTCGGCGGCAGGAATTGGCTGAACGGCAGGATCGCCGCTCCCATCGCAGGGGCGTCCTCGGACAGCGCCGCCCGTTCCAGCCGCGCCATGGCCGGCGCGTCGATCGCCCGCGCACGCAGCGCGTTGCTGCACGCGATCGGACGTCTGATCCTCGCCGCCGGTCGTGGGAGGACGGCCGCCGCGCGACCGACGCCGAGCAGCCGCCCCGTCCGGAGTCGATCCAGCTCGATCAAGCCCGTGTGACCGCCCGACACGATCAGCGTCGCGGCGGCAGATGACCTGAAACTTCGCTTCCCCCGAGCGTTGAGCGAGCAACAATTCGAAAGGGAACGGCAATGGCTCGGCTCTACCGGCTGGTGATCGCGTGGTGCGTGGCCATCCTCGGCGGCTTCTTCGCGGTCGCCGGCGGCGTTCTCGTCTCACTGGGCGGTTCGGCTTATTATCTGGTCGCGGGGATCGTGATGGTGGTCAGCGGCGCGCTGCTGGGGCGTTCCCCCCGGCACGGGCGCTGGCTGTTCGTCGCGATCTGGGCCGGCACGCTGATCTGGGCGATCTGGGAGGTCGGGTTCGACGGCCTGCAACTCGTCCCGCGCCTCGTCGCGCCGACCGTTCTGCTGGGGCTGGTGCTGCTGAGCGGATGGTCGGCGCGCGCGTGGCGCTCGCCCGCGCGTGCCGCGCCGGTCGCCGTCGCGGTCCTGCTCGCACTCGGAGTCGGCGGCGTCGCCCTTCACGGCGCGCGGGGCGAGGCGCAGGGCGCAGCGCGCGCGGCGCTCCCGGCCGCGCCGACCGGAGAGGCGGATGCGGACTGGCGCGACTATGGCGGGACCTTGTCGGGGCGCCGCTATTCCGCGCTCGCCGACCTCACCCCGCAAAACGTCGGCCGGCTGAAGCTCGCCTGGACGCAGCGGACCGGCGATCTGCCGGTCGCGGCCGAGACGAAGGAGCACAAGCGCGAATATCACTCGGAAGCGACGCCGATCCATATCGACGACACGCTCTACACCTGCACGCCGCATTCCTTTGTGCAGGCGATCGACGCGACGACCGGCAGGACGAAGTGGAGCTGGCATGAGCGCGCGCCGATCCAGGGCAACAATTACCTCGTCTGTCGCGGCGTCACCTATTTCGAGGCGCCGGCGGGCACGCCATGCCCGCGCCGCATCTTCGCGCCGACCTTCAACGCGCGGCTGGTAGCGCTCGATGCCGATACAGGCCGGCCATGCCCGAGCTTCGCCAAGGGCGGCGCGATCGACCTGCGCGCCAACATGGGCACGTCGAAGCCGTCCGACCAGATCGGCACGACGCCGCCGATTGTCGTCAACGGTCGGCTGATCATCGGCGAACGGATCATCGACAACGTCAACCGCGACATTCCTTCGGGCGTGGTGCGTGCCTATGACCCGGTGTCGGGCGCGCCGGTCTGGGCGTGGGACGTCGGCCGCGCGCCGGATGCGATCGCGCCGCTGCCGGAGGGGCAGACCTATACACGCGGCACGCCCAACGTTTGGGGCGCGATCACCGCCGATGCCGCCAACGGCCTCGTCTATCTCGGCACCGGCAACGCATCGCCCGACTATTGGATCGGCTATCGTCGCCCGTTCGACGACCGGTTCGGCTCGTCGATCGTCGCGCTTGAGATCGCGACCGGGAAATTGCGCTGGACCCGGCAGCTCGTCCACCGCGACATGTGGGACATGGACTTGCCGATCGGTCCGTCGCTGTTCGACTATCGAGCGCCGGACGGCCGGGTCATCCCCGCGCTGATCCAGACGACCAAGATGGGGCAGGTGTTCTTCCTGAACCGCCTGACCGGTGCGCCACTTGCGGCAATAACCGAGAAGCCGGTGCGGACCGACGGCGCCACGCGCGGCGTGCGCGTCGCGCCGACGCAGCCCTTTTCGACCGGGATGCCGAGCTTCACGCCGCCCGCGCCGACCGAGGTCGCCACGTGGGGGGCGACGCCGATCGACCAGTTGTTCTGCCGTATCGACATCCGCCGCGCCGGGGGCACCGGCATCTACCAGCCGATGGGGCTGAAGCCGATCATCGGCCATCCCGCGTTCGACGGCGTGACCGATTGGGGCGGCGCCGCGGTCGATCCGGTCCGCGGCGTCATGACCGTCAACACCATGGAAATGCCGTTCAAGCTGTGGCTGATGCGCCGCGACGATCCGCGGGTCGCGGCGCTCATGAAGCAGAAGCAAGGCGGGGAGAACGCCATGCAGGCGCAGCTCCAGACGCAGTACAACACGCCCTATGTCGCGGTGGTCAAGGCATGGGTCGGGATCTTCGGCGCTCCCTGCGTGGCGCCGCCGTGGGGGCACCTGACCGCGGTCGATCTCGGCACGCGGCGCGTGCTCTGGAAGAAGGTGCTCGGCACCGCGCGCGATACCGGGCTTTTCGGCTCCCATCTGGGTGTACCGATCAAGACCGGCGTGCCCAATCTCGGCGGGTCGATCATCACCGCCGGCGGGCTGGCCTTTATCGGCGCCACCACCGACCAGTATCTGCGCGCCTTCGACCTCAATACCGGAGCGGTCGTCTGGAAGGCCCGCCTGCCGGCCGGCGCGCAGGCGACGCCGATGACCTATCGCGGGCGCGACGGGCGACAATATGTCGTCATCACGGCCGGAGGCCATGGCGCGCTCGGCACGCGCTACGGCGATTACACGCTGGCCTTCGCCTTGCCGAAGACGTGACGATCGCGCGCGGATCGATGTGCCGGACGCGCATCGATCCGCGCCTTTTTCATTCCCGTACCTCCGTCTCCGGAGAAAAGTCGGTCGTGGCGCGATCGGGCTTGTCGCCATGGCCGATGCCGATGTCGGACTGATCGCGGCGGACCGGGACGGCGGTGTTGACCACGACCGGCGAGGTATGGACGTCGGAATTGGGGACGAAGACCCGCCTGTCGTCACAGGTTTTCATAAGGGTCGCGCGGCTCTGGATGTGCTCGACCGTGCCCTCGGAATCCTTGACGACAATCTGGTCGCGCCACCGATACGGACGGTTGATGAGCGGGAGGATCCCCGCCGGCAGGTTCTGGAGGAGGTCCTTGGAGGCGAAGCCGATCGCGACCGATCCGATGCCGAGGCTGGAGATGATCGTCGCAGGCTTCCGGGGCGGGCGGCCCATCGCGCGACGACAAACCCGGGGCCGGGGACCGGCTGATGGGGCTCCATGGTCGCGAGAAGCGTCGCAACCTCGTGCAATGGTATCGATCAGGCCGGCAACAGCGTCGGCGGCTGTCCAATTTCATGATTGGCGCTAAAACGATCGCTATGCCGCCGCGCGATGATCGACCTGTCTCGTCCTTGCCGCTGCTTCGCAAGCGCAGCCGCACGCCGGTCTGGTTGGCGCTGTCGTGGCGGGTGCTGCTGGCGCTGGGGCTGATCGGGATTGCGCTCGCCGTTCACTGGTTCGATCGCGGCGGCCTTCGTGACAATAGCGACGGGCAGGTCAGCCTCATCGACGTCATCTATTTCACGATGATCACCGTCACCACGGTCGGCTATGGCGACATCGTGCCGGTGACCGATCGCGCCCGGCTGTTCGACACCTTCGTGGTGACGCCGGTGTGGCTGTTCGTCTGGCTGATATTCCTCGGCACGGCATATGATTTCCTGTTCAAGCGGGTGTGGGAGAAATGGCGCATGCGGGTGCTGCAACGCGATCTGTCCGGCCATGTCATCGTCGCGGGACATGGCGCCAGCGGCACCGAAGCGGTGGTCGAGCTGAAGCGGCGCGGGCGATCGGCCGACGCGATCGTCGTGATCGATCCGCAGGTCGATGCGCTCGAGCGCGCCGAGTGCGAGGGCACGGTCGTCCTGGCAGCGGATGCGACCCGCAACGCCACTTTGGAGGCGGTGCGGGTTGCCCGCGCCAGCGCGATGATCGTCGCGGCGGGGCGCGACGATACCTCGATCCTGATCGTCCTGACGGCGCGGCGTCTGGCACCCGATCTGCCGATCAGCGTCGTGATCCGGTCGGAGGACAATGAAGCGCTGGCGACCCAGGCGGGAGCGAATACCGTCATCAATCCGGCCAGCTTCGCGGGATTGCTGCTCGCCGGATCGACCACCGGGCCGCACCTCGCGGATTACATGATGGATCTGGCGGGCCTCCACGGTGCGGTTTCGCTCCACGAACGTCCCGTCGTGGCGAACGAGATCGGCAAGCCGCTTTCGGCGATCGCCACCGGGATGGGACTTCGGGTCTACCGTGGCGGGACGCGATACGGTTTCTGGCAGTCCGAGGTGCAGGCGCTGGAGCCGGGCGATCGCATCATCGAGGTCGTGCCGTTCGAACGTTGAGCCGTACCCGGCCGGAGCTTTTCGTCTGCCACGCGAAACGAACGCCTTCGGCATCCTCGCGTCACGGTCAGCCATCAATCTTCGCGGAACATCGCGCGCTGGGACTTGTCCAGCTCCTCGGCATAGCGTCGTCGGACATAGGATTCCGACAGGATTCCGAGGACCCTGCCGTCACCGGCGACAATGGCCATTTCGTCGGCCCCCGCCGCATCGAACGCCGTCATGACCGCCTTGATGCCCGCGTCGGGCTCCAGGACCTGCTCCCGATGGATGGCCAGCGTTCCGACCGCGTCTGACGGCGACGCGCCTTCGGCGAAGGCGCTGGCGGTCTGCACGATGCCGACGTAACGATCCTGATCGTCGATCACCACGACGCGGCTCGTCGATCCCAACGGGAAGAGCCGTCGAAACTCGGCGATCGTGATCCGGGCCGGCGTCGCCCGCTCGACCTTTCGCATCATCCGTCCGGCGGTCAGCGTGCGGACCCAGCCGACGTCACGGGCGCTCTTGATCGTCTCTCCGCGAAGATGAAGACGCCAGGTCGAGAAGGAATAGCCGAACGTCTCGCGCACGATCGTCGATGACACGAGCCCCGCGGCGATGGTCGCGCCGGCCAGCGAGAAATCGTGCGTGGCTTCGAGCACCAGCATCGCCATCGTCATCGGTCCCCCGACCACCGCGACGGCGAGCGCCGCCATCCCCACCAGCGCCGCATTGGTGGGGTCGACCAGCGAATGCCCTGCAAACCAGCCCAGTCCGCCCGCATACAGCTGACCGAGGAGACTGCCGAGGAAGAGCGACGCGAAGAAGAGCCCGCCGCGAAAGCCGAAGGCGAGCGATACGATCGAAGCCGCGCTTTTCAAAACGAGGATCGCCGCCAGGATCGTCAGCGGCACGCCATATTCGAGATCGATGTGGAGCGCGCCGTGGCCCGCCGAAAGGACCTGCGGCGTCATCCACGCCAGCGGAACCAGCAGCATTCCTCCGAGAACGGGGCGCAACGCGGCGCGGACCGGCACGCGGCGGCTCACTGTCTCGATCTCGGCCACGGCGCGCATCAGCAGGATGCCGATCACCGCGGCGACCGCGCCAAGGCCGGCATAGATCAGGTAATGGTGCGTCTCCACCTGTTCGCCGACGGTCGCGTGGACGATATACGGCTGCGCACCGAACGCCTGCGCCACGAGCACGCCGGATAGCGACGCCGCCGCGACGGGGGCGATCGCAGCGGGTGTATAGGCGCCGATGACGATCTCGAAGGCGTAGAACGCGCCGGCCAGCGGCGCACCGAACGCACCCGCGATCGCCGCGCCGGCACCGGCCCCGACGAGGACGCGAAGATCGGCACGTCTCAGCTTGAACCATCCGCCCGCGATCGACGCAACGAGCCCGCCAAGCTGGGCATAGGCGGCTTCCAGCCCGACCGACGCGCCGAAGCCATTGGAGATAATCGTCTGGCCGGAGATGACGAGACTGTCGCTCCACGACATGCGGCCGCCATGCAGGGCGTTGGCCTCGACTGCATCGACCATCTTCCGGGCGCGCGCCTTCGCGGCGTGCGAGAAGAGGGCGAGGATGACCCCACCCACCGGCAAGGCCAGCAGCGCCGGCAACGGGATCGCCGGCGTCGCGCTCAACCGCTGTCCGCTTGGCAGCGCGAAGAGCAGGTGCTGTATGGTCCGGGCGATCGCGCCTTGCACCACGCTCAGCAGACCGGCCGCCCCGCCGATCACCACCGCGAGGAGGATCAGCAACGCCTCGCTGCCCCGGACTCTTCGGCGCAACCATGCCGCCGCCAGTCGGAATGCTGTGACGTCCAGCGTCATGCCACCGTCATCCCGCAGATCAGGCCGCATGTCAGGCCGCGCCTTCATCGACATCGTAAAGGTGCGTCGCGCGTGAGACCAGGGCGCCAGCCCCACCGATCGTCCAGCGCGCGACCGAACCCGCCCACGTCGCAGCCGTCAAGCCGATCATGAGCAACGGTGCAAGGAGTCGGGAGCGGGGCAGGCGCATGATGCCCGTTAGGGCCAAGCTTGTGGCTGGGCTATCGTCTTGGTCGGCCGGGCTTCGCAGAGCATCCGTACCTGTCGCTGCGGCAGGCCGGGTCTGCTGCGCGTCAAAGTCAGCGTGCTTCCGTTCCGCTCCGCGGCGAGGCCGTTACAAGACCCGAAAAGGGAAGACTCATTGCCATTTAACCCGCTGAACCGTCGCCTTGCCATCGTCGCTGGACTGTCCGTTGTTGCCGGCTGCGTTCCGGCTGGTCGAAAGCCCCCGCCACCTGCGGCCGTCCCGATCACCGTGCAGACGACTCCGCCCGCCCGACCGGCGCCAACGCTCGCACGGCCGCAACTGCCGCCGCAGCCATCCGCCGGCCTGCTCAACACCGTGCAGGCATTGGGCGCGGGCTTCGATGGTCAGGTGGGCATCAGCGTTCGCGACATCGACGAAGGCTGGGCGGTCGCATGGGAAGGCGACGTCGCGCGCCCTCAGCAGAGCGTCAGCAAATTGTGGGTCGCGATCGGGGTCATGGACGCGGTCGATCGGAAGCGCCTGTCGCTTACCGATCCGGTGACCGTCACACGCGCCGATCTGACCGTCTTCCACCAACCGATCCGCGCGCTGGTCGGCAAGACGGGCTACAAGACCACGATCGCAGATCTGCTGCATGGTGCCATGACGCGCAGCGACAACACGGCCAACGACGTCCTCCTCTGGCGCGTCGGCGGTCCTGCCGCCATCAATCGCATGCTGAGCGACAAGGGGATCGACGGTGTCCGTTTCGGTCCCGGCGAGCGGCAGTTGCAGGCCCGTACCGCCGGGCTGGAGTGGCGGCCCGAGTGGGCTGGCGGGTGGGGCTTCCTGCAGGCGCGCGCCGCCATGACCTATGAAGCGCGCGACAAGGCGCTGCGTCGCTACGTCGCGGCCCCGATGGACGGTGCGTCCGCAAATGGCGTGACGCTCGGACTATCGTTGCTGGCACAGCGCAAATTGTTGGGCCCGCCATCGACCGCGTCGCTGCTGACGCTGATGCGATCCAGCAAGACCGGCCCGTTGCGCCTCAAGTCCGGCCTGCGCCCCGGATGGACGCTCGCGCACAAGACCGGCACGGGGCAGGACCTCGGCAAGGTGTCGACCGGCTATAATGACGTCGGATTGCTCGTTTCGCCGGACGGGCACCGTTATGCGCTCGCCGTGATGATCGCACGCACCCGCCAGCCGATAACGGTGCGGATGCGCCTGATGGGTGACGTGACGCGGGCCGTGATCGCCCAGGCCAGCCGCTAGTGCTGCAGGGCGAGGCGTAGCCTGCCGATGTCGTAGCGCAGCCACGCGTAGACCAGCGTGAAAGTCGGAGCTTTCAACGTGTTGGCGGCATCCGCAAAGGCCGAACCCTGATATCGCACGCCCGCTCCGGGGCAGACCCCGGCCAGTGCTCCCGCGAGGGAGGCGTCGTCGGCTCAAACCGAGGCGGGTCGATCCGACATCGCGAGGAACGTCGGGCGGTAAGGATAGCCGGTCTGACCCGGATGCCATTCCGCCCTTCACCATGGTCGATGCGACGATCGTGAAAGTCCGCCGTCGCGGTCAGCGCGCAGAAAAGGGACTCAGAGCCAGGCCATCGCTCGCGCCAAAGGCGGCATGACGACCAACATTCTCGCCCTCACCGATGCGCGGGGCAATCTAACGCGCTTCCGACTGAGGCCGGGACAGCGTTCCGACCGCGTCGAGGTGCCTGAGGGAGCCGCCCCGTGGCCCAGCCGCTTGCTGTCGCGCTGCGTCAAACTTGTTCCATATGATGACGGGTTGTGGGAAAGAATGGGAAACGGAAGGGGGGGAGTGGCAATGCCCGGGCGGCCATGCTGAACCGGCGCGAGCTGATCGCCGCCGCCGGCGGTGCCGCCGCGTTTCCGCTCGCCTCTTCAGGGCGGGCCGCGTCGAACGGCGCGGCGCCCGGCGGCCTGCTGGTCGATCTGCGCCAGCAGCCCGCCGGCATCATGCCGGAAGCGGTGCGGCTCAGCTGGGTCGCTCCGGCCGACGCGAAAGGCCTCCAGACCGGCTGGCAGGTTCAGGCCGCCACCTCGCGGCGTCGCCTGCTTGCCGGTCGGCCGGATCACGACACCGGCCGCAGGGCGGGTGATGCCGCCACCGGCGTCGCGCTGGCGGGTCCGCTGGTCACGCCTGGACCGCCGCCAACAAGAAGCTGATGCCTTATGGCAAGGGCGACGAGCATCCGCCGGCGGTCCTGCCCCTCGATCTGGGCGGCGGGCGCATCGCTATTTACGCGAGCGGCACCACCGACACCCTCGACAAGACGGGCGTGCCGCCGGCGGGAGTCGACGGCAAGGCGGTTGACGATATCCTGTACAAAAAAGGCGCGATACCCCAGTTTCTATACGCCGAAAATCCTCTATCCCGCGCAGCGTCATGCTCTGGTGGCGGCGTTCGTCGACGACAAGGGCGTGGTAATAGGGTGGCCATTCGTAGTTGGTGACGGCGTTCGTGTTTCCTTGCCCGAAAACGCCGCAGCCTTGTCCCTCGGATTCAATGATACGGTATTTTCCAGGAACGCGGGAAAGCTCAACGTAACCGTAGAAATGCCGGACTGAGGCGCAGAAGCGCGCTTCTTAACATCACTTCTTCGCAACATCATTGTTCATATTTATCGTAGATCAGGGTGATCCGCGAAAAGCTGAGCGTTCATAGGTCGAGCGCCAATATCCCGCCTCCTGTGCGAAGCTGACGCAGCGGGCGATCAGTGCATCGCCGATCTCCGGGCGGCGGGCGACGTGTTCGACATGCAGGAGCCGCAGCCGCGCGACATCCTCGCCTTCGTCGGTGACGAACACCGCCCCCGCCATGACACCGTCGATCTCGGCAACCCAGCATTGCTCGCGGTTCGGATTCAAGTCGCGCAGGAACGCCGCCGTCACCTCGTTCTCGATCGTCTCCAGTTCGCAGCCCCAGCCGTGGCTCTCGGCATAGAGCAGGGACTGGTGTGCAGCGATCGCCCTTTTTCATCTATACCGAGAGCTTCCTGCCGATAGGCGGGGGTGAAAAGGCCGCCCGACGCGGCGACACTGGTGACGCTCACCGGCTTTCACATCAACAAGCCTCGACAGGTGCTCAATGCGCTGCAACCGTAATTCGACGTCAGTCGCGACATTCTACGCCTACGATCACCATGGCCTATCGCATCGTCGTCTCGATAACCGGTGTGACGATCGTGATCCTCAGCGTCACGCGCCTCGATCTGGCCGAAGAAGCGCGCCGCGCATCATCGGGCAAAGCGGTGACGCACCCGATCTCGGGGGCAGCCGCCAGCTTCGTCATGCATCCGCCCGCCACCGCGACGGTACGATCCCGTGCGAGCGGCGGAAGGAGGCGGCGAACTTGCTGGCATTGGCATAGCCAACCCTGCTCGCCACCTGCGTCACCGGCAGACCGGCAGCGAGCAGCCGGGCCGCTTCTTCCATGCGGCACCGGGTCAGCCAGGCGAAAGGTGCAAGGCCGGTGCGCGCACCAAGCGCGCGGGAGAAACCGCTCGGATCCATACCCGCCGCCGCTGCGAGTTCGGCAACCGACAGATCGTCACCGAGCCGCCCCCGGACCTGTTCGACCAGCCGATCATATCGGGCCTGCGATAAGGGGCGGATGGTCGGTCGAGCGGGCAGCGTACCGTGGAGCGCGTTCAGTCGGTTCAGTACCAGCGCGATGCCGTGTTCGAAAAAGGCGGTCTCGGTGCCGTGCGCATCCGCCTCGTGATGCAAGGCGGTCAGCACCGAGACGATCAGCGCGTCGTCATGGAACCGGCTTGCCAGGTCATGAAGTCGATCGATCTCGATCGCCGTCGCCAGGATCGCGGTGTTCGGCACGATCGCGAGACCGATCATCTCGGCGGCGCCACAGGCGGCATGGCCCTGGCAATCCGGTGGCGTGATCGTCAGGGTGCCGCGACGCCACACACCCTCCAGTCGCGTCGTGCCGGCCCTTTGCACCAGTCGGGTTCCCGCGCCGACGCAAAGCCCGATCCGGAGATGCGGACCATTTTCGATCGGCCCTTCGAACCCGGAATAGCGGGCATGAACGAGCAGACCGCTCTGGCTCTGCAACCGATGGGTCGCGCCGCCGGAGCCGACATGCCGTGCGATCACAGCCTGTTCGGCTAGTGCGGCAGCGATAAATCCCGGATCGGAGCGGTCGGTCGCGGATTGGAGCTGCGTGACGAGCATGAGACCTTATACCATGCGAGTAACTCGCAATAAAGCCGCGCTGCCCAGCGCCGATGGGGGATCATGCGTTTTCTGTCACTTCGCGCCGCCTCGCTATTTGCCATCACCTGTTCGCTGGCGGTGGCCGCTCAGGCCCAGGAAGCGCCATCTGCTTCGGAGCCGTCGACCGATATCGTCGTCACCGGCACGCGCCGGGATACGAAGCTGCAGGATACAGACGTGTCGGTAACGGTCCTCGACCGCAAGACGCTGGACGAGGCACGCATCCGCGACGTCCGCCAGCTCGACGCGGCCGTGCCCAATGTCCAGTTCAACGAGAGCGGTCAGCTCGGCAGCACCTTCATCTCGATCCGCGGGATCGAATCCAACCCGTTCATCGTCAACCGCGCGGCGGTCTATATCGACGGCATCCCGTTTCGCGAGCTGTCCAACGCCGTGCTGAACCAGGTGGAATCGATCGAGGTGCTGCGCGGGCCGCAGGCGACGCTCTATGGCGCGAACAGCGAATCCGGCCTGATCGTCATCAACACGCGCGCGCCGACCGACCATGTGGTGGCGGAGGCGCGCGGCACGGGCACTACCTATCGCGGCGGGATCAACGGCGCGGTGGACGGCTTTCTCGGCGGCCCGCTCGGCGAGGGGCTGGCGGGGTCGGTGGCGTGGAAAGCGGCGCAGGGCGACAGCTTCCTGCCCAACCGCCAGCCCGGCCGGCCCGGCGGCGCGCTCCGCGAGCTGTTCCTGCAGGGCCGCCTGCGCTGGCATCCCGTCGAGGCGCTGACTGTCAACGGCACCGCGTACATCCTCGACAAACATGCGCCGGGCATCTTCGACCAGCAATATGTCCCGCGCGATATCGACCTCTACAACCGCAGCTATGCCGACAGCTTCAACGGCGGACGGCGGATCGGGCGGTTCGATTATCTGGAGGATGCCCCAAAGCTGACCGACCAGCGCGAGATCGTGTCCGGCCTGTCCGCCAGTTATGATCCGGGCTATGGCACGATCGATCTGACGCTATCCTATCGTCACTTCCAAAGCGATGCCAAGGGGCTGGACTTCGACTTCACCGCGCTGCCGACCGTCGCCGGTCGGGACGCCAAGAAGCGCGATTTCTATAACGCCGAGCTGCGCTTCGCCTCGCCCGCGAGCGAACCGTTCAACTATATTCTCGGCGTCACCCATTATCGCGAGGACCACGACCGCTTCCTCGCGACCTTCGTGGGGGCGGGCACGCTCGCCAGCTATCGACCCGCGCCGAACCAATATGCGCACGCCCGCGACTGGGGCGTGTTCGGCTCGGCCAATTGGTCGCCTGTATTCCTGCCCGAACTGACGCTGGGCGCCGGCATCCGCTACGATCACGCCCGTCGCACCGCCAGGCAGAGCGCGGGGCAACTCGACCTGGGTGGCGGCAGCCTGTTCGTCTATCGCGACGCCGAACTGGGCGGCGACTTCGGTGCGGTGCTGCCGCGCTTCTCGATCCGCTACAAGGCGTCGCCGCAGCTCACCTTCTACGCCAATGCGGCGAAGGGCTATATTCCCGGCGGCTTCAACCTGACGGCGGCGCAGGCCGATCTGCCCGATGATATCCTGCGCTTCGCGTCGGAGACGATGTGGAGCCGCGAGGGCGGGTTCAAATGGCGCTCAGCGGACGGCAAGCTGCGGCTGACGGGCGCGGGCTTCTATATCCGATCGAACAATTGGCAGGAGATCCAGGTCGCCGCCGACGCCAATGGCCGGATCATCTCGTCGGACTATATCGGCGCGAACGCCTCGATCGAGAGCAAGGGCTTTGAGTTGGAAGCCGCGGCCGATCCGGTGCGCGGGCTGACGCTGACCGCCAATCTCGGCTATTCGGACGCGCGCTACCGCAACCTTCAGGTCAATGCCACCACCAACGTGCGCGGGCGGCGCGTCAAGCTGGTGCCCGCCTATGATGGCTATCTCGCCGCGCGCTACCAGCTGCCCGGCGGCCTGTTCGTGCGCGGCGACGTATCGCTGACCGGCAAGGAGTCGCTCGAAAGCCTCGGGCAGGCGGTGCAGGGCGCGACGCAGACGGTTGGATTGCAGGCGGGCTATGAAGGACCGCGCTGGTCGGCGCGCGCCTTTGTCGAGAACCTCACCGATGTGCGCCGCGCCTCCGGGCTCGCCTTCCGCAACCTTGCGTTCGGCAACGACGGCAATTGGTATGCGCCGGTCGGACGTGGGCGACAGGCGGGCGTCGAATTGGGGTGGAAGCTATGACCGCGATCACCGCGCAACTCTCCCCGCAACTTTCCGGCGTGCCGGAGACCCTGTTGATCACGCTCGCCGCGCGGCTGGTGGCGACGCGGGACAATCCCGATTTGGGCTTCGTCGATCCGGCGGCGCAGGCAGTGGGCGACGCGCTCGCCTTCGACCCCGGCCGCTTCGCCGGTGACCGGGCCAGTATGCGCGGATCGATCGTCCGCTCGCTGTGGTTCGATGGCGTCGCACGGCAGTTCGTGGCGGATTGTCCGCAGGGTCTGGTCGTCTCGATCGGTTCCGGGCTCGACACCCGCGCCAACCGGATCGCACCACCGCCGGGTATCACGTGGGTCGACCTCGACTTTCCCGAGGTCATCGCCTTGCGTGAGGCGCTGGTGCCTTCGCTGCCCAATGTACGCCATCTCGCCGGTGACGGCACCGAGGTGGCGGCATGGGTGAAGCAATTGGACTGGGAGCAAGGCAGGCCGCTTCTGGTGCTGGCCGAAGGCGTCTCCATGTATCTCGATCCGGGCAGGGGAGAGGCGTGGGTCCGCGATCTGGTGGACGAGGCCCGACGCCGCGCATCGCCGCTGACCTTCGCGCTCGACCTCGCCTCGCCGCTGATGGCGCGGCATGGACGCCGCAATCCCAGCGTCGGCAAGACGAGCGCTTCCTTTTCGTGGGGCGTCAGGAGCCCGGCCGATCTGACCCGGATCGCGCCAGGACTTGCGCTGATCACGGCCTATGATGTCGCCGGCCGATCCGGGACCATGTCGTATATCATCAGCAATCTGTACAGATTGATCACCGGGCGGCCGGTATATAGCTGCGCGTTGTTCACAGCCGCCGCGCCGTAGAGGCGAGCGATGATGCGGTGAGAAAAGGCAGGGGAAGCCGCCCACCCGTCGCGGTGGGTTCGGTTTTCCCGGCGGTCGAGACCGTTCGCGCGTTATGGTCCGTCCGCCACCGGCACTGCTTCATTCTTGGGCGGCGTGACGCGGTCGCGGACGTAGCGGTCGAACCAGCGCTCCATTTCCGCGCGGACGTCGACCATGTCGGCGATCAGGTCATGGCCGCCGCCTTCATAGATCTTGAGGCGATAGGATCGCTTCAACCGCTGGAGGGCGGTCGCCATGCGCAGCGCGTCGGTCGGCTCGACGCGCGGATCGCCGCCGCCGTGCAGGATCAAAATCGCCGCGTCGGGTGCCAATTGCTCGGGCCAGGTGATCGGCGAGCGCCGTGCCAGTATCCCGTCCTTGTCGTTGGCATAGCCGGGGATCACGTCCGGGTAGACGTGGCGGTCGAACTCGGCGCGGCGGGCGGCGTGGACGAGATCGGTCGGCCCGCCCTCGATCACCGCCGCGGCGATGCGGCGGCTCTTCGCCAACGCGCCATAGGTGGTGTACCCACCGCGACTGAAGCCCCACATCCCGACACGGGCGGTATCGGCGGTCGGCAACGTCGTTGCGACGTCGATCAGCGTCAGCGTATCGTCGATGTCGCCGCCGCCCATGTCGGGCTTGCCTTCGCTGCCACCCTCGCCGCGAAAGGTCGAGGCGAGCACGACATAGCCGCGCTCGGCCAGCCGGCTCATCGCGAGGACGTCGGGCACGATGATCCGTCCCCATTCGCCGACGCCGCCATGGTTGTAGATCAGCACGGGATGACGGCCGGGCGTGCGCGGTTCGAGCAGCAACCCGCGGATCGCCAGCCCGCCGCTGCGATAGACGATGCGGCTGATGCCGATCGTCCTGCCCTGCGTCCACCGATAATAGTCGTCCTGCGGGTAGAGCGCGTCATAGCGCCGGGCCGCTTCCGCCCCGCCCGGCGCGGCGCCGACGAACGCCAGCCATTCGGCCCGCGTCGCGAACGGGGCACGCCAGGCTTCGCGCGAGACGATCGTTTCGTCGGCAATAGTGGAGGGCGAGGGCGCGGCAATGGCGGGGCCGGCCACCGCTACGAGCATGATCGCCAGACCTCGGGTGACCATCTTCAGCATGGTTGCCGTTCCCTCAGGCCGGATCGATCGAGAGGAGCAGCCGGCGCTCGCCGCTGGTGACGATCGGGGGCGAGCGGTGCAGCACCGCCGGCGGGTCGAGCAGCATCCGCCCCTTGAACACCGCGACCGCCCCGCTCGCCACCTGGCGGACCACATCGGGTTCGTCGATGCGATGCCATTGGGTTCCGAGGCCGACATAGGTGCAAAGCATCCGCAACGTGACGTAATCGGCGTGGAAGCGGCGGCAGGCGTCGGTTTCGACCACCTCGAGCCGCAGCGATAGTCGGTTGGCACCGGTCAGTCCGGCATGACGGCGGGCCAATGCGGCGACGTCGGCGGCGAGTGGGGCGACTATGGCATCCGGATAGCCGGCGGCGCGCAGGACATCATCCAGCGCGGCATCGGCAGCGATCTCGGCAACCACATCGTCGATCGCATCGGGATCGAGCAGCGCCAGCGCCTCGTGCAGCGCAGGCAGCGTGGGACGCTCCCACATCGCCAGTGCGGCGTCGGGGTGCGCGATGCTGTCCAGCACCTCCACATGCGCGCTGGTCGCCACATCGCACGTCATCGTGGCAAGGCTCATTCCGCGGCTTCCAGCTGCCGCTCGCCCCCAGGCCGGGAACGGATCGCGCAAGCGCGTCCAGAGCGCCGGCGCGAAGGCGCTGGCCGGGACGAGGCAGGTGTCGAGCCGCGTGCGGATACGCGCCTCGTCCATGCCGATGCCGATGAACACCAGTTCCTGCCGGCGATCGCCCCAGACCTGATCCCAATGCTTCGCGACGAATTGTTCGAAACGGCCATCGTCGGGCCATTGGTTCTTGGGGATGCTCGCCCACCAGCGGCCCATGCGCGCGGTCTCGGTCTGGCTGCCCGCCACCGCCAGCTCGCCGACCCAGTCGGGCCGCGTCGCCAGCCAGAAATGTCCTTTGGCGCGGACGACATGATCGAGCCCGCCATCCGTCAGAAAGGCATGGAATTTCGCCGGGTCGAAGGGTTGCCTTGCGCGGTAGACGAAGGTCTCGATCCCATATTCCTCGGTTTCGGGCTGATGGTGGGCATAGCCGTAGAGCTCCTTCGCCCAGAGCGGATGGCGCGACGCCTTCTCCTCGTCGAACAACCCGGTGGCGAGGATGAGGTCGAGATCGACCCGGCCATGATCCGCCGGAACGATCACGGCATCGGCGTTCAGGCTGGCGACCAGCTTCTTGACGACGCCAAGTTGCTCGGGCGACACCGACGACGCCTTGTTGACCACCACCACGTCGGCGAACTCGATCTGCTCGACCAGCAGGCCGACGAGACTGCGCTGATCGTCCTCGCCCAGTGTCTCCCCGCGATTGGCGAGGAAATCCTGGCTGGAGTAATCGGCGAGCAGGTTGAGCGCGTCGACGACCGTCACCATCGTATCAAGCCGCGCGACATCGCCCAGCGACACGCCGGCTTCGTCGCGGAAGGAGAAGGTGGTGGCGACCGGCAGTGGCTCGGAGATGCCGGTGCTCTCGATCACCAGATAGTCGAACCGGCCTGCCTCGGCGAGCGTGCGGACTTCCGCCAGCAGGTCGTCGCGAAGCGTGCAGCAGATGCAGCCATTGGTCATCTCGACCAGCGCCTCTTCCGAGCGGGACAGCGCCGCCTCGCCGCCGCGCACGAGGTCGGCGTCGATGTTCACCTCTGACATGTCGTTGACGATCAACGCGACGCGCCGCCCCTCACGATTGGCGAGGATATGGTTCAGCAGCGTCGTCTTGCCCGCACCCAGGAAGCCGGACAGCACCGTCACCGGCAGGCGCGTATCGTGGTTGAGCTTGGCCACCGTCACATTCTCCATCTGCATTTTAGAGATGATATAACGTCTTATCTTGTCGGTCGAGAGGCTTGTCAACGCGGCGCACGCGACAGCCGCTTGCATGATACAATATACCATTGCATAGGACACGTCGATCTTGAGGGGGAAATTGCGAGCAATGATTGCAGAGTTGATCCTGCTGGCGGCTGCCGCGGGAACGAGCGCGACGCATCCGGCAGCCGATAAAGCGCCGACAACGATCGTCGTCGAAGGACAGCGCGCCGCCAGCGGCGACGTCAAGGGCGTGCCCGGCGCGGTCGATCTAACGATCGAAGGTGCGGAACTGGACCGGCGCAAGGCGGCGACGCCGGGCGAGACGCTGGCGCGGGTGCCCGGCGTCCATAATGATTATTTCGGACCCGCCGTCGGCCGCCCGACGATCCGCGGACAGACCGGCGGACGGGTCGCGATCCTGCTCGATGGCCTGCCGACGGGGGATGCGGCGGGGTTGGGCGCCGAACATGCCGCTGCGATCGAGCCGTTCCTCGCCGAGCGGATCGACGTGCGCAAGGGCAGCGCCGCCGTTGCCTATGGCAGCGTGGCGATCGGGGGTGCGGTGAACGTCAACGACGGTCGTATCCCGACGCTGCGGCATGAGGGCGCACCGACCGGGCGTGCCGAAGTGCGCACCGGCGATAATGTCGGGGTGACGACCATGACACGGCTCGACGGCGGGCGCGGTGCGTTCGCGTGGCACCTCGACGGGCTGTACCGCTATCAGGGCGACCAGGCGATCCCCGGTCGCGTCAAGGCCGATACCTGCCGCACTTGGCAAGCGCTCGTTTCGGCCGCGCCGGTGCAGGCGCTGTGCCAGGTCCGGCTGGCCAGACCGACCTATGTCTTTAATCCGACGCTCAAACGCTATGTCGACGCGACGCCGGTATCAGGGCAGATCATCACCGGGCTTGACCCGATGGGCGATGCCGACGGACGCTTGCCCAACAGCGCGATCCGGACCAGCGCGGTGACGGCGGGCGGCAGCCTGATCGTCGATGGCGGCTTTCTCGGCCTGTCGATCGGTCGATACGACAACAATTATGGCGTGCCGGGCTTCACGCTCATCACCCCGTCACGCACCGGCGCGAGCCCGATCGGCGTCAGCGTGGGCCAGACGCGCGTCGACCTGAAGGGCGCGCTTTACGATCCCTTGCCCGGTATCGCGACGGTGACGTTGCGCGCGGCGCATGTCCGCTCACGCGACCGCGAACGCCTGCCCAATCGGGACTGGAGCCGCTTCGACGGCACCGGCGAGGAGGCGCGTATCGAGGTCGCGCACCGGCCGCTCGGCCCGCTCAGCGGATCGATCGGCGGCCAGATCGCCGATCACGGCCTCCGCACTGCTGAGACGAGCTCCTATCTGCCGGGCGTGGTCACCGCCGAACGGTCCGCCTTCCTGACCGAGCGACTGACGCTGTCGCCGCTGATCCTGAACGGCGGCGTCCGTTACGACCGGGTGCGCTACGACCTCGACGAAGCCAGCGTGCGGGCAGGGCGGGGTCAGGGTGCGGTTTACGCCCGTGACGCCGACTTCCATCTGCTGAGCGGCGATGTCGGCGCACGCTTGTCGCTGTTGAGAATCCTCTATCTGAACGCTCGCTGGTCCCATGCCGAGCGAGCGCCGGGGATCAACGAACTCTACGCCAACGGGAATCATTTTTCGATCCTGACCGAAGAGCAGGGCGACGCCCGTTTGCGCAAGGAGCGCGCCGAGACGATCGAGGTCGGAGGCGGGGTCGACGCCCGCTGGTTGGCGGCCACGGTGTCCGCCTACAGTACGACATTCTCGGACTATCTCTACCTCGGCAATACCGGCGTGTCGCGGACCTTGCCGGTTCGCGAATGGCGACAGGGCGACACCCGCTTCCGGGGCATCGAGGGCGAGGCGACGGTTCGTGCGACGACGAGCATTGGGCATTTCGCGCTGCACGGCTTCGGTGATTATGTGCAGGTCCGCCCGATCTTTACCTTGCCCAAGGGCTATAGCCCCTTTGCCAGCGGTGCGACGGCGGCGTTCGATCGCCAATATTTTCGCCAGCGGCTCGACGGCGATTACGTCCCGCGCACGCCGATGTCGCGCTATGGCGGCGATCTGGGCTGGGACAATGGCCCGCTGCGTGCGTCGATCGGAGCGATCCGCTACCTGCGGCAGGCCGATGTCGCCAAGGGGGAACCGGTATCCGACGGCTTCACGCTGGTCGACGCGCATGCCGCTTACCGTTTCGGTCCGGCTGCCCGCTATGACGTCTTCGTCGACGCCGCGAACCTGACGAATGCAGAGGCGCGGCTGCATAATTCCTTCCTGCGACTGCGTGCGCCGCTGCCCGGACGCGCGCTGGCGCTGGGGATGCGAGCGGCGTTCTGATGCGCGCATCCCCAGCCGCTTTTCAAGCGCGACTGGGGATGCAAAACGCTCATGTTTAACGTCCGACAATCGGGCGTGCCGCAAGCGCCTGCAGTTCCGCTCCGTGCCGCTTCCAAGTGGCCCGGCCTCAGTAAAGGTCGGTGCGGACGCTATGCTGGTAATGGGCATCGACGGCCTGTGCGTCGGCTGGCGCTCCGCCCGCCATCGCGGCTTTCATCTGACCGACCGACGGCACGGTCGCGCGGTCGATGCGCGCATCGATGTCCCATAAGCGTGCCCTGTTCACGGCCTTGCCGCAGTGAAAGAGAACCTGATCGACCGTCACGACGACCGCGGCTTTGGGAAGCTTCTGCCGTTCCTGCAATGTTTCGAGGAGGCCGGCCTCGGTGGAGATGTGCCCATGCCCGTTGATGCGCAGGAACACCTCCAATCCGGGGAACAGGAACAGCATCGCCATTCTGGACTCTTCGACCAGGTTGCGCATCGTCTCGATCCGATTGTTGCCGGGCCAGTCGGCAAAGGCGACCTGCTGCGGGCCGAGCACCTTGACGAAGCCGGCCGGGCCGCCGCGCGGCGACGCGTCGAGGCCCTGCTGGCGACCGCTCGCGAGGCAGAAGAAGGTCGCGGCGCGGATATAGGATTCGTGGAAAGGGACCAATTGCGGCAGCACGGCACGCTGGATGGACTCGGCTGGCGGTGCATAGAGACGATCGAGATCGTCGTGGGTGACGTCGGACATACGGCCTGCCTTCCTGCAAGACGGCCCCTTGTAGAGCTTCGATGCTGGCGGCACTAAGCAAGTCATGCCATTCGATAGCGGTTTTGCGCCATGATCGATCGTCGGTCTGCCGGTCAGATCGGTAACGAGGTGGAAGGGCCGACCATCATGGCCTTTGCGGTGGAGCTTGGGGCCGAGTTCGCGACGCCGCCGCACCGCCACGCTCGCGGGCAATTGATCGGCTGCGGCAGGGGTGTCGTGACGATCGCGACGGAGGCGGGCGCATGGGTGGTCCCGGCGGGGCACGCGATCTGGCTGCCGCCTTATCAGATGCATGGCGGGCAGAGTTTCGGGCCCGGTGCCGGGTGGAGCCTTTATGTGTCCCCGGCCAAATGCGCGGCGTTACCGGAGACACCACGAACGGTCGCAATCCCACCGCTGTTGCGCGAGGCGATATTGCGCGCCGCGTCCTGGCCCGACGAGACGATGGACGACGCGCGCCAGCGGATCGCCGATCTTGTCGTGGATGAGATCGCAACGCTTCCGCCCGAGGCGCTGGGGCTTCCGCTGCCCCACGATCCACGGCTGCGCCGGATCGCCCGCGCGCTTCTGGAGGAGCCGGCCGAGCGCAAGTCGGTCGAGCAATGGGCTGCATGGGCCGGAACGACCGCGCGAACGCTCAGCCGCCGCTTTCCCTTGGAGACGGGGCTGAGTTTTGCAGATTGGCGCCAGCGCGCGCGTTTGATGCGCTCGCTCGAGATGCTTGCCGAGAGGATGCCGATCACCACGATCGCGATCGACCTGGGTTACAACAGCGTGAGCGCCTTTATTGCGCTCTTCCGCCGTACGTTCGGAGTCACGCCGACGGCCCATCCGATTGCGAGGCCGCGATAAGTCCGAATTTGGGCGAGTGAACTTTGCGGGAGGATGTGGCGACAACATCATTTGGGCAAAGAACGGCTGCCGCGGCGCGACCAGAGCACGTTGAATGGTTGAAGGTAATCCAGTCGCACATGAGCTTCACATTGCCACTCCCATGCGTTGTTGGTTCGAGTGGATAAGGATTGCCATAATCAGGACTGCTTAACCGCCGGTAATCTGATGATCGTGTTCTCCGCTGCCAAGTTCGACTGCCGCTCCAGCACATCTCGCCACGTCTCAGGTGTTTTGGGGATATCGCGACAGTCTCGGTGGGAAAGTTGTCGTTTCCATTTTGGCAGCGATGCAGTTTAGCAATCAAGGGTCGCTTCATCACTCCGCAGGCCCTCGGAACTGGCTCGAGAATGACTTTCGACAATGGCTTCGAACCAAAACGCCTTTCTATCGTTCGGGGCCGGTTCCAGTGACCGTGCCAGCTCCGATCATGGCACCCAGACCGATGGCGGTGCGCGACGGGCCCCGTCGATCCGACGAGCTTTCGTGAACCGGCCTCAAAATTAGGAATACGCATCGGTGCTGTAAAGCTAGGTGGCCTGAGAGGCAGGAAAAGGCGCCATCGGGATTGATCTGGCCCCCGTTTGGCCTAACGGAGTCAAGCGATAGCAGAAATGACTGCGCGATGTTCGCGCGGCGAACGCATTTTAAGTCCTGAATGGGGCTGGTTGTCGTTGTCGTCCTCGATCCATCCGGCAAGCGATGTCAACGCGGTGAGTGCATCGGGCAGCGGTGAGACGCGGACCTAGTCCCGTTTGAGGGTATGCACGAAGGCCTCCGAAATGCCGTTGGACTGCGGGCTGCGAACGGGCGTGAAGCAGGGTTTGAGGCCGGGCTACCGGGCAAAGGTGCGTGCTTCGCGGCGGTATAGGCCGAACCGTAATCCGACAGCATCTCGGTCGGCGTTTCCGCGCGCATGCCGCCGAAGCGAGTTTCCACGGCTTCCAGCATGATGTCGCGCACGACCTCGCCGTTCCAGCAGGTGAACTCGAACCCGTCGGAGCACCAGCGCAGGTTCGAGCGGATCGCCACCACGACACCGTGGTGGCCATAGTCGGGCCGCTCGGTGTAGCGCCGGGCGAGCAGCAGGCGGTCCGCCGCCATGATGCGGTAGACGCGCCCTTCGGCGAGCTCAGGCGAGCCTTGTGTTTGACCGGCGCCAGTCTTTCGGCGCATTGCTGTCGATTGAGGACCGCCGCGATGCGGCGGTAGCCGTATGTTGGCCGCTGCGCGGCGATCTGGCGAATACGGGGCCGCAGATCCGCGTCGCCGGCCCTGGTGTACAGTCCACAACCTATAATGCCGCGCCGCCCAGCTTCCACGTCATCTCGAGGAACACGCTTCGCCCGACGCTGTCGAACCAACTGATGTCGTAATAAGGATAGGCAGCATAGGTTCGATCCTTGATCGGCTTCTGATCCAGAACGTTGGTGACGCTCAACGAACCGCGCAGATGATCGGTGAAATCATACTGGAAGGTCGTGTTGACCAGATAGCTGGCCTTGATGAACCCCTCCTGCGCATAGTTCGGTAGCTTGCCGAGCCGCCGCGTCTCCACCGTCAATTTGATCGCATCGGCGGACCAAGTGACGCTGGCGGTCGATTTGTCGCGTGGAATGTCATAGCCGCTGTCGAACGCCAGCTTATCGATCGTCGGATCGCCCGGATATTGGCGGAACGTGTGGTCGAAGACGTGCGTGTGCGCCGCGGACAGCGCGAAATTGCCGATCCCGGTCGACAGGTTGCCGTGCACCGCCACGTCGATGCCGGTGGTGCGTTCGTGGGCGATGTTGATCGGGTTGACCGCGACATAGTCCAGCGCGCCCTGGTTCACGCCGCTCGCGAACCGCCCGATCCGTGCGATCGCGTCCTGGCAGGTGGGAGAGGCGATATCGACTGGCGTCCCGGCGGTGGTCCGCCCGATCCGGCAATCCGCCTCGTCGCGCAGCAACGTGTCGGTGCTCAGGTCGCGGACCTGATCGGCCATCGAGACGCGGAAATAATCGACCGACACGTCGAAGCGGCGCGACGGCGCCCAGACGATGCCGGCGTTGAGCGACTTGCTCGTCTCCGGCCGCAGCTTGCGGTTGCCGGAGCGCTGGACGACGATCCCCTCGCTCGACAGGCTGCAATCGCCGATCGTCTCGTCGGGTTCTTCGGTGCGGCAGCGATAATAATCGGTCGCCGACGGGTGCGTGTTGCCCGGGCCAGTGAACACATAGTGCAGATCCGGCGCGCGAAAGCCGGTGCCATAGGCGGCGCGCAGCAACAGCGTGGAGACCGGGCGCAGCTCAACGCCGCCGTTATAGGTGAACTTGCCGATCCCGTTGCCGTCATAGCCGAAATGGTCGTAGCGCGCCGCGCCCGACGCCTGCAGGAACGACAGCAGCGGCACGCGCAGCTCGCCCCCGGCCGCCCAGTGCGAGCGCCGTCCGCGCCCGTCGCTGTCCTTCAGCCCGTAATAATAATCGGTCAGCGCGAGCGGATCGGGCTTCAGGTCGTAGCCCTGCTTCCCGACCTCCGCGACCGCCGCAAATCCGACCGGGCCGGCCGGCAGGCTGAACAGCTCGGTGCTGGTGATCGTCGCGGACAGATTGTCGGTCCAGCTGCGCGGATTGTAGGTGCTGTATACCGCGATCGATTCATATTCGGCGCGCGTCAGGGGCGTGTAGAGCCGCGCCGGATCGGCATTGAACACCGGATACCCGCTGTCCGCATCCACCCCCTCCTGCGCGCCGAGGAACAGCGCATTGGCCTTGGCCGCGATGATCTGCGGGAACTGGACGCGCGCCTTGTACTCGCTGTGGTTGAACGACAGTTCGTAGGACCATTTCTCCGACAGCGCGCCGCGCACGCCGGGGGTGATGCTGAAGGTCTGCTGGCGATTGCGCGTCATCGTCCGCGCGAAGCCGCTCGACTCCTCGGGCGTGAACTGCCGCGACCAATCGTCGAGCACCCCGTCGAAACTGTTGAAGAAGGTCGCGTCGCTGCTGCCCGACGCGTCCTGGAACGACCAGTTGAGCACGTCCGGCATCAGCGCGACCTTGCTGATCCCGAATTGCGCGTCGACGAACAGCTTGGCGGCTTCAGAAAAGTCGTAACCGGCGGAGACGAAGCTGTTGAACCCCTCGCGTCGTGAGATGATCGTGCCATAGCCGATTGACGTATCGCTGCCGCAGAAACGCCCCGGGCCGTAATCATCGAGCGCATCGTCGAACGCGCCATAGCGCGGGCGCGCCGCATAATAGGTCGATCCGCCGTTCAGATACGACAAGGCGCCGCACGTCGCCACGCCAGGGTCGACATATTCGTCATTGGCGGGATCGTAGCGCAGGAACGTCCGCCGCCCGACGGTGACCGGCGTGGTCGGATTGTCGGCGGCGCTGTCCTGGATGCCGCGCTGATACGCCCACAACGGGCGCTGCAGCAGATATTCGCCGCCGCCGATGATGTGGAAGTCGCCGCTCGACCAGCCGGCGGTGCCGGTCAGCCGGTGCAGATCGCCGCCGCCATGTTCGGTGCGGCCGTGGCGATAATCGACCGTCAGCCCGTCGACCTTCGTCTTTAGCTTGAAGTTGATGACGCCGGCGATCGCATCCGAGCCATAGATCGCCGAGGCGCTGCCGCTCAGCACCTCGACCTGCTGGATCAGCCCGACCGGGATGTTCGAGACGTCGGTGAAATTGCTCTGTCCGTTGAAGGGCAGCGGAAAGTCGGCGATGCGGCGGCCGTTGACCAGCACCAACGTGTGGTTCGGCCCCAACCCGCGCAGATCGACCTGTTGCGCGCCGGGAGTGAAGCTGGCGCCGCTGAACGATTGCTGGCTCTGCGTCTCGCCGCCGTTCTGCGTGACGGCGCGCAGGATGTCGGGCACGCTGGTATAGCCGTTGGCGCGGATCGTATCGGCGTCGATCGTGGTGACCGGCGCGGGGCCCTCCTGCCCGGTGCGCGGAATTCGCGATCCGGTGACGATGACCTCGTCGCCGGGCGCATCGCCGGTATTTGCAGCGGTTTGCGCCGCGGCGGGCATCGCCGGCGTGAGCAGGCAGCAGCCGAGTGCAAGCAGCCGTCGATATCGCAAGAGCCGTGCGGTACGCGTCATGAAAATTCCCCCTGCCACGCGCCGGTTGCCCCCGGTCGATGCGCGACTGTGACATTTCACCAAAACTGTCAGATTGTTTCAAGCAGATTGTTTTTAACGCGAAGCATGTTGTCCTTTGCGGCGCGCTAATTGTAACATCGTGTCCGACTGGGTGACCGGGGCGAGGTGTGGAATGCGGCGGATGGTGTCGGTGGGGCTGGTGGTTTCCGCGGTGGCGGCGTGGGGGCTGACGACGACGCCCGCATTCGCAAAGGCCAGTTACCGGCATTATGCGATCGGGCGGCTGACCGGCCCGACCCCCGATCCCGTTTCCGGCGGGCTGCTGTTGATGGGCGGCGGCGACCGCAATCACGATGCGATGCGGTGGTTCTTCGCCAAGGCCGGGCATGGCCATATCGTCGTGCTCCGTGCATCCTACGGTCCCGAAATCGGCGAGGAGTTCTTCAAGGAGATCGGCGGGGTCGCGTCCGTCGAGACGTTCGTCTTTGCGGACCGCGCCGCCGCCACCGACAGGAAGTTGCTCGCCGCACTGGCCAAAGCGGACGGGATCTTCATCGCGGGCGGCGATCAGGCGCGCTACGTCCGCTACTGGAAAGGCACCCCGGTGGCCGCCGCGCTCGACGCGCATGTCGCCGCGGGCAAGCCGGTCGCCGGCACCAGCGCCGGCCTCGCGATGCTCGGCGAGCGGCTGTACGCCGCGATGGACGACGGCAGCATCACCAGCGCGCAGGCGCTTGCCGCACCGTTCGGCGCGGCGGTGACGATCGAGGACGATTTCCTGCACCTCGCACTGCTGAAGGGCGTGGTGACCGACACGCATTTCAAAGAGCGAGACCGGCTCGGCCGCCTATTCGCCTTCATCGCGAAGGCGGAAGCGGATCGCCCCGCCGACCAACCGGGGATGATCGGGCTGGGCGTGGACGAGAGCGCCGCGCTGGCGGTCGAGCCGGATGGTTCGGGGCGGATCTACGCCACCGCCCCCGATGGCGGCGGCTGGGTGGTGGACGGCGCCGGGCTGCGCGGGCTGGACCGGCGCGGGCCGCTGCGCGCACCGCGGGTGCGCGTCACCGGGATCGGCGCGGGATCGGTGGTGCATTTGCCGTCCGGCACCGTTGATCGTCCCACGTTCACGCGTCATTATGCCGCGGCGGGCGGACAGTTGACGCAGGTGCCGCGCTGGTCGCTGGCGATCCATGGCGGGGCCGGGGTGATCGAACCCGGCACGCTGTCGCCCGAAAAGGAGCATGCGTATCGCGCCGGGCTCGACGCGGCGTTGCGCGCCGGCAGCGCGGTGCTCGACAAGGGCGGGCGCGCGCTCGACGCAGTCGCCGCGGCGGTGCGCGTGCTGGAAGACGATCCGCTGTTCAATGCCGGCCGCGGCGCGGTGTTCACCGCGGAGGGGCGGAACGAACTCGATGCCGCGATCATGGACGGCAAGACGCAGGCCGCCGGCGCGGTCGCAGGCGTCACGCGCACCCGTCACCCGATCGACCTGGCGAGCGCGGTGATGGAGCATAGCCCGCACGTGCTGCTGATGGGCGCGGGCGCGGATCGCTTCTCGGTCGAGCAGAAGCTGGAGCAGGTCGACCCGGCATGGTTCCGCACCGAAGAACGCTGGCGTCAATTGCTGGCGTGGCGCGCGAAGCAGACCGCGGCGATCGACCGCACGCATCTGTTCGGCACCGTCGGCGCCGTCGCGCTGGATGCCAGCGGCGATCTGGCCGCGGCGACCTCGACCGGCGGGATGACCGGCAAGCGCTGGGGCCGCGTCGGCGACTCCCCGATCATCGGCGCGGGCACCTATGCCAAGGACGGGCTGTGCGCGGTATCGGCGACCGGGTCGGGCGAATATTTCATTCGCGAGAGCGCCGCGCGGCAGGTGTGCGATCGTATCGCCTGGGATGGCGAGACGCTGGCGGATGCCGCGCAGGCGACGATCAAGGCAGTCGGCGCGATCGGCGGCGACGGCGGGCTGATCGCGATGGGGGCGGACGGCCATCCGGCGTTCGCGATCAACGATCTCGGCATGTATCGCGGGCAGGCAAGCGATACGATCGCGCCGCAAACCGCGATCTACGCCGGGGAGACGCTGCGGCGATGACCGCCGGCGCCGTACCGCTGGATCCGATCGACGAGCGCTTGTTGTTGTTGCTGCGGGACGACGCGCGCCAGCCGATCGCGCAACTCGCCAAGACTCTGGGCACGTCGCGCGGGCAGCTTTACGCCCGGCTGTCCCGGCTGGAAGAGGCCGGGGTGATCGCAGGCTATACCGTGCGGCTTGGGCCGGTGTTCGCGGAGAGCCGTGTCCGGGCGCACATGATGATAAAGGCGCTGCCGCGCGCGCGGCGCGACGTCGAAAAGGCGCTGTCACGCGTGGCACGGATACAGGCGCTGCACGCGATCAGCGGCGAATATGACATCATCGCCATGCTGGAAAGCGACGACAGCGTGCACCTCAATGATCTGATTGACGAGATCAGCATGGTTGATGGCGTCGAGAAGACGATCACTTCTGTTATTCTGGCCACGAAGTTGGAGCGCTGACCCGGAGCGACGCCTCAATCATGCTAAATGCTTCTATTGGCGATTGATCTTGTTCAAGTATAAAGAGATATTGGCTTGTCTGCACGTACCGTTGCTCGGCTACTGCAGCTCGTAAAGGCGGTTCACGCTGAGCCTGCGGACGTTAAGAATATGCTGATCGAGCGCGGAGATAAGACCTGCCACGTGGCGGCTAGGGTGTGAAGCAGGCGCGCTCCTATCTAGCGGAAGCATCCGCTAGAAGAGGGTGTATCTGCGGCGCGGATCCTTGTAATCAGCCGAGTTCTGGAAGCCAGCTAGTGCTGCGGCAGCGGGAAGCTGTTCAGCATCAGCAGTGCACATGGGCGCTGGGCGCTCAAGCTGATATCGGCTGCAACCGAGGTGAACGAATGGCTGCCTTCGGACCGCGGCGGGAAGTGGCTGAATGACCGAAGGTGGGTTGGTGGATCATCATCTGGTTCGGAATGACTATCCTTTAGCAATCCCGGCATTTGGTAAAATAAAGTTGAAGGTACCGCATCATCGCAGACGCACCGCGTTGAGATCAGTGAAAGGCTGACAAGGCCTCGACTAGACGGGCGGAATCGTTTGCTGAGTTGAACAAGGGCGGCGTTACCCGGACACATGGTCCGTTTGCGGCTCCTGTCCTATGAACAGTGAAGAAGCGATGCTGTTCAAGCAGGCGCTGGGCAATGGCGGCGTTCGCCTGTGGGCTGCTCCTCCCACGGAACCGGAACGACGTAATCGCGCCATGCGACATTGGGTCGTGCGGCGTCAGTATCTCGATGCCGGGTATCAACCGCGCCTGTCGGACCCAGCAATCACGACGCGCACGCAGCCGGGCGGCACGGGCGGCGCGATCGATCCGCTGCTGGAAGGGCAGCGCAGCGGGGACGGTGAGCCAGGAAGCATAATCAAGCATGCCGGTATGAGTGCGGACCATTACGATGTCGGGGCCACTTGCATCTTCGGCGGGAGCCCGGTCGACGCGGGACAACGCGCCTTCGCAGATATGAAGGATGCCGACGCCGAGCGGCGCGCCCCGCCACTTGTGGCCATTCAGCCCGACGAAATCACAGTCGAGGTCCGGCAGCGTGAAATCGAGCTGCTGCCAGCTGTGTGCAGCGTCGACGATCAGGTCGATCCCGCGGGCGCGCGCCATCGCGGCAATCTCGCGGACCGGGATCACCAAGCCGGTGCGATGGCTCACATGGTAAGCAGGATGAGCTTCAGCCGCGGTTCGTCGGCCATCGCCTGCGCATAAGCGCCGATCAGCCCCGCGCGGGTGGCGGGCTCGGGCAGCGCGATGCGACGGACGCGGACGCCGCGCCGCTGCGCGAGGCTGGGGCTGTATAGCCGTGCGTCGATGTCCTGTATGGTGCGGCGTTCGCGAGGGGTGTTCGGCGGATCAGGGTTGCGCCTTGACCGGCAGCCGAAACGGGGCACCCAGTCGATTGAAGGCGTTCATCGCGGCGATTGCGATCGTGAGGTCGACCAGATCCTTCGGCTCGAACGCTGCGGCAGCAGCGGCATAAGCGACGTCCGAGGCATGCGTCTCGCTCACTCGCGTCACCTCCTCGGCCCAGGCCAGTGCGGCGCGATATTGGTCGGAGAACAGGTGGGGCACCTCTTCCCAGACCGGCAACAGCGTGACCTTGTCGGCCGACACCCGCTTCGTCAAGCGCGCGGTTGCCCCATCTTGTCGGCTTTTGGCCGGCCCTTGTTGCTGAAGTCCGACTGCAGCCCGAGCGCCGCCTCGATGGTGTGATCGTGCGCGAGCATGCGCCGGATCACGTCCGCGCGGGACACGCCCGAATGGTGTGCGATCTCCTCGAGCCGCACCCATTCGGCATCGTCGAGCCGCATCGTGAACATGCGATTCGGCTGGCGGTTCTCGCTGCCGCGCTGTCCTGGCATGATTTCCTCCTTCGCGGCCGAAGGCGGCTGGTGGGGTGCAGGGGAGCCGTCCCCTGCCGAGGGACCTTTCGACTTGCGACGCCACATCAAGCGACAAAGCGTCAGCGCCAGAGCGATGTGGCCCGCGCCCCGCAGGGGGCGCGGTATTCGCAAGTCAGCCCTCGCTACCCACTTCCTTCTTTCCGTTCTGCCGCTTCTTCGCGGGCGGTGACGTCGAAGCGTCACCACCCGCCGTTGATTGATCGAGGCGAGTTGGCGGCGGATCGGTCGTGGCGATCACGCCGCCGAACGCGTCGGCTAGGCCAACGGCGCTCCCTGGTCGGACGGGGCTTTGACCTCCGCACGGCGCCGTCGCTTCGGCACCGCGATGCCGCTCTTCGCGCGGTCGGCCTGGCGCTCGGCATCGCGGATCGCCCGCAGCGCATCGCGCAGATGCTTCTCGCGGACACCGTGCCGATCGCGGTACGGCGCGAACCGCGGATCCGCGAGGAGCGGCTTTACAGTGACGGGGCCGGGACCATAGCCCTCCGCGAAGGCGCGCGCGATGTCGAGCTATGAGGGGCGCTTGTTTTCCCGAGCCATCGCGCAACCGAGCGCGCGGGCTTCGTCGATCACCGATTTATGCGGATCGACCACCCCGGTGGAGGCGGGGGCTAACTGAGTATCGGACATTGTTGTATCTCCATGATTGCGACGGGTTCGTGTCGAACCCGAGGATCACGGAGCGGCCCAGGCCTGCGGCGGATGGTGGCGGAAGGCGCGGACCGGACGCGCGGCGCGAATGGCCTCGTGCATCTGGAAGGACCGACCCGCATCGATATCGACGACGGAAATGATGCGATCGAAAAGCACGAGAAGCTCGCCGGTCAATCCGGCGATCGACTCCCGCAAGACGTTCAGGATCGCGCTCATCACGAGTAAGATGGAACGATGGAGGAACTTTGACAAGCGCGTTTTGCAATGGCGAGAGTAACAGATTGTTGTCGCGCCTTACTTCACCGGCGACGAATCCTTGGCGTGCAGCAGGCGATCCCAGTCGATGAAGTTGACCTTCAGCTTTTTCAGCGCCTCGTATTGCGCGAGGATGGACACGCTGCCGTAGGAATCCGCGACGCCCACGGTCGCATGACCCTTGATCGAGTTGGCGACACGTGCCGGGATCTCGCTCAGTTCGGCGCGATCCGTGAATTCGTGACGCATCGAATGGAAGACGTAGCGCTAATCGTCCTGAACGGCTTCGTCGATATACCGTTTCAGACGGTTGCTCAGCGTTTTGACGAACGACGCGGCCGACCTGCCGTTGAAGTCGAACAACGTCGTCTTTCCCGCTGCACGGCAGCGCGCGACATAGTCGTCGAAGCCGAGTTCGATCAGGCGGTCATGGATGACCACGAAACGCTCGGAGGTTTCGGTCTTCGTGCTCTGCCCGGCACCCGTGCCGGTGATATGGACGAAGGTGCAGTGCCCTTCGTATTCATCGCCGTAGGTGCGGCGCATATCGGACGAATGCACGTCGCTGAGCGCGATCTGCCCGATTTCGCGCAACCTCGGTCCGCTCATGACCCCGAAGAGAAAGGCCCAGTAAAGTTCGTCCTGGAAGATATAACGGCCGGCACGATGGCGTTTCGCAGGCGTGCGCCCCGCGCAACCCGTGAACAGGGGCGAGTCGAACAACTTTTGCATCATTGCCGGGGTGAGCGACAGCCGTGGCTTCTTCTGGCGGCTCTTCTTCTTGGAATAGCCGTGTATCAGGATTCCTTCGGCGACGTTCACGCCGGTCCCGCTTTCCTCGACGATCACGCTCAGGATCTGGCTCAGGGCGCCGACATCCTTTTTGACCGTACCGGGCGCTAACTGCTCGGGCTCGGCATCCTTCCGTCCGCTGTCCTTCCAGGCCTGACGCACGTCCCGATAAGCCTCGATCGCTGCCCTCAACGTCAGACCGGACGCGGCCAACTTCGTCGGCGTGGACCGGGGCGGCACGTCCGCGATCAGATCGCGAAACTCGGTGACATGTGGCCGCGTGATGTCGGCCAGCGTCATGTCGCCAAGCAACGTGATGAACCGGCTGACGCTGCGGGTGGCTTCGGTTACCGCGGACGCGGACGGCGTGCGTGCCTTGATCCAGGCCTCCAGCCCCTTGCTAAGCGGCATGGCCCACAAACCGGTCGCCACCGTCTGCGGAGGCCTCGCGACATGCGCGGGCGTCGTCGCACCCGGTATGGACAGGATCGCCTTGACCGCGGCCTCAGCGCGTGCCGGCCAACTCGTGAAATGATGTCCGGCCAGCCGATCGAGATAAGCCGAAGCGACAGCCTCGTACACGTCGTCGCGGTCGAGCTTCAGCTTCGGCTCGATCAACGTCATGTAGCTGACTGCGAACCGGATCGGGTGAAACACGCGGCGTTTCAGCAGCAGCGCGGCGAGACGGCGATACAGGATGCCGTCGGTCTTGCCGGTGCCCTCCAACAACGCGGCGCGAACCCGGAAGATCTCGCGCTCCGGCTCCGTATCGATCGAGGGAACCGGTTCGGGGTCGCCGGCCGCTTCCCATACGGTCATACCGCCCCAACTTTGCGGCTGACCGAGCTGGTCGGCAGGCAACCAGGAGTCGATCACCGTCGAGGCGAGTAGGGCGAGCTGCTCCGCGATCGCTTTGTCCATCGAGCCGCGGATGATTGCCAGCCGCTCGAAGCCGCGGTCGAGAAGGGCCAGCGCGTCCGCGACGGGCTTGTGGGCCAACTGCCCCTAAAGTCGCAGGATTTCCTTCTTGTGGCGGGCGACGAGTTCGCCGCGCTTTGCGGCGGCCGCGACCGGGTCGGTCGTGCCGAGGCTCGCGGTCCATTCACTCTTGCCGATGAGATGCCGGATGTCAGGCGGCACCGCCATGCGGAACTGCTCGTTCTTCGATTTTGCCCGCTTCACGGCATGCGACATCCGGCGCCCCGTTTGTAGCACCGGACGCTTGCTGAAGCGTTGATTTTCGCGATTTCCGCCGGATTCCTCGCCTTTGTGAGGATGGTGACCCCTACGGGAATCGAACCCGTGCTTCAGCCGTGAAAGGGCCGCGTCCTAACCGCTAGACGAAGGGGCCTCGTTGCGGTGCCGAGCCGACTAGGCGGATTGTGTCGGGCGGTCAAGCGTCTCGCGCGATCAATTTGCCCAGGCCGCGTCGTCGAGGTGCAGTTCCGCCACGTCGCGGCCGCTCCAGTCGTCGCGCTTGGCGCGGCCGGCCAGCCATAGCCGCCGCGTCGGGCCCGCCGCGAGTAACGCCTGCCCTAACGCGGTGTCGGCGGCGCGGAACGCCATCGCCTTGAGGCTGCGGCCGTCGTCGCCCGCGACGATCGCGCGGACATGACCGTTGCCCACCACATCGACCTTGACCGCGCGCACCGGGCCAACCGCGACGCGCGGCGCGGGCCAGCCGGTGCCATAGGGACCGCCGGCCTCCAGCGCGTCGACCAGCGACGGGGTCACGCCGCCGGGTGCGACCACCGAATCGAACAGCAGCGCGCGCGCCGCCATCCCCTCGGCGACCGGACCGGCCAGCCGCGCGTCGAGCCAGTCCGCGAAGGCGCTCACCCGATCGGCGGCGATCGTCAGCCCCGCCGCCATCGCATGGCCGCCGCCCGCGATCAGCAAGCCCTGTTCGCAGGCCGCGAGCACCGCCGCGCCGAGATCGACTCCGGTGATCGAGCGCCCCGAACCCTTGCCGATGCCCTGTTCGTCGAGCGCGATCACGATCGCGGGGCGGCCGAGCTTTTCCTTGAGCCGCCCCGCGACGATCCCGATCACGCCGGGGTGCCAGCCCGCGCCCGCCACGACGCACACCGCGCGGTCGTGGCGCAGCATCGCCTCGGCGCCCTCCTGCACCATCGCCTCGATCGCGCGGCGCTCCTCGTTGAGCCGGTCGAGCTCGGTGGCGATCGCGCGCGCTTCGACCGGATCGCTGGTGGTGAGCAACCGCACGCCGAGGTCGGCCCGCCCGACGCGCCCGCCGGCGTTGATCCGCGGGCCGAGCGCGAAGCCGAGATCGCTGGCGGTCGGCGCGCGGGTCAGCCGCGCCGCCTCGGTGAGCGCGGTCAGCCCGATGTTGCGGCGCTGCGCCAGCACCTTGAGGCCCTGCGCAACGAAGGCGCGGTTGAGGCCGCGCAATTGCGCGACATCCGCGACCGTCCCGAGCGCGACGAGGTCGAGCAGGTCGAGCAGCTTCGGCTCGGCGCGATCGGCGAAATAGCCGCGCGTCCGCAGCGTGCGCAGCAGCGCCGCACCGAGCAGGAAGCAGACGCCGACCGCGGCCAGATGCCCGTGCAGCGCGCCGTCGCCTTCGTCGCGACGGTTGGGGTTCACGACCGCGACCGCGCGCGGGAGCTGCGTCGCGCATTGGTGGTGGTCGGCGACGATCACGTCGCAGCGCGCCGCGTCGAGCGCCTCGAACGCCTGCGCGCCGCAATCGACGGTGACGATCAGGGTCGCGCCTTCGTCGGCCAGCCGCGTGATCGCCGCGGCATTGGGGCCGTAGCCCTCGGTCAGCCGGTCGGGGATATAGACGCGTGCCTCGCGACCCAGCTGCCGCAGCAACAGCACCAGCAGCGCCGAGGAGGTCGCGCCATCGACGTCGTAATCGCCGAAGATCGCGATCGACTCGCCGCGCTCGACCGCATCGGCGAGCCGCGCTGCGGCGGTGTCCATGTCGCGGAAGATCGACGGATCGGGCATGAAGCTGCGGATCGACGGCAGTTTGTGCGCGTCGAGCGCCTCGCGCGGGCAACCGCGGGCGAGCAGCAATTGGGTGAGCAGATCGTCGGGCACGAACCCGTCGCGCTGGTCGGCGGCCAGCGCACGCCAGCGCCAGGGCTGGCCGAGGATCGAGCGCTCGACATCGAGAACGTGGCGCATCCCGCGCGCCTTAGCGGACTGCCCGCGTCGCGTCACGCGGCAAGAAAAAGCGCTATGAGACGTTGTAACATGGGCCTGGTCGCCCTAAAATACGGTGATGATGGCCCGCGACCTTGGCACCGACACGAAGATTGGCCGGCTGGATCGCATCGCGATGTGGCTGTCGGCAGCGTGCGTCGTCCATTGTCTGGCAACGGCGATCCTCGTCGCGGTGCTTTCCACGGCGGGCGGCATTCTCGGCAGCCCGTTGATCCACGAAACCGGGCTGGTGCTGGCGATCGCGCTGGGGTGCGTCGCGTTCGGGCGCGGGATCGTCGCGCACCGGCGCGTGCTGCCGACCGTGCTCGGCGGCACGGGACTGTCGCTGATGATGGCGGCGCTGGTCGTCGCGCATGCCGGCGGGCACCTTGTCGAATCGGCGTTGACGATCGTCGGGGTGGCGGTGCTGGCGGCGGGCCATGCGCTCAACCGGCACCCGCATCGCTGAGACCGAGCGAGGTTCGGGGTTGCCGGGTCGTTCGTCATGCTGATCCGGAAGAGCGTTTTTTCGTCGACCCGGACCTGATCCGCGCTCCGCTTTTTCTCCGATCGAGGTTGGAAGCGAAATCCCCGATCGAGCCCGGGATGACGGAAGTGGCAGAGGCGGCGGTGAACCGTCGCCCTTGCGAAGGCGGGCGCTATGGCTGTCGCGTGCTGCGGATCGACTGACACGCGGGCATCGCTTCTTTGTCACCAGGCCGGACAAACGACACAGGCATGGGCCCCTGCCTGCGCAGGGGCGACGGCGTCCGCGTCACATCGTGCTGCGCAGCATCTCGATCGTGACGCGGTCGGTGGCGTAGACGCCGGCCGCGGCGGCGATCTCCATCGCCTTTCGGCAAAGCATTCCGGCGTTGTGTTCATAGTTGGCCAGCGCCCGCGCCGCGGCGAGCGCGTGACTGCCGCCCGGGGCGATCGCCGCGACACCCGGCTCCGGCGCGTCGCCGTTGCCGTTGCCGTTGCCGGTGAGGATCAGCCGCACTTTCTTGTCATCGACCAACCTCGATCCGCGCTCAACTTGCCGCGGGGCCGTGCGGCGCCTAAATCTCCGTCATGGCGCGACATGCACATCACGAACCGCACGGCGACGATCTGCTCGCCGCGGCCAAGGCGACGCTGGAGCGCTCCGGCGAGCAATGGACCGCGATGCGCGCGAACGTCTATGCGGCGCTGTCCGGGTTCGCCAAGCCGGCCTCTGCCTATGACATCGCCGAAGCATTGTCGCGCAGCGAGGGGCGACGGATCGCAGCCAACAGCATCTATCGCATCCTCGACCTGTTCGTGGCCGCCAATCTCGCACTGCGCGTGGAGAGCGCCAACGCCTATGTCGCCAACGCGCATCCCGGTTGCCGCCACGATTGCATCTTCCTCGTCTGCGACGGTTGCGGAAACACTACCCACTTCGACGACGATTCGCTGACCGGCGGGTTGCGCACCGCCGCCCGCGCGGCGGGGTTCGAGGCGGAGCGGCCGGTGATCGAGGTGCGCGGCCGCTGCGCCGACTGTGCCGCAGCGGCACGCACGCAAAGCGGGCAATCGACACACTGATCCTGCTCAGCTATTCGGGTCAGATGGTTGAAGTACCGAACACGCCGTTGCTCGACACCGTCGATACGCCCGCCGATCTCCGCCGCCTGAAGCCGGAACAGCTGCGCCAGCTCGCCGACGAGCTGCGTCAGGAGACGATCTCGGCGGTCGGCGTGACCGGGGGCCATCTCGGCTCCGGGCTGGGCGTGGTCGAACTGACCGTCGCGATCCACTACGTCTTCGACACCCCGACCGACCGGCTGATCTGGGACGTCGGCCACCAATGCTATCCGCACAAGATCCTGACGGGGCGGCGCGATCGGATCCGCACGCTGCGGCAGGGCGGAGGGCTGTCGGGTTTCACCAAGCGCAGCGAAAGCGAATACGACCCGTTCGGCGCGGCGCACAGCTCGACCTCGATCTCCGCGGCACTGGGCTTCGCGACCGCCAGCAAGCTCGCCGACAAGCCCGGCAAGGGCATTGCGGTGATCGGCGACGGCGCGATGTCGGCGGGCATGGCCTATGAGGCGATGAACAACGCCGAGGCGGCGGGCAACCGGCTGGTCGTGATCCTCAACGACAATGACATGTCGATCGCGCCGCCGGTCGGTGGCCTGTCGGCCTATCTGTCGCGAATGGTGTCGAGCCGCGAGTTCCTGGGCGTGCGCGAGATCATGAAGCGCGTCGCCAAGCGCTTGCCGCGCCGCTTCCAGTCCGCGGCGCGCAAGACCGACGAATATGCGCGCGGGATGACGATGGGCGGCACGCTCTTCGAGGAGCTGGGCTTCTATTATGTCGGCCCGATCGACGGCCATAACCTCGACCATCTGATCCCGGTGCTCGAGAATGTCCGCGACGCGGAGGAGGGGCCGATCCTCGTCCATGTCGTGACCAAGAAGGGCAAGGGCTACGCTCCGGCCGAGAACGCCGCCGACAAATATCATGGCGTCCAGAAGTTCGACGTCATCACCGGCGCGCAGGCCAAGGCTCCGCCGGGGCCGCCGGCCTATCAGAACGTCTTTGGTGAAGCGCTGAGCAAGGCCGCGGACGTAGACGATCGGATCTGCGCGATCACCGCGGCGATGCCGTCGGGCACCGGGCTCGACAAATTTGCCGCGACGCATCCCGAACGCTTCTTCGACGTCGGCATCGCCGAACAGCACGCCGTCACCTTCGCCGCCGGACTGGCCGCGCAGGGGATGCGGCCGTTCTGCGCGATCTACTCGACGTTCCTGCAGCGCGCCTATGATCAGGTCGTCCACGACGTGGCGATCCAGAATCTGCCGGTGCGCTTCGCGATCGACCGCGCCGGGCTGGTCGGCGCGGACGGCGCGACCCATGCGGGCAGCTTCGACGTCACCTATCTGGCGACGCTTCCCAATTTCGTCGTGATGGCCGCCGCCGACGAGGCCGAGCTGGTCCATATGGTGCAGACCTGCGTCGAGCATGATTCGGGGCCGATCGCGGTCCGCTATCCGCGCGGCAACGGCACCGGCGTCGCGCTCCCCGAAACGCCCAAAGCGTTGGAGATCGGCAAGGGCCGGATCGTCCGTGAGGGCAAGAAGGTCGCGATCCTGTCGCTCGGCACGCGACTGACCGAGGCGCTCAAGGCCGCCGACACGCTCGACGCCAAGGGGCTGAGCACGACCGTCGCCGATCTGCGCTTCGCCAAGCCGCTCGACGAGGCGCTGATCCGCCGCCTGCTAACTACGCACGAGGTCGCGATCACGATCGAGGAGAATGCAGTCGGTGGGCTCGGCGCGCATGTGCTGACGTTGGCGTCGGACGAGGGACTGACCGACGCGGGCTTGCGCATCCGCACGATGCGGCTGCCCGATCTGTTTCAGGATCAGGACAAGCCCGAGCTGCAATATGCGCAGGCGCGGCTCGACGCCGATGCGATCGTCGACACGGTGCTCAAGGCGCTGCGCTACAACGAAGCGGGCGTCATCGCGCGCGCGTGACCGGCTGGCAGAAGGTCGCCGCGCTGACGGCGTTCTACGTCATCGGCATGTTGTGGGTGAACTGGACGATGGTGCGGCGCGTCCGCGGCGCGGTCGCGGCGCGCGCGGCATGGACTGCCGACGACTTCGACGCGGTGTTCGCCGACCTCGATCCGCGCCTTGCTTCCGCGGTGCGCGCGGCGCTCGTGCCCTGGTACGGGGAGGGGGTGGTGCCGCGCCCCGAAGACACGCTCAGACGCTTCCTGAAGATGGACCGCGGCGAGATCGACGATTTCGTTGCCGACGCCGCCTTGCGCGCGGAGCTTCCGCCGCCCGGCCCGGCGCTGCCCGACCTGCCGGATGTGGCGGCGGTGGTCCGTTACCTTTCGTCATTGCGAGCGTAGCGAAGCAATCCAGGGCGTCCTGATCCGGCACTGGATTGCTTCGCTACGCTCGCAATGACGCTTGCTTACGCCGTTCGTGCTGAGCCTGTCGAAGCACGTGCCCGGCACCCTGACTGTCGCAAAACCCGAGCCACGCGCCATAAACACCCCGACCATAAACCCGCTTGCGCAATCATCAGACAAGCCCTACGTTGAACGTGTTAAACGGAGGGGCAGGTGCTCGGCGTCAGGCTCGATACGGAACTCGAAGAACGGCTCGCCAATGTCGCGCGCACGCAGGGGCGCAGCAAGAGCGATATCGCGCGTGAAGCCGTGCGCCGCTACGTCGAGCTGCATGACGAGGCGTTCCGCCGCGAGGCGCGCCGCCAGTCGCAACGCGCCTCACGCCGCGATACGCAGGAGGATTACGCCTTCTGGGAACAGGCCGAGCGTGAGGATGCGGCATGGCGGTGAGTGACGCGCCCGAAATTCGCCACGGCGCGATCGTGCTGGTCGATGCGCCCGACGGCGCGAGCGGCGGCCCGCGCGCCTGCGTCGTGGTGCAGGCCGATCTGTTCAACGACAGCCACGCCACCGTCACGCTCTGCCCGCTGACGACCGTCGTCGGCGGCGAAGTGCTGTTCCGCGTCACGATCTCGCCGCAGGAGCATACCGGCCTCACCGTCGAATGCGAGGTGCAGGTCGACCGCATCACCAGCATCCGCCGTCATCGCATCGTCAAGGTGATCGGCCATGCCTCCGCAACCCGCATGGAGCAGGTCGATCAGGCGCTGCGCCGCTGGCTCGCTTTGTAACGCAACAGGACAGGAAGAAACCATGACCCCGATCGTGAAGTCGATTCTGGACAAGTACGAGGCCACCAGCCCGGCGGTGAAGGCCAATCTGGCGCGCATCCTGATGCACGGGAAGCTGGGCGGCACCGGCAAGCTCATCATCCTGCCGGTCGACCAGGGCTTCGAGCACGGCCCGGCGCGCAGCTTCGCGGTCAACCCGCCGGCCTATGACCCGCATTACCATTACCAGCTCGCGATCGACGCCGGTCTGTCGGCCTATGCCGCGCCGCTCGGCGCGCTGGAGGCGGGGGCGGACACGTTCGCGGGGCAGATCCCGACGATCCTCAAGGTCAACAGCTCGAACAGCTGGGCGACGCAGATCGCGCAGGCGCAGACCGGCAGCGTCGAGGACGCGCTGCGGCTCGGCTGCGCCGCGATTGGCTTCACCATCTATCCGGGTGCCGACGACATCTTCGCGTCGATGGAGCAGATCCGCGCGCTGCGCGAGGAAGCCGCCGCGGCTGGCCTCGCGACGGTGATCTGGAGCTATCCGCGTGGCGGCAAGCTCAGCAAGGACGGGGAACTGGCGCTCGACGTCGGCGCATACGCCGCGCACATGGCGGCGCTGCTCGGCGCGCACATCATCAAGGTGAAGCTGCCCAGCGCGCACATCGAACAGCCAGAGGCGCAGAAGAGCTACGAAGGCACCGACTGGTCGAACCAGGCCGATCGCGTCCGCCACGTCGTCCAGTCGAGCTTTGCCGGGCGCCGGATCGTCGTCTTCTCGGGCGGCGCGGCCAAGGGCACCGACGCGGTCTATCAGGACGCGCGCGACATCATCGCGGGTGGTGGCAACGGCTCGATCATCGGCCGCAACACCTTCCAGCGTGAGCGCGGCGAAGCGCTGGCGATGCTCGACAAATTGGTGTCGATCTACAAGGGCGAAGAATAAGCGCCAATGCGCGCCGCCTTCTCCTATCATCGCGCGATCGCGCCGATGATGTGGATGCTGGTGGCGCTGATGGCGGTCGAGATGCTGGTCGTCCACGCGCTGCTCGCCTTCTGGTGGCCGCGCGTGGCGCTGGTGCTGACCTTGGTGTCGCTCGGGACGATGGCGTGGCTGGTCCGCGCGATCCGCTCGTTCCGGCACCTGCCCGTGCTGATCGACGGCGACCGGCTGGTGCTGCGCGCCGGCCGGTTGCGCAGCGTGACGGTGGAGCGTGCGCGCATCGTCGGGTTGCGGGCGACCGAATGGACCCACGCCGAGACGCGCGCACGCGAGGTGCTCAACCTCGCGCTTATCGCGTTTCCGAACGTCTGGATCGATCTCGCCGAGCCGTTGGCGATCGGTCGCCGCCGCATCGTCGCGGTCGCGCATCGCCTCGACGATCCGGCGGCGTTCGCTGCGGCGTTGTCCTCGCAGCCATAGCCCGCTACGCGGACGCGCATGACTGAAGACCCGCTCGGCCCGCTCGACCCCGATTTCGGCGCCAACTTCAAGCGTGACGATCGCCGTCCGCGCTGCCAGCTCTACCTGATCTCGCCGCTCGACGTGACCGGCGCTTTCCCGGATCGCCTCCGCAACGCGCTCGACGCCGGCCCGGTCGCCGCCTTTCAGTTCCGCGTGAAGGATGTCGACCAGCACAGCGCCGCGCGCCTCGCCGAGCCGCTCCAACGGATCTGCGCCGACCGCGAGGTCGCGTTCATCGTCAACGATTCGGTCAGCCTTGCCAAGCGCCTCGGCGCCGACGGCGTGCATCTCGGGCAGGAGGATGGCGACGCGCGCGAGGCGCGCGAGGCGCTCGGACCGGCGGTGCAGATCGGCGTCACCTGCCACGACAGCCGCCACCTTGCGATGGAAGCGGGCGAGGCGGGCGCTGACTATGTCGCGTTCGGCAGCTTCTATCCGACCAACACCAAGACGGTGAAGCACCATCCCGAGCCGGTGATCCTGTCGTGGTGGCACGCCTTGTTCGAGCTGCCCTCGGTCGCGATCGGCGGAATCACGCCGGACAATGCCGCGCCGCTGATCGCCGCCGGTGCCGACTTCATCGCCGCCAGCCATGCAATATGGGGTGGGGACGAGGCGGCGGCGATCCGCGCCTTCGATGCGGTGTTGAAGGGATAAAGAACTTTTCGTCATTGCGAGCGTAGCGAAGCAATCCAGGGCGTCCTGATGCAGAACTGGATTGCTTAGCTGCACTCGCGATGACGTTATGGGCCGCGGACCTCTACGGCCCAACATGCGTTGTTACGGCATCGAAATACGAGAGGTGCCCGTGAAGCGTATCGCCCCCGTCGTCTCCAGCATGCTGGCCCTGACGTTCACCGCCGCCGCCCCGGCGCAGCAGGGCGCGACCCCGCCGCTCGACCCGGCGGTGCTGCGGATGCAGGTCGTGCTCGACAAGCTCGGCTTCGGCCCCGGCGTGATCGACGGGCGCGGCGGACAATCGCTGACCAACGCGCTGAAAGGCTTTCAGGAAAGCCGCGGCCTGCGCGTGACCGGCAAGCCCGATGCCGCGACGCTCGACGCGCTGCGCCGCTTCGGCAACGTCCAGCCGACCATGCAGGTGACGCTCGACGCTGCCGCGATGCGCGGGCCGTACGTGCCACAGATGCCGGACGATTATGCCGAAAAGGCGAAGCTGCCGGCAATGGCGTACAGCCGCCCGCTCGAAAAGCTTGCCGAGCGGTTCCACACCACGCCCAAGGTGCTGGCCGAGCTGAACCCCGGCGTCACCACGATCGGGGTCGGCTCGAAGATCACCGTGCCCAATTCCTTCCCGACCTCGCGCGCCTATCCCGCCGACGCGACGCCGCAATGGCGCGCGACGCTTGCCTCGCTCAACGTCGAGGCGGCGGTGCCGAAGGCCGCCAAGATCGTCGTCGACAAGTCGGACGGCATCCTGCGCGTCCTCGACGGCAACGGGCATCTGGTCGCGCAATATACCGCGACGATCGGCTCGTCGCGCGATCCGCTGCCGCTCGGCAACTGGAAGGTGCTGCACGTCTCGCCCAATCCCGACTGGAAGATGAACCCCAAAATCCTCAAGGGCGTGCCCGACAGCAAGCAGGCGCAGATCATCCCGCCCGGCCCGAACAACCCGGTCGGCGTGGTGTGGATCGACCTCAGCAAGGAGCATTACGGCATCCATGGCACCAGCGAGCCGGAGCAGATCGGCCGCGCACAGTCGAACGGCTGCGTCCGCCTGACCAACTGGGATGCGGCGCGGGTAGCGTTGATGGTGAAGGGGGGAACCCCGGTGCTGTTCCAGGCCTGACATGACCAAGCTCGGCTGGTCGATCCTCGCGCTTATTCTGCTGCTCGGGGCCGGCTTCGCGTCGATGGTGTCGATCGGCGGGCGCGCGCCGGTCGCCGCGCCGACCCCGCTGCCGGCCGCGTCCGTACCGCCGGCGACGAGCGGCGGGCAGTTGCTGGTGCCGGTGGCCGGCGTCGCGCGCGATGCCTTGGTCGATACCTTCGGCCAGCCGCGCGACGGTGGCGCGCGCCACCACGAAGCGATCGACATCATGGCGCCGCGCGGCACCGCGGTGCTCGCGGCCGCCGACGGGCGCATCGACAAATTGTTCGACAGCGTGGCGGGTGGTCGCACGATCTACATCCGCTCGCTCGACGGCGCGACCATGTATTATTACGCGCATCTCGACGGTTACCGCGACGGCCTGACCGAGGGGCAGGTGATCCGGCGCGGCGAGCCGATCGCCATGGTCGGCGCGACCGGCAACGCCGACGCCGCCGCGCCGCACCTGCACTTCTCGGTGCTGCGCACCACGCCGGCCCAGGGCTGGTCAGAGGGGGAAGCGGTGGATCCCTTTCCGCTTCTTGCCGAACCGCGCGCCAAGCGCTAAGCCGCCGCGATCGGCGCCCGCGGATCACCGCCGGCGCCGCGGCTCTTTTTACACAGGCGAAGCCCCATGAAGATCAGCGGCGTGGACATCCGTCCCGGCAACATCATCGAGTACGAAGGCGGTATCTGGCGCGCGGTCAAGATCCAGCACACGCAGCCCGGCAAGGGCGGCGCGTACATGCAGGTCGAGCTGAAGAACCTGCGCGACGGCCGCAAGAACAACGTCCGCTTCCGCTCCGCCGAGACGGTCGAGCGCGTGCGCCTCGACACCAAGGACTTCCAGTTCCTGTTCGCCGAGGGCGACGGGCTGGTCTTCATGGACAAGGAAACCTACGAGCAGGTGACGTTGCCGCGCGACCTGCTCGGCGACGCCGCCGCCTTCCTGCAGGACGGCATGGACGTCGTCATGGAGCTCCATGACGAAGAGCCGATCAGCGTACAGCTGCCCGACACGATCGAGGCGACGATCGTCGAAGCCGACGCCGTGGTGAAGGGGCAGACCGCCTCGTCGAGCTACAAGCCCGCGATCCTCGATAATGGCGTGCGCGTGATGGTGCCGCCGCATATCGCCGCCGGCGTGCGGATCGTCGTGGACGTGTACGAGCAAACCTACGTTCGCCGCGCCGACTGAACTTATCCCCCCTCCCATTCAAGGGAGGGGCCGGGGGTGGGTGGCGTGCTCGCGATACGACAGCCGCACCCAAAGCGGAAACCGTACCACCCGGACATGACCCACCCATCATTGGGTAATCCATGCCCCGCATGGATTAGAAATGCCGGAGGCATTTCGACCCGATTATCCCTCCCTTGAAAGGGAGGGGGGAGTTAGACAAATGCCATCACATTCCGGCCTGTTCACCGTCATCGAACGCGCGGCGCGCAAGGCCGCGCCGCGGCTGCGTCGCGACTTCAACGAGGTCCAGCACCTGCAGGTCAGCCGCAAGGGCCCGGCCGATTTCGTCAGCCAGGCCGATCAGCGCTGCGAACGGACGCTGTACGACGAACTGTCGAAGGCGCGCCCCGACTGGGGCTTCGTCATGGAAGAAGGCGGGACGATCGAGGGTGATCCGAACAAGCCGCGCTTCATCATCGATCCGCTCGACGGCACGTCGAACTTCCTCCACGGCATCCCGCATTTCTGCATCTCGATCGCGGTCGAGGAGCCGATGCCGAACGGCAAGCGCGAGATCACGACCGCGCTCGTCTATCAACCGCTGACCGACGAAAGCTTCTGGGCCGAAAAGGGTCGCGGCGCATGGTTGCAGGACCAGCGGCTGCGTGTTTCCTCGCGCCGCGAGACCTCGGAGGCGCTGATCGCCACCGGCATTCCGTTCATGGGCCATGGCGATTTCGTGCAATGGACGCGCATCTTCGGCGCGGTCGCACCGCAGGTCGCGGGCATTCGCCGGCTCGGCGCAGCGGCGCTCGACCTCGCCTGGGTCGCAGCCGGGCGGTTCGATGGCTATTGGGAGAGCGACCTGAAGCTGTGGGACGTCGCGGCCGGGATGCTGCTGGTCAAGGAAGCCGGCGGCTACGTCACCGACTTCCGCGGCGGCGACCGCGCGATCGAACGCAACGAATTCCTCGCCGCGAACGATGCGCTCCACAACAAGCTGCACAAGATGGTCGCGCAGGCGCTGCGCTGATCCTTCATGCCGGCGCCCCGGACTCGATCCGGGGTCTCGCTGCCTCTCGCGCGATGGGGCGAAGCGGGATCCCGGATCAAGTCCGGGATGTCCGGCGAATTCAAACCCGCGGCAAGGTGATCGTCGCGACCAGCCCGCCGCCCTCGCGCGCGGTCAGCACGATCCGCCCGCCGGCCTCCTCGACGATCGCCCGCGCCAGCGCGAGCCCGAGCCCGATCCCGCCGGTATGCCGGTTGCGCGAGCTTTCGAGGCGGAAGAACGGATCGAACACCTGATCCAGCCGCTCGGGCGGGATGCCCGGTCCGCGATCGGCGACCATGATCGACGCCACGCGCTCGTCCGACGCCAACGACACGTCCGCCGCGCCGGCATATTTCACCGCATTCTCGATCAGGTTGCGCACCGCGCGCCGGATCAGCGACGGCCGCAACCGCATCCGCAGCCGCTCGGCCTCCTCGAACGTCACCGTTTCGCCGATATCGCGGAAATCCTCGACCACCGCATCGACCAGCGCGGCGAGATCGACCTCGGTCTCCGGCTCGCTGGGCCGGCCGAGCCGGGCCAGCGACAGAATGTCGTCGAGTGTGCGGTTCATTTCCGCGATCGTGTCCGCCATGCGCAGGCGATCCTGATCGTCCTCGACCGACTCGATCCGCACCCGCAGCGCGGCGAGCGGGGTCCGCAGGTCATGCCCGATCGCGCCGAGCATCCGGTCCTTTTCGTCGAGCATCGCGGTCACGCGCAGTCGCAAGGCGTTAAAGGCCGCGATCACCGCGCAAACGTCGGGCGGGCCGCTCTCTTCAAGCGGCTCGGGCTTGGCCGCGGGGGAGTAACCGCGCGCCGCCGCCGCCAGCTCGCGCAGCGGACGCGAGATGCGCCGCGCCACCCACAGCACCGGCACCAGCACCACGACGTACAGGATCAACGTCTGCCCGAGCAGCCGCCAGAACAGCCGCAGATCCTCGCGCGGCAGCCCGCCCGCCAGCGCCATCCAGCGTCCGTCGGTGCGCTTCACCGCGATCACGATCGAATCGCGCGGGCCATCCTCATGCGCGGCGCGCATCGCCATCCGCCGCTCGAAGCGGCTGAGCGGGATAACATATTGCCACGGCTTGGCGATCGCGACATCGACCGCCGCGACGCGGACCCCCATGTCCGTCAGCTGACTCGCCAGCTCCCGCGCCACCGCCGGTTGCGTCTGCATCGTCGCGGTGATCGGATCGCGCGGCACCAGCCGGACGCGGCCGCGATCGCTGACCACCGGTCGTCCCGCGGCTTCCTGATCGAGCGCGTCGGCGATCCGGTACGCGGCCGGCCGCGTGATCTGCGCCATCCGCACCGCGCCACGCTCGCGCAACAGCAGCGCGAGGTTGATCGCCTGCGCCATGAACAGCGCGAGCGCGACCAGCAGCGCCATCTGCCCCGCCAGACTGCGCGGCCACGGCATGCGCAGCTTCACAGCCGCGTCACGTCCGTCGACAGCGCATAGCCGCCGCCCCACACCGTCTTGATGATCTCGGGGTTCTTGGGGTCGGGTTCGATCTTGCGGCGCAGGCGGCTGACCTGATTGTCGATCGCGCGGTCGAAGGCGGCGGCTTCGCGTCCCTGCGTCAGGTCGAGCAGCTGATCGCGTGTCAAAACCTGTCGCGGACGCTGTACCAGCGCCAAAAGCAAGTTGTATTCTCCGGTCGAGAGCGGCACCGACACGCCCTCGCGGTCGACCAACGCGCGTTCGCCGGTCTTGAGCACCCAGCCGGCGAAGGCATAGGAGCCGCTCTCCGGCGCATGGTGCCGGACCCCGCCGCCGCCGGCGGTGCGTCGCAGCACGGTCTTGATCCGCGCCGCCAGTTCACGCGGGGAGAAGGGCTTCACGACATAATCGTCCGCGCCCATCTCCAGCCCGACGATCCGGTCGGTCTCCTCACTCTTCGCGGTCAGCAGGATCACCGGCGTCTCGCCGGTCGCCCGGACGTGGCGGCACAGCGACAGCCCGTCCTCGCCCGGCATCATGATGTCGAGCACGATCAGGTCGATCGCATAGGCCGCCAGCCGCGTGCGCGCCGCCTCCGCATCCCCCGCCTGGGTGACGCGAAAGCCCTGCTTGGTCAGATAGCTGGCCAGTGGCTCGCGGATCGACCGCTCGTCATCGACCAGCAGGAGGTGCGGCATCTCGCCCATGGTCACGGCACCTGACACAATCGTCGCCACGCGAAAAGGGCCTAGCCGATCGGCGCGGCGGCATCGGCGGGCGGTATCGCGCCGTCATGCGCGCGGCCATGCCCGTGCCCGACGCGCCGCGCGCGCATCAGCAGCATCATCGCCTCGCGCTCCTTCGCGTCGATCCGGCCGTCATGGTTGGTGTCGATCCGGTCGAAGCGCTTGAGCGCGCGCTCGCGGAACGCCACCTGCGTCTGGTCGGCGTCGCGCCGTGCGCGGCGGGCACCGTCAGCGTCGTCGCGCGGCGCGGGCGCGCGGCGTTGCGCGCGCCACGCGCGCCGTTCGTCGCGGGTCAGCTTGCCGTCATGGTTGGTGTCCATCGCCGCGAAGCGCCGGTCGGCATCCGCCGCCGCCTCGTCGCGCGTAACCACGCCGTCGCCATCGTCGTCGGCGTGCTGCATCGGCGCGGGCGGCGGCGCGGCCTGGGCCTGCACGCTGGCCGCACCCAGCCCGCCCAGCATCGCGGCGCCCAAAGCGGCGGCGGTGATCCACGTCTTCATCGTCATTCCCCTTCATGCCCGGGGGGCGACCGGCGCCCCGACCGCTGCCTTGTGCGGCCGGGGCGTCGCGCGAACATGTCGGGCGAGAGGCGAAACTGTCGCGACTTGTATCAACGCCCATGCGCGCCGGTTACTTCGGCGGCGCGATCGCCTTGCCGCGCGCATAGGCGCGCGCCACCGCCGGGCGCGCCGCGATGGTCGCGTGCCAGCGCGCGACATTGGGGAAGTCGGCGACGTCCTGCCCCTGCGCCTCGGGCAGGATCCACGGGTGGCACGCCATGTCGGCGACCGTGAACTCCTCGCCGGTCACGAACGTCCGCCCCTCCAGCTGCCGGTCGAGCACGCCGTACAGCCGCGCCGTCTCCTTGACGTAGCGGTCGATCGCGTAGGGTACCTTCTCGGGCGCGAAGCGCGTGAAATGGTGGTTCTGTCCCAGCATCGGGCCGAGCCCGCCCACCTGCCACATCAGCCATTGCAGCACGTCGACATGCGCGCGCGGATCGCGCCCGCCGAACGACCCGGTCTTGTGCGCGAGATAGAGCAGGATCGCGCCGCTTTCGAAAACGCTGATCGGCGCGCCGCCGTCGCGCGGCGCGTGATCGACGATCGCGGGCATCCGGTTGTTGGGCGAAATCTTCAGGAACTCGGGCCGGAATTGCGCGCCCGCGCCGATGTCAACGGGGTGGATCTGGTGATCGAGCCCAGCTTCCTCAAGGAAGATCAGGACTTTGTGCCCGTTCGGGGTCGGCCAGTAATGCAGGTCGATCATTGCGTTGCGCTCCTCTTGTCGTGGGCGTGTACCGCACATCGCTCCGACATTGCGGTCCGTTCCCCAAACCGGCTTGCGACGATGCCGGGAAGCGACACCTGCTTGCAGCGCGGCAACAAAAGATTATGAAGCTGGGTTAAGAAGTTGCTGGGGGGCGACGTGACAGGGAAAGATAACGGGGCGGCGATGGTGGAGGTGCGCTACGTGCCGCCGGGCGAACGGCTGGCGCGCTACGTCACCGGCTATCATCGTTTCGCGGCGCCGGTGTGTCCGACGCGCGAGATGCGCGATGCGTTCTTCCCGAGCGTCGCGACGATCCGCGTCTCGCTGCGCAACAGCCCGTCATGGTCGCTGCGGATCGGCAGCCGGCTGGTCGATCCGATGCCCGCGGTCGCACTGACCGGCCCGACCAGCTATGCGGGATATCTCACCTGCCACGGCGGCGAGCTTGTCGGCGTCGGGCTGCTGCCGCTCGGCTGGGCGCAGATTTTCGGCGGCGACGTCTCACGCTACGCCAATCGCGTGATCGCGCTCGACGACATCGATCCCGGCGCGACGATGCTGCGCGAGGCGCTCGAGAGCGGGCAGCCGTTCGACGCGGTGTTCGAGGCGTGGCTGGAGGCGCGGCTCGACCGCCGCCCGCCCGCCGATCCGCGCATCGAGGTGCTCTGCGAGCTGCTGCGCGATCCCGCCACGACGCGGATTGAGTCGGTGGCCGAAGCGCTCGACCTGTCGCCGCGCGCGCTGGCGGCGATGACGCGCTTCAACTTCGGCTTCACCCCCAAATTGTTGCTCCGCCGCACGCGCTTTCTGCGCGCGGTGACGACGGTGCTGACCGAGCCCGAGGCGGGGCCGGCGGCGCTGGAGGCGGCGGGCTATTGGGATCGGTCGCACTTCCTGCGCGACAGCCATTTGTTCCTCGGCTGCTCGGTGCGCGAATTCACTCGCCGGCGCGGGCCGCACAACCAGGTCGCGATCATGGCGCGCGTGCAGGCGTTCGGCACGCCCGTTTAGGGCCCATCTACATCTAGGGCTTCGAAGCTGACCGCCCTGATTTATAATCGAGACATTCCCTCGTTCGTCGCCCCGGACTTGATCCGCGGCCCCGCTTTTGCCGACAGAAGGAAGAAGCGGGATCCCGGATCAAGTCCGGGATGACGAAAGAAGGCAGGTGATCCGTCAATGTCGATCCGCCGTAGCGACGGCCCGATCATTACCCGTCAGCATGGCGTCGCCCACTCACCCCAGCGCGCGGTCGTCGAACATCCCGAACATCAACGTCGAGGCATAATAACGGATCGCGCGATCGCGCTCCATGCTCCACGCCCACTTACGCATGTCGAACGCGGCGTTGAGCATCCCCATCAGCGCCTGCGACGCGATCAGGCTGTCGACCGGGCGCACCGTTCCCTCGGCGATCCCGTCCATCATCGTCCCCGCAAAGCGCCGCGCGATCCGCGTCGAGCGGTCGATCATCTGCTGCCGCTCGCCTGCCGGCAGCCCGCTCAGCGCGGTGGTGCGCAACAGTGACTCGCGCTCCGAAAATTGCACCGCAACCAGCGTCGCGACCGTGTCGCACAGCCGTTGCCAATGGCTCCCGCCGCGCTCGTCGGCGAGCCGCTGCGTCGCCGCGATCGTGTCGAAGCTGCGGCGATAGCAGGCGACGACCAGATCGTCCTTGGCGTCGAGATGGTGGTAGAAGCTGCCCTTGGTGACGTTCAGCTCCGACGCGATCCGCTGCACCGAGGCGCCGCGATAGCCCAGTTCGTTGATGAGCCGCGTCGCCGCGAGCAGGAACGCCTCGCGCCCCGGCACCGGATCGTCGTGCGGCAGCGCCACCGCCGCCGGGTCCCAGCCGGCACCCTCCACCGCCAGCCCGTCGCGCAGCAAGGCGGTCAACCGCGCCGCCGCGCGCGGATATTGGTCGACCTCGTAGCGCGGCAACCACAACGGCAGCCAGAAGATGTTCTCGAGCAGCACATGCGCGCGCGCACCGGCCAGATCGGTCGCCGCGCGTGACAGCCCGCTGCCCCACAAAGCGCGCGTCCGCCGGAACACCTCGCGCCAGCGGTTCATCAGCGTTGCGCGCATCGGTTCGTCCATCGCCCGCAGGTCGGACAGCACCGCCAGCGCGCGTTCCTCACCGCGCTCGATCCGCATCAGCCGCTCGACGTTGAGCGTCACCATCCGCGCGACCCGCGCCTGCGGGGTGGCCGCGCGCGCGGCCTCGTCGAGCATCGCCATCAAGCTGTCGAGCGTCTGCTCGAACGCCGCGGCGGCCAGTTCCTCCTTACGCTTGAAATAATAGGTCACGCTGGTGGTGTTCAGCCCGACGCGGCGCGCGACATCGGCGAAGGTCATCCCCTTCGCGCTCTGCTCGTTGATCGCGTCGGCGGCGGCGGCGAGGATCGCCTGGCGCTTCTCGCGAAAGCGCCGCGTGCTGCCGGTTTCTTCGGTCGTGATATCCCCCATGACGTAGCGTTAGCATGGCTCGTTTCGAAGATGCAGTCCTTTTCTTCATCGCGTGTCACTCCCGCGAACATCGGCTTTACCGAACATCGGGTATGGCCTACATCATGGCGCCGACAGCCATGGAGAGGAAGCGCGGTGGATTTCACCCTCAGCGAACGCGAGACGCATTTCCGCGACCGGGTACGCGATTTCATCGCTCAAGAGATCGCGCCGCGCCGCGCCGAGCATGACCGCCAGCATCACGACGACAATCCGTGGAAGGTGCTCCCGGTCATCGAGGACGTGAAGGTGCGGGCGAAGGCCGCCGGGCTGTGGAATTTCTTCATGCCGCCGCACTCGGGTCAGACCCATGTCGACGACACGTTCGTGTTCGAGGGCACCCAGCTCTCGAACCTCGAATATGCGCTCTGCGCCGAGGAGATGGGGCGGATCGACTGGGCGAGCGAGTGCTTCAACTGCTCCGCCCCCGATACCGGCAACATGGAGGTGCTGCACCGCTACGGCACGCTGGCGCAGAAGGAGCAATGGCTGCGGCCGCTGATGCACGGCGAGGTCCGCTCGGTCTTTCTGATGACCGAGCCCGCGGTCGCCTCGTCCGATGCGACCAATATCGAGACGCGCATCGATCGTGACGGCGACCATTACGTCATCAATGGCCGCAAATGGTGGTCGTCGGGGATTGGCGACCCGCGGTGCCGGATCGGCATCCTGATGGGCAAGACCGACACCGGCGCGAAGCGGCACCAGCAGCAGAGCATGGTATTGGTGCCGCTCGACACGCCGGGCGTGCGGATCGAGCGGATGCTGTCGGTCTATGGCTATGACCATGCCCCGCACGGGCACGGCGAGGTCAGCTTCACCGACGTGCGCGTGCCGGTCGACAACATCCTGCTTGGCGAGGGCAGGGGGTTCGAGATCGCGCAGGGCCGGCTCGGGCCGGGGCGCATCCACCATTGCATGCGCACGATCGGCGTCGCGGAGAGTGCGATCGAGGCGATGGCGCGGCGGCTCGTCTCCCGCACCGCGTTCGGCAAGCGCATCGCCGACCACAGCGTCTGGGAAGAGCGGATCGCGCGCGCGCGGATCGATATCGAGATGACGCGGCTGCTCTGCCTCAAGGCCGCCGACATGATGGACAAGGCCGGCAACAAGGCCGCGCAGCAGGAAATCGCGATGATCAAGGTGCAGGCGCCGAACATGGCGCTGCGCATCCTCGACGATGCGGTGCAGGCGCATGGCGGCGCGGGTGTATCGGGCGACTTCGACCTCGCGCATGCTTGGGCGTCGATGCGCACGCTGCGCTTCGCCGACGGCCCGGACGAGGTTCACGCCCGCGCGATCGCGCGCCACGAGTTCGGCAAATACGCATGAGCGACCTCGACACCGCGCGGCTCGGCGCGTGGCTGGCGGCGCATGTCCCCGGTGCCGGCGCGGTCACCGGCGAGCAGCGGCTTGAGGGCGGGCAATCCAATCCCACCTACCGCATCGATACTGACAACGGCAGCTACGTGCTTCGTCGTAAGCCGGTCGGTACGCTGCTGCCGTCTGCGCATCAGGTCGACCGCGAATATCGCGTGATCGCCGCGCTTTACCCGACCGGCTTTCCCGTCCCGCGTCCCTACGGCCTGTGCATGGACGATGCGGTGATCGGCTCGGCCTTTTACGTGATGGCGATGGTTGAGGGGCGGACGATCTGGGACGGCACGATGCCCGATCTCACCCCCGATCAGCGCCGCGCGCATTACGAGGCGATGATCGACACGCTCGCCGATCTCCACAACACCGATCATGTCGCGAACGGGCTCGAGGATTACGGCCGCCCCGGCAATTATTTCGAACGGCAGGTCGCGCGCTGGACCAAACAATATCGCGGCGCCGAGACCGAGCCGATGCCGGCGATGGAGAAGCTGATCGACTTTCTGCCGCGCACCGTCCCCGCGCAGGAGCGGACCAGCATCGTCCATGGCGACTATCGCGTCGACAATCTCCGCTTCGCGCCGGGCACTCAGCCCCGCGTCGCGGCGGTGCTCGACTGGGAATTGTCGACGCTCGGCGATCCGGTCGCCGATCTCACCTATTTTCTGATGAGCTGGGTGACCGAGCCCGAAGGCCGCTCGGGCGTGCTCGGCCGCACCGGCGCGGCGACCGGCATTCCCGAAATGACGGAGATGCTGGCGCGCTATTGCGCGCGCACCGGGCGCAGCGCGCCGATCGCGCTCGACTGGTATTTCGCCTTCAACCTCTTCCGCCTCGCCGGGATCGTGCAGGGCATCAAGAAGCGCATCGTCACCGGCACCGCCGCCAACCCGCGCGCCCACGAGACGGCGGCACGCATGGGCGGGCTGGTCGATGCCGCCTGGCATTTCGCGCAAAGGGCAGGGGCGTGAGGCGCTTCGCGGGCAAGTCGATCGTCGTCACCGGCGCGGGCTCGGGGATCGGTCGCGCGGCGGCAATGCTGTTCGCTGCCGAGGGCGGGCAGGTGGTCGTCGCCGACGTCACCGATCAGGCAGAGGAGACGGCGCAGACGATTGTCGCCGCGGGTGGCGTGGCGGCGGCGATCCGCATGGATGCCGGCGACGAAGGCGATGTCGCCCGCACCATCGCGCTCGCGGTCGACCGCTTCGGCGGCCTCGACGTGATGTTCGCCAACGCCGGCATCTCGGGCGGGATGGCAAACATCTTCGATACGGATGTCGCGCTGTTCGCCGAGGTGCTGCGCGTCAACCTGATCGGCCCGTGGCTGGCGGTTAAGCACGCCGCGCCGCTGATCGCGGCACGCGGCGGCGGGGCGATCGTGCTGACTGCCAGCGTCGCCGGGATGCGCTCGGGCGCGGGCTCCCCCGCTTATTCGGCGTCCAAAGCCGGCGTCATCAACCTCGCCACGACCGCCGCGCAGCAATTGTCGGGCTCAGGGGTGCGAGTGAATGCGCTCTGCCCCGGTCTCACCGAGACCGGCATGACCCGGCCGACGTTCGACTACGCGCGCGACGCCGGCAAGCTGGACCGCCTCGGCCGCCTCAACCCGCTGCGCCGCGGCGCGCAGCCCGAGGAACTGGCCCGTGTGGCGCTGTTCCTCGCCAGCGACGAGGCGAGCTACGTCAACGGTCAGGCGCTCGCAGCGGACGGCGGCCTCTCGTCGAGCCACCCGGTGACACGACAGGATTACGGCAAGACCGCGGTCTGAGCACAATCCCGTCGTTGCGAGCGCAGCGAAGCAATTCAGCGCGTCCTGATCCGGCACTGGATTGCTTCGCGACGCGCGCAATGACGCATGAGGTTCTCGATCGCCTTCCGCCCCGCCGGGAACGCGCGCGGCTAACCTGTGTTGACCCTCCATCCACAGGAGAGTCGCCCGATGCCCGCCCCCGTCCGTTACACCCCCGACATCGAGCAGCCGCAGCCCGACGAGGCCGAGACCATCGCCCAGCTCAACGAGCAGTTCGACATCGTCCTCGACACCACCGCCGGGGATTACGGCCACGCTGTCCGCGCGGTCCACGCCAAGGCGCATGCGATCCTCGCCGGCACGCTAACCATCGACGCCGATCTTCCCCCCGAACTGGCGCAGGGCCTTTTCGCCACGCCGGGCGAGCACAAGGTGCTGATGCGCCTCTCGACCAACCCCGGCGACATCCTCGACGACGCGATCTCGCTCCCGCGCGGCCTCGCGATCAAGGTCTTCGACGTGGATGGCGAGCGGCTGCCCGGCGCGGAGGGGCGATCGCAGGACTTCATCATGGTCAACGCCACCGCCTTTCAGGCGAAGACCGCCGAGAAATTCCTGAGCAGCCTCAAGCTGCTGGCGCGCACCACCGACAGGGCGGAGGGCGGCAAGAAGGCGCTGTCGGCGGTGCTGCGCGGGGTGAGCAGCGCGCTGGGCGCGGTCGGAGTCGAGAGCGCGACGATCAACACGCTCGGCGGCGCGCCCAACGTCGACCCGATCGGCGAGACCTATTACAGCGCGACCGCGTTCCGCTACGGCGATCATATCGCCAAGTTCAGCCTCGCCCCCGTCGCCCCGGGCCTGAAGGAGCGCACCGGAGCGATCATCGACACCGCCGGCGACCGCGACGCGATCCGCCACACCGTCCGCGACGAGCTACGCTCGATTGACGGCGAGTGGGAGTTCCGTGTCCAGCTCGCCCGCGATCTCGCGCGGCAGCCGGTCGAGGATGCGACGGTCGAATGGGACGAAACGGAAGCGCCGTTCGTCCGGGTCGGCACGATCCGCGCTGCGGCGCAGAACAGCTGGGACGATGCGCGCGTCACGCAGGTCAACGAGCAGATGCGCTTCAGCGTCTGGACCGGACTTGCGGCGCACCAGCCGCTCGGCAACATCAACCGCGCGCGTCGCGACACCTATCGCCACTCCGCCGACTACCGCCAGCGCGTCAACCGCTGCCCGATCCACGAACCGGGTTGATCCGGGCGCGCCGCTGACCCGGAATGAGCGGGCGGCGGCGGATCGGATTGCGGGCGTCGACCGCCCGGCACATCCTGCTGCGCGGCGGCTTCGCGGAAGGATGTGACATGCGGATCGTGACACTGGCGGTGCTCGGGTTGCTGATCGGGGCCGCGCCCGCCGAAGTGCCGACCGGGCGCTCCCGGGAATGGCGGTCGTGGGAGAAGAAGCCGCTGACCTTCACCTCGGGCGGCATCACGGTCGCGGTCACCCCGCTGCCATGCCCGGCGCAATCGAGAGGCGACGACACCTGCTCATGGGAGCATTTCAACAATCAGGCGGAGGTCACCGTCACCGCGCCCGGCGTGGTCCCGCTCACGGTCAAGACCGACCGTGAAGGTGCCTATGCCCGCATCGCCGTGGTCAAGCTGCGGCATGACGATCCGCGCCCCGGTGTCATCGTCGAGAGCCAGTCGGGCGGCTCGAGCGGCGACCTGACCCTGCAGCTCATCGTGCCGACGCCGGATGGATATACGGTCGCCACATCGGAGGCTGCCGGAATCAGGCTTCAGGGCCAGATCGAAGACGGACCGCGCGACCTTTCGGGCGACGGCAAGATCGATCTGGTGCTTCAGGACCCTGCGTTCGGTACGGTGTTCGGCTGCAACGCGTGCACGCCGCGCCCGCCGTTGATCGTCACGGTCGGCGCGGGCCGGCTCGTGAACGAGAGCCGCGACCCGGCGCTACGCCCGGTCTTCCTCGCCGATATGGCGCGGTTGCGCCCGCGCTGCTTCTCCACCGATCGCGACCGCAACGGTGCCTGCGCCGCCTATGTCGCTGATGCGGCCCGAGCGGGTCGGTTGACCACCGCCTGGGCGGCAATGATGAAGCATTATCAACGAGACGGTCGCTCGTGGGAGTGGTGCGACATCCCGGTGTCGCAATGGGCGGGCCGCAATTGTCCCGCCGGGCGCACGACGCGCTTCACCACTTTCCCCGATGCACTCCGCGCCATCCTCGAACGCGGCGGCTATCTCCCCGGCTGACGGACCGCCCGCATCCGCACCAGCCCCTCCTGCGCGACGCTCGCCACCAGCCGTCCGTCGGCGGTGAAGATCCGCCCGCGGTTCATGCCGCGCCCGTGCCCCGCCCACGGACTGTCCATCGTATAGAGCAACCAGTCGTCGGTCCGCGCCGGCTCGTGCAGCCACAACGCGTGGTCGAGGCTGGCGGTCTGCATCCCCGGCGTGATCCACGTCACGCCGTGCGGCAACATGCACGTCCCCAGCAGCATCATGTCGCTGGCATAGGCAAGCACCGCGCGGTGCATCGCCGGATCGTCACCGACCGGCGCGACCGCGCGAAACCAGTAATGATGCACCGGCGGGGCCGGGGTCGGCTCGGTCCAGTGCCGCGGCGTCACCGGGCGATATTCGATCGCGCGCGGGCGGAGCAACTGCTCGCGAAGCTGCGGCGGAATCCTGTCCGCCACCGCCGCGCGCAACGTCTGCTCGTCCTGCAACGCTTGCGGGGGCGGCACGTCGGGCATCGCGTCCTGATGCGCCAAACCGTCCTCGGCGCGCTGGAACGAGGCGGCCATGTTGAGGATCGGCGTGCCGCGCTGCATCGCGATCACCCGCCGCGTCGCGAAGCTGCGCCCCTCGAAATCGCGCACCACGCGGTAGATGATCGGATGTTCCTCCGATCCCGCGCGCATGAAATAGGCGTGGAGCGAGTGCGCCACCTTGTCGGTCTCGCCCGCCGAGCGCTGCGCCGCCTGCAACGCCTGCGCGATCACCTGCCCGCCGAACACGCGCCCGACCCCGCCGGTCGAGCGCCGCCCGCGATACAGGTCGGTGTCGATTTCCTCGACGTCGAGCAGATCGACCAGATCGGCGACCAGTTCGGCAGGGGAGGGCGCGTCGCTCAATAGCCGCGCCCGCGCGCCACGCGCTCGGCGTGGAAGTTCGTGTCGCCGAACATCTCGGCGAGCACGCGGGCGCGCTTCATGAAGAAGCCGATGTCATATTCGTCGGTCATGCCGATTCCGCCGTGCATCTGCACGCCTTCCTGCACCGACACCGTCGTGGCAAGCCCCGTCATCGCCTTCGCCACCGAAACCGCCTGATCCGCCGCCGCATCGCCGGCGTCGAGCAATTGCTGCGCCTTCAACACCGCGGCCCGCGCCACCTCCAGCTCGGCATAGAGATGCGCGGCGCGATGCTGGAGCGCCTGGAAGCTGCCGATCAACGCGCCGAACTGCTTGCGCTGCTTCAGGTACGCGACCGTCATGTCCATCGCGCCACCACCGACGCCGAGCAACTCCGCCGACGCCCCAGTCCGCCCGGCGCGCAACAGCCGGTCGAGCGGCGTGCGCCCGTCATCGACCGTGCCGATCACCGCATCACCGTCGACCGCGACCCCCTCGAACGTCAGCCGCGCGGCGATGCTGCTGTCGGCGAGCCGCTCGGCGGTCGTGGTGAGGCCGGCGGCGTCGGCGGGCACCGCGAACAGCGTCATGCCCTCGTCATCCTCGTCGCTACCGGCGGTGCGCGCCGCGACGATCAGCAGGTCGGCGGCATGGCCGTGCGTCACGAACTGCTTGGCACCGCTCAGCCGGAAGCCGTTGCCGGACCGCTCCGCGCGCATCGCGATGCGATCGCGGTGCTTCGGTCCCTCGTCGATCGCGAGCGCCGCGACCGTCTCGCCCGACAGGATGCCGGGGAACCAGCGTTCCGCCTGCATGGTCCCGTCCAGCGCCGCCACCGCGGCGACCGCGGTGGTGAGGAAGGGCGAGGGCGACAGGTTGCGCCCGATCTCCTCCAGCACCACGCCCGCCTCGACATGCCCGAGCCCCAGCCCGCCGGCCTCCTCGCCGATCAGGATGCCGGTGAACCCCATCTCCGCGAACTGCTTCCAAAGCGCGCGGTCGAAGCCGGTCGCGTCGTCATTGTCGCGCAGCCGCCGCAGGTGCGCGACCGGCGCATGCTCGCCCACGAAATCGCGCGCGGTGTCGCGCAGCATCGTCTGTTCGTCATTCAGGAAAAGCGGCATCGCATCCTCCGTTCAGGCCCATGGGGCAGGGCTCTATCGTCAACATATCCGTCGTCCCGGGCTCGACCCGGGACTCCGCTTCTTCTTCTCGACCGCCCGGCAGGATCGCGGCCCCGGATCACGTCCGGGGTGACGGGAAAGGGCTTTGCGCGCACTCTGAGTCAAAGACCGCCCCCGCCACCTCCACCGTCGCCCCTGCGCAGGCAGGGGCCCATGTCTGTTTCGTGTGCCGGATCATCTGACACACGCAGCCCGCTCACCGACAGCCACCGCAGCATTTCCATTCGACAGCCATAGGCCCCTGCCTGCGCAGGGGCGACGGCGTTTCACGCGACCGGCCCGCACGATCACCCCGGCAATTCCAATATCCGCTTCGCCACGATGTTGAGCTGGATCTCGCTCGTGCCACCCTCGATCGAATTCGCCTTGGTCCGCAACCACGCCCGCGCCGCGCGCCCGCCGCCCGAGCGCTCGCTCTCCCATTCGATCGCGTCCGACCCGCCCGCCGCCATCGCCAGCTCGTGCCGCGCCTTGTTCAGCTCGGTGCCGTAATATTTCATCATGCTCGGCTGCGCGGGATGCGCCTGTCCGGCCTTCAGCTCGTCGATGAACCGCTCGCTCTGCGCCGCGAACGCCAGCGCGCGCACCTCGTACATCGCAATCTGCGCACGCAGCAGCGGATCGGCGAGCCGCCCCTCAGCATCGACCCCAACCGTCGCCAGCGCCCCCTCGACCAACGCATCGCCGCCGCCCGACAGCCCCATGCCGGAGATCATCTCCCGCTCATGCCCGAGCAGATATTTGGCGACGTCCCAGCCCTTGTTGAGTTCGCCGACCAGATTGGCCTTGGGCACCTTCACATCGTCGAAGAACGTCTCGCAGAACGGCGAATAGCCGCTGATGAGCAGGATCGGCTTGGTCGACACGCCCGGCGAGGCCATGTCGAACAGCACGAAGCTGATCCCGCCCTGCTTAGTGGTCTTGTCGGTGCGCACCAGACAGAAGATCCAGTCGGCCTGATCGGCATAGCTGGTCCACACCTTCTGCCCGTTGACCACGAAATGATCGCCGGCATCTTCGGCGCTGGTCGCGAGGCTCGCGAGGTCGGACCCGGCGTTGGGCTCCGAATAGCCCTGGCACCAGCGGATCTCGCCGCGCGCGATCTTGGGCAGATGCTCCAGCTTCTGCGCCTCGGTCCCGTATTTCAGCAGCGCCGGCCCGAGCATCGAGATGCCGAAGCTGTTGAGCGGGTTGCGCGCCTTGATCCGCGCCATCTCCTCGCGCAGCACCTTGGTCTCCGACGCGCTCAGCCCGTCGCCGCCATAATCTTTCGGCCAGTCGGGCACGGTCCAGCCGCGCGCCGCCATCCGGTCGAGCCACGTCTTCTGCGGCGCGGTCAGCCGCGACTGGTCGCGCCCGCCCCACACCACGTCCTTATCGGAGACGATCGGCGCGCGCATCTCGGGCGGGCAGTTCGCGTCCAGCCACGCGCGTGTTTCTTCGCGGAAGGTATCGAGATCGCTCACTTGAACGCCTCCCCGGTCTTGAGCCCCTTGGCGACCGGAAAGCCGTAGCGCTCCAGCCCGGCGATCACCTTTTCGGCACCTTCGCTCTGCGCCCAGAACATCGGTCCGCCACGATAGACCGGCCAGCCATAGCCATAGACCCATACGACATCGATGTCCGACGCGCGCTGCGCCATGCCTTCCTCAAGGATCAGCGCGCCTTCGTTGACCATCGTATAGAGCGTGCGCGCAACGATCTCGTCGTCGCTGATCGCGCGCGGTGTCGCGCCCTCCTTGGCGCGGAAGTCGTCGATGATCTCGGCCACGCGTGGCGACGGCGTCGGGTTCCGCTTTTCGTCATAATCGTAGAAGCCCGCGCCTTTCTTCTGCCCCCAGCGTCCCTCGGCGGCGAGCGCGTCGCGGATGTTCTCGATCCGGCCGGGATCGCGGTGCCAGCCGATATCGACCCCGGCGAGATCGGCCATCTGGAACGGTCCCATCGGCATCCCGAACGCGACATGCACGCGGTCGATCTGCTCGGGGGTCGCGCCCTCCATCAACAGCTTGTTGGCCTCGACCTGCCGCGGCATCAGCATCCGGTTGCCGATGAACCCGTCGCACACGCCCGCGACCACCGCGACCTTGCGGATCTTCTTGGCCAGCGCCATCACCGTCGCCAGCACGTCGGGCGCGGTCTGCCTGCCGCGCACCACCTCCAGCAATTTCATGACGTTCGCGGGTGAAAAGAAGTGCATCCCCAGCACGTCGCCGGTGCGCTTCGTCACCGCGGCGATCTCGTCGATGTTGAGGTAGCTGGTGTTGCTCGCGAGGATCGCGCCCGGCTTGGCGATCGCGTCGAGCCTGGTGAAGATGTCCTTCTTGACGCCCATATCCTCATAGACCGCCTCGATGATGAGGTCGCAATCGCCGAGATCGTCGAGCGACAGGGTGGGGGAGAGCAACCCCATCGCCTTGTCGGGCGCATCCGCGGGCAGCCGGCCCTTGGCGGCGCTCGCCTCGTAATTGCGCCGCATCACCCCGGTGCCGCGATCAAGCGCTTCCTGCTGCATCTCGACGATCGTCACCGGCACGCCCGCCGACAGGAAGTTCATCGCGATCCCGCCGCCCATCGTCCCCGCGCCGATCACGCCGACGCGCTTGATCGGGCGCAGCGGGGTGGCGGCGTCGATGTCGTCGATCTTCGCGGCCTTGCGCTCGGCGAAGAAGAGGTGCCGTTGCGCCGCCGATTGCGTGCCGTTCATCAGCGCCATGAACTGTTCGCGCTCGACCGCCAGCCCGTCCTCGAACGACTGTTCGGTCGCGGCGACGACGCAGGTGATGCACGCCTCGGGCGCGTCGAACCCGCGCAGCTTGCGCCCGTGCGTCTTGCGGAACGCCTCGATCGCGGCTGGATCGGGCGCGACGAGCCGGTCGCGGACGCGCGGGATCGGTCGCTTGCCCGCCACCTCGCGCGCGAAAGCCAATGCGTCGGCGGCCAGCGTGTCCTCGCCGACCACCTTGTCGACCAGCCCCATGTCCGCCGCCGCCTGTGCGGACACCGGATTGCCGAGCACGATCATCTCCAGCGCCGCCTTGACCCCGACCAGCCGCGGCAGCCGCTGCGTCCCGCCCGCGCCGGGCAGCAGCCCCAGCTTCACTTCGGGGGTGCCCAGCTTCGCCGAGGGGACGGCGACGCGGTAATGGCAGCCGAGCGCCACCTCGCACCCGCCGCCCAGCGCGGTGCCATGGATGGCGGCGATCACCGGGGTCGGGCTCGCCTCGATCACATCGACCAAGGTCGGCAACGGAATGCCCTGCAGCGGCTTGCCGAACTCACCGATATCGGCGCCGGCGAAGAAGGTCCGGCCATCGCAACGTATCACGATCGCCGAAATGCTCGAATCTGCGACCCCGGCTTTCACCGCGGCCTCCAGACCGTCGCGAACCGCGGCACCCAGCGCGTTTACGGGCGGCGAATCGGCGACGATGACGAGAATATCGCCTTCCCTTTCGGTACGGATCGGCCCGGACCGTTCGATGCTATGCGACGTCATGGGGCTGCTTCTCCTCGGTTCGGCATACCGTTGTTTCGAATCGCTGATTGTCTATCGTGTCAGGGGAGGGCGGCGCAATCATCCTTGTGCGGACCGCGACAACGATCGGCACCCGCCGCGACGCCGCGCACGTCGCATGCCGGCCGGGCTTGTCCCTCGACCGCTTCCCCGCCTAATCCTGCACCCCGAAAAAGAGACGGACGGGGGACGGCTGGTCGATGCGCGTGACGAAGGACTTTCTACGTGGGCGTGGCCGCAGCGGACTGACGCAGGCTGAAAAGGATGTGCTCGAAAGCGCGGTCGAGCGGGTCGAGCGCCTGCCCGCGCGCAGCATCGTCACGCGCCGCGGCGAGGCGGTGACGTACAGCACGCTGCTGCTCGACGGGGTGATGTGCCGCTACATGGATGCGCGCGACGGCTTCCGCCAATTGGTGGCGTTGCAACTGCCCGGCGACTTCGTCGACCTGCACGGCTATCCGCTGCGGCGGCTCGACCATGACGTCGGAACGCTGACCGAGGCGCGGATCGCGCTCATACCGCACGCCCGAATCGACAAGATCCTCGTCGAGCACCCGCATCTGACCCGCCTGTTGTGGCGCTCCACCCTCCTCGACGCCGCCCTCCACCGCGAATGGATCTTCCGCATCGGCCGCCTCGACGCCGCTGGACGGCTCGCGCATTTCCTGATGGAGACCTACCACCGGCTGCGGGCGGTCGGGGCAGCGGACGGCGGCGCGTTCGACTTCGCCCTGACACAACAGGATCTTGGCGAGGCGCTCGGCCTCACCAGCGTCCACGTCAACCGCATGTTGCGGCGGCTGCGCGAGGCCGGGCTGGCCGAGTTCGCGCGCGGCGTGGTGCGGATCACCGATCACGACCGGCTGGCGCGGCTCGGCGAATTCGATCCCGACTATCTCTACCTCGAAACCGGCCTGTGGCATGGCGCGAATTGAGCGGCGCGCGAAGAAGCTTGGCCGGGCGTGGTAATTGCCCGTAGGTGACGAACATGCCCGACCAATCTCCGCCCGCCGAACCGTTTATCCCGGCACCGACCGCGGCGGGGATCGACCCGCCGCTGCGGCGCGACCGCCTGCTCGCCGGGCTGACGCTGACGGCCGGGATTGGGCTGGTGCTCGGACTGCCGTTCGCGCTGCAGGCGGGGGCGGAATTCTTCATGCCGACCGCGATCGCGCTGGTCGTGTCGCTCGCGCTGATCCCGCTGCTCGAATGGCTGGAGCGGCGACGGCTGCCGTCGCCGATCGCCGCGCTGTTGTGCGTGATCCTGTTTCTGGTGATCGCCAATGTCGCGCTGGCCGCGATCGTCGTGCCCGCGACCGAATTCTTCCGGCTGCTGCCGAGCCGCATCCACCGCATCCAGGCGAACCTAGCGCCGATCCTCGACCTATACTCGAGCCTCGAACGTTACGCGAACCGCACCTTGCGCCAGATCGCCACCACTCCGGTCAAGCCATCGGCCACCGCCGCGGTGGCGCCGCCCAGCTCGATCGTCGAACTGGCCGCCACCTCGGCCCCGGCGGTGATCGTCCAGACCTTCTATGCGATCCTCGTCGCCTTCTTCTTCCTGTCCGGCTGGACGCGGATGCGCGAGAAGATGATCACCGGCCGCGCCAGCTTCGGCGGCGCGATGACCACCGCGCGGGTGTTGCAGGAGATGGTCGACGCGGTGTCCTCGTATCTCGGTACGATCACCATCATCAACATCCTGCTCGGCGCGGTGGTCGCCGGCGCGCTTCACCTGCTCGGCATGCCGTTCCCGCTGATGTGGGGAGGGATCGTCACCCTGCTCAACTACGTGCCCTATTTCGGGCCGGTGGTCGCCGCGCTGCTGCTCGCGATCGGCGGGCTGATGACCTTCTCCGACGTCTGGACCGCGTTGTCCGCGCCCGCGCTGATGTACGGTGCGCATCTGATCGAGGCGAACGTCGTGACTCCGTTGATCGTCGGGCATCGCCTGACCATCAATCCGGTGATGATCCTCATTTCGATCAGCTTCTGGGGATGGGTGTGGGGGACGGTCGGCGCGTTGCTGGCGGTGCCGATCCTGATCATCGTCCAGACGATCCTGTCCGCCGCCGGCCGCCCCGACATCGCCGGCTTCCTGTTCGAGGACGGCACGCTGATGCGCGGTCAGGAGGAGCAGGTCGCCGTCGTCGAAAAAGTCGCCGATAGTCGTTGACAGGGGGGGGCGTGCCGCCTAGTTGGCGCGCCTCACGCTTCTACAAGCGGGTGTAGCTCAGTTGGTTAGAGCGCCGGCCTGTCACGCCGGAGGTCGCGGGTTCGAGCCCCGTCACTCGCGCCATCCCTTTTGCGGGTTGGTTTGTGGTCGTCGCGAGGATGACGCGAAACATGCGATCTTGCGGGCGCGACGCCGCGCCGATTCGTGGCTCGCGTTAGGAATGCGGGTGTAGCTCAGTTGGTTAGAGCGCCGGCCTGTCACGCCGGAGGTCGCGGGTTCGAGCCCCGTCACTCGCGCCACTCATCAGTGGCTCAGACTCAGCGCCAGCGGCCGGTCTCCATCCAGCGGAGCAAGGGCTTGAGCGGCGTGATCCAGATGATCCCGGTCACGACATAGAAGAGCAGTTGCACCGCGCGGTGCCAGCGGCCGATCGTCGCGGACAGCGAGGCGATGCCCACGCACCACAGCAAAATCAGCAGCAGGATGATCAGCATCCCGGCGGGCTTGCGCCATGAAGGTGTCATGCGGTGATCCACTCCTGTTCGGTTGCGACGGCGTGCAGCGGCACGTCCCATGGATCGGCAGTCAGTCCGTCGATCCTCTGCACGCTCCACGCCACCCCGATCCGCAGCGCGCCGGGAAAAGCCGCGAACGCGCGGTCATAATGCCCGGCGCCCTGCCCGAGGCGGTTGAGCGCGCCGTCGAAGGCGACCAGCGGCGTCAGTACCACGTCGGGCGCGACCGGCACGCCGTCATGCGCGGGTTGCCGCAACCCGAAGGGCCCGTTCTGCAACCCGCTCCCCGGTGTCCAGCGCAGGAACGACAGCGGCGTCGCGCGATCGACCACATGTGGCAGCGCGAGTGTGCAGCCGGCGGCGAGCGCCGCCTGTTCCAGCGGGGCGGGATCGGCCTCGCTGCCGATCGGAACATAGCTCGCGACGATCATCCCCGGGGTCAGCAGCGCCACGAACCGCGCATCGACCCGGATCGGCGGGTGCGGCGCCGCGACGAAGGTGGCACGCGCGAGGCGCGCGGTGGCGCGCAAGCTGATCTTGTCGCTCATCGAAGCACCATATGGCGGGTGGCGGGACCGCCATGGTCGTTTGCCGGATTATCCACTGACGCCCAGTACGTCAGGTGGGGATCATGTGCGTCGGGCCAGGACCCGGGCAGGGACAACCCCCATGGATGATGAATAGCCTCAGGGATTTCTCTAGGCTCGTACCGGGCAGAACCCGCCGCCACCAATCTAGGCGCTCGGCAGCGTTTGCTCAAGGGCCGCGGCGATCGATTCGAGGCGTTCGGACAATTGGTCGAGTGCGACGCCCTCCGGAGTCTCGGGGGGCGGCGCGTTGCGCGCGTCGATCAGCGCGTCGGCGACCATCAGCGCGGCGAGCAGCATCGCGCGGTTGGCACCGCCCGCGCCGGCAGCGCGGCGCGCCAGCTCCCAACGCTCGTCGATCAACGCCGCGGCCTCTTTCAGCCGCGCCTCGCCGCCGTCGCGGCAGGCGAGGTCGTAATTGGTGTCGCCGATGCGCAGCGTGACGATCGCCATCAGCGCTGCGCCTCCGACTCGGCGGCGTTGGCGATGATCGCGTCGAGCGCCACCACCGCCTGCGCCATCGTCGCTTTCAGCGTGGCATGTCGCCGCTCCAGCAGCGCATCGGCGGCATGGCGCGCGGCGATCGCGTTTTCGACGCGGGTGATGGCGGCGTCCAGCCGGGCGATCGCGGGATTGTCCATAGCGGCAAAGCGATAGGATCGCGCGCGCGGCGCGACAAGTAGCTTGCGCGCCGGACGGTCGCTGCAGCGGGGCGGTTGACGGGTGCGCGTCCACCTGCGCAAAAGCCGCCGCATCTGGACGGAATTGGCGGAGGACTGACGATGACGAAGGTTGCGATCAACGGCTTCGGGCGCATCGGCCGGCTGGTGGCGCGCGCATTGCTGGAGCGCGGCAGCGAGCTGGAGCTGGTGGCGATCAACGATCTGGCCGACACCAAATCCAATGCGTGGCTGTTCAGCCGCGACAGCGTCCACGGCAAGTACGCCGGCACCGTCGAGGCCGATGGGCAGGACATGGTGATCGACGGCAAGCGCATCCGCGTCACTGCCGAGCGCGATCCCGCCAACCTGCCGCACAAGGAACTGGGCGTCGACATCGTGCTGGAATGCACGGGCTTCTTCACTGACCGCGCCAGCGCGCAGAAGCATATCGACGCGGGTGCGAAGAAGGTGCTGATCTCCGCGCCGGCCAAGGGCGTCGACATCACCGTCGTCTATGGCGTCAACGATGACAAGCTGGAGGCTGGCCACACGATCGTCTCGAATGCGTCGTGCACCACCAATTGCCTCGCGCCCGTCGCCAAGGTGCTGAATGATGCGATCGGTATCGAGCGCGGCCTGATGACCACGATCCACGCCTATACCAACGACCAGAAGATCCTCGACCAGATCCACCCGGACCTGCGTCGCGCGCGTGCGGCGGCGATGAGCATGATCCCGACCACCACCGGCGCGGCGCGCGCGGTGGGCGAGGTGCTGCCCGAGCTGAAGGGCAAGCTGGACGGCTCGGCGGTGCGCGTGCCGGTGCCGGACGGCAGCCTGGTCGACCTGACCTTCATGCCGGCGCGCGAGACGACGAAGGACGAGGTCAATGCGCTGCTCAAGGCGGCGGCGGACGGTCCGATGAAGGGCGTGCTGCACTTCTCCGACGAGCCGTTGGTGTCCATCGACATCGTCCACACGCCTTATTCGTCGACCGTCGACAGCCTTGAGACCGCGGTGCTCGACGGCAAGCTGGTGCGTGTCGTCAGCTGGTACGACAATGAATGGGGCTTTTCAAACCGCATGGTCGACACCGCCTCGGCGATGGCCAAGCTCGGCTGACGGCGGGAGGCGCGCGATGGCGGGGGTGTTGCTCGGGATCGCGCGACACGCCCGGTCGCGCGCGCCGATGGAGCTGGTCGACCATGTCGAGGTCACCGTGGAGGGCGGCATCCATGGTGACTTCCGCGGCGCGATGCGCGGCAAGCCCTACAAGCGGCAGGTCACGCTGATCGAGCGCGGCGACTGGGCGGCGGCGATGGCGGAGGTCGGTCACACGATCGGCTGGGAAGAGCGTCGCGCCAACCTGCTGGTCGACGGGTTCGACCTGCCGCAGACCGCCGGCGTGCGGGTGCGGATCGGTGCCGAGGTCGTGCTCGAGATTACGCGCGAATGCGATCCGTGCGAGCGGATGGAAGCGCTCGCCGAAGGACTGCGCGCGGCGATGACGCCGGACTGGCGCGGCGGCGCGTGCGCGATGGTGATAAGCGGCGGCCGGATCGCGGTCGGTGACGAGATCAGGATGGAGGAAGCATGACCAAGTCGTTCCGGACGCTCGACGATATCGGCGACGTCACCGGCAAGCGCGTGTTGGTGCGCGAGGATCTGAACGTGCCGCTCCATGACGGGCAGGTCAGCGACGACACCCGGCTGCGCGCCACAGTGGCGACGGTCGCCGAGCTGGCCGACAAGGGCGCGATCGTGCTGGTGCTGGCGCATTTCGGGCGGCCCAAGGGTGTGCCGTCGCCCGAACTGTCGCTGGCGCAGATCGTCAAGCCCTATGAGGCGGTGCTCGGTCGTCCGGTGCGCTACATCGACTGGGAAGGCGCGGCCGATGCGATCGCGACGCTCCAGCCGGGCGACATCGGCGTGCTGGAGAATACGCGCTTCTTCGGCGGCGAAGAAAAGAACGATCCGACGGTGGTCGAGCGGTTCGCGGCGCTGGGCGACCTGTACGTCAACGATGCCTTTTCGGCGGCGCACCGCGCGCACGCCTCGACCGAAGGGCTGGCGCACAAGCTGCCCGCCTTCGCGGGCCGGGCGATGGAAGCGGAGCTGGATGCGCTCGAAAAGGCGCTCGGCAAGCCCGAGCATCCGGTCGCCGCTGTGGTCGGCGGCGCGAAGGTGTCGACCAAGCTGGCGGTGCTCAAACATCTGGTCACGCGCGTCGATCACCTCATCATCGGCGGCGGGATGGCCAACACCTTTCTCGCCGCGCGCGGCGTCGATGTCGGCAAGAGCCTGTGCGAGCATGAGCTGACCGGCACCGCCGACGAGATCTTCGACGCCGCCGAGGCGGCGGGCTGCACGATCCACCTGCCGTATGACGTCGTCGTCGCGAAGGAGTTCAAGCCGAACCCGGTGACGCGCACCGTCAATGTTCACGAAGTTGCCGCCGACGAGATGATCCTCGACATCGGCCCGGCTGCGACCGAGTCGCTCGGCGACGTGCTCAAGAACTGCCGGACGCTGGTCTGGAACGGCCCGCTCGGCGCGTTCGAGACGCCGCCGTTCGACACCGCGACGGTGGCGTTGGCACGGACCGCGGCGGCGCTGACCAAGGAAGGCGGGCTGGTGTCGGTCGCGGGCGGTGGCGACACCGTCGCCGCGCTCAATCAGGCCGGGGCCGGCGACTCTTTCACCTTCGTCTCGACCGCTGGCGGCGCCTTCCTCGAGTGGATGGAAGGTCTGGAGCTTCCGGGAGTCGCCGCGCTGACGCGCTGAGTGCTGACCGTCGCCCCGGACTTGATCCGGGGCCCGCTTCGAGCTGAAGTACCGGGGAGAAAGCGGGCTTCCGCGTCAAGCCGAGGGCGATGAAGTGGTTATTTCGTTTACGTGAGGACGTCAGGCGTGCAGCGGACGCTGCACGCCGGTGTTGCGCGACAGGATCGCGCGGGCGTCGCCGGGCGAGCGGACCTCACCGTGCGGCCCACCGGCTGCGGCGATGACACGGTCGAGCAACTCCAGCCCCTCCGGCCATTGTCCGAGCCCGCTGGCGGCGTTGAGGTGACCATGGGCGCCGTAATCGATGAAATGGCTGCCCCAGTCGACCGCCATGCTGTGCGCGCGTTCGATGGATGCCCATGGATCGTCGCTTGAGCCGACGAGGATCGACGGGAAGGGTAAGGCGATCTTGGGGGCGGGCGCGAACGGCGCGAGTTCCGGTGCCACCGCGGCGCGGTCGACATCGGCCGGTGCGACCAGCAACGCACCCGCGACCGGCCAGCCGTAGGGCTGCGGGCTCATCGACGCCCACCATGCGATCGCGACACAGCCGAGGCTGTGCCCGACGAGGATCACCGGCGCGCGCGCCGCGGCCACTGCCTGATCGATCTTCGTCACCCAGCTGTTGCGGTGCGGGCGGTCCCACATGCCGAGGTCGATTCGCGCGGTGTCGGGCCGGCTCCGCTCCCACAAGGTCTGCCAATGCGCCGGCCCCGATCCGCCGAGTCCGGGGACGGTCAGCACGGTCGGCTGGACCGACAGATCGTAGTTGGCATGTCCCATGACGTACCTCCTGTTGCGTGCCATCAAGGCGAGGCCGCGGCTCAGTGCAGGGGTCGGGCGACCGCGGCCTCGATAACGGACATAATCCCTAGTAAGTCGATGGGCAATCGTGCAGCGCAGCAATCGGCACGGGGCGAGCGACTGGCGCGACGGAGCGTTGCCGATGCTTGCGGCGCGGCGCGGCGCGCGCGATAGCGAGGGCATGGCAGCACCTACCAAACAGCGGGTCGATCAGTTGCTGGTCGATCGCGGCCTCGTCGAGTCGCGCACCCGCGCGCAGGCGTTGGTGATGGCCGGGCTGGTATTCGCGGGCGACCGCAAGATCGAGAAGCCGGGGCAGCCGGTCGCGATCGATGCCACGCTCGACGTGCGCGGCCGCGATCATCCGTGGGTGTCGCGCGGCGGGATCAAGCTGGCGCATGGGCTCGACCATTTCGGCTGGGATGTGCGCGATGCGATCGCGATCGACGTCGGATCGTCGACCGGCGGCTTCACCGACGTGCTGCTGACGCGCGGCGCGGCACGTGTCTATGCGGTCGACAGCGGCACCAACCAGCTCGCGTGGAAGCTGCGACAGGACGCGCGCGTCATCGTCCACGAACAGACCAGCGCCCGCATCCTCACCGCCGCGCACATTCCGGAGCCGATCGATCTGGTCGTGTGCGACGCCAGCTTCATCGGGCTTGCCAAGGTGCTGGAGGTGCCGCTCGGCTTCGTCCGCGACGGCGGGCGCGCCCTGGTACTGGTCAAGCCGCAGTTTGAGGCGGGGCGCACCGAGGTGGGAAAGGGCGGGGTGGTCCGCGATCCCGCGGTCCATGCGCGCGTCTGTGGCGAGGTGTCGGACTGGTTCGTCGCGGGCGGCTGGCGGGTCGAGGGCGTCGCCCAAAGCCCGATCACTGGTCCGGAGGGCAATGTCGAATTCCTGCTGGCGGCGCAGTGCGGATGAACCGGTCGCGCTATGATGCGCTTTGCGGCAGGTCGGTGTGGAGCCGCGTGACGGAGGAGTGAGCATGGGCGAGCTGGCATCGAAAGAGCAATTGCGCGGATCGCTGCTTCGCTATGCGGCGGTCGCGGTGCCGGCGGTGCTGCTGCTCGGGTTCCTTTCCGGACGCACCGTCCCGTCGGGCGATCAGAACGGCTGGTATGCGGTGCTCGCCAAGCCCGAGCTGACGCCGCCGGGCTGGGCGTTCCCGGTCGTCTGGTCGGTGCTGTACGTGATGCTGGGACTGGCGCTGGCGCTCGTGCTGAGCGCGCGCGGCGCGCGGCTGCGCGGGCTCGGCATTGCCCTGTTCGTCGCGCAACTGGCCGGGAATCTCGCCTGGACTCCATTGTTCTTCGGGGCGCACCGCATTGCGGCGGCGTTCCTGTTGATCGTCGCGATCCTCGGCCTGTCGATCCTCACCACGATCGTCTTCGCGCAGATCCGCCGTCCCGCGGCATGGCTGATGGTGCCTTATATGACGTGGCTGTGCGTCGCCGGCGCGCTCAACTGGCAGATCGGCCGGCTCAACCCGGATGCGGAACGGGTTGTGCAAGCGCCCGCGGCATCCCAAGTGATCCGCTGACCTTTTGCTCTCGCAGGACGATTCGCCATGCAATCCGAAAACCCTCTGTTCGGTGACGTCGCCAAGCTGTTCAACGGCGCCGCCGGAACGATCGCCGGCATGGGCCGCGAGGCCGAGGCCAATGCCCGCGCCCGCGCCCGCGAATGGATCGGCGGGCTGGACTTCGTCGCACGCGAGGAGTTCGAGGCGGTGAAGGCGATGGCCGTGGCCGCGCGTGACGAGAATGACGCACTTCGCGCACGGATCGATAAGCTCGAAGCCGCGCTCGCTGCGCGCCCCATCGTCTGACGCGACGCTCGCCGAAGCTGCTGCCGGGGATGACGCGCGACCACGGTCGTGCGATAAGATCATGATGCTTGACGAAGCCGACCAATATTCCGAGCCCGAGGCGCCGCTCGACATGCTCGAATCCTATTTCCTCGCGCACGGCTGGCCGTGCGAGCGGAACGAGGACGAGATCACCGCGACGGTGAAGGGCAGCTGGACCGAATATGAGCTTCGCGCGCTGTGGCGCGAGGAGGACGGCGTCGTGCAGTTGCTCGCCTTCCCGGACGTCAAGGTCGCCGAGGGGCGACGCGGCAAGATCTACGAGACGCTGGGGCTCATCAACGAGCAATTGTGGCTCGGCCATTTCGAGATGTGGTCGTCGAGCGGCATCCTCCTGTACCGCTGTGCGACCGCGATCGAGACGCGCGAAGGTGAGGCGACGATGTCGCTGACGACGGCCGAGTTGCTGATCGATTCGGCGATCGACGAGTGCGAGCGCTTCTATCCGGTGTTCCAGTTCGTGCTGTGGGGCGGCAAGTCGCCCGCGGAAGCGATCGCCGCGGCGATGGTCGAAACGCAGGGCGAGGCCTGAGGCGCGGATGCGGTTGTGGATGATCGGCTGCGGCAACATGGCCTCGGCGATGTTGCGGCGCTGGCTGGAGAGCGGCGTGGTTGCGGCGACGGACGTCGACGTCGTCAACCGGCACGACCGCGCCTTGCCCGGCGACGTCCGGCAGGCCCGGACGCTGCCCGACGGGCCGGCACCCGACGTGGTGGTGCTGGGGATCAAGCCGCAGCAACTCGACGAGGCTGCCGCGGTGCATCGCGAGCGCGTGCGCGCTGCGCCGCTGCTCGTGTCGATGCTCGCCGGCCCCGATCCTGCGCGATTGTCGACGGCGTTTCCGGGGCCGGTCGCGATCCAGACGATGCCGAACCTGCCGGTCGAGCTGGGGCGGGGGGTCGTCGCGATCCATGCCCCGGACGCGCCGGTTGAGGCGCGCGCAACCGTCGACCGGCTGATGGCGCCGCTCGGGCTGGTCGAGTGGTTCGATGACGCCGCGCGCTTCGCGGCGGCGGGGGCGCTGTCGGGGTGCGGGCCGGCGTTCCTGTTCCGCTTCGTCGATGCGCTGGCCGCGGGCGGGGTCGCGATCGGGCTCGACCCGGCGCAGGCGGCGGCGGTGGCGCTGGCGACCGTCGAGGGCGCGGCGGCGATGGTCGCGGCCAGCGAGCGCAGCCCCGGTGCGCTGGCCGATGCGGTGGCGAGCCCCGGCGGCATGACCCGCGCCGGATTGAACGTACTTGATGAGGCGGCGGGCCTCGTCCCGCTGCTCGAGCGCACGCTCGCCGCTTCCGCGAAGCGCGGCGCTGAAATGGCGAAGGGGTAAGCGCGGCGCGCCGACGTGCCCGGTTTTACCCGGCACCGCGCTTCTTCGTCACGGCCGGGGTGAGCGTGCGATCCCGCAACAAGCCCGGGGTGACGACCGGCCTGATAGCCAAGGCCGTCGCGGGAAAACTACCCGCGCAACCCTTCGACCCGCGCGATCTCGTCATCGGGGATCAGCCCTTCCAGCACCGCCCAGAAACCGGTCACCGCGCCCTGTCCGGCACGCGAATAGGCCGCCGACAATTTCTCGCGCAGCGCCTCGTACAGGCTGCCCTCCAGCTCCACCCCGGCCGGGGTGAGCCGCAACAGCCGCTGCCGCCGGTCGCGGTCGCCCGCGCGCGTCTCGACCAGCCCGCGCTCCATCAATTCGTTGAGCACTCGTCCGAGCGACTGTTTGGTGATCGCCAGCAACGCCAGCAGGTCGCTGACCGGCATGTCGGGCTTGCGCGCAATGAAATAGAGCGCGCGATGGTGCGCCCGCCCCAATCCCTGCCGCGCAAGACCGCGATCGATCGAGCGCGTGATGTGCGCATTGCCGAAATACAGCAGCTCAAGGCCGCGACGAATCTCGGTTTCGCGCAGGAAAAGCGGCGAGGCGGAATGCGTTGAGGCAGCCATGTTGACCCGCTTTGCCATCGGCCCTAGGCCGCTGCAACCCCGGCGCGTCGACCAGCCGTCGCGCGTCTGCGATCTCTGGAGGTCCTGTGAACTTCGCGTTCGAACCGCATCCCTCGCCCGTTTCCGCCAATGAGCGCGCCGCGCGGCTGGTCGATCCCGGATTCGGGCGCGTGTTCACCGATCACATGGCGGTGCTGCATTATTCGGATGGGCGCGGCTGGCACGACGGCCGGATCGCGCAGCGGATGCCGCTGACGATGGATCCCGCTTCATCGGTGCTCCACTACGCACAGGAAATTTTCGAGGGGCTGAAGGCGTATCGGCTCGAGGATGGCGGTCTCGCGCTGTTCCGCCCCGAGGCCAATGCGCGCCGCTTCAACGCCTCGGCGCGGCGCATGGCAATGCCCGATTTGCCCGAGGAGCTGTTCCTCGAGTCGGTCGAGCGGCTGGTGCTGACCGAGCGCGAGTGGATGCCCAGCGTCGAGGGCGGATCGCTGTACCTGCGCCCGTTCATGATCGCCTCGGAGGCGTTCCTCGGCGTCAAGCCGTCCGCCGAATATCTCTACATGGTGCTGGCCTCGTCGGTCGGCGCTTATTGGAAAGGCGGCGCGCGTGCGGTGTCTTTGTGGGTGAGCCACGACTACACCCGCGCGGCACCGGGCGGCACCGGCGCCGCCAAATGCGGTGGTAACTACGCCACCAGCCTGATCGCGCAGCAGGAAGCGATGCGCCGGGGCTATGACCAGGTCGTGTTCCTCGACGCGACGGAGCGCCGCTGGATCGAGGAACTGGGCGGGATGAACATCTTCTTCGTCTTCGAGGACGGGTCGCTGCGCACCCCGCCGCTGACCGGCACGATCCTGCCCGGCATCACGCGCGATTCGATCCTGCAGATCGCGCGCGACCAAGGGCTGGTTGTGCAGGAAGAGCCCTATGCGATCGAGGACTGGCGCGCCGATGCGGCGAGCGGCCGGCTGGTCGAGAGCTTCGCCTGCGGCACCGCCGCGGTGGTGACGCCGATCGGACGTGTCGCCGGCCCGGATTATGAGTTTACGATCGGCAGCGGCGGCACCGGCCAACTCACTGCGCATTTCCTCGAACGGCTGAGCGCGATCCAGCGCGGCCGTGCCGAAGATTCGCACGGCTGGTTGCATCGTATCGGTTGAGCTTTCCCGCGCGCCCGGCTAAGGCGCGCGGCTCGTTGGGGCGTCGCCAAGCGGTAAGGCACCGGTTTTTGGTACCGGCATTCGCAGGTTCGAATCCTGCCGCCCCAGCCAGCACTTAGCTGAGTTATCCACAGGGCGTTCCGCACCCCGTTCCGCACTTTTCATGCCCTCGCCTCGAGTTTCGCGACGGCCGAATCGCTCAGCTTCGCCGTCATGGCCTGGTAGGTGTCGAGCATTCGGTTGACCGTGCTCACGGTCCAACCCAGCATCGCGGCGATCTCGGATGGCGTAGCGCCAGCCTCCGCGAGCTGCGTACAGGTCGTTCCCCGAATATCGTGGAAGTGCAGCCCGTCTCGCCCGGCGGCGAGCACCGCCTTTCGCCACAGGTGATCGAAGTAGATCGCCTGTCCCTTGTCGTTGATGGTCCATGGTAGGTCCTTGTGAGACAGGATCGTGGTGGCCTTCTTCGGCGCGGCATCGAGGACGCGACGGAGGGCCTGTGTCACCGGCATGTCCACCAGCCGCTTGCGCTTGCCTTGGCGGAAGCGCAGGCGCTTTCCGTCGTATGCGGTCCACGGCAATCGCAGGAGGTCGGCCTTGCGCTGACCGGTTCCCAGTGCGAGCTCGAAAGCGAGCAGCAACGCCGGCGGAGCCACCTCGCGGATCGCAGCAATGTCGGGCGGCAGCCACAGTTTCTCGGAGCGATCGGCTCGATAAACCTTCTTCGGCCTGGTCGCGTGGTTGTGCGCAAGGATGCCGCGATCACGCCCCCATTCGATGATGATGCGGAGCACGGCGAAGATCGCGTCGGCCTGGCGCGGCGACGTGGTTGCCATATCGTCGCGCCAATCGAGCAGGCCGCGCCGGATCTTCGGATCCTCGATCACGTCGAGCGGCGCGGTCGCCCACTTCTTCTCGATGATGACGATCGCGCGTGAATAGTCCGACTTCGTGCGCGTCCCGAGCTTCGCCCAGGCGGCGCTCTTTTGATAGCCGGTGATGATCTCCTGGAACGTGCCCGCCACCCGCGCACGTGCCGGCGCGGCGATCGCCTCGTTGTAGGCGCGCATGAACGCCGGCGTGCCAGGACCAAACGGCAGTAATTCGTCGCCGGCGAGCGGCTTGAGCGGGCCGACGCCGCGCATCGTCCAGTAGTAGCGGATCGTCCCGTCCGCCAATTTCTTGCGATGGCGATACAAGCCCCTGAGTTTAACTTGCATGTCCTGCGGTCCATTGCTCGTAGGGTGACAGGCTCGGGCTATTTACTGGCTTTACCAGGCCAGCGCGCTGGTCGAGCACATGGTCGTGCTGCCGACGATCGTAGCGGTTCGTCCCCGGAACTGGCCCGGGCACGATTCCTTTCGCCTGCCACGCATCGTAGGTCGCCGGGCTGATGTGCCCGAGATACGCGCAGATACCTGCCTTGCTTTGCAGGCGAGCATTCGGATCGAAGGGCAACACGTCGGCCGACATTCAGCTATCAGCCGCGATCGGAGGAGGCATGAGCTGGCTGCTCACGCGCGTATTTCCTCGTAGCGAACCCGCGGCGTGCGGACCGGAGGCTCCGTCGGTTGCAGCCGCGCAAGGATACGCGGAGCGCGCGATCGCAGTGTTGCCCCTACCGCGGCAAGGTCAATGACCGTAACGGCCGGCTCCGCCTTAGAACAGGCGGCGTCAAGCTTGTCGATCGCCCATACCTTGCCGGTGCCGTTGCACGCGAGATAGCGGGTCGTCGGGGTGTAGTGCTCGCGGCATAGCGTCCAGGCGTGCCATGCTTTCTCCGTCGCCCACGCCGCTTCATCGTCTAAGGCGAAGAGCATCACGTCGGTGGCGGCCGCGCGCAGTGATGCCGCCGCCGCCTTGATCTTCAGTCCGTGCGCGGTGAGCGTGCGTAGCAGCACGAGGTAGGCGACGCTTTCGAGCGGAAAACCCGCCGCGCCGCCACCAATATCATGACCAATGACCCCGCGCCGGCGCCAGTCCCGTATAAGTACGGGAGCGGCACCGGTAATCGGTTGAAGATCATCCGGCGCGAAGGTGGCGAACGCGAAAGCGATGGATGCTGACGGTGGCATGCGCTCGTGGTGACGCAAGCGTTGGGCAAGTGTCAACGTGCCCGAGCTTGATCCATTGCGACGTGGTGAGACGCGTTGAGACGCGTTGGCACCGGGCGTGACACTAGAATTTATTTCGCCCTCGACTGGCTTCTCTTGGTTTTGCATCATGCCGCATCTCGGCTGTGTAGGTCGGCAGTCTCAACTGCCTTCATCACAATGTCGGCCTGTGCGCGGATCAGGTTCAGCAGCACCTCCGGATAGGTCCAGGCCTCGCTGTCTGCAATCGCGGAGGCCGGCATCCTGTCATCAAATAGTCGGGCGTGAGCGCGAATGCGCGCGAGCTCGTGGTCCACCACGACGGCAAGCACGTCCAAAAACTCGGCGGTCCCTTGCAGGGCGGTGACACGCGCAAAGGTGTCGGCCGGCAGCGTGACCATGCGGAGTGAAGATTGTTCGTTCGTAGGTGCGCAAAAGGGCGCGCCCGTGATAGGGGCGTCAGTAGCCATGATCGTTCCTCCAGAACGGTTGTGGTCAGAGCCGGGCGGGAAGGTGCAAACTTCCCCTCGGCTCGCTTTGGTGGTATCACCGGCGCATCATGATGGCAACTACTGATACCACGAAACGAAAGCGCCCTGCTCAGGCCGGAACTCCGATCATGTTGCGCTTGCAACCCGATCAGCTCGCGGCACTTGACGCGTGGATTGTGCAGCAAGAGCCAAGGCCGTCGAGGCCCGAGGCGATACGCCAGATAATTTCGCGTACACTGACATGATGCCTATCTATCAGCGGATGGGTATAAATGACCCAGTTTGAGCCTGGAAAACTCTTTTGGGGTGTCGTGAGTGCTGCGGTAACACTTGCCTTCTTCAGCAGTCAGCAGCTTCCATATGCAGACGCATCCGACCTTGTGGGCATAGGCGTGCTATACGCTGGCTCCATCATAGCCGTATGGATCGCAAGTGTTTCGGAAGGTTTTGCGGAGAAGATCTTCGTCGCGGCAGCCGTCGTGCTTTTCGGATGGGCCGGTGTGCTGCTTGGTCTACAAGTATCATTTGCTGAGAACGCAAGCCGTACGAACGACAGGCGCTGTCTAACGATACAATCTGATATGCTGAGCGCTCATCCGAGGCTCTTAGACGGGCACGATAAATTTCAAGCTCTAGGCTGTCGCCCACAGGGCGTGGATGACCGGATCATCGTGCCACCTACCGACCGCGAGCGGCTTGCAGGCAAAGCGCTGCCCTGGGGAGGCTACCCTCCACCCGTAAAGTCGACCCAATGATAAGTCGAACAATCGCGCCAGCTATAATTGCGGCTACAGCAGTTCTGGCATTTACTCTTTCACCCCTTCTGAGATTGACCAACCCTGGGCATCTCCTAATTGGAGGCTTGGTGATAGCATGCGGTTTATTGGTTGTTATTCTGACAGAGATTGAAGGTGGCTCGGATCGTCGTTTCTGGCTGGGAGTCGTCATTGTTTCTTTAGGAGTAATAGAGCTTACAGTCGTGGCGGTGCGGGCGCGTGAGGCTTCGGAAGCTAACGATGTTCGATGCATGACGATCCAAAGTGACATGCTAAGCGCTAGACCGCGCATGGCTAATGCTGCTGACGCTTTTCAGGCTTTAGGCTGTCGACCTCAGGGCATAGGGACCCGTATTCTTGTCCCCCCTAGCGACCGCGAGCGAGCTGCGCGGCGGCCGCTGCCTTGGGGCGGCTATCCACCGTCAAGCTGATGGCTGCGCGGTTCGGAGGGGCATATGGAAACTAAGGATATTGCGCAGCTTGCTGTTTCAGGCATTGCGCCCTTTATAGCTGCTGGTGCCGCTCTTTGGATCGCTGCGCTACAACGGCGGGAGCTGATCTCGGTCTTTATCTCGCATGACTACGACCATCAACGCTACGGCGACGTAGACTACTTTGTCGTACATAATCGCTCCACGCAGCCGGTTGCCATCACCTCGATACGCTACCTATCGGGAGTGATATGGCGCGCACCTCAGCAGGGAACGGCACTGGATTATGAAGATCCGACAGACCTGAACTTCCCTTATCTAGTTCAGCCGGGTGTACTTGTGCGCCTTCGCCTAGATTCACATGCGGCGCAGAAGATTGCCTCGCGTTTTGGCCGTAAGCGCCGATGGCTGGCATGGCTTCTCCGAAGATCGCGTTTCCTAGTAGAGTGTCGCTCATCCTCTGGTGCGCGCTACCGCACGAGCGGTGAGCCAATACTACCTTGGGACGATCAACTGCCATGGCGACGCGGACGATAGCGAGGCGCTATGGCGTCTCGCCGACGTCTACCAGCACCCAGCCCCAGCCCCAGCCCTCGCGCACGCTGATCGGCACGTCGCAGAACATCGTCGTGCTCGCGGGCGTCGTGCCGATCGCCGCTGCCAGGGCGTCGCGTAGCTCGGCCGCCACCCATAGTATCATGTCGGCTGCGCCGCTGATCCTGCGCAGCTCGATCGCGGCTTCGATCATCGGCATCAAGTCGCACATCGCGCTGGCGGCGGCGGCCGGCGCGTTCTCGCTGGTTGAAGGCGCGGCCTGCGCGGCGGCGCGCGTCCTGGTCGTGATCGGCGCGAGCGTCCAGGCCATGAACCGACCAAAACGCTCGTGCAGCTTGTTCGCGCAGAACTTGAGCACGATGCGCGTTCGCTCGCCGGCTTGGCTACGCGCGAGGTCGGGGAACGCGACGGCCGCCACCGGCCCCAGCGCCTCGTTGCGACAGACGATCGCGTCGAAAATCTCGGCATAAGTCCGGGGCAGCATCTCGGTCGCCTCACGCATCATGTCGCGGGCGTGCGCAATGGCGTCGTTGCGCGCCATCAGCCGATCGCCAGCGGTCGCCCGATCGGGCGACGGTCCGCCGCCGTCGTACACTGCGGTCAGTCCGGTCGTGTCCCAGGCCAGCGCTGCCGTCTCCGCGTACCACTCGCACGCATCGGCTTCGTGCAGCTCGAGGACGCCGGCGCGCTTCATGCGCTCGATGCGCGTCATCTTCCGGACTGTGAAGTCAGCGGTACGCGGGGCGGTGCCGATCTGTGGCACCTTCACTTTCTCGATCACGGTCGCGTCGCGCTGCGCAGCCGGCACGCCGGTTTGCGCGGCGATCGATTGCAGCTCGGCCGCGTGCTGCTTCGCGCCGCGCGCCAGCGCACGTGCATTGCCGCCGCGCGGCTTCACCTTGACTGCGATCATAGAACCTCCCGGGCAGCGCCGCCGGCGATCGGGAGCGTTCCGGATATGTGCCGGTGACCATCGTCGGCGGACAGTCCGGAATCCGGCACACAAGGTGTCGGCGGGGTTTCGGCTATGTCATCCCGCCGACGACGCGGACATAGACCTGACCCGCGCCGGCGTCACGGCGCGATCAGCTCGCCAACCTTGTCGGGGAATTCGCCCATGAGCCACACGCGCACGCCCCGACGGGTGACTTCCGTCAACTCGACAGCCCCGCCTACGCGAAAAGGCACCTCCTGATCGACGCCAGGCGTAATGGAAAGCTGCGGAGTTGCGCGCTGTGCCGCTACCAGTGCGAACGCGTCTGCCTCGGGATTGAACGTCGCGGCATCGTCCAGCTCGCACTGACGCCCGAGCAGCTCGGACACGTGCACGTGCGTCCCATGCGAGTGGCGCACCTCGGCGACTTGGTAGCTTGACCATCCAGGGCCGATAATCGCTGCCGCAGCGTCGTCGTGAGACGCGATGATGTAACCGACTGCGCGTTTGCGTCGAGCGCACCAAGCCGCCACCTTCAGGATAGCCCAGCCTTCGGCATCGGGTGGGGCCGCAGCGACGGTTTCATCCAACGCCCTTTTCAGGGCAGATTGAAGGCCCGTCACGAGCGTGCGGAGATTGGCCGCATCGAGGTTGTAAAGCGCACGAGCGAGGATCGCGACGTTGACGTTGCCGGTGGCGGCGATCGCGCAGGGAAAGCGGTCGAACGAGATGATCTTGCCGCTGATCTTCTCAATGCGGCCGTCCGGACGGGTGAAAGCGCAATCGCTGATGATGTACGCCGCGCGCCTGGCGGGCTGCACCGCGAGGTTGATCGCGGTCACGCGTGACGCTTCCGAATGCCGGCGGGCACCATCGCAACACCGGCCGTGGCCGACGCGGCCAGCCCGATCGCGGTGAACGTGCTGGCGCTGATGCCGGCGAAACTCGCTGCACCGGCCGCTGACGTCACCCCGATCAAGCTGGCACCGGCGAGCGCGCCGACGCCGGTTGCGGCCAGCGCAACGGCTCCCACGACGAATGCGGCGGTACGAACAGCTTTCATATGCACCTCCTTGAACAAGGCGATGCCGGCGAGGTCCCTTGCTACCTCGCCGGCTTGGGTCGGGGGATCGCAACCCCGCGCGGTCAGGATGTGGATGGCCCGAGCTAGCCAGGGCAGTCCGTTCCGCGTGCTATCTGCCCTTCGCTTCTCGTTAGATCGCCACACCGTTGAGGCGCGCGACCACAGTGGCGTCGCCGGCGGCGGCATCACGCGCCGCCACCGCGACGTAGATGTTGCCGGCCGCCGTCTTGGTCAGGTTCTTGGCGGCGTTGTCCCAGTAGAGCTTGTCGCCAGCGCTGACCGCGCCGGCCGCCTTGGAAAGCGAGAAGACGCCGACTGTCTCGATCGCCGCGACCGTGTTCTGTTCACCACCCTGCGGGGCAACGCCGAACAGCGCCGCCCCGACCTGGACGCCGCCGCCGGGGGCGACCTTGTAGGGGAGCGTGACGTTCACGTTCTCCCCGCCCTTGATGAAATTCCGCATGGCTATCTCCGCTGGGTTACGCCGGCGCTTTGCCGGGGTTCAGATACGCGCCGCGGTGGTCCACCACGCCAGCGCCGAAATCGAGGATCACGCGGAACTCGGTCCCCAGTACGTCCCAGCCCTGGCGCGTCTCCACGATCGGGCCGCCGCCGCCGTTCAGGTACGCGTATTCCAAGACCGGCATCGATGCCGGGTCTGCCCATAGCGACCAAGGGATGCCGGTAATGCGAGGATCGACCAGCGGCGTGAGCTTGCCGATGAACGGGTTCGTGTCGCCGGGAAGCGTGGCGAGGAACTGCGTCATCAATTGCTCAATGGGCGTTTCCAGCGCCGCGCCGGACAAGATGTATTTCGCCGTCGCATTCAGCGGCGTCACGTCATCCGTGTCCTTTTGCGCCCGCATGACCTGACGGCCGGCATCGAGCGAGGCGACGCTCGGTACCGCCGCCGCCGCCGCCGGAGCGAGGTTGCCGTGATCGGCGTGGAACAGCGCCTTTCCATCCGACAGGGTGACGCCCCGATTGTTGTTGGCCGTGAGTAGGCCGGCGAGCAGCTGCGCCTCGGTTTCGGCCGACGCACGCCCCATGGACCGAAGCGGATCGGTGAACGCGCCCAAGTCGTCGTTGATGAGCGCTTGCCGCGACAGTGCAAAGATCTTGGCGAAGGTGGTGACGCTGTAGCTCTCCGCGCCTTCCTTGAAGGTGCCGCGCTCGATCGAGCCGCCCTCGGGCACCTGATCGAGCTTGCCGGCGCCGCTCAGCTTCAGCGCAGTGATCGCGCGGAAGTCGGCGGCGGTCCGGGTGCGCGCCAGCAGCTTGATCGCCGATGCGGCCGCCTCGAATGTGTCCATGAGGTAGCGCGCGCCTGCATTCTGCAACAGGCCGGGAAAGTCGCCGGTGGTCATCGCGCCGCCGCCGGCCGTGTAATCGGCGCGGGGCGAGAATTGCGAGGCAACGTTGAACACCTCGTCGGGACGCATTCGGCGGACGCCGCGCACGCCGCGATGCTCCAGCATCTCGCGCGCCATGTCCGTCATCGTCAGGTTCATCATGGCGACCGCCGCACCCTCGGGTCGCCTGCCGGACATGCGGGCGTAGAGCGCGTCGGCCATCGTCTGCGCGGAGAAGCTGGGATTGTCGAAGGTCTGCGCCTGCGTGCCGTGCGGGGCGTAATTGGTGATGACCGGCGCGGCAGCGGCGATGCGGTCGATCACGGCCGTGCGCACCTGATCGACGGGAAGCCCCTGTGCAAGCAGGTCCAACGCGAAGCCTTCGGGTAGGCGGGCCTGCGCGACGATCTCGCGAACCTGGTTGATGGTCGCCGGCTGCACCTGGTTGACGATCGCCGGCGCGGCCGGGCTGGGGGAGGGCGCCGGAGCCGGGGAGGGCGTCGGCGTGGCAGTCTCGGGAGGCATGCGGTCACCTTTCAAGCGAGCGGGAACATTCAGGAAACCACGGCCGGTCACGTCCGCCATCGCGATCGCCGTGGAAGGGGTGCCGATGCGATCGGCCAGGCCGATGGCCTTGGCTTCGTCGGCGGTGAACCAGGTCTCGGCCGCCATGAGGGCGGCGATGCGCGCAACCGGCTTGCCGGTGCGCCTCGCGTACATGCCGGCGAGCTGCGCGCCGACCTTATCGAGCTTGTCGGCGTCGGCGCGCAGCTCGCGGGCGGTGCCGGCACAATCCGACGATGGATCGTGGATCATCATCATGGCATTTTCGGCCATGACGATCGGGTTGCCGGCGAGCGCGATCACGCTGGCGATGCTGGCAGCGATACCGTCCACATGGACGGTCACCCGGCCGCGATCATAGCGGGTGAGCGCGTCGTGGATCGCCAGCCCTTCAAACACCAGGCCGCCCACGGAGTTGATGCGCACCGCGAGGTCGCCGGATGCGCCCCGGATCAGTGAGGTGACGGTCGCGGCGTCGAGCCGATCGTCAGGGTCGCCGATGATGCCGTAGAGCAGGATTTCCATGCCGCCGGGTGTACCGGGCGGTGATCGACGGCATCAGCTACGTTGAGCGTCCGAATGCGGCAGCGTGCGGTCATGTGCGGCAGCGATCCGCGCCCCGCGCTGTAAATCTAGCAGCTGGTCCATTGTGTAGCGGATTCGGCCGCCGGGGGTCACGTAGTGGTCGACCTTCCCGGCCTTGCGCCAGGCGCGCAGCGTTCGCGGCGATATGCCGAGGATCCGCGCAGCCGCCTTTTCATCGAAGCCGAACAGCGTTTCAGCCACGAGCGCCGCCATGCTCCACCCAGGCGCGGATGCATTCGTGCAGGGTCGCGCCATCGAGCGGCATGATGTGACGCGCGCGCAGGTCGAAAATCCGCCGCGTGCTGACGCCCAGCAACGCGGCGAGCTGCGCCGCTGTCGGACGGTGAATTGCGAGGTCTGCGCGTGTCAGGCTGCGCGATTTGGGGTACATTTTGCATCCTCGTAACGCCAGAATTGGCGCATTTCCGCGAAAAATAGGAGGTATGATGATGAAGTGACGTTTTCGGCTGTACCTAGCGCGCTTGTGCGCCATTGCCCCCCGCATACTGCGCGGCCTGGGGAGGACCCAAAGGGTGGGGGGTCACCCCGTCCCCGGGGCCGGCCCGGGCGGGGCTGGGGGCGGCTGGTCGCCAGCGCCGGCGTGCACCGCATCGTGGAACGCGGCGGCGAGCAGGGCGACCACCTGGACAGGCTCGAACCGGGGCTGAAGGATCGAGGCGGCCGCGCCGACGAGTGCGCCAACGGCATCGGCCGGATGGCTGGTGTTGCATACCGCCAGCTCCTGAAGGCGTCGGGCAAGGTCCTGGTCGTTCATCGTTGCGGATCCTCGGTAGTGCGTGGAATACTCGGCCCCGGCTCGTGCGGGCTGGTCGTGCCGTCCGCGTTCCACCGCCAGGCGAAGCCGCAGCGAGCTGCGACCGCGTTCATGCCGGCGAGCATGTCCGCGCCGATCGGGCGCGGCGGGTTGGCGTGCGCATCGTCTGCGCGGCGCGGGACGGGCGCGCGTTCCTCGCGCGCGGCGCGGTCGGCGAGCATGTCGAGATAGGCGGCGTGTGCGCGCCGCTGCGACAGGTCGGGGTTGATGAACGCGCGCAGCTCGCCGGCCGATCGAGGAAAAAACCTTCGGCCGGGATGATTGCGATAAGCGCGACTCGCCGCCTCGAGGATGTCGGCCGGCACGTCGGCAAGATCCTCGCGCAGGATCTCGAACGATGCGCGCGCCTCCTGCTCGCTTTCGTCACGCGCGATCGTCGCCAGTCGGAGGCGCGCAAGGATCCGCGTGCATCTGGCGAGGTCGGCCGGGGCGAGCGCGCGGCCATGTTCGTCGGCCGCGAGGCGAAGCGCCGCAGCGCAGCCGGCCGGTAACTGTTCGCCGGCGGCGAAGGCCGCGAGCGCCGCCCGAGTGCGGTGATCGAGCCACGGTGAGACGGGCGTCGTCGTGTCGAGGCGCGGGCTTAGCGCGGCTGGCGGCGGCGCGGCGATGGTGAGCTTGGGTGGCAAGGGTCTAACTCTCGTGATGCTGGGATAAGGGCTCGTTCTCGAAGGCGTTCAGCAGCGGGTCGCGGAAGCGGCCGCGCGATCGCCAGTTGCCGGCATCCGGCGGCTTCGCATCGGGTTTGTCGAAGCGATCGGCACCGGTGACCCAGTTGCGCCAGGCTGCGTCCCAATCCGCCATCGCGCGGCCGGTGGCGGCGGCGTGGTTGCGGAAGCGATCCAGCTCCGACGCGATCCGATCCGGTCGCCAATCGGCCGCCGCGGCTGCCGCGCGGCCGGTGAGTGGAGCAGGCTGCCAATCGCCGGGAAGCCCGCTGCGTGATCGCGTGCGCGTCCCCTGAGAGGGCGAAGCCCTCTTAGGGGTAATGGTTGTTCCTGGTTGTTTGGGTGCACGTGGTGCGGGGGTTCCCGCACGTGGTGCGGGGGTGCATGTCGTTCGGGGGTGCACGTCCTGCGGGGGTGCATCATCTTCGGGGGTGCACGTGGTGCGGGGGTGAACGGTGTAGACGATCCCGCGCCCTCGTCGCTCATCCCGGGTGATGTGGCCGGCGGCGGCAAGTGCCTTGGTCGCGTTCTGGACTGCTCGTTCGCTCAGGCCGGTGTCGGCAACCAGGCGCGCGATTCCCGGCGTGCAGCGACGGGTCGCAATATCAGCACGAAGCGCGAGCACGAGCAGCACATGCCGCTCCACCGACGATGCGCCGACGATCGCCATTGCCGCGCGCTGCAGGTCGAACGTGGTCGTCACGCACCCGCCTCGACAGCCGACCGATCCGGCCCACATCGTTCCGCAAATGGCTGTGTGACTCGCGCAAACGCGCTGGGGATAACTTGGGCGTTCCGCAAAAAAAGCGTGTGACTACATGTCCCAGCGACGGTTTTTGGTACCGGCATTCGCAGGTTCGAATCCTGCCGCCCCAGCCATATTGCCATCTAAGTTATTGTTTTAGCGGCAGGAAATCGGTCGCGGCCACTGGATTGGGCCGGTGGGTGTGATGGCTCCATGTGGAGATGCCGTGCCCGCTATCCAGAACGTCGAGCGCCGAGGCGCCGTCTATTGCTGGCGCCGTACCGTCCGTTTTCAGGATGGTAAGCCTTTTACCATACGTCTCAGCCTTCGAACGACCGCCCAGGCGGTGGCGCGCAGCATGGGGTGCGCGATGACCGCGAAGAGCGAGACGCTGAAGATGGCCTTGGGCCAGGACGGCCGAGCGGCAAGCCTGACGACCGTTCAGAAAGCGGGGATCTTCCGCAAGGCGATGGAGGCGATGCGCGATCATCTCGAGCAGGTCCACGTCGGCTACCAGCGTACCGAACCCGACGCGACGTTCATGATCGAGGGGCTCGTCGGCATCTACGAGGCGATGCTGAGAGATTTCGTCTGCCGATCTGAACCGGGTCGCGATCGCTCGGGCGTCGGCTCGAGCACGGGACCGAGATTTGGCACGACGCAGGCTTTTGGGTGCTACCCATTGCTTGGTACACCGGCTGCCGGAGAGAGGAAATCTGCCAGCTGACGCTCGACGACATCGGTGAGGAGAACGGGATTTGGTTCTTCACGATCACCGACGAGAACGGTGGGCGTGTCAAGAACAGGGCGGCGGTTCGACTGGTGCCATTCGCCGACGAACTGATCCGGCTCGGCTGCCGGACTACGTCAAGGCGCTGCGTGCCGCGGGCGAGACGATGCTGTTTCCCGAGCTTCGGACCGCGTCGGGCGAGCGGAGCTATGGCGACGTCTATTACAAGAACTTGTGGATGAAGATCGCCCGGAAGCTGGATTTCATCGAGCCGGGGCGGCCCATCCACTCGTTTCGGCACACGGTCACGACGGAATTGAAGCACCGTGAGGTATTCCTCGAAACCCGTGCGGACCTCGTCGGCCATAACATGAGCGGGGAAACCGCCGGCCGCTATTCGAAGGCGGCGCGGTTGACCCGGTTGAAGGAGGCAGTGGACCAGATCACCAACGTTACCGACCGCCTCCGGCCGCTGCCAAGGCGTCTTCTACCTGCCTCCAGTCGCCAACCTCGTCCGGCACGATTGAAGGTTGGTGAACGATCTTGAAGTTCAGTATTTCTCAGAGTCAATTACGAAGGGAGAAGGCGCCAAATCGAACCCAGCCGAAATTGACGTAATTGGGCTGATCTCAATCTTACATCCAGCGAAGAACCGAAATTGACCGATGTCATTACCCTTCAGGTATAGTAATCAACGGAGTCCCATCCGATCCATCTTCTTGAGCAAGCCGACCCGCGACAGGCACAGTTCGCGCGCGGTGTGGGTGTGGTTATGGCCGGTGCGAGCCAGTGCCTCGACAATGCGGCGGCGTTCCAGCCCGGCGACTTCTTCTTCGAGACTTTGAGGGGCGGCGGGGACGACGCTTTCTGACGGGGTGTCGCCGACCGCGAAGGCGAGGTCGGCGGCGACTACGATCGTGCCCGCGGCGCCCTGGATCGCCAGCGCGGCGGCGCATTCGACGGCCGAGCGCAATTCGCGGACGTTACCGGGCCATGCACGGCCTGCCAGCCAATCCAGTGCGTCCGGCGAGAAGCTGGCCCGGCCTTCGCTGGCCCGCCGCAGGAACAGGCGGGCCAGCAACGGCACATCCATCGCCCGCTCGGCCAGCGAGGGCGTGCGCAGCACCACGCCTTTGAGCCGGTAGAACAGGTCTTCGCGGAAACTACCCTCCGCCACGGCAGCGGCGAGGTCGCGATGGGTAGCGGCCACGATCCGCACATTGGCCTCGCGCGGGGCGCGGGCGCCGACCGGCTGGTAGCTGCCATCGTTGAGGAAGCGCAGCAGCTTGACCTGCATGGCGGGCGGCATCTCGCCGATCTCGTCGAGGAACAGCGTGCCGCCATGCGCCGTCTCGATCAGGCCGAGCCGGTCGGCAGTCGCCCCGGTGAAGCTGCCCTTCAGGTGGCCGAACAGCTCGCTCTCCAGCAATTCGGCCGGGACCGCGCCGCAATGGATCGGGACCAGCGGCCGGGCGGCGCGGGGCGACGCGGCATGGATCGCGCGGGCGACCAGTTCCTTGCCGGTTCCGCTCGGCCCCAGCACCAGCGCAGGCAGGCGGGTCGGCGCGACGCGGCGGATCAGGTCGCGCAACCCCGCCATCGCGGGCGCGGTGCCGACCAGCCCCATAACCTCCTCCGCCCCGACCTGTGCGCGCAAGGTCGCGACCTCCCGGGCGAGCCGCGCCCGCTCCAGCGCGCGGGCGACGACGACGCGGAGCATATCGGGGTCGACCGGCTTGGCGAGGAAATCCCATGCGCCTGCCTCGACCGCCTTCAGCGCCAGCGCGTGGTCGGCATGGCCGGTCATCACCACCACCGCCGCGGGCGCGAAGGCCGGGATCAGCGCAAGCCCCGCCGCCGGGTCGTGATGCGGCGGCATGGCGAGGTCGAGCAGGACGAGGTCGGCGGGTTTCGCCTTGAACGCCGCCACCGCCGCGTTGCCATCCCCCGCGACCTCGACGTCATGGCCGAGACCACGCAGCCATGCGCCGGTCAGCCGCTGAAAGGCGGGTTCGTCATCGGCAAGCAGGATCATCGGGACGCTCCGAAGGTGAGGCGGAAACAGGTCGACCAGCCGCGTCGTTCGGCCAGCGTCACGGTGCCGCCATGCGCCTCCATGATCCGGCGGACGATGGCGAGGCCGAGGCCGGTGCTGCCGGGGCGGCGCGAGACGAAGGGGCGGAACAGGCTGGCGCGGATCTCGGGCGCGATGCCGGGGCCGTTGTCGCAAATATCGATCGTGATCGGCGGCCCGGCCGCTGCGACGATCGCGACGCGGGTTCCGAGCGCGCGGGCATTGTCGACGAGGTTAGTCAGCGCGCGCAGCAGCGCGTGGCGATCCGCCGTAATCATCAGTCCTTCGGGCACGTCCGCCTCCACGCCCAACGACGCGACAAGGTCGGCCACACGCAGTGGCTGCGGTACGACCGTCCACGCGCGCGCAAAATCGAGGATGTCGGTGAGGAGATGATTCATCCGCGCCACCTGCTCGCCGATCTCGCTGCGGACCTCGGGTGGGGCGCCGGTGGCAGCCATTTGGACGATGCCGAGCGGGTTGCGCAGGTCGTGCGCTACCGTCGCTGCCAGCGCGCCCAACTCGGCCAGCCGCGCCTCGCGCTCGGCATCGACCATGCGGCGGGCGGTCGTCAGGCGGCGTGCGCTTTCCGCTACCAGACCCGCGAAGCGTTCGGCGACATGGCGGGTGGCGGCCGGGGCATCGTCCCAGCCTTTCCAGGGCGACCGTCTCTCCCGCAATGGCGAGGGTTGGACCATCGACCGGCAGGTTGAGCCGCTTGCGCAGCAAGGTCAGCGCGACGTTGCCCAGTGCGGCTTCGTCGGGTGCTTCAGCCAGCCGGTCGCGCCATTCTGCCACGTCCGCCTCGTTGATCCGGCCGCCGGGAAAGACGATCCGGTCGGCCAGCCGCTTGAGCGGGGCGAGGATCGCGAGGCCCAACGCCAATGTCGCCGCCAGCACGCCCCACGTCGCGAACAGCCCCGCAGGGCGTCTAGCCAGTGCTAGCGGGAGCGAGGCGATCAACGCGCTTGCCGCGCCCGCGCCGGCGACCAGCATCAACCACACCAGCCCGCGCCGTGCCCAGATATCGGCGGCCATGAAGCGGTGCCGGACGATGCCATAGACGAGTGCGACCGAGTAGAAGGGCAGCAGCAGGACCGGCACGGGTAGGCATCGATCCCCAGCGCCGGAGAGGCGAAGCCCGTCAGCGCGACCAGCCCGACCAGGCTGGCCACGAACACCGCGCCCGCCTGCCGCCGATGGGCGCCACCCTGTTCGCGCCACGTCTGCGCCAGCCGCAAATGCCCAGCGGTCGACAGCAGAGCCGCCAGCCCGAGCACGCACCAGCCGATGACCGACGGCACGAACATGCCCGGAAAGCCGTGCCACGGCACGACCGCGCCGACGCCGAAGATCAGGCCGACCAACGTGGCGAACGCCGCGGTCCCATAGCCCGCGATCGCCACCTGCCGCACGACGCCGCACAGTGCGAAGGCGAAGGCGAGATGCAGAAACCCCGCCGCGGGCAGCGGTGACAACGCGATCAGCGTCGCCGTCACCCGCGTCGCCGCTGGCCCCAGCAGCGCAGGCAGCGTCTGCGCCACGCTCCACAGCCCCACGCCGAGCAAAAACGCGGCGAGCAGGTTCGCACCCGGCACTGGCCGAACCCGAAGCGAGACGAACAGCGCCAGCAATGCGCTGGCGATCGGGGTCAGCGACAGCGCGCCAATATAGGCGAAAAGGCCGACAGCTATATCCATCGTGGACAGCATAGCAGCTTGTTCCGTTCACGGCGTTCACAATCGCGCACCCGTCTCACGACGGAAAGGCACGCGTTTCTGCCATCCGTGTCAATTGGCATGCCATTCGCAAAGCGTCCTTCGAACCGGGCGATCGTCGCCTGGCATTGAAGGAGACCAACCAACCATGTTGTTGCCCATCGCAGCCCTGCTCATCACCTATGCGCTGACCGCGTTAATCGCATTGCTGGCGGTAGTGACGCTGTGGCGTCCGCTGTCCATCCTGCTCGCCGAACTGTGCGGCACCGAGGAACGCTCGCGCTTCTGGACGGTGTGGTCCACGGTGATGATGGTCGCGACGCCGATGCTGTTCGTGTCGTGGCGCGGCATTGCCACCGATCCGACCGCACTGGTGCAGGGAACGATGACCAGCGCGCTGATCGGCGTGCTGCTGGCGCTGGTCGGCATGGGCCTTGCGGTGTGGAGCCGCAGCCCGCGTGCCGCCGCCTGACGGGAGCGGAGGCGATGCATGTCCTGATCGTCGGCGCGAGCGGCTTCATCGGTCGCCACCTCGCCGCCCGGCGGGTGGCGGAGGGCGTCAGCGTCACCGCCGCTGGCCGCGCGCCGAATCGCCTGAGCTGGCGACTGCCAGGTGCGAAGGCGATCCGCTGCGACCTCACAGCCGATCGCGCGGAGGACTGGCGCGAGCGGTTGGCGGGTGTCGACGCGGTGGTGAACTGCGCCGGGCTGTTCGGTGACGATCGGGGCTATGCCCGCGTCCATACCGGTGGCGCGATCGCGTTGTTCGACGCCTGTCGTGCCGCCGGGGTCGGCCGCGTGCTCCAGATTTCCGCGCTAGGCGCGGCGGCCGACGCCGCCAGCGCCTGTCACCGCAGCAAGGCCGCCGCCGACGACCATCTGGCGGCGATGGGTGCCGGGATCGGCTTTGCGATCGTCCGACCGTCGCTGGTCATCGGTCGTGGCGGGCAGAGCAGCGCGCTGTTCACTACTCTCGCGGCCTTGCCAGTCACGCCCGATCTGGGGCGCGCCGATGGGCCGGTTCAGCCGATCCATGTCGACGATCTGGTCGAGCTGTTGGTTCGCCTGCTTCACGCCCCGCTGCCATTGGCCGTGCGGATCGACGCGGTCGGTACGGAGCCGATGACCACGGGCGCGCTGGTGGCGATCCTGCGCCGCTGGCTAGGCTTGTCGGACACGATGCGGGTGACGGTTCGGCGATGGCTGATCGCGGCAGTCGCTCGCCTCGGCATCGGTCCGGTGGCGCGCGAGGGACTGGCGATGCTGGCGGCGGGCGACACGGCGTCGGTCGAGCCGCTCGTCGCTATGACCGGCTTCCAACCGGTACCGATCGCCCAAGCCCTAGCCCGCCGTCCGGCGAGCGACGGCGATCTGCGGATGGCACGCCTTGCCCCCGTCGCGCCGGTCCTGAGCGCCGCGCTCGCGCTGGTCTGGTTCGCCGGTGGAGCGATACCGTTGTTCGTAACCCCGGCGGCGACCAACATGGCGTGGCTGGCGCGGGTCGGCTTGTCGGGCGGCGCGACGACGACCGCCCTATGGGCAGGCGCGCTGGCCGACATCGCGATCGGCGCTGCGCTGCTTCTCCGGATACGCGGCGCGGCGCTTGCGGGAATCGCCTTGATGACGACCTACACGCTGATCCTGACCCGTATCGCGCCCGAATTCTGGGCCGCACCCCTCGGCCCGCTCGCCAAGAACATTGCCGTTCTCGCCCTTTCGCTCGCCGCCCATGCGCTGGAAACCCGTCATGGCTGACTATCTGCTGCTGAAGACCGTTCATATCCTCAGCTCGACCTTGTTGTTCGGCACCGGGGTCGGCACAGCGTTTTACGGCTGGATGGCGAACCGTTCAGGCGATGCGGGGGCGCGGCGGGTGGTCAATCGCAATGTCGTCCTCGCCGACTGGTTGTTCACCACACCCGCCGTCATCGTCCAGCCGGTGACGGGCGTGTGGCTGGCGCACATAGCCGGCTTTCCGCTGACCACCGGCTGGCTTGCGGCCTCGATCGCGCTCTATCTGATGGTCGGGGCCTGCTGGCTGCCGGCAGTCGGTATCCAGATCCGGATCCGCCGCATCGCCCACGCCACCGCGGCGGACCTGCCGTTACCGGCGCGCTATTTCCAGCTGTCGCGGACGTGGTTCCTGCTCGGCTGGCCCGCCTTTATCGGGGTGATCGTCATCTTCGGGCTGATGGCGACCAAGCCGGAGATCGCATGGTGACTCAGCCCCTGTTCCGCCGACTGCTCGGCTACACGATCGACAATCTACCGCCCGTTTTGCGCGAGGCGCACGACAGCGGGATCGACCAGCGCTGGCGCGGGTTGGCGCAGGTCGAGGCGAACCCGAACCCGCTGGCTCGGCTGCTCTGCCGGATGATGCGGCTCCCTGCGCCAGGGACCGCCATTTCGGTGACAGTGCGGTTCGAACGACACGGCGACGCCGAGCACAGGCACCGCAATTTCGCCCGGCGCAGCTAACGAAGCAGGCTTGTCGACCGCGACGGGCTGATGATCGAGCGGACGGGCATGGCGACCAACATCTTCCGCGTTTCGGTGGAGGACGGCACACCCCGGTTGGACTTGATTGGCTTCCGGTTCCTGGGCGTCCCGCTGCCTTCCGCCCTTCGCCCGTATTGTCACGCCCGCGAATATGAGGGCGACGGGTGCTACGTCTTCGACGTGCCCGTCGACCTCTGGCCCTTCGGTCGGATCATCCGCTACACTGGCCGCATGGAGCGGATTGATGACTGACGGCCCGATCATCCCGTTCGACGCGCAATGCGTCCTGTGCTCCGTCAACGCCCGCTTTATCCTGCGCCACGATCGCCGGCACCGCTTCCGAGTGGCGGCGATGCAGGGTGCAGCCGGTGCGGCGCTGTTACGTCGGCACGCGATCGACCCGACCGATCCCGACACGATCCTCGTCGTCGAAGGCGATCACGTCCTGCGGGACAGCGACGCGGTGATCGCGATCTATGTCGGGCTGGGCTGGCCGTGGCGGGTTGCGGGGGCGGCACGGCTGGTGCCGCCTTGGTTGCGCGACCGGGCCTACCGATGGATCGCCCGCAACCGCAATCGACTTTTCGGTTGGCGATCGACGTGCTGGCTTCCAGCGCCAGAGGATGCCGCTCGGGTTCTACCATAGCCGCAAACCTGCTTGATACGGGAAGAGGCAGTTCGCCAATGTTGCTCTGCGACGAAGCGAAGGCGACTGGATTTGGGACGAAATCGCCGTTTGGCGGCCGGTGGCGAGGGTCGGCTCCAATCAGCAGAGGGTATCGCAGGAGCTTCCGTGTGCCGGTCGACCGTCGCTTCCGCTTGAGCCATTCGGTAATGACGCGGCGGCGGGCTGATTGAACGAGAAGCCGGCACGCCCGTCCGCTTCGTTGGACTGAACGTCTGCGCTAGCCTTATGCGAGATCCAGTCTCACGCGCAGCGGGTCGTTCTGAACTAAACTATCAGCGGCGATGTGTTTTTCTACGCGGTCTCACCTAGCCCTCTAGGGTCAGGACTCGTTGATCACAGCCAGAAAATGACGGTGGCAGCGAGGGCGACGGCGGAAAAGAAGGCCGTGGGGCAGCGATCGTAGCGTTTGGCAACGCGCCGCCAGTCCTTGAGGCGGCCGAACATGATCGCGATGCGGCTTCGACGCCGGTAACGGCGCTTGTCGTATCTGACCGGCTCGTTGCGCGATCGTCGGCCCGGGCCCGGATGCATGGCTGGATGCCTTTGGCCTGGAGAGCGTCCCTGAACCAATCGGCGTCGTAGCCGCGGTCGCCGAGCAGCCACTGCGCTTTTGGCAGGTCGTCCAGCAGGGCTGCCGCACCGGTGTAGTCGCTAACCTGCCCGGCGGTCATGAAGAAGCTCAAGGGGCGGCCGTTCGCATCGGCGACGGCATGAAGCTTGGTGTTCATGCCGCCTTTCGTGCGTCCGATCAGGCGGCCGAGATCCCCCTTTTAACCCGCAGGCTCGATGCCGTGCGGTGCGCCTTCAGGTATGTCGCGTCTATCATAACGGTCTTCGGCTCTGCATCGCCCGCAGCCAGCCCTTCCATCATGCGCGTGAACACGCCTCGCTCGCCCCAGCGCTTTCATCGATTGTACAGCGTCTTGTGAGGACCATAGGCGCTGGGCGCATCTCGCCAGCGCAGCCCATTGCGGTTGACGAAGACGATGCCGCTCAACATCCACCGGTCATCCACCCGAGGCCTACCGTGGCTCTTGGGAAAAAACGGCCGCAGCCGCTCAATCTGCTCGTCCGTCAGCCAAAAAAGGTCGCTCATCCCGGTCTCCTCGCGGAGCCTGAATCAGATCACGACGCTCACATCAATGGGTCCTGACCCTAGCTTCGCCCCGCCGCCGAGCGCAGCCACAGGCATAGCGCCGACCGCTAGCAACTATCTCGTCTGCGTCTCCGCCATGCTCGCGATCGCCGCATCTTTGTCCCGCATCATACGTCTCGCCTCTTGGCTCAGTAGCTTGTCGCAGGTAAAAATCGGCGAGGCAATCGCGCCCCGCCGATGGAACTCAATCAACTTACGGCGTTACTGTATTTGATGGTGCCGTTCACCCCTCCAGGGAAGAAGCCGCCGCTGGTTACCGCCGTTTTCGACGCATAGGCGATGTTAAGCACCAGATCGGGAGTTCTGGCCAGCAGTGCTCCATAATTTGCGTTGTTGGGAACGTTGTCGAGCACGACGATGGTTGGCGATGCCGCGCTTCCTACGCCGCATTCGTAATTCGCCAGCAGATAAGTGCCGTCACCGCCGTTCAGCTTGTTGCGTGCGAGCACCATCTTGTTCTCGGTGTCGTAGAGCGCGCTCTTGCTGAGCCCGGCGCGCCACAAGGCAAGCCGGAAGAAGGTGTCGGCATACGCCTTCCCGCCGATTATCCCCAAAATCTCATCGCGGTTGCTGGCGGTGGTCAGCCGAAACACAATGCCGCGCGCCGCCGAAGTGCAGAGATAGCTGAGCGCACTGGCGCCAAGCAGATAGTTTTCAAGCGACGCATAGGGATCGAAAGGCGTACCGCTTGGAAAAGCGTCGCGCGACGCAATGGCGTCGAACGGACTGCCGCTTCCCCCAGCGATGCTGATTACAGGCTGCGCCGTGACGCTCGCCCCGATCAGCGAGCGCAGCTGTCCCAAACGCGCGACCTCTGCAAGCGCTACTTCACGCAATCCCTGCATAAACAAGTCGTCGGTGAACTGTACTTGCGCGCCGCCGGTAATGGCACCGGCACTTCCCGCCCCTGTCAACAGTGACGACGCAATCGATCCGCCGAACGCCGAGCGCCAGAAGAAGCCAGCGGTCAGATACTGGATTTGCAGCAGAAAATTGAGATAGTCGGTGTCAGTTGCCGTATAGCTCGGAGCTGCCGTCGGCGCTGGCGCGGGCGTCCCCTGCACCACTTCCGCGCCATATTTATCGCTCCCGCAACCGGCCAACATCGCCAGCGAGCTGACCGTGGCCGCACCGCCGCAATATTTCAGAAAGGCGCGGCGCGCATGCGCGCGGTCCACGATGTCATTTCTATCGATCATGATCTTTCCCCTCCCCAGGCGCTCAGGCGGCGCTATTCTTGATGGCGCCATTGACCCCGGCCGGGAAGAAGCCCCCGGACGTCGCCGCCCCACGTTTGATGTAGAAGATGTTCAGCGCCTGCGCGGGCGAACGAGCCGCGGCCGAGCCGCTGGCGTCCAGCGACGCGTGGCTGGCCACCGTTACCCCGTTGACGCTCGTCGCCCGGATGCCGGTCGCAATCGTTTGCCCGGACAGAGTGTTGAACGCTGCCGCAATCTTGTCGACCCATTCGAGCACGGCCGGCGTGGTCTGCGCCGAGCGAAGCAACGCCTCGCGCAGAATCCCAGAGTAATAGCTGTGCGTGCCGAAGAGACCGGTCAATGGTTCAAGCAGCATCGCATCCGAGATGCCGGGAAGGATGCTCCGCAACACACGGTGCATCTCCTCGCCGATAATATAGCCGCCAACCAGAAAGTTGAGATCTGACGCATAGGGATCAAACGTCTCGGTCGCACCAACGATTTCGGCGTAGCGTGCGAACTGCGTGAACGCTCCTGTCTCATCGCCTGCGAGGTTCATGGCCGGCTGCGATACAATGTTCGTTTTCAGGATCGCGCGAAGCATATCGATATGCCCGCCCTGCTGATAAATGATTTCAGTTACGATCGGTTTGATCGTGCTGCCGGTGGCGAATTTGACCTGACGGCCGCCGGTCGGCAACCCCGGCGTGCCCGTCCCGCTGGTTCGGGCCGCCTCCAACGACTTGATTCCCAAAACTCCCATTCGATAATATTGATTGAGGAGATATTCGAGGTTCAACGCGAAATTAAGGTTGTTGGCCGCCTCGCTCGACAACGATCCTGCGCCCTGAGTTTGCGCGACCGCCGTGTTAGCCACCACCGAAAGAACCGCGGCACCGACGAGGCCACCGGCTAGAAGATGGCGGCGAGGCACTTGAGGAACGTGTGCACCTGTCACCTTGGCTCCCGCACCGTTATCATTTCTCATCACTTACCCCCTCCTTGATCTGCCTGTTTGAAAGCGCAGTTCATTTCTCCCGACACCATTCAAGCAGCCTCAGCCATTCGAGCGCGTCGAGTTCGCAGAATCGGAACTCTCTCTCACCGGCCGGCCATCATGACGCAAAGCAGGTGCAACCTCAATATGTGCGTCGTAATCTATATTGTGGTAGCTTGACAAGGCTGATACGCTTGGTTGTGCTCACGTCGGGGTGGAGCAGACCACAATCGAAAAAGGGGGGAGGATTGATGAACGTTCGATCGACTAAATTACTGAATAGTGTGGCAATGACGTCGCTTGCGGTGTCGCTAGTTGTCGCTGCGCCGGTTCACGCACAGGAGTCACAGGTCACTGACGCGGCTCGTGTGGATGCTGGAGCCAAGCCGACCGAAGTTTCCACGACCGTCGACTCGGATAAGCCGGATGCGGTCGGTCAAGACATCGTCGTGCGCGGCCTGCGTGCCTCGCTCGCGAAGTCTCGCGACCAGAAGCGACGCGCCGCGCAGATCGTCGACGTCATTACCGCGGACGACATCGGCAAGCTGCCCGATAAGAACGTGGTCGACGCGTTGCAGCGCGTTCCTGGAGTCATCATGGACCGCACGCGTGGCGAAGGCGGGGACTTCTCGATCCGTGGCCTGTCCGGCGTGATGACGACAGTCGACGGTACGCCGACCTTCTCGGGGATCAACCGGACCACCAATCTTGCTGATATGCCTGCCGATCTCGTATCCGGTATCCAGGTCTACAAGACCCGCACGCCCGACCAGATCGAAGGCAGCAAGTCCGGCGTCGTCAACCTGACGCTGCGCAAGCCGACCGACTTCAAGAGCGGATGGACGGTCGCCCTGAACACCCGCGGCGATTATTCGGACCAAGTCAAGAAAATCAATCCGTTCGTCAGCGGCGTGGTGAGCTACAATACCGATACCGATCTCGGCAAGTTCGGGTTCGTGCTAAGCGGATCACACAATTACGTTCGCTATAACGAGTCGATGCGTGGCAACTCCAATCCTGTGCAGCTACGCTCGCCACGACAAATCGTCGAGCCGACAACCACGCCCGCAAATCTCTATGTTCCTTCAAGCTCCTATTTCTTTGCTCGCGCAGGCTATAATCAACGGGATTCCTTCAACACCTCGATTCAGTGGCGTCCCAACGATCATTGGAGCTTCAGTAGCGACTTCGCGATTAGTCGCGCCGATCGCCCCAACTACGACGACGATTTTGGATTTCCGGTGCGTGATACCTTTTCGGCGTATCCGGCGCCTCGACTCACGAATCTCGTGATCGGTTCGGACGGTCGGTCGATTTCGTCATTGACCGTCGAGACGCGTCAGCCGCTTGGGCCTGGAAAAAACTATGCCGACGCCACTTGGAACAACAAGTCCGCTAAGCAGACCATTGAATATTCCGACGACGTCGCGCACCTGATCGTCTCGCACAATTATGCGGTCTCCGATTACAAACTTGATCAGATCTACCACAAGATACAGTTTGCCAACAACCCGATCTACGACATGGTGTTCAACACCGACAAGGATCCGCGTGGCGGCGTCGCGGTCACGCTTCGTGGCATCGACCTTAGCGACCCAGGGAACTATTCAAACGTTGCGCGGGTGACTCAGACTCACTGGTGGTCCGGCAGCACGGAGCGCGAGATCAAGTTCGATTTACAGCTTCAGACCGGTTGGCTATTCGACTTTCTCAAGTTCGGCGGGCGCCGTGCCAAGCGCACGTTTCGCAGCAGCTATGCCGATCGCGGAACAGATGAGTCGCTCGGAATCCCGATTTCCACGCTGAGTGGCTATAAGCTGGTTCCGATCAGCACGGCACTACAGGGCTCGGGCGACGACATGAGCTGGATGATCGGTGACGCCAACTCGATCACCAACGTATGGAGTACGCTCCGGCCGCTCGTCGCGAAGCGCTTTCCGGATTTCGCCGAGGGCGACTGGCCGATTACCAAGCCGTATAATAAGGTAAATGGCTTTGAAACGAGCTATGCCGCTTACGGCCTTGCTCATTATCAATTCAAGCTGCTGATCCCCTTTGAAGGCATCGTCGGCGCCCGCGTCGTCCACGCCAAAACGGTCATGAACTCCTTCCAGTACACGTCCAATCCGAACGGCGAGGACATCATTGACCCGGTGCAGGGCAGAGGCAACACGGTGGACGTGCTGCCGAGCGTCAACGCGATCGGGCATATCACCGATGGGCTGCAACTCCGCGTGTCGTGGACCAAGGACATGCAAAGGCCCGCTCTCGACAACCTAAATGCGCATGTCAGCCTGGATTCACCGACGTCGACCAATCCTGCGGGCAGCGGCGGCAATTCGAAGCTGCGACCGGTATACCTGAAAAAAATCGACGCTTCGCTCGAATGGTATTTTGGAAAGACCGGATCCGTATCAGTCGCATTGTTTGACTGGCGCGAGGAAGGAACGATCTTCAACGATTTCCGGTACGAGTCGCTGCCTGGCTACACTGTGCCGGTGCGTGTCACACGTCCATACAACGGCGGGCGTAGCAAATACCGCGGCATCGAATTGCAGGGGACGACGTTCTTGCCGATATTGCCGTGGTTGTTTAAATATGTCGGGGTAAACGGTAACTTCACGCTGTTCGACTCGAAGGTTCAGTATCCGATCTTTGATGAGGCAACTAAGACTACGAACTGGTACGAGAGCCAGCAGTTTTGGAAGTCGAAATATGCGTTTAACGCCGCTGTGTTCTACGAGCATGCCGGTCTGAATGCACGCGTGGCCTATAATTGGCGTAGCAAGCGGGTCGACAGCTTGGATCCGAATAATCGCTACCGCAACCTATTCACCGATCCGACCCAGCGGCTCGACGCGTCGATCAACTACGACATCAATGAGCACTTCTCTGTAGGCGCTGAGGCCACGAACCTGACCCGCAAGGGAGATCGTAACTTCTGGGGCTATTACACCTTCCCGCAGGAGATCACCTATTTTGCGCGGACCTTCGCACTGACCGCGCGGGCCCGTTTCTAAGCCGTTCCTCGAAGCCGCCGCTTTCCCATACTAGCGGCAGCATGTGCCTCAGGGCGTCCCATCTCTAATGGGACGCCTCTAGGGACAGGATCACTTCATGGATGGCCTTCCGCTTCGTCGCCTCTTACCTCCCGGTTCGGGCGGCGAGTCACGGATGGGCACCTTTGCAACCCTTGCCTTGTCGCCGTATCGCCGCGCGAGCTGGTAAAGCCGATGGTGGTGTCTTTAGGCGCGTAGACTGACGCGAGGCCAAGCCAACATCCTTCGCGCTAGCGGCACCGACGAAGGCGAGCCCCGGGAGGCGGTCGGCCGGACAGGTTATAAGTAGAACACCCCTCCACGCGGCTGGGTTCGCGTCGGGTTGGACATGCGGCGCGGACTCGTGCCCCCTCCTCAGCATCGCCTATCTGACGCCGACCAGCTTTCTGTCGGGTCGTTATTATTCCGCGCTGCGTGAGCTGATCGCAAGGAGGCGCCTCGATCTAGCCGAACAGCGCCTGCCTCGCTTCGGCCTGGGTGGTCCACCGGCACTGACGGACGAGTTCGGCCTTTGAGGTGTGGAAGAAACTCTCCATCGGGGCATTGTCGTAGCAATTGCCGCTGCGGCTCATCGAGGGCGTCGCGCCGATCGCGGCAAGGTGGTCGACATAGGCGCTAGCTGCATATTGGGACCCGCGATCCGAGTGGCAGATGAGACCCCGCGCGGGTCGTTGCCGCTGGGCTGCCATCATCAGCGCGCGAGCGACAGCTCGGTGCGCATATGGTCGCGCATCGCCCATCCGACGATCTTGCGGGTCGCCAGGTCAAGGACGGCCGCCAGATACAGCCAGCCCTCACCGGTCGCGATATAGGTGATGGCCGCGAGCCAGACCCGGTTCGGCGCAGAAGCCGTGAAGCACCTGGCGGCTGTTGGTCGTCGAGGGCCGGAACCGGCGCCCGGCCAGCGCGCGGATGCGGTGTCGGCGTCATCAGCCGCTCGACGCGGCCACGGCTGCACCGATGGCCTTCCGCCCGCAGAGCGGCATACTTCCTGGGTGATCCGTATCGTCCCTGGTGGCGCGCCTGAAGACGGCGCACGTCGCTAAGCAGCGCAAGATTCGCCGTCGTCCGCGCACTCGGCACCCGACCCCGCCAGTCGTAATAACCGCTGCGCGACACGCCGGGCATGCGGCACATGACGTTCACCGGTCAGGTGGACGCATGCTGCTCGATGAAGCCTGTCCTGAGCCTGCCAAAGGGCGAACTTCACCGCGGCATCTCCGCCGGCTTCTTTTCAGGATGTCACGCTCCATCCGCGTCCTACCCAACTCGCGACGCAACCGCGCAATTTCAGACGCCTGATCCGCCGGCGAGGCCATCGTCGATACTGGCGGCTTCGCCGCCGAGCTTGCCGGCTGAGTGCCGATCTCCTGTAACTTGCGCTGCCAGCGACGCAGCATCGTCGGCATGATTACCAACTCGGCTGTCACCTCGGTCTGCATCCAACTGCTCGTCTCCCAAAGCGCGATTGCCTTACGCTCAAATTCGTTTGTGAACCGACGCTTTGTCGGACTAGCCATCATACACCTCCAGGCTCCGCAGAACCTATAATCGGTGTCCGCCAAAACGGGGGAAGATCAACGCGGGCGTCCACGGTCATCGCGGACGGCATGTAGCTTGGAGTTCAGGCCGCCTTTGGTGCAACTGATACATCGGGGAAGAGCACCTTTTCTAGCCGGCTTGACGGCGTTCGAGGTGCTTTCAAATGCGTGGCGCCGAACATCAACTGGTCCGGCGGCCCGCCTTCATCCTCCGGTCCGGCGAAGATTTCTTTGAAGATCTATCTGCCGGCTTTCCAACCATGTTGCGCATCAACGGAGCCTTGGCAGGCTCCGCTCACCCGGCTTTAGGGAATGAGTCGGTTGGAGGCGGTCTTTGGTGAACCGTAAGCCGCTGATGCATGTCGCAAGCAAAAGCCTTAGCAGATCAAGAACATGATCCCGCTGACGATCCGCCTCATCTGCTTGCCCGTCAGTCAGCACACATCACTCATCAGCGCCTCTCCACACTAGTGAATTAGATTACCACTGATCACAAAAGGTATTTAATGGGTCATGAGCGTAAGTCACACAAAAACCTCTTCCCGGATTGAAGGTGAGCTGACTATTCCTCAATCCCTAGAAACTTAACTGACTAGGGACTTATGTATGGTAATTTTTATCTACATCCTATCTTACTGATATAAAATGATATCTTTCATACCTCTCAGACCTTTGACCCATAAGGTGACGTTAATGTGTACTTAGTGACGTATTAATTGGGTGTCGAAGTTGTAATCGACGTATGTCATAGGCCATGGAAAGGCCATCTAATCTCGAAATAAAGTCGTTGATTTCAGGAGCGATCACGGCATCGCTTTTTGGACTTTGGCCGCAATGGGCAACGGCGCAATCGGCCGGGCAGGTGGACCGCGAAGCGCAGCGAATACTCGAGCAACAACAACAACAGGTGCGCGACCGGGCAGAACAGTTCGACCGGTCGCGCATGCGCCCGCCTAGCGGGGAAGAGGCCCAGGCTCCGGACGCAACTGGGCTGCGCGGCAACGGCTGCGTGGCGGTTCGCGAGGTGCGGCTGACCGGTGCGGATCGCTATCCCGCGGGTAGCTTCGCCGACGTCGTTGCGCCGCTGCGGGGCGATTGCGTCGGCACCGACGCGATCGACGCCGCCTTGCGGGCGATCACCGACCGCTATGTTCGCGATGGTTTCGTCACAACGCGCGCCGTGGTGGGGCCGCAGGACCTGAAACCCGGCGTGCTGACGATCACCGTGATCGAGGGACGGATCGGCGGCATCGAGGGGGCAGGTAGCAGCAAACATTACGGGGCCGGCGAAATCGGGGCGGCTTTCCCGACCCGCGCCGGCGATCGGCTGAACCTGCGCGCGCTGGAACAGGGCGTCGACCAGCTGGCCCGCATGGCCAAGGGCGATCCGAAGATCGACATCGTACCGGGGGCTGCGCCTGGCACCAGCACGGTGCTGATCGCCCGCCAGCCGCTGTCGCGCTGGCTCCGCCCTGCAGTCCTCATCAACAACGAGGGCGCGGCGAGTACCGGACGCTGGCAGGCGAGCGCCAGCGTGGATGCGGATTCGCTGCTCGGCATCGCCGACAGCTGGTCCTTCTATTACCAGGGCATTGCCAGCAAGGACCGCGAGCGGCGCAATACCGCTTATGGCGGGTTCGCATCGTTGCCGCGCGGTTGGTGGACGCTGTCGCTGGCGGCGGGCTATTCCGCCTATCATTCGATATTGGCGGGCCACGGACTGCGCTTCGCGACGCGTGGCTGCACCGTCACGGGATCGGCGACGCTCGATCGCATGATGTTCCGCGACGCGCGGAACAAGCTCGCGCTCTCCGCGGGCCTGTCGCTGCTCGACACGCGCAATTTGATCCAGGGGATTGCGCTGCGGACGAGCAGCTATCGGATCGTTTCCGGTTCGGTCGGCGTGCGTTGGCAACGCCGGCTCGGCGAAACCCAGTTGAGCCTGTCGGGCGGCTATGACCAGGGGCTGGGGCTGCTCGGCGCGCACACCGTCGATACCGGCCCGGGCGGCGCCACGGGCCGGTATCACCGCGTGACCTTCGATGTCGGGGCGCAGACTCCTTTCACGATCGGTCGGTCGCGGTTGATCAACGCGCTCGTGCTGCGCGGGCAGGCGGCCTTCGACAACGTGTTTCCGGCCGATCGCCTGAGCCTGGGCGGAAGCTCGACCGTGCGGGGCTTTCGCGATGACGGCATCTCCGGGCGGACCGGGGTGGCGCTGCGCGAGCAACTGGGGTTCGGGATCGTCGATCTGGCCCGGGCGCAGCCCGAACTCGCCACCAGCCTCTCCGGCTATCTGGCCTATGACGCCGGTGCGATTCGCCCCGTGCGGGACGATCATTTCGAGCGCGGCCTGCTCCAGTCCGGGAGCGCGGGCCTGATGATGCGCAGCCGGCACGTCCAAGCCGAAGTTGCCGCAGCGATACCGGTCACCGCGCCTGCCTGGGTGCGTCACCCCAAGGCCTTGTTCAGCACCAGCATCAGGATCCTGCTGTGATGGCGACCGCTCTCGATTTCGCGCCGCGCAGCGCACGGCGCGGTGCGCTGCGTGCGCTCCTCCTGTCGGTGCTGGCGACTTCGGCACTGTCGCCGGCGCGGGCGCAGAATACCGTGGCCGTGGCCACGCCGCCCTTGCAGCCGGCGAACAGCCGCACGGGGCTGGACGTGACGCCGGGCGGCACGCCGATCGTCAACATCGCCACGCCCGATGCGAACGGCACCTCGTACAATCTCTTCACGCGGCTGTCGGTCGGCAAGGAAGGGCTGATCTTCGACAACAGCCCGACGACCGGAAAAAGCGCGATCGGCGGATTGCTGCTCGCCAATCCCAATCTCACCGGCGGCAAGGCGGCATCGCTGATCCTCAACGAAGTGACGGGCGGGGTGCGCACCACGCTGGCCGGGCCGGTGGAGATCTTCGGGCAGCGCGCGGCGCTGGTGATCGCCAATCCGACCGGCATCACCTGCGATGGCTGCGGCTTCGTCAACACCAGCCGGGTCAGCCTCGCGGCGGCGACCTTGCGCTTCGCGGCCGACGGCAGCTTTAGCGGCTTCCGGCTGGCCGAGGGCGGTGACGTGACGCTGGCCGGGCAGGGGCTGCTGGCCGGCAATGTCGATTATTTCGACATCATCGCAGCCGCGACCCACATTAACGCCAGCCTCTATGCCAAGGACCTGCTGGTCGCCGGCGGCAGCGGCACGGTCGACTATGCCAGCCGGACGGCGGCAGCAGAGGGCGAGACGCAGCGCAGCGGGGTGGCGATCGATTCCGCGCTGCTGGGCGGCATGTACGCCGATCGGATTCGGCTGATCGGCACCGGAGCCGGTCTGGGCATCAACCTGCAGGGAACGGTGGCGTCGCTCGACGGACCGCTGATCATCACCGGTGACGGCGCGATCGCGCTGGCGGCGACCACGTCGTCGGGCGATGCGACCGTCACGACGACGCAAGGCGCGATCACGCTGGGCGACCGCACCTATGCCGGGGGCAAGCTGCGCCTCGCCGGGCAGACGATCCGGCAGCAGGGCGGCTTTGCGGGGGCGCTGGAGGGGGTGGCGCTGGAGGCGGCGGGCGGTGTCAGCTTCGAGGGCGGCAAGGGAGTTTACGCCGGCCTCGACGGCAAAGGCGAACTGAGCGGCACGGGCGCCTTGTCGATCGACGCGGGCGGGGTGGTGGAAGCGGGCAGCGCCACGCTGGCGGCTGGCGGCGGGCTCCGCATCGACGCGCTCGCGGTTCGCCAGGCGACGGGCGGCCGGATCGGCGGCGCGGACATCACGATCCAAACGTTCGCCGAACAGACGCTGTCGGGCGCGATCAACACCGGCGGCACGGCGCGGCTGGAGGGAGACGTGCTCCGTCTGGCCGGCACGTTGGGCGCGAATGGCGGCCTCGTGCTGTCGGGTCGGCAAGTGGTCGTTGCCGGCACTGTGACCGCGCCCGGCTCCGCGACGGGCAACGCCAGCGAAGGGTTTTCGGTATTGGCGGGCGGCGTGTTGCAGAGCGGCGGCCTTGCCAGCCTGACTGCGCCGACGCTCGACCTTGCAGGCACGGTGTCGGGCGGTTCCGGCGTGTCGTTGCGCGCGACGACGCTGACCACCAGCGGGACGATCCGGGCAGGCGGCGATCTGGTGGTGAGCGCAGCCGGCGATGCAGCGCTGGGCGGCAATTGGACGGCGACCGGCGACGGCACGCTGGGGATCGCCGGCGACGCGTCGGTAGCGGGCAGCATGGCGGTGGCGAAGGCACTCGCCATCCGTGCCGGCGCGCTCAACATCGGTGGCGCGGTGCAGGCCGGCGGCGTGGCGGCGCTGGCGTCAGTGGGCGATCTGACGACGCAGGCCGGCGCGAAGCTGCTCGCCAATGGCGCTGTCGACATCAGCGCCGGTGGGTCGATCGCGCTGGGCGGACAGATCGGCGGCAACGACACCCTGAACATCCGGGCGGCGGGTGTGCTGGATGCGGGCGACGCCACGCTGGTGGCGAGCGGTGCGCTCAGCCTCACGGGCGGGGCGCTGCGGCAGGGGGCAAGTGGACAGATCGTCGGCGAGCAAGTGACGCTGGACACGAGCGGTGAGCAGATGCTGGCCGGCACCATCAACGCGCGCGGCGATGCGATGCTCAGGGGCGACATCATTAACGTGTCGGGGACGCTCGGCGCCCAGCACGACCTCACGCTATCGGGACGCCGGTTGCTGGTGTCCGGCACCGCGACGGGGCTGGCCTCGGCTGCGCTGGAGGCGGACGAGGCCTTGTCCGTCAAGGCTGGCGGCATCGTGCAGACGGGCGGGATTGCGGCGCTGAACGCGCCGGTGCTTGACCTCGCCGGCACGGTGCTCGGGCGCGCCGGAATAACGGCACTGGCCCGAACGCTTACGAGCAGTGGCACGGTGCGATCGGGTAGTGACCTGGCCGTGACCACGGATGGCGACGCAACGCTGGACGGCGGTTGGGCCGCAAGCGGTAACGCCGCCTTTGCAGTTACCGGAAAGGCGGATCTGGCTGCCACACTGCTCGCAGGGAAGGCGCTTTCCATACGCGCTGACAAACTTGTCCTGGGTGGCAGTGTTCAGGCGGGGGAGACGCTGTCGCTACAAGCGATCGGTGATCTTACCACCGCCGGCGCCACGAAAATACTGGCAGGGCGCGCAGCCGCGCTGACCGCAGGCGGCGCGGTATCCCTTAGCGGCACCATCGGCTCCAACGATACCTTGTCGATCCAGGCCAAGGGCGCGATCGATACGGGCGAGGCCGCCCTGACCGCAATAGGCGCGCTCCGCCTTGAAGGCGCGTCAACACAGCAGGGCACGCGCGGGCAAATCGCCGCCGCACACGTGACGCTCAATGCGGGCGGTGAGCAGTTGCTGGCCGGCACCATCGGCGCGCGCGGCGATGCAATGCTCAAGGGCGACGTCATTGACCTGTCGGGCACGCTCGGCGCTCAGCACGACCTCGTGCTATCGGGCCGCCGGTTGCGGGTGTCCGGCACCGCGACAGGGCTGGCCTCGGCTGCGCTGGAGGCCGACGAGGTCTTGTCCATCCAGGCCGGCGGCGCCGTGCAGACGGGCGGGGTCGCGGTGCTGGGCGCGCCGACGCTCGACCTCGCCGGTACCGTGCTCGGCCGCGCGGGGGTTACGGCGCTGGCGGCAACGCTCACCAGCAGCGGCACCGTGCGCTCGGAGGGCGATCTGAGCATCGCCGCGTCGGGAAGCGCGAATTTGAGTGGCACGCTGGCGACAGCGAAGGCGCTGACGATCCGGGCCGGCGATGTGACGGTAGGCGGTACGGTGCAGGCCGGCGACACGCTGTCCGTGACCACCGCGGGCGATCTGGCGGCGACTGGCGATGCGCGCATTTTCGCCAATGGCGCGGTCACCCTGATCGGCGGTGGCAATGTCGCGCTGGCGGGAGAAATGGGCGCGAACGACGTGCTGTCGATCCGCGCGGCGGCGCTGCTCGACACCGGAAGCGCCGCGATCGCCGCGACCGGCGCGCTTCGCCTGGAGGGTGGGGCGCTGCGGCAGGGGGAGGGCGGCGACATTGCCGGGGCCGGCGTCACGCTCACCGCGCAGGGCGGGCAGGCGCTGGCGGGCACGATCCGCTCCAGCGGTGACGTCACGCTGCGCGCCGATACGATCCGCCTGACCGGCGAGATCGGCGCGGAGGGCCAGCTTTCGCTTGCGGGCCGCCGGTTGCTCCTCGGGGGGACGGCGACCGGCCTTGCCTCGGCAACGGCGGAGGCTGGCGAGTGGCTCTCGATCGCGGCCGGGGGCGCGCTCCAGACCAACGGACGCGCGGGCATCGTCGCGCCGATGCTCGACCTTGCCGGCACGCTGCTCGGCGGCAGCGGGGTGACGGCGCGCGGAACGACCTTGACCGGAAGCGGGAGCGTCGAGTCCGGCGGCGACCTCACCGTGACGGTGGCCGGGGATGCGGCGCTCGGGGGGAGCCTGATCGCGAACGGCGCGCTGGCGCTGGTGGCGGGCGGTGACCTCACGCTGTCCGGCACCGCGCAGACCCGGGGCCGCCTGTCGCTCGGCGCCGCGACGCTGCACCTGACCGGCGAGGCGCTCACCGCCCTGGACGGCGAAGTGTCCGTGGCGCGCGCGGCCGAGATCGGCGGTATCCTGTCGGCGGCCGGCGACCTGACGCTGACCGCGCCGACCCTGTCGACCGCGCACACGGCGCAGCTGCTGGCGGGCAAGGCCTTCACCCTCGATACCCCTGGGCTGTTCGAGCATCGTGGCGTATTGAACGCCGGCGCGATCACGATCGCCGCCGACGCGCTTGCCAATAGCGGCACCATGGTCGCGGCGGGTGATCTCGGCGTGGTGGCCGGGACGCGCATCGCGCAGGACGGTGCGATGCAGGCGGGTGGCACGCTGGCGCTCGATGCGGCGCTGGTGACGCTGTCCGGCAGCACGAGCGGCGGCGTCGGGGGCGCGGCGGGGACCGGGGTGACGATCCATGCGCCGGTGCTGGCCTTCACCGCGGAGTCCGATCTCCAGTCGGGAGCTGCGCTCGAGATCGCCGGCACGGCGGATTTCGTGACGCGCGGCCGGATCGTCGCGCTCGGCGCCGCGCGCATCACCAGCGCCGGCGCGCTCACCCAGGCGGCGACCGCCAGCGGCAACGGCGCGTTCGACCTGGCGGCCGGCACCACGCTCGACCAGACCGGCGTGCTGGCGGCGCTGGGGCCGGTCAGTCTCACCGCACCGGTGCTGCGCAACAGCGGCAGCATCGGCAGCGATGCCGGTCTTACGCTCGCGGCAACCACTGCGATCCTGTCGAGCGGATCGTTGCAGACCGGCGGCGCGCTGCGCCTGAGCGCGCCGACGCTCGGACTGGCGGGGCCGACCGCCAGCAACGGTATGCTGTACCTCGCCGGTGACAGCGTCACGCTGGCCGGCACGGTCGCGGGCCTGCAGGGCATCGACGCGCGGATCGGCGAACTCACGCTCGGCAGCGGCGCGGCACTGCAGAGCGGGGCGGCGTTGCGCCTCGATCTCGCACGGCTCGACAATGCCGGGCTGATCGCGAGCGATCAGGCGCTCACGCTTGCCACGACGGTGGGGTTCGCCAGTCGCGGCCAGATCGCAGCGGGCGGTGACCTCGGGCTGACGGTTGCGGGGGACCTGTTCTCCACCGGGCTCCTGCAAGCCGCGGGCGATCTCGAGTTGCGCGCGACCGGCATCGCCAGCCTTGCCGGGGCCGTGCGCGCGGGTGGCAAGGCGCTGCTGGCGGCGGCGGGGCTGCGATCGGCAGCGGTGATCTCGGCGCAAGGTGCACTGGACGTCAGCACGCCGGGTGACGTCACGTTGACCGCCGGTTCGACCAGTTACGCAAAAGGGGCGCTGACGCTGTCGACGGCCAATCTCTCGGCGCTGGGAGGGATACGCAGCGATGCCGGCCTCACGCTGACGGCCAGCCAGGCGTTGACCCTGGCGGGCCGCATCGAAGCCCGCGACGCGACCGAGATCACGGCCGGGGCCGATGCGGTGCTCGGCGGCACGCTGGCGAGCGGCGGCGCGCTGCGGCTGACGGCTCCGACCGTTTCAATCCCGGGCCAGATCCTCGCCAATCATGCGGTGTCGATCACCGCCAATGCCGATACGCTCAGCCTGACCGGCACGATCCAAGCGACCAGCGACGTGGCGTTGCGCGCGATCACCCGGCTCCGCATCGGCGCACCGGTGTCGACAGGCTCGACCGAGGTATCAGCCGCCGGAACTCTGCCCTCCAACGGCACCGGCAAGGCCGGCGGTGACGTCCCCGCCGGTGGCGACAGTGGCGGCAGCCCTGCGAGCGGTGGCGATCACGGCGGCGCGCCCGTGCTCGCCACGCCCTCCGCCGACGCCACGCCTCCCGCGCTGCTTGCGATCAGCGTACCCGCCCTCGCCGGGGTGATGATGCCCGGCTCGCTGGCGGCCGGTGGCGCGGTCACGCTTTCCGCCGCCGAGATCGAGATCGCCGGCACCATCGCCGCCAAGGGCGACCTGACCGCATGGGCGGACCATGTGCTGACGGTGCGCGGCGGCGCCTGGAGCGATCACGCCCTGACCGTCACGAGCGACAGCGTCACAGTCGCGAGCCTCGGCAGGCTGGCGGCGGCGGGGCCGGTCGCAATCACAAGCCGGAGCGGCCTCGGCAATGCCGGCACGATCGCCTCGAACGCCGGGGCGCTTACCCTCGATGTCGGCGGCGCACTCGACCAGAGCGGGACGCTCTCGGCGGGAACCGACCTGCGCGTGCGTGCCGGGGCGGACATGGTCACCGCCGGGACGGTGTCCGCCGCCACGATCGCGATCGACGCGCGCGACCTGACGCTCGGCGGGACGATGGTCGGGGTCGACAGCCTCCGGCTCGGCGGGCGTACGCTCACCCTTGGTGAGGGCAGCGACATGCAGGGCGGCCGGGTCGACCTCGCGAGCAGCGACGCCACCACCCTTGACGGCAAGCTGCTCGCCACCGGTGGGCTGTCCGTCACGGCGGGAACGATGCTCGCGCTCGGTGCCGGCGCCGACGTCCACGCCGACGGCACAATCGGCCTTACCACCGCCGGCGACCTTGCCAGCGCTGCCGGCAGCAAGCTCGTCGCCATCGGCGCGGCGGCGCTGAAGGCGGATCGGCTTGCGCTTGCCGGCACGATCACGGGCAATGACACGCTCGACCTCACCGCAGCGCATGATCTTGCCCTGAGCGGCGCGACGATGTCGCTGGGCAATCTCAGCGTCGTGGGCGGCGCGACCAATGTGTCGGGCAGCCTTGCCACCGGAGCGCGGCTGACGGTGACCGGTGGTGCGACCACGCTCGCCGCCGCATCGACGCTGCAGGCAGGTGAGGCGCTGTCGCTGTCCGCGGCGACGCTCTCGGGCGACGGGAGGATCCAGTCCCGCGGCAATCTGACGATCGACAGCGCGGACGCCGCGCGCCTCGCCGGCACGCTGACCGCCGGGACGATCGACGGTGAGGGACATCTCCTGACGCGCGGCAATCTGGTCGTGACGTCAAAGGGCGCGCTCGAACTGGCGGCCGACGCCAGCGTCACCGGCACCGCCCGGCTTGCCGCGCAGGGGCTCACGCTCGGCGGGACGCTGGTCGGGCTGGGCGACCTGTCGCTCCACGCGGCCAGCCTCGCCACCAGCGGCACGGTGAAGGCGCAAGGCGCGATCGTTGCGACGATCGCCGGAGACGCGATGCTCGGCGGCGCGCTCACCGGGCTGGGCGGGATGGCGATCACCAGCGGCGGTGCGCTCGTGCAGAATGCCGCGCTCGCCTCCAATAGCACGCTGCGTCTGGTAGCCGGCGGCGCGCTGACCTATGGCGGCACCAGCAATGCGCTGGGCGACATGCAACTGACCGGCGCCGGCCTGTCGCTGGACGGGACGATCCGCGGCAATGGCGCGCTGTCGCTCGTCAGCACCCGCGACGACATCCTGCTCGCCCAGGGCGCGCAGGTCGCGGCGCGGTCGATCGATCTGCACGCCGCCGGCAAAGCCACGCTGGCGGGCACGCTGGTCGCCGCCTCCGCGCTCGCCGTGCGCGCCAACGCCGGGCTGACCGTGGCGGCGACCGGCGCCTTGCAGGCCGGCGTCAGCGCCACCGACGGACAGTCCGGCAGCATCGGAACGCTGACGCTCACCGCCGGTGACACCCTCGACAACGCCGGCTCGCTCGCCGCGACCGGCAGCCTCACGGCGACCGCGCAGACGCTGTCCAGCACCGGCACGCTGTTCGGGAGCGGCGTCGACCTGAGCGCCGGCAGCGCGACGATCGGCGGCAGCGTCTTCGCGCCCGGAACCGTCTCGATCCGCACGGCCTCCGGCGCGCTCGCGCTGAGCGGCATCGTGGAGGGCGGGACCATCGCCGTTTCCGCCAGGGGCGGGGACCTGGGCCTGTCGACCGACGCCCGCCTGACCGCCACCGGGACCGGCGAGGACGGGACGCTGTCGCTCACCGGCAGCGGCAACATTGAGATGCGCGGCGTGCTTGCGGCGAACAACACCGTCACGCTCGACGCCGGAGGCAGCCTCTATGTCGGCGCGGACCGCGCGGGCACAACGCCCCTGCTGGCGGTCAGCACGCTGGGCAACGCCACGCTGCGTGCCGGTGCAGGGCTGGTCAATGACGGCACGGTGGCGGGAGCGAGCCTGAGCATCACGGCCGCGCGCCTCGACAGCAACCATCTGTCGGCCACGGGCGGGATCGTCGCGGATATCGCCGGCGGAATCACGCTGCGCGGGACGACCAATGCGCGCGGCGCGGCGGGGGTGGCGCTTGCCGCGCGTGGCGGCGATCTCGCGCTGGCGGGCGGCGCGAAGGTGGAGGCGGCCGGGACCGTCGCGCTTTCCGCAACGGGCGCGCTGACCAACCAGGGCGCGATCGTCGCGGGCACGGTGGGCGACGGCGGACCGGAGGGCAGCATCACGCTGACCAGCGGCGGCGCGCTGATCTTCACCGGCGCGATCATCTCGAACAATGGGGCGGTCACGCTCGGCGGGGCCAGCCTGACGCTGGGCGGTGCGCTGGGTCAGGATGGCGGCGTCTATGCGGCGGGCACGCTGACACTGAACGCGCCCGCCGTCACCTTGCTCGCGGGCGGGCAGGCGGTGGCGAACGGCGGCCTCGCCGCGTCGGTGACCAGCCTGACGCTGGGGGCGGGCAGCCTGCTGCAATCGAACCGTGATATCGCGCTCACCCTCGGCGATGCGAACACCGCCGGCAGCTATGTCTCCGCCGGCGATCTCGTCGCGCTCGGCGACCTGTCGCTCGGCGTGAACGGCGGCGCGATCGGCAATCAGGCGGGCGGCGGCATCTTCGCCGGGGGCTCGGGCGCGGCGGCCGGCGGCGGGTCGATCACGCTGCGCGCCGATACGATCGCCAATGCCGGCGCGATCGTCGCCACCGCCGCGACGGACGGGAGCGGCGGCAAGATGTCGCTGACCGCGTCGGGCATCACCGATGCCGGGCTGCTCCATGCCGACCGGACGCTGGCGGTGACGGCGAGCAGCGTGACGATCAGCGGCGCCGCCGAAGCCGGCGACGCGATCGCCTGGTCGATCCCGACGCTCAGCGTGACGAGCGGCGGCGTGGTGAAGAGCGCGGGCGCCATCGCCCTGTCCGGCGCCAGCTTCGCCAATGGCGGTATGGTGGCAGCCGGCGGCGATCTCGCGATCACCACCAGCGGCGACCTCACCTCGAGCGGCGCGCTCACCGCACGGGGGGCGATCGCGCTGCAGAGCGGCACCGTTCTTACCCTGGCCGCCACCAGCGGGACCTGGGCGGGCGGCGTGCAGGATACGCCGGCGATCGACGGCGGCAACGTCACGCTGCGCGCGGCGAGCGCCGCGAGCCTCGGTACGCTCTCCGCGACCGGCTCGCTCGGCATCACCGCCGACGCCGCGACGATCGGCGGCGCGAGCGTCGCCAATGGCGATATCACGCTGGCCGGCTATGGCGGCGATCGGTCGGCGCTTACCGTCACCGCCGGCGGGACGCTCACCAGTTATCTCGGCGACGTGAAGCTCGGCAAGCTGTCGGGGCTGAACCTCGCCGGCGCGCTGGTCGCGACCCATGGCGGCATCGCCTTCAGCGCCGGCGGCACCAGCATCGGCGCGACCGGGCGGCTCGCCGCCGGGCAGGACGTGGCGATCACCACCACCGGCGGCGGGGCGCTGACGATCGACGGGCAGCTCGTCGCGGGCAACGACCTGTCGCTGAGCGGCGGCACGCTGGCGATCGGCGGCAGCGGGTTCGTGCAGGCGGGACGCGACCTCGCCTTCGACACCGGCGATATGGCGAACGACACCGGCACGGTGACGGTCAACGGTATTGATTATGAACGCAGCAGCCTGCCGGTCGCGGCGCGGCTGGCGGGAAAGATCAGCGCGGGGCGCGATCTGCGGCTATCCATGACCGGCGCGCTGGTCGCCGAGAGATCGGCGCAACTGATCGCCGGCAACGACATGACGCTGAGCGCGGCCCCTGCGCTGATCGACGCGCGCTATACGGTCGATAGCGCGGGCAATCCGCTGACGCTGGGCGTGATCGCCGGGCATGACCTGCGCTTCACCAGCAGCACCAACCCTGTCATCCTGCAAGGCGAGCCCGGGCTGATGCTCACCGGATCGATGCAGGCGGGCAACGACCTCAGCGTCCAGGTCAGCGGCGAGGTGAACTCGACCGCCGCGTCGCAGTTCGTGGCGGGTGTTCATCTCGCGCTTACCGGCTCGGCGCTCCGCCTTGCCGGTTTCAACTCTGGCCAGAACCAGGTATCGCTGACCGCAACCGGCGTACCGCCAACGCTGCTTGCCGCCGAAGGGGACCCTTCGGCGGTTCCGCCCGGCAGTGTTACGCTGGCCGGCGCCACCACCTCGAACGGCCGGATCAGCGTGACGGCCGCGACCGCGACGGTCACCGCCAGTGGGTCGCTCACCGCCCGGGGCGGCGCGGCCAATGCCACCGCGCTCGGCCGTGATATCGGCGCGCAGGCCAATATCGATCTGGAGACCGGCGGCGCGCTCACCAACAATGGCGCGATCTGGTCGGACGGGGTGATCTTCCTCAAGTCGTCGAGCAGTGACATCGTCAACGACGCCACTGGCACCAATGGCGGGATCACCGCCAGGACGCTGGCGATCCAGGCCGATCACGGGCAGTTTTACCAAAGTGCCGGCGCGTTCAAGGCCGACGATACCGGGCTGTTCCTCGGCGGCGACCTCGTCAACAGCGGCAGCCTCGCCCCGTCAGGCAATTTCCGGATCGAGGCGACCAATATCCGCAACTCCGGGCTGCTGGCGACCTCGGGCAACCTGACGCTGCTGGCGAGCGGCGACCTCTACAATGTCGGGACGCTCTTTGCCGGTCAGACGATGTCGCTGACCGCCGGCGGCGCGCTCACCAACGATTATGTCGGCGACGATCAGGGTAATGGCGCGCATGGCTCCATCCTCGCCCAAGGCGACATCGCCATCACCGCGCACGATGTGCTCAATCAATCTGCGACGATACAGTCGCTTGCCGCGGGCATATCAATCAATCTCTCCGGGGGCGAGCTGCTGAACTCCATAAAATATATAATGCTTAGATCCGCGAAAGCCGGAAAAGTACTGAGAGATTCAGAGCCGATCTATTGTAAGGGACTAGGCTTGCGTTCTACATGTTCACCATCCGCTGACCCAGATGAAGAGCCTCAAAAAAACGTCATTTTAGCTGAAAAAAACAGTGGGTCATCAAAGATTGTTTCAAACAATAGCATTGATATCGGAGGCGGGAATGGAAACGTGATAAACAGAAACTCATCAATCCTCGCTGGCGGAAATATTTCCATATCCTCCACCGCGAAGGTCGACAACGTTTCAGATCTGCTCGTTGAAAATTCGGGCTCTACCGCGATCAACACGATCATTCCCGGCGCCCCGACGATCATCCAGGCCGGCGGCACAGTCACGATCAACACAAAAAATTTCAACAACATTGCCAATAACCTCGTCGGCGCGGACACTTTCACCGCCAAGCAGCGGGTCGAGCATGTCGCGCCGAACGCCACGTCACAGACGACGCCGCAGACCGGCAGCACCGGTAATGGCGCTTCGGCCGTTGCCAGTATCACAAGCGCGGCGGCGACCGGTTCAGTCGCGGTCTTGGGAAGCGCCGCGGCGGGGCGGAACGACCGGGGCTGGTTTGCGCGCGAGGGACGGGGAAGCCGCACCCGCGCAGCGCTTGCGACCGACGATGTCTCCATCACCGGAACCCACGCGGCAGGGAGCGGCAGGAACCTTGCCCTCAAGACGCAGAGCGCCTCGGCGGCGGGGCCGATCGCGGCCGGGAACAGCATCGACCTCGGCGGCGTGGCCGGCGCGCAGGTGGTCGGCACGGTACGTGCGGGCTCCGATGGCGTAGCCGCGGCCGAGTTCTCCAGCACGCCGGTCAGCGGTGCCGTTCTTGCCGCGGGCGGAGCCATCGCGATCTCGACCGGGTCGGGGGCGGACCGCGTCGTGAGTGGTATGTTGTCCGCGGCGCTGGACGCGCGGTCTGCGCTCGCGGTCGATGCGGGAGGTATGCATCCTGGTGGTGCGATCCCTAGCGTCGGGCAAGGCGTCGGCCCGGTCTCTTCCGGCAAGGTCGACACTGCGACGTTCAGCACGGTGGCGCTATCTGGCGCTGCCACGGTAGCTCCAGGCCTTCTCGCCCCGGTTCCGGGGATTGACGTGTCGCTGCCTTCCGCCGCCACGATCGTGCATGGCCTCGTCTCCAGCCTCAACGACGCGGATGCACCGACACTCGCCGATCAGGGATTCGGGACGTTCCTCGGCGGCTTCCTGGCGGGCTTCAACCTTACCGGCAACACGCCATCGCTATTCACCTATAACGCCAATCCCGATTCCGCTGCGCTGTTCCACAGCGCCGCGGGGCTGTCATCGGAGGCGGATCTCTATGATTCGGCCTGGTTCTTCAAGCATTTCACGCCGGATCGGCCAACGACCTATACCCGTCTCGGCGACGGCTTCTTCGAGGCGCTGCTGGTCTCGCGCGAGGTCCAGGCGGCGACCGGCCAGGCGCAGCTGAAGCAATTCGGCTCGGTGCTCGATCAATATCAGGGACTGCTGAAGAACGCCGAGCAGGCGCGTGAAGGGCTCGGGCTGCAACTCGGCGTCGCGCTGACCCCGGCGCAGGTGGCGGCGCTCACCGAGCCACTGGTCTGGTATGTTCACAGTCAGGTCGAGGGGCGCGACGTGCTGGTGCCGGTCGTCTATCTCGCAGCGGGCGATCCAAAGGCGATCAATGGCGGCGCGCTAGTGGGGGGCAACAATGTCGCGATAACCGCCAGCGACGGGATCACTAACAGCGGAACGATCCAGGCGAAGAACATCGCCGCGCTGGCGGCGAAGGGCGGCGATCTCGTCAACGCCGGCGGCGGGACGATCAGCGGCGGCACGGTGCTCGCCAGCGCCGGGCGCGACCTGGTCAATGCCAGCGGCGCGACGATCAGGGGTGGCGAGGTGATCGCGCGGGCGGCGCGCGACGTGCGGCTCGCCGGCGGCAGCACCATCCACGCCGATGCCGGGCTCGGGCTGGACGCCGGACGCGATGTCACCACCACCACCGTCTCCACCACCAGCGCGAGCGCGACGTCGAGCTATCGCGACGGCCGCCACTGGTCGAACAGCTACAAGGTCACCGAACAGGTGACGGGCGCGTCGATCACGAGTGGCGGCGAGATGACGATCCACGCGGGCCGCAACCTCAACCTCAACGCCGCGACGCTGACTGCCGGTGGCGCGGCGCAGCTTGCCGCGGTCGGCGACGTCACGCTCGGCGGGACCAGCGCGACGACGACCACCAGCACCTCGGCGCGCACGGGCAAATATATCAACGCCACCAGCACCATGACCGAGACGCGCTTCGTCGGCACCAGCGTCACCGCCGCGGGTCCGATTACGGTCGTCGCGGGCGGAAAGCTGACGGTTACCGGCGGCACGGTGCAGACCACCGATCCGGCAGCGGGCGGCATCACTTTCTATGGCGCGCAGGGCATCTCGCTGCTGGCCGCCGAGGAACATGCGACGCTCCGCCTATCCGAGCAGACGGGCAAGAAGAGCCACAGCGACACCACCGCCAGCAGCACCACCCACCAGCTGGCGAACATCGACGCGGCCGGCGGCATCGCGCTCGTCAGCCTTGGCGCGGTGCAGGTGGCGGGCGCGAACGTGACCGGGCAGGGCAAGCTGGTGGTGGATGCCGCCAGCCTGAACGTGACCGGGGTGATCGACACGGTCGACAGCCGGGTGGACACGGTCTCGAGGCGGTCCGGATTGTTCTCCTCGACCACCCGGCGCGGCAGCACGACCAGCCATAACGAGACGGCGGTCGCCTCGACCCTGTCGGGCGACACCGGGGAGGTGACCACGACCGGCGCGGTGACGATCACCGGCGCGAATGTGGTGGGCGCGCATGGCCTGAATCTGTCGGCGGGCGGGCCGGTGACGATCGGGGCGCTGGCCACCACCAATACCGAGCAGAGAAGCTCGTCGGTGAAGAAGAGCGGCTTCTCGCTGGGCGGCGGCGGGTTGTTCCTGGGGGTCGCCAAGACCAGCACCACCGGTGGCGTGACCGATGTGACGCAGACCGGCTCGGTGGTCGGCTCGGGCTCGGGCAAGGTGACGATCCGCAGCGCGGGCGCGCTCAATATCACCGGCAGCACGGTGGCGGGCAGCGACGGCCTGCTGCTGCAGGGCAAGTCGGTCCGCATCGACGATGCGCTCGAGACGCGCGACAGCAACTCGACGACCAAAACGTCGAGCATCGGGGTGACGCTGGGTGCGCAGGGTCAGCTGGTGCAGAGCGCGACCAATCTGGTCGGGATGGTGAAACTGGCCGGTTCGACGCGCAACGAGCGGGTGGCGGCGGTGGCGGGGCTGGCCGGGGGCACGGCGGCGGTCAACACGTACAATGCGGCGGCCGATCTCGCCGATACGCTCAAGAGCGGCAAGGGCGATCTGGGCGTCGCGGTGGGGGCGAGCTTCGGCATCTCCCGATCGCGCGCGACCGATAGCGCGCATGGCGAGACGGTGGCCGGCAGCACGATCCGCGGCCATGACGTGACGATCGTCGCCGATGGTGCGGGTGCGGACGGTACGATCGAGATACGCGGCTCCAGTCTCGACGTGGGGCATGACCTCACGCTGGCGGCGAACGGCGGGATCACGCTGGCGGCGGCGACCGAGACCGACCGGCAGAGCGGTACGTCGCGGAGCAGCGGGGTGACGCTGGGCGCGACGTGGAAGCTGGGGCTGGACAAGGGCAAGCCGGGACTGGGCGGGCCGACGGTGTCGCTGGGCGTGTCGGCGTCGAACGGCAGCTACAGCGGCAGCGAGACGTACAACGCCGAGACGGTGCTGAGCGCGGGCGGCACCACGACGCTGCTGACGCCGGGGGCGCTGACGCTGGACGGCGCGGTCGTGCGCGGCGCGCGCGTGGAGAGCGACGTCGGCAGCCTGACGATCACCAGCCTGCAGGACACGAGCAGCTATCAGTCGCGCTCGACGAGCGTGTCGGCGGGGGTGAGCGTCGGGCCGGGCGGGCAGGTGTCGGTCAGCGGCAATTTGTCGAACGGGCGGCAGCAGGGCGACTTCGCCAGCGTCGCCGAACAGGCGGGGATCTTCGCCGGCGACCAGGGCTTCGGGCTGCGGGTGGCGGGCGACACGTCGCTCACCGGCGCGGTGATCGCCAGCACGGCGGACCCGTCGAAGAACAGCCTGACCACCGGCACGCTGCACGCGGTCGACCTGGAGAATCACGAAAGCTGGCGGGCGAGCCAGACGTCGCTGGGCGGCGGGCTGGGCGGACTCGGTGCTGACCGGCAGGGCCGGGCCGATCCCAATGGCGCGACCCCGCTGCCGGGGGTGCAAGTGGGCGGGCTGGGCACGCTGACGGCGACCGCGCCGCTGGCGATGGGGGCGGGCGACGGGCAAGCGGGGGTGACGCGCTCGGCGATTGCGCCGGGCGCGATCACCATCACCAGCGGCGATGCGGCGAGCCAGCGGACCGCCGATATCCTGAGCCGCGACACGCAAGGCGCGAATGCCGGCGCGCTGGTACAGCAGTTCACCGACGCCAAGCGCCAGGAGATCGCCGAGGGCTTCCAGGCCGCGCAGGTGCTGGCGGCGGAGACGAATGCGTTCCTGAGCACCCAGTCGGCGAAGGCCGACCAATGGACCAGGACGCATCCCGACGAGGACGCGAAGTCCAACCCCTATGCGCTCTGGGGCGCGGGCGGCACCGGGCGGCTCGCGTTCACCGCGATCAACGGCGCGGCGGGTTCCGATATCGGCGGCTCGCTCGGCGGCCTGGTGCGCGGCGCGATAGTCAACGTCGCGCAGCAGGAAGGCGCGCGGCTGATCGGCGAGGTTGCGCACAGGCACGATGACTTCGGTACCGCCGTCGAGGTGGCGGGCCTGCACGGACTGCTCGGTTGCGCGGGCGCGATCGCGGCCGGCGGCAATTGCAACGCGGGCGCCGCAGGCGGGGCGGGTGCGAGCCTGATCGGTGACGTGGTGACGCGTGTCGCCCCGACCGCGACCATGGCCGACAAGCAGGCTGCGGCGCGACTGATCGAGACGGTCGTTACCGGTGCCGCGAGTGCGGCGGGGCTGGACCCGGCCACGGTAGCGACGAGCGCGGCGGGCGAGGTCTATAACAACACGCTCGGGCCGCGCGGGCAGGCCTTGTACGAGAAACTGCTCGCCGGCTGCACCACCGAAAAGTGCAAACAGTCGATCGAGTCGCGGTTCCAGCGCTACAAGGATGCACCCGAGACCTACGACGATTTCCGGCTGGTGCCCGGAAGCGACCCCGCGCTCGACGGCTATGATTGCGCAAAAGGTGCGTGCCTGGAGTCAGCGGCGCCGCAAGCTGGAGCAGCGGCAAGCGCTGCCGTCTCCGGTGTCCAGGCCCAGCAGCATCACGGCATCGCCTCTGGCACGCGCGACGGCGAAACGAAGCCGGCATTAGCGGAAGGAGCGCAACCCGCCGCATCGCTGCCCGACGCCAGCGCGACCGGGCTGCTCGAAGGATTGGTGGGCAGCGAGTCGCCCGATCAGGTGGCCGCGCTCGCCCGCCTGCCGGGCGGGCAGCTCTTTGCGCCGTACGTGGAGCCGATCCGCCGCGCCACCGAGGTCACCACATCGGCACCGGAGGGCTTTGGCACCGTCGCCGGGGCCGGGTTGCTCGCGGGCGGTATCGTCGCGAACGCCGTGGCGCCGCTTGTGACGACGGCGCCCGACAGCGATGGCGCCGCCAATGCGGCCACACCGCCGCTGAACACGGTGGAGGTCACGTCGGGCGGCAAGGGAGGCTGGAGCAAGGAGCTCAACAATCCGGCACCCAACACGATCTACAAGGTGGATGGCGCCTTCACCTATACGACGGACGAGCTGGGCCGCGTCAGACAGGTCGAGGCGACGCTCAGTCGTGAGACGTCCGAAGGCGATCGCAATAACCATCAGCAATGCAAGGCGGGCAAATGCGGGCTGGACAAGGACGAAGGAGGTCATCTGATCGCCACGGTGCTGGGCGGCCCCGGAGAAGCGATCAATCTCGTGCCCATGGATGCCAACCTCAATCGCCGGGCATAGCGGACAATGGAAATGCTCTGGCAGGATACCGTCAAGAATGACAAGAAAGTTGAGGTTTCGATCGAACCGGTTTACACGGATAATACTAAACGCCCCTCCTCTTTTAAGGTAAATTACCGAATAGATGGAGGTGAATATGTTGGAAGAAACTTCTCTAATAATTCAGGTGGATAATGAAAAGCACTACTGATATTGAGGCAATGCAAAATATTGCTAGACTTGTACTTCGAAGCTCACCAGATGATGCCAAAGAGGTCTACCTTGAAGCAAACTTCCTAATTTCAGACGAAGGGGATGTTGCAACAACAAGGTGCAAATATCTAAATGAAGATGGAGGCATAATCAGTTTTCCACTGACAAGCGGAATTGACAGTCATTACATTTCCTTGTCACTAAAGGAGCATAAGGAGTTCTTCATTGAAAACGGCATGGGTGAGTGGGAAACTTTTTACCTGACGATAAATCCCGAGACGGGGAAAATTGTTCTCAATCTTAAATATGAAGAATGATCTGATATAGGAAAGTCAGCAAGCCGCCGCGGGCGATGCGGGGAGCGCCGAGCGGCTCAAGGGCGAAGCGGACGGGCTGCGCAAGGATTACGGCGCGGGGAGCCCGGCGCGTCTGATCGCCACCGCTTTGTCGGGCGCGGCGGGTGGCGACGTGACCGGATCGCTGGGCGGGCTGGCCCGGGCCTCGGCGGTGAACGTGCTGCAGGGGCTGGCGACGACGGAAGCGAAGCACCTCGCCGACGGGCTGGGCGGCAGCGGCACCGGGCGCGAGACGGCGCGCGCGGCCTTGCAGGCGGTGGTGGGCTGCGGCGGGCGGCGCGGGCGATTGCGGCAGCGCAGGCCTGGGCGCGGCCGCGGCGGTGGTGCTCAACAACCTGCTCAGGAGCGGGGCGACCACCGCCACCGACAGGGACGGCAAGCCGCTGACGCTGGAGGCGCAGCAGGCGCGCGACCATCTGGTGTCGACGCTGGTCGCGGCGGTCGCCACGGGCGCGGGGCTCGATGCGCATGCGGCGGTCACGAGCGCGCAGATCGAGACGCAGAACAATTCCGAGCGGATGGCGGACGGAAGCCTGAAGGCGGTTCCGCCCCGCCCGGTTCCCTTCTCGATCGAGGAATTGACGAAGCGGGACCCGGGCGGTTTCGGCGCCGCTGTGAAGGCGATCGCCGACGCGAAAGATGTTTCCGTCGATCAGCTTGTTGCGGCCTACAATGAATACGTAGCCTGTAAGGCAGCCCCGGGGACCGCGTGCGTGACCGACGCAGATGCGTCGCTCGACAAGCTGGCCACGCTTTACGGTCAGGCGTCTGACAAGGCGGTGCAAGCTCAGGATTTGGGCAGCACGCTATCGAACGCTGCCTCGGAGTTCCTCGACGATTTACGGAGCGACTATTTCCAAAGGGTCAATGGCAGCGTCGCGTCGATAAAGGATGGTTGGGCCACGCTCAACAATGACAGCGTATATACGAGTGGAGATGGAGTTGCCGCCAATCTGAACACGTTGTCCGGCCTCGCTTCGATCAGCGGTGGCGCTGTTCAATATGTCTTCTCGCCCATATTGGGTTCAGTCGATACGATGGTCGGACGCCCGATCGCAACGGTCTCGAATGGTGGTATCCCATCGACTACTGCCGGAGATGGCGCCCTCGCCATCGGTTCGTTATTCCTCGGCCCCGAAGTAGCAACGGGTACGCGGATCGGTGGTGCCGGTACCAGCGAAGTTTTGAGTTTGCCGGACATTGAGGGTGCGCTCGACATCACTGGTCCGCTTCGTGGAGGCGTCAATCACGAGATCGATCGATTGGCCCAACTCGGCGTGCCCAAGAATAATACGATATGGAGACCCACCCAGGCCGATATGGATAGTGATGCATTTAAGGTGATCGTTGGTGAACCTAAATTCACTGACGGTGGATTGCCGGTAGGCACAATTTTCGATGGAACTATAGGCGGAAATCTGGAAATCAAGGCTGGTTCGAGTATGCTGGACTCAAGCTATCAACTTAGGCTCCAAACTTATAAATTCTTGAAGGCGGATACACCTTCGACGATAGAGACTACGAGGCCTATTAACCCCAGCTTTCAAAGCTATCTTAATAGATGGGGTGTCTCCGTTGTAAGGCCGAAGTGATAAGTGTCTTTTTAAAGCGTCGGGAGGTAGCGCGTATGGAATTCATTATGACTAAGAGGCATGTTGCAAGAGGTGCGCGACCAGACATCGAAGCAAATAACAACCTGTATCTCATAAAGAATGTATCATCATTACGACCCACTTACCAAATACGCCTTCTTCTATATCGTGCAACCCAAGAGGGTGTAAAGCTGGTGATAGAGGTTCCAAAATCGTGTAAGATTAGTACTTCACTAAAGGCGCTTATTAAATCTAACTTACGCAATATTAGTATAAGGGCGATCTAATGGGTCTTTATCTTGCTATTTTTGATGGCGACGAAGAAATTGATGGTGTGGAGGTGGGGTCGTATGCTGATTTTGCGACCTTTCGCTCCGCTGTTTCGACCCATGTAGAAGGCGGCGTTGCGGGCTCGCGCTGCCCCACGTTGATGAACCATTCTGACTGCGACGGGCTATGGTCCCCGGAAGAATCTGCTCTTCTGCAATCCGAACTTGTCTTGATCGCTAAGAGGTTCATGGAGTTGCCGCCTGAACCCCTCGGCGATGGTTGGAAGACAGGAGTTGCAAAGATGTTCGGAATACGACCGGCCAGCCTTTATGAAAGCTTCTTCGATATAGATGGTGAGCCTCTCTTGGATCGATTGATGGGGCTAGCTCGAATAAGCGTAGAGCGGAAGCTACCGATCTTGTTCCAATAGCTCGGACCTGCTTCCAGGCCGTCATCCGCTGCCGAACTGGCGACCAAGACGTCGAGCATTGGCGTGACGCTGGGTGCGCAAGGGCGATCTGGGTGTCGCGGTGGGGGCGAGCTTCGGCATTTCCCGATCGCGCGCGACCGATAGCGCGCATGGCGAGACGGTGGTCGGCAGCACGATCCGCGGCCATGACGTGACGATCGTCGCCGACGGCGCGGGTGCGGACGGTACGTTCGAGATACGCGGCTCCAGTCTCGACGTGGGGCATGACCTCACGCTGGCGGCGAACGGCGGGGTCACGCTGGCGGCTGCGACGGAGACCGACCGGCAGAGCGGCAGGTCGCGGAGCAGCGGGGTGACGCTGGGCGCGACGTGGAAGCTGGGGCTGGACAAGGGCAAGCCCGGGCTGGGCGGGCCGACGGTGTCGCTGGGCGTGTCGGCGTCGAACGGCAGCTACAGCGGCAGTGAGACGTACAACGCCGAGACGGTGCTGAGCGCGGGCGGCACCGTGACGCTGCTGACGCCGGGGGCGCTGACGCTGGACGGCGCGATCGTGCGCGGCACGCGCGTGGAGGGGGAGGTCGGCAGCCTGACGATCACCAGCCTGCAGGACACGAGCAGCTACCGGGCGCGCTCGACGAGCGTGGCGGCGGGGGCGAGCGTCGGGCCGGGCGGGCAGGTGTCGGTCAGCGGCAACCTGTCGAACGGGCGGCAGCAGGGCGACTTCGCCAGCGTCGCCGAACAGTCGGGGATCTTCGCGGGCGACCAGGGCTTCGGGCTGCGGGTGGCGGGCGACACGTCGCTCACCGGCGCGGTGATCGCGAGCACGGCGGACCCGTCGAAGAAGAGCCTGACCACCGGCACGCTGCAGGCAGTCGACCTGGAGAATCACGAAAGCTGGCGGGCGAGCCAGACGTCGCTGGGCGGCGGGCTGGGCGGACCCGGGGCTGACCGGCAGGGCCGGGCCGATCCCAATGGCGCGACCCCGCTGCCGGGGATGCAGGTGGGCGGGCTGGGCACACTGACGGCGACCGCGCCGCTGGCGATGGGGGCGGGCGACGGGCAAGCGGGGGTGACGCGCTCGGCGATCGCGCCGGGCGCGATCACCATCACCAGCGGCGATGCGGCGAGCCGGCGGACCGCCGATATCCTGAGCCGCGACACGCAAGGCGCGAATGCCGGCGCGCTGGTGCAGCAGGCCGCGTCAGACAGGTCGAGGCGACGCTCAGTCGTGAGACGTCCAAAAACGATCGCAATAACCATCAGCAATGCAAGGCGGGCAAATGCGGGCTGGACAAGGACGATGGCGGGCATCTGATCCCGACGGTACTGGGCGGCCCCGGAGAGGCGATCAATCTCGTGCCCATGGATGCCAACCTCAATCGCGGGGTATGGCGGACAATGGAGAAGGAATGGCAGGATGCAGTTAAGAATGACAAGAAAGTGGAGGTTGCGATCAAACCGGTTTATACGGATAATAGCAAGCGACCCTCCTCTTTTGAGGTTAATTACCGAATAGACGGATGTAAGTATGCCGAAAAGGAGTTTTCTAATTCTCCAGGGGGGAAATGGTGACTACCGCTGACATTGAGGCGATGCAAAACATTGTCAGAATTCTTCTTCGGCACGTTCCAGGTGACGCCAGAGAGGTTCAGATGGAGGCAAATTTTCTGATTTCTAAGGAAGGAGATGTTGCAACAAGAATGTGCGAATACATTAGTAAGAATGGAGAGAAGATTAGCTTTAGGATAACTAACGGAATTGACAGTCTCGATATTTTGAAGTCTCTTAAGAAGCATAAAGAGTTTCTTATTGCAAGTGATGCAGGTGAGTGGAAAGTTTTTTACTTGACTGTAAATTGCGAGACAGGAAAGGTTACTCTAAATCTTAAGTATGAAGAATGATCTGATGTAGGAAACCAGCAAGCCGCGGCGGCGGGTGATGCGGGGAGCGCCGAGCGGCTCAAGGGCGAAGCGGACGGGCCACGCAAGGATTACGGCGCGGGGAGCCCGGTGCGTCTGATCGCCAGCGCTTTGTCGGGCGCGGCGGGCGGCGACGTGACCGGATCGCTGGGCGGTCTGGTCCAGACCTCAGATCGATGGCGTGCAGGATGACGGCGACGCGGCGGAAAAGCTCTCCCCATGTGCGCCGCTGGAGCTAAGCTCCCGCATGGTTGACCCTGAAAATGCCGGAGCGCGGCACGAACGACACCGCTCGACGATTATGAGCGCCGCATCCTCCGCGAGCTGTAGCGCGACGGGCAGCAGACCGTCGCAGAGATCGCCTTCAAGATCGGCCTGTCCGCCTCGCCGTGCTGGCGCCGCATCGAACGGCTCGAGCGCGAGGGCGTGATCCGCGGCCGCGTCGCACTGGTGGATCGCCGCAAGGTCGGGCTGAGCGCACACATCTTCGCGCAGGTGCGGCTCAACGCGCACGGCCGCGCCAACCTCGACGAATTCACCGAGGCGATCTGCGGCTTTCCCGAGGTGCTCGACGCCCACATGGGGCGCGTGGTGCGTGGCCGCGCGTATCGGGACGGCGCACCAGGCGGATGTCGCACCAAGGCGGCAGACTGGAGCTGGCGGAGAGACGCCGCCGACGCGCGGAGGTGCGCCGGTTCGCGACGCGACGAGGACGGTTCTTCAGCAAGCCGTTCGGCTGATGAACTCGTATAGCTCCGGCGCTCCGGTTCGTGGGAACAGGATGAAGCTTTCGCGCGCAGGGCATGTGTTGACGAGTGCCATTGGCGCTATATCGCTGGAAGAAACATGGCGATCTTCGTAAGTCTTCGCGGGCAAGCGCGCCGCTTGAAACAGATTTTACATGGGCGTCAGACAAACGGATCGGCGCCGTCCGGCAAGTCCCATTCGTATTGTCGAGTGGTCGCCGGCGAAGTGAAGCGCCAGGTCTCGGGCGTCTGCGAGATAGCGTCGGGGACCGGATGACCGGCGGGATTTCCCACGGCGATCGCAAACGCCGCGCGCACGGCGGCCCGCGCTTCGTCGGACATGGCGTCAGGCGCGGGGGCGACGAACAAGGCCGTCCCGCTGCGCGCCACCACGTCCAGCCACTGCGCAGTCAGCCGCCAGGGGATGATCCGCGTGATTGCGACGATGTCGGGATCGGCGTGGAAGAAGGTGCGGTGCTGCGGCATGCGATAGGCCAGCGCGTTGACGCCGAAGCGGCGCGTCCGTTCCCACTCGCGCCCGCTGGTATCGTCAGAGATGCGCTGCGTCTCGAAGATGCCGGCCGCGAGATGGCCGAAGGTATTGCAGCCCAATATCGTGCAGCCCGACCCCGCGGCCGACCGGATCGAACGATACAGGTCGAGCACGATCTCCGCGGTTGTTCGTGTTGCGTCGGCAAACCGCCAGCCGCGCCTGCCAGGCTGCGCGCCCATGTCGCGACCCCATTGGCCGAAAAGCTCGAAGGTGGTGAAGTCGTGCTTGATGAACTCAAAGCCTTGCGCACGGGCGTCGAGTACGGAGCGCAGGGTGGCGTTCATGCCATCGGGCACCGACGGATCATATGCCGAGATTTCCTCCGCAGCGGCGTCTCCGAAGCGCTTTGGCGGCAGCCGGGTGGCGCGGACCCGCTCTTCAGCGCGGAGCGGCCGTATCCAGATGCCGGGCCGCGCACCGCTCGCACGCATCTGCGCGGCCAGGTCGGCGAGATCGGGAAAGCGCTGCTTGTCCTGCCATCCGTCGTCGATGACGACGAATGGCCGATGACCTGGCGGTGAAAGCTCGACCATCAATCGGGCGTCGCGCAGGATACCTGCCGCCGTGTTGCGGCCATAGGCATAGTTCCAGTCGTTGCTGCCCACGATCGGACCGGCGGGCAGCAGCGGCCGCTGGCACATGCGCGCGCAGAAGGCGCGGAGATTGCTGTAGGGATCGCCGTGGCCGCCCCATTGCGTCGAGAGCACGCGGCACAACGCCAGACGACGGCCGGACAGGTGCGCGGGCTCACCGCCGTTGCGCAGGTCGATCCACAGGGAGATGCCGTCGGGGTCGCATTGCCAGAAACAGAAAGCGTTGGGCTGCGTCTCCACCCCGAATGCCGCGACATCGTTGCCCTGTGCCAAGTTGAAATACCAGGGGAGAACCCGCTCCGGCGAGAGGCCGCGCCAGCCCAATTCACCGTAAGCGCGCTCCCACGTATCCGCGAGGACGCGCGCGTCGGGTTTGATCCGCCGTCGCCAGCGCAGGCGCAGGAAGGCGACGTCGTCGCGGGCGCTCTCCAGCGCGACGTTCAGGCCGGAGCCGTTCGCCTCACGGTCGTTATTGACGGAGACCTTCAGCCCGGTCGTGCTCCACCTCGAGCCCTGCCGGGTCATTGCGGTCATCGCGCCATCGGCGGCGCGCGCCGCAACCGCATCGGGAGCGTCGAGATGATCGGACATGCCGCGCCCGTGAGGAGCCGCATCGGCCGCGCTCGCAAACAGCGGCGGCGAGAAACCGAGCACACCCGCCTGGGTGACCAGATCACGACGATTGATCAGCATTCTTCGTGTTCTCCGCGAAGCCGGGAAGGCTGGGCGACATGGTGGTACGCGTCCTGCACGCGACCGGCGTCGGCCAAGCAGCGGCCCGCCTAGAATTTGATGCGTGCACCGAAATTGTACCGCGCGCCCGTCTCCTGAAGCAGCAGGAACCGCTCCTCGATCGCCGACCATTCGTGAATGCGCTGATTGGTGACGTTCACGCCCTGAACGTAGAGTTGCAGGTTGGGCGTGATGTCGTAGCCGACGTTGAAATCGAATTGGCCGTAGCTTGAGCGGTTGCGCGGGCGGCTCTGATCGGAGCGGCACGAGCGAAGATAATCCGACCGCCAATTGTATGAGCCGCGCGCGGAGAGGCCATATTTTTCGTAGAAGAGGCTGCCGTTGGCGGAGTGCGGCGAGAGGCCGTTATACCCGCAATCATAGTCAGCGAGCGACGCGTCGCGCTCGGCCTTGCTTTCGACATAGGTGTAGTTGCCCGCCACCCCGAACCCTGACAGCACGCTCGGCAGCCAGTCGAACGTATATTGCCCACCGACCTCAACGCCGCGGATGTAGCCGCTCTGCCCGTTGCGGGTGCGGGTGTCCTGATAAGTCCGGCCGAACCGCTGCACCGGTACGGTTTGCAGTTCGAGAAAGTTGCTCAATTCCTTGTAGAACCCGCCGACGCTGACATAGCTGATCGAGTTCAGGTAATATTCGATCGAGAGATCGTAATTGGTCGATTTAAACGGCTCGAGCGTGGGATTGCCGCCGCTCGACAGCGGGACAGAAATACGGCCGCCAAACGAGTTGTCGACGCCCAGATCGGTCAGCGTCGGTCGCGTGACGGTCTGCGAGAAGGCGGCGCGCAGAATCAGTTTTTCGGTGGCGTTGTATTTGATGTTCGCCGAGGGGAGCGCGTTGACGTAGCTGTTGCGAACCGCGATCGGCGTCGATGGGCCAAAAGTGTAGATCAGCGTGTCGTCACCGCGCGCGTTGGTGACGTCGATTACCGGCTGGTCGAAGCCGCGTGAGATCGTCTGCGTGCGCACCACGCGAACGCCCGCATTGGCGCTCCAATTTTCCCCGCCGAACGACATGGCGATATAGGCGGCGAGCAGCCGTTCGTTGACGTTGGCGTTGCTGCCGGGGTTTTCGCGCAGGCCGAACGGACCGCCCGGCAGCGCCAGCAGCCGCGCCGCCTCAGCGGCCTGCTCCGCTGCGGTACGCCCCTGACGCGGCAGCGCGAGTGTCCTCGGATCGGAGAGGAAGGCGATGATGGCATTGGGATCGTAGGTGAAGAACTGTCGCGGCGCGCTCTCGCTGCCGGACACGCCAGGAAGGAAGTTGTCGAGCGTGTAGGTCGACAGCAGCGACGGATCGATCGGGATCTCATAGCCGGTGTAGGCGCTGTTCCCATCGCGGTTGCTGAACGAGCGACGATCCTTGGTCCGGTCCGAATAGGCAACGCCGATCCGCACCGAACGCAGGATGCTGTCGTGGATCTTGTAGTCGGTGTCGAGGTGGAACTCGGAGCTGGTGTCGCGCACCCGGTCGGCGTCGACCCCGGTGTAGTGCGCACGCATCAGCGAGGGATCGGTGATGTTGCCGAAGTTCGACGCGATCGGCAGGTCGCCGTCCTTGTTGAGATCGAAGCGCGGGCTGGTCTGCGCCAGTGAGCCGACCACGACGAACTGGTTGGGGGCACGCCGGGTCGCCCGGGTCGTCGAGGCATCCAGGCGTACCTCAACGTCCTCGGCGGGGTTCCACTTCAGATTGCCGCCAATCTGATAGGTCTGCGTCTGACGGATGTTCTTGCTGACGATGTTGTCGTTCTGCGACAGCGACACCAGGCCATTGAGCGCCGGATTGGCAGCAAGGAACTGCTGGCCGGGCCGGTTGAAGCCGATTGCCGAGTTGGTATCGTCGAGCTGTACACCGATATACGGGCTCGAATAGAAATTGGCGAAGGTGTTCGCGTCGGCGAAGACATCGAACTTCGAATAGATGCCGTCGATGGTGAGCAGCAGTTGGTCGCTGACCTGCGCCTGCACTGCTCCCGCCACGTTGATGCGGCGACGGCGATTGAGTTCGCGCCGGTAGTTGACGCTCTGTGGCACATTCACGGTCGTACCGGTGCTGGTGATCGCACCTGGCAGCAGCCCGACGGAGTCCGGGGTGCCGTTTACGAAGTTCTGTGGGCCGTAGAGCCAGCCGCCGATATCGACGGAGTCGATCTGGCTGCGCCGGTCGGTGTACGAGCCGGACAGCACGATCCCGAGCGTCTTGGCCTCGTTGGTGAGGGAGGTCACGGCCGAAAGGTCCGGGCTGACCTTCTCGCGCAGCGTGTCGTAGATCCCGCCCGCCGAGGCGGCGACATGGAACCCGCTGCGTCCGTCGAGCGGGCGCGCGGTGATGATATTGACGGTCGCGCCGATGCCGCCTTCCTGCAACTCGGGCACGCTCGACTTGAAGACGTCCGTGCGCTGGATCATGTTCGACGACAGCACGTCGAACGAGAACTCGCGGCCGGGATTGTCGGTCGCCATGATGCGGCCGTTGACCAGCACGGTGTTGAACTCGGGCCCGAGCCCGCGCACGGTGATGAACTGGCCTTCACCGCCGGACCGATCGATCGCCACACCCGTGATGCGCTGGAGCGACTCAGCGATGTTGGCGTCGGGGAACTTGCCGACGTCTTCGGCCGAGATGCTATCGACGATCTGCTGCGCGTCACGTTTGATCCTCGCGGACGACGCAAGGCTGCTGCGAATGCCTGTGACGACAATGTCGTTTGCGGCGTCGCTGGCGCCAGGACCGACCTGCGCCGCAACGGGCGTCGGCTCTTGCACGGCGCCGTCCGGGCTCACCTGCGGCGCGCCAGCGGCCGGCTGGGTGGCGTCCTGTGCGATCGCCGGCACGGCGAGCATGGCACCGCTCACCAGAAGCGCGATCTTCAATCGTAAGGCCATTCAACCCCTCCCGGATGATTGTTTCTCTCTGGATACGAGTCGCTCGACACCCGACCTGATGATCGTGGTGCTTCGAATCCAGTAACGGGCAGCACGGAGCAACGCCGATTAACTTCGTTCATGTGCCGCTACATGCATCGATCGGCCGATACTCTGCTCGAGAATTAGCACCGGCCCATGCTGGATATCGGTGGTGGCTTCTGCTCAACTGAGCGTCGCTAAGTTCAATTCCACGCCTACTGGCAGCAGCTTTAATCGGATAAAAAGTTTCCGCCAAGCGCTTTTTTTGTCCACCTATCTGATTTAACAACAGAAAACGCTGACTCGCGCAACGATACGTCGGATTGACGGTCGGCGGAGTAACAATCTTGTCGGCACGCTGCGGGGCTGCCCGCCACCGTTTGCGACAGTCAGGCGCAGGTGCGTTTTATGGGGGAGGCGCTGTGGCTATCGTGGTATTCGGCGCTTTGCGCTCGTGTTTGCGCCATCGTCTTGTCGGCGCTTACGCGCACCGGTGGCTCCAACCCGTAAGCCACCGGTGCAAGCGACACGCGGCGCGCGCATCAGGGTATCTGACGCTTGCTGCTGCGCTCGCGGGATGCCTCCTTCCATCGGTAGCGCCAGCGCAAGCCACAGCGGCCGTCTCGGCAGAGAAGCAGCGAGTGGTGATGGTCGCGGGACGGGAGGTCGCCGTCGTTGGCGATCTCGACGGCTTTGCTCTGAACCTTCGAACAGAACCGATCGCATCGGGTGTGGACCGGCTGATAGTGACGCTGACCCGCGCCACGCCCGCCCCGCCGCCGCGGCTGACGATCCGCTGGTCGCAGCCGTCGGTCGACATGGCGGGGATGTGGACGCCGGACGCAGGACTGGGCCGAACGATCGTGCCCGATTTCGCAGCGACGAGACTGCGCTCGACGCTCACCGCCGCCGCGCCGGTGCTGACGCTGTACGGACGCGACGAGCAGAACCGGCTGACGGTTTCCGCCGAGGACGCAGTAAACCCCGTCCTGCTCGCCGCCAAACTGCGCGAGGAGGACGTGCGGGTCTACAGCAGCGTCGAGCTGTTCAGCGAACGCCATGCGCCGCTCACGCGCTATACAACGAGCCTGCGCTTCGACACGCGCGCGATCCCCTTCTCGGCCGCGCTCGGCGATGTCGCGACCTGGTGGTCGCGTCAGCCGGGCAAGCAGCCGCTCGCGGCGCCGCCCAGCGCCCGCGAGCCGCTCGACTCGACATGGGTCAGCTACCACCAGAACATACCCGAAGCGGTCGTTCTGGCAGAGGCCGATGCGGCGGCGCGGCATGGCCTGAAGGTGATGATCGTCGACGACGGCTGGCAGACCGGCGACAGCAACCGCGGCTATGCGCATGCCGGCGACTGGCAGCCCGAACGGCTGCGCCGGATGCGGGTCGTCACCGACGCGCTGCACGCGCGCGGGATGAAGGGGATGCTGTGGTTCTCGGTGCCGCTGGTCGGGGACGAAGCGGCGGTGCTGCCGCGCTTTCGCGGCAAGATCCTGCGACGCTGGGCCGACCAGCGCACCAACGTCCTCGATCCGCGCTACCCCGAGGTGCGCGCCTATCTGATCGAGACCTTTCGCCGCGCGGTGCGCGACTGGGGCTGGGACGGGCTGAAGCTCGACTTCATCGACATGTTCAGCAGCGACGAGACCACCGTGCTCAACCGCGCCGACGGGCGCGACATGGCCTCGGTCTATGAGGCCGTGAACCGCCTGATGGTCGATGTGATGGCGGCGCTGCGCGCGGTCCGTCCCGATGTAATGATCGAGTTTCGACAGCCATACAGCGGCCCGGTGATCCGCACCTTCGGCAACATGCTGCGCGCATCCGACACGCCCAACGCCTCGATCCTTAACCGCCAGCGTATCGTCGACCTGCGGCTGCTGGCCGGCGCCACCCCGGTCCATGCCGACCCGATCGTGTGGCATCCGGACGAGCCGAGCGACAAGGCGGCAGTGCAATTGCTCGACACGCTGTTCGCCGTCCCGCAGGTGTCGATGCGGCTCGACAGCCTCAGCCCGGCGCATACCGCGATGCTGACGCACTATCTTGCCTATTGGCGCGCCAACCGGGAAGTTCTGCTCGACGGACGATTCAGGCCGGAAGGGATCAACGCCCAATATGGTCTGGTCCGCGCCGTGACGGCGAACAAGCAGATCGTCGCCGCTTATGCCGATCGTGCGATCGTGCTTGACGCCGCTGCACCGGCGATCGACCTCGTCAACGCCACGGCCTCGGCGCGGCTGGTCGTGGACGCGACCCGCGACCTCGGCCGCTACGAGGCGCGCGCGACCGACGCGGAAGGACGGGAGGTGTCACGCACGGCGCTCGACTTGACGCGCGGCACCCATGTCGTCGCCGTGCCGCGCGCGGGTATCGTTGCGCTGGTTCGACGGCCGTGAGCGGCGTGGCCGTGCTCGCCGCGCCCGGTGAGGTGTCTGGCGCGGCGGCGACCGCGCCCGATGCGATCGCCCCGGGCAAAAGCCATTATGTCGTGCTCGACGGGCTGCGCGGCGTCGCGGCGCTGATGGTGGTCATGTTCCACACGTTTGAGGCCTATTCGTTTGGCGATCCGACGCGGCAGATCATCAATCACGGTTATCTTGCGGTCGACTTCTTCTTCCTGCTGTCGGGCTTCGTCATCGCCTATGCCTGTGACGATCGCTGGGGCCGCATGGGCGCGTGGGACTTCTACAAGCGGCGGTTGATCCGGCTTCAGCCGATGGTGGTGCTTGGCAGCGTGATCGGTGCCGCGCTTTTCTACCTGCAGGCGGGGGCGCTGTTCCCGAAGATCGCGGCGACGCCGGTCTGGCAGATGTTGCTGGTGATGCTGCTCGGCTGCACGCTGCTGCCGCTGCCCAAGCAGCTCGATATCCGCGGGTGGGACGAAATCCACCCGCTGAACGGACCGGCGTGGTCGCTGTTTTACGAATATGTCGCGAACGTCGCCTATGCGCTGGTGCTGCGGCGGCTGTCAGTGCGGGCGCTGACGATCCTGGCGGTGCTCGCGGCGGCGCTGCTGCTCCAGGTCGCGTTGCTCGGCGAACGGCGCGACCTTGTCGGTGGCTGGTCGCTCGATGCCGCCGGCATCCATGTCGGGCTCGCCCGGCTATGCTACCCGTTTCTCGCCGGCATGCTGCTGATGCGGTCGGGGTGGCGGCTGCGCAACCCGCAGCCATTCGCGATCAGCACCATCATGTTGATCGTCGCCCTGGCCCTGCCCCGGATGGGGGACACGCCCCACCATCGGACGAACGGCCTGTACGATGCGGCCTGCGTGTTGCTGCTTTTCCCGCTGGTCGTCGCGATCGGGGCGGGGGTCAAGACGGTGACGGGCGTGAGCGTGCGCGTCGCCCGCTTCTTCGGCGCGCTGTCTTTCCCGCTCTACATCACGCATTACCCGCTCATCTATTTCTACACCGCGTGGGTGATCGACCATAAGGTGCCCGCAAGTATCGGCGCACCGGTTGGGGTGGCGCTGGTCGTCGCGGCTGTCGCGCTCGCTTATGCCAGCCTCAAGCTCTACGACGAGCCGGTGCGACGCTGGCTGGGCCGACGCTTCCTTTCTCAGGTCGCTCGCCGACTCGTCCTCAAAGGGCGCGAGGTTCTTGAAATGCGCGGGGCAGCAGCAAACGGGTACGGCCTGATCACTCGCCCGTCACCCGGCACAACAGAACGGGCGTCGTTGCCCCGCTCATTGCAAATTGACGAACGCGCCGCCGTCGACCAGCAGCGCGGCGCCCGTGACGTAGCGTGCGAGGTCGGAGGCCATGAACACGATCGGCCCGGCGAGATCCTCCGGTTCGCCAAGCCGGCCCAGCGGAATGCGCGCCGCCATGCGCGCGCGCTTGTCAGGATCGGCGAGGTCGTCCTTGTTGATGTCGGTGAGGATCGTCCCCGGCAGCACCGAATTGCAGCGGATGCCGTACCGCCCCAGCGCAATCGCGGCCGATTGCATCAGCGAGTGCACGCCGGCTTTGGTCGGCGTGTAATGCGTCTGATACTCGCCGCCGACCAGCGCCGAGATCGACGACACCGCGATGATCGCGCCGCCGTTGCCCTGCCGCACCATCTGGTTGGCGGCAGCCTGGACCATATAGAAGGCGCCATGCAGATTGACTCGCAGCGTGCGCTCGAGCGTGGCGGCCGGCATGTCGAGGAAGGCGTGAAAGGGGCAGATGCCGGCGTTGCTGACGAAGACGTCGACGCCGCCCAGCGCCGCGGTGGCGGCGGTGACGAAGGCGGTGGCGCTCGCGGGCGCGGCGACGTCGCCGTCGACGGCGATCGCCTGTCGTCCCAGCGCGCGGATCGTCGCCACGACCGAGTCGGCGTGGGCGCGATCGTCGAAGTGGTTGATCGCCACATCGGCACCCTGGCGGGCGGCTTCGATCGCGGCGGCACGTCCGATCCCGCGCGATCCACCCGTGATCAGAACGCGTTTTCCCTCCAGCAACATGCTCGGTCCCCCTACCATTCGATCCCCAACGCGCCGCGACCCCTTCGCCATTTACGCGGCTCGGTTGACGGGCGCGCTTCCATTTTATAATCAGCAAACTCACCATGTGGCAAAACAATCCGGCTGGTGGTGGCCGGATCGGTGCCGATCGGGGGAGGGTGCGCGATGGGGCTGTCGAAGATCAAGCACGTCCGCGCCTTCACCGCGACGGGGGGCGGCGCCGACTATCACGACCAGCAGGGCGCACACTGGATCGACGATCATATCGCCACCCCGATGAGCCGCTATCCCGAATATCGCCAGTCGCGGCGCTCGTTCGGGATCAACGTGCTCGGCACCCTGGTGGTGGAGATCGAGGCGGAGGACGGCACGATCGGCTTCGCGGTGACGACCGGCGGCGAGCCGGCCTGCTATATCGTCGAACGGCATCTTGCGCGCTTTCTCGAGGGGCGCGATCCGGTCGAGGTCGAGAAGATCTGGGACCAGATGTATTTCTCGACGCAATATTACGGGCGCAAGGGGCTGGTCATCAATGCGATCTCCGGCGTCGATCTCGCGCTGTGGGATCTGCTCGGCAAGCTGCGCGGCGAGCCGGTGTGCCATTTGCTCGGCGGCGCGGTGCGCGACGAATTGCAGTTCTACGCCACCGGCGCGCGGCCGGACATCGCGCGCGATCTGGGCTTCATCGGCGGCAAGCTTCCGCTGCATCACGGACCGGCGGAAGGGTCGGAAGGGATGGAGAAGAACATCGCGCTGCTCGCCGATATGCGCGGCAAGTGCGGCGACGATTTCTGGCTGATGTACGATTGCTGGATGAGCCTCGACGTGGATTATGCCACGCGGCTGGCGCAGCGCGCCTGGGACGAATGCGGGCTTAAATGGATCGAGGAGGCGCTGAGCCCCGACGATTACTGGGGCTATGCGCAGCTGAAGAAGAACGCGCCGCGCGGGCTGCTGGTGACGACCGGCGAGCATGAGGCGACGCGGTGGGGCTTCCGGATGCTGCTCGACATGGAATGTTGCGACATCATCCAGCCCGACGTCGGCTGGTGCGGCGGCATCACCGAACTCATCAAGATCGCCCATTATGCCGACACGCGCGGCGCGATGGTCATTCCGCACGGCTCGTCGGTCTACAGCTATCATTTCGTGGTGACGCGCCACAATTCGCCGTTCGCCGAATTCCTGATGATGCACCCCGGCCCGACCGAGGTGGTGCCGATGTTCGCGCCGCAACTGCTGGGCGAGCCGGTGCCGGTCAATGGCCGCATCCGCGCGTCGGCGCTCGATCGCCCCGGCTTCGGGGTCGATCTCAATCCCGACGTTCCGCTTCACCGTCCCTATACCCATTGAGGACCTGCCGATGAAATTCTGTCGTTTCGGTGCGATCGGTGCCGAACAGCCTGGCGTGATCGATGCACAGGGCCGCGTGCGCGACCTGTCCGCGCAAGTGCCCGACCTGACCGTCGACCGGCTGGCCCAGCTCGCGGCGCTCGATCCGGAGACGCTGCCGCTCGCGCCCGAAGGCGTGCGTTACGGCGTGCCGGTCGCGGGCGTCGGCAAGATCGTCGCGATCGGGCTCAACTATCGCGATCATGCGCTCGAATCGAACCTGCCGATCCCGACCGAGCCAATGATGTTCATGAAGGCGGTCACCAGCCTGTCCGGCCCGAACGACGACGTGATGCTGCCCGAGGGCGCGACCCACGGCGACTGGGAAGTCGAGCTGGGCGTCGTGATCGGGCGGGCGTGCCGCTATGTCGCAGAGGCCGACGCGCTCGATCATGTCGCGGGTTATGTGCTCGCCAATGACGTGTCCGAACGCTTCAACCAGAAGGAGCGCGGCACGCAATGGTCGAAGGGCAAGGGGCACGATACCTTCTGCCCGGTCGGGCCGTGGCTGGTGACGCCCGACGAGGTCGGCGATCCGCAGGCGCTGGACATGCGGCTCGACGTGAACGGCGTGCAAATGCAGACCGGCAACACACGCACGATGATCTTCGGCGTCGCCGAACTGATCGCCTATGTCAGCCGCTTCGTCACCTTGCTGCCGGGCGATCTCCTGATCACCGGCACGCCGCCGGGGGTGGGCGAGGGCAAGAAGCCCGACAAGATCTTCCTCAAGCCGGGCGATGTCATGGAACTGGCAATCGACAAATTGGGAACGCAGCGCCAGCAGGTCGTCGCCTTCGACCGGGCGAGGCTGGGATGAGCAGCTTTGCCGGGCGGTTCGAGGGGCAGAGTGCGATCATAACCGGCGGCGCGTCGGGGTTGGGGCGCGCGGTCGCGGCGCGGATCGTGCGCGAGGGCGGCCGCGTCTGCCTGTGGGATCGCGACTCCGAAGCGTTGCAGGAAGCGGCGGCGGCGATCGGCGCGGCCGGCAGCTATGCGCTCGACATCACCGATGCGGAGCGGGTCGCCGCGGCGGCGCAGGAGAGCGTTGCCTTGTTCGGCAAGGTGGACGTGCTCGTCTGCTCCGCAGGGATCACCGGCGCGACCGCCCCGGTCGAACGCTATCCGATCGACAGCTGGCAGCGCGTGATTGACGTCAACCTCAACGGCCTGTTCTATTGCTGCCGTGCGGTCGTCCCGCACATGCTCGCCAATGGCTATGGGCGGATCGTCAACGTCGCGTCGGTGGCCGGCAAGGAAGGCAATCCGCAGGCCTCGGCCTATTCGGCGTCGAAGGCGGGGGTGATCGGCTTCACCAAATCGCTGGGCAAGGAAGTCGCGGGCAAGGGCGTGATCGTCAATGCGCTGACCCCGGCGACGTTCGAGAGCCCGATCCTCGCGCAGCTTCCGCAAAGCCAGGTCGATTACATGAAGGGCAAGATCCCGATGGGGCGGCTCGGCGAGGTCGAGGAATCGGCGGCGATGGTGTGCTTCATGGCGTCGGCGGAGTGCAGCTTCACCACTGCATCGACCTTCGATACGTCGGGTGGTCGCACGACCTATTGACCAGCGCGCGGATGCGACCCGCAAACGCGGGCGCGTCGATGGGGAGGGAAGGGCATGGCCGACGTTCCGTTCGTGGATGCGCATATCCACCTCTGGGATGTGCAGCGGATCCGCTATCCATGGCTGACGCCGCCGTTCGCCGATGACGGGCCGAACGGCAGCGTCGCGGCGATCGCGCGGGATTTCACCGTCGCCGAGTATCGCGCGCAGGCGGCGCGGTGGAACATGGTCGGCGCGGTGCATGTGGAGGCCGGTGCCGATCCTGCGCAGGCGCTCGATGAAACCCGCTGGCTGGAAGCGGTGGCGGACGCCGAGCAGCTGCCGACCGCGATCGTCGCTTTCGCGGCGCTCGACGATCCGCAGGTCGAGCAGGTCCTCGCGGCGCAGGCCGCGCAGCCGCGCGTGCGCGGCATCCGCCAGATCGTCAACTGGCATTCCGACGCGCGACGCAGCTACCAGCCGCGCGACCTGACGCGGTCGGCGGCGTGGCAGGCCGGTTTCGCAATGTTGAAGCGGCATCGGCTGTCGTTCGACCTGCAATGCTATCCCGGCCAGATGCCGGCGCTGGCGGCGCTGATCGCGCGGCACGCCGAGGTGCCGGTCATCATCAACCATCTCGGCATGCCGGTCCTCGCCGATCCGCACGGGCGGGAGGAGTGGCGGGCCGGGCTGCGCGCCCTCGCCGCACTGCCCAACACCGCGATCAAGCTCTCCGGGCTCGGCTTCGTCGCGCGCGACTGGACCGACGCGCTCGTCCGCCCGTTGCTGGCGGAGGCGATCGACCTGTTCGGTCCTGCGCGCTGCCTGATCGCCAGCGATACCCCGACCGACACGCTGTTCGCGCCGTTCGACCGCTGTCTGGGTGTGCTGGCCGATGCCACCGCCGCTTTCTCACGCGACGAGCGGCGCGCGATGTGGGGACGCAACGCCGAGCGCCTCTATCGTCTGGGGCTTGGCGCCCGGCTCGACATCGCCGTTGAAACGCGGAGCACCTCATGCCCAACCCTTTGATTGGTGTCTTATATCATTGGCTCGGCGGGCTGTCGTCCGCGAGCTTCTATGTTCCGTATCGCGGGGTGCGCGGCTGGAATTGGGAGGTGCTGTGGCTGACCGGCGGGCTGTTCTCGTGGCTGGTCGCGCCCTGGCTGTTCGCGGCGGTGATGACGCGCGATCTGGCGGGCGTGCTCGCGCAGACCCCCGCGCCAGTCGCCGGCTTGTGCATCCTGTTCGGCGCGCTTTGGGGGTTCGGCGGGCTGACCTATGGGCTGACGATGCGCTATCTCGGGCTGTCGCTGGGGATGGCGGTGGTGCTGGGGCTGTGCACCGTCTTCGGCACGCTGATCCCGCCGATCGTGACGGGCGATGTGGCGGCGAAGCTGCTCGACACGGCCAGCGGGCGGACCATCCTGCTCGGGCTGGCGGTGACGGTCGCCGGGATCGTTGTGGTGGCGGTAGCGGGTTCGCGAAAGGATGCGGCAGACAAGGCCGCGACGATCGCGGAATTCGATTTTCGGAAGGGGATCGGTGTCGCGATCTTTTCCGGCATCATGTCGTCGTGCTTCGCCTTCGGGCTCGCCGCGGGCGCGCCGGTCAAGGTGCTGTCGGCCGCGGCCGGGACGGGGCCGTTGTGGACCGGGCTGCCGGTGCTGTGCCTCGTCATGTTCGGCGGGCTCGTCACCAATGCATTGTGGTGCGCATGGCTGATCCTGCGCAATCGCTCGGGCGGGCAATGGCTGGGGCGCGCCGCCGCGACGGTCGAGCGCCCGGCCCTGGCGCGCAACTATCTGCTCGCCGGGCTGGGCGGGACATTATGGTATCTGCAATTCTTTTTCTACACGATGGGCGAGAGCCAGATGGGGCGGCTCGGCTTCTCCTCCTGGACGCTGCACATGGCGTCGATCATCATCTTCGGCACGTTGTGGGGCTTCGCTTTGCGCGAGTGGAAGGGCGTGCGGGCGGGGGTGCGCGCGACGGTGGGGGCGGGGATCGCGCTGCTGGTCGGCGCGACGGTGATCATCGGCTATGGCAACAGTCTGGCGTAATGGGCCGCCGCCCGGGCGCTTGAGGTTGCGAACGTCACTTCCGACCGAAGGGGCAGGTTAACCCGTCATGCTCTGAAAGGTCGTCACGGTCATGTCATGCCCAGGCGACCGGGTTTGAAGGAGCTTCAGGACGCAAGGATCAGACCGGCCTCAGCAGCTCGGCAGCAATCGCCGCGACGTTCTGCCCGAGCTCAGCGGTCGCATAGCCGCCCTCCATGACCGTCACGATCGGCAGACCGGTGGCGGCGATCCGGGCGCCCAGCTTCGCGAAGTCCTCGCGCGCGAAGGCGAAGTGCGAGATCGGGTCGCCCGCGTACAGGTCGGCGCCGAAGGACAGGACGAGCAGCCGAGCACCGTAAGCGGCGATCGCTTCGAGCGCCGCTTCAAGGGCGGGCTCATAGGCAGTCCAGCCCGTGCCGCGCGGCAGCGGCAGGTTGCGCGTCGTCCCGCGTCCGGCACCGTCACCGGTCTCGTCCGCATGGCCCCAATAGAAAGGATAGTCGGTGGCCGGATCGGCGTGGATCGACACGAACAGCATCTCGCCGTCATCGTAGAAGATGTCCTGCGTGCCGTTGCCGTGATGGTAATCGACGTCGAGGATCGCGACCGGGCCGAGCCCGCGCTGCCGCGCTTCCGCGGCGACGATCGCAGCGTTGTTGAGGTAGCAATAGCCGCCGAGATAATCGCGCCCGGCATGATGACCGGGGGGCCGGCAGAGCGCAAAGGCGCGGCGCGTCGCGCCGGCCGCGAGCTGGTCGAGCGCGGTAAGCGCGGTCTGCGCCGACCAATAAGCACCCTCCCATGTCCCGGCGGCGATCGGGGTCGCGGCATCGTAGCTGTAGCGCCCCAGCCGCGCGTCGATCCGGGTGAGATCGAGCGTTCGTCGCCGCACGATTGGCCAGGTGTAGCCGATCGCGTCGCCGCTCCGCTCCGCGGCGATCCAGTCGCGATGCGCGACCTGCAGAAACGCCAGATAGTCGGCATCATGGACGCGTTCCAGCGGCGCGATCCCGAAGTCGCTCGCCGCAACGGTCGGACCGAACGCCGCCCGGATCGCTTCAGCGCGCGCGGGGCATTCGTTATAGGCCGTCCAGTCACCGTTATGCAGTTCGCGCGCGGGGGCATGGACGAGTTGCCGCGGGTCGAACACGATCGTCATGCGAAGCTCCCGTCGACGCACCCCCGCGCAAAGGCATAAAGGCGCGCCATCTTGTGATTGACCGATTCACGCCCGGCGCTGCCCTGATGTCCGGCCGTCAGGTCGGTCGTCAGCAACGCCGGTGCGGCGGAGGTCGAGGCCTCCCGCACCGCGGCGACCAGCTTGGCCGGCTCCCAATAGCCGACGCGATCGTCCTTCAGCCCGGCGGTGGTATAGAGCGGCGGATAAGCGGCGCGGTGGACGTTCTCATAGGGGGAGATGCCGCGCATGTAGTCATAGTCCGCGACGCTCGACAGCGGATCGCCCCAATCGGGGCGGAACAACGGAACGAGCGGATGGTCCGGGTCGCTCATCGTGTTGAGCATGTCGACGAACGGCACCGTCGCGATCACCCCTGCCCAGACGTCGGGCGCCATGTTCATCGCGCCGCCGACGAGCAACCCGCCCGCGGACAGCCCATAGGAGACGATGCGGTCGCGCGCGGCATGGCCGGTCTCGGCAAGGTGGCGCGCGCAGGCGACGAAGTCGCCGAAGCTGTTGTGCTTGCGGTGGCGACGCCCGTCGAGGAACCAGCGCCGCCCTTTCTCGGAACCGCCGCGGACATGCGCGATCGCATAGTTCCAGCCCCGGTCGACCAGCACGGTCGGCGCAACGTCGAACAAGGCCTCGCTGGACACACCATAGGCGCCGTAACCGTAGAGCAGCAGCGGCGTGCGGCCGTCGGCACGCGCGCCGCGGCGGGTGAGCAGCGTGATCGGCACCTGCTCGCCATCCGGCGCGGTGGCGTAGAGCCGCCGGACGTCGAACCGCGCCGGATCGTAGCCGGCGTAACGCTGCGTCGTCAGCGTCGTCGCACGCGCGTCGTCGCAATCGATCGCGATCCAGCGCGGCGGATCGGCGGGCGTCTCGACCATCACGCGGCACGACGGGGCGGCATAATCCTGCTCGGCCGGAACGGTGAGCGCATAGGCATCGCCGGTGAAGCGCGCCTCGCGCACCGCGCCGCGCGGCGACAGCAGCATCAGTCGCGGCAGCGTGTCGCGCCGCTCGACCCAGGCGAGCGCGCGACGGAACGGCACCAGTTGCAGGATCTGCGTGCCAGCCCGGTGCGGGACCAAGGTGCGCGTCTCGGCGAAGCTGCGGCGGTCGAGGCGGGCGATGCGTCCGTCGACGGCCTGCTCGTCCTCGACCAGCGCGATCAGGTCACCATCCCATTCGTCGATCTCGTAGCGGCGGCTCGGCTGGCGCGGCCAGACGATCGCCGGTGCGCGATCCTCCGCCGCCGCGGCGACAAGGCGCACCTCGCTGGTGTCGGGACCGGAGAGCGTGATCGCGACGAAGCCGTCCGCGGCGGTGCGGCGCAGCGCCATGAAGATCGCCGGATCGCGCTCTTCATAGACCAGTTGCGGCGCGCCGCCGGTCACCGGGGTGCGATACACGCGGGTCGGGCGGTTCCTCGCGTCGCGCCAGATCCAGAACAGCCAGCGCGACGAGGGTGAGAAGACCAGCCCGCCATAGCCATAAGCGTCGGTGTCGACGACGACGCTAACCGTACCGGTGGCGAGATCGCGGACGCACAGCCGGTGGCGATCATTACCGCCGATATCCTCGGCCCAGGCATAGAGCCGGCCGTCGGCGCTCATCTGCTGCCCGGTGGTCCGGTAATAAGCGTGGCCGCGCGCGCGCGCATTCTCGTCGAGCAGCAGTTGGGTCGTGCCCTTGTCGCCGCGGCGGCGCAGGTAGCGCGGGTGCGCCCCGCTGCTGCCGTCGGTGACATAGGTCCAGCCCCCGCGCGTCACCGCGGGCTCGCCGCCGCCGAGCGGCACGCGCGCGGCCAACGCGTCGCGAAAGCCGCGTTCCTGCGCCGCGACGCGCTCCATGACGGCGGCGGCATAGGCGTTTTCGGCGCGCAGATGATCGCGGATCATCGGCGGCATGGTGGCGAGGTCGCGCTGTCCGGTGGCCGGAACATATTTGAGCCACGCATAGGGATCGTCGCGCGTGCGCCCGAGCTGCTGGCGGGTGAGCGGAACGCGCGGCGTCTGCGGGGGGCGCGGCAGCGCCGGTCCGGCAGCGCGCACCGGCCGCCCGACCGCCGCCAGGAGCGCGGCGGCGCTTGCCCCGACGAGGAAGCGGCGGCGGGCCAAAGGCAGATGGGTGGCGGGCATGGCGGTCGTCGATCCTCGCTCGATGCGGTCGCCCCGACGTTAGAGCCGCGCCGCGCCGGCTCGCAATCGCCGGGCACGAAATGGCCCGATCGCGATGGCGATCGGCCCTGTCCGCGCGGTCACGCCGCAAGAATGCGCGTCAAATACGTACGTTGATGATATTGCAGGGAAGGCGGGGGCAAAAAATGCGCAAGATCCTTTCACATCGTATCGGGGCCAGCATCCTGGCGACGGCGGCGTTGCTCGCAAGCGGCGCGGCAACGGCGCAGACCGCGCCCGACGCGCCGCCGGAGGCCGGAAGCGACCGCGACATTGTCGTCACCGCCACCAAGCGCAACGAGAGCGCCAGCGATCTCGCCGGATCGGTGTCGGCGGTGACGCAGGACGATCTCCAGCGGCTCAATGCGCAGAGCCTTTCCGACTATATCACGCGCGTGCCGGGCGTGGTGTTCAACGATTATCAGCCCGGCGTGTCCGAGGTGGTGATCCGCGGCGTCGCCTCGACCACCTACCATGAGGCGAATCAGGCGACGACCGGCTATTACATCAACCAGATCCCGCTGGTGGAGCCGGGTTTTCCGCTCGTCATCCCCGACATCGACGCGTTCGACGTCAAGCAGGTCGAGGTGCTGCGCGGCCCGCAGGGAACGCTGTTCGGATCGTCGTCGCTGGGCGGCGCGGTCAATTACGTTGTCAACGAGGCCGACCCGACCCGGATCGACGCGGGGGCGGAGGGGATCCTCTCCAGCACGCGCCGCGCCGGCGACGCGAGCTATGCCGCGAAGGCGATGATCAACGTCCCGGTGGTCAACGACAAGCTCGCCGTGCGGCTGGTCGCGCTGCAACGTGATGACGCCGGCTATCTCGACAACATCGGCACGGGCGAGAAAGGCAGCAACGATCTGCGCGTGCGCGGGCTGCGCGGCTCGGTGGTGTGGCAGCCGGGCGAGACGACCAAGCTGGCCGCGCTGGCGATGTATCAGCAATATGAACTCGCCGATCAGACCTATGTGCTGTTCGGCGACAAGCCAAAGACGTTCGAGCGCAACACCAACGTCGACGAATATCAGGATACCGAGATCCAGCTGTACAGCCTGCGGCTCGATCAGGAGCTCGGCGCCGCGAACTTCACCGCGATCGGCAGCTACACGCAGAAGAAGGCCGATCTGGCGTTCGACGATTCGATCTTCCTCGGCATCGACGCGCGCACCGGCACGCCGCAGCTTTCCAGCTCGACCGGCAAGTCCACGACCTATTACGGCGAGATGCGGCTCGCCTCGAACGGCGACGGACCGTTCACGTGGTTGCTCGGCACCAACTTCACCAAGCTCCGCTCGGACTCGACCGACGGCGCGCGACTTGATGGCATCGGCGCGTATATCGACGCCCATCCCGGCGATTTCGGCGGACAGCCGAGCAGCGTGATCGCGCCGGGCGATCTGCTGCGGCGGACGGTCAGCACCAATCGCGTCCGCGAGATCGCCGCGTTCGGCGAACTCGGTTATACCTTCCTCGACACGCTGACGCTGACGCTCGGCGGGCGCGTCTTCCAATATGAGTCGCGGCCGCGGCTGCAATTCCTCCCCAATGCCGCGCTGATTGCGCCGTTCGACTATCAGCCCGGCTCGCAGAAGGAATCGGGCTTCGTCCCCAAGGTGTCGCTGGCGTGGAAGCCGACCACCCGCTTCACCTTGTACGGTCTGTATTCGGAAGGCTTCCGGATCGGCGGCGTCAACGTCTACAGCGCCGCGACCGGCACGCCGCTGACCTTCGGCAGCGACAGCACGCAGAATTACGAGGTCGGCGCGAAATTCGAGTTGGTGCCCGGCGCGATGTCGTTCGACATCGCTGCGTTCCACATCAAGTGGAACGACATCCAGTCGCGGCTGTTCACGCCGATTACCTTCGACGCCTATACGGTGAACGGCGGCGGGGCGAAGATCGACGGTGTCGAACTGTCGCTCGTCTTCCGCCCCAGCCGCAATCTTACCTATTCCGCGAACGTGACCTATAATGACGCGCGATTGTCCGGGCTGCTTCCCGACAGCAGCGCGCCGGGCGGTGGCTATGCCGCCGGAACGCAGCTGCCGGGCGCGTCCGACTGGATCATCGCCAACCAGCTCGACTGGGAGCTGCGCAGCTCGCCGCTGCGGCCGCGGGTCGGGATCGCGCATCGCTATCTGTCGGCGGCGCCGGTGGCGTTCGGCGCGACATTGCAGAAGGGCGACTACAGCCTCGTCGATCTCAACGCGGCGATCCAGATTACCGATGGCGTCGAGGCGGGCGTGTTCGCCAAGAACCTGTTCGACGCCTACGGCATCCTCAACGCGCCTTTCTCCTTCGCGGGCAGCGTCACCCGTCCGCGCACGATCGGCGCGAGCCTGCGTTTCGCGCTGCGGTGAGCGTCGCCGTGCCGCTGATGCGCCGCCCCGACGCGGCGGCATTTAGCCCGGCAAGGCGCGGACTTGCCGGACGGTCGGCAGCCTGCCATCGTCGCGACGATGACGCGGCAAGCATCGTGATCGGGCCAGGTGGCACCGCCGGGTGCCTCCGCCCGCCGGTGCGCGGACTGACCGACGAATATGGCGCGGGCTTCGTCGATCCGATGCATGCGCACGAATGGATCCAGGTTCTGTACGCCTGTTCGGGGGTGATGTCGGTGGTGACCCCGTCGACCAGCTTCGTCGTGCCGCCGCAGCGCGCACTGTGGTTGCCGGCCGGGCAGCGGCACGAGGTGTCGTGCCGCGGGCCGGTGTCGCTGCGCACGCTCTATGTCGACCCGGCGCTCTATCCCGACCCGCCGCCATGCCGCGTCATCGAGGTGAGCGACTTCCTCAAGGCGCTTATTCTGAAGACCGTTTCCTTCGGTGCCGATTACGACCCGCAGGGCCATGCCGGCCGGGTGGTCACGGTGCTGCTCGACGAGATCGCGGCCATGCCGGTCGCACCCTATGGCGTGGTGATGCCGGGCGACGCGCGGCTGTTGCGGGTCTGCCGTGCGATCCTCGCGCATCCCGCCGACAATCGCGACGTCGACGACTGGGCGCGCGTGGCGGGTATGGGACGGCGCACTTTCACGCGCGCGTTCAAGCGTGAGACCGGCATGGGGCTGGCGGTGTGGCGCCAGCAGGTGCGGTTGATGGAAGCGCTGTCGCTGATGGCGGCGGGCCGCCCGGTGACGACGATCGCCTTCGATGTCGGCTATGACAGTCCCAGCGCGTTCACCGCGATGTTCCGTCGCGCTTACGGGGTGCCGCCCAGCCTGTACGCGCTGCCGTGACGCGGCCCGCGCGCGGCAGTGATCGGCCCGGCTGCGCGGGGCAGGCCAGCGGCTTTCCGTGCCACAGGTGGATGCGAGGACGCAGCAGCGAGACGGGCCGGCAACGCCCGCGCGAGGAGCAGGACGCATGACACTGACCACCGAGGCGCTGGCCGCGCACGACGATGTCGATCCCGAGATCCGGCGCTTCGTCGTCGCGCTCAATCATGGCTACGGGCAATTCTCCGACTTCGCCGCGCTGTCGCTGCCCGAGCGTCGCGCTGCGGCCGAGATCGTCCGTGCGCCGTGGCGCGCGGGTGGCCCGGTAATGGCGAAGACGGTCACGGCCGAGCTCGCCGGATGCCGCGCCCGCTTCCACTATCCGCAGCGATCCGACACGCCGCAACCGGCGCTGCTCTACATCCATGGCGGCGGCTGGACGATGTTCAGCATCGACACGCATGACCGGCTGATGCGCGAATATGCGGCCCGCGCCGGCGTGGTGGTGGTCGGCATCGATTACAGCCTGTCGCCCGAGGTGCGTTACCCGGTCGCGCTCGATGAGATTGTCGCGGCGTATCAGGCGCTGCGTGACGATGCGGGCGACTTCGGGATCGCACCGGCGGCGATCGCGATCGGCGGGGACTCGGCGGGCGGCAATCTCGCCGTCGCCACCAGCCTGCGGCTGCGCGACGCCGGGGAGCGACCGCCGGCGGCGATGCTGCTGAATTACGGCGCGTTCGATCCGGCGCCGACCGCCAGCTATGCGCGCTATGACGGTCCCGCCTATATGCTGACCGTGGCGGAGATGGACGGCTTCTGGCGCGATTATGCCGGCGATCCCGCGACGCTCGTCGATCCGCTCGTCGCGCCGTTGCGCGCCGATCTGACCGGGCTGCCGCCGAGCTTCCTCGCCGTGCCCGAATGCGACATCCTCGCCGACGCCAATCGTGCGATGGCGGCGCGCCTCGGGTCCGCTGGCGTGCCAGTCGAGCTGCGGCTCTACGCCGGCGCGACCCATAGCTTCCTGGAAGCGGTGTCGGTGTCGTCGCTGGCGAGTGCGGCGTTCGACGAGGCCGCACGCTGGCTCGCCGCGACCCTGCGGCGCGCACTGGCATGAGCTTCGTTCCGCGCACGCCGGGCGAGATCGCCGCGCTGATCCGCGACCATCCGCTCGCCTGGGTCACGTCGCGCGACCTCGATGCGACCCTGCTCCCGTTGATCGTGGAAGGTGACGCGCACGGGACGCCGGTGGCGCTCGTCGGCCATTATCCGCGCCGCAACCCGCAGGTCGCTGCTTTTGCCCGCGATCCGCGCGCGCTGATCCTCTTCACCGGGCCGCAGGGCTATGTGTCGCCGACGCTGGTGTCGAACCCGACCTGGGGCGCGACATGGAATTATGCCGCGCTCCGGATCGTCGCGACGCTGACCTTCGTACCTGACGAGACCGAGGATGCGCTGCGTCGTCTCGCCGCCCGGCTCGAACCCACGGGCGGCTGGCGCCCCGAGCAGATGGGCGAGCGCTTCGATCAGCTCGCACGGCACGTCGTCGCGTTCCGCGCGCAGATCCTTTCGTGCGAGCCGCAATTCAAGCTGGGACAGGACGAGCGCGTGGCGACGTTCGCTGAGATCGTCGCCGGTCATCCCGACCCGGCCTTGGTGATGGCGATGCTCAGGAACCGACCTCACGACCACGATTGAGCATCAAGGTCTATGGATCCTTGCTTCGGGTTAATCGCGAGATCGGCTGGAAGGTCTTAGCGGCCACCGCAACTGCCCTTCCGTCCAAACCTTCCTGACGTACCAAGCACACATGCCCGCCCGGTGCGCCGAAACATTCTCCCAGCCTCAGCCGAGAACCTGTGGCGGGGCTGTCGAGTCGCGCTCGACAAGCGTATAGTCCAGCATTCGCGCGATATGGTGAGCCCCCTTGCGTTGTGGGGCGCGCATCTCGTCGATGAGCAGGCGCAGCGCTTCGGCCGCCAACTCCTGCACGGGTTGCCGGATCGTCGTCAGCGGCGGCCAGAGCGTGGTGGCGGCGATGCTGTCGTCGATGCCGGCGATGCTCAGGTCGCGCGGCACTTCCAGATGACGCCGGTGCGCGACCGACACTACCGCCGCCGCCATGTCGTCGTTACTGGCGAGAATGGCGGTGGGCGGGGTCGTGTCGTTCAACAGCAGCTCTCCGGCAACCAGCCCGGAGGTATAACTGAAGTCGCCGTGCGCGATGCAGGTCTCGACACCGGCCTCGGCAGCGGCGGCCGTAAAGCCCGCCAGTCGCGCCAGGCTGGCGCTCTGGTCGGGGTTGCCGACGATGAAGCCGAGCCGGCGATGGCCGAGCGCGATCAGATGGCGGGTCATGTCGCGCGCGGCGTGGTGATCGTCGATCCCGACCGAAATCGCGTCGGAGACCCGCCCGGCCACCACGGCCATCGGCAAGCCGGCCGCACGGAGGATCTGCCGCACCTCCACCGATTCGCCGAGCGGCGGGGTCAGGATCACGCCGCCGATCCCGGAGGCGATCAACTGCTCGATCTCGGCATGCGTCGGCACGCCGCCCTGCCTGCCCTTTAGCAGGATGAGCTGCGCCGCGCGGGCTGAAGCTTCCTCGAAGACGCCGGCGAGAAAGCCGCTCATGAACGCTGCGCTGGGGTTGGCGTAGATGACGCCGATCCGCAGTTCGCGCGAGGTGACGAGGCTGCGCGCCGAAAGGTTGGGGGTGTAGTTGAGCGTGCGGATCGTCGTCGTGACGAGCTCGCGGGTTTCGTCACGCACGCCGGGGTCGCCGTTGATGACGCGCGACACCGTCATCGGCGACACGCCGGCCTGCTTGGCGACATCGATGATCGTCACCCCGCGGCGACGTCCTCTCGGCTGGGGCACGCTCATCCCGTCATGGCGCCGCCGACTGCCGCCGCCGCCCTCATGCGGATCGATCTGCCTCGCCGCATCCCGGTCCGTCAATCACCGATCGCGCAAAGGCACTTGTCAGAAGCCGCCAGCCGCGGGTACGAAGCCATGATAACGTTACCATCGAGGAGGCGGGGTGGCACGATTTCCTTACGTGCGCTGGACGATCATCGCGCTGTTCGTAGGCGCGATGGTCATCAACTATCTCGCGCGCAGCGTGCTGGGCGTCGCCGCGCCCGCGATCATGGCCGAACAGGCTATCTCGTCTGAGCAATATTCCTGGATCACCGGCGCCTTCCAGCTCGGCATCATGTTCCAGCCGGTCGCGGGCTATCTGCTCGACCTGATCGGTCTGAAGATCGGGTTCACGCTGTTCGTCGCCCTGTGGTCGCTCATCACGATCGGTCATGGCCTGGCGAGCGGGTGGATGGGGTTCGCGGGCCTGCGCGGTGCGCTGGGGCTGGTCGAAGGCTCGGCGCAGCCCGCCGGCATGAAGGTGGTCGCGGAGTGGTTCCCGGCGCGCGAACGCGGCGTGGCGGGCGGCATCTACCAGATCGGCGCGTCGTTCGGCGCGGTGTTCGCGCCGCCGCTGGTGGCGTGGGCGATCCTCTACGACAGCTGGCGCGCAGCGTTCTTCGTGGCGGGCGGGCTCGGCATCATCTGGGTGCTGCTGTGGCTGTTCTGGTATGCGCCACCCGCGCGGCACCGCGCGATCTCGCCGGACGAACAGCGGCTGATCGCGGAAGGGCAGGAGGCCGCGCTGGCGCGCCGCCGCCGCCGTCCGCCGCTCGGCGAGTTGCTCCGTCGGCGCAACCTGTGGACGATCGCGGGCGCGCGCTTCCTCGCCGATCCGGTCTGGGGCATGCTGTCGCTGTGGATGCCGCTGTACCTCGTGCAGGTGCGCCACTTCGACCTCAAGCAGATCGCGCTGTTCGCCTGGCTGCCGTTCCTCGCCGCCGATCTCGGCTGCCTGTTCGGTCCTGCGGTCGTCGCGTGGCTGCAACGCCGCGGTGTCGGCCTCATCGATGCGCGGCGCTGGGCGTTCACGCTCGGCGCGGTGCTGATGACCGGGATGATCTTCGTCGGCACCGCGACCAGCCCGGTCGTCGCGATCGCCTTGCTGTGCCTCGGCGGCTTCGCGCACCAGACGTTGTCGGTGACCGTGATCACGATGGTTTCGGATCTGTTCCCGCAGGATCAGGTCGCCACCGCGACCGGCGTTTCGGGCACTGCCGCCAATCTGGGCGTGCTGATCTTCACATTGGTGCTGGGGTCGCTGGTCGATCAGGTCGGTTACCAGCCCTTCTTCATCCTGCTCGGCCTGCTCGATCTGGCGGGTGCCGCGCTGCTCTGGACGAATATCCGAAAGCCGTCATGACCATTCGCAATCCCATCCTGCGCGGGTTCAACCCCGATCCTTCCATCGTGCGCGTCGGCGACGATTATTACCTCGCCACCTCCACGTTCGAGTGGATGCCGGGGGTGCAGATCCACCATTCGCGCGATCTCGCCGACTGGCGGCTCGTCGCGCGTCCGCTCAACCGGCCGAGCCAGATCGATCTGCGCGGCGATCCCGATTCGTGCGGCGTGTGGGCGGCGGACCTCAGCTACGTCGGCGGGCGTTTCCACCTCGTCTACACCGACGTGAAGCGCTACGGGCGCACGACGGTCGACGGAGCGGTGGGCGCATCGCTGCGCGATTTCCACAATTACTGGGTCTGGTCGGATCGCATCGACGGCGACTGGTCCGATCCCGTCCATCTGAACAGCAGCGGTTTCGATCCGGCGCTGTTCCACGACGATGACGGGCGGAGCTGGCTGCTCAACATGCTGTGGGACCATCGGCCGGGGCGGCCGCGCTTCGGCGGGATCGTCGTGCAGGAGCTGGACCTGCGCGCCGGCCGGCTGACCGGCGAGCGCCACAACATTTTCGGCGGGACGCCGCTGGGCTTCACCGAGGGGCCGCACCTCTACAAGCGCGACGGCTGGTATCATCTGTTGGTTGCGGAGGGCGGGACCGAGCGCAACCATGCCGTGGTGATGGCGCGGTCGCGTCACCTGTTCGGCCCCTATGAAGTGCATCCCGACGGTCCGGTGCTCACCGCGCAGGGGCGCCCGGCAGCGGCGTTGCAGCGAACCGGTCACGGCGACCTGGTCGACACGCCCGCGGGGGCGACGTGGCTCGTCTATCTGTGCGGCCGCCCGCTACCCGCCAGCGACCGCTGCGTGCTGGGGCGCGAGACCGCGATCCAGCCGGTCGTCTGGGGTGACGATGGCTGGCTGCGCACGCGCGACGGTACGGCGATGCCGATGGGGGAGGTGCCGAGCGATGCGACGTGCGCGACCGCCGCGCAGATCGACGAGCGCACCGACTTTGCCGGCGCGACGCTGCCCGACGCATTCCAATGGCTGCGGACGCCGTGTCCCGACGACATCTTCAGCCTTTCCGCGCGGCCTGGCTGGCTGCGGCTGCACGGCCGCGAGACGATCGGCAGTCACTTCACCCAGTCGCTTGTCGCACGCCGGCAACAGGCGTTCCGCTACAGCGCCGAGACGTTGCTCGACTATCGCCCCGACACCTTCCAGCAGGCGGCGGGGCTGGTCTGTTATTATAACTCGAGCAAATTCCACTATCTCCATATCACCGCCGATGACGACGGTGGGCGCGTGCTGCAGGTGCTGTCGGCGCTGCCGGTCGGCGACGGCACCAGCGCCATCACCGCGCCAATCACGATCGGTGCAGGGCCGGTCGCGCTGCGTGTGGAGGTGGATCACGAGGCGCTCCGCTGCGGATATCGCGTTGGCGATGCGGGCGAGTGGCAGTGGCTGGACGAGACCTTCGCCGCGGACCTGTTGTCGGACGAGGCGACGATCGCGGGGCTGCCCAATTTCACCGGCACCTTCGTCGGCATGGCATGTCAGGACGTGTCGGGTGCCGGCAAGCCCGCCGACTTCCGCTATTTCCATTACATGGAGCGCTGAAACCCGCCGCAATGCTGCTCGTCGTCAAAACAAACAAGGCAGGTTGCGGCGTACAATCAATGCTGTAGAACATATCAGATAGGATTCGCCGACCCGGAAACGAGGATCGGGAACCAGGGAGAGGAATGTCGATGAGACTGGCTTCAGTTATCACGCTGGCGTGCTCGATCGCGGCGCCGACGGCGCTCGCGCAAGCGCAAGCGCCTGCGCCGACAGCCGCGACGGCGATCGCCGAGGACTTCAAGCCGTCCTCGCTGAACCAGCCCGGCCAGTCGTTTCCGGAGATCAACTCGCAAGGTTATGTCCGCTTCCGCGTGCTCGCCCCGGAGGCGAAAAGCGTCAGGGTGAGTCTCGGGCTGGGCGGTCGCGGCGGCACCGTGCTCGCCAAAGGGGCGGACGGCGCGTGGACGGCGACCTCCGAAGGGCCGCTCGACGAGGGCTTTCATTACTACCATCTCACCGTCGACGGCGGAACGTTCAACGATCCCGGCACGCTCAACTTCTATGGGTCGACCCGTTGGGAAAGCGGGATCGAGATCCCGGCGCACGACGCCGATTTTTACGCGATGAAGGACGTGCCGCACGGGCGGGTCGAGCAGATCCTGTTCGCGTCGCCGAGCACGCGGTCGCAGCGCCGCGCTTATGTTTACACGCCGCCCGGCTATGACGCGGCGGCGCGCACCCGCTATCCCGTGCTGTACCTCCAGCATGGCTGGGGCGAGGACGAGACGGCGTGGTCGAACCAAGGCCATGCCAATCTGATCATGGATAATCTGATCGCCGCCGGGAAGGCGCGTCCGTTCATGATCGTCATGACCTACGGCATGACCAACGACGTGCGTCCCGGCAGCCCCGGCGGGCTCGCCAGTTTCGACATCGCGCCGTTCCGCACCGTGCTGATCGACGAGCTCATCCCCTATGTGGATCGTCATTTCCGCACCCTCCCCGACCCGCGGCACCGCGGCATGGCCGGGCTGTCGATGGGCGGGTTCGAGACCAAGCTAATCGCGCCGAAGAATCTGGACACTTTCGGCTATATCGGGCTGCTGAGCGGCGGCACCGTGGCGCCGGAAGATGTCGCGCAAGCGCCCGGCTATAAGGACAAGGTGCGATTGACGTTCGTCAGCTACGGCAGTCGCGAACTGGAGAACGGCAAGACGCGCGGATCGCCCGCCCGGCCAAGCACCGACCCCGCCGCCAACGCCGCGGCGCTGACACGCGCCGGCCTCAACAGCGTCTTCTACGTGTCGCCTGACACCGGGCACGAGTTCCAGACGTGGCGGCGGAGCCTGCATGAAATGGCGCCGTTGCTCTTCCGCGACTGATCGCCCGGCTCGCGTGCCACCGACCGGATCGTAAACCGGCAGCGACACAGAAAAACACGCATCTCACGTATTGACAAGGATTACCCTGAGTATAGTCTTTGATGGTAACGTTACCTTATTACGGTAAAGGAGCGATGGTGAACGTTCTGCGCGTTGGCGGAAGATGATAGGATGGTCGATAGACGACGTATTCACCGCCAGGCGTTGAGATAGACACCGTTCCTGCAAAGCGCAGGGTCAGATAGAAGGGTTCGTCAATCGTCAGGTCTTGGCCTGCGGTAGTGGACCTGTGTCAAACGCAGATAGCATTGATCCGGGCGAAGTCGCCCGGCCTGTAACCCGCGAGGCGGCAAAACGATCGCCCACAGCACAGCGATATAAACAAGGGAGCTAGGGGAAGATGATGAAAGCGTTGATCGAAGGGCGTCGTGCCCGGATGCGGACCGGCGTGGCCGTGATCGCATTGATTGCCGCGGGCGCTGCGCCGTCGCTGGCGCAGGCGCAATCGGCGCCCGCCGGGCAGGAGGCCGGTGCGGCCACGACGCCGCCCGACGTGCCGCCGCAGCTCGACACCACCGCGGGATCGACCGCGCGCGCCGATCCGGCGAGCCAGACCGCCGAGGACGATGCCGCGCGTGACGTGATCGTCACCGGCTCGCGCATCACGACCGGCGGGTTCACGGCCCCGACTCCGACGACGGTGATCGATTCCGGCGCGATCGCCGCCAACGCGCAGCCGAACGTCTTCACGACGATCTCGCAATTGCCGTCGTTGCAGGGGTCGACGGGGACGAGCGTCAACACCTTCAGCACTTCGAGCGGCGCGCAGGGGCTCAGCTCCTTCTCGCTGCGCGGGGTCGGCGCGATCCGCACGCTGACCCTGATCGACGGCCAGCGTGTGGTCGGCGCCAACGTCACCGGCGTGCCCGACGTCAGCCAGTTCCCGCAGCTGCTCATCAAGCGCGTCGACGTCGTGAACGGCGGCGCGTCCGCGTCTTATGGTTCGGATGCGGTCGGCGGCGTGGTGAACTTCATCACCGACACGCGGTTCAAGGGCGTGAAGGGCAATGTGCAGGGCGGCATCACCGATTATGGCGACAACGAGCAGGTGCTCGTCCAGCTCGCCGCCGGCACCAGCCTGCTCGACGACCGGCTCCATATCGTCGGCAGCACCGAATATGCGCGCGACGAGGGCGTCGGCGGGGGTGAGTTCGGCATCGGTCTGGCGGGTGGCCGCGACTGGTTCAAGCAGACCACGCTGGTCAACCGCAACGTCACCAACGACGGGGCGCCGCAATATGTGCTGCGCGACTATGCGCAGTCGATCACCTTCACCAAGTACGGCTTGATCACCGCCGGCCCGTTGCAGGGCATCGCGTTCGACCAGTCGGGCAAGCCGTTCCAGTTCCAGTACGGCTCGAACGGCGTGCCGTCGCGGACCTCGTCTGGCGCGGTGATCGGCTGTTTCGCGGGCTTCTGTCAGGGCGGCGACCTGTCGGGCAACGTCGATGCCGGACGCTCGCTGCTGTCGGGGCTGGAGCGGCTGAACAGCTATGGCCGGATCGGCTTCGACTTCGCGCCGAACAACGAGATCTATCTCACCTCGAACATCGCGCAGGTGAAGAGCAACAACCAGCCGGTCGGCGGCCAGAATCGCCCCGCGCTGACGATCCAATGCGCCAACCCCTACGTCCCCGCCGAGGTCAAGTCGGCCTGTGCGACCGCGAACATCACGTCGTTCCAGTTCGGCACCAGCAACGCGGCGCTCGGCAACACGCAGGTCCACACCGACCGCCGCCAGTATCGCTTCGTGGTCGGCGCGAAGGGGCGCCAGCCGGTGCTCGGGTCGGAGTGGAGCTACGACATCTACGTCGAGCACGGTACCAACCGCACCAGGATCGACGTCGACAACATCCTGCTCACGCAGCGCTATAACGCCGCGATCAACGCGACGACGCTGAACGGCGCGATCGTCTGCGCCAATCCGGTCGCCCGCGCCGCCGGGTGCCAGCCGCTGAACGTCTTCGGCGGCAGCCCGTCACAGGAAGCGCTCGACTATGTAATGCCTGCCAACGGCCCGCGGCAGCGGACGCGCCAGACGCAGGATGTCGCCAGCCTCAACTTCTCGGGCTCACCGTTCAGCTCGTGGGCGGGGCCGGTGTCGGTCGCGTTCGGCGGCGAGTTCCGCCACGAATTCTACAAGGTCACTGCCGATCCCTATGGCGCGGGGATCGACAACCAGCCCTATGACTCGATCTATCCGGCGGATCCGCTGCAATTGCCCGCGGGCAACAATTGGTATGCCGGCAATTACAAGAACGGCACCGGCGCCTATAGCGTGAAGGAAGCGTTCGTCGAGGTCGACGTGCCGCTGCTCAACGGTGACTCGGTCGGCCGGGCGAGCGTCAACGGCGCGGCGCGCGTCACCGACTACAGCACCTCCGGCACGGTCTGGGCGTGGAAAGTCGGCGGCACCTGGGATCTGCCGATCGACGGCTTTCGCCTGCGCGGCGTCACCTCGCGCGACGTGCGCGCACCGAATTTGTCCGAGCTGTTCGCCGCGCCGGTCACCACCACGCAGCCGAACTTCTTCGATCCGTTCCGCAACGTAAACGTGCTCGCGATCCAGAACACGATAGGCAACCCGAATCTGACGCCGGAGATCGCGCGCAACACCACCGCGGGGATCGCCTTCTCGGGCGCGAGCTGGCTGCCGGGGGTGAGCCTGTCGTTCGACTGGTACAAGTTGAAGATCACCGACGTCATCTCCAGCCTCGGCGCGGGTGACATCGTCGACCTCTGCTACCGCAACATCCTTCCGGGAACGTGCAGCGCGTTCAATCTCAACAACCAGGCCGGGCCGAATTTCATCAACGTGCAGGCGTTCAACCTCGCGTCGATCGATACCTCCGGGTTCGACATCGAGGCGAGCTACCGCTGGCAGCGGCCGCTCGGGCTGCCGGGTAGGCTGACGCTGCGCGCGCTGGCGACGCATATCAGCAAGTTCGTCACCGACACCGGGCTGGTCGGCACGATCCCGAACGACACCGCCGGGGTGAATACCGGCAACACCCCCGACTGGAAGTGGCTGGCGGTGCAGACCTACGAGGGCGATAATTTCTCGCTGCTGCTGCAGGAGCGCTGGTTCAGCGACGGCGTGCTCGGCAACCAATATGTCGTCTGCCAGGCCGGCACCTGCCCGGTGTCGACCAATCAGCATCCGACGATCGATCAGAACTTCATGCCCGGTGCCTTCTACATGGATGTCGGCGGCACCTATAACATCTCCGAGGCGGTGACGGCTTATGCGAAGGTCGACAACCTCTTCAACCGCGATCCTGCCAAGTCGCCGTTCTTCGTCAACCCGGCATTGTACGACGTGCTCGGCCGCACCTATCGCCTGGGGGTGAGGTTCAGCTTCTGAGGTCGAAAGAGGGGCCGTGCGCGTCGCCGCACGGCCCTTCGCGCCGCAGCATCTTACGTACGGCGTCCAAACCCTATATGATCGGGTTCCTGATCTCTCCCGGAACGGCGACCCGACTTGCGGCATATCGACACGAAGAGCCCTGCGATGGCTACCTCCCGCGCGTCGCGGTCGGCACCGGTGCCAACGATGGTCGAGCGCGCCTACGACCATCTGCTCGACATGCTGATGAGTCTGAAGATCGCGCCGGGCGAGCGGATCGCGATCGACACCGTCGCACGGCAGCTCGGCATCTCCCAGACCCCGGTGCGCGAGGCGATGAGCCAGCTCGAGGCGGAGAAGCTGGTCTACAAGATGCCGAACGTCGGCTATCGCGCCAGCCCGCAGATGACGCGCGAGGAAGTGCGCGACCTCTACACACTCCGGCAACTGATCGAGCCCTATGCCGCGGCGCGCGCGGCGGAGGCGATGACCGACGGCGCGATCGCGGCGCTGCGTGCGATCGATCACGAGATGTCGAGCGTGGTCGAGGGCGACGCCCGCGCCTATTCACGGTTCGCCGAGGCCGATGCCGCGCTGCACCGACTGATCGCGACCGGGAGCGGCAACCGGTTGATCGCGGAGACGGTCGAACGGCTGCATGCACACCTCCACATCTTCCGCGCGCTTTACGCCACCAACGCCCCGCACGCGGCGGCGCGCGAGCATCGCGCGATCATCGACGCGCTCGTCGCGCATGATGCCGGCGCGGCGGAGCGCGCGGTGCGCCATCATCTCGAATGTTCGCAGCAGCGGATGGACGACGTGCTCGCGGAGCGTGCGCCAAGCACCTGACATCATTCGCTTCGTGTCGCGTCGCGGCGCTTGACAGCCACCGACCTGCTACCTACTCAGATCATATAGGATATGACTTGGGGAGGAGTGCGATGCGGCGGATTCGCCCAGCTCGCGCGCGGGCGATGATCCGCGTCGGCGTCGCGTTGGTGGCGCTGTGTCTTGGTGGCGGGGCGGCGGCCGAGACGGTGGTGCTCGACCATGTCACGCTGTTCGACGGCACCGGCAGCGCCCCGCGCGCGGATCAGGCGCTGGTGATGACCGACGGGCGGATCACCTGGGTCGGGCCGTCCGGGCGCCGACCAATCACGGCCGATGCCACGATCACCGACCTGCGCGGCAAGTTCCTGATGCCCGGCCTGATCGACAGCCACGTCCACCTCGGACTGGTCGATGGTGTCGACCAGAGCTTCACCAAATATTACGACCGCGCGAATGTCGAGGAGCAGCTGAAGCTGTACGCCGCTTATGGCGTCACCTCGGTCTACACGCTCGGCACCGACGGCGACCTGATCCATCAGGTGATCGCCGATCAGCGTCGCGTCGGTCGGATCGAGACGGCGCGCGCCTATACCGCGGGGCGGGGCGTGGTCTACAAGGACAGCTATGGCGGCGTGCCTGGGCTGGAGCAGTCGGTTGCGACGCCCGCCGAGGCGACGGCGATGGTCGAGCGCGAGACTGCCAAGGGCGACGACTTCGTCAAACTGTGGATGGACGACGAGTTCGGCACCGTCGCCAAGCGCATGCCCTATGCGGTCAGCACGGCGGTGATCGACGCTGCGCACAAGGCGGGAAAGAAAGCGGCGGCGCACATCTTCTATTACGACAATGCCGCCGAGTTGACGCGCGAGGGCATCGACGTCTTCATGCATCAGGTCCGCGACCACGTTGCCGATCCGGCGCTGACCGCGGCGATGAAGCAGCGTGGGACGTGGCAGCTGGCCTCGACACTCAGCCGCGAGGCGAGCTTTACCTACACGCTGCTGCCGTTCGTCGACGAGCCGTTCTTCGCACGCGGGGTCGCGCCGTCGACGATCGCCACGCTGAAGAGCCAGGAGCGCCAGCAGAAGCTCGCCGCGTCGCCGCTGTTCCCGAAATATCCGCCGGTGCTGCGCAACGCGATGGCCAGCCTCGCCGCCGAGGCGAAGGCGGGGGTGCGCTACGGCATGGGCACCGACAGCGGCCCGACCGCGCGCTTCCCCGGCTATTTCGCGCATTGGGAGCTGGAGCTGATGGTCAAAGCCGGGCTGACGCCGCTCCAGGCGCTGACCGCGGCGACCGGCACCAACGCCAGCTTCCTGCGCGAGAACGAAAGCGGCGTGCTGAAGCCGGGTAAATGGGCCGATCTGCTGGTGCTCGATCGCGATCCGACGCGCGACATCCGCAACACGCGCGCGATCAGCGCGGTCTATGTCGCCGGACGCAAGGTGCCGACGATCTGGGAGACCTGCGTCGGCCGTGCCGCCGACGCCTGCGGTGCGGCGAAGCCGTGAGTGCGTCGGGCGCGCTGGTCGAGCCGGTGAGCGTCACGGGCGAGCAGGCCGTGCGCCCGACGCGGGTGCGGCACGCGGTACTGTGGCTCACCGTGCTGGCCTATCTCATCACCTATATGGACCGGGTGGTGATCGCGACCGCGGCACCGTCAATTCAGAAGGAATATGGCTTCTCGCTCGTCACGATGGGCTGGATCTTCGCCGCCTTCCAGTTCGCCTATGCGCTGTTCCAGATCCCCGGCGGGTGGCTCGGCGATCGCTTCGGCCCGCGCCGCGCGCTGACCGGCGTGGTGGTATGGTGGTCGACCTTTACCGCGGCGACCGCGCTGACCTGGTCGGCGGGGTCGATGATGGTGTGCCGCTTCCTGTTCGGCATGGGAGAAGCGGGCGCATTTCCGATCGCGACCCGCTCGCTGTCGCGCTGGATGCTGCCCGCCGAGCGCGGCTGGGCGCAGGGGCTGACCCATGCCGGCGCGCGGCTCGGCGGGGCGGTGACCCCGGTGTTCGTCGCGCTGCTGATCCTCGATTTCGGCTGGCGGATGCCGTTCCTGCTGTTCGCGGGCGTCGGGCTGGTCTGGGCGCTGTCGTGGTTTCTCTACTATCGCGATACGCCGCGCGAGCACCGCGGCGTCAACGCGAGCGAGCGCGCGATGATCGAGGGCGCGCTCGGTGCCGGACCGGCGCGCGCCAAGGTGCCGTGGCGGCGGTTGCTGCGCCAGCCGCAGCTGTGGACGCTGTCGGCGATGTATTTCTGCTACGCTTATTGCATCAACATCTTCCTGACGTGGTTCCCGAAATATCTCCACGACGCGCGCGGCTACGATCTCGCGGTGATGGGGCTGTTCGCCAGCCTGCCGCTGATGGCGGGCGTGGTCGGCGATCTCGCCGGCGGCTGGACCTCGGATCTGTTGGTGAAGCGCGGGGCGGGGCTGAAGCTGGCGCGCCGCGCAGTGGCGGTCACGGGGTTCGTCATCGCTGCGACGATGATGCCGCTCGCCGCCGCGATCGACGCGCCGGTGGCGAGTATCGTCTGCTTCTGCGTGGCGGTGTTCGGGCTCGAGCTGACGGTCGGCGTATCATGGGCGGTGACGCTCGACATCGGCGGCGAGTTCGCGGGGTCGGTTTCCGCGGTGATGAACACGCTCGGCAACCTTGGGGCGGCGATCGCCGCCGCGGTGACCGGTTACATCGTGACGGTCAGCGGCTGGTTTCCGGCGTTCATGGTGCTCGCGGTGCTGTGCGCGATCGCCGCGCTTCTGTTCCTGCGGATCGACGCGTCGCGGCAGCTCACCGCTGCCGACGAGGTCGCCGCGGCATGATTTATGGAGATACTCGCATGACGTCCGATCCGACCGCGCCCGCCCTGTTCGGTGCGGCGCGCCTGCCACGCGCGATCCTGTTCGGCCGCGGCCAGCGCGCCGCGCTTGGGTCGGCGAGTGCGCGGCTCGGTCGGCGCGCGCTGGTCTGCACCGACGAGCGTCAGGCCGCGCAGCCCGAATTCACCGCGATGCTCGCCGATCTCGCCGCCCACGGTGTCGAGACGCGCGTGTTCGACGGCACCGTCCCCGATCTGCCGCTTCGCTCGATCGACGCCTGTGTCGCTGCGGCGAGCGGCTTCGATGCGGATGTGGTGATCGGCATCGGCGGGGGCAGCTCGCTCGATCTCGCCAAGGTGGCGGCGGTGTTGCTCACCCACGGCGGCAGTGTGCGCGACTATTACGGCGAGTTCGCGGTGCCTGGCCCGGTGATGCCGCTGATCGCGGTGCCGACCACCTCCGGCACCGGGTCCGAGGCGACGCCGGTTGCGGTGGTGGCGGACGAGGAGCGCGGCGCCAAGGTCGGGATCGCCAGCCCGCACCTGATCGCGCAGGTCGCGATCTGCGACCCCGAGTTGACCGTCAGCTGCCCGCCCGCGCTCACCGCCTTTTCGGGGGCCGACGCGCTGACCCATGCGGTCGAGGCCTATACGACGCTGGCGCGGCCGATCGACGCGATGCTGACCGAGCAGCATGTGTTCGTCGGCAAGAACGTGCTGTCCGATCATTTCGCGACGCTCGCGGTGACGAACGTGTTCCGCTATCTCGAACGCGCGGTGGTCGACGGCAGCGATATCGAGGCGCGCGAGGGCGTGATGCTGGCGTCGCTGGTGGCAGGCTGCGCGTTCGGCACCGCCGGCACCGCGGCGGCGCATGCGCTGCAATATCCGGTCGGAAACCTGACGCATACCGCGCACGGGCAGGGGGTGGCGACGCTGCTGCCCTATGTGATGCAATTCAACCGTCCCGCCTGCGCCGACGGCTTCGCCGAGCTGGCGACGCTGGTCGGGATCGGCGGCGCGAGCGTGGCCGAGCGCGCGCAGGCGTTCATCGACGCGGTCGACGCGTTGTTCCAGCGGATCGGCGTTCCGAGGTCGCTGGCCGACCTGGGACTGCGTGCCGAGCAGCAGGACCATGTCGCCGAATATTCGCTCAACGCGGCGCGGCTCATCAAGAACAACCCGCGACCGCTCGACCTCGCCGCGATGCAGACCATCACGCGCGCCGCCTTCGCGGGCGATCGCGCCACGCTCCTTCACGCCTGATGCACGGAACGCTTTCGATGACCAGCTACACCCCGCCCGGCGACGGCCCGTTCGCCATCCCTACCGGCCTGCTGATCGGCGCGCACTGGACCCCCGCGGCGAGCGGCGCGACGATCGCGGTTGACGACCCCGCCACCGGCGCGACGCTCACGTCGGTTGCCGATGCCGCGGTGGAAGAAGGGATCGCCGCAGTCGACGCCGCCGCGGCCGCCGCGGCGGACTGGGCCGCGACGCCGCCGCGGAAACGCGCCGACGTACTGCTCGCCTGTTTCCACGCGATGATGGCGCAGCAGGAGTGGCTCGCGCAGCTGATCGCGCTGGAGAACGGCAAGGCGCTGACCGATGCGCGCGGCGAGGTGGCCTATGCCGCCGAATTCTTCCGCTGGTATGCTGAGGAAGCGGTGCGCATCCCCGGCGAGCTGGGCATGTCGCCGGCCGGCGGCAATCGCATCATGGTGCAATATCAGCCGATCGGCATCGCGTTGCTCATCACACCGTGGAACTTCCCCGCGGCGATGGCGACGCGCAAGATCGCGCCGGCGCTGGCTGCCGGCTGCACCTGCATCCTCAAGCCTGCGTCGGAAACGCCGCTGACCGCGCTGGCGGTCGCCGAGATCATGCGCCGCGCCGGGGTGCCGGCGGGGGTGGTCAACGTCGTCACCACGAGCCAGCCCGGCCCGGTGTGCAGCGCGATCCTCCACGACGCGCGCGTGCGCAAGCTCTCCTTCACCGGTTCGACGCAGGTCGGCCGCGTGTTGCTGCGCGAGGCGGCGGACCAGGTGATCAGCGCGTCGATGGAGCTGGGCGGCAACGCGCCGTTCGTGGTGTTCGACGACGCCGACCTCGACGCCGCGATCGAGGGCGCGATGGTCGCCAAGATGCGCAACGCCGGCGAGGCGTGCACCGCCGCCAACCGGCTCTACGTGCAGCGCGGCATCCACGACGCCTTCGTCGCAAAGCTGGTCGAGCGCATGGGAGCGCTGACGGTCGGTCCCGGCACCGATCCTGCCACGCAATGCGGCGCGATGATCAACCGCAAGGCGGTCGACAAGATCGAGCGGCTCGTCGCGGATGCGGTGGGGAAGGGCGCGCGCGTCGCTTTGGGCGGCGAGACGCCCGCCGGCGACGGCTATTTCTACCCGCCCTCGGTGCTCACCGACGTACAGCCCGGCTCCGAGATCCTGCGCGAGGAGGTGTTCGGCCCGGTCGCCGCGGTGACGGTGTTCGACACCGCCGATGAGGCGGTCGCGCTCGCCAACGACACCGAATATGGCCTTGCCGCCTATGTCTATTCGGGCGACCTCAAGCGCGCGCTGGCGGTCGCGGAGCGGATCGAATGCGGCATGGTCGCGGTCAACCGCGGGCTGGTGTCGGACGCCGCTGCGCCGTTCGGCGGCATGAAGCAGAGCGGGCTGGGCCGCGAGGGATCGCACCACGGCCTGCTCGAATATTGCGAGGCGAAGTACATTGCGGTGACGTGGTGACCGCCGCGGTGTTCACGCGTCGCCAGTTGCTGGCGGGCACCGCCGCATCGGCGCTGGTGCTCGCGATCGACCCCGCCGCGCTGGCGGCGCCGATGCAGGACGCCGACGCGCCGGCGCCTGACACCGAGTGGCGCAGCTACGCCGCCGACAAGGCGAACACCCGCTACTCGCCGCTCGACCAGATCAACGCCGAGAATTTCAACGATCTCGAGATTGCGTGGAGCGTCAAGACCGACGTGTTCGGCGCGCGCAAGGAATATCAGTTCGAGCCGACCCCGCTGCTGGTAAAGGGCAAGCTGTTCCTGCCCGCCGGCTCGCGCCGCGACTGCGTCGCGCTCGACGCCGCGACCGGCGAGCTGCTGTGGATGCACCGCGTCGACGAGGGGCAGCGCGCGCTCAACTCGCCGCGTCAGCTGTCCGGCCACGGCGTGTCCTATTGGACCGACGGCACGGTCGAGCGAATCCTTTATGTCACGATCGGCTATCAGCTGGTGTCGCTCGACGCCAATACCGGCATCCCCGATCCGGCGTTCGGCACCAACGGGATCGTCGATCTGAAGAAGGACTTCGATCAGGAACTCGATCTCGAAACCGCCGACGTCGGGCTGCACGCCACGCCGATGGTGGCGCGCGACACGGTGGTGGTCGGCGCCGCCCATACCGCGGGCGACGTGCCGGCGGTGCGCAAGAACGTGAAGGGCTATATCCGCGGCTTCGACGTGCGCACGGGCAAGCGCAAGTGGATCTTCCACACCATCCCGCGCAAGGGCGAGTTCGGCTACGAGACCTGGCTCAACGGCGATGCCGACGAGGCCGGCAATGCGGGCGCCTGGGCCGAGATGTCGGCGGACGAGGAGCTCGGGCTGGTCTATGTCCCGGTCGAGCTGCCGACCGGCGACGAGATGGGCATGTTCCGCCGCGGCAATGCGTTGTTCGGGGAGTCGCTGGTCGCGCTCGATCTCGAGACCGGGCGGCGGCGCTGGCATTATCAGATGGTGCATCACGGCCTGTGGGACCGCGACATCCCGTGCGCGCCGATCCTGTGCGACATCCCGGTCAACGGGCGCACCGTCAAGGCGCTCGCCCAGCCGACCAAGCAAGCGTTTCTGTACGTCCTCAACCGCGAGACGGGCGAGCCGATCTGGCCGATCCCCGAGCGCAAGGTGGCGCGCGGCGACGTGCCCGGCGAATGGTACAGCCCGACCCAGCCGGTGCCGTCCAAGCCGCCCGCCTATGACGTGCAGGGCGTCACCGAGAACGACCTGATCGACTTCACCCCCGAGCTGCGCGCCAAAGCGGTCGAGTTCGTCAAGTCGTACACGATCGGCCCGCTGTTCACCCCGCCGACGGTCAGCAAGCCGGGGCGGTGGGGGACGATCTCGGCGCCGGGCATCCAGGGCGGCACCAACTGGCCCGGCGGCTGCTACGATCCCGAGACGCACATGGTCTATGTCTATTCCAAGACGCAGCCGTCGCTGATCGGGATCGTGCCCAACGATGACCCGAAGGTCTCCGAGTTTCCGCAGGTCCATGGCGTCGCCGGGCGCGAGGCACGCGCGATGCCGGCGATGGGCGCGTCGCGCGCCGGGATGCGCAACATGGAGGCGCCGCCTGCTTCACCACCGGCCGGTGGCGCGCCGGCGGGCGCGTCGAAAGGGCCGCCGCCCGGCTTTCTCGCCGTCGATGGCCTGCCGTTGCTCAAGCCACCTTACGGTCGGATCACCGCGATCGATCTGAGCAAGGGTGACCTCGCCTGGCAGGTCGCGCATGGCGAGACTCCCGACAACGTCCGCAATCATCCCAAGCTCAAGGGGCTCAAGATCCCGCGCACCGGACGCGCGGGCAATCTCGGCCCACTGGTGACCAAGACGCTGGTGATCTGCGGCGAGGCCGGCTTCTACACCAACGAATATGGCATCCGCGGCGCGATGCTGCGCGCCTATGACAAGGCGACCGGCGAAGAGAAAGGCGCGGTGTACATGACCGCGCCGCAGAGCGGATCGCCGATGACCTACCGGCTGAAGGGCCGGCAATATATCGTCGTCGCCACGGGCGGCGGCAATGCCAGCGCGGAGCTGGTCGCCTACCGTTTACCGGGAGCAGCGTGATGATCGAGCGAGTGACGAGATATAGCGGCTGGCTGTTCGGCGCGGCGGCGCTGACGCTCGGCAGTGCGGTGATGGTCCGTGCGCAGGGCGGGCAGCGCGACGTGTGGAACGGCGTCTACACCGCCGAGCAGTCGGCGCGCGGCAAGGTCGCCTATGCCGAGAATTGTGCCGCCTGCCACGGCGATACGCTCGCCGGGATCGACGTGGCGCCGGCGTTGGCGGGCGGCGGCTTCCTCAACAACTGGACGGGCACCTCGGCCGGCGATCTGTTCTCGCGGATCAAGACGACCATGCCGCTGAGCGCGCCCGGCAGTCTGAGCGGGAAGACGGTCGCCGACATCGAGGCCTATATGTTCGAGGTCAACGGCTTCCCGGCGGGCAAGCTGCCGCTGCCGCCAAGTCAGCCGATGGCGGCGGGGATCATGATCGCGCCGAAGCCGGTCGGGTAAGCTCCGCCCGGCCGACGAGGGCAAACGGGGCGTGGTGGCGCTACTCGCCGCGCCACGCCGGCACGCGCTTCGTCTTGGCAAGAAAGTCCGCGACGCCGCGCCGGAAGTCCGCGCTGCCATAGACCTGCTCAATCAGCGGCTCGATCGCGGGCAGGGCATCGAAGGTCATTCGCCGCAACGTCTCCTTCGTGACTCGCGTCGTAAGCGGCGCATTCTCGATCGCGCGCGCACAGAGCTCCGCGATCTCGGCATCAAGCGCGTCCCGTTCGACCACCTTCAGCAGGAACCCGCTCGCGCGCAATTCCTCCGCGCCGACGATCTCGCCCAGCAGCACCATCCGCCGCGCGACCGATACGCTCACCGCGCTGCCGATCCGCGCCACGCTGGCGGCGGACAGGCAATTGCCGATCGTGCGGCCGATCGGTGAGCCGAAGCGCGCGTCGGGGGTCGCGATCCGAAAATCGCACGCCGCGCTGATGTTGAGCCCACCGCCGACCGCCCAGCCTTCCACCACCGCGATCGTCGTGCAGGGGATGGCGTCGACGGCCGCCATGCATTCGTCGATCTCGCGCTCATAGGCGACGCCCTGTGCGCCGTCGCGATAGTCGGCGAATTTGCTGATGTCGGTGCCCGAGATGAACGCCTTGCCCCCCGTGCCGCGAAACGTGACCACCCGCACGCCCGGATCGTCGGCGATCGTCCGCGCCGCATCGCGCAGCGCGAGCCACATCGCGCCCGTCAGCGCATTGTGGGCGGCCGGATTGTCGAACCGGACGTGGACCGCCGCACCGTCGCGCGTGACGACGACGCCGCTCATTCCGCCGCCTCCGCTGGGTCGGGCAGCAACCCGCGCTCGGCCAGCTCGCGGCGGATCTCTGCGTCATGCTCGTTGAGCAGCGGCGGGGGCAGGCGCAATTCCTGCGGCGTGCCGCGCATCTTGACCGGGAAGCCGAGCGCCTTGAACTCGCCCTCCACCGGGTGCGGCACCTGCATCACCATCTCGCGCGCGACCGCCTGTTCGCTGACCACCGCCTCGCCGTAATCGAGGATCGGCGCGGCGGGGACGCCGGCGGCGAGCAGCGCGTCGATCCATTCCTGGCTGGTGCGGGTCAGGAAGGTCGGCGCGAGGTCGTCGATGAGCAACTGGCGGTTTGCGACGCGCGCGGCGTTGGTGGCGTAGCGCGAGTCCTCCTGCAGCTCCGGACGCTCGACCACCTTGAGGAAGGTGAGCCATAATCCCTGATTTGCCGCGCCGATCACGAACCAGTCGTCCGACGCGCGCACCGCCTGATAGGGCGCGGACATGCGATTGGCCGAGCCGATCGGCGCCGGCGCGCGGCCGGTGCCCCAATATTCGGTCGTCTCCCAGATCGAGAGACCCATTGCCGCCTCGAGCAGCGAGGCGTCGATATATTGCCCGCGGCCCGAGGTCTGTCGCCCGATCACCGCGCTGAGAATGCCATAGACCGAGAAGAGCCCCGCGCCGAGATCAGCGACCGCGATCGAATTCTTGGCGGGCTCCATCCCAGGAAAGCCGTTCGAGCTGAGCACGCCCGACATCGCCTGCGCGATCAGGTCGAATCCCGGGCGCTGCGCCCATGGCCCGGTCTGGCCAAAGCCCGAGATGCTGGCGTAGATCAGCCGCGGGTTGAGCGCGGCGAGCGTGTCATAGTCGATGCCGAGCCGCTTCGCGACGCCGGGGCGGGCGTTCTCGACGACGATGTCGGCGGTCTGCACCAGCGCATAGAGCACCGCGCGGTCGGCGTCGTCCTTGAGATCGAGCGTGATGCTGCGCTTGTTGCGATTGAGCGCGAGGAAGCCGGGGCTGTCCTCGCCCTTCAGGCGGAAGCCCATCGAGTGCCGGGTCGAGTCGCCGGTGCGCGGCGGTTCGATCTTGATGACGTCCGCGCCCATGTCGCCGAGCAGCATGCAGCAGAACGGCCCCGCCATCACCTGCGAGATATCAAGGACCCTCAGCCCCTTCAGCGGCAGTTCCAACATGCGCAATCTCCTCTCCCCCTGATCGCCCGATAGAGGCGGACGATCAACACGGATCATATTGTATAGGATCGTGCGGCTTGCTAGCACCGTTGAAATGACAGGACAACGTTGCGGCCGCCTGACGCGGGATGCGACGTCGCCGAGCAGGAGAGTGGAGCGTGGCGGACAGGATCAGGCGGCGCATGGGCGCCGTCGCGCGGGCAGGGACGTTGATCGCCGTTGCGCTCACGCCGACCGCACCGGCGATGGCGCAGGCCAAGGGCGACTGGCAGGGGTACGGCCGTGACGAGAGCCACGCGCGCTTCTCGCCGCTGGCCGAGATCACTCCCGCAAACGTCGCGAAGCTGCGACAGGTCTGGACCTACCACATGCGTCCGGCCGGCACGAGCGGCGAGACGATCCCGATGCCCGACAGCGTCCCGGCCAAATTCCGCACCGGCTTCTCCGCGTCCGAAGCGACGCCGCTCGTGGTGAAGGGTGTCATGTACCTCGCCACACCGTACAAGCGCGTCGTCGCGCTCGACGCCGCGACCGGCAAGGAACGTTGGGTCTTCGCGCTACCCGGCAACGACCAGCCATCGACGCGCGGCGTCGCCTACTGGCCGGGAAGCAAAGGGACTGGCGCGCGGATCGTCTTCGGGACGCGCACCGGCAAGCTGTACGCGCTCGATGCCGCGACCGGGCAGCCCGCGTCGGGTTTCGGCGCGGCCGGTGCGGTCGACATGAAGACGCCCGAGGTGATGAACGGCACGCGCGCGCCGCTGGGGATGAGCAGCCCGCCCGCGATCTATCGCGATGTCATCATTACCGGGTCGCGCGTGCAGGAGATGCCGGTCAAGGGCGCGGCCGGCGACGTGCGCGGCTGGGATGCGCGCACCGGTAAATTGCTCTGGACCTTCCACACCATCCCGCAACCGGGCGAGCCGAACTTCGGCACGTGGGAGGGGGACAGTTGGCAGAAGCGGTCGGGGGTCAACGTCTGGACCTTCGTGCTCGTCGACGACAAGCGCGGCATCGCCTATCTGCCGGTCGGTGCGCCGACCTTCGATCGCTGGGGCGGTGATCGCAAGGGGCAGAATCTCTACGGCAATTCGATCGTCGCGGTCGAGGCGGCGACCGGCAAGTATCTCTGGCATTTCCAGACCGTCCACCACGACATCTGGGATGTCGACCTGCCGAGCGCGACGCTGATCGAGGTGCGGCGTGGCGGGCGCACGATCCCGGCGATCGCGGTGATGAACAAGACCGCGATGATGTTCATCCTCGACCGCGTCACCGGCAAGCCGCTCTACGACGTGCGCGAGGTGCCGGTGCCGACCGACACCGACGTCCCCGGCGAGCAGCCTTGGCCAACCCAGCCGATGCCGGCGACCCCGCCGCCGCTCGCCCGGCTGAGCTATGCCGCAAGCGATCTGGTCGACGGCCCCCCGGCGCATCGCGCGGTGTGCGAGAAGCTGGTGGCGGACCTCGCCGTCGCGCCGAGCAGGACCTTTCAGCCGCTCCGCGCCGACTCGGCAGTCAATTTCTTCCCCGGCAGCCTCGGCGGAGTCGACTGGGGCGGGGGCGCATTCGACCGCAAGTCCGGCCTGTACGTCATCAACGTCAACAATCTCGCCAGCCCGCAGCAGCTCGCGCGCCAGCCCGACGGCAGCTGGGGGATGAAGGCGGGCTATGCCTATTTCCAAGACCCCGAAACCGGCACGCCGTGCCAAAAGGGGCCGTGGGGCGAGCTGGTCGCGGTCAACGTCGATACCGGGGCGATCGCATGGCGCAAGGTGCTCGGCACCAACGCCGACCCGGCTTTCGCCGCGAACGGCGTCATCAGCGCGGGCGGGCCGATCACCACCGCGAGCGGGCTGACGTTCATCGGCGCGACCCGCGACGCGACGATCCGCGGCTTCGATACGAAGACCGGCGCGTTGCTGTGGTCGGCTGCGTTGCCCGCCTCCAATTACGGCACGCCGATGACCTATCGCGCCGCCGATGGCCGCCAGATGCTCGCCGCGGTGGCGACCGGCGGATTCGCCGCCCAACCCGCGACCAGCGACCAGGTGGTCGCATTCGCCGTCCGCTGAAGAGGATCGTCATGAAGCGTATCGACCCGCTCGTCCGTCTTCTCGGTTTTGCCGGCGCGGCGCTGCTCGGCGCGGTGGCGCTCGCGGCGCAGCAACCCGCGACGCCGACGCCCGGACCGGGGCTCGACCTGATCAACGAGCGGTGCGGCTATTGCCACACCACCAATCAGGTGTTCGCGGCGCACAAGACGGCCGCCGAATGGCCGGCGGTGGTGCAGTCGATGATCGATCGCGGTGCCGAGCTGTCGCCCGAGGAGCAGAAGGTGATGAACGACTATCTCGTCGCCACGCTCGCGACCGACAAGAAGGCGGCGGGCGCCGCCGGGCACTGAGTCGACGGGGGCGAGACCCGCCCCCGTTCCCGTCTCAACGCGCAAACCTCGGCAGTACGCCGGCGACCCTCGTCTTCAGCCGGTACACGCTCGTCGAGGCGGTGATGTAGAGCGTGTGGCCATCGCCCGCGAAGGCGAGGTTCGCGGCCACCTCCGGCAGCACGATCTGCCCGAGCACCTTGCCCGCGGGCGAGATCACGCGGATGCCGCCGGGGCCGGTCGCCCAGATATTGCCGCGCCGGTCGACCTTGAGCCCGTCCGCACCGCCGGCACCCCCGGCCGGAAAGGCGATCAGCACGCGCTTGCCCGACAGCGCTCCGCGGCGCCCGACCGTATAGGCGTAGATCGTGCCCGGCGGGCCGTAATCGGTGACGTACAACGCCCGCCCGTCGGGCGAGAAGCCGATGCCGTTGGGCAGCTTCAGGTCGGTGATGACCGGCGTCAGCGTGCCGCCGGCGTAGCGGAACACCGCATTGTAGGGCAGCTGCTTGGCGGGATCGCGGTCCATGCCGTTGTAAAGCCCGAACGGCGGATCGGTGAACCACAAGGCGCCGTCGGCGGCGAAGACGAGGTCGTTGGGGCTGTTGAGCCGCTGGCCGCGATAGTCGGCGATTACCGGGGTGATGCGGCGATCGGCACCGACGCGCACGATCCGGCGCGCGCCCATCTGCGCCATCAACACGCTGCCGTTACGGTCGGGGACCAAGCCGTTCGGGCCGATGCTCTTGCCCGCCGGCGGGTTCGCGAGCCCGCCGGCGTTGGGGATCAGCTCCTCGACCCGGCCGGACGCATCGACCGCACGCAGCACGTCGCCGCTGACGTCGGAGAACCACAGGCGGCCATCGTGCCACAACGGTCCCTCGGTAAAGGAGAAGCCGGTCGCGACGCGCTCGACGGTTGCACCCGGTGCGATCAGCGCATCGAGCGCCGGTTCGAGCCGTTCGACCCGCGCACCGCCTTGCTGCGCGGGGGCGGCGGCATGAAGCGCGAGCGGGGCGACGAGCGCCGCGGCGATGGTGAAGGGGCGCGGCATCGTCAGACCGCGTCGGTCAAAAGGACAAGATAGTCGCGGTTGAGCACGGTTCGCTCGATCAGCGGCCAGTTGCGCTCGTGGACGTCGGAGCGAATCCATGACTGGCGCTGCTCCTCGCTTTCATAGGTAAGCTGGAAGCGATAGTTGACGCCCGCAGGTGGTGCCGGCTGTCCCTGGATGACGCTGCGCAGCTTGAGCATCTTCAAGTCGATGAAGCCGCGCCCGCGAAAGCTTTGCGCGGCGGGCAGGAAATGGCGGTGGAAGGCGTCGAGCATCTCCTGCTCGCGCGCCGGATCTACCGCCAGATCGCAGTAAAGCACGATCGGCTTGTTCTTCGGAGCGGCCGCCTGCGCCGTGCCGGGCAGCGCCCAGCCGGCGCCGGCCGCAGCGATCGATTGCAGGAGCGAGCGACGTTGCATCTTCATGGTCCTTTCGGGTGTCAGCGAGCGGGAAGCGTGGCGACGTAGGCGGCCTTGGCGGCAGGATCGCGCGCGATCCCGATCACCATCAGTTCGAGCGGTGCGTCGCCGGCCGCGCGCAGTGTCCGTCGCGCGCCGACCTCGACCGGCAGCGCGTCACCACTGGCGAGCGGCGCGCGCTCGCCCGCGACAATCGCCGCGCCGGCACCGGCCATGACATAAACCATCTCGCTGATTCCGGGCGCGGCGGCGCCGTCGAGCGCGGCGCCGGGCGGGATCAGCACATGGTCGACGAACGCCCACGGCGTCGCGAACACCTCCGGGCCGAGCAGGCGGCGCGAGCGGATCGCACCATCGGGCTTCAGTCGGGTACGGTCGAACCGCACCGCGGCGAACTGCGCGACCGGGTCGAGCGGCGCGCCCTCGCGCGAGTCGTTCAGGTCGAAATTGTCGTAACGCTTGGTCTGTCCGACGTTGATGTTGAGCCATTGCACCGGGCGGTCCGAGGCATTGTACAGCGCATGGGCGTGCCCCATCCGGTCCGGCACCGCGGCCGGACCAGCGAGCGTCGTGGTGCGGCCGTCGACCGTGAACTGCGCCTCGCCGTCGAGGATCACGAACATTTCCTCGCATTGGTGGTGGAAATGCTGCCCGATCCCGCTGTGCGGCGCGATCACGCCGCGGTGAACGAAGATCAGGTTGGTGGAGAGCGCGTCGGGACCGAGCAGCGGGGCAAAGGCCATCGTTCCCGCCCCCTCGTGGACCTTGGCGAGCTGGCGGTAGCGCGCCGGATCGGTGTGGCCGATCCGTGCCGCCAGCGGTCGCGCGTCGGGGGATGGCATGCTCGGCTGCTGCGCCGCGGCGGCGCAGGTCAGCGCCAGCGTCAGCCCGGTTGCGCCACGCGCGAGCGCTTGGATCGCTACCACCCTCTCTCTCCCGTCCAGACCAGAATTCACCGGCTTTACCTACGCTTACAACGGCTCTACACAGAATCATATAGGATATAATGCGGTCAGCGAGCCGCGCGTCCGGGAGAGCGATATGGCGGGAGCGGGGCGGAGCAGCGTCCGGGTACGGCTGGTGGCGATGCTGTTCGTCATCAGCGCGATCGCGTTTCTCGATCGCACCAACATCTCGGTCGCGGGCGTCCAGATGCGTCAGGAATATGCGATCGACCAGATCCGGCTCGGCTGGGTCTTCAGCGCGTTTCTGATCGGCTATGCCGCCTTTCAGGTGCCGGCCGGGTGGCTGGCGGCGCGGCTCGGCCCGCGCCGGCTGCTGACGCTGGCGCTGGTCTGGTGGGGCGTGTTCAGCATCGCCACCGCCTGGGTGCCGCCGGGCAGCGCGCATGCGATCACGTTGCTGATGCTGGTGCGCTTCGGGCTGGGGATCGGCGAGGCGGCGGTTTACCCGTCGGGCAACCAGTTCGTGTCGCGCTGGGTGCCCGCGCAGGAACGCGGCAAGGCCAATGGCCTGATCTTCGCGGGCGTCGGCGCGGGGTCGGGGCTGACTCCGCCGCTGATCAGCGCGGTGGTCGCCTTCGGCGGCTGGCGTGCGTCCTTCTATGTCTGCGCCTTGATCGGGCTGATCGCCGCGGTGGTGTGGTTCGTCGTCGCGCGCGACCGACCGCAGGAGCACCCGCGCGTCAACGCGGCGGAACTGGCGCATATCGAGGCAGGACTGCCCGACGCACCGGCCGGCGCGGTCGGGCCGATCCCGTGGCGCGCGATCCTGGGCAGCCGCGCGATGTGGGGGCTGTTCCTGAGCTATTTCGCGTTCGGCTATGTGATCTGGATCTTCTTCAGCTGGTTCTTCATCTATCTCGCCGAGGCACGCGGGCTGGACCTGAAATCGAGCGCGCTGTTCGGCATGGCACCGTTCCTCGCGATGACGGTCGGCTGCCTCGCGGGCGGCGTCGTCAACGACGCGGTCTCGCGCCGGCACGGCCTCTATTGGGGACGGTCGGGGCTGGCGATGCTGTCGTTCGCGCTGACCGCTCTGTTCCTGCTGATCGGCTCGCAGGTCGACAACGCGCCGCTCGCGGTGATGACCTTGGCGCTGGGCGGGGGCGCGATCTATCTGTCGCAAAGCTCCTTCTGGTCGGTGACCGCCGACATCGCCGGGCCGCACACCGGGGTGGTGTCGGGGCTGATGAATGTCGGCTGCCAGATCGGCGGTGCGCTGACCGCCTCGCTGACCCCGTGGATCGCGGCGCGGTATGGCTGGGCGGCGGCGTTCGGTACCGGCGCGGGGGTGGTGATCCTCGGCATCGCCGCCTGGGCGATCGTCGATCCGCGGCGACTGATCGAGCCGGAGCAAACGCCCGCACCCGATCATGGCGCGGCGGTAGCGCAACAAGCCTGAAGGGAAGGGGAGAAAGCATGATCCACGATACCGGACGCCATTGGCGCGTCGTCGCGGGCGCGCTCGTCGCGCTGACGCTCACCGCACAGGCCCCGCGGCCCGCGCCGCCGGCGCCGGTCGAAATGTGGGTGCCCAAGAAGACGCCTTATGCCGCTTATGATGCGCCGAACCGGCCGTGGTGGAAGCTCGCCGATGTGCTGGCGCTGCACAAGGGCGCGACCGACTGGTCGCAGCCGATCGTCCGCAACCGCGACATCGTCGCCGACTGGCACCAGCAGGCACCCGGCAAGCGCACCGCCGAGGTCGCCTATGCCGACAATCGCACCGCGATCATCGTGTGGGGCGGTCAACTGCGCGTCACGATTGCGGGGCACCCGCCGTTCGTGGCGGGCAAGGGGTTCGAGATCGACGTGCCGCTGCGCGTGCCGTTCACGCTCGAGACGATCGGCGACCAGCCCGCCTTGTGGTTCGAGATCCACGCCGCGACCGACCTGCCGCTCTATCCGCTCGGCAGCACGCCGGAGCGGCCACGCGACGTGACCGGCTTCCGCTACGAACGCCGGCTGGTCTCCGGCGGGGCGGGGGCACCGGACGCGACCAACCCGCTGTATGTCGATTACTATAAGGACGTGGTGCAGGGCGGCGCGCGCGCCACCGCCTTCGTCGCCGCGCAGCACCTCTTCGTCAACAACATCCGCGGCCGCGCGACGCCCACTCCGCCCGCGTCGAACCTCGGCCATTTTCACGTCGGCTATGATGAATTCTGGTTCGTCATGGAGGGCAACGTCGACCTGCAGATCGAGGGCGAGCCGCTGATCAAGGCCGCCGCGCCGGGTGACGTGTTGATCGCCAAACAGGGCCGCTGGCACCGCGCGAGCTTCGGCGGTCCCGAAGGACAGATGGGAACCCGGGTGGCGATCAACCCCTATCCGCTCGGGCTGCACGGCTACAGCACGCAATCGGGCGGGCGGCAGTAGCCCGGCCGCTCGCGCCGGCCACGGCGCGCCCGGCGCAGCAACCCGCGCTTACTGGCGCATGGCCTTGGGTGCGGGCTTCGCCAGCGCGCTGCGGATCGCAGCTTCGGCGACCGGCGCCATCACCGCATAGCCGGCCTTGTTCGGATGAACCCCGTCGGAGCTCCATGCCGCCTTGAACGCCTGCCCGTCGTGCAACGCGCTCCAGTAATCGGCGTAGACCGCGCCGGTGCGCGCCGCATAGTCCTTCATCCAGTCGTTGAGCGCGGCGATCTTCGCCGCGGGCGCGATCCCCGGCCGCCACGGGAAGTGATCGGCGGGCGGGATCGAGGCCAGGATGACGCGAATGCCGTGCGCACGCGCCAGCTCCGCCATCGACATCAGGTTCGCCCTGGTCTGTTCGGCGGTCATCGGGCCGGTGTTGCCCGCGATGTCGTTGGTGCCGGCCATGATCTGCACGACCCGCGGATGGAGGTCGATCACGTCCTGCCGGAAGCGCAGCAGCATCTGCGGCGTCGTCTGCCCGCTGATCCCGCGGCCCTGGCGTCCCGGCGTGAAGAAGTTGGGCATCATGTCGAACCAGCCCTGCGTGATCGAGTCGCCCATGAAGACGACCTCGACCGGCCCGGTCACCTTCGCATTGGCCTCCTGATAGCGCCCGAGCCAGGCGAAGTCGTTATGCAACCGCTCCTCTGCGTCGGTCTGGCGAGCGGGGGCTTGCTGCGCGGGTGGCGCGGTCTGGGCGAGGGCCGCGGGGGAGAGCGAGATCAGGATCACGGCCAGCAACTGCTTCATGACGGGGGCTCCGCTTGTCGAACGTGGGAGGGACTGCCGGCCATAACGCAACGGGACGCAGCGAAGGTCGGCAACCTCAATGATTTGATGGCCGAAAGCTAGCCGCAGCATCGGTCGCAATCCATCCGTCAATTGGTTGATCGGGCGGAAGCGCGAAGGATCGGTCACGCGCCGGACCAACTTTCGCACGCTCGTCGGATACGGATCGTGACCTCAGGGCGCTGCGTGCCGGACGATCGCCTCGCATAGCTCATGCGTGGCGAGGATCGCGGCGACATCGACGGCGCGGCGTTCGCGCGCGGCACGCAGGAAGTCGTCGCACATCGCCTCGAAACCACGTTGCTGCCCCACCGACACCCAGTCGCCGCGTCGAGACAGGCTTTTGGCCCCGCGCGTCTCGATGCGATCGGCCAGGTTCAGGACGCTGTGGCGTGCGCCTTCGCCGATCACGTCGAGACGCTCCTCGTCCAATCCGCTGTCACGATTCATGGTGCCAACCGCCGTGAAGCCGTCGCCCGCCAGCAGGAGCGTGACCGCGTGGAGCATCCCGTCCACGACATGCGTCTCGATCGTGCGGCGCCGCACCGGCGCGGGGGCGAGGAACAGCAACGTATCGACGACGTGGATGAAATCGTCGAAGACGACCCGCCGCGGCAGGTCGGGCTGGCGGTGCCGGTGCTTTTCCATCGTGATGAGGCTGGCGTCGGGGCGGCGCAGCGCGACATAGTCGGGCGCGAACCGCCGGTTGAAGCCGAGCTGGAGCGGCGTGGCGCGCTGCGCGGCCAGCGCGGTCAACGCTTCGACCTCGGCGAGATTGTCGGCGAGCGGCTTGTCGACGAACGTAGGAATGTCGCGTTCGAGAAGCTGCCTGACCAGCCCGGCATGGGCCGGGGTGGCCGCATGGACGAAGGCCGCGTCGAAGGTCGTGGCGGCAAGCGCCTCCGCGGCATTGGCGTGGCGATGCGCGATCCGGAACGTCCGCCCGACCTCTTCGAGCACGGTCCGGTTCCGCGTCGCCAGATGCACGTCGAGATCGGGTCGCCGCGACAGGACCGGAAGATAGGCCTTGCGGGCGATGTCGCCCAGCCCGATCAGAAGCACGCGCATGTTCATCTCCCCCGGCGAGCGACGGCAATAGCGCGCGCCTCGCCGGCCCGCCACCCGGATGGACGCCGCGTCGGAGGTCCGTCAGGCACTGGCCGATCACTGCCGTGGCGCGGGTTGATCCCGCCATCCGCACCATTCGAGCGCCTTGGGATTCTGCTTGTTGGCAAGAAGCCCTTCCGTGTTCGTTATCGAGATCGTTGCGGCCATCCGGAAGAAAGGCGCGCAACGGCGCGATCGCGGATGTGCGGGGACGGTGCCGAACGCCTCCGGGTGCCGTCGGGCCACCCCGTTCCCATCTTGGATTGTGGCGTGCGGCCTCCCACCTCGCACATGGGCGCGCATCGTCGCTCGTCCGCGACAATTCATGAGGCTGCGATGATCCTGGCTTTGCTGATCTCGGCCGCTGCGCCGCTTCAATGCACCCCGGCCGACTTCCTTTGCGATCTGGGCCGGTCGCCCACATACAGCGAGCAGGAGCAAGGGCGACTTGCTGCCGAGCGCCAGCGGGCCGAGCGCGAGGTGATCGAGCGCCAGGCCGCCGCAACCCGCGCCTCGTCGAGCAGCCAGGCGGCGGCGGCACGCGCGTTGCCGAACACGGTCGATACGCTGACCGCGGCCGGCCGGTGCGATGCCGCTGCCGACGCCGCGCTCGTCGGGGGCGATGTCGGCATGGCGCAGCAGGTCAGGACATACTGCAAACGCTGACGCAGACCGCGCTTCTCGAAGCGGGGCGATGATCGAGCCAGCCGCTCTGCGCGATGCTTCGCAATCTGTCAGCCGGGTTAGGAAATCGCCGACGGCGGCCCACGCCGCCGCAGGGGGCCGGACGCCGCGATGCCCGCGAAAACGAGCATATCGGGGATGGCACCGGGCACGAGGACGCTGCCGATCTCCGGGCGGCAGCTTTCGATGCGCTGCCACCGGTCAGACGGCTACCCCGCAACGAAGCTCGTCGTGGTGATATGATGCAGCGTATGGATCGTCGCGCCGCGGTGCTGCCGCTCGCCCTCGTCGCGTGTCGCGGCGGTGAGCAGGTAGCGGCCCTTCACCGCGGCGGGCACCGCCACCTCACCGCGTCCATCGGTCCGCAGCTTGCGCGTCTCGCGCGTCGGCGTCACCAACGTCACCTCCGTATCCGCGAGCGGGCGACCCGCGCGGATCACCGCGAACCGCGCGGCCGATGGCGTGACGGGCACGATCTCGAACGGCAATACCGCTTTGGCTTCGCTACGTCCGGCGCGCGCATAATAGACGATCGCCTCGCGCTTCGTGGCGGGACCCCAGGGGGCGAACACATCGTCGTCCCATGCGCGGACATCGCCGACGGCTGCCGCCACCTCGATATGGTCGGCGCGACGCACCGTTCCGGCCCGGGCGGGCGACACCAGACGGGGCGCGCGCAGCTTGGCGAATTCAGGGTCGCCGCCGTCTGGGACCGGCTCCGCCGGCTCGCCCAGATAGATGCGCGCCGGCGCGGCGCCGTCACGTTCGATCCACACCTCGTGCGCGGCGGCCAGCGTCGAGGTGCCGAGCAGGGCGGCGGAGAGAAACAGCTTGAACAAATGCAGTCTCCTGAAAGGCATGGCCGAATGTCGCACGCGGCGTCGCGATGACGCAATATGATTGGCGCGGCCAACCCGCCGCCCTCGTCGTGAGCCGCGCCCTTGTCAGCGCCCGCGATCGCCCCCCGGATGATCGACCGGGCTTACGCTCGCAGGCCCGTCGCACAGCCACCCGGCGGCGGTGGTCGGCAGCTCGTTGATGCTGCGAATCCGCCGCCGCATCAATCCATTCGCATCTCGCCACGGCAACGTCTGCCGACCGGCGTGAACGGGATCATTGTTGGGGCGGCGCGTCTTTCGTGGCCGCGGGATCGCTGGCCTGTGCGCGGTTCATGTTCTCGACCTCCGCCTTCGTCTTGAAGTCGAGCAGTTCGACCTGGAACACGAGATCGGCGTTCGCCGGGATCGGCCCCGATGCGCGGGCGCCATAGCCCAACGCCGCCGGAATGCAGAAGCGTGCGACGCCGGTGCGCGCCATCGTCTGCAATCCCTGCGAGAAGCCCGGGATCACCGCGTCGACGGGCAGCGGCGACTGCATTCCCTGATCGAACACCGTGCCGGTTGCCGCGAGATAGCCGATATAGTTCACCAGCACGACATCGCCCGTACCCGGCCGGGCGCCCGTGCCGTCGCGCAGCGTCGTCGCGCCCAGCCCGGCCGCGGACGTCGTCGCACACACGCGCTGCCCGGCCGGCACCACCGGATTTAGCGGCAGCGGGATGATCCGGTTGTCTGCCTTGATCGTCGCCGGCGTGGCGACGGACGGCTTTTGCGAGGCAGCCGCCGCGATCGCCGGCAGCGGCGCAGCGAGCGAAGCCAGCAGCGCGGTCCGGATGAGGCGGGACGAAGCTTGCGAAAGGATCGACATGGCCGCCGCTATAGGCAAGCGCGGTCGGTCGGCCAAGCCGTCCCAAATGATCCGCCGACGCCGGTGTCGCCTCGCCAGCGAGGGCGCCCGGCAACCGGCGCCGGTCCGGCTTCGTCGACTTCCGTCCGCCACGCCACCTTCGCAACAAAGGTTCACAAAGTTTCCCATTGCTATCAATGGTAAGGCAACCTATCCAAAAGTCGAACATAAAGATGGACTCACCATCTGACGGAGGGGACGATGAAGCGCTTGTCTCACATGAACCTGCTGACGGTTTCCGTCGGCGTCCTTGCCCTGTGTCATCCGCTGGGCGCGGCGGCGCAGACGCCGCAGTCGATCGACGCGCCAACTGCGGCGACCGACCCGTCGATCGACCTGCCCGCGGACCCGACCGCCGCTGCCGCGCAGGACGCGGGTGCGGGCGAGGTGGTGGTGACGGGGAGCCGCATCGCGCGCTCCACCTTCCAGCAGCCGACCCCGATCACGACGATCACCGAGCAGCAACTGGAGCAGAAAGCCGCCACCAACGTCGTCGACCTGTTGCGCGACGTGCCCGCGCTACGCCCCAACCGCAACAACGGCAGCGGTCGCAATCTCGGTCTCGCGACGTTCAACATGCGCGCGCTCGGCTCGACGCGCACGCTGCTGCTGGTCGACGGACAGCGCGTGATGGACAGCAGCCCGATCGCCAACGGATTCGACATCAACATCCTGCCCGCGCCGTTGATCGCGCGGCTGGATATCGTCACCGCGGGCGCGTCGTCGGTCTATGGCTCCGACGCGATCACCGGCGTGGTCAATCTGATCCTCGCCGACAATGTCGAGGGCGGAAAGCTCGACGCGCAATATAACGTCTCGACCCACGGCGATCTCGGGCAGATTTCGGCGAGCGCGCTGTACGGTGGCAAGTTCGGCGGCAACCGCGGGCGCTATTTGCTCGCCGGCTCCTACTTCAACCAGCCCGACATCATCTACCAGGGCGCGCGCGACTGGGGGCGCAACGGCGTCACCTTCATCCCCAATGCCGCCTATACGCCGACCAACGGGCAGTTCCGGCAGTTGATCGTGCCCAACGCGCGCTATTCGCAGATGACCGCCGGCGGCGTCATCACCTCGACCGGGCCGTTGCGCAACATCCAGTTCGGCGCGAACGGCGCGCAGTCGATCTTCCAGCAGGGCACCAACGTCGGCACCGTCTGGATGGAAGGCGGCGAGGGGTTGATGCCGCAGCCGACCTTCGCGCCCTTGCAGGTCGCCTCGCGCCAGATCAGCGGCTTCGGCCGGCTCAGCTACGATTTCACCGACGACGTGACCGGCCGCCTCGACGTGCTCGCCGCCAATACGCTGGCGCGCAGCACCGGCAATTACAACACCAACAACGGCGACATCACGATCCGTCGCGACAATGCCTTCCTGCCCACGAACATCCGCGATGCGATGATCGCCAACAATCTGACGACGATCCGCGTCGGCCGCTACAATCCGGAACAGGGCCGCAACGAGAACTCGACCGAGAACAGCTATTACCGGGTCAGCGGTGCGCTGACCGGCTCGCTGTCGGAGACGTGGAAGTGGGCGCTGGGCGGCAGCTACACCTATGCCCGCTCGCTGATCGAGGGACGCAACAACCGCAATCAGGGCAATTGGGCGCTGGCGCTCGATGCGGTGGTCGGCCCGAACGGTCAGCCGGTCTGCCGTTCGACGCTGACCAACCCGGGCAACGGCTGCGTCCCCGCCAATATTTTCGGGATCGGGGCCGTTACGCCCGAAGTGAACGCGTATGTGCTCGGCACCTCGCGACAGGATTCGCGATCGCAGAGCGGCATCGCCAATTTGAACGTGTCGGGGACGGTGTTCGATACTTGGGCCGGCCCGGTGAAGGTGGCGGTGGGCGGCGAATATCGCCGGGACTCGGTCGACAACCGCTCCGATCCGGTCTCGGACGTCAACGGCTGGCGGCAGGGGACGTTCGGTTCCTATTACGGCAAGCTGGAGGTCAAGGAAGCCTATGGCGAAGTGTCGATCCCGCTGGCGCGCGAGACCGGGTTCGCGCGCAGCCTCGACCTCGATCTCGCCGGGCGCGTCGTCGATTACAGCACCGTCGGGTCGACCGCGGTGTGGAAGGCCGGGCTGAACTACGCGATCAACGACGACATCCGCCTGCGCACCACCTATTCGCGCGACTTCCGTGCGCCGCGCATCAACGATCTGTTCGCGCAGGCCAATATCCGCATCGGCACCGTCACCGATTTTCTGACCAACCGCACCGCCAACGTGAACTTCCTGATCGGCGGCAACCCGAATCTCGGGCCGGAGACCGCCTATACCTTTACCGGCGGGATCGTGTTGCAGCCGTCCTTCATCCCGCGGCTGCAGCTCTCGGCGGACTTCTACGACATCGACCTGCGCGACGCGATCATTACGCCGGGGCAGCAGGAGGTGGTCGACCGCTGCGGCCGCGGCGACCAGATCTTCTGCGCGGGCGTGCTGCGCGACGAAACCGGCGCGATCACGCAGGTCAACGCCAACTCGTTCAACGCGCAGACGCTCAAGACCCGCGGCGTGGATTTCGAGGCGAGCTATGCCTTCCCGCTGTTCGCGGGCACCTTCACCACGCGCGCGCTGGCGACCTATGTCGACCGGCTGGTCTCCTCCACCGCCAACGGACAGGTCGACACCGCCGGGCAGTTGCAGGGCGGGTTCGCGACACCCAAGTGGCGCGGCTCCACGACGTTCCTGTATGATCAGGGGCCGCTCAACCTGCGGTTGCTGTTCAACTATATCGGCCCGGGCACCTTCGACAATGCGTTCGGTCCGCTCGACCTGAACCGCAACCATTATCCGGCGTATCTCTATACCGACATGTCGGTCACCTATGACGTCACCGATCGCTTCCAGATCTACGCGAAGGTCGAGAACCTGACCGACACCGATCCGCCGCTGCTCGCGGAATCGAGCATTACCGTCGCGCTCGCCACCCTGTCGCAATATCACGATCTGCGCGGTCGCGTGGTCGGCATCGGCGGGCGGATCCGCTTCTAGGCGGCAAGCATGACCCTTTTACTTCCGAGGTACAGCGCATGAAGATCGGCTTTGTCGGCACCGGGATCATGGGGCGGCCGATGGCCGGGCACCTGCAGGCGGCGGGGCATGAGCTGTTGCTGGTGCAACATCGCTCGCCGGTTGCGGAGGAGTTGCTGGCGGGCGGGGCGACCGTCTGCGCTTCGGCGGACGATCTCGCCGCCCAGGCGGAAATCGTGATCCTGATGCTTCCCGACACGCCCGACGTCGAGCGCGCGCTGTTCGGCGCGCAGGGCGTCGTCGCCGGGCTGCGTCCCGGCACCTGCGTCGTCGACATGAGCTCGATCGACCCGATCGCGACCCGTGACTTCGCCGCGCGGATCGCGGCGGCCGGCGGCGACTATGTCGATGCGCCGGTGTCGGGCGGCGAGGTCGGGGCGAAGGCGGCGTCGCTGACGATCATGTGCGGCGGCAGCGAAGCGGCATTCGCACGCGTCGCGCCGCTCTTCGCGGTGATGGGCAAGAACGTCACCCACGTCGGAGACGTCGGTGCCGGGCAGGTCGCGAAGGTCGCCAACCAGATTATCGTCGCGCTCAATATCGAGGCGGTCGCCGAGGCGCTGCTGTTCGCGTCCAAGGCCGGGGTCGATCCCGACAAGGTCCGCGCCGCGCTGATGGGCGGGTTCGCCGCGTCGCGCGTGCTGGAGGTGCATGGGCAGCGGATGATCGACCGCACCTTCGCGCCCGGCTTCCGCATCGCCCTGCACCAGAAGGACCTCAACCTCGCGCTGTCGAGCGCGCGCGCGCTGGGGCTTGCGCTGCCGAACACCGCCTCGGCGCAGCAATTGTTCAGCGCCTGTGTCGCGCGCGGCGGCGCGGACTGGGATCATTCGGCAATGGTGCAGGCGCTGGAGGCGCTGGCGGATCATGCGATCGCGAAGGTCGGGGCGTGACCGTCTCGCGGCGCCTCGCGCTCCAGACGTTGTCGCTGGCCGGGCTCGGCGTGGCGGGCGGCGCGCTGGCGCAGGGGCCGCGGACGGGTGGGGCGTTCGACCCCAAACACTGGTGGTTGCAGGATTATCGCATCGTCCAGACGAATCTGCGCGAGATCGACATTCGCGAGAACCCGCGCACGATCGCCCGCGCGATCCGCGATTTCGGCGGCAACGTCATCGTCTCGAACATCGGCGGGATCGTCGCTTTCTATCCGACGAAACTGCCCTACCAGCGGCGTAACCCGTATATGGGCCGCGGCGACTTCGTGCGCGAGATGATCGCCGCCGCGCACGACGAGGGGCTCGCATACATCGGCCGCTTCGACCTCTCCAAGGCGATGCAGCCGGTCTATGACGCGCATCCCGACTGGTTCATGCAGAACCGCGACGGCACCCCGCGCGCGTTCGCCGGCACCTATCAGGCTTGTCCGAACGGCGGCTGGGCGCAGGACTATGGGCTGCGGCTGCTCAGCGAGGGGCTGACCCGCTACAAGCCCGACGGCATCTTCTTCAACATGACCGGCTATCCGCGTACCGATTACGCCAATGTCGACCACGGCATCTGCGTGTGCGGCAATTGCCGGCGCGTGTTCCGCGAGATGTACGGACGCGAGCTGCCCGCGAAAGAAGGCTATGGCGATCCCGCCTGGCCCGACTATCTCGCCTTTCAAGCGCGGACGTCAGAGGCGCTGCGCAAACGCATCTCCGATCATATCGCGACGCTCGCGCCCGGCGTGCCAATCGCGCAGCACGACAGCACCGAGCAGGTCGGCCGCGGCGAGGTGCAGCGCCGCGTCGATCGCACCGGCCCGGAATGGGCGTACCAGTCGGGCGAGCAATGCCGCGCCGCTTCGGCCCGCAGCCCCGGCACGCCGTGGTCGTCGACCTCCACCGCGCACATCGACTATCCATGGCGACAGGTGACCGAGACCGCCGCCTATCACGAGAACCGCATGGCGCAGGCGATGGGGGTCGGCGCGAAGCTCGATCTGTACCTGATGGGCACGCTCGCCGACCAGAACGATCCGACCTACCTGCCGCCGGTGTCGCGGCTGTTCAAATGGCGCGCCTCGAACGAACGTGCCTATGCGGGGATGAGCGAGTCCGCGCGCGTCGGCCTCTATCAGTCGGGCGCGTCGGCGCGGCTGGCCGGAATGACGCCCTATGCGGCGTGGCAGACCGCCGAGCTTCGCGGACTCTACAGCGCGCTGGTCGACGCGCGGATCCCGTTCCGCTTCGTCAGCGATGCCCGCGTCGCCGATGGCACCACCGACCTGAGCGCGGGCTTGGACGTGATCGTCCTCCCCAATGCGATGATGCTGTCGGACGCGGAAGCGGCGGCGCTGGACCGCTTCGTCGAGTGCGGCGGCCTGCTGATCGCGACCGCCATGCCCGGCGCCTTCGATGAGAAGGGGCAGCCGCGCGCGACGGTGCCGCTCGCTTGTTTCCCGCTCGCCCGCTACACACCGCCGCAGCCGATCGAGGGCTGGACGCTCGACCCCGCGGTCAGCACGCTCAAGGTGACCGGACGCGTCCCGCTCGACGGCGTCTATGCCGGTGGCACCGCGCGCGCGGATGTCGAGACGCTGATGCGCTTCGCCCCCGATCAGCGTTATGGCCCGCCCGAGTTCAGCTACGCCATCCCCGGTGTCGCGGCGCGGCGCGACCCCGGCGTGTCGCTGCGCACGCACGGGAAGGGGCGCGCGGCGCACCTCCCGTGGTTCGTCGGCTGGCAGTATCTCCGCGACGGCCTGCCGGTGCATCGCGAGCTGATCGAGCGGCTGATCGCACGCCACGCACCCGCGCCGCGCTTCGTTCTGGCGGGCGCCGGCCCGGTCGAGCTGATGGTAATGAGCCGCAGCGACGGCGCGTCGTTGCTGACGATGGTGAACTACGCGGGGCAGCGGAACACGCATTATGCGCCACCGCCCGCGCTGCACGGCCTGCGGCTCGGGGTACGCGGCGCGGTGTCCGGCGCACGCGCGCTGGTCGGCGGACAGGCGCTGGCGGGATCGGCGGCACCCGACGCTACCGGACTCACATGGCTCGACCTGCCGCCGGTCGGGGCGTTCGAGGCGGTGCTGCTGAACGGCTGACGTCGGCGCTTTTAGCGACGCATGGGCGGCGCTATATCTGGATCATGATTTCAGGCGCACTCCGATGAACGCACCCTCGATCCGGCCCGCCAAACTGGCCGATGCGATCGCCGAACATGTCCAGCAGATGATCCTGGAGGGCTCGCTGCGCCCCGGCGAGCGGCTGTTGTCCGAGCGCGAGCTGTCGGCGAAGCTCGACGTCTCGCGCCCGTCGCTGCGCGAGGCGCTCGACAAGCTGATCGCCGCCGGTTTCCTGACCACCAATGCGCAGGGCGTCGCGCACGTCAGCGACCAAATCGGCAAAAGCCTGCGCGATCCGCTGCTGCAATTGATGGACACGCCCGAGGCGCGGATCGACTGCCTCGAGCTGCGCGCCGAAATGGAAGCCGCCGCCGCCGCCTTCGCCGCCGAGCGCGCATCGTCGGTCGACCGCGAGGCGATCACGCGCTGCTTCCAGGCGATGAAGGTCGCGCACGAGGCGCAGGACGTCGACGAGATCGCGCGCACCGACGCCGAATTCCACTTCGCCATCTACGAGGCGAGCCACAATCTCATGATGATGCACTTCATGCGCAGCATCGAGAGCATCCTGCGCTCGAACGTCTATCTCAACCGCAAGAACCTGTACGAGCATCGCCGCGAGAAGGATTCGCAGCTCCGCGAGCATCAGGCGATCTATGACGCGATCATCGCGGGCGACGTGGAGGGCGCGCGCGAGGCGGCGCGGCTGCACATGACCACCGCGATGCGGACGCAGCGCGAGATCTACGAGGCCGAGCGGCGGCTGGAGGCGAGCATTCGCCGGCTGGCGCGCGGTGACATCGTCGCGACGAAGAAGGCGCGCGCCGCCGAGGTGTGACCTCGGGCGCTTGCCTCACTCGTCGCCACGGACTTGAACCGGGACTCCGCGATTGGACAGTCTGTGGCAAGAAGCGGGAGTCGGGATCACGTCCGGGATGACGATCAGGGTGTGCTACGCCGCGCACGCCGTAACGGCGAACGTCACGCGCCCCAGAGCCCCGTAATCCGCAACATAACGCCCGGGCAGCAGCCAGCCACGATCGCCGATCTTCCCCGTGACGATCAGATCGACAGGCCGGGGCGCATAGCCTGCGGCCGCCGCCAGCCTCCGCACCGTCGCGAGGCTTGCCGCCTGCCCGCCGAGCGACTCCCCGGCGATACCCGACGCGATCGTCTCCCCCTCACGGCGTAGCGTGACGCGCAACGCATCGAGGTCGCGCCCGGCCGCCGGTTGCCCCGCGCCGCGAACATAGCGGGCGGCGGAAATGTTCGCCGCCACCATGTCGACCGCGCTGTAATGATCGGGGTCGCGATAACCGATGTCGGGCAGGTCGATGACCGGCAGCACCTGCCCGTCGCGGTGCCCCAGCTTCAGCTCGAACGCGGCGCGGCGATACCCGCATAGCGAGATCGTCCCACCATCGTCAGCGCCCCCGACCGCGAACAGCACGCCGACCAGCGGCGCGCGTACCCCGCGCCCGGCCAGTGACGCCGGCGACATCAGCCCGCCCTTGTATCCCGCGATGCGATCGCCCGCGCGCCGCCGCATGGCCACGTAGCGGTGTTGCAGGCGATACGCCTCCGCCATCGTCGTGCCGGGCCGCATCGCGGTGATCGGGGCGAACGGAAGCGCCCCACGCTCGGCTGCGGTGAAGCGGGCGAGATAGTCGTCCCCGCGCGTGCAACCGGCCAGCAACAGCGCGGCGAGCGCGACGTGCCTCACGACGGGATCATCCACGGCAGCAGATGCTGCTGGACCATCACGATCACGCCCAGCACCAGCGTCAGGAAGACGCTGTGCTTGAAGGTCCGCGCGAGGATCGCGCCTTCCTGCCCTCGACAATCGGTGGTGCTGGTGCCGGTGGCGATATTCTGCGGCGAGATCATCTTGCCGAGCACCCCGCCCGAGGCGTTGGTCGCGGCCATCAGCACCGGATTGAGATCGAGCTGCCGCGCCGCGACCACCTGCAAATTGCCGAACAGTGCGTTGCCCGACGTGTCGCTGCCCGACAGGAACACCGCCAGCCAGCCGAGGAACGCCGACAGCAACGGGAACAGCGGCCCGACCGAGGCCACCCCAACGCCCAGCGTATAGGCCATCCCCGAATAGTTCATCAGATAGGCGAGTCCGACGATCGTCATCGTCGTGGCGAGCGGCAGCCGGATCTGGCGCAGGGTGCGTTTCGTGGCGGCGGCGAGTTGAGGAGCCGAGAGCCGGACGAGCAGGGCGGTGATGACCGTTGCGACCAGGATCGCGGTGCCGGTCGCGAGCGGCTGGAAGCTCCAGATCGCGGCATAGGCCTTGCCATAGGTGGTGATGAAGATCGCGTCGTGGAGCCCCGGCCATTCCAGCTTCGTCTCGCCGATCGCATTCACCTTCAGATGCACCCACAGGATCACCGTCACCGACAGCACGATCCACGGCAGCCACCCCTTGAGGCCGTTGCTCGCGGTGGCAGGCGTCGGTGCCGGGGCAGCGACGGCGCGCAAGGCGAAGGCGGGATCGGGGGCGAAGCGCCACAGCTTCACGAACACCAGGGTGCAGATCAGCGACGCAAGCGACGAGAGCACGTCAGTCAGCGCGTACCCGAGGAAATTGGACGACAGGAACTGCATCGACGCGAATGAGCCGCCCGCGACCAGCAGCACCGGCCACACACCGCGGATCGCACGGACCCCGCCATAGACCGCGATGACGTAGAACGGCAGCAGCAGCGCGATGAGCGGCAATTGCCGTCCCACCATCGCGCCGAGCGCTACGTCGGGCAATTGCGTGACCGCGCCCAGCGTGATGATCGGCGAGCCGAGCGCGCCGAACGCGACCGGCGCGGTGTTGAACATCAGCGTGAAGACGATCGCCTCGACCGCGGGGAAGCCGAGCGTGATGAGCAGCGCGCTGGTGATCGCGATCGGGGTGCCGAACCCGGCGACGCCTTCGAGCAGGCAGCCGAACGAAAAACCGATCACGATCAACGCGACGCGGCGGTCGTTGGGCAGATGCCGCACCATCCAGTCGCTGAACGCCGCGAAGCTGCCCGAGGCGACCGCGACATTGTAGAGCAGCAGCGCGTTGAGCACGATCCACATCACCGGCCACGCCGCGAACGTGGCGCCCGCGGCGATGCTGTTGAAGGCCATGCCGATCGGAAGCTGCCAGACCGTCACGGCGAGGAGCAACGCCACCGCGACACCGGCAAGCGAGGCCTGCCATGCCGGGCGCCGCAGCACGCCGAGCAGCAGCAGCACGGTGGCGATCGGCAGCGTTGCCAGCAGGAACGACAGCGGTAGATTGTCGGCGACAGGCGTAACCAGTTGACGAAACATGTCATTCCTCTCGCTGCACCCTTCGGGCGTCAACCATACGGCTAACCGACGATCACTCTTGTTGGCAAGTAAAACTATCCAAGCCCGCATCTGGGTGGTTGGCGTCGGTTGAGTGCAACGTTTCGCCTGCTGCGCGATTGGATCGCAGGCTTAGTAATTGCATGGTTGCGTTAATTGGTAAGAAAGAATAGCCATACAGTGGGCGGATGATCGCCGGGGAGTAGGGTGGCATGATCGGCAACGACGCGGAGATCGACCGTCGCAGCGTGATCGGGGCGGCGGCGATGCTGGGGGCGGCGGCGGCGCTGCCTGGCGGCGCCGCGAACGCCCAGTCACCGGGCAGCGGCTGGGAATGGGGCCCGATGCGCTGGGTGCAGATCTGCGCCACCGAGGATGACCCCGGCCGTTACGACAAGCAGTTCTGGCTCGATTTCCTGCAACGCACCCGCACGCAAGGCGTGTGCCTCAGCGCCGGTGGCGTGACCGCTTTCTACCCGACGCAGGTGCCATTCCACTACCGCAGCCCGTTCCTCGCCGACGGCGATATGTTCGGCGAGCTGGTCCACGCCTGCAAGGCGATGGACATCCGCGTCCTCGCGCGCGTCGATCCGCATGCGATGCGCGCCGACGCGCTGGCCGCGCATCCGGAATGGGTCGCGCGCGATGCCGCCGGGCGACCGAAGCGCCACCCGGCCGATCCCGAACTGTATCTGACCTGCCCGAACGGCGCGGTGACGTTCGAGTGGATGCCGCAAGTGCTCCGCGAAATCGTCTCGCGCTATCCGGTCGACGGCGTGTTCGGCAATCGTTGGGCGGGAAGCGCGGGCATTTGCCACTGCAATGTGTGCCGCACGAAGTTCCAGAAGGCGAGCGGGCGGGCAATTCCGGCAACGCTGAAGGATCTCGGCGATCCCGCGGTGCGCGCTTACCTCGTCTGGGACGACGAAATGCGCTACGAGCAGCTCGATTTATGGGCACGGACCGTCACCGGCGTGAACCCGCAGGCGTTCTTCACGCCCGGCACCTGGGGCCGGCTCGACCCGCGCCGGCTGCGCCGCACCGCACGCGCGCTCTTTGCCGACCGACAGGCGCGCAGCGGCAATGCACCCGCGTGGCTCAACGGCCGCAGCGCCAAGGAGACCGCCTGCCTGATGCCGGACCGCCCGGTCAGCGGCATCTTCGCGGTCGGTGAGACCGCAACCCCCTATCGCTTCATGGATTCGGTGCAGGCGCCGACCGAGATCCGCGCCTATCTCCACGACGGTCTGGCGCACGGATTTCGCCCGTGGATGACCAAGTTCAAGGCCGAGGTGTTCGACAAACGCTGGGTCCCCGCGGTGGCCGACTCCTATGCGTGGCACGCCCGGCACGAGAAATACTTCCGCAACATCGACAATCTGTCGCGCGTGGCCATGCTGCACTCGGCGCAGACGAACACCTACTATGTGCCGGAAGTCCCACGCGATAATGGCGCCGGCGGCCCACAGGACGCCCAGTCGCTGCGCGGCGGATCGGACGATGCCACCAACGGCTTCTATCAGGCCCTGGTCGAGGCGCGCGTGCCGTTCGCGTTCGTCGACGAACGGTTGCTCGATCCGGCGGCGATCGACCGCTACCGCGTCATCGTGCTCCCGAACATCGCTGCGCTCTCCGATGCACAATGCGCGGCGCTGCGCGGCTACGTCCGGCGCGGCGGCGCGATCGTCGCGACGCACGAAACCGCCCTGTGCGACGAATGGGGCAACCGGCGCGCGAACTTCGGGCTCGCCGATCTGTTCGGCTGCGACTATGCCGGGCGCGTCGATCAACGGGTGGCGAACAGCTATCTCTCGGTGCGTGGCCCGCATCCGCTGACCGCCGGGCTGGACGACACACCGCGGATCATGGCCGGCACGAAGCAGGTGCATGTCCGGCCCCACGACCCGCGGATGCGTGCGGCCTTCACGTCGGTTCCGAGCTACCCCGATCTGCCGATGGAGAAGGTCTATACCGCGACGCGCCGCACCGATGTGCCGATGGTTTTCGCGCGCACCGTCGGCAAGGGGCGGGTGGTGTACTTCCCGTTCGATCTCGACCGGACGTTCTGGGAGAATTCCACCGGCGACCATCTGACGGTGCTGCGCAATGCGGTGGCTTGGGCGGCAAATGCGCCGGAGCCGATGACGGTCAGCGGCCCCGGCCTGCTCGATGTGGCCTATTGGCGCCAACAAGGCTCGGTCGCGGCGCATCTCGTCAACCTGACCAACCCGATGGCGATGCGCGGCTATATGCGCGAGGTGATCCCGGCGGGTCCCTATCAGATTAGCCTGCAGCTTCCGCCCGGTACCCGGCCGGCCGCGGTACGTCTGCTGGAGGCGGAACGCGATGCCGTCTATCGGCGCGAGGGCGATCGGTTGATCGTCGAGGTGCCGCAGATCAAGCTTCACGAAGTCGTGGCGGTCGACCTCGCATGAGTGCCATGCCCGAGGTGGTCGCGTCGGCGTGGACCGACCGCGAGGCGCGCGCCGCGCTGCGTCACCTGTTCGACGTGGCCGTGGCCAGCGCCGACCCCACGCACATGCTGGCGGCGCATCTGCCCGAACGACCGGTCGGGCGCTGCGTCGTGGTCGGCGCGGGGAAGGCAGCGGCGGCGATGGCCACCGCCGTCGATGCCGCATGGCCCGACGTCGTGCTGAGCGGGCTGGTCGTCGTGCCTTATGGCTATGGCGCACCCGCCGGGCGGATCATGGTGCGCGAGGCGGCGCATCCCGTACCGGATGACGCCAGCGAGGCGGCGGCGCGCGCAATCCTGACGATGGTCGGCACCTTGTCACGCGACGATCTGGTGCTGGTGCTGATCTCCGGTGGCGGATCGTCGGTGATGGCTTTGCCGGCGGACGGCATCACGCTGGCGGACAAGCAGGCGGTGAGCCGGCTTCTGCTCGCCTCGGGGCTGGACATCCGGACGATGAACATGGTCCGGCGGCGTCTGTCGGCGATCAAGGGCGGCAAGCTGCTCGCCGCCGCACAGCCCGCGCGTGTGGTGACGCTCGGGATCAGCGACATCCCCGGCGACGATGTCGCGGCGATCGCATCGGGGCCCTCGGTGCCAGACCCGACCGCCGATGCCGATCTGAGCCATGTCGTCGGGCTGTTCGGGCAGCAGCTTCCGGCCAGGGTGGCGGAGCGGCTGCTCGCACCGGTCGCAACGCCATCATTGATCGAGGATTACGACTTCCGGCTGATCGGCACCCCCGCCGCCGCGCTGGCCGCGGCTGCCAAGGCCGCTCGGTCGCTGGGGCTCGCTCCGGTGCTGCTCGGCGACGATCTGGAGGGCGAGAGTCACACGCTCGGCGCCGAAATAGCGCGGCTGGCGCTGGCCGGGGTGGCGGTGCCTACCGTTTTTCTGTCCGGCGGCGAGACCACGGTGACGCTCGCCGGAAGCGCCTGCGGACGCGGCGGCCGCAACACCGAATTCGCGCTCGCGCTGGCCTGCGCCCTCGATGGTGATGCCGGCACCTGGGCGCTCGCCGCCGATACCGATGGCGAGGATGGCGCAAGCCACGCCGCCGGCGCGCTGATCGCGCCGGATACGATCGCCCGCGCCGCGGCGATGGCATTGGACGCCCGCGCGTTCCTTGCCGCGCACGACAGCGCGACGCTGTTCGACGCGCTCGGCGATCTGCTGCTCACCGGGCCGACGCGGACCAACGTCAATGATTTCAGGGCAGTGCTGGTGCTGCCGCAGGAGATGCACGCATGACGCGACTGGCTGCCAATCTGACGATGATGTTCACCGATTTGCCGTTTCTAGATCGCTTCGCCGCGGCGGCCGGGGCGGGCTTCGCGGCGGTCGAATTCGTCTCGCCCTATGCCGAAGCGCCCGAGGCGGTGGCCGAGGCGGCGCGGCGGCACGACCTGACCGTGGCGTTGTTCAATCTGCCGCCGGGTGACTGGGCGGCGGGCGAGCGCGGCTTCGCCGCCGATCCGGCACGGACAGAGGAGTTCGCCGACAGCGTCGATCTCGCCTTGCGCTATGCACGCGCCACCGGTTGCCGGACCTTGCACCTGATGGCGGGCAAGATCCCCGACGCGGCCGACCGGGCGCAATGGACCGAGACGCTGGTCGCCAATACGCGGCTGGCGGCGGACCGCGCGGCGGCGGAGGGCGTGACGCTGGTACTGGAGCCGATCAACACGCGGATCGATCTGCCCGGTTATTTCTACGATCGCACCGAAGCGGTGCTCGACGTGATCGACGCGGTCGGCCGTGACAACGTGCGCCTGCTCTACGACGTCTATCATATGCAGATCATGGAAGGCGATGTCGCGCGTACCATCGAGCGATTGCTGCCGCGCATCGGACATATCCAGATCGCCGACAATCCCGGACGCCACGAACCGGGGACCGGCGAGCTGAACTTCCCGTGGTTGTTCGGCAGGATCGCAGCGCTGAACTATGATGGCTGGATCGGGTGCGAATATGCGCCGGCGGGCGACACCCGCGAGGGACTCGGCTGGGCGGCGGCCTATCTCGACCGTCGCTGATCGCCTCCGGCTGCACCGGCGCGTGAACGTCGCGGCACGTGGATGGCGTCCGAGGTGAAGCCCGGACGCCATCGGCGCGACGTCGGTGGTTCAAGGCTTGCGTGCGGGCAGGCCTTGCGCGGCGGGCAGGGTGACGATGTCGGACGATTCCGCCCAGAGGTTGATCCCGCCATCCGCGGCGGCCTTGTCGATGGCGGCGAGTTCGTCGGGCGAGAAGTCGAGCGTCCTGACCGCATCGAGCGAGTCATCGAGTTGCGCGACGGTGCGCGCGCCGATCAGCGCGGAGGTGATGCGCGGATCGCGCAACACCCAGGCGATCGCCAGCTGCGCCAACGTCTGGCCGCGCGCCGCCGCGATGTCGTTCAGCGCGCGGATGGCGGCGAGGTTCTGCTCCGTCAGCAAATCCTGCGACAGCGATCCGCCGCGGTTTGCGCGGGCGTCCTGTGGCACGCCGTGCAGATATTTGTCCGTCAGCATGCCTTGGGCCAGCGGGGAGAAGGCGATGCATCCGGTGCCGAGATCCTCCAGCGTGGCGAGCAATTCGCGTTCGATCCAGCGGTTGAGGATCGAGTAGCTGGGCTGGTGGATGAACAGCGGCACCTTCTCGGCGGCGAGGATCTCCGCCGCCTGCCGCGTCAGGCCCGGTTCGTAGGAAGAAATGCCGACATACAGCGCCTTCCCCTGCCGATGCAGTTGCACCAGCGCGCCCATCGTCTCTTCGAGCGGGGTCGCCGGATCGACGCGGTGCGAATAGAAGATGTCGACATAATCGACGCCCATCCGCTTCAGGCTTTGCTCGCAGCTGGCGATCAGATACTTTCGTGATGACCCGACGTCACCATAAGGGCCGGGCCACATGTCCCATCCCGCCTTGGTCGAGATGAGCAGCTCGTCGCGGTGCGCGCGAAAATCTTTGGCGAGCACGCGGCCGAAATTGTCTTCGGCCGAGCCATAGGGCGGGCCGTAATTGTTGGCGAGGTCGAAATGGGTGACGCCGCGATCGAAGGCGCGCCGCAGGATCGCGCGGCCGGTCTCGAACACGTCATCACCGCCGAAATTCTGCCACAGCCCGAGGCTGATCGCGGGCAGCCGCAGGCCGCTCCGGCCGGTGCGTCGGTAAGGCATCCGGCCATCGTAGCGATCGGGGGACGCGGCATAGGGAGAGTCGAACGGCATGGTGGCTCCTTTAAGGATGCCCAACGCGCGACGCTTCAAGCGTTTCATTCTCCCATGCCGCGAACCAATCGGCATAGCCGGTGTTGCGCGCCATGCGCCGGTTCAGGTCCGGGGCGCTATCGGTCCACCACACCGGCCCCCGTTCGCCGAGCCCGATCTTCGCCGCGTCCACCCGCTGCCGAGCCCGTCGCACTGCCGCCTGGTCGTCGTCCCGCAACGCCGCCTGCACCGCGCGACGTGCCGACATCAACTCGTCGACCAGCGTCTGCCGCAGCTCGGGTGCGAGCAGGGGATTGCTCTTGCGCCATAATCGTCCACGCACGACGAGGTAGCGACCATCGGGCGTGGTCGGCGCCTCGCGTGCTTCAGCTGCCATGTGTGCTCGTCGGCGGAGTTCGGTGGGACGGCAGGCACCACATCGGGGTCACTGCCGTTGGGCGGTCGACAGCGAATAGGGCCGCGCCGCCGTCGCGCGCCCCCAATGTTTGTCGGGCTTGTCGGTCATCGTGAAGCGCAACGTTCCACCGGCGCGGATCTCCGCATCGCGCAGGAACGTGCGGCCCAGCGGTTTGCCGTTCAGCGTCACCGCGCCGACATAGCGGTTCGCCTCGGAGAAATGGTCGGCGTGCACGTCGAACACGCGTCCGTTCCCGAGCCGCAGGCGCGCGCGCGCGACGAACGGTCGGCCGATCACATATTCGTTGCTGCCCGGCGCGACCGGATAGAAACCGAGCGCGGTGAACACCAGCCATGCCGACATCTGCCCGAGGTCGTCGTTGCCGCTGAGCCCGTCCGGGGTCGGCTTGTACTGGCTGGCGACGATCTGCGCGAGCCGCTCCTGCGTCCGCCACGGGGCGCCGGCATAGCTGTAGAGATAGGCGACGTGGTGGCTCGGTTCGTTGCCATGGATATACTGCCCGATCAGCCCGGCGATATCCTCGGCATGGCTGTAGTCCAGTTTGGACATGTCGTAGTCGAACATCGCGTCGAGCTTGCGGATCGCGCGCGCGTCGCCGCCGAGCAGCCGGAACAGCCCGGCCTGATCCTGCGGCATGAACCAGCTATATTGCCAGGCGTTGCCCTCGGTATAATCCGACCCGTAGTTGATCGCGGTCGGATCGAACGGCGTGCGGAACGTGCCGTCGCTGCGGCGCGCGCGCAGCCAGCCGGTCTTCACGTCGAAGCTGTTGCGCCAGAAGGTCGCGCGGCGGTCGAAGCGCGCGGCGATGTCGGTTCGCCCCAGCGCCCGCGCCATCCGGGCGATCGTCCAGTCGTCATAGGCATATTCGACGGTCTTCGACGCCGCCTCCGGCTCGCGATCGATCGGGACATAGCCGCCGCTCATATACGCGCCGAGCCCCCCGTAAGGCGCATAGCTGGCGCTGGCGACCATCGCGTCGAGCGCGGCGTTGGCGTCGAACCCACCGATGCCCTTCAGATAGGCGTCGGCGATCACCGGCACCGCGTGGTAGCCGATCATCGTCCAGGTCTCGCGCCCGGCGAACTGCCACACCGGCAGGATGCCATGCGGGCTGACGCGCTGGCTGGCGAGCAGCGAATTGACCACATCGCTGGTGGTCCGGTCGGGCTGGACCAGCGTCAGCAACGGGTGCTCGGCGCGGAACGTATCCCAGAGCGAGAAGGTCGAGCGTTGCGTATAGCCTTCGGCGCGATGGACCTGATCGTCGGGCCCGCGCCAGCGACCGTCGGCATCGCTCCACACGCTCGGCGCGATCAGGCTGTGGTAGAGCGCGGTGGCGACCATCGTCTTCATCGGCGCCGGTGCCTCCAGCGCGACCGCGCCGAGCGCCTCGCCCCATGCCGCCCGCGTGCGCGTGCGGACGGCGTCGAAGTCGCCCGGCTCGGCCTCCAGATTGGCGATCGCGCCGGCCTCGTCGACCCCCGACAAGGCGAGCTTGACCTCGAGCGGGCGGTCGAGCGTGCCGAAATCGAGGCGCGCTTCCAGCGCACGACCCAGTTTCTCGGCCAGGCTGTCGTTGCCCTGTCCCGGCGGTGCGAAACCCTTGTAGGGCACGTCCTTGTCACGATCGAGCAGCGCATGGCCGGTGAGCGGCGCGGAGAACCGCATCGCGAAGAACAACTTGCGTCCCGGCGCCCAGCCGCGCGTCTCGCGGAAGCCGGTCAGCGTGCCGTCCGGCCGCAGGTGCAGCCCCGACCACAGGATCTTGGCGGGATAATTGTAGAGCGAGGAGCGCAGGTCGAGCACCAGATGCGCCGGCTGTCCGGCCGGAAAGGCGTAGCGGTGAACCCCGACGCGCGTGCCGGCGGTCAGTTCGGCGCGCACCTTCGGGCCGTCGAGCGTCACCGCGTAATAGCCGGGCGATGCCTCTTCGCTGGCGTGCGAGAAGCGCGACCGGTAACCGGGGGCAGCGACGGTGCCGGGGTCCAGCGGAACCGTCGCACCCGAGACCGGCATGACCAGAATGTCGCCGAGGTCGGAGTGACCCGCGCCCGAGAAATGCGTGTGGCTGAAGCCTTCGATCGTCGGATCGTCGTGCCGGTATCCTGCGGCGTGCGCGTAGCAGTCGCGGATGACGCAAGCGGTGTCGGTATCGGGTGACAATTGCACCATGCCGAACGGGGCGACCGCGCCGGGAAACGTATGCCCTTCGCCGCCGGTGCCGATGAAGGGATCGACCGCGCCGATCGTGTCGGCGATCTGGGCGGCAACCGGCGCGGCGGTGAGCGCTGCCAGTGCGAGCGCTGCGGCCCCGGCGCGGACTGGCCCGACCCTGTTCCGCTGCTGATCGTTGCTCATCCCGCGCTCCGTCGTTCTCGCCGATCGAACGCGGCTGATGCCACGTGAGCTGAATAAAAACAGCAATTTTCGTAATTTGAGGGGGCAGATGACGGTCAGGAGCGCACGCGACGGTGCCATGACAGACAGGGCTGACAGCAGGAGATGTAAACGTCGATGATCGCGTTATCGTTGTCACAACCTGCATCAAGGCACTGATTACAAAACATTTCTCTCCAAAATTATTTTGACAAAGTGTTTTCTTTATTGCGACATGCGCCTGTCGCAGCGACCAAGAACGGGCACGCCTCTTCAGCGTGAACCGGCGCCATCTCACGAGCGTGACGCTGGCTGCAACGCACAGGGAGCCGGCCGCGGGGCTGATGCCCGGCCGGGACAAGGGAGAGGTTGAATGTCCGATCGTCACAATCGACCGGGGGTGCCCGGGCGACGTTTGATGACGTTGCTGCTGGCGACCGCCGGCATCAGTATCGCCGCTGCGGCACAGGCGCAGGAGACGACGCCGGCCACGGCGCCGGCCGTCGCGCCCGACGCCGCCGCACCGGACACGTCGGTTCCCGACAGCAACGTGGGCACGGCGCAGGACGCCGGTGATGCGGCGGCGGGCGATATCGTTGTCACCGGCTATCGCCGCTCGATCGAGGAGAGCCTCAGCCGCAAGCGCGAGGCGAACGCCTTTGTCGACGTCATCACCGCCGAGGACATCGGCAAATTCCCCGACAAGAACGTCGCGGACTCGCTCCAGCGCGTCCCCGGCATCATCATCGACCGCGATGGCGGTGAGGGATCGCGCGTCAGCATTCGCGGCCTGCAATCCGACCTGACGCTGACGCAGCTCAACGGCAATTTCATCGCCTCCGCCGACGACAACGAGCCGTCGCGCTCGTTCAACTATCTGCTGCTGCCATCGAACATGATCGGCAGCGTCGACGTCTTCAAATCGCCCGAGGCGCGGCTGGACGAAGGCGGGGTCGGCGGTACGATCATCCTCCACACCCGCCGCCCGCTCGACCTGAAGTCGCTGAGCGGCTTCGTGTCGGTCGAGGGCACCTATGCCGACGTGACCGAGAAGGTGCAGCCGCAGATCGGCGGGCAATTGTCGTGGAAGAACCCCGACGAGACGCTCGGCTTCCTGGTCGGCGCGACCTATCAGGAGCGGACGGTGCGCGATCACCGCGCCGCGGCGTCGAGCTGGAACTGGTGGACATACAGGCAGGCGACCCAGCCGGCCACCGACGTCAATGGCAATCCTTATGCCAATGACGACGCGATCTCTTACTGGCCGGAGAACACGGGCGCGACCACGCAGGCCGGGCAGCGCTTCTCGGGCTATTGGGCGCCGCAGCAGGTCAGCCAGACCGTCACCGAGCAGAATCGCAAGCGGCTGGGCATCCAGGCGACCGCGCAGATGAAGCCGTTCGACGACTTCACCGTCACCGCCAATTACTTCCGCTTCCAGGTCGACGACGATTTCATCAGCAACGGCATCCAGATCCCGGAATGGGGATATGGCAATTTCTTCTCGGGCGCGACGCTCGACAAGAGCGGCACGATCTTCCAGTCCGCGCAGTTCCAGGTGCCCGCCGACGGCACGGGGTGCCGCGTGCAGGTCGGCAACCAGCCGCCGTGCACGATGGAGACGCCGCAGATCTACGGCACCTACAGCCGGGAAAAGTCGGTCTCGAACACCTTCGACGTCGAGGGCGCGTTCAAGCGCGATCGGTTCGAGGCGGTGTTCAAGCTCGGCAAGACCCGCGCCACCGGCGGCCCCTCGGCGCGGTTCAGCGTGGCGGCCAAGCCGCGCGTCGTGAACGGCATCGTCGGGATCAACGGCAACCAGTTCAGCGCGTGGAACTTCACCGACCAGTCGGCCAATTTCGAATTTTCGCCCGACCTTCAGGACAACATCAACAACGGGCTCACGCAGATCGATCTGGGATCGACCAATTCGTCGTTCAACCGCAGCTCGATCGCGCAGCGCTATGCGCAGCTCGATCTGACGCGGCGCTTCGAGACCTTCCTCGATTCGGTTCAGGTCGGCGCGAAGTGGCGCGACGGGCAGGTCAATCGTGCGACCGGCCGCAACGAATGGTATGCCGATCCCGCAACCCAGTTGCGCTATCAGGACACGCCGGGGGCGGCGACCACGCGGCCGGGGTTCTTCTTCGACAAGCCGCTCGGCAATATTGCCGGCGGGTTCAGCGGCAACGCCTTCCCGGCGATCGACTTCCGCAACTATCTCGGCTATCTGAACAACACTTATGGCGATGCGGTGCGCGTCGACGAAACGGGCTTCGTCTACGGTATCGGCGAGCGGATCTGGGCCGGCTATGTGCAGACCAACTTCAAGGCCGAGCGCTTCCGCGGCAATCTCGGGCTGCGCTACGTCAACACCCGTCAGACCGGCGTCACCTCCGACCGGCTGCAGATCCTCAACGATTATTGCGTCAACGCGGAAGGCGGACCGTTCGTGACGCCGCCGGTCGGCGCTGACGGCAATTGCATCACGCTCCCGCTGGCGCAGCGCGAGACGATCGTGAACACGCAGCTCGACCAGACGCGCACCTACAGCGACTGGTTGCCGAGCCTGAACGCCTCGTACGATGTCACCGACAATCTGCTCTTGCGCGGTGCGGTGGCGCGGGTGATCGCGCGGCCGGCCTTCACCAACCTCGGCTCGCAGCGCAGCCTGACCTATCGCTCGCCCGAATATGCGTTCGACCGCCGGCAGTTCGGCGAGCGCGAGGGCTGGTCGGGGTCGGGCGGCAATGGCGCGCTCAACCCGTTCAAGGCGTGGCAATATGATATCGGCCTCGAATGGTATTTCAAGCGCGGCTCGGTGCTGGGCGCGACCGCGTTCCGCAAGGACGTGTCCGACTTCATCGTGCCGCTGGTGCTCGACGTCACGCAGACCGTGAACGGCCGGCCAGAGCTGATCCAGCCGTACAGCACGGTCGCGAACGGGTCCAACGCGCGCTCGCAGGGCGTCGAGGTTTACGCGCAGCACACGTTGCCGTTCGGGCTCGGCGCACAGGTCAACTTCACCTACAATGACACGTCGGTGGCGCAGATCACGCTGGAGGGGCAGAATGTCGGCAGCTCGCCGCTGGTCGGCAGCGCCAAGACGCAGCTGAACGGATCGCTGTTCTACGAGAACGATCGCATGTTGTTGCGCGCGTCATACAACCGCCGCGGCGAGGTGGTGCGCGGGCTGCAATCCGGGCTGAACGTCTATGACGATCCCTATGAGCAGATCGATCTGAACGCCTCGTACAACCTGTTCGAGAATTTCGTGCTGAGCGCCTCGGTGATCAACCTGACGAAGTCCGAACAGCGCCAGCATCTCGGCAACGACACCGACGCGCGGTTCATCTCGAACGTCTATTCCGGCCGTCGTGCCTATGTCGGCGTTTCGTACAAGTTCTGACGCGGATTATCCTTCCCCCCCTGGGTGGTCGCGGTGCGGCCACCCACTTTTTCGACAAGGGGTACTTGCCATGAGACGACGTGCGGCGAAGCGATGGATGAAGGCGGCGCTGGTCACCGGCGCCGCGTTGCTGTCGGCGGGTGCGCTCCGCGCGGCCAATCCGATCGTGCCCGGCTGGTATGCCGATCCGGAGATCCGCATCTTCGCCGGCGAATATTGGATCTATCCGACCTATTCGGACGATCCCGCCACCCCGGCCGCGCCGTCGCGCTTCTCCGCGCAGCAAAGCGAGGACCGCCAGCGCCGGATGGTGCGGCCCTCCTATGCCAAACAGACGTTCTTCGACGCTTTCTCGTCCCCGGATCTGGTGCACTGGACCAAACACCGTCGCGTGCTCGACGTCGAGAATGTCGCCTGGGCGGCCTATGCGGTCTGGGCGCCATCGGCGATCGAGGTGAACGGGCGCTATTATCTGTTCTTCAGCGCCAACGACATCCAGAGCGACAAGGAAGTGGGCGGGATCGGCGTCGCGGTCAGCGACACGCCCGGCGGCCCGTTCCGCGATGCGCTCGGCAAGCCGCTGATCGGCGCGTTCCACAATGGTGCGCAGCCAATCGACCCATTCGTGTTCCGCGACGACGACGGGAAGGTGTATCTCTATTACGGCGGCTGGAAGCATTGCAACGTCGTGCGGCTGTCCGCCGACCTGTCGACGGTCGAAAGGCACCCTGACGGGACGACGTTCAAGGAGATCACTCCGCCGGGCTATGTCGAGGGCTCCTTCGTCATCAAGCGCAAGGGCGTCTATTATCTGATGTGGTCGGAGGGCGGCTGGACCGGCCCGGATTACCGGGTCGCCTATGCGACCGGCCCGTCGCCGGTCGGACCGTTCACGAAGCGCGGCACGATCCTCGCGCAGGACATGAAGGTCGCGCGCGGGGCAGGGCATCATTCGGTGGTCAACGTGCCGGGCAGCGACGACTGGTACATCGTCTATCACCGCCGTCCGCTGAACGACGACAAGGGCGAGCATCGCCAGATCGCGATCGAGCCGATGCGGTTCGCGAAGGACGGAACGATCCTGCCGGTCACGCTGACCAACAGCGGCGTCACCACGCCGCGCCCGCTGCGCCGGAAGGACAATCGTTGAAGAGGAAGCTGATGCGCAAGGCGATTGCGGCGCTGTGTGCGGGGACGATGATCGCGGCACCCGCGGCGACGGTGGCGCAGGACGCTACC
>NZ_JACIJN010000009.1 GCF_014199415.1 Sphingomonas endophytica
CGCCGGCGCGCGGCCGAGGCGGCGCTCTACCGCGAGGATTATGCCGCGCTGAAGGCGCTGACCTACGGCGAGGTGGCCGCATGAGCTGGGCGACGCTGCTCGCGGTGGCGCGCCGGCACTGGCCGCTTGCGATTGCCACGCTGTCCGCGGCCTTTTTCGCCGGGCTGTTGCTCGTCACGCGCGCCGAGCGCGACGCCGCGCGTCAGGCGCTCGCAATCGAGCAGGCGGAGCGCAAGTCCGACCACGACCGCGCCGATCACCGGCGCGCCGAGCAGGAGCGCGGCTTCGCCGAGCGTCAGGCGCGCTCGACGTCGACGTTCGCGACGCAGCTCGCCGCGCGCGAGCCGATCATCGTCCGCTCCACCAACACCGTGAGGGAATATGCACAGACAGATGCTGGTCGGGCTGGCTGCCTTGACGCTGACGGCGTGCGCCGCTTCGCCGAAGATCGCGCCGCCCTCTTTGACGATCCCCGAGCCGCCGCCAGCCGCGCAGACCCCGTGCCGGCCAGGTAAGCTGCTCACTCAACCCGATGGTTCGATGACCTCGGCCGACATGCTGCGCGTGATGCGGGAGGGCGACGTGGCGCTTGCGCAATGCGAGGCGCGCCGTCGGCTGCTGGCCGATGCTTGGCCGCGCTGAGCGACAGCTGTCTCGGGGACCGGACCGGCCAACCCCAACGTCTTACATTGGAGAATAGTCATGACAGACGGTCTGCGCGTCATCCGCGGCGGAACCACGAAGATCATTTCTGAGGACGAGGCCTACGGCACGCGTGGAGTCGTCATCGACCAGCCGACCAACCTGCGCCGACGGGCAGCCACGCTGGCCAAGCGGAAGGTACAGGGCCTCTACGTGCTGGCGGAGCTGCCACAGGAGGCGCTTCGCCCCGCGACGGTCACGAGGATCTATCTCGACCCGTTCAACCGGACCGGCAACGCCTCGGACAGCAACAGCGGTCTGACGAAAGCAGCGCCGCTGCTGACGCCGGGCGCCGCACGCAGCAAGATCATCAGTGACGGCGTTCAGATCGTCATCAACGGGCCGCAGGTCGACACCATTTACCGGGAGACCGCGGCCTGGGCGACGCCGGCTTTCTCCTATTCGATCGTCAACGAGGGGCCGGGCCGCATCCTGTTCGCCAAGACCGGCTCGCCGAATGCGCCGACCTGGTCGGCGGTCAACGGGCAGCCCGGCGTCTACTCGACCCCGATCGCGACCGTGAACGATGCCGCCAACCTGATCGACACCGCGATCCGCATCGATCAGGCCGCCAAGATCAAGGTGCCGGTCGGCGGGACCACCGCCGATCAGGAACGCTGGCGCTCGCTCGTGCGGCAACTGTCACCCTGCTATTTCGTGCCGACCAAGGTGGCGTCAATCGCGGCCGTCGCCGCGACGCCCGGCACCTGGTTCTATGACGCGGGCGCGCAGCTGCTCTACGCGCAGGCGCTCGATAGCCGGAACCTGATCGGTGATCAGAAGCTCCAGCCGCTCTCGTCCGGCGTCTATGTCCGCGCCGCCAACGGGATCGGGAAAGTGACCCATCTCGCGGGGTTCGACGTGCTTGGCGGTTCGCCGCCGATCTACGGCAACCCGTCGGTCGACACGAACATCAACAGCCTGCTGATCCTCGAAAACATCGGCATTCAGGGATCCGCCAGCTTCGGAGGCAGCACCTCCGGGCTCGCCATCAATGGTCCGCTGCGGGTCATCGCCTATCGCGTCGCGGGCTGGAACAGCTGGGGTGATCTGTTCAGCTACACGTCGATGGCGGGTCTCTCGACTGGCGCGTCGATCGACGATCCCTCGCCGGCGGTGCTCGAGATCGAGTGCGTGGGAAGCGGGTCGGGCATGAACGGCTCGACCGGCCCGTCCGACAACGTCTTCACCAGTCACGTCTCATGCGACACCGAGAGCTATAATTGCGTGGCGATCGAAAGCAGCGATCGGCCGGTTGCCGACATCAACAAGGCACGCCGCGCCTGGTACGGCGGCTACATCGGCGCGCCGGTCGACACGGGTGGTGCCTCGCTCTGCAACTTCGGGATGGCCGATCAGGCCGAGTCCCTGATCGATGGTGCGCAGTTTGCGCCGGCTGCACCCGGCACGCCGAACATCAAGCTGGAGGGGCAGGCCCGCCTCACCATGCGCAACATCTCGCCGCTGGTAACCGTCGAGGCAGCTGCGACGGCGACGATCATACGCGGCTGAAATCGCTCAGGCGCTTATTGCCCGATCAATCCAACATTTTCCACGATCCCGGCATGTTGATCGATTCGCCCGCATGAGCGCCAACTTTCGGCCCGAGACGCTGATGGAGCTGACGCGCCGCGGCAACGTGGCGCTGAAGTGCCGCTGCGGGCATCGCGGCGTCCTCAACGGGCCTCAGCTGAGCAAATACTTCTTCGTTCATCAATGGAATGGCCGACTGCACATGGTTGGCGATCATCTGCGCTGCTCGCGGTGTGGTGAGCGCCAACCGCGTATACGGCTGACCGGAGAGGCGCCGACCAGCACCTTCGGGCCCGCCGACGAGCGCGGCTGGAACGAGCTGCGGCGCAAGCTGCGCGGCTGACTATCGACGACAAAGTGCGGGGTATCGCTACGGGTATCGACCTTCGCGCAAGAGACGAGAAATGACGTCGTGGCGCGGCGTTGCGGCTGACAGAGGCGGAGGAAGCCTCCGCCACACTCAGTACATCTAATCAGTGATGTCGAGACTGATTTTGAACGAGGCTTCACGCCGACTTCCGACTTCTACGATGCGACAATCCGCGACGCGCCGGCTCTCTGACGTCTCCTCTGCCAAAAGCATCTGCAAGGCAGAGCGCATCACCGCATTTCGCGCCACGATCATAGAGGAAAACTCCTCGGTGGCTTTGAAGATGTTTCCGTTCACAATAATGACTGAAAATATCGGCATAGGCGACCTTTGAACCTACTCGTCGGTGACGTAGCGGATAATTTGACATCCAATATTCCCGATCTGGTGCTAGCGGACGGGTACAATGGCTGATCAAATGTGTGCCTGGTTGAGAGCCTAGCCTTTTGTTAGGAGGCTGATCAGTCGGTTCGCAACGATGCCTCGTTGAGAAGCATGGCGACCGCAGTAACGACTTGCACTGGCGCAAAGGGCTTCTGAAGAAGAACACTCTTCGGGACACCCTGCGCAGCCCAGTCGCTAGCGCTATCGCCGGTCATATAGATTACCGGCAGGGATGGACGTAGCTCGCGAGCACGCCGCGCCACTTCCCAGCCATTCGGACCACCGCCAAGACGAATATCACTGACCAACACCGCGAGATCTGAGTGCTGCCTGTCCAAGATAGCGAGCGCCGCTGCGCCACTATCGGCTGTTAGGACGTCGAATTTCGCGTCTTTAAGTGCCTCTTCTAGAATATCTAGAATGAGCGCTTGGTCCTCTACCAGGAGGACTAGAACCGAATTGTTCAAGGGAACGCCTAATCGGCCGGGCGGAGCCTTTGCTCGGCCTCCAGCGTCAGACGAGCCGATCGCCAACGATAAGGGCGTTTACCACATCAGCTTTCTCACGGCAATGTCGAAGCCGGCTATGTCGTTGGGTGATGTCGCATTCGCCTCAAACGACAAATCCAGCTCACCTCTCGACATTTCCTTGGTACGCACCTCAACGGGAACGAGGCGCAGGATATTTCCGCCGCGATCACCGCGGGACCGACATCAATTCGATGGCAACGAAGAAGTGCGATTGCTCTGCCCCGCCTACCTCGGAAATCTCGCATTCCGCAACGTGTCGGTAATTTGGGTGGCCCTCCTCGCTCAGGAAGGCCATCGCTGTTCGAGCCGCGGATTGCTGGGCGTGTTCGAGAGATGCGTGATGCTCCATCGCCTCCGAAACACTCTCCTTATCGCTGATTGTGATTCGATACGCTGGCATCACCGGATAATGCGCCTGCTTGGCTTCTCTCGCATTGTCCCCGGTCAATGTTGAAGGTGACACCGTTATCTCTTCTGCGCCATCAAGGCCGAGGATACCTCCGTTCTAGTCGCGTGATTGATCGTGTGGCGACGGCTGCATTCGCAGCAGCAGCTTGCGGGCCTCTTCTTTCATCGCTGAAAGTTCCAGCGCATCGGTATGAGGCTCTATGTTCCCAGGCAGTGTGAGAAGTCGCTTTGCCAGCGCTATGAAGCTGTCGTGACAAACGGCCGACAGAGCGGCGGCCGCCTCGTCAACATAGCTTTCCCACATCGGCCGACCTTCAAACCGGATATTCTCGGAATGTCCGGCCAAGCGACATATCGCCCGCGCCGCCCGCTCAATCGGTGGCATCTTACCCCTCGGCTGTTGGTGTGTTTTCCGCCTGAAAGCACGAACAACAGCAGGTAAGCGTGATGATCACGCGCAAGCCTAGGGCTGCGCGAGTGGACCAGATCCTGCTCCTATTTTTTCCCTCGCAGATCATGATCGAGGTTTTGATGCTCACCAACGCGGCCGTCAAGGCGGCGCGCTTTCGCGCGTCCGCGTACAAGCTGACCGACGAGCGCGGCCTGCACCTGTACGTCACTCCGACCCAGCGAAAGACGTTCCGGCTTCGCTTTGCGTGGGAAGGCCGCGAACAGCTGCTGACGATCGGCCAGTGGCCGGAGGTCTCGCTCGATGCCGCACGCGCCCGCGCCGAGGCGGCGCGCGCGCAGCTCGCCCGCGGTATCGATCCTCGCAACGCGCCGCATGTCATGACCTTCGAGCGCGCCGCCCGCCAATGGCACGAACGACAGCAGCCCGGCTGGACCACGGTCCACGCGGCCGACGTCCTCGCCAGCCTTGAGGCCGACGTCTTCCCCGCGATCGGTACCGACGCGCTGGACGCAATCGACGCGCCGGCGGTGCTGCGGGTCGTGCGCGCGATCGAGCAGCGCGGTGCGGTCCAGACCGCGCGGCGCGTCCGCCAGCGGATCTCCGACGTCTTCGCGCTCGCGGTCAGCGAAGGCTGGGCGAGCAGCGACCCGGCGGCGATCGTCGGCCGCGCGCTGACCCGCGCGCCGGCGGCGCGCCACCACCCGGCGCTGACGACGATCGAGGAAGCGCGCGCGCTGCTCGCCGCGGCCGAGCTGGTCGACGCGCGACCGGCGGTGAAGCTCGCCTCGCGGTTCATCGCGCTGACCGCGGTACGGCTCGCGGCGGTGCGCGGCGCGCGCTGGGACGAGATCGAGGAGCTGGACGGCGCACCGGTGTGGCGCGTGCCGGCGGCGCGGATGAAGCTGGCCGCGGCGAAGAAGCGCGACGCGGCTAACGACCACCTGGTCCCGCTCGCGCCGGCGGCGGCGGCGGTGCTGCGCGCCGCGCGCGCGCTCGATCCCATAGGCGCGGCCAGCGGGCTGATCTTCCCGGGCCGCAACGGACGCACGCCGATCGGCGAGGGCACGATCAACGCACTCTACGCGCGCACGCCGTTCGCCGGCCGCCACGTCGTCCACGGCTGGCGCGCGACCTTCTCGACGGTGATGAACGAGCGGCGGCCAGCGGACCGCGCGGTGATCGACCGGGCGCTCGGCCATGTGCTGAAGCACGACGACGGGACGATCGCGAAGGTCGAGGGCGCGTACAACCGCGCGCAGCACCTCGCGCCGCGCCGTCGCGTGTTTGAGGAATGGGCCGCGGTCCTGACCGGCTGACCGCGCCGCGTGCGGGACGGCGGCGGGAGCGTGGCGCGCTTCGTGCTCCATCCCCCCCAGGCAGCCCCGGGGCGGCGCAAGCCGCCACGCTCGACCGCCGGGCCTTGGCGATCGGGTCGATGGGGTGGAGCCTTTCGGCGCGGGGGGATCGGCAAATTCGATGCATGGGATCGCCTCAGCGATCCCATTCCTTATCCTTCAGCCCCTGAGAGGGGATACTGACCGTATGGTGGACTCGCGTTCAGCCCTTCGGACGTGCGCGCGATCCCGGCCTCCATCCGGTCGAGGAGGTCGCGCAGCTCGGGGGTCGACGGTCGCGCGGACGCTTTCGGACTGTCCGGCGGCATCGTGCCTGATCGTCGCAGCCGGCGGCGGGCGAGCAGGTCGCGCAGGCGCTGCGCCACACGCGACGGAAGGGCTTCCGGGGTGAAGAAGTAGGAATTCGACACCTGACGGCGCTGCGGGCCGAACACCCCGTCGTTGCCCGTCCGCTCGGTGCGGCGGATCCAGTCGAGGATCTTCATCGCCTTCAGCCGGGCGAGCGCCCGGACGACCGTGGTCTTCGTCACTCTGGCCGCGCGCGCGATCGTCGCCAGCTCGGGGTCGAGCCGGCCGGTCCTGAAATCGACCGCAACTTTGCCGCGCCGGCCGAGGATCGCCTCGAGCACACGAAGGCCGTGCAGACCCAAGGGACGAGCCCCGCCTTTCGCCCGTTCCTCATCGTCCCATTCCGAGACAGCCTTCAACAGACAATCGATCCAGCTCAACGCACCGGCGGTCGTGCCGTCGCCGATCGGCCGCGACACGCGGGCGCGGCGATCCTCGACATCGATGCTGTGACGCCGGACCTTCCGATCGGCGCCGCGCTCATGCCTGCCTGTGAGGCGAGCGGTGAAGCCCTTGGTGAGCTGGCGTGCCTGACGCCCCATCGAGGCCGCCGTCACGCGCGCCCCCCGGCGCTCAGCCGTGCTGTCGCTTTCCCTCGAGCAGCGCCGCCGGCGGCGCGAGGCCGTCGGTCAGCATGTCCGCCCATTGCTGCGCGATCTCGCGGCGGCGCGGCATGTATGCGGCGCGGTTGTAGTCGGCCTCCACCCCGGACGGGACGTGGGCGAGCATGAGGTCGATGACAGCGCGGTCGCCGTCCCTGCCCTCCTCCTTCACCCGCTCGTTCATGATCGTCGAGAACGAGGCGCGCCAGCCATGCGGCACATGCACGCCCGAGAACCCCGCCTCGCGATACGCCTTGCTCAGCGTGCTGTCGCTGATCGGCTTGCGGGCATTGCGGACGCTGCGGAAAATCAGCCCCGTCGCGTTCCGCCCCGAGAAGGCGATCGCCACGTTGACGGTCTCGACCGCCTGACGTGACAGCGGGACGATGAATTCGAAGGCGTCGTCCTGCTTGCGTTCGACCCCCAGCTTCATCTTCCGCGCCGGAATGCGCCAGATCGGTGCGTCCCCGTCCAGGTCCTCGAATTCGTGCACCTCGGCATGCCGCAGGGTCGCCGAGCGGACCGCCGTCAGCGCCAGCAGCCGGGAGGCGAGCTTGGTGAGCGGATGCCCCGGCTGGCGCTCCGACTCGGTCAGCACCGCCCGCGCCTGCTTGATCGTTCGCGCCGCCGGAAACTTCCCCTTTGGCTTGCGGCCGAGCGCGCGTTTGGTGACGGCGGCCGGGTCGGACGAGGCGATCCCAGCACCGATCGCGGTGGCGAACACCTCCGAGATCCGCTGACGCACCCGGTGCGCCGTCTCGACGGCCCCGCGCGCCTCGATCGGTTTCAGTACCTCCAGCACCAGCGGCGTCGTCACGGCGGTGATCGGGAGCTTGCCGATCTTCGGGAAGACGTCGTTGACAAAGCTGTTGAGCACGATCGCCGCATAGCGCGCCGACCAGCCCGCCTCCTGGCTGGCATGCCACCCACGAGCCACCTTCTCGAAGGTGCTGCCCGCCATCGCCGTCTGCTCGGCTGCACGCTGGCGCTTGCTGACCGCCGGATCGCCGCCATCGCGAAGCACCCGCGCCGCCTCCTCGCGGAGCTGACGCGCCTTTGCGAGCGTGATCTCCGGGTAGCCGCCGAAGACCAGCCGCTTCTCCTTGCCGCCGAACCGGTACTTCCACCGCCACGACTTGAACCCGCTGGGCAGGACGTAAAGGTAGAGGCCGTGGGCATCGCCGAGCTTGTACGGCTTGTCCTTCGTCGGCGCTTTCCGACAGGCGATGTCGGTCAGCACCCGGTGCCCCCACGTCTGCTAGATCGTGCCCCCAAAGTGCCCCCAGAATCGACCCGCTCAACGGGTTCCATCTGGAACCATGAGGGACAACGGACAAGCCCTTCCACGAGGGGAATGCGGGCACCGGAGGAGTGTTGGGGAACCGTTCGGATCGAAGGGTTGGTGGAAGGGACTGGATTCGAACCAGTGTACACTTGCGTGGGCAGATTTACAGTCTGCTGCCTTTAACCACTCGGCCACCCTTCCACGAGCGGCGCTGTCAAAGCGAGGGCGCCCAATGCCCGCGCATCGCCGGCCTGTCAACGCCTGTGTCGCGATGCCGCAACAATTTGCGTGCCGGTGGCGCGTGGCGCATAGCGTCCGCCACCGCTTCTTCCTTCACGACAATCACGGACCCGACCCGTCATGCGCCCTTTCCCGACCGCCACCGCCACGCCGCTCCGGGGTCTTCGCTGATGGCGCGCCGCGGCCACCGCCCGAGCCAGACGCAGGGCAACCGTCCCCGGCTGTGGGGCCGTCACGCGGTCACCGCCGCGCTCGCCAACCCCGAGCGGACGGTGCGCAAGATCTGGGGCACGCGCGAGGCATTGTCGTCGCTCAGCCTGCCGCCGGTGTTGCCGGTGGTCTATGCCGATGCCGCCGATCTCGGCCGGCTGGTGCCGTCCGACGCGCCGCACCAGGGGCTGGTGGCGGAGGTCGATCCGCTGGAGGACGTGTGGCTCGGCGATCTGCTCGAGCAGGGCGCGACCGACGATCCCGAGCGCCCGCGTCCGCTGGTGGTGCTCGATCAGGTCACCGACCCGCATAATGTCGGCGCGATCCTGCGCTCGGCGGCCGCGTTCGACGCGCTCGGCATCGTCACGCAGGACCGGCACGCACCGCCCGAATCGGGCGCGCTGGCGCGCGCGGCGAGCGGCGCGCTGGAGACGGTGCCATGGGTACGCGTCGTCAATCTGGCGCGCGCGCTGGAGGAAATGGCCGAGGCGGGCAGCTGGCGGATCGGGCTCACCGGCCATGCGCCGCAGACCCTGCCGCAATCGCTCGCCGACATCGGCCCGAGCCGCCGGATCGCGATCGTGCTCGGCGCGGAGGGCGAAGGGATGCGCCAGAACACCGAGACGCATTGCGACGAACTGGCGAAGCTGCCGATCTCGGGCAAGGTCGAGAGCCTCAACGTCTCGAACGCCGCCGCGATCGCGCTCTATGCGGTGACGGTGCGGTGACGTTCTCCGTCATCCCCGCGCAGGCGGGGATGACGGTGGTGCGATCAATCCTCCGCGGCGATCCGCACGCGCAGGCCGTCCAGCGCCGGGCCGAACTCGATCTGGCACGACAGCCGCGAGGTCGCGTCACGATCCGCCGCCGCGTCGAGCAGGTCGTTCTCGTCCTCGCTCATCGGCGGCAGCTTGTCGGCGAAGGCGGGGTCGACATGGACGTGGCACGTCGCGCAGCTGCAGCAGCCGCCGCACAGCGCCAGCACCTCGTCGACGCCGCCGTCGCGGATCACTTCCATGACCGAGAAACCCGCCTGCCCCTCGAGTTCGCGTTCTTCCCCGTTGCGGGTCTCGACGATAAGCTTGGCCATATGAACTCCACCGATAATCGCCCCGCCCATGGCGGCAAGCCCGAGCCCGCGCAATGGGGCTGAGCGCCGCGGACCTCAACGCCGGGCTCGATGCGCTCGCCGCGCGCGAACCCGCCTTCAACGCCGCGCTGGCGCGGGTCGGCTACCCGGCACCGCGCATCCGCGCGCGTGGCTATGCGACCTTGCTGCGCACGATCGTCGGGCAACAGGTGAGCGTGAAGGCGGCCGATGCGGTGTGGCGCAAGCTGGAGGCGCTCGGCGACCCGACCGACCCGGCGGTGGTCGCGGCGCTCGACGACGACATGCTGCGCGCGTGCGGCTTCTCGCGCCAGAAGACCGGCTATGCGCGCAGCCTTGCCGAGGAAGTGACCAGCGGCCGGCTCGACCTCGACGACCTGCCCGCCGACGACGAGGCGGCGATCGCGCAACTGGTGCGCGTGAAGGGGATCGGGCGCTGGTCGGCGGAGGTCTATCTGCTGTTCGCCGAGGGCCGTCCCGACATCTGGCCGGCCGGCGACCTGGCGGTGCAGATCGAGACCGGGCGGATCCTCGGCCACCCCGAACGCCCGAGCGAAAAGCTGACCCGCGAACTGGCGGAGCCGTGGCGGCCGTATCGCGGCGCGGCGGCGATCTTCACCTGGCATCATTATGGCGCCGGGGCGGATGCCGCGCCGGTCTGAATTTCCGGCATTTACGCCACTTTAACAATGCTGCCGAATAGAGGGACCGGACGGAGCAGCGGAAGAAGGGGCGATGAGGACAGCGTTCGATCGCGCGCGCCGCGCGCTCAACTTCCTCGAACTGCATCAGCTCGACCCCTCGCCGTCGCATTACGAATTCGCGTTGGCGGTGATCGGCGCGCCGGGCTCGCACCTGTCGGAGGCGGTCGCCGCGCAGACCGACGGCGGGCTGCGGCTCACCACTGCCACCGTCCAGTCGCTCGTCGACGCCTATCTCTCCCCGCCGCGCGAGCAGACGCTCGACCGCCGCGAGCGCACCGTGATGCGGCAGGCGCAGGAACTCGGCACGCTCACCAGCGACGCGCACGACCTGACCGAGGCGCTCGGTCGCGACATGGATGCGTTCGTCGCGGCGGCGGGCGAGGCGCCGTCGGCCGCCGCGTTCGTCGATCGCCTGTCCGACGCCGAGCGTGAATTGGCCGCGCTGCGCAGCGAGGTGATCCAGCTGCGCGACAATATCGTCCCCGCGCCGCCGCCCGCGGACAGCGGCCGCGACGATCTGACGCAGGCGCTCAACCGCAGCGGCGCGCGCGACGTGATGGCGCGCGCGGATGCCGGCGGCGAGGCGCATGTGGTGCTGGCGTTCAGCGTCGACGCGCTGGAGGCAATCAACGATCGCTATGGCCGCGCGGTCGGCGACAACGTCCTCAACGCCTTCGCCGCGACGCTGCAACAGACCTTCGCCGAGGAAGAGCTGATCCGCTGGAGCGGCAACGAATTCGTCTTCATCACCCGCGGGATGCCGGTCGCGACCGCGCGGGTGCTGACCGATCAGGCATTGGCGTCGTTTGCGGCGCGGCGGCTGCGGCTGCGCGGCTCGGGCGAGCCGATCGGCACCGTCACCGCCTCCGCCGGGCTCGCGGCTGGCGCGGCGGGCGGGCAGGAAAGCTCGCTGATCGCCGCCCGCGCCAACGCCGCGCTGGCGGCCAGCCACGGCGGAAACCAGATCGAGGGGTGAAGCGACGCAAGCCCCTCCCCTTCAGGGGAAGGGTTCGGGTGGGGCCTGACCACGGGCACGGCATTCGCGGCACTGCCCCACCCCCGGCTCCTCCCCTCAAGGGGAGGGGTGACGTTGCCTACTTCGCCGGCCGCCACGTCTGCGATTTGCAGAAGAAGGCGATGCAACCCTTCACCGCCAGCGTGCCGTCGGCGTTCTTCGCGACGATCGACTTGTAGGTCTTGCCGTTGCGCGGATCGTAGATCTTGCCGCGCCAGTCCTTGCCCGCGTCCTGGAACTCCGACAGGATCGGCATCCCCAGAACGCTGCGGGTGCGCAGGCTCGCGTCGCTGTTGTTGACGTCGGTGTCGGGGGCGCCGGGGCGCTTCTTGAGGATCGTCGTCAGCTTGCCGCAGGTCAGGCTGCCGCACGGGCCGACCGTGATGACGCCGGCACCGTCCTCGGTGACGTAGCGTCCGGCGATCGGGGTGGCGGCGAAGGCGGTCGCGGGGACGGCGGCGGCGAGCAGCGCGAGCGCGGCGGGGAGCATGGTACGCATGGCGGGAACTATCGGAGATCAGTGATGAACACGCAATGGACCATCGGGATCATCGGCGGCTCGGGCCTGTATGCGATCGACGGGCTGGAGGATGCCGAATGGCGCAGCGTCGACACGCCATGGGGCGTTCCCAGCGACGAGATCCTGTTCGGCAGGGTCGGCGATGTCGCGATCCGCTTCCTGCCGCGCCACGGCCGCGGGCACGTCCACCTGCCCGGCGACATCCCGGTGCGCGCCAATATCGACGCGCTCAAGCGCGCGGGCTGCACCGACCTGCTCGCGATCTCCTCGGTCGGGTCGCTGCGCGAGGAGCTGCCGCCGGGCACGTTCGCGCTCGTCGACCAGTTCGTCGACCGCACCGTCGGGCGCGCGGCGTCGTTCTTCGGCAGCGGGCTGGTGGCGCATGTCTCACTCGCCGATCCGACCTGCGAGCGGCTCGGCGCGTTCGCGGCGGCGGCGATCACCGCGGCGGGCGGACGGGTCGCCGAGGGCGCGACCTATCTGGCGATGGAAGGCCCGCAATTCTCGACCCGCGCTGAAAGCCGCCTCTACCGCGACTGGGGCTGCGACGTAATTGGCATGACCGCGATGCCCGAGGCGCGCCTCGCGCGCGAGGCGGAGCTGCCTTATGCGCTGGTCGGGATGGTCACCGATTATGACGCGTGGCGTGACGATCACGCTGCGGTCGACGTCGCCGCGATCGTCGCGCAAATGGCCGCCAACGGCCGGATCGCGCGCGCCGCGGTGGCGCATCTGCTGCGGCATTTGCCGGCGGAGCGCACGCCCTCGCCGATCGACACCGCGCTGGACGGCGCGATCATGACCGCGCCGGGTGCGCGCGATGCGGCGTTGGTCGCGCGGAATGAAGCGATCGTGGCGCGCGTGCTGGGTCTGGCTTCGGATGCAAACGGATGATGCATGCCGATCGTCATTGCGAGCGCAGCGAAGCAATCCAGAGCCGGACCAGGACGCCCTGGATTGCTTCGCTACGCTCGCAATGACGAACCTGGGTAAGGTGATCGCAGCGATCGAACCATCCGCCTCCCCCATCCCGTCATCCCGGACTTGATCCGGGATCCCGCTTCTTCTCCCGCGATCGTCGGCAAGAAGCGAGGCCCCGGATCAAGTCCGGGGGACGAGAGGGGCGGGTTGACGAATGTCGACCGGTCTTGAGTTGAAACCCTCGCGCTTCTCCCGCATTCCTCCCCGCGCATGACGCTCACCACCCGCTCGCTCGGCGACAGCTTCGCCTCCGTGCCCGTCCCCAAGGGCGCGGGCTTCTGGCGCAAGCTGCTGGCGTTCGTCGGCCCCGGCTGGCTGGTCGCGGTCGGCTATATGGACCCCGGCAACTGGGCGACCGACATCGCCGGCGGCTCGGCATTCGGCTATACGCTGCTCAGCGTCGTGCTGCTGTCGAACCTGATGGCGATCGTGCTGCAATCCTTGTCGGCGCGGCTCGGGGTCGGCGCGGGGCTCGATCTGGCGCAGGCGTGCCGGCAGCATTCGTCGCGCCCGGTGGCGTGGCTGCTCTGGGCGCTCGCCGAGATCGCGATCGTCGCCTGCGATCTGGCCGAGGTGCTCGGCACCGCGATCGCGCTCAAATTGCTGTTCGGGATGCCGCTGATCTACGGCGTGCTGGTCACCGCGCTCGACGTGTTCCTGATCCTCGCGCTCCAGCGTTACGGCTTCCGGCGGCTGGAGGCGTTCATCGCCGCGCTGCTGATCGTCATCGCCGGCTGCTTCGCGTTCGAGCTGTTCTGGGCACGCCCGGACTGGAGCGCGGCGGCGGCGGGGCTGGTCCCCTCGCCCGAGATCGTCCGCAACCCGGCGATGCTCTATATCGCGATCGGCATCCTCGGCGCGACCGTGATGCCGCACAATCTCTATCTGCACTCGTCGATCGTCCAGACCCGCGCCTATGGCAGCGACGAGCGCGACCGGCACGAGGCGCTGAAGCTGGCGACGATCGATTCGACCGTCGCGCTGGGGCTCGCCTTCTTCATCAACGCCGCGATCCTGATGCTCGCGGCGGCGGCGTTCCACAGCGCCGGACAGTTCGAGGTCGCCGAGATCGAGGATGCGCACCGGCTGCTCGCGCCGATGCTCGGGGTCGGCGCGGCGAGCGTGCTGTTCGCGGTCGCGCTGCTCGCCAGCGGGCAGAATTCGACGGTCACCGGCACGCTCGCCGGCCAGATCGTGATGGAGGGGTTTCTCGACATCCGGCTCGCGCCATGGCTGCGGCGGCTGATCACCCGCGCGATCGCGATCGTGCCGGCGGTGGTGGTGGTCGCCTCGGCGGGCGACCGCGGCGCGACCGACCTGCTGGTGCTCAGCCAGGTGGTGCTCAGCCTGCAGCTGCCGTTCGCGGTGATCCCGCTGGTGCTCTACACCTCCAACCGGCGGCTGATGGGTGCGTTCGCGGCGCCACGCTGGCTGGCGGCGCTGGCGTGGGTGATCGCGGCGGTGATCGTGGTGCTCAACGGCTATCTGCTATGGGGGATGGCGGCGGGCTGAACGCCCCCTAGCCACGGCGCGCGCGCTGGCCTATCTGGCGCGCTTTCCTCATCACACAGGTTTTCCCCATGGGTTTCCGCTGCGGCATCGTGGGCCTGCCCAACGTCGGCAAGTCCACCCTCTTCAACGCGCTGACCGAGACGGCCGCGGCGCAGGCGGCGAACTATCCGTTCTGCACGATCGAGCCGAACGTCGGCAACGTCGGCGTCCCCGACCCCCGCCTGTCGAAGCTGGCCGCGATCGCCGGCTCGGCGAAGATCATCGAGACGCAGCTCGGCTTCGTCGACATCGCGGGCCTCGTGCGCGGCGCGAGCAAGGGCGAAGGGCTCGGCAACCAGTTCCTCGGCAATATCCGCGAGGTGGATGCGATCGTCCACGTGCTGCGCTGCTTCGAAAATGACGACATCCAGCACGTCGACAATCGCGTCGACCCGATCGCGGATGCCGAGACGGTCGAGACCGAGCTGATGCTCTCCGACCTCGAAAGCCTCGAAAAGCGCGTCCCCAATCTCGCCAAGAAGGGCCAGCAGGGCGACAAGGAAGCCAAGCTCGGCGCATTGGTGCTGGGCCGCGCGCTCGACCTGCTGCGCGACGGCAAGCCCGCGCGGCTGACCGAAACCAACGATGCCGACGAAAAGCGCGTGCTCGATCAGGCGCAGTTGCTCACCGCCAAGCCGGTCCTCTACGTCTGCAACGTCAACGAGGAGGATGCCGCGAACGGCAACGCGCTGTCGCAGAAGGTGTTCGACAAGGCCGCCGCCGAGGGCGCGCAGGCCGTCGTCGTCTCCGCCGCGATCGAGGCCGAGATCGCGACCATGCCGCACGAGGATCGCGGCGAGTTCCTGTCCGAGCTGGGGCTGGAGGAGACCGGGCTCGCGCGCGTGATCCGCGCCGGCTACGAATTGCTCCACCTGCTGACCTTCTTCACGGTCGGCCCCAAGGAAGCGCGCGCCTGGACGGTCGAGGCCGGGTCGAAGGCCCCGCAGGCGGCGGGCGCGATCCACTCCGACTTTGAGCGCGGCTTCATCCGCGCCGAGACGATCGCGTTCGACGATTATGTCGCGTTCAACGGCGAGGCCGGCGCGCGCGAGGCGGGCAAGCTGCGGCAGGAAGGCAAGGAATATGTCGTCCACGACGGCGACGTGCTGCTGTTCCGCTTCAACGTCTGATTCGTCCGACCGGACGCGGCAGGTGTTTCGTCCTTGCGAGCGTAGCGAAGCAATCCAGGGTGTCCTGATCCGGCACTGGATCGCTTCGCTACGCTCGCCATGCCGGACCGGGCGGAGGTAATGCCAACCTAACGTTGCGCCGCACCCTCGACCACCGGCCGGTCGAGCGAGCCGCCATAGGGCGCGCGCACCGCCGCACCTTCGTGCGGCCGCGGCTTCAGCCACGCCGGGGTCGCGCCCGGCGCCGGGGTGATCTGCATTACCGGGGTGCGCGGCGCCGGCGCGGTGGCGGTCGGGACCGGCGCGGGCGGCGGCGCCTTCGCGTCGTCGCTTTTGCCGCAGGCCGCGACCGGGAGGCACAACAGGGGCAGCAGCAGCACGCGGATCATGCGATCAGAAAGCGCGAACCCGCACCGGCGTTCCGCGGCAGCCGCGGCAGGTCTTTGTTCTGCAAGATCGCCAGCGTAAGGGACTGGTAATGTTGTCCCGCGTTCCCCTGCTCGCCGCGCTGGCCGCCGTGTCCGCCTGCGCCTACCGCTACGATCCGCCCGCGCTTCCGCCGGTCACCCGCCCCGCCCCGCCGACAGGCACTGCCGCCGTCACCACACCGGTCGGCCGCACTACTGGTGAACAGCGCGCGCCGGTGACGATCCTCGTCTCGATCGACGGCTTCCGCCCCGATTACCTGACACGCGGCGTCACGCCGCACTTGTCGCAGCTCGCCGCCACCGGGGTCAGCGCGGCGATGCGCCCGTCCTTCCCGTCCAAGACCTTCCCCAATCACTGGACGCTCGTCACCGGCGTGGTACCCGATCGCCACGGCATCACCGCCAACAGCATGGAGGATGCCACGCAGCCCGGTGAGAAGTTCACCATGGCCACCGACGATCCCTTCTGGTGGAACACCGCCGAGCCGATCTGGGTCACCGCCGAGCGCGCCGGCATCCGCAGCGGCACGATGTTCTGGCCGGGCGCCAGCGTCGCGTGGGGCGCGACGATGGCGAAGGACTGGCCGCACGAGACGACCGGCGGCACGCGCCCGCACGACTGGCAGCAATATGGCGAGGCGATCGACGACCGCCAGCGCGTCGACAGCGTCATCGACTGGCTGCGTCGTCCCGCCGCGACGCGGCCGGGCTTTCTCACGCTCTATTTCGATGAGGTCGACACCGCCGGCCATCGTTTCGGCCCGGCGGATTCGCGCACGCTGGCGGCGGTGGCGAAGGCGGACGCCGCGATCGGGCGGCTGGTCTCCGAACTGGCCGGGCTCGGACAGCCCGCCAATCTGGTCATCGTCTCCGATCACGGCATGGCCCCGACCGACTCGCGGCGGACGATCGCGCTCGACACGATCGTATCCGGGACCGACGCGCGCGTCGTCGAGGCGGGCCCCTATGCCACGCTCGAGCCGCTGCCGGGGCGCGACGCCGCGGTTGCCGCCGCACTGTTGCGCCCGCATCCGCACATGCAATGCTGGCGCAAGGGGCAACTTCCAGCGCGCTTCCGCTACGGTCGCAACCCGCGCATCCCGGCGTTCCTGTGCCTCGCCGAGGACGGCCCCGGCGGCGCCTGGACGATCGCCAAGACCAAGCCGACGAAGCAGGCGTCGGACGGCGCGCATGGCTTCGACAATGACGCGCCCGACATGCGCGCGCTGTTCATCGCCAACGGCCCGGCGTTCCGCGCCGGCAAGCGGCTGCCGACCTTCGACAATGTCGATGTCGCGCCCTTGCTGCGCGATCTGCTCGGGCTGCCCGCCGGTCAGGGGCTCGACGGCAGCGACCGGCCGTTCCGTGGCGTGCTGATCGCTGGACCGCAGCGCCGCACCCTGCCACACGGGGGCTGATGAACGCGACGATCTTCCACAATCCGCGCTGCTCGAAATCGCGCGCGGCGCTGGCACTCCTGACCGAGGCCGGGGCCGAGGTGACGGTCGTCGAGTATTTGAAAACCCCGCCGCCGCGCGACGAACTCGCCCGGCTCTGCGCGCGTGCCGGGATCGCGCCGCGCGCCGCGCTGCGCGCCGATGCCCCCGCGGTCGCCGACGATGCGGCCGCGCTCGACCTGATGGCGCGCGATCCCGCCACCATCGAACGGCCGTTCGTGGAGACCGAGCGGGGCGCGCTGATCGCCCGTCCGCCCGAGCGCGTGCGCGACCTGCTGTGAAGCTGCCCGCCGATACCCGCTGGCGCGTCGCGCGCGCGACCCGCGCCGCCGCCGTCGTCGATGCCGACAATTACTTCCGCGCCGCGCGCCAGGCGATGCTCAAGGCCAAGCACCAGATCCTGCTGGTCGGCTGGGACTTCGACGCGCGCATCCGACTGGCGTGGGACGACGACCATCCCGAGGCCCCCGCCGACGTCGGCGCGTTCATCACCTGGCTGGTGAAGCGCACCCCCGGCTTGCAGGTCCATATCCTGCGCTGGGACACGGGCGCGATGAAGACGCTCGGCCGCGGCAAGACGCTGTGGACCTTGCTCAACTGGCGGTGGCGGCAGCCGCGCATCCACCTCAAGCTCGACGGCCACCACCCGATGGCGGCGTCGCAGCACCAGAAGATCGTCGTCATCGACGATTGCCTCGCCTTTTGCGGCGGGATCGACATGACCGACGAGCGCTGGGACACGCGTGCGCATCAGGACGACAATCCCCACCGCCGCTCGCCCAACGGCTTCCGCTACAAGCCGTGGCACGACGTCACCACCGCGTTGCAGGGGCCGGTCGCAAAGGCGCTCGGCGAGTTGTGCCGGACCCGCTGGGAAATCGCCGGCGGCGCGCCGATTACCCCACCCTCGCCCGCGCCCGGCAGCGATTGCTGGCCCGAAAGCCTGCCGGCGCAATTCACCGATGTCGAGGTCGCAATCTCGCGCAGCCAGCCCGAGCATCAGGGGCAGGAGAAAGTGCTCGAGATCGAGCGCCTCTATCTCGCGCTGATCGCAGGGGCGAAGAAGCGCATCTATGCCGAGAGCCAGTATTTCGCCTCGCGCCGCATCGCCGAGGCGATCGCGAAGCGGCTGGTCGAGGACGATCCGCCCGAGATCGTCATCATCAATCCCGTCACCGCGCAAGGCTGGCTGGAGCCGATCGCGATGGACACCGCGCGCGCGCGGCTGGTCGCCGAGCTGCGCAAGCGCGACCGCCACGGGCGCTTCCGCATCTATCATCCGGTCACCGCGGGGGGCGAGGCGATCTATTGCCATGCCAAGGTGACGGTGATCGACGAGGTGGCGATCCGCATCGGCTCGTCGAACTTCAACAACCGCTCGCTGCGGCTCGACACCGAATGCGACGTGACGATCACCGAGGAACCGGAGACGATCGCCACGATCCGCGCCGACCTGCTCGCCGAGCATCTCGGCGCCAACATCGAAGAGGTTTCCGCAAGGATTGAGCGCGACGGGCTGATCGCGACAATCGAGGCGTTGCGCGGAAGCGGACGGACGCTGGTGCCCTATGAGATCGACGACCTGAACGGCGTCGAGAAATGGCTGGCGGACAACGAGGTGCTCGATCCCGAGGGGCCGGGAGAGATGTTCGAGAGCTTCGAGAAGCGTGGCCTGCTGCGGCGCTTGCGGCGGCGGCGCAGGTAAGCCCGACCCCGTCATTCCCGCGGAGGCGGGAGTCCAGAACCTCTGACCTCGCGGCTCTCGCGAAACTCTGCGCGTCTGGATCCCCGCCTGCGCGGGGATGACGAAGGGGACGACGCCCTCCACTCTCCACCGTCGCCCCTGCGCAGGCAGGGGCCCATGTCTGTCTCGTCCATCGGATCGGCCTGACACATGCCCGACGCGAACGTGTCAGCCCGTCCACCACCACGACACAGCCATAGGCCCCTGCCTGCGCAGGGGCGACGGCGTAGACCGGCTGTCCTACACCCTCCAACATCTGCTACCCTCAAGCCGCGCCGGCACCCCACCCCGTGCGAACCAACCGCGCTCGCACCCCGTTTGGCGCAAACATCGCCAACATCCACCGGCGGCTACGCCGCATCTGGCATCCTCGCCCCCGTCCCGCTATGCGCGCGAGCATGACCGTCATCACGCCCCAGATCGTCGCCGACCACGGCCTGTCCCCCGAGGAATATGACCGCGTGCTCGGCGCGCTCGGTCGCGAGCCCAATCTGGTCGAACTCGGCATCTTCTCGGTGATGTGGTCCGAGCATTGCAGCTACAAGTCGAGCCGCATCCACCTGAAGAAGCTCCCGACCGAAGGCCCGCAGGTCATCTGCGGTCCGGGCGAGAATGCCGGTGTGGTCGATATCGGCGACGGGCAGGCGGCGATCTTCAAGATGGAGAGCCACAACCACCCCTCGTACATCGAACCCTATCAGGGCGCGGCGACCGGGGTCGGCGGGATCCTGCGCGACGTGTTCACGATGGGCGCGCGCCCGGTCGCGAATCTCAACGCCTTGCGCTTCGGCCGCCCCGATCATCCGAAGATGCGCCACCTGATCTCGGGTGTCGTCCACGGCATCGGCGGCTACGGCAATTGCGTCGGCGTGCCGACGGTCGGTGGCGAGGTCAATTTCCATCCGGCGTATGACGGCAACATCCTCGTCAACGCGATGACGGTCGGTGTCGCCGAGACCGACAAGATCTTCTATTCGGCAGCTTCCGGCATCGGCAACCCGATCGTCTATGTGGGCTCGAAGACCGGGCGCGACGGCATCCACGGCGCGACCATGGCTTCGGCGGACTTCGGCGAGGATGCCGATGCCAAACGCCCGACCGTGCAGGTCGGCGATCCGTTCACCGAGAAGCTGTTGATCGAGGCGTGCCTCGAACTGATGGCCTCCGACGCGATCGTCGCGATCCAGGACATGGGCGCGGCCGGGCTCACCTCCTCGTCGGTCGAGATGGCGTCGAAGGGCGGCGTCGGGATCGAGCTGGTCATGGACGACGTGCCGCAGCGCGAGGCGGGCATGACCCCCTATGAGATGATGCTGAGCGAGTCGCAGGAGCGGATGCTCATGGTCCTGAAGCCGGGCCGCGAGGATTTCGCGCGCGCGATCTTCGAGAAGTGGGAGCTGGACTTCGCGGTGATCGGGCATGTCACCGACACCGGGCGCATGGTCCTGAAGTTCAAGGGCGAGACCGTCTGCGACATCCCGCTCGGCCCGCTCGCCGACGACGCCCCGCTCTACGATCGCCCGCACGTCCCCACCCCGGCGCCGAAGGCGCTGGTCGACGTGCCGGAGAGCAAGGACCCCGCCGCCGACCTGCTCGCGCTGATGGCGTCGCCCGACATCGCCAGCCGCCGCTGGATCTGGGAGCAATACGACCACATGGTCGGCGCCGACACCGTCCAGCGCCCCGGCGGCGACAGCGCGGTGGTGCGCGTCCACGGGACCGACAAGGCGCTGGCGATGACCACCGACTGCACCCCGCGTTATTGCTTCGCCGACCCGGTCGAGGGCGGCAAGCAGGCGGTCGCCGAGGCGTGGCGCAACCTGACCGCGGTCGGCGCGACCCCGCTGGCGATCACCAATTGCCTCAATTTCGCCAATCCGCAGCGCCCGGAGATCATGGGCCAGATCGTCGGCTGTCTCGACGGCATGGCGCAGGCGTGCCGCGCGCTCGACTTCCCGATCGTGTCGGGCAACGTCAGCCTCTACAACGAATCCAAGGCGACCGGCGGCGGCTCGGCGATCCTGCCGACCCCGGCGATCGGCGGTGTCGGGCTGCTCAAGGACTGGCAGAAGAACGCGACGATCGCGTTCAAGCAGACCGGCGATATCATCGTCGTGGTCGGCACGCGCGCGGGGCATCTCGGCCAGTCGTTGTGGCTGCGCGAACTGCACGGCCGCGAGGAAGGCCCGCCGCCGCGCGTCGACCTCGATCTGGAGCGCCGCACCGGCGACTTCGTCCGCGCGCAGATCGCCGCCGGGCACCTCGGCGCGGTCCATGACGTGTCGGACGGCGGGATCGCGGTGACGATTGCCGAAATGGCGCTGGCCGGCGGGATCGGCGCGATGATCGACCGCGCATTGCCCTATGACACCGCCGCCTCGCTGTTCGCCGAGGATCAGGGCGTGTACGTCGTGACCGTCCACGATCATGCGCTGCTCGACTTCCTGCAAGCGGCGCTCGACGCCGGCGTCGAGGCCGAACCGCTCGGCCGCACGATCGGGACGCGGATCATCTTCGAGCTGGCGGGCGGCGACTTCTGCGTGCCGCTCGACGCGCTGCGCGCCGCACACGAAGGATTCTTCCCCAAGCTGATGAGCGCCGAGGCGGCGCTATAGGCACCGCCGCGTCATTCCCGCGCCGGCGGGAATCCAGACGCTCTGACGCATCGGCAGGAGCACGAACGGCAGCGCGTCTGGATAACCGTCGGCGCGGGAATGACGGAAGGGTGTCACGTTGACCGCCCCCCGCATCGTCGCGCTCGACTTTCTGCGCGGCGCGGCGGTGCTCGGCATCCTTGTCGCCAACCTGCCCGGCTTCGCGCTGCCGGTCGCCGCCTATTTCTCTCCCGCGGCATGGGGCGGGCAGACCCCTACCGATATCGCCGCCTGGGCGATCACCTACGTCCTCGTCGAGGGCAAGATGCGCGGGCTGTTCGCCACGCTGTTCGGCGCCTCGATGCTGCTGGTGATCGACCGCGCCGACGCGTGCGGCCGCAACGGCGCGGCGCTCCACCTGCGCCGCATGGCGACGCTGTTCGCGATCGGCTGTGCGCACCTCTATTGCGTGTGGAGCGGCGACATCCTCAGCCTTTACGCGCTGGTCGGCTGCGTCGCACTGCTGTTCAGCGCCGCGCCGCTGCGACTGTTGCTGTTCGCCGCCACGACCTGCCTGCTGCTCGCGCTCGCCAACGGGCTGGCGATCGCCGGGCTCGGCAGCGTCGTGGAGCGCGTGTTCGGTCGCTCCACGCCCGCCGATCTGACGCGTGAGATCGCCGCATTGCGCGGCGGCTGGCAGAGCAACGTCGCGTGGCGTTGGCACGAGGAGGCCGGGCCGTTCACCGCCTTCCTCGCCAACGGCCCGGAGACGCTCGCCTATATGCTGTTCGGCATGGCGGGATTGCGGAGCGGCTTCCTGACCGGCGCATGGCCGCGCTGCCGCTATGCGCTGATCGCGGCCAGCACGCTGCTCACCACGCTGCCGGTGTTCGCGCTGGTGGCGGCGCATACGATCGCACGCGACTTCGATGCGCATACCATTGTCGTCGCCAGCTTCGTCGCCGCCCCGCTGCTCCGCCCGGTCACGGTAGCGGGTTATGCCGCGCTGCTGCTGCTCGTGGCGCGCGAGGGCCGGCTTGCCGCGGCGGGGCGCGTCGCGCTCAGCAATTATCTGGGGTGCAGCATCGCGCTGACCGCGCTCTTCTACGGCTGGGGCGCGGGACAGTTCGCGCGCTGGGACCGCGCGTCGCTCTATCTGCTGCTGCCGCCGTTCTGGGTAGCGATGCTGGTCTGGCCGCGCTGGTGGCTCGCCCGCTTCACACAGGGTCCCGCGGAGTGGCTGTGGCGCTGCGCAGTTCGCGGCAAGTGGATAACGCTTCGTCGCAGTTTTTGCGAACGCGACGCAAAATAGCTTGCGACCCATTCGCATTATCGCTATCCCATCCTCAAGAATGAGGAGCGGTTATGGTCGTTTGCGTCTGCAATGCGATTCGCGAATGCCAGGTACGCGAGGCGGCGCGAGCCGGCGCGACCACGGCATGTCAGGCCTATCGCTGTTACGGTCGACAAGCCAAGTGCGGACAGTGCGTCGCGTTCGCACGTGAAATCATCGAACAGGAACGTGCGGCTGCGTAGCGCTCTCATCTTGTGCAAGTAGAGAATTCAGGCTTCCGTCGAAGCATCCGTGCCTGTATTCGGCCTCCATTCACTTGGAGGCAGACACAATGAAGGGTGACCTGAAAGTCATCGAGTTTTTGAACGAGTCGCTCAGGAACGAGCTGACGGCGATCAATCAATATTGGTTGCATTACCGTCTCTTCGACCATTGGGGCGTCTATAAGCTCGCCGAGTTCGAGCGCCACGAATCGATCGACGAGATGAAGCACGCCGACTGGCTGGCGGAGCGCATCCTGTTCCTCGACGGTTTGCCCAACTTCCAGCTGCTCGGCCGCCTGCGCATCGGCGAAACCGTCGAGGAGGCGCTCAAGGCCGATCTGGCGATGGAGATCGAAGCGGTCGCACAGCTGAAGGCCGCGGTCGCGTACAGCGAGGAAGTGAAGGACTTCGTCAGCCGCGATCTGTTCGCGCGCATCCTTGCCAGCGAGGAAGAGCATGTCGACACGCTCGAGCGCCAGTTCGAGATGATCGAGCGGATGGGCATCCACAATTACATCCAGCTCAACTCGATCAGCGAGCACGACAAGCCGCAAAGCGGCGCGGCGCCTTACCTGAAAGGGTGATGCGACAGGGCGGTGGCGATTACTTGGAGTGTCGCCGCCGCCATCTTTTCGATGCCGGCTCTGGCTTCGATCAGAGCCTGAGTTTAGCGTCCTTCGTCAACCGATCTTCCGCCCGAACCCACCCGGCGCCCGCGGGCGCCCCGGAAGCGGCGAGGGCACGAAGGCCGGCGCGACCGGCGCAGGTGCGACGACAGGCGCCGCAACCACCGTCACCCCCGCTTCGCGCTCCAGCAGCGCCAGCGTCTGCAACAGCAGCGGGCGGAGCGCGACGACGTCCTCGATCGCGCGCTCCGGCGAGTCATGATGCTCGATGCACAGTCGCGCGTGATCCTCGATCTTCTCGGCGAGCATCGCCAGCGCCAGCGCGCCGAACTGCCGCGCTTCGCCTTTCAGCGTGTGCGCCGGGATCACCATCGCCACCGCATTGGCCTTGCGCACCGCCTCTTCAAGCGTCGTCAGCGATTTGATGCCGTCCTCGCGGAAATAGCCGAGGATGCGCGCGAAGCCGGTGCCCAGCTCGGCACGGGCACGCGCCAGCGCCTGACCATCGACCAGATTGCTCGTTTCCAACGACACCTACGTCTCCCGCCGCACTCCGGACACCGGCGTTCCGGAATAAGCGCGATCGGTAAACGCCCGGTAACCGCGCGTTATTTGCTAAAAGGATTCTTCGGCGCGCGCAGCATCAACCGCACCGGCACCGCGCCGAACCCCAATTCACGCCGGATGCCGTTGATGAGGTAGCGCTGGTAGCTCATCGGCAGCTCGTCGACCCGCGTGCCGAACAGCACGAAGCCCGGCGGTCGCGTCTTGGCCTGGGTCAGATAGCGCAGCTTGATCCGCTTACCGCCGGGTGCGGGGGGCGGGTTGGCCTCGATCGCGCGTTCGAACCAGCGGTTGAGCTCGCCGGTGCCGACGCGCCGCGACCACGCCTCGCGGGTCTCGAACGCCGCCGCGATCAGCTGGTCGATGCCCTTGCCGGTCGCCGCCGAGACCGCGAGCAGCGGCACGCCCTTGACCTGCGCCAGCCCCTCGTCAAGCGCCTTCTTGACGCCGTTGAACAGGCTTGAGGCATTTTCCGCCACGTCCCATTTGTTGAGCGCGATCACCAGCGCGCGGCCTTCCTCGAGCACGCGATCCGCGATGCGCAGGTCCTGTGACTCCAGCCCGAGCGTCGCGTCGAGTAGCAGCACCACCACCTCGGCGAAATCGACGGCGTGGAGCGCATCGGCGACCGACAGCTTCTCCAGCTTGTCCTGCACCTTGGCACGCTTGCGCATTCCGGCGGTGTCGATCAGCCGCACCTGCCGCGGGCCGTCCGGCCCTTCCCACGTCCAGTCGATCGCGATCGAGTCGCGCGTGATCCCGGCTTCCGGGCCGGTGATCATCCGGTCCTCGCCGAGCATGCGGTTGACGAGCGTCGACTTGCCCGCATTCGGCCGCCCGACGATCGCCAGCTTGAGCGGCGCATCGGGGCTCTCGATGTCGATCGGCGCCTCGGGCTCGGGCTGGAGCGGGTCGAGATGCGGCAGCAATGCCTCGAACAGCTCGACGAGCCCCTCGCCATGTTCGGCGGAAAAGGCGACCGGGTCACCGAAGCCGAGCGCCATCGCCTCGTAGAAGCCGCCCTCGCCCGCGCGCCCCTCCGCCTTGTTGGCCATCAGCACGATCGGCGTGTCCGATCCGCGCAGCCAGCGTGCGATCTCTTCGTCGAGCGGCACGACACCCGCGCGCGAATCGATCACGAACAGCGCGACGTCGGCGGCGTCGACCGCGGCCTGCGTCTGCTGTCGCATCCGGCCCGGCAGCGTGTTGGGGTCCTCGTCCTCATAGCCGGCGGTGTCGATGACGCGGAAGTCGAGCCCGAGCAGATGCGCATCGCCCTCGCGCCGGTCGCGCGTCACGCCGGGACGGTCGTCGACCAGCGCGAGCTTCTTGCCGACGAGGCGGTTGAACAGCGTCGACTTGCCGACGTTGGGACGGCCGACGATCGCGACGGTAGGAAGACGGGACATGCGGGTGACCTAAAGATTTATCGGCGCGCGCGATAGGGGCGGGTGGCGGTGCGCTGTACCGGCCTCACGCTTGCACGTCGCCCCGGGCTTGCCTCGGGGCCCCGCTTCTCCACTTTCCGGCGCAGAAAGCGGAGCCCCGGATCAAGTCCGGGGCGACGATGGGAGACACCTGGCGATGAAACTCACCGCCAGGCGGTGATCACGCCCTTCTCGTCCAGCGTGTAGAGCGTCTGATTGGCGACGATCGGCGCCATCGAGAATTGATCGCCCGCCTGGATCGTCGTCTGCACGCTGCCGTCGGTCACCGAGGTGGCGACCAGGTCACCGCGCGAATTGGTCAGCCACAATTTGTCGCCCGCCAGCACCGGCCCGAACCAATTATACGGATCGTTGCGCTTTTCCTCGTTCTTGAACGCGCGCAACTGGCTGATCCAGCGCAGCTTGCCGTTGGCGCGCGACAGGCAGACCAGCCGCGAATCATCGGTAACGAGGAAAATCCAGTCGCCCGCGATCCACGGGGTCGAGATACCGGCGAGATTCTGCTCCCAAGTGCGCTGCCCGGTCGCGATCTCCAGCGCGACCATCCGGCCGCCTTCGCCGATCGAATAGACGCGGCCGTCCTCGATCACCGGATCGGCGTCGATATCCGCGAGGCTCGACACCGAGGTAGTGATCGAGGTGCGCGACAGCGCATCCTGCCACAACGTCCGGCCGTTCTCGTAACGATAGGCGTTCAGCTCGCCGCTCGAGAAGCCGGCGATGACGGTGCCCGAGCTGGCGGCCGGCGCGGCGACCCCGAACACGCCCTGCGTCTCGAGGCTCGCCGACTGCGTCCAGACGACCTTGCCGTCGCCCTGATCGAGCGCGAAGATCTGATTGTCCTGGCTCAGCACATAGACCTGGCCGTTGGCGACGGTCGGGGCGCCGCGCAGCGGCCCGCCCGGCTTGGCGCGCCACAGCACCGCGCCGTCGGCGGCGTTGACGGCGACGACATCGCCCAGCCCGTCGGTGGCGTACAGCTTGCCCTCGTCATAGCTGACCCCACCGCCGAAGCGCGCGTTCTTGTTCTCGTCCGTGTCGGGCACGGCGCGGGTCCACAGCTTCGCGCCGGTGTCGGCGGTGAAGGCGTGGAGCGTCGCATCGACGTCGACGACGAACAGCTTGTTCTCGGCCACCACCGGCCCGGCCGCGAGCCGCGCGCGATTGGTGCCGCCGTTGATCTGGGCGGTCCATGCCTTCGCCGGGGTCGCCGACGCCAGCAGGAGATTGCCCATCGACTTGGCGGCATTGCCGCCCGGCTGCGTCCATGCGTCGTTCGCGACGCCGACCGGCAGCGTGACGGGCACGCTTTCCAGCCCCTTGTCGACGGTCGCCTGATTTTCCGACATCAGGATCGGGACGCGCTGTCCCACGGTGGGAGTCTTCTTGGGCCCGCCCTTGAAGATGCCGCAGCCGCTGAGCCCCACCAGCGCGGCGAGCGCCAGGCCGGTCGCCACCCGTGTCGTCATCGCGTCGTGTTACCTTCGTTCGTGGCCGGCGCAGCGGCACCGGCGGCCGTCGGCGACGCGGGCGTCGCCTTGTTATCCGATGCGCCATCCAATACGCCCGCCATCTGAACGGCGCGTTGACGCAACGAGGCGGGCACCTGCGTGTCGGCGGCGATCCGCGCGAACACCTGCCCGGCCAGATCGCGCCGCCCCTGTTGCAGGTAAGCGGCGGCCATCAGCTCGCCCGCGCTGCCCAGCCACGGATTGCCCGCGACCGCCAGCGGCCGCATCCGCTCCGCCACCACCTCGGGCTTGAGCGTGTCGAACTCGGCGCTCGTCTGGCGGATCAGCGCGAGATCGCGGAACGGCTGCGCCACCGACGCATCCTGCGCAACCGTCGCGAACTTGGCCGCGGCGCCCTTCAGGTCGTTCTTCTGGAGCAGCACGTCGGCCTGCGTGAAGATCGCCAGCACACGATAGCCCTCGCGCTTCGACTGGGTCAGCGTCGCCAACGTGTCGCTCGCCGACTTGGTGTCGTTGGCGGCGAGCGCGTCATAGGCGGTCTGCAATTGCTCGCCCTCGCGCCCGGCCGCCTGTTCCTGACGATGCTGCCAGAACAGATACGCGCCGAACGCCGCCAGCGCGACCACGACCGCGGCGATCAGCGCGACGCCATAACGGCGCCAGACGTGCAGCGCCTGATCGCGCCGCAGCTCGTCGTCGACCTCGCGCAGGAACGCTTCGTTATTTTGCGGCGTCAGGGCCACCGAATACTCCGGGCTTCACGGAAAAACGCCCGGCGTGTAGCGGTTCGCCGGGATAAACGAAAGGGCCGCCTAGTCCTTGGGCGGATACAGCTGCTCCGGACCGGGAAAGGCGCGCGACCGGACTTCGGTGGCATAGCGCTCCGCCCGCTCGGCGACGAACGTCGCCATGTCGCCATAACGCTTCACGAAGCGCGGCGTGCGTTCGAACAGCCCGAGCATGTCCTCAGCGACCAGCACCTGCCCGTCGCAGCTCGCCGACGCGCCGATACCGATCGTCGGGATGTCGATCGTGCGGGTGATCTCGACCGCGATCGGCTCGACCACGCCCTCGATCACCAGCGCGAACGCCCCCGCCTCGGCGATCGCGCGCGCATCGGCGACGATCTTGCGCGCCTCGGCCGGGCTGCGCCCGCGCGCGCCATAGCCGCCCAGCGCGTTCACCGCCTGCGGGGTCAGCCCGATATGCCCGACGACCGGTATGCCGCGCTCCGACAGAAACTGCACGGTCGGCGCCATCGCCACGCCACCCTCCAGCTTCACCGCCGCCGCGCCGGTCTGCTTCATCAACAGCGCCGCACTCTCGAACGCCTGCGCCGGCGACGCCTCGTAGCTGCCGAACGGCATGTCGATCACCACCGTCGCATGGTGGCTGCCGCGCACCACCGCCGCGCCATGCGCCGCCATCATCTCCAGCGTGACCGGCACCGTCGACGGAAGGCCGTAGATCACCTGCCCGAGGCTGTCGCCGACCAGCAGCATGTCGCAATGCGGGTCCATCAGCTGCGCCATCCGCACCGTGTAGGCGGTCAGCATGACGAGCGGCTCCCCCTTGCCCGCCGCGATCGCCGCCTTGCGCGCGCGGATCGCCGGCACGGTCAGCCGTTTCATCGGCGCGGACACCGGGGTCGCGCGGCTCGTGGCGGTGTCGATGGTGAAGGTCGTGGACATCGCGCCCTGCTACGCCACGCGCGTCAATCGATCCAGCCACGTCGGCGCGCGACATGCGCCAGTTGCAACGCCAGCGCGCCGATCGCCATGATGAGCAGCGGGAAGTAGAGCGTGTACGGCCCCTTCACCGCAAGGATGTCGGTCATGGCGAACATCCAGCCGAACTGGATCAGCACCGCGACCAGCGACACCGTCAGCAACGCGACCGCGTGGCGCGACCGGACCAGCAACGCCATCGCGCCGGCCAGCATCGTGCCGGTCGCGATCGCATAATCGGCGCGATACCAGAGCGGCAGACTCGCGAACAGGGCGCGATCGTAATCGCTCGCCGCGCCCATCGCCTCCGCCCCGTGGCGCAACTGGCTGATGCAGGCCGAAACCCCCATCGCGCCCCACAGCACCAGCACCCATGCCGCGAGGCGAAACCACCGCGGCGCGCTTTTCCTGTCCCCGCCGATCATCGCTCAGCGCATAGCAACCCGCGACGTCGACGGCGACGGATAATCCGCCATATGCGCCAGCTCGCCGGGCAGCAGCAGCGTCACGACACGGCCAGCCAGTTCGATCAACTGCTGCTGGCGCATCATCTGGAGCGTGCGGTTCACGTGCACGCTGGTCAGTCCGAGCGTGTCGGCGAGCATCTCCTGTGTCAGCGGCATACGGAATTGCGTGTCGGTCGCGAGCCCGACGCCACGAAGCCGGTCGCGCAATTCCAGCAGCAGATGCGCGAATCGTTCGATCGCGACCTGTCGCCCCAGCCGCGCCGTGGCGTCGAGCAGATGGTGGAAGGTCGCCATCGTGTGCCGCTGCAGCACCGCGTCGAGCAGCGCGGCATCGGGCACCCATGGCCCGTCGAGGTCGATCAGCGTCACCGGCGTCAGCGCCACGATCGTCGCGGGATAGCTGGCCTCGCGCTCGAACGGCAGCGGATCGCCGGGCAGCAGCACATGTTCGATCTGTCGCCGCCCGTCCGCGAAATGCCGCACCAGCGCCGCCCAACCGGCGCGCAGCATCCAGATGCCGCTCACCGGCTCGCCCTCATGTGCGATCTCGCGGCGCGACCGGACCAGCTTCGGCGAGAAGCGCCGGCTGTGCAGCCCAATCGTCGCGGTCAGTCCCGGCGCGAGCTGGTCGAGCCGCCGGTGCACGGGATCGCTGCGGTCGATGGTGAGGCGCGGCGGCGACGGGCCGGGCGGCGCGCTCACGGCGGTGGTGGCGCGTGATCCGCGCGACGGGCAAGAACGGGTTCCGCGGCTGCCACCATCTGACCTCTCCGCGCCGCGAGCACGGGACCGGTCCGACAGGCCCGGAGTCGCGCCGAACGGGGCAGCGCGCATCGTACCAGCCACCGCGCCGCGGAGGAACGGAAATCATTGAATTGTAATGATTGGTCGGGGCGACAGGATTCGAACCTGCGACCCCCACACCCCCAGTGTGATGCGCTACCAGGCTGCGCTACGCCCCGACCGAGGGGGCGCCTCTACGCCTGGTCGCGGCGCGATGCAAGCGCATTGGAACGCCGCGACGGGGCAGCCGGGTCGGGCGCATGTTGCGCGCGACGCGCCGCGATGATAGCGGCAGCGACTTCGCGCGGCCGTCTCCCGGCCGCCCAACGGTCATGCACGGAAACCGATGCTTATCTCTCCCGCTTATGCGCAGACCGCCAGCGGCGCCGCCCAGGGCGGCGGCCTCGCCGGCTTCATCAGCCTTGCGCCGCTGCTTCTCGTCTTCGTCGTCTTCTACTTTCTGATGATCCGCCCGCAGCAGCGCCGCATGAAGGCGCTCCAGACCGCAGTCGCCGACGTGAAGAAAGGCGATTCGGTCGTCACCGCCGGCGGGCTGATCGGCAAGGTCACCCGCGTCGAGGACAGCGCGGTCGAGGTCGAGATCGCGCCCAACACCCGCGTGCGCGTCGTCAAGGCGACGCTCGCCGAGGTGACGCCGCTCGGCGGCAAGCCGGCGAACGACTGACATGCTGGACTTTCCCCGCTGGAAGGTCGCCGGCATCTGGCTGCTGCTCGCGGCGTTGGTGTCGCTGTCGATCCCGACGTTCATCCCCGAAAGCGTGACGCAATCGTGGGGGATCAATCTTCCGCGCGTCAACAAGGGGCTGGATCTGGCCGGCGGCAGCTATCTGCTGCTCGAGGCCGACACCAACGACGTCGCCGCGACTCGCGTCGAGGCGATGCGCGAGCAGGTGCAGACCGAGATGCGCCGCCAGAACCCGCGCATCGAGATCGGCGAGATTTCCAGCCGCGGCGGACAACTGTCGTTCCTGCTGCGCGACCCGACGCAGGTCGATGCCGCGCGTGAGCGGCTGCTCCAGATCACCGGCACCGGCGCCGGGATGACCGGGCAGCGCCAGTGGGACATCCAGGTCGTCGACACCAGCCGCTTCGTCCTGACGCCGACCGCCGAAGGGCTGAAGCAGGCGGTCGAGACCGCGATGGGCGACGCGACCGAGGTCGTGCGGCGCCGTATCGACGAAATGGGCACGCGCGAGCCGACGATCATCCGGCAGGGCAGCAACCGCATCGTCGTGCAGGTGCCGGGGCTTCAGGACCCGCAGGCGCTCAAGGACCTGCTCGGCAAGACCGCCAAGCTCGAATTCAAGCTGGTCGACGTCAACGCCGATCCGCAGGCGCTCGCCAAGGGTCAGGCGCCGGCCGGCGACCAGATCCTGCCCTACCCCAACAATCCGTCGGGCATCCCGCTGATCGCGGTGAAGCGGCAGGCGATCATCACCGGCGACATGCTGAGCGACGCGCGGCAGGAGTTCGAGCCGCAGACCAACGCGCCGCAGGTGTCGATGACCTTCGACAGCCAGGGCGGTCGCCGCTTCGCGCGCACCACGCAGGAGAATGTCGGCAAGCCGTTCGCGATCATCGTCGACAACAGCGTGATCTCGGCTCCGAACATCAACGAGCCGATCATCGGCGGCCGCGCCGCGATCAACGGCGGGTTCACGGTCGAGAGCGCCAACCAGCTCGCGATCGCGCTGCGCTCGGGCAAGCTGCCGGTCGACCTGAAGATCGTCGAGGAATCGACGGTCGGACCGGACCTCGGTGCCGATTCGATCCGCGCCGGCATCCTAGCGTCAGCGGTCGCGGTCGCGCTGGTCGTGGCGTTCATGCTGGTCACCTACGGCCGGTTCGGCGTCTATGCGAACCTCGCGGTCGTCATCAACGTGTTCGTCATCCTCGGCGTGATGGCGTTGCTCAAGGGCACGCTGACGCTGCCGGGGATCGCCGGCTTCGTGCTGACGATCGGCACCGCGGTCGACGCCAACGTGCTCATCAATGAGCGGATTCGCGAAGAGCGCCATCGTGGGCGCAACGTGGTGCAGGCGGTCGAGCTGGGCTATAAGGAAGCCAGCCGCACGATCTTCGAGGCCAACGTCACGCATGCGATCTCGGGCGTCATCATGTTCGTGCTCGGCTCCGGCCCGGTGAAGGGGTTCGCGGTCGTGCTGCTGATCGGCATCGCCACCAGCGTGTTCACCGCCGTCACCTTCACGCGGATGCTGGTCGCGGGCTGGCTGCGCCGCGCCAAGCCGAAGACGATCAACATATGATCGTGCCGACCCTTCTCTCCCCTAACCGGACCCTGGCCGCGGCCGGGGCGGCGAGGACGTCATGAAACTGCTCAAGCTCGTCCCCGACGACACCAATATCGATTTCGTCCGCCTGCGCGGACTCGCGTTCGGCCTGACGCTGCTGCTCAGCGTGCTCGCCGTCGGGATCACCTTCTACAAGGGGCTGAATCTCGGCGTCGACTTCGAAGGCGGCCTGATGATCGAGGAACGGTTCGCACAGACGCCCGACCTCAATCGCGTCCGCAGCGTCGTCGATGCGCAAGGTGTCGGCGAGGCTGCGCTCCAGCAGTTCGGCGACCCGCGCACCGTCACGATCCGCCTCCCCGTCCAGCAGGGCGGAGACGAGGGCGCGACCAACCGCGCGGTTCGCAAGGTCGAAAGCGCCTTGTTGAAGGCCTTCCCGGGCGCCGAGTTCCGCCGCTACTCGACCGTGTCGGGCAAGGTGTCGGGCGAGCTGATCCGCCACGGCGTGCTCGCGGTGGTGCTCGCGATCCTCGGCATCGGGCTGTTCGCGATCTTCCGCTTCGAATGGCAGTTCGGCGTGTCGACGATCGTCGCGATCGTCCATGACCTGTTGATGACGCTCGGCTTCTTCGCGCTGACGCAGTTCGAGTTCGACCTCAACATCGTCGCGGCGGTGCTGACGATCATCGGCTATTCGATCAACGACAAGATCGTCATCGACGACCGGATCCGCGAGAACATGCGCCGCTATCGCAAGATGGAGATGCGGGAGATCATCAACCTGTCCGTCAACGAGACCCTTCCCCGGACGGTCATGACCTCGGTGACGATCCTGCTCGCGCTTGCCGCCTTGCTCTTCCTTGGCGGCCACGTGCTCCGCGGCTTCACCGCCGCGATGACGCTCGGCATCATCGTCGGGACCTATTCGTCGATCTACGTCTCGTCCTCGCTGCTCATCACGCTCGGACTGCGCGCCGAGCCGGAGAACGAGAAGCCGGTGCGCGGCAACAGCGTCGCCGACAATGCGGAGCGCGTCGGGCCGCGCGCCTGACCCGCGCCGGGGAGCACGCACGATGAGAATGGACCGCGAGCGTGACGCCGCCGGCCCGTTGGTCCGCGGCTTCGGCCCGGCCGGCTTCAAGGTCGATGCGCCGGACGGAACGATGGGCGTCTATCCGGCGCTGCTGCTGACCGCGACTCGCGCCGACGGCTGGACCCCGCCGCCATTCGATGCGCTCGACGAGGCGGCGCTCGCGCCGTTGCTGGGCGAGGCGATCGAGTTCGTGCTGCTCGGCACCGGCGCCGATCTGCGTCGCCCACCGCGCGCGCTGGTCGCGGCGCTGGAGAAGCGCGGCATCGGCGTCGAGGCGATGGACAGCCGTGCCGCCGCACGCGCCTGGGGAGTGCTGCGCGCCGAGGAACGCCGCATCGCCGCCGCGCTCTATCCGCTGGAGGGCTGAGCGGCGCGGCGGGTATCCCGCCATTGCGGCCGTGAGCGCGCTCAGTCTTCCTTGACCAAGCGCCCTTCGCGCGCCTTGAAGTAAAATTGGCTCGCCACCAGCCAGCCCTTGATCGGCCGCAGCGGCAGCACGGTGCTGACCAGCAACACCGGCAGGCTGACCAGCACATGCATCCACCACGGCGGGTCGGCGAGGATCTGGAACATCAGCGTGAAGATCACGCCGGGCAGGCACGCGAACAATTGCACGAACACCGCCGGCCCGTCCGCCGGGTCGGCATAGCCATAATCAAGTCCGCACACCGGGCACCGTTCGCGGATCGTCAGAAAGCCACGGAACAGCGCGCCCTTGCCGCAGCGCGGGCAACAGCCGCGCACCCCGGTGGCGAGCGGCGACAGTCGCGGCCACGCATGGCCGGCGTCGTCGACGAGGCGCGGATCATTGGCGTCGGTCATCATCATCCCCTGCGCCGCCCCGCGACGCGCCGCCACAACCCGCGTCAGTCGACCGCGTTGACCACGTCCATGACGTCGAGCGACTGCGCCGTGATCCAGCCGAACTCATAATTGGCGACGAACAGCGCGAACAGCGCCGTCGCGACGATCGTCGTCCGCACGATGACCCGTTTCAGCGAGAATTCGTGCGGCGCGCTTTCGGCGGAGCCGGGCATGTGCGCCTCCCCCGCCTCGGCGGAGGTGCGCACCCCGAACGGCAGCACCAGAAACACCGAAAACGCCCAGAAGAGGACGTAGATCGCCAACAGTGATGTCCAGCGCACCTCGCGTCCTCCTGCCAGGCGTTCCGGATCAGACCTGCACGATCACGACGTCGACGATCGGCTTCTTGCCGGTCCACCGCGTCGCGACCTTGCGGACCGCCATCCGCACGTCCTCGCGCAGCCGCTCGCGGTCGCGCGGGCGCCCGGCCATCGCCTCGGCCGCTGCCTCGATCGCCTCTGCGAGGAACGGCTCGCGCTCTTCCTCGACCGGCACGCCCTGCACGCGCACGTCAGGCGTCCCGCCGGCCCGGCCGTTGCGATCGACCGCGATCCCGACCGAGATCTGGCCGTTGACCGCGACGCGCCGCCGCTCGTTGATCGTGCTGCCGTCGGCCGGCAGGATCACGTCGCCGTCGAGCACCAGCCGCCCGACCGGCACGTTGCCGATCTTCTTCGGCGCCCCCGGTGCCAGCCGCACCATGTCGCCATTGGTCTGCACCACCGTATTGGCGATGCCCTGCGACAGCCCGTAGCGCGCGTGCTCCATCAGGTGCCGCATCTCGCCGTGCACCGGGACGAGCGAGGTCGGACGCAGCCAGCCGTACATCTTCGCCAGCTCCGGCCGACCGGGATGCCCCGAGACGTGCACATGCGCCTGCTTCTCGGTCACCATCTCGACACCCTTGGCGGCAAGCTGGTTCTGGATGCGACCGATCGCGACCTCGTTGCCGGGAATCTGCTTCGACGAGAAGATCACCATGTCGCCCATCTCGACCGCGACCGGATGGCTGCCCGCCGCGATCCGTGCCAGCGCCGCGCGCTCCTCGCCCTGCCCGCCGGTGGCGACGATCAGCACGCGGTTCTTGGGCAGCCGCATCGCCGCGTCGACGTCGACGGTCTGCGGGAAGTTCTTGAGATAGCCGGTCGCCTTGGCGACGCGGATGATCCGGTCGAGCGAGCGCCCGGTCACGCAGAGCTTGCGCCCGGTTTCCTCGGCGACCTGCCCGAGCGTATGGAGCCGCGCGGCGTTCGACGCAAAGGTCGTCACCACCACACGACCACGTGCGCGCGCGACGCTCTTGGTGAGCCCCTCGCGGACGGTCGCCTCGCTCGGCGAGGCTTCGGCATTGAACACGTTGGTCGAGTCGCAGACGAGCACGTCGATACCCTCCGCGCCAATCTCGGCGAGTTCCTCGGGCGTCGCAGGCTGGCCGATCACCGGGGTCGGATCGAGCTTCCAGTCGCCGGTGTGGAACACCTTGCCCGCGGGGGTGCCGATCACCAGCGCGTTCGCCTCCGGGATCGAGTGCGACAGCGGCACGACCTCGACCTCGAACGGGCCGACCTTGAACGACTTGCGCGCCTCGACCAGCCGGATCTTTACCCGGTCCTCGATCCGCTCCTCTTCCAGCTTGCCCCGCACCAGCCCGGCGGTGAACGGCGTCGCATAGATCGGCACGCCGAGATCCTCGGCCAGATACGGCAGCGCGCCGATATGGTCCTCATGCCCGTGCGTCAGCACGATCCCGACCAAATCGTCGATCCGCTCCTCGATGAAGCGGAGATCGGGCAGGATCACGTCGATGCCGGGGTAATGCGCGTCAGCAAACGTCACGCCGCAATCGACCATCAGCCATTTGCCGGCGTGGCCGTACAGGATCACGTTCATGCCGATTTCGCCGGACCCACCCAGCGCGCAGAAAAGAAGCTCGTTATTCTTCGGTGTCATTATATTCCTTTGGATGCCGGCACCGCGGCCCGTCCGCATCGCAGCGGCAGGCAGGGAAGACGGACGATCGCGCCGGCAAAGCGGTCATGCGTCGATATGGGCGCGCGCGTACATGATCGCCAGACCCTGGATCGTCAGGTCGGGTTCGATCGCGTCGAACGCGTCGGTATGTTGTTCGAACAGCGTGGCAAGGCCGCCGGTGGCGATTACCTTCACGGGCCGGGCGATCTCGCGCTTCATGCGCGCGACCAGCCCCTCGATCATCGCGATATAGCCCCAGTAGATGCCGATGTTCATCTGATCGACGGTATTGCGTCCGATCACGCTCTCGGTGGCCGGGGCCTCGATCGCGATCCGCGGCAGCTTGGCGGCAGCCATTACCAGCGCGTCGAGCGACAGGTTGATTCCCGGCGCGATGATCCCGCCCTTATATGCGCCGTCGAAGTCGGAATGGTCGAAGGTCGTCGCGGTGCCGAAGTCGATCACGATCAGGTCGCCGGCATGGAGCGCGTGCGCCGCGATCGTGTTGACCGCGCGATCCGCGCCGAGGCTGCGCGGCTCGTCGACGTCGACCGACAACTGCCAGTCGACCGGCGCACGTCCGGCGATCAGCGCATCGGTGCGGAAATATTTGCTGGCCAGCACTTCGAGATTGTGGAGCGCGCGCGGGACGACGGTCGAGATGATGACCGCCGTCACATCCTCGCGCGTGTATCCCTCCAGCTGGAGCAACTGGCTGAGCCACACCGCATATTCGTCGGCGGTGCGGCGCGGGTCGGTGGCGATCCGCCAGCGCGCGCGGATCTCGCGCGTCGCCGGCTGGACGAGCGCGAAGACGATATTGGTGTTGCCGGCATCGACCGCGAGCAGCATCGCCTTCCTCTCCCTAGACCATGAACACGTCGCCGGCATGGATGACATGCCGCGTACCGTCCGCCAAGCCGAGCAGCAGCGCACCGCTCGTATCGAGCCCAAGGAATTGCCCCATCAGCGTCGTCTGGTCGGGAAGCCGCACGCTGAGCGCGGTGCCGACCGGGTGGGCGCGCGTGCTCCAGCGCGCGGCGACCGGTGCGATCCCCTGCCCGCGCCACACCGCCAGCGACGCGGCGAAGCGATCGGCGAGACTTTCCAGCAGCGTCGCCGCGTCCACGGTCGCCCCGGCTGCGCGCAGGCTGGTGGTGGCGCGGTCGGCCAGCGCCGGATGATGCGCGACGTTGACCCCGATCCCGACCACCACATACGCCGCGCCGCGTTCGAGAAGGATCCCGGACAGCTTCGCGCCATCGAGCAACAGGTCGTTGGGCCACTTCAACTGCAACGCGCGCGGGTCGGGCAGTGCGGTACGCAGCACCTCCTCCAGCGCGACCGCCGCGACCAGCGCCAGCCCCGCGGCCGGCGGATCGTCAGGGCGGATCGCGACCAACGTGCTCGCATAGAGATTGCCGGCGGGCGAGTCCCAGACCCGCCCCTGCCGCCCGCGCCCGGCGGTCTGCTGCTCGGCGCGCAGCCATGTGCCCTCGTCGACCGCGCGGTCGCCCGCGAGCGCCAGCAGGTCGGCGTTGGTCGACCCGGTCGCCGGTACCGTCAGGATCCGGGGCAGCGCCGCCGCCTCAGAAGAGGCTGTTGGCGGCAGCGAGCGTCCAGGCCGACAGCGCCGGAATGGCGAGATAGCCGAGCGGCGAGACGAATACCGCCGCAACCGCGATCAGCCCGCCCTCGAGCTTGTCGCCCGCGCCGAACGTTCCGGTCGGTTCGTCGAAGTACATCGTCTTGACGAGACGCAGATAATAATAGGCACCGATCACGCTGAACACGACGCCGACCACCGCCAGCGGGAACAGCCCGGCCTGCACCGCGGCGTAGAAGACCGCGAATTTGGCGTAGAAACCGAACAGCGGCGGGATGCCGGCGAGCGAGAACATGAAGATCGCCAGCGCCGCCGCCAGCCCCGGCCGCGTCCGCGACAGGCCGGCGAGGCTGTCGATCGTCTCGATCGGCTGCCCGTCGGCATCGCGCATCTGCAGCACGACGAGGAAGCTGCCCAGCGTCATCGCCAAATAGATCGTCATATAGGTCATCACCGACGCCACACCTTCCGGCGTGCCCGCGGCGAGTCCGATCAGCGCGAAGCCGACGTTGTTGATCGACGAATAGGCGAGCAGGCGCTTGACGTTCTGCTGGCCGATCGCCGCGACCGCACCGAGCAGGATCGAGGCGAGCGACGCGAAGATCACGATCTGCCGCCACTGCACCTCGGCCGGGCCCATCGCCTCGATCGCGACGCGAACCGCCAGTGCGATCGCCGCGACCTTGGGCGCGGAGGCGAAGAACGCGGTCACCGGCGTCGGCGCGCCTTCGTAGACGTCGGGGGTCCACATGTGGAACGGCACCGCCGAGATCTTGAACGCCAGCCCCGCGAACACGAACACCAAGCCGAACAGCAGCCCCAGCGAGCGCCCGCTGCCTGTCAGCGGCGCGGCGGCATAAGCCCCTGCGATCTCGTCGAACATCGTGGAGCCGGTAAAACCGTAGACGAGGCTGATGCCGTAGAGCAGAATGCCGCTCGCCAGCGCGCCGAGCACGAAATACTTGAGCCCCGCCTCGGCCGAGCGCGTATCCTGCCGCATGAAGCTGGCCAGCACATAAGCCGCAAGGCTCTGCAGTTCGAGCCCGACGTAGAGCGTCAGCAGATCGCCCGCCGACACCATCATCCCCATGCCGCAGGCCGACAGCAGGATCAGCACCGGATATTCCGGTCGCAGGTCCGCGCCCGCGGTGCGCCGGAAGAAATCAGGGGCCATCAGGATAGCGACCGCCGCGCCGATGTAGATCAGCACCTTGGCAAAAGCCGCAAACGCGTCTGCACGGTACAGGCCGTAGAAGGCGTCACCACCGGCCGAGGCCGGGCCGGTCAGCGCGATCAACGCCCCGCCGAGCACCGCGACCGACACCCACGACACCGCTTTGGTCGAGGCCGGGCCACCCCAGGCGGCGACCAGCATCAACGCGATCGCTCCAACCGCGAGCACCAGCTCGGGCAGCGTCATCGCCAGATTGGCGGCGTAATCCATCAGTGCGCGCTCCCATGCGCAGAAGTTTCGGCATGTGCGGCCGGCACGACCCCGGTGCCCTTGGTGGGCAGCGAGTCACCGGCCGGCTTGGCGCGGTCGATCCGCGCCAGCAGGATCTGCGTATCCTTGCGCATCGGCGCGAGGAAGCTCTCCGGATAGACGCCCATCCACAGCACCGCCGCCGCGATCGGGACGAGCAGCCACAGCTCGCGCGGGGTCAGGTCCGACATCTGCCGCACCTCCTCGGACTTGATCTCGCCGAACACCACGCGCCGGTAGAGGTACAGCATGTACCCCGCCCCGAGGATGATCCCGGTGGTGCACAGCAGCGCGATCGTGGTCGACACCTGATAGGTGCCCATCAGGCTCAGCAATTCGCCGACGAAGTTGCTCGTGCCCGGCAGGCCGATCGAGGCCATCGTGAACAGCAGGAACAGGATCGCATAGCGCGGCATGTTGATCGCAAGCCCGCCGTAGCGGCTGATCTCGCGCGTGTGCAGCCGGTCGTAGATCACGCCGACGCACAGGAACAGCGCGCCCGACACCAGGCCGTGACCCAGCATCACCATCATCGCGCCCTCGATCCCCTGCGCGTTGAAGGCGAACAGGCCGATCGTGACGATCGCCATGTGCGCGACCGACGAATAGGCGATCAGCTTCTTCATGTCCGACTGCACCAGCGCGACGAGGCTGGTGTAGATCACCGCCACCGCGCTCAACCCGAACACCAGCCACACGAGGCTCGCCGACGCTTCGGGGAACATCGGCAGGCTGAAGCGCAGGAAGCCGTAACCGCCGAGCTTGAGCAGCACGCCCGCGAGGATCACCGACCCGGCGGTCGGCGCCTGCACGTGCGCATCGGGCAGCCAGGTGTGGACCGGCCACATCGGCATCTTGACCGCGAACGACGCGAAGAACGCCAGCCACAGCCATGTCTGCACACTCGCCGGGAAGTCGTAGTTGAGCAGCACCGGGATGCTGGTCGTTTCCGCGGTGATGCTCATGTAGAGCATTGCGATGAACATCAGCAGCGAGCCGAGCAGCGTGTACAGGAAGAACTTGTACGACGCGTAGATGCGGTTCACCCCGCCCCAGATACCGATGATCAGGAACATCGGGATCAGGCCGGCTTCGAAAAAGATGTAGAACAGGAACAGGTCCTGCGCGGCGAAGGTGCCGATCATCAGCACCTCCGTGAACAGGAACGCCGCCATATATTCCGGCACGCGCTTTTCGATCGCCTGCCAGCTCGCCCCGATGCAGATCGGCATCAGGAACACCGACAGCACAATCAGCAGCAGCGCATAGCCGTCGATGCCGAGCGCCCAGCCGAAACGGCCGAACAGCGGGGCATATTCGACGAACTGCCACTGCGCGCCACCGACATCGAACGACGTCCACAGCAGCACGCCGAGCGCGAGATCGATCAGCGTCGCGACCAGCGCGGTGAGGCGCGCCGCGGGAGCGGAGAGGAACAGACACGCAATGGCGGCGACCGCGGGGATCGCCAGCATCAGCGAGAGGATCGGGAACGACATCTTCCTTCTCCCCCGCTCAGCCCGCGATCGCCCACGTGATCGCGGCGGTGAGCCCGATCAGCATGACGAATGCATAAGTATAGACATATCCGGTCTGGAGACGAACCGCCGCACGGCTTCCCACCTGCACCAGCCACGCCGAGCCGTTCGGCCCGAAGCGGTCGATCGTCCCCTCGTCGCCACGGTGCCACAGCAGGCGACCGATCGCGAACGCCGGGCGCACAAACAGGAAGTGGTAGAGCTGGTCGAAATACCACTTGTTGAGCAGGAAGCGGTATAGCGGCTGGAAGGTGTCCGCGAACTTCGCGGGTGCGTCCGGCGAGCGGATGTACGTCAGGTAGGCGATCAGCAGCCCCGACAGCATCACGATCGTCGCCGCCAGCTGCACCAGCAGCGGGACCTGATGCATTTCGTGCATCAGATGTTCGTTGAAGAACAACGCGCCCTTCCAGAACCCGCCGGCGCTCTCCGGATCGATGAACCAGCGATGGAACACGAACCCGGCTGCGACCGCGCCGACTGACAGCACGATCAGCGGGATCAGCATGACGATCGGACTCTCGTGCGGATGATAGCCGCCGGTGCCCTTCGGAATTTCGTTGAACCCGCGCGATTCGACGTGCGGCGCATGGCCGGCGTCCTCGCCCGCGGGATCGGGATGGTGCGCGTCGTCATGGCCGTGCGCGTGCGCATCACCATGATCGTGCGCGTGATCGTCATGGCCGTGCCCGTGCGCGCCGTGGAGCGCATGCTGGATATGCTCCGACGCCGCCCAGCGCGGTTCCCCCCAGAAGGTCAGGAACATCAACCGCCACGAATAGAAGCTCGTCAGCAACGCCGCGAACACCCCGACCATCGACGCAACGGGCGACCCCGCGGCCCACGCCACCTCGATGATCGCATCCTTCGAGTGATAGCCTGCGAATCCGCCGATGCCGTAGATGCCCACGCCGGTGATCGCGAGCGTGCCCAGCAACATCGCCCAGAAGGTGACCGGGATCGCCTTCCGCAGACCGCCGTAGAAACGCATGTCCTGCTCATGGTGCATCGCATGGATCACCGAGCCGGCCCCGAGGAACAGCAGCGCCTTGAAGAACGCGTGCGTGAACAGGTGGAACATCGCCGCCCCATAGGCGCCGACACCAGCCGCGAAGAACATATAGCCGAGCTGCGAACAGGTCGAATAGGCGATCACGCGCTTGATGTCGGTCTGCGTCGTGCCGATCGTCGCCGCAAACAGACAGGTCGCGGCACCGATGAAGGTCACGAAGCCCATCGCGGTCGGCGAGGTCTCGAACATCGGCGACAGGCGGCACACCATGAACACACCCGCGGTCACCATCGTCGCGGCGTGGATCAGCGCCGACACCGGGGTCGGGCCTTCCATCGCGTCCGGCAGCCAGGTGTGCAGCCCGAGCTGCGCCGACTTGCCCATCGCGCCGACGAACAGCAGCAGGCACAGCACCGTCATCGTATCGGCGCGGAACCAGAGGAAGCCGATCGTCGACCCCGCCATCGACGGCGCGGCGGCGAGGATCGCCGGGATCGAGACGGTGTTGAAGACCAGATAGGTGCCGAAGATCCCGAGCATGAAACCGAGATCGCCGACGCGGTTCACGACGAACGCCTTGATCGCCGCGGCATTGGCGCTCGGCTTGCGGAACCAGAAACCGATCAGCAGATAGCTGGCGAGGCCGACGCCTTCCCAGCCGAAGAACATCTGGATCAGATTGTCCGCTGTCACCAGCATCAGCATCGCGAAGGTGAACAGCGACAGATAGGCGAAGAAGCGCGGCTGGTCCGGGTCCTCACTCATATAGCCCCAGCTATAGAGGTGGACGAGCGCCGAGACGCTGGTGATCACCACCAGCATCACCGCGGTCAGCGCGTCGACACGCAGCGCCCATGACACGTCGAACGTGCCCGAGGTCATGAAATGCAGCACCGGCGTCACCGACGCCTCGCTGCTGCCCATTAGGAAGCCAATGAACACGGGCCATGACAAAGCGCAGGACAGAAACAGCCCGCCGGTCGTGATCGCCTTGGGGAAAGTCGCGCCGAACGACTTGTTCGCGAACCCGGCGACGATCGCCGCGACGAGCGGGACGAAGACGATGAAGAGGATCGAATGCACCGGAATTTATCCCTTCATCCGGCTGGGATCGTCGACCGAGATCGAGCCGCGGCCGCGGAAGAAGATGACGAGAATGGCGAGCCCGATCGCCGCCTCGCCGGCGGCGACGGTCAACACGAACATCGCGAACACCTGCCCGACGAGATCCTGCAGCGCCGCCGAGAAGGCGACCAGGTTGATGTTCACCGCCAGCAGGATCAGCTCGATCGCCATCAGGATGACGATGATGTTCTTACGGTTGAGGAAGATCCCCAGCACGCCCATCGTGAACAGGATCGCCGCGACGACCAGATAGTGGACGAGGCCGACGCCTCCCGACATGGCCGCGTTCACAGCTGTACCCCCTGACCGATCTCCGGCCGCACGTTGCGCGTCGCGTCCTGTGGTCGGCGCGCATTCTGCCGCGCGATATTCTGGTAGCGCGACCCCGACCGCTCGCGGTGGGTCAGCACGATCGCGCCAATCATCGCGACCAGCAGCACCAGCCCCGCGCCCTCGAAGATGAACAGATAGCGCGTGTAGAGCAGGTTGCCGATCTGGACGATGTTCGGGACGACATGATCGGTCGGCGCCGCACGCCGCGCGAGGTCGATCCCGCCCGCGCTCCATGCGCCAACGCCAATGAGGATTTCGGCGACCAAGGCCACCGCGAGCACCAGCCCGATCCCGAAGTAACGGACGAACCCGGCACGCAGCTCGGCGAAGTCGATGTCGAGCATCATGACCACGAACAGGAACAGCACCGCGACCGCGCCGACATAGACGATGACAAGCAGCATCGCGATGAACTCGGCACCGACCAGCACCATCAGCCCGGCGGCGTTGAAGAACGCGAGGATCAGCCACAGCACCGAATGCACCGGATTGCGCGACGAGATCGTCATCGCGCCGGACAGCAGCACGACGAGCGCGAATAGATAGAAGGCGATGGCCTGGATCATAGCGCCTCCCCCGCGTCCGCACGCCCGCGGCGCGCGCTGAATGAAACCGTCAAAATCATCTCGACCCCTGATGTCACGCGAGCGCCTACCGGTACGGCGCGTCGGCGGCAAGGTTCGCGGCGATCGCGCGTTCCCACCGGTCGCCGTTGTCGAGCAGCTTGGCCTTGTCGTAGATCAGCTCCTCGCGCGTCTCGGTCGAGAAGTCGAGGTTCGGCCCCTCGACGATCGCGTCGACCGGGCATGCTTCCTGACACAGGCCGCAATAGATGCACTTGGTCATGTCGATGTCGTAGCGCGTCGTACGGCGGCTGCCGTCGTCGCGCGGCTCGGCCTCGATCGTGATCGCCTGCGCCGGACACACCGCTTCGCACAGCTTGCACGCGATGCAGCGCTCTTCCCCGTTCGGATAGCGGCGCAGCGCATGTTCGCCGCGGAAGCGCGGGCTCAGCGGGTTCTTCTCGTACGGATAGTTGATCGTCGCCTTCGGCTTGAAGAAATACTTCAGCGTCAGCGCATGCGCCTTCACGAACTCGTAGAGCGTGAACGCCTTGATCGTCTGCGCGATACCCATCTTACACTCCCACGCGCATGAACATCAGCACGCCCGACACCAGGAACACCCAGAACAGTGACAGCGGCAGGAACACCTTCCACCCCAGCCGCATCAGCTGGTCGTACCGGTAGCGCGGCACCGTCGCCTTGATCCACGAGAAGACGAAGAAGAAGAACAGGATCTTGGCGAACAGCCAGATGATCCCCGGCACCATGTACAGCGGCGCCCAGTCGAACGGCGGCAGATAGCCACCCCAGAACAAGGTCGCGTTGAGCGTACACATCAACAGCACGTTCGCATATTCGCCGAGCCAGTAGAGCGCGAACGCCATCGACGAATATTCGGTCTGATAGCCAGCGACCAGCTCGCTCTCCGCCTCGGTCAGGTCGAACGGCGCGCGCTGCGTTTCCGCCAGCGACGAGATCAGGAACACGACGCTCATCGGAAACAGCAAGGGATTGAACCCAAAGCCGTTGATGAAGCCGTACAGCCCCTTTTGCGCCTCGACGATCGTCGTCAGGTTGAACGACCCCGCCCACATCACCACCGAGATCAGCACGAAGCCGATCGCGACTTCATAGCTGACCATCTGCGCCGCGGCGCGGATCGCCGAGAAGAACGGATATTTGGAATTCGACGACCAGCCGGCGAGGATGATCCCATACACACCCAGCGACGACGCCGCGAGCACGTAGAGCAGCCCGACGTTGATGTTCGCGAGCACCACGCCCGGCTGGAACGGCACCACCGCCCAGACGATCAGCGCGACCGTGAAGGTGATGATCGGCGCGAGCAGGAACAGCCCACGGTTCGCCGCCGACGGCACGATCGTTTCCTGAAGGAAGACCTTCAGCCCGTCCGCGAACGACTGCAACAGCCCGAACGGGCCGACGACGTTCGGGCCACGGCGCAGCGCCATCGCCGCCCAGATCTTGCGGTCGGCATAGATGATCATCGCCACCGACAGCATCAACGGCAGCGCGATCGCCAGAATCCCGACGATCGTCGCGAGGAACCACGCCCATCCATAAGGAAGGCCGACGGTATGATTGAAGAAGTCGGTCACTCCGCCGCCTCCGCGAAGCTCTCGCCATGCACCAGTTCGGCCGAGCAGCGCTGCATCGTCGGCGACGCCCGGCAAATGGCGTTGGTGAGATAGAAGTCCTTGATTGGATAGCCTTCGAGCACGCCCTCTGCGGTCGTGCCGAGCGCCGGCGCGTGCCACGCAAAGGTCTTGAGCCCCAGCGTCGCCAGCTCCGGGCAGTCGAGCGCCATCGCCGCGCGCAATTCGTCGAGCGTGTCGAACGGCAGCGTCTGGCCGAGCCGCTCGCTGAGCGCGCGGAAGATCGTCCAGTCCTCGCGCGCGTCACCTGGCGGGAACACCGCACGCTCGCCGCGCTGGACGCGGCCTTCGAGGTTGACGAACGTCCCCGATTTCTCGGCATAGCTCGCGCCCGGCAGGATCACGTCGGCATGATGCGCGCCGCGGTCGCCGTGATGGCCGACATAGACCTTGAAGCCGGTGAAGCGCGCATGGTCGCACTCGTCGGCACCGAGGAAGAAGGTCAGCTTCGCGTCGTACAATGCAGAAATACCGGCCTTTTGCGCATAGCCGAGCATCAACCCGCCCATCCGCGACGCCGCCATGTGGACGACGTTGAAACCGTTCCAGCCGTCCTTGACCAGCCCCAGCGTCTCGACCAGCCCGAGCGCTGCGCCATGCGCGCCCTTCAGCGCCGCGCCGCCGACGATCACCATCGGCTTGCTCGCCTTGCCGAACGCCCCGGTCACGCGCTCGGGCAGCTTGCCGAGCACCGACAGGTCCGCGCCCAGCCACTCGACCTTGTAGGTCAGCTCGGTTTCCGGCCCAATCGCGAAGACCTTCGCGCCCTTCTTGATCGCCTTGCGGATGCGCGTGTTCACCAGCGGCGCTTCCCAGCGAAGGTTGGTGCCGACCAGCAGGATTGCGTCCGCCTCTTCGGTGCCCGCGATCGTGGTGTTGAAGTTGACCGCGGCAAGGCTGGACGTGTCATAGTCCATCCCGGTCTGCCGCCCTTCGAGCAGCGACGAGCCGACGCCCTTGAGAAGCGCCTTGGCCGCGAACATCGTCTCGCAGTCGACCAGATCGCCCGCGACCGCCGCAACCGAGCCGCCGTGGTCCACCGCCGCGATCGCCGCGAACGCCTCGTCCCACGTCACCGCGTGCAGCTTGCCGTCGCGGCGCACATACGGCCGATCGAGCCGCTTGCGGACCAGCCCGTCGACCGCGTGGCGGGTCTTGTCGCTCGCCCATTCCTCGTTGACGTCGTCGTTGACGCGCGGGACCGCCCGCAGCACCTGCCGGCCGCGGCTGTCGAGGCGGATGTTGGTGCCGACCGCGTCCATGACGTCGATCGTCAACGTCTTGCGCAGCTCCCACGGGCGCGCCTCGAACGCGTAGGGCTTGCTGGTCAGCGCGCCGACCGGACACAGATCGACGACATTGCCGCTCAATTCGCTGCTGACCGCTTCCTCCAGATAGGAAGTGATCTGCATGTTCTCGCCGCGATAGATCGCGCCGATCTCCTCGACGCCCGCGACTTCCTCGGCGAAGCGGATGCAGCGCGTGCACTGGATGCAGCGGGTCATGACCGTCTTGACGATCGGCCCCATATACTTCTCGGTGACCGCGCGCTTGTTCTCGTCGAAGCGCGAATGGCCGCGGCCATAAGCGATCGACTGGTCCTGCAAGTCGCACTCGCCACCCTGATCGCAGATCGGGCAATCGAGCGGGTGGTTGATGAGCAGGAATTCCATGATGCCCTCGCGGGCATGCTTCACCATCGGCGTGTTGGTGAAGATCTCCTGGTTCTCCGCGGCCGGCAGCGCGCAGCTCGCCTGCGGCTTGGGTGGTCCCGGCTTCACCTCGACCAGACACATCCGGCAATTGCCGGCGATCGACAGCCGTTCGTGGTAGCAGAAGCGCGGGATCTCCTTGCCGGCCAGCTCGCACGCCTGCAGCACGGTGGCGCCCTGCGGCACCTCGATCTCGACTCCGTCGACTTTGACCTTGGGCATTATTCAGCAGCTTCCTGCATCGGGGCGACGTTGCCGCCACGCTCGTTGATGCGACGCTCAAGCTCGGGGCGGAAATGCTTGATGAGCCCCTGGATCGGCCACGCCGCCGCGTCACCCAGCGCGCAGATCGAATGGCCCTCGACCTGCTTGGTCACCTGCTGGAGCATGTCGATCTCGCCGATCTCGGCGTCGCCGGTGCGCAGCCGCTCCATCACGCGCCACATCCAGCCGGTGCCTTCACGGCACGGCGTGCACTGGCCGCAGCTCTCGTGCTTGTAGAAGTACGACAGCCGCGCGATCGCGCGCACCACGTCGGTCGACTTGTCCATGACGATCACCGCCGCGGTGCCGAGCCCGGAGCCGACCGCCTTGAGGCCGTCGAAGTCCATCGGCGCGTCCATGATGTCCTTTGCGGGCACCAGCGGCACCGACGACCCGCCCGGGATCACCGCGAGAAGATTGTCCCAGCCGCCACGGATGCCGCCGCAATGCTTCTCGATCAGCTCGCGGAACGGGATGCTCATCGCCTCTTCGACGACGCACGGCGTGTTTACATGGCCCGAGATCTGGAAGAGCTTGGTGCCCTTGTTGTTCTCCGCGCCGAAGCTGGAGAACCACGCAGCGCCGCGGCGCAGGATCGTCGGGGCGACCGCGATCGACTCGACGTTGTTGACCGTCGTCGGGCAACCGTACAGCCCCGCGCCGGCCGGGAACGGCGGCTTGAGTCGCGGCTGGCCCTTCTTGCCCTCGAGGCTTTCGAGCATCGCGGTTTCTTCGCCGCAAATGTACGCGCCCGCGCCACGGTGGACGAAGACGTCGAAGTCATAACCCGACCCGCAGGCGTTCTTGCCGACGAGGCCCTTGTCATACGCCTCGGCGACCGCCGCGAACAGCACCTCGGCCTCGCGGATATATTCGCCGCGGATGTAGATGTACGCCGCGCGCGCGCGCATCGCGAAGCCCGCGACCAGCGCGCCCTCGATCAGCTTGTGCGGATCGTGGCGGATGATCTCGCGGTCCTTGCACGACCCCGGCTCTGATTCATCGGCGTTGATGACGAGAAAGTTCGGCCGGTCGGGCTTGGGCTCCTTGGGCATGAACGACCATTTGGTGCCGGTCGGGAATCCTGCCCCGCCGCGCCCGCGCAAGCCCGACGCCTTGATGACATCGATGATCTTGTCCTGGCCAAGCGCCAGCAGCGCCTTGGTATTGTCCCAGTCGCCGCGCGCCATCGCCGCGTCCAACCGCCACGACTGATAGCCGTAGAGGTTGGTGAAGATGCGATCCTTGTCGAGCAGGCTCATGCGTCCGCTCCCTGCGTCACGACATTCCATTCGTCGCGATAATCGTGGTTTTCGGTCACCATCGCGGTCAGCGAGGTCGGTCCGCCCTTCGGCTCGACCGTGTGGCGACCCGGCTCCTGCGTCCCAGGCTTGGGTGCGCCGCCGTTTGCCAGCGTCTCGAGGATCGCGATGGTGCGGTCGTAATCGAGGTCTTCGTAATTGTCGTCGTTGATCTGCACCATCGGCGCCGACGCGCAATTGCCCATGCACTCGACCTCGGTGAGCGTGAACAGGCCGTCGGGCGTGGTCTTGCCCTTGATGAGGCCCTTGTTCTTGCACGCCGCCAGCACGTCGTCCGACCCGCGCAACATGCACGGCGTGGTCCCGCACACCTGCACGTGGAAGCGGCCGACCGGCGCGAGATTGAACATCGTGTAGAAGGTCGCGACCTCGTAGACGCGCATATACGGCACGCCGATCTCGCGCGCGACGAACTCGATCACCGGGACCGGCAGCCAGCCCTGCGTCTGCGTCTCCGCGCCGACCTGACGCTGCGCCAGATCGAGCAGCGGGATCGACGCCGATTGCTCGCGCCCGGCCGGGTAGCGCGACAGGATCGCGTCACGCTTCGCCTTGCTGTCGTCGTTCCATTGGAACGCACCCCAGCGCGCGCGGACCTCGGCCTCGTCGGGGATGATGGGAGCGTCGGCCATCAGCGGATGAACTCCACGCGCGACACCTTGTCGCCATCGAAAGAATAGATCGACATCACTTCGAACTTCTCACCATCGGCCGCGCGCGCGACCTTCTCGTGCAGTAGCACCGTCTCGCCAAATTCCTGCGTCGACAGGATCTCGGCGCGATTCTCGGGATATTGCGCGAACATCGCCTTCAGCCCCGATCGAACGCCCTCGCGCCCCTCGCGCAGCACCGCCCCGAGATACATCGCCTCGCACGCATCGTCGGTCATCGCCGCCACATAGGCGTCGGCGTCCTGCGCATTATAGTGCGCGACCATCTGGTGTGCGACGGCGACGCGATCGACGCTCACCGGTCACACTCCCCGAACACGATGTCCATCGCGCCGAGAATAGCGGTGGTATCGGCCAGCATGTGCCCGCGGCTCATGAAGTCCATCGCCTGCAAATGCGAAAAGGCGGTCGGGCGGATCTTGCAGCGATACGGCTTGTTGCTGCCGTCGCTGACCAGATACACGCCGAACTCGCCCTTCGGGCTTTCGGTCGCGACATACACTTCGCCCGCGGGGACGTGATAGCCCTCGGTATACAGCTTGAAGTGGTGGATCAGCGCCTCCATCGAGCGCTTCATCTCGGCGCGCTTCGGCGGCACCACCTTGCGGTCAAGCGAAGCGATCGGCCCCTCCGGCATTTCGGCCAGGCATTGCTTCATGATCCGCGCCGACTGGCGTACCTCTTCGACGCGCACCATGAAGCGGTCGTAGCAGTCACCGCGCGTCCCGACCGGCACGTCGAAGTCCATCTTCGCATAGACGTCGTACGGCTGCGACTTGCGCAGATCCCACGGGATCCCCGCAGCACGGATCATCGGGCCGGAGAAGCCCCATTTGATCGCGTCCTCGCGGCTGACGGTCGCGATATCGACGTTGCGCTGCTTGAAGATGCGGTTGTCGGCGACGAGGCTGATCGCATCCTCGAACAGCCGCGGCAGCCGCGTGTCGAGCCAGTCGGCGATGTCGGTCAGCAGCTTGAGCGGCACGTCCTGGTGAACCCCGCCGGGGCGGAAATAATTGTGATGCATCCGCGCGCCGGTCGCGCGCTCGAGGAAGCCGTAGCAATCCTCGCGGATCTCAAACATCCACAGGTTCGGCGTCATCGCGCCGACGTCCATGACGTGCGACCCGAGATTGAGCATATGGTTCGAGATGCGCGTCAGCTCGGCGAAGAACACCCGCAGATATTGCGCGCGGATCGGCACTTCGAGATCGAGCAGCTTCTCGATTGCGAGCACGAAGGTGTGCTCCATGCACGCCGGCGAGCAATAATCGAGCCGGTCGAAATAGGGGATCGCCTGCGCGTAGGTCTTGTACTCGATCAGCTTCTCGGTGCCGCGATGCAGCAGCCCGACGTGCGGATCGATCCGCTCGACGATCTCGCCGTTCAGCTCCATCACGAGCCGCAGCACTCCGTGCGCCGCCGGGTGCTGCGGGCCGAAGTTAATGGTGTAATTCTGGATCGCCACGTCACCCTCGGTCGGGTGCGCGGCGTCGGTCGCGTGCAGGATCTTCTCGATCGCAGGATCGACCTCGCGATCGACCGCCTGCTCCTTCTCGACGTAGCTGTCCGTCACTGGCGTATCGGTCATTGGTTCTGCCCTCCGCCCTTCGACGGCACGACATCAGGGTCGGCCGGCTTCGGCACGGCATCGGTTTCGGCACGGCCCGCGCCGGTTTCGGCGGTGCTGGTCGTGTCCTTCTTGGCGTAAGGCTGGCTCGGCGCTGGCGCGTCCTGCTTCGGCGTCTGCGCGGCCCCCGCCTTCTGCACCTCGGTTGCGGTCGCCGGGGTCGGCGCGCCCTTCGCCTCGGGCAGCTTCGCCTTTTCGTCGCCGGGCAGCACATATTGCGCGCCTTCCCACGGGCTTTCGAAATCGAAGGTGCGGAAGTCCTGCGCCAGCTTCACCGGCTCATAGACGACGCGCTTCTGCTCTTCCGAATAGCGCAACTCGACGAACCCGGTCAGCGGGAAGTCCTTGCGGAACGGATGCCCCCGGAAGCCGTAATCGGTCAGGATGCGGCGCAGGTCGCGGTTGCCCGAGAACAGCACGCCGTACATGTCGTACACCTCGCGCTCCAGCCAGCCCGCGACCGGCCAGATGTCGGTCACCGACGGCACCGGCGTATCCTCGGTCGCGCCGACATGTACATGCAGCCGGTGGTTGCGGGTCAACGACAACAGGCAATAGACGATCTCGAACCGCTCGGCGCGGTCCGGATAGTCGACGCCCGCAATCTCCATGAGCTGCTGATATTCGAGCCCGGGCGTGTCGCGCAGCGCGATCAGCGCCGCGACCAGCCCGTCGCGCGTGACGTGCAATTGCACCTCGCCCGCGATCTCGACCGCGTCGAGCAACGCGCCGCCGATCGCGGCGCGCGCCGCGTCGACCGTCGCATCGTTGAGCTGCGCCGCCCAGGCGGGAGCCGGCGCCCTCACCGTTCGATGCTCCCGGCGCGGCGGATCTTCCGCTGCAACTGCATCACGCCGTAGAGCAGCGCCTCGGCGGTCGGCGGGCAGCCGGGGACGTAGATGTCGACCGGCACCACGCGATCGCAACCGCGCACCACGCTGTAGCTATAGTGATAATAGCCGCCGCCATTGGCGCACGACCCCATCGAGATGACGTACTTCGGCTCCGACATCTGGTCGTAGACCTTGCGGAGTGCCGGCGCCATCTTGTTGCAGAGCGTGCCGGCGACGATCATCACGTCCGACTGGCGCGGCGACGCACGCGGCGCGGCCCCGAACCGCTCCATGTCGTAGCGCGGCATGTTGACGTGGATCATCTCGACCGCACAACATGCAAGCCCGAACGTCATCCACCACAGCGAGCCGGTGCGCGCCCACTGGAACAGCTCTTCGGTCGAGGTGACGAGGAAGCCCTTGTCGTTCAGCTCGCCGTTTAGGCCATCGAAAAAGCCCTGGTCGGGCGCGATCACGCCCTGACCCGGCTCGGGATTGTTGACGAGCCCGATCGGCCCGGAGTGTGCTTCTACTCCCACTCCAGCGCTCCCTTCTTCCACGCGTAGACAAGGCCGAGCGCGAGTTCGGCGATAAAGATCATCATCGAGATCCATGCGGTCCAGCCGAGCGAGAAAACGCTGACTGCCCAAGGATATAGGAACGCCGCTTCGAGATCGAAGATGATGAACAGGATGGCGACCAGATAAAAGCGCACGTCGAATTGCGAGCGGCTGTCCTCGAACGCGGGGAAGCCGCATTCATATTCGGCCAGCTTTTCGGGCGTGGGTTTGGCCGCGCCGGTCAGCTTGGCGACCGCCATCGGCAGGAACACGAACGCGCTCGACAGCGCGAGCGCCACCCCCAGGAACAGGAGGATCGGTAGGTATTGCGACAGATCGACCACTATGTCTCTCTCGCCTCTCTCGCAGGTGCGAACGGAACGGGCACGCTCTAGACCCCCGCCTCCGGAGGGGCAAGGCCATGGGGCAGTGAGAATGAATCGCAAGGACCTACCAGGCGATGACGCGTGCCCGAAGCCCTTGCCATTCCTCGATCCGCCGCTGCGTGGCGGGCGAAAGTGACGCCGGAAGTTCGTCAAGCCGGTGGAAAGCCGCCTCCGCCAGTTCGCGCCCATCGGGCACCGGCACCCCGTCGCTGCGCGCGCTGAACAGGAACACGGTGTCGCGTCGACCCTCGGTCCGCGATTCGTGCCGCGCGAGCAGCGTCAGCTCCTGCGCGATGCAGCCGGTTTCCTCGCGCAGCTCGCGGCCTGCCGCCGCAACCGGCGTCTCGCCGCGCGCGATGCCGCCGCCGGGCAACATATGCAGATCGCTCCGCCCGTAACGGTGCCGCACCAGCAGCACGCGCCCGTCACGATCGAACACCAGCAACTTGACCCCGCGCGTCCGCCAGCCAAGCAACGCCATCGCGCGACGGCGCAGACGGTAAGCGAGCGGCAGCAGCAGGCGGAGCATCGCCACCGGGATAGCAACGGGCGCCCCTGTCGGATAGCGCCCCGTCGTTGCGGGCTTGCACCGCGCGCGTGCAGCCGCGAAAGCGCAGGCCAGTCGAGGGGAAGTGCCTTATGTCCGTCATGTCCGACCGCTGGATCCGCGAGCGTGCGCGCGCCGACGGAATGATCGAGCCGTTCGTCGAGTCGCAGCGCCGCGACGGCTGTATCAGCTACGGGCTGTCCAGCTATGGCTATGACGCGCGCGTCGCCGACGAGTTCAAGATCTTCACCAACGTCGACAATGCGTTGGTCGACCCGAAGGATTTCGCGGCCAACAGTTTCGTCGATCGCAAGACCGACGTGTGCATCATCCCGCCCAACAGCTTCGCGCTGGCGCGGACCGTGGAATATTTCCGTGTCCCGCGCGACGTGCTGGTGATCTGCCTCGGCAAGTCGACCTATGCGCGCTGTGGGATCATCGTCAACGTCACCCCGCTCGAACCCGGGTGGGAGGGGCATGTGACGCTCGAATTTTCGAACACCACCCCGCTGCCCGCGAAGATCTACGCCAATGAGGGCGCCTGCCAGTTCCTGTTCCTGTCCGGCAACGAACCCTGCGAGACCAGCTACGCCGACCGGGCGGGAAAATATATGGGACAGCGCGGCGTGACCCTGCCGCGACTCTGACCGCTGTACGGCGACGGGCGTCGAGTGGCGCAAGTCGACGCCGCATTGCGATAGCCGCACGGTCGAACTGGCGGCGGCGGCCATCAGCCTTTCGTCGTCGCCCGGGACTTGCTTCGGGGCTCGGCTTCTCCCCGCGCCGTCCGGTTGTCGGGCATAACGGCAACGTTGGGCGAAGGCGGGCAAAGCCCCGGAACGACACCCCCGTCACCTTGAGGCACCAGACGTTGCCAGAAGGGCACGGGGTCAGCTTCAGCGCGTCGCCATCGTGGTGGTGAGTCGCGCCATCCCGGCACGTGCCAGTTCGTGCGAGGTGCGTACGCTGCCGTCCGCCAGATCCATCGCCACCGCCTCGCGCCCGAGCACGTCGCCGTAGAGCGCACGCGCCTGCACCTCGCGACCGGTGCGGGCGTAGACGGCGGCGAGATTCAACATCAATTCCGGGCGCGCCGGGAAGATCGCGCGCTCGGCCGCGATCGTCTGCTCGGCCTGCGCGAGACGCCCCGACGCGATCGCCTGATAGCCGACGCGATCCTTGGCGATCACGGGCGTGGCGATCGATGCGACGAGCACGACCGCTGGCATCATCAGCTTGTGACGCATTTCACCCTCCTGTCTTACCACCGCGACCAACGTCAGCGTTACGGTTTTATGACACGAAGGTGTCACTTATTTGACAGCGCCGCAAGCGGCTTCACGATCGACCGGATGAAGACCCAACGAAAAAGGGCGGCCCCCGAGGGACCGCCCGTCATCGTTCCGGAAGACCGATCGCCGGGGGCGATCAGAAATCCTTGTAATATTGCTCGTTGCCGACGAAGCCGAGCTTCGTCACGTTCGAACGCTTGATGTCAGCCAGCGTCTGGTCGACGACGTCATACTTGGTCGCCGGATCGGGCTGGAACTGAAGTTCCGGCTCGGGGCTCATTGCCGCCGACTGGTCGAGATACTGGCGCAGCACCGTCGAATTGACCGGGGTGCCGTTCCAGGTGATTCCGCCCGCGGCATCGATCGCGATCTTGTTCTTGATCGGGTCGACCGGAGGCTTGCGCGCATTGGGATCGTTGACCGGCAGGTCGACCTTCACCGCATGCGTCGGAACCGGAAGGGTGATGATGAACATGATGAGGAGCACGAGCATGACGTCGATCAACGGCGTCGTGTTCATTTCCATCATCGGCTCGCCGTCATCGCGGCCTGCACTCATTGCCATGTCAGCTACTCCTCGCTCAGGCGCCGCCGCCCTTGGGCTGCGAAATGAACCCGACCTTGGCGAAGCCGGCCATCTGCATGTTGTAGATCGTCCCCGCGACGCAGCGCCACGGCGTATTGACGTCGGCGCGGACGTGCGCCTCGGGCAATTCGAGGTCCGGGTTGCCCGGGCCGCCCTGACGGTCGATCTCGGTCTTCAGCTTGGCGACCGCACGGTCCAGCAGTTCCTGATGGGTCACCGGGGTGATGCCCCAGTAAACCTGGCAGGCGCCGTTGTTGCCGGCGACCGACAGCGAAACGTTCTCGGGCTTGGTCGTGGTCGGGTCGAAGACGACGCTGGGCAGCTTGATGCCCTTCACCGTCTGGATGGCGACCGGCACCGCGATCAGGAAGATGATGAGGAGCACCAGCATGACGTCCACGAGGGGCGTCGTGTTGATGTCCGACATCGGTTTTTCAGCGGAATCACCGCCAACGCTCATCGCCATCAGGCTATCCTATTCTCTCGTTCCGCCGCAGCGGGCCGCGTGGCGCGGCATCGGGGCGGCGGCAGGTGATCGACGGGGCCGCCTGAAGCGACGGCCCCGCTTATCCCTTCGCCTTACGGGCGGGTCTGCACGCCACCGGCCTGGCCGGCGGTCGTGGTCGCCGTGGCCGGCTTGACCGGTGCCTTGGCGGTGGTGGTCGTCGCGCCGGTCGACGGGCGCACCGCGCCGTTCGAGGCGAGGAAGCCCAGCACGTCGTTCGAGAAGGCCGACAGGTCTTCCGAGATCGACTTGTTGCGGCGCTGCAGCCAGTTGTACGCCAGCACCGCCGGAACCGCGACGACGAGGCCGAGCGCGGTCATGATCAGCGCCTCACCGACCGGACCCGCGACCTTGTCGATCGAGGGATCGCCCGACGCGCCGATCTTGATGAGCGCGCGGTAGATGCCGACGACGGTACCGAACAGACCGATGAACGGCGAGGTCGCGCCGACGGTCGCCAGGAACGCCAGGCCACCGCCGAGCTTCGAGTTGATCGCGGCTTCCGAACGCGCCAGCGAGCCGTGCAGCCAGTCGTGCGCCTCGATCGGATCGGTCAGCTTCGAGTGCTGCTCCTGCGCGGCCAGGCCGTCATCGACCAGCTGCTTGTAGGCCGAGTTCTTCTCCAGCTTCGCCGACCCCTCGCGCAGCGAGTTGCTGTTCCAGAACTGCGAGCGGACGCGCTTCGCCTGGTTGATGATCTTCTGCTGCTCGAACAGCTTCGAGAAGAGGATGTAGAAGGAGACAACCGACATCACCACCAGGATGGTGAAAACCGACTGCGAGATGATGCCGCCTTCCTTCAGCGCCTGCTGCAGGCCGAACTGGTTCTCGGCTGCCGCGGTCCCACCCGCGGCGAGGATGTTGATGATCATTCGGTTTCTTCCTTAAGCCAGATAAGTTGTCGGCCGGCGATTTTGGTCCGCGCGGCCAGGGTCACGCGGATCAGTTTTGTGGCAGCACCCATCGCACCGGCAGCGTATAGCTGGAGACGATCGGGTTCCCGGTCGCATCCTGTGCCGGCGAGAACCGCACGCGGCTCTTGGCGATACGGCAGGTCGCCTGGTCGAGCGCCGAGGAATTGCTCGACGTGGTGACCACGCAGTCGGTGACGCGCCCGTCGGTGCCCACCGTCAGCTTCGCCACGACACGTCCCTGCTCTTCGGCGCGGATGGCCGAGGGCGGATAGTTGTCGGCACCGAAGAACTGGCCGGGGTTACCCTTCAGACCGGCAGCCTTGCTGACCGCAGGCGGAGCCGGCGGGGCGGGCGGCGCAGGCGGAGCAGGCGGTGCGACCGTCGGCGTCTGCACATAGACCGGCGGCGGAGTCGGCACCGTCGCGACCGTCACGGGCGGCGGATTCGGATTTTGCACGATCGGCGGCGGCGACACCACCGGCGGCGGCGTCATCGGCGTGTCGGGCGGCGGGGGCGGCGGCTCCTCCGGCGGCGGGGGCGGTGGCTCCTCGACGTCGAACGTGTTCAGCTTCTCGACCTGCTTCTTGACGAAATTCGTCGCGAGGCCGGTTATGAAGGCATAGCCGAGGGCAACGTGGATCAACGCGACGATTACCAGCGCGCCAACCTTGCCCCCGCTCATCTTCTGGTCAGAATAGGCCATTCAGCAACGAAACTCCCTCATCCTGCGGCCCGTGGCGTGACCGGATCGGAATCCGGCCGGGTTGTTAACCTTTCCGTAGCGCCAATAGGCTACCTACAGACACACAAGTCCTATCTCGCCCCTTTTGGGAGCGCAAACGCTTTGTCGGACGCAACAAACGTACAGCAGGACTGCGACGTTTTTATTTCTGTATCGTTTGTGCGCCCGCGTCTATCCCATGCGTCATGACCAAGCGCATTTTTTTCCTGCTTCCCACCGCGGCGCTGCTGGCGCCGGCGTTCGCGCCCGGCGCCGCCCTCGCCCAGCAGGCCCCCGCCGCCGCGCCGGCCGCGCCTTCGCTCGGCTATGCCGATCTCGCCGATCTGGTGATCGCCAGCCCGCTGGTGGTCGACGCGACGATTCGCTCCGCCTCGCGAATCAAGGGGGCTGAGGCCGCCGGCCTCGCGCCCGGCAAGACCCGCTTCTATGTCGAGGCCGACGTCATCACGCTGGTGCGCGGGGCCAGCGCGATCCCGGCGCGGGTCGGCTGGGTGGTCGACGTGTCGCCCGACTGGCGCGGCCGCGTCCCCTCGCTCAAGAAGCGCCGCGTCCTCGCCTTTGCGCGTCCCGTTGCGGGACAGGCGGGTCAAATCCAGTTGGTCGAGCCGGGGGCGCAGCACGACTGGAGCGCCGCGCTGGAGCAACGCGTGCGCGCGATCGCGTCCGAACTCGCCGCGCCCGATGCGCCGCCGGTCATCACCGACATCGGCAACGCCTTTCACGTCCCCGGCGCGCTGCCCGGCGAAGGCGAGACGCAGATTTTCCTGCGCACCCGCGACAATCGCCCGGCGGCGCTGTCGATCCTGCGCCGGCCCGGCGAGCAGCCGCGCTGGTCGATCGCGCTGAGCGAGATCATCGACGATTCGGCGCCGACGCCGCAGCGCAACACCCTGTTATGGTATCGGCTCGCCTGCGCGTTGCCCGCGACGCTGCCCGAGCGGAGCACCGCCTCGCTCTCGCCCGATGACGCGACACAGGCGCAGGCCGACTATGGCTTCGTCATGGAACAGCTCGGCCCATGCCGCGCCGCGCCGCCGTCTGCCGCGGTCAGCGCCGGTGTCGCACCAATGTGATGCCGATCGCCTCGCCGGCCTCGGCGATGGCGAGCTTGACGATCTTCACCTTTACGCGCCGCACGCGCTGGTCCTGGAGGAACAGCGTGTCGGCGATGTGATCCGCCACCGCCTCGATCAGCGTGAAATGCCCGGCGGTCGACAGCGCGTCGGTCGCGGCGTGCTTGAGGTCGAGGTAATTCTTCGATGCCGACAGCGGCGTGTCCGGCGCATAATGCGCCGGCGCATCGAGCAGCACCGTCAGCGAGATGCGCAACGGCTGCGGCAGGTGCGTCTCTTCGGAATAGATGCCGGTCAGCACCTGCACCTCGAGGTCATGGACCTCGAGCTCGAGCGTATCGGGCGCGTAGCTCATGCGGCGGCACTCGGCCGTGCCGTCGCGGCTTCGTGCCAGCGGCGCAGGTGCGGCAGCCCGTCGGGCAGCGCCAGCTTCGCCATGGCGGCGAAATCGACCGTCACCAGCGCGGTGATGTCGGCATAACTATACCGATCGCCGGCTACCCATTCCGTCTCGCCGAGCCGCGCGTCGAGCATGGCGACGAACGCTTCCCACATCACCGTGCCGCGCGTGGCGAGATCGGGGAGCTGCGGCAAGGCGGGCCAGATGCCGGGTTCGGCGCGATCGGCGAATCGCGTCGCGACGTTGCGGAGCGCATAGACGCACGCGGCATAGCCCTCGGCCTCGACCCGCCGCGTCCAGGCGGTGACGCGCGCGACCTCGACCGGACGCGCGCCGAACAGCGGCGGGTCGGGGTGCAGCGCCTCGAAGAATCGGCAGATCGCGGTCGAGTCGCCGATCACCTCGCCATCGTCGAGCGCCAGCGCCGGCACGGTGCCGCGCGGATTGATCGCCAGGAAGCCGGGCTGCAGATGCGCGCCGCCCGGCAGGTCGACCAGCACGCGCTCGACGGAGATTGCTTTCTCCGCCAGATAGATCCGCACGCGCCGCGGGCTGGGCGCGCGCTCGGCGTCGTAGAGCTTCATTCGGTCATTCCGGTTGCCATCGCTGCCGTCGAAACGTGTCCGTTGCCGAGCGGCGGGGCTCGCCCTAAAGCGCCCGCGCCCGGGCGTCCACCTCGATCGCGGGCAGGAGGCAGCGCGCGCGTGATCCAGATGGTGCCGATCGACACGATCGCCGACGAAGCAGTGGAGCAATTGCTCGACCGCGCGTTCGGGCGCGACCGTCACGTCCGCACCGCCTATCGCCTTCGCGCCGGCACGCGCGCGCTCCCCGCGCTGAGCTTCGCGCTGATCGAGCGCGAGGCGCTGCTCGGCTCGATCCAGTGCTGGCCGGTGCAGTTCGACGGCGACGACGGGACGGTCTGGCCGCTGGTGCTGGTCGGCCCGGTCGCGATCGTGCCCGAGCGCCAGCAGGAAGGGCTGGGCCGGCGGTTGATGGAGGCGGCGCTCGCCGCCGCGGCGGGCGGCCCGCCGCTGACCTTGATCGGCGACCCGGAATATTATGGCCGCTTCTTCGGCTTCGACGCCGCCGCGACCGCGCTGTGGCGGCTGCCCGGCCCGGTCGAGCGCCATCGGCTGCTCGCGCGCGGTGCGAATGTGCCCGCGACAGCCGGCCTGCTCGGACCGCGCCACCACGCCAGCGCGGCGGCCTGACCTCTCCCCCCGGACCTTTACCCCACGCCGCCCGCACCCTAGGTGGGCGCGATGCCGATGGCGCCGCCCCCCGATTTCGACACGCTCACCATCGCCGACATCGCGCGACTCGCCGACGGCGACCGGCTACCCCCGGTCGAGCGCTGGAACCCGGCGCATTGCGGCGACAGCGAGATGCGGATCGCGCGCGACGGCACATGGTATCATCAGGGCGCGCCGATCACCCGCCCGGCGATGGTGCGCGCGTTCAGCCGTATCCTGCGCCGCGAGTCCGATGGCGGCTATGTGCTGGTCACCCCGGTCGAAAAGCTGGACATTGCGGTCGAGGACGCGCCGTTCGTCGCCGTGGAGATGAAGGCCGAAGGCGAGGGCCGCGATGCGACGCTGGCGTTCCGGCTCAACACCGGCGAGCTGGTGACCGCCTCCGCCACGCATCCGCTGCGCTTCGCGGAGCAGGCTGACGGGCCGCACCCCTATCTGCATGTGCGTGGCGGGCTGGAAGCGTTGATCGCACGTCCGGTCTATTACGAACTCGCCGAGCGCGCGCTGGCGGGCGACGACGCCGGCCCCGGCGTCTGGAGCGCCGGCACGTTCTTCGCGCTGCAAGCGTGACGCTCGCCGAGCGGCTCGCCGCCGCCTTGACCGCGCCGACGAGGGCCGCGTCGACGGGGGCCGCGTTGACGGGGGACGATCACGACCATCCCGCCGATGCGACGCTGACCCCCGCCGCGGTGCTGGTCGCAATCACCGACCGCCCCGCCCCCGGCGTGCTGCTGACGCAGCGGACCGAGACGCTGCGCCGTCATGCCGGGCAGGTGGCGTTCCCCGGCGGGCGCGTCGACCCCGGCGAGGATGCGGTCACCGCCGCGCTGCGCGAGGCCGAGGAGGAGATCGCCCTGCCCCGCGCCGCGGTGCGGGTGATCGGCACCTCCGATCCGTATCGCACCGGCACCGGCTTCGCGATCACGCCGGTCGTCGGCGTCGTGCCCCCCGACCTGCCGCTGGTGGCGAGCGAGGCGGAGGTCGCGGCGGTGTTCGAGGTGCCGCTCGCCTTTCTGCTCGACGCCGCCAACCAGCGCGCGGCGACCGCTTTCTATCAGGGCCGTGAGCGCCGCTACGTGGAGATGATGTGGAACGACCGGCGGATCTGGGGCGCGACGGCGGGGATGATCGTGAACCTTTCGCGGCGGCTGCAATGGCCGGCGTGACGCTGCCCGCCGCCGACTGGCGCGCGCGGCCGGGGCTCGACCGGCTGATCGACGCGCTCGACGGCGCGCACGGCATGGCGCGCTGGGTCGGTGGCGCCGTCCGCGATTCGTTGCTGGGGCTACCGGTCGCCGATCTCGATCTGGCGACGCGCTTCGCCCCCGAGGAAGTGGTGCGCCGGCTCGAGGCGGCCGGGATCAAGGCGGTGCCGACCGGGATCGCGCACGGCACCGTCACCGCGGTCAGCGACGGGACGGTCGTCGAGGTCACGACCCTGCGCCGCGACGTCGCCACCGACGGCCGTCATGCCGTGGTCGCCTTTTCCGATGACTGGCGTGAGGATGCGGCGCGGCGCGACTTCACGATGAACGCGCTCTACGCCGATCCGCTGACCGGCGAGGTGTTCGACTGGTTCGGCGGGCTCGACGATCTCGCCGCACGGCGCGTGCGCTTCATCGGCGATCCCTATCGCCGCATCGCCGAGGATCACCTGCGCATCCTGCGCTTCTTCCGTTTCCATGCGCGCTTCGGCGACGCGATCAATGCCGACGGGCTCGACGCGTGCGTGGCGCGCGCCAATGACCTGATGGCGCTCAGCCGCGAGCGGATCGCCGCCGAATTGCTCAAGCTCTTCGTCGCGCCCGGCGCGGTGCCGGTGGTGACGTTGATGGAGGCGCGCGGGATCTTTCGCCCGGTGCTCCCCGAGATCGATGCGGCAGGTGTCGCGCGGCTCGCGGCGCTGGCGACACGCGAATCGGCGGCCGGGATCGCGCCCGACGCGATCCGGCGGCTGGCGGCGCTGGTCGCGCCGGCGGCGGCCGAGGGCGTCGGCGCACGGCTCAAGCTGTCGAACAACGATCGCAAGCGGCTGGTCCAGGCCAGTGCCGGCCCCGGCGACGAAGGCGCATGTGCGCTCGGCTACCGGGTCGGCATCGACAGCGCGATCGACCGGCTGCTGCTCGCCGGGGCCGATCCCGGCCCGCTCGTCGGGTGGGAGCGCCCGGCGCTGCCGATCGGCGGTGGCGCGCTGGTCGCGCGCGGGCTGGCGAAGGGGCCGGACGTCGCGCGGACGCTACGCGCGGTCGAGGATCGCTGGATCGCGGAGGGCTTCCCGGCCGGCGACCGCGTCGAGGCGATCGCGGACGAGGAAGTGGCTCAGGCGTTGCGCTCGCGCAGGAACGCATAGGCCGCATCGAGTTCGAGCGGCCGCGCATAGGCATAGCCCTGCCCGAGGGTGCAGCCGAGCGCGGCCAGCGTCTGTCCGACGTCGATGGCCTCGATCCCCTCGGCGACCGTGTCCATCCCCAGCGCCTGCGCCAGCCCGAGGATCGCACGGACGATCGCCACCTTGTCTCGGTCGGTCAGCAGCCCGGTGACGAAGCTGCGGTCGATCTTGAGCACGTCGATCGGCAGCTTCTGCAACGAGGCGAGATTCGAGAAACCGGTCCCGAAATCGTCCATCGCGATCGAGACGCCGGTTTCCTTCAGCCCGGTCAGCACGCGCGCGATCCGGTCGGGATCGTTGATGAGCGCGCTCTCGGTGATCTCCAGCTTGAGCCGTGCGCCAGCCAGCCCGCTGTCGTGGAGCGCACGCCGCACGACGCCCGCGATCGAATCGCGCTGCAACTGGATCGGCGACAGGTTCACCGCCACCGTCACCCCGCAATCGCCCCCGGCGCGCCGGTCCCAGTCCGCCAGCGTGCGCAGTGCGCTGTCGAGCGCCCAGCGGCCGAGCGGCACGATCAGCCCCGATTCCTCGGCGACCGGGATGAACCGGCCCGGTTCGTGGCGGACACCCTGTTCGTCGGTCCAGCGTGCCAGCGCCTCGAAGCCGTTGACGCGCCCGGTGCCCAGATCGCAGATCGGCTGGTAGACGAGGTTGAGCTGCTCGCTCTCGATCGCGCGGCGCAGCGCGGTTTCCATCGCGAATTCGGCGCGTGCCGAGTCGAGCGCGCGCGTCTGATAGGCTTCGGCGTTCTTGGTCGCCTTGGACTTCTTCATCGCGACCTGCGCGTGGCGGATCACGTCCTCGGCATCGCTGACCCCGGCGTCGCCGAACGCGATGCCGATCGCGCACGACACGCGCAGCTCATATTCGCTCAGCCGGAACGGCGTCGCCAGCGCGTCGCGGATGCGGCGCGCGACCTGATCGGCCTCTTCGCGCCCGGCATCGATCGTCAGCAGCACGCCGAATTCGTCCCCGCCGGTCCGCGCGAGCGTATCGCGGTGGCGCAGCGCGCCCTTGATCCGCCGCGCAACGGTGATGAGCAATTCGTCGCCGGTCAGCGAGCCCAGGCAGGCGTTGAAGCGGCTGAAGCGATCGAGGTCGATCATCAGCACCGCCCAGCAGGCGGTGCCCTGCGCGATGCTCGCCTCCAGCGCGTCGGTGAAGCCGCCGCGGTTCGGCAGCCCGGTCAGGCTGTCGGTCGACATCTCGCGGCGCAACGTTTCCTCGGTGCGCACCTCGGCGGTCTGGTCGACGAACGACACGATGCACGCCGGATCGGCGCGTTGCGGCAGGCGCGACAGCGTCAGGCGGTAATGCCGCCGCTCGACCGCCGCGCCGGTCTGCCAATCGCGTTCCTCGTTTTCGGCTGCCGAGGCGAGGAAGGTTTCGACGATCGGCTTGAGGTTCGGTTCGTCGAGCAGCCGCGCGCGGGAAAAGGCGCGGTTGTGGACCTCGAAGCGCGCGCGCCCCTCCGCCAGCGATGCCAGCGCGAGCGGGATCGGCACGAGCTCCATCGAGCCCTGCTGCGCGGTCAGACCGGGCGACTCGCGCAGAGTCGCCGTTTGCCGCATCAGCCAAGTCGCACGCGTTGCCATCACGGTCTTGACTAGGGCCGAAGGGTTAAGGGCGGCTTTAAGACCGCGAAATGACGCGGGGTAATCGATACGCTGCCGGTACGACCTCTGGCGGCGGTGATGATCGGATGGTTAACGCGTCGGCAGGGTCAGAATCGATTGTCGCGCGGAAAGCCGTTGGGCGGCATCCGCCCCGCCGCGCCGCGCGCGGTGCGCCACTGCGACAGGTCCGCCTCGGTACGCGTCCGCCCGCTGCCCCCGCCCATCGCCCAGCTCAGCCCCTCGGCGAACACCAGGGTCCGCGCATCCGCCAACCCGCCGTCGCGATAGCGTTGCAATTGCACGCCCTGCCCGCGCGTCATCTCGGGCAGATCGGCAATCGGGAACAGCGCCAGCTTGCGATTGTCGCCGATCACCGCCACGAAATCGTCGGCCGGCGCGACCGGACGGACGACCACCAGCGTCGCGCCGGGGCGCGGCGTCACCACCGTCTTGCCCTTGCGCGTTTCCGCCATCACCTCGGCCACCGGCACGATGAAGCCGCGCCCGTCGCTCGCCGCGACCAGCAGCCGCGCCGCGCGCGCCGCACTCAGGAAGGCGACGATCGGCACGCTGCCGTCGAGATCGATCGACGCGCGCACCGGCTCGCCGAACCCGCGCCCGCCCGGCAATTTGTCGGCCGCCAGCGTGAAGAACCGCCCGTTGCCCGCGGCGAGCAGCAATTTGTCGGTGGTCTGCGCATGGAAGGCGAAGGCCGGGCCGTCGCCCTCCTTAAACTTCAGCGTCTCGGGCGCGGAGAGGTCGACATGCCCCTTCATCGCGCGGATCCAGCCCCGCGCGGACAGGATCACGCTGATCGGCTCGCGCTCGATCATCGCCTCCAGCGGAATGTCGCGCGCCGCCGCCTGTTCGCGCAGCTCGGTCCGCCGCTTGCCCAGCGCGGTCTCGGGGCCGTAGCGGTCGCGCACCTTGCGGAAATCGGCCTTGAGCCGCGTGCGCTGCTTCGCCTCGGAGCCGAGCAACGCGGTCAGCGTCGCCTGCTCCTTCTCCAGCGCCGCCTGCTCGCGCTTCAGCTCCATTTCCTCCAGCCGCCGCAGGCTGCGCAGCCGCATGTTGAGGATCGCCTCGGCCTGGCGGTCGGTCAGCTGGAACTCGGCGATCATCACCGCCTTGGGCTCGTCCTCGGTGCGGATGATCTCGATCACGCGGTCGAGGTTGAGGAAGGCGACGATATAGCCGCCTAGCAATTCCAGCCGGTCGGCGATCTTGCCCAGCCGATGCTCGGTACGGCGTTGCAGCACCACGAACTGATGCTCGACCCACGCCGCCAGCGCCGCACGCAGCGACATCACGCGCGGCGTCCGCTCCTTGTCGAGCACGTTGAGATTGAGCGGGACGCGCGTCTCCAGGTCGGACAGCCGGAACAGCCCGTCCATCAACACCTGCGCGTCGACGGTGCGGCTGCGCGGCTCCAGCACGATCCGCACCTGCTCGTCCGATTCGTCGCGGACATCGGCGAGGATCGGCAGCTTCTTGTCCTCGATCAGCGCCGCGAGCTGCTCGATCAATTTGCCCTTGGCGACGCCATACGGAATCTCGGAAACGACCAGATGCCAGCCGCCGCCCTTCTCGGCGATCTTCTCGATCCGCGCGCGCACCCGGAACGCCCCGCGCCCCGTCGCATAACATTCGGCGATGATTGCGGGCGGGTCGACCAGCAAGCCGCCGGTCGGAAAGTCCGGCCCCTTCACATGTTCGAGGATCGCGGCATCGTCGGCGTCGGGCCGGTCGATCAGCATGATCGCGGCGTCCATCAGCTCGGCGGCATTGTGCGGCGGGACGCTGGTCGCCATCCCGACCGCGATCCCGCTCGCGCCGTTCGCGAGCAGATTGGGGAAGGCGCCGGGGAACAGCTCGGGCTCCTGCTCCTCGCCGTTATAGGTCGGGCGGAACTCGGTCGCGTCCTCGTCCAGCCCGTCCATCAGGTCGATCGCGACCTGCGTCAGCCGCGCCTCGGTGTAACGGTACGCAGCGGCGTTATCGCCGTCGATGTTGCCGAAATTGCCCTGCCCGTCGACCAGCGGATAGCGGAGCGCGAAATCCTGCGCCAACCGTACCATCGCGTCATAGACCGACTGGTCGCCATGCGGATGGTACTTACCGATCACGTCGCCGACGACGCGCGCGCACTTCTTGTAGCCCGAAGCCGGATCGAGCTTGAGCAGCCGCATCGCCCACAGCAGCCGCCGGTGGACCGGCTTCAGGCCGTCCCGCACATCCGGCAACGACCGCGCGGTGATCGTCGACAGCGCATAGACGAGATACCGCTCGCTCAGCGCACTGTCGAACGGGGCGTCGAGGATGCCGATCGGAGGGTTGTCGGAGAGGTCGGTGGCCATGTCGGCGCGGGTGGTAGCAGCGCGGGGCGACGTTCCACAACCGTTCCGCGCGTCAGCGCGGTGAATCGCCGAGCGTGGCGAGCAGCCATTCGCGGAAGCGCTTGATCTTGACCACCCTGGCCCGCGCCTCGGGATAGACCAGCCAATAGGCTTCGCCGTCGCGCCCGACACGCGCGAACGGCTGCACCAGCCGCCCGGCGGCGAGATCGTTCTGCCAGAACAGCGGCGTGAGCATCGCCACCCCCTGCCCGGCGATTGCGGCGCGTCCCTCGTGCGCTTGCGAATCGAGCCGGATGCCGGTGTGCCGCGCCGCGACCACGTCCAGCCCGGCGTCACGCAGCCATGTCGCCCACCATGGATCGTGCGCGCTGATGAGCGGCAGCTGGAGCAGATCGGCGGGTTCGAGTCGCCCGCCATGGTCATCAAGGAACGAGGGCGCGCACATCGGGGTGAAGTCGAGCGTCATCAGCCGGTGCGCGGCGAGCCCCGGCCACCCGCCTGCGCCGGAGCGGATCGCGACATCGATCTCGTCGGCGGCGAAGTCGGCGAGCCGGTTGTCGGTGAGCATCCGCACCGCCGTGTCGGGATGCGCGAGCTGGAAGCCGCCGAGTCGCCACGCCAGCCACAGGTTCGCGAAGGTGTTGGTGGTCGAGACGGTCAGCACCGCCTCGTCCTCGACGCGCAGCCCGGCGAAGGCGGCGTCGATCGAGTCGAACGCCGCGGTAAGCTGCGCGGCGGCGCGACGCCCGGCCTCGGTCAACACCACGCGCCGCCGTTCGCGCCGGAACAGCGGCAGGCCAAGCCGTTCTTCAAGCAGGCGAATTTGATAACTGACCGCCGCCTGCGTCATCCCCAGCTCCGCCGCGGCGACGGTGAAATTCTCGTGGCGCGCGGCCGCCTCGAACACGCGGACGGCGGCGAGCGGCGGCAGGTGGCGCATCTCTCAACGATAAGGCGCACTTATCAACTTCGTCCATCGCTTTGTTGGCGCGGATCGGTGCTGCGGCGCATCATCCCTGGGGTCTAGCGAAGGAGCATGGACATGAACGCCGAGTTCGAAAGCCAGGTCTACGTCGCCCATCACCGGCAACTCTCCCGCATCATTCACCGCTTCGTTCAGCGCACGCTGGCGGGCATGGCGCGTCTCCACCGCCGGCAATTCGCCGCGCCGTGGCAGGCTCCGCCGCGCGCCTGCCACGATTAGCATCGCTCGCCGAACCCCTGCTGCGTCGCCCCGGACTTGATCCGGGGCCCCGCTTGTTCGACGACCCGCGCAAAAAGCGGGATCCCGGATCAGGTGCGGGACGACGGGAATGAACCGGGACGTGGCGGCGCGAAAAAGCGGCGGGGCGTGCGCGACGGGTTCGCGGCGGCGGCATGGGCCGCTATCACGGTCATGCTGCACTGCACCGCAGCTGCGTCCCGCCGCCGTCTGAAACAGCCATGGAGCCCGCCGTTTGCCACGTTACGGATTGATCGACGGGCTGCGCGGTTTCTTCCTCGTCTTCATGCTCATCAACCATCTCGTCTTCACGGGCGGGTATTGGATGCAGAACGTCAATCACAACAAGCTGGCGTTCGTCGAGGATGCGCAGGGCTTCGTCTTCCTGTCCGGGCTGATGATCGGGCTGGTCTATGGCCGCAAGATGCTCAAGCTGGGGTATGACGAGGGGCGCGCGCAGGTCTGGCGGCGTGCCTTTCAGCTCTACCGATACGCGATGGGGATCGTGGTCGCCGTGCTGATCGCGCGCGCGCTGCTGCCCGGCGCACCACAGGCGTGGGGCAATTGGCTCGGCCATACCAGCCTGACCGGCGATCCGCTGCGGCTCGCGGCGATCGCGACCTTCCTGTTCCAGCCGACCGTCATGGACATCCTGCCGCAATATGTTCTCTACATGCTGGTCGCGCCGCCACTGGTGCGCTGGTGCCTCGACGGGCGGGTCGTGCCGGTCGCCACCGCGTCGATCATCCTGTGGATCGCCGGACAGCTCGCCATGCAGCGCTTCGTCACCGACCCGCTAGGACAGCTGGTCACCGCCAGCGACGGGCAGGGTCTGCGCGCCAGCTTCAACCTGCTCGGCTGGCAGCTGGTGTTCTTCTCAGGCATGATCGCGGGCGCGCTGACCGCCGCCGGACGCGTCAACTGGCGACGCTTGTTCCGCGCCGATGTCGCCACCCCCGCGAAGGTCGCGCTCGCGATCTGCCTGTTCTTCGCGCCGCTGCGGCTGCTCAGCGCCTACGGGATGCTGCCGCAATGGCTGATCGAGAAGATTGACCTGCTCGGCATCCGCGGCGACTTCGGGCCGATCTACCTCATCAACTTCGTCGCCGCGACCATCGGACTGACGTGGCTGCTGATCGCCGGAAAGGATCACCCCCGGCTCGGCGTCCGGCGCATCGCCGAAATGGCGCGCGCGCTATTCTCGCTGGCGTTCCTGCGGCTGCTCGGGCGGCATTCGCTCCACGTCTATGTCTGGCACGTCGCGATCGTCTATGCGGTCTATTATGTCGACCAGACCCAGGGACCGTTCGCGACATGGCTGAAGACCGCCATCGCCCTCGCCGGTATCGCCATCCTCGCGCTGCCAGCCTTGTGGCGCGAGCGCCGCAGCTGATCGCGCTTGCCGCGGCGTTGCTCGCCACGGCATGTACGACCGCGATGCCGCCGACGCCGCTTACCTGGGCCGATCTCAGCGCCCGCCCGCGCGCCACGCCCGACGCGACGATCGCTTATGGCAGCGACGCGATGCAGAAGGTCGATGTCTGGCTGCCCGCGGGACCGGGACCGCATCGCACCGTGCTGATGGTACACGGCGGCTGCTGGCAGACCGAAATCGCCGACCGCCGGCTGATGGACTGGGTCGCCGACGACCTGCGCCGCAGCGGCTATGCGGTGTGGAACATCGACTATCGCGGCGTCGACCGCAGCGGCGGCGGCTATCCCGGCACCTTCGCCGATGCGGCGGCCGCCGCCGACGCGCTGCGCACCCACGCCGCGCGCATCGGGCTCGACACCTCGCACATCGTCGCGGTCGGCCATTCGGCGGGCGGGCACCTCGCGCTGTGGCTCGCCGCGCGCCCCCGCCTCCCCGCGACCAGTCCGCTCGCCACCCGCGACCCGCTCAAGATCGCGCATGTCATCAGCCTCGGCGGCCTCCCCGATCTCGAAGCCACCGCCGCCAGCCCCGACAACGGCTGCGGCACCGAGGTGGTGGCGAAGCTGGTCGGCTCCGGCCGTGCCGACCCCTACGCCGACACCTCGGTTCCGCGGCTCTTTCCGCTCGGCGTGCCACAGGACCTCGTCAACGGTCGCGCCGACCGCATCATCCCGTTCCGCATGGCGACCGACTATGTCGCCAAAGCACGCGCCGCCGGTGATCCGGCGACGCTGCATGAGGTGCCGGATACCGGCCACGTCGAGCTGGTCACGCCCGACACCGCGGCGTGGGCGGAGACCAAGCGGTTGATTGCGAAGGCATTCACATCGGAAGAGCGTCGATGATGAAGCGCTGGCTTCTTGGCGTCGCGCTGCTTCTGGCAAGCTGCGGCAGCCCGACGACCAGCAACAAGCTCAGCACCTTCGACGTCGAGGAACCTACCGCCGCGCCAAAGAACGATGGCGGCCCGCAGATCGCCTATAGCTACGATCTCGCCTATCGCCTCGATCCCGGTACGCTCGACGCCGTCCATCGCGCACACCTCGCCTTGTGCCGCAAGCTGACCCGCGAGCGCTGCATCGTCATGGAAGATTCGGTCACCCACAATCCGCGCGGCGACGATGCGGGGAACCTTCGGCTGTTGGTCGACGCGCGGCTGGCCGGCACGTTCGGGCAGCAACTCGATGCGCGCGTCACCGCCGCGGGTGGCGCCTTGCAGACGCGGCGCGTCACCGCCGAGGACGTGACCAAGCAGGTCGTCGATGTCGAGGCGCGGTTGCGCGCCAAACAGGCGCTCGCCGACCGCTTGTTCAGGCTCATCCAGAACGGCGGCGGCAGCGTCGGCGATCTGGTCGCCGCCGAGAAAGCCTATGCCGAGGTGCAGCAGGATCTCGACGCCGCCCGCTCACTGCGCGCCGAACTCCAGCGGCGCGTCGCCATGTCCGAGCTGACGATCGGCTATGCGGTCACCCCGGCGGGTGGGGTCTGGGCGCCTGTTCGTACCGCCTTCGGCCAAAGCGGCGACTCGTTCGCGGTCAGTGCGGCGTCGGCGATCACCTTCGTCATCGCCGCGACACCGTGGCTGGTGATCGTCGGTCCCGCCGTCTGGTTGCTGATCCTCGGCTGGCGGCGCTTCCGTCGCTGGCGCGCAGACTGGGTGCGCGCCTGATTTGCAGCCACCGCCCCCTTCCCCTATAGCCGAGCCTGATTCCCCGCCCCGGCCGTCCGCAAACCTGCGCCGCCGGGGCGCTTCTTTTCGAGGGCAAGCATGGCACGCAGGCGGCAGATCTACGAAGGCAAGGCGAAGATCCTCTACGAGGGTCCCGAGCCCGGCACGCTGATCCAGTATTTCAAGGACGACGCCACCGCCTTCAACGCCCAGAAAAAGGGCACGATCAACGGCAAGGGCGTGCTCAACAACCGGATCTCCGAGCACATCTTCACGCTGCTCGATCATATCGGCGTACCGACGCACTTCATCCGCCGCCTCAACATGCGCGAGCAGTTGATCCGGCAGGTCGAGATCGTGCCGATCGAGGTCGTCGTCCGCAACGTCGCCGCCGGTTCGATCAGCAAGCGGCTCGGGATCGAGGAAGGCGTCAAGCTGCCGCGCACGATCCTCGAATATTATTACAAGGACGACGCGCTCGGCGATCCGATGATCTCCGACGAGCATATCGCGGCGTTCGGCTGGGCCAGCCAGGAAGAGATGCACGACATCGCCGATCTGGCGATTCGCGTGAACGATTTCCTGTCGGGGCTGTTCGCGGGCGTCGGCATCCGGCTGGTCGACTTCAAGCTCGAGTTCGGCCGCATCTGGGACAATGACTACGGCCGGATCATCCTCGCCGACGAGATCAGCCCGGACGGTTGCCGGCTGTGGGACATGGTCTCCAACGAGAAGCTCGACAAGGACCGCTTCCGCCGCGACCTCGGCGGCGAGGTCGAGGCCTATCAGGAAGTCGCGCGCCGGCTCGGCCTGCTGCCGGAGGGTGGCGACACCGCGGTGCTCGACCTCGAAGAGCATCGCAAGAGCCGCGGCAAGTAACCGCCACGCTTGCCCCGGCGCGCGCGCCGGGGCATAGCGCGCGGCCATGAAACTTCGCATCTACGTGACGCTCAAGCCCGGCGTGCTCGACCCGCAGGGCAAGGCGATCGAACACGCCCTTTCGGGGCTCGGCTTCTCGGGCGTCGACAGCGCGCGGGTCGGCAAGCTGATCGAGCTGGAGGTCGCCGACGACACCGCCGATGCGGACGTCGACGCGATGTGCCGGCAATTGCTCGCCAACACCGTCATCGAAAATTACCGGATCGAGCGCGCGTGAAGACCGCGGTCATCGTCTTCCCCGGCTCCAACTGCGACCGCGATATCGCGGTGGCGCTGGAGCAGGCGACCGGCACCGCGCCGCACATGGTGTGGCACCGCGACACCGAACTGCCCGCCGGGATCGGCGTGGTGGCGGTGCCCGGCGGCTTCTCCTACGGCGACTATCTGCGCTCCGGCGCGCTGGCGGCACGCTCGCCGATCATGACCGCGGTGCGCGAACAGGCCGCCCGCGGGCTGAAGGTGCTCGGCGTCTGCAACGGCTTTCAGGTGCTGACCGAGGCCGGACTGCTGCCGGGCGCATTGATGCGCAACGCCGGACTCAACTTCGTTTGCCGCGACGTGGCGCTGACCGTCGAGAACGCCGGCACCGTCTTCACGCGCGGCTATCAGTCGGGCGAGCAGGTCCGCTTCCCGGTCGCGCACCATGACGGCAATTACGTCGCCGACCCCGAGACGCTCGACCAGCTGGAAGGCGAAGGCCGGGTCGCGTTCCGCTATGCCGAGCCGGTCAACGGCAGCGCGCGCAATATCGCCGGGATCGTCAGCGCGGACGGCAACGTGCTCGGCATGATGCCGCACCCCGAGCGCCGCATCGAACCCGCGCATGGCGGCGATGACGGCAAGCGGATGTTCGCCGGGCTGCTGGAGACGGTCGGGGCGTAAACCTTGCGGCCGCCGCCCCGGACCCGATCCGGGGCGATGCTGCCTCTTCGCCGGTCAGGTCGCGACCAACGCTTCCGCCTCGCCGGATCACAGCTCGGGCAGATACCGGCACATCTCCCGATCGCCCCGCGCGAACAGATCGCTGCCGGCGGGCGTCTCCACCACCTCGACGAAGCGCGCGCCCGCTTTCTCCAGCACGCGCCGCGACGCGATGTTGCCGGGGCGGCAGGTGACCCACAGTTCCGCAAAGCCATGCGTCACCGCGATCGGCATCAGCAACCGCAGCGCCTCGGTCGCGTAACCACGCCGCTGATGCGCCGGCGCGACGCAATAGCCGACCTGCCCGCCATAGCGACGCAGCGACTCGGTATCGCCGAGCCGCAGGACGATCGCGCCGACCGTCACGTCCGCGGCGACGATCGCGAAATCCTCGGTCGGCACCCAGCCTTTCACCGGGTCGGCAGCGCTTCGCCCGGTCCAGCGTAATTCCACCACCGGCTCACACCCGCGCCCGGAACGGCGTGAAGTCCGTCCCCCGGTCGTAGACGTCCAGCCCCTCGGCGCGCTTCAACGCGCCGACCACCCAATAGGTCAGCGGCGTTAGCAGCACCTCCCAGCCGACCTTCAACGCCCATTGCGTGAACAGCACCACCACCACCAGATGCGGGGTCCACCCTTCGGCACCCCAGAACGCCAGCGGATAGAAGATCAGGCTGTCGACCGCCTGCCCCGCCACCGTCGACCCGATCGTCCGCATCCACAGATGCCGTCCCGCGGTCAGCACCTTCATCCGCGCCAGCACATAGGAATTGACGAACTCGCCCGCCCAGAAAGCGCACATGCTGGCGAAGACGATCCGCGGCACCTGCCCGAACACCGTCTCATACGCCGCCTGGTTGCGCCAGTCGGGTGCGGGCGGCAGCGCGACGACCACCCACGCCATCCCGGCCATGAACAGGGTCGCGGCGAATCCGACCCAGATCACCCGCCGTGCCCGCGCATAGCCATAAACCTCGGTCAGCACGTCGCCGATGATATAGCTGATCGGGAAGAACAGGATGCCCGCGCCGAACGGCCAGTCGCCGATGCCCGGCAGCCACACCTGCGCCACCTTGCCGGCACCCAGCACGTTGGAAAGCAACAGGATCGCGACGAAGGCCGCCATGACGATGTCATAGTAGCGCAGCCGCCCGGCCTCGACCCGATCGGCCGCGATCGGGGTTATGCGCATCGGTTCGGTCATGCGCGGATCATGCCCCCCATTTCTTCCTGCGACAATCCGCGCTAGGCGCGTCGGCGGGCGCCCGTAGCTCAGTTGGATAGAGCAAGGAGCTTCTACCTCCTTGGTCGGGGGTTCGAATCCCTCCGGGCGCGCCACCCGTCAGCTCCGCTTTGCCCCGCCGGCTTCCGCTGCTACCATATTCGCGTCGAAAATGGCGGGCTTGGTCTGGGTAGGCCCAAGCCCCTCCGCCAGGAGGCTCTGGTCCGGCACGTGCCGTGATCCCCCGACAGTCCCGGTGCCGAACGGCATCATCGGGTCTGTCGGGGTGCCAACAGGACGCGGCTTCCCGGCAGGCTCTCGCAGGAGCATGCCATGTCGATCTCAGGTCCCATCCTCGTCTTCCTTGCGAACGGCGTTCAGGGCAGCGCCGTCGTCCGTGCCGCGCGCCGGCGTGGGCACGTCGCGCGCGCGTTGATGCGCGCCCGGCCGGACCATGCCACCGATCGCGACGCGGTGGTCGGCGACCTCGACGATCCGGCGAGCCTGCGGGCGGCGGCGCACGGCTGCGCGCACGCGGTGTTGCAGATACCCGCCGGCCCGCAGCCGCGCATGATGGCGCAGGCGCAGGCGGCGCTGGACGCGCTGCTGGCCGCCGGGACGCGCTCGCTGGTGCTCAAGCTGAGCAGCGCCAGCCGCCCGGCACCCTGCCCGGACGCCAGCTTCGTCGCGAATGCCGCGATCGAGGCGCTTGTCCGGCACGCCGGCATTCCGTTCGCCGTCGTGCGCCCTACCATGTACCTCGACAATCTGCTCAAGCCGTCCGCCCGCGCCGACATCGTCGACCGCGCGCTGGTCTCGCCGCCGATCGCGCGCGACCAGCGGATCGCATGGACGTGCGTCGACGATGCCGCCCATGTGGCGATCCTGCTGCTCGAACAGGCACGCCACGGCGAGGATCATCTCGTCTGCGGACCGCAGGCGGTCACCGGAGACGGGCTGGCCGAACAGCTCTCGATCGGGCTCGCTCGTCCGATCGCCTTCCGTGCCGAGCCGGTCGCGTTGTTTGAACACGATGTGGCGATGGCGCTGGGGGCCGACCTGGCAGCGCGCATCGCCGCACGGTTCCGCTACTTCGCCGAACATCGCGACGACGCCGACCGCATACTCGGCGCAACGCCCGCCCCGTTGCGGCTGCCCGGCTTCCACCCCATCTCCATCGCCGAGTGGGCGCGGCGGCATCGGTCGCTCTTCCGATGAAGCGCCGCGCCGGGCCGCCAGCAAGGACCGACAGCATGACCGATTACACCAAGACCGAAGAGGCACTGGCGAAGCTGACGCCCGAGCAATTTTATGTGACGCAGCAGAGCGGCACCGAGCGCCCCGGCACCGGCGAGTATCTCGGCAACAAGCGCGCCGGCATCTATGTCGACATCGTCTCCGGCGAGCCGCTGTTCGCCTCGACCGACAAATATGAGTCGCACTGCGGCTGGCCGAGCTTCACGCGCCCGATCGACTCGGCGCGCGTGACCGAGCTGCACGACGCCACGCACGGCATGGTCCGCACCGAAGTGCGCTCGGCGGGTGCCGACAGCCACCTCGGCCACGTCTTCGAGGACGGCCCGCGCGATCGCGGCGGCCTGCGCTATTGCATCAACTCCGCCGCGCTGCGCTTCGTGCCGCGCGAGGAGATGGAGGCGGAAGGTTATGGCGCGTACCTCGACCAGGTCGAGGACGTGCGCTGACTTGACCTGATCGACGCGCGGCGCTTTGACGCCGCGCTTTCGATGAGGGCTGGCATGAACGACTGGGAAGAGCGCGCGGCACGCCGCGCCGAGGATCGCGAACGCCGCGCGCAGGAGCGGGTCGCCAGCTCGCTCGCCCGCACCGAGCAGCGCGCGGTCGACCGCGAGGCGGCGTCGCGGCTGCGCGAGGAAGCGCGCACCGCCCGCCGCTCCGAGGAGGAGCAGCGCCGCGCCACGCTGGTCGAGGAGCGCGAAGCGCGCCCCCGCCGCCGTCAGAGCACCGGCGCGCTCGCCCGCACCGGCGAGCAGCGCGTCGAGCGCGACACCCGCCATTATGCCACCGACAGGGATCCGGAGCGCATCCGCACGCTCGCAGCGCGCGGCGCGACCCCGGAGGCGCTGGCGGCGGTGTTCGGCGTACCGGTCGCCGAGATCGCGGCGGTGCTGGCCGAGGTGTGATCTTGCCGCTACGCCGCTGCGCATGACCGACGATCGCGACGCCCGCCACAATGACAAGATGCGCCGCGTGCAGGCCGCGCGCCGCGTGATGATGGAAAGCAAGACGGTCGAGAAGGGCCTGCTGATCGTCCACACCGGCGCGGGCAAGGGCAAGTCGACCGCCGCCTTCGGGATGGCGGTGCGCGCGATGGGGCACGGGATGAAGGTCGGCGTCGTCCAGTTCGTCAAGGGCGCGATGACCACCGGCGAGAAGGCGATCTTCGACGCCTTTCCCGAGCTGATCGAGTTCCGCGCGATGGGCGAGGGCTTCACCTGGGACACGCAGGACCGCGCGCGTGACGTGGCGATGGCGCGCACGGCGTGGGAGGAGGTGCAGCGGATGCTCGCCGACCCGGACATCGCGATGGTGATCGCCGACGAGCTGAACATCGTACTGCGCTACGATTACCTTCCCATCGACGAGGTGGTAGCGGTGGCGACCGCGCGCGCGCCGATGAAGCATCTGGTCGTCACCGGCCGCAACGCGCCCGACGCGCTGATCGCGGCCGCCGATCTGGTCACCGAGATGACGCAGGTCAAACACCCGTTCCGCGCCGGCGTGAAGGCTCAGGCCGGGGTGGAGTTCTGACGCCGCTCGTCCGCCGGCCCTATCGTCATTCCCGCGCAGGCGGGAATCCAGACGCGCAGGTACGTCGATAGAAGCGAAACGTCAGAGTTCTGGACTCCCGCCTTCGCGGGAATGACGGTTCTCGTGGCACGGCAACACCGCCCCGATTGACCCGCGCCGCGCCCCCGGCTAGGGCGCGCGCCGCGACAGGTTCCCCCTGACCGGGGATCAAAAGGGAACGGGTGAACCCCGGCTGCCCCTGCAACTGTAAGCGGCGAGCCCGCGCGCCACACGCCATTGGCCCCGCACCGGGCTGAGAAGGCGGCGCGCATCGGCGATGACCCGTGAGCCAGGAGACCTGCCTGTTCGTGATCGTCCTTCGCTCGGCCAGGGTGCGCCGAACGGACGGGAAGGCCGCACGGCGCAAAGCCGGCGGACGAACCCAGCGTGACGATAACCACCGCCGTGGGCGGTCGACGCCGCGGGTGCGCCCGCGCGCGGCGGCACGCCCCCGGCTTCACGTCGTCACAAGGGGTTACCAAGCATGTTCCATCGTCTCGCCGCGCTTCCGCTGCTGCTCTGCTCCACCGCCGCGCTCGCGCAGGAAGCGCCGCGCCCCGACGCCGCTGCCACCGACACCGGCGCGGACATCGTCGTCGCCGCCAACCGCGCCCCGGTCGACGCCGATCGCGTCACCGCCGCGGTCACCGTGCTCGACAAGACCGCGATCGACCGCGCGCAGGACCTGTCGGTGGCCGACCTGTTGCTGCGCACCCCCGGCGTCTCGCTGTCGCGCAACGGCGGCTATGGCACCAGCACCTCGCTGCGCATCCGCGGCGCCGAGTCGGACCAGACCGTCGTCGTCATCGACGGCGTGAAGATCAACGACCCGTCCTCGCCGGGCGGCGGCTATAATTTCGCCAACCTGCTGATCGGCGACGCCTCGCGGATCGAGGTGCTGCGCGGGCCGCAGTCGATCCTGTGGGGCAGCCAGGCGATCGGCGGCGTCGTCAACATCGTCACCCCGCTGCCGACCGCCGCGCTCGAGGGCAGCATCGACCTCGAGGGCGGTTCGCGCGAGACAGTCAGTGCGCGCGCCGCGCTCGGCGGCACCACCGGCCCGCTCGCGTGGCGCGTCGGCGCGCAAAGCTTCACCACCGACGGCATCTCCGCGCTCAAGGCCGGTACGGAACGCGACGGCTACACCAACCAGAACGTGCAGGCGCGCGCCGTCCTGACGATCGCGCCCGGCATCAGCGCCGACCTGCGCGGCTCCTACGCCAACGGCCGTAACGACTTCGACGGCTTCAGCGGCGACACCCCCGAATATGGCCTGACCCGCGAGTTCGTCGGCTATGCCGGCCTCAACATCGACCTGTTCGACGCGCGGCTGCGCAACCGCTTCGGCTATGGCTATACCGACACCGACCGCGACAATTACAACCCCGATCAGGTCGAGCAGACACAGACCTTCGCCGCGCTCGGTCGCAACCATCGCCTCGAATATCAGGGCACGCTCGCGGTCACCAAGGGGGTCGACGCGGTGTTCGGCGTCGAGAACGAGGTCAGCCGCTTCAGCACCGCCTCGTCGGACTTCGTGCCGCCCTATGCGCTCGGCACCCCCGCGCGCGGTCGGGCCGAGCTGACCAGCTTCTACGGCCAGCTCAACGTCTCGCCGTTCGACGGGCTGACCATAAATGGCGGCGTGCGCCACGACGATCACAGCCGCTTCGGCGCGCAGACCCTGTTCGCGGGCGGCGCGAACTGGCTGCTGCCGACCGGCACCGTGCTGCGCGCCAGCTACAGCGAAGGCTTCAAGGCGCCGACCCTGTACCAGCTCTTCTCCGAATACGGCAATCAGGCGCTCAACCCCGAGCGCGCCAAGGGCTGGGAAGCCGGCGCGGAACAGCGCTTCATGGACGGTCGCTTCGCGCTCGGCGGCACCTATTTCGAGCGCCGCAGCCGCGACCAGATCGTCTACACCGGCTGCAACCCCGGCACCGCCGATCCGCTGTGCTTCGTGCCGGGTTCGACCACCGAGCAGCGCTTCGGCTATTACCAGAACGTCGCGCGCGCCTTCGCGCGCGGCGTCGAGGCGGTCGCGCGCGCACAGGTCGGTGAGCACCTCAGCCTCGACGGCAATTACAGCTGGGTGCTGTCGGAGGATCGCTCGCCGGGCCGCACCTTCGGCAACTGGCTGCCGCGCCGCCCGCGCGACACCGCGAACGTGTCGGCGACCTACACCTTCGCGGAGGCCGGCTCGCTCGGCGTCGCGGCGCGCTTTGCGGGCAAGTCGTTCGACAATGCCAGCAACGCCACCCGGCTCGATGGCTATACATTGGTCGATCTGCGCGGCGAGCTGCCGCTGTCGGGCACCGTCCGGCTGTTTGCGCGCGTCGAGAATCTGTTCGACGAGCGCTATGAGACGATCGCCCGCTACGGCACGCTCGGCCGCAGCGTCTATGCCGGCCTGCGCGGGCGTTTCTGATCGCGCATGACGGCCGCGCCGCCCCTCTCCCTCCGTCGCCCCGGACGTGATCCGGGGCCCCGCTTCTTCTTGGTCGACGTAAGAAGCGGAATGGCGGTGAAATGAACCGCTCTTCCGTCATTGCGAGCGCAGCGAAGCAATCCAGTGCCGGACCAGGACGCCCTGGATTGCTTCGCTCCGCTCGCAATGACGACCTTCGATCGGATCACCTCATGCCCCAGCTCCTGACATGACCCTCATCCCCGTCGAGGACGGCCCCGCCGTCGTGGCCTGCAACAGCTGCCGCCATTCGGCGACCGCGCGCGACGGGGCGGACGGCCGACGCGGCGGCGCGGCGCTCGCCGCCGCGCTCCGCATCGTGCAGGCAGGCGACCCGCTGTTCGCCGGCATCGCCGTGCAGGAAATGCCGTGCCTGTTCGCCTGCGATCGGCATTGCACGATCCATCTGCGCGCGCCCGGCAAGATCGGCTATGTGCTCGGCGGCTTCACCCCCGACGAGGACGCCGCAACCGGGATCATGACCTTCATGCGCCATTATGTCGAAAGCGCCACTGGCCAGGTGCCCTATGCGCTGTGGCCGCAGGCGGTGAAGGGCCATTTCATCGTCCGCGTCCCGCCCGCCGGGCAGGTGGTGGCGTAATGCGCCTCGACTCCGTCGCCGCCTTCGATGCCGCGCTCGCCGAGCTGCCCGCCCCCGACGCCGCGATGCGCGCCGCGGCGGCGGCGCGACAGGCGCAGCTGACGAAGCCCGCCGGCTCGCTCGGCCGGCTCGAGGAGATCGCGCTGTTCATGGCCGGCTGGCAGCGCGACGCGCGCCCCCGGATCGATGACGGGCAAGTGGTGATCTTCGCGGGCAATCACGGCGTCGCGGCGCGCGGGGTCAGCGCCTTTCCGCCGGCGGTGACCGCGCAGATGGTCGCCAATTTCACGGCCGGCGGTGCGGCGATCAACGCGCTCGCCGCCGCCGCCGGCCTGTCGCTGACCGTCGTGCCGCTCGCGCTCGACCAGCCGACCGGCGACATCACCCGCGAGCCCGCGATGAGCGAGGCGGAATGTCTCGACGCGCTCGACGCCGGCGCGGCGGCGGTGCGACGAGGCACCGATTTGCTGGTCCCCGGCGACATGGGGATCGGCAACACCACCCCCGCCGCCGCTCTGTGCGCCGCCAGCTTCGGCGGCACCGCGGTGGACTGGGTCGGCCCCGGCACCGGCGTCCACGGCGCCGCGCTCGCCGCCAAGATCGCCGCGGTCGACGCCGCGCTCGCCTGCCATGCCGACGCGACCACCCCCTTCGAGCGCCTCCGCCGGCTCGGCGGGCGCGAGATCGCCGCGATCGCCGGCGCGATCCTCGCCGCGCGCCACGCGCGCATTCCGGTGCTGCTCGACGGCTTCATCGTCGGCGCCGCGCTGGCCCCGCTCGCCGCCGCGCGCCCGCGGATCGTCGACCATTGCCTTGCCGGCCATGTCTCCGCCGAGCCGGGTCATACGCGGCTGCTCGACCGGCTCGGGCTGGCACCGCTGCTCCGGCTCGACATGCGGCTCGGCGAGGCGAGCGGCGCCGCGGTCGCCGCCGGCATCGTCCGCGCCGCACTGACCGCGCACGACCAGATGGCGACCTTCGATCAGGCGGGGGTGGCCGAGGCGTGAGCGGCGCGCGCACCGTCCACCTGCTGCGCCACGGCGCGACGGTGCGGCCGGGGCTGTTGCTCGGACATCTCGACGTCGCGGTGACGCCGCAGGGCATCGCCGATTGCGTCCGCGTCGTGGCGGGTGCGGCGTTCACGCAGATCGTCAGCTCCGACCTGTCGCGCGCCGCCGACTGCGCCGCCGCGCTGGGCGCCCCGGTCCGCCACGACCCACGCTGGCGCGAACTCGATTTCGGCACGTGGGACGGGTGCGATCCGGCGACCCTCCCCACCGATGCACTGGCGGCCTTCTGGCGCGATCCCGACTCCAACCCGCCGCCGCAGGGCGAACGCTGGTCGGGGCTGGTCACCCGTGTGACAGCCGCACTCGCCGACCTCCCCGACGGGACGCTGGTCGTCACGCACGGCGGTGCGATCCGCGCCGCGCTCGCCAGCGCCTGCGGGTTCGACGCGCGACAGGTCTGGGCGTTCGACCTGCCCTGCGCGGCGTTGCTGACGCTGCGGCTCTGGCCCGACACCGCGCAGGTCGCCGGGTTGCGGACGTGAGCGGTGGTCTCAGCCGGTTTGCCGGTCGGAAGTTAAATTGCGACCGGCTGACGGCCGTCTTTCAATTGCCCGGAGACGATCGACTATCAGGAGAGGGGCGTGCCGGGTGATGCTAACCGACCGTATAGACCTTTTGCACAATGCCTTCTTGCGCTCGGTAAGTTCGGAAGCCCATCGCCTCATAATAGCCTATGCCCGAAGGATTATCGGCACCGATGTAGGCGTCGATTTTCTCTAGTCCCGCTTCTTCTGCCGCCTCCCGGCTGGATCGAAACAGCGCGCTGCCAACGCCTTGTCTATGCGCACGCGGGCTGATGTGGGTGCCGATAATTCCCCAGCCCGCCGGTACATCGTACCGGTTGCCCGCTTCGGCTCGAATCAAAGACTGAAAGCCGACAGCAACCCCTCCGTCATCAATCGCGACGGTGCAACGGATACTGGCCGGATTGGTGATGTATTGCCGGGCAACGAACGCTTCATCGTTGGGCCGTTCTCGACCTGTATGGGCGATGATCTCGCGCAGAACTCGGCTCATTGCTGCCGCATCATCGAGTGACGCTATGCGGGTGTCCATATATCCCCAACCCCTGTCCCCCGGTGCAGATCTTTATGCGCCAATGGGCGCGACCTGCAAATTCAGATAGGGACTCATTCCCGTTTGCGGATCAGCATGAGAAAAGGGCCATCCGCTCGCCGCAGCATTACACAGCAAGGCGAGGTTCACCGGAATGTGGACCCAAATGCATTTCCCTGCAACGGTCGATCAAAGATGAGCTATTCCGAAAGGCGTAACCTCCGATCGAGGCAGAACACCGATATGAAGCGGGCCGCAGTGGCTGCAATCCAAAACAAGCGCAGCGCCCTGATGCGCCGCGATCCGCCTCACCTGAGCTAAACCCATGACCCGCCTCTGGCTCGCCTTCGCCTTCCTCACCCGCCTGCCCGTGCCGCGCACCGCCGGCACCCAGCAGGATTTCGCCGCCGCGATCCGCTTCTACCCGCTGGTCGGCGCGGTGATCGGCGCGCTGGTCGCGGGCGTGGCGTGGCTCGGCGCGCGGCACGATCCGTGGACCGGCGCGCTCGCCGGGCTGGTCGTGTGGGTCGCGGTGACCGGCGCGCTCCATCTCGACGGGCTCGGCGACGTCGCGGACGGGGTCGGCGCGGCGCACGGCGACCGCACGCGGCTGCTCGCGGTGATGCGCGACCCGCATGTCGGCAGCTTCGCGGTCGTCGCGATCGCGCTTCAGCTCATCGCCAAGCTCGTCCTGCTCCACGCGCTCGCCGGCGACTGGCGCGTCGCGCTGATCCCCTTCGCCGCGCGCATCGCCCCCCTCGCATGGGCACGCTGGCTCCCCCCGCTCGGCAACGGTCTCGGCGCGCAGGTCGCGAGCGCCGTCCGCGCGCGCGACATGACCGGCTGGATCGCGCTACTCGCGCTGGCGATCGTCGCCGCCCCGCCCCTGCTCGCCGCGCCGCTGGTCGTCGCGGCTTATGGCCTGTGGTGCCGTCACCGGCTCGGCGGCGTCAACGGCGACGCGCATGGCGCGGGGATCGAACTCGTCGAGAGCGCCTTGCTCGCCGCCTTACTCTGCGGCTGACCCGCGCGCGACCGCCAGCAACGCATCGAGATCGAGATGCCGCTCCAGCGCGTCGGCGATCGCGTCGAGCGCGGCATCGATCGACGCGGCATGATCCGGCCCGTCCCCCGCCGCCGCCAGCCACGCGCGCCGCTGCGCCGCCAGCCCGAACAGCCCGTGGACATAGGTCCCCGCGACCAGCCCGTCGGCGCTCGTCGCGCCATCGTGCCCCCCGTCGTCATATCGTGCCACCGGCCGCGCCGTGTCCGCGCCGGTCGTGGTACCGAGGTGCATTTCATAGCCATATATTGGCGCACCGCGCGCCACCCCGCGCACCTTGCGCAGCATCTTGTCGCCACCGAGCACCGTATCCACAGCCAGCAACCCCAGCCCCGCCACGCTCCCCGCCGGTCCCTCCAGCCCGAGCGGATCGGAGACCGTCCGCCCCAGCATCTGATACCCGCCGCACAGCCCCAGCACCGCCCCGCCGCGGCGCCGGTGCGCGATCAGGTCGATGTCCCAGCCCTGTTCGCGGATGAAGGCGAGGTCGGCGATCGTCGCCTTCGACCCCGGCAGCACCACCAGCGCCGCCTCCGCAGGTAATGGAGATCCCGGCGAAATCATCGCCACCTCGATCGCGGGATCGAGCCGCAGCGGATCGAGATCGTCGAAATTGGCGATGTGCCGCGTTACCGGGCACGCCACCAGCACCCGCCCGCCCGGCCGCCTCCGCGCGCGCTCCAGCACCACTCCATCCTCGCTCGGCAGCCGCGCCGCGTCAGCCAGCCACGGCACCACCCCGAACCCGCGCCACCCGCTGCGCTGCTCGATCGCGCGATAGCCATCCTCGAACAGCGCCGGATCGCCGCGGAAGCGATTGATGATGAACCCTTTTACCATCGCCGCATCGTCGGCGTCGAGCACCGCGCGTGTCCCGACCAGCGACGCGATCACCCCGCCGCGATCGATATCGCCGACCAGCACCACCGGCACCCCGGCAGCCCGCGCGAACCCCATATTGGCGATGTCGCCGGCGCGCAGGTTGATCTCGGCCGGCGATCCCGCGCCTTCGACCAGCACCAGATCGGCCTGCCGTTCCAGCGTGGCGAAGCTCTCCAGCACCTCGGCGAGCAACCCCTCCCGCCCCTCGCGCCATCGCGCCGCCGCCAGCGTCCCGCGCATCCGTCCGCGCACGATCAGTTGCGAGGTGCGGTCGCCCTGCGGCTTGAGCAGCACCGGGTTCATGTCGACATGCGGCGCGACCCGCGCGGCAATCGCCTGCGTCGCCTGCGCGCGCCCGATCTCGCCACCGTCCGCCGTAACCGCAGCATTATTGGACATGTTCTGCGGCTTGAACGGGCGCACCGTCAGCCCGCGATTGGCATAGGCCCGGCACAAACCCGCGACCAGCACCGACTTGCCGACATCGGAGCCGGTCCCCTGCACCATCAGCTTGCCCAAGCGACGATCCCCGCGATGATCCACAACAATCCGCACGCCGCGCCATACACCCTGAGCGCCCGTGCGATGTCGGCCGCCCCCGCCGCGGGCTCCCCGTCGCCGATCCACGGCTTGTCGACCGTCACGCCGTCATAGGCGACCGGCCCGGCGAGCCGGACCGCCAGCACTCCTGCCATCGCCGCCTCGGTCCAGCCGGCGTTGGGCGAGGCGTGGCGGCGCGCGTCGCGCCACATTACCCGCCAGCCCCCGCCGCCCGCCGCACAGAGCAGCACCGCCGCGACGCGCGCCGGCACCAGATTGGCGAGGTCGTCCAGCCGCGCCGCCGCCCAGCCGAAGTCGCGCCAGCGTTCCTCGCGATGCCCGATCAGGCTGTCGGCGGTGTTGATCGCCTTATACGCCCACAATCCCGGCACCCCGCCGACCAGCAACCAGAACAACGGCGCGGCAACCCCGTCGCAGAAGCTCTCGGCGAGACTTTCGATCGCCGCGCGCGCGACCCCGGCGGCGTCGAGCGCCGCGGTGTCGCGCCCGACGATCATCGCCACCGCCTGCCGCGCCGTGACCAGATCACCGCCCGCCAGCGCGGTCGCAACCGGCCGGACGTGCTCGTAGAGGCTCCGCTGTGCCAGCCCCGGCCACGCCAGCACCGCCACCCCAATCCAGCCGAGCCCGACCGCCCGCACGCCCCGCTCGGCAAGCACTGCGACCAGCGCGGTCAGCGCCACCACGATCGCGATCGTCGCGAGCCCGAGCAGCCGGCGCGGCAGCCCCGGACGATTCCACCGCCCTTCCAGCACACCGATCACCCGCGCGATCGCGCCGACCGGATGCCCGACCCGCGCGTAGAGCCACGCCGGCCACCCCACCGCGACGTCGATTGCCAACGCGGCGAGCGCGACCGGCTCAGCCATCGGCCGCCAGCGCGGCGTGCAAGCGGTCGAACCCCGCGCCCGGCAGGCCGAAGCGCAGCCAGCCCGGCCGCTCATCGAACGGCCGCGTCAGGATACCGGCGGAGGCGAGCCGCTCGAACACCGTTCGCGCATCGTCGCGCTCGGCTAGCCGAAACAACGGACACGCTCCCCGCGCCGCCAGCCCGCAGTCGGCCAGCAAGCCATCGAGAGCGACCGCCTCCGCCACCAGCCGTCCCCGCATCCGCGCTGCCCATGCCACGTCGCGATACGCCGCCGTGCCATAGGCCAGCGCGGTCGCCGACACAGGCCAGTCTCCCAGCAGCGCCGCAATCCGCGTCACCTCCGGCTGCGCGCCGCCCACGAACCCGAGCCGCACCCCCGCCAGCCCATAGAACTTCCCGAACGACCGCAGCACCACGACCGGATCGTCCGCGCGCAGCAACGGCAACACGCTTGCCCCCGCCAGCGCATCCGCAAACGCCTCATCGACGATCAGCATCCCGCCACGCGCACCCAGCGTCCGCGCGGCCGCCAGCAACACCTCGGGCGCGATCAGCCGCCCGTCGGGGTTATTGGGATTGGCGAGCAGCAAGGTCCCGCCGGCCGCCGCCACCTCGCCGATCCGCTCTGCCGCAATCGCCTCCGCTCCCGGCAGGGCGTCACGATGCGTGCGATAACAGGGCGTCACCACATGCCACGGCCGCGGCAGATCGAGCGTCGCCAGCAACCGCAGCGCCAGCTCGCTCCCCGGCACCGCGGCCAGCGCCCCAGCAAAGCCGAACGCCGCCCCCGCCGCCGCCAGCAACCACGCCAGCGCCTCCCCGGAGGGCAGCCGGTGCTGATCGACCACCAGCCCCGCCGGCGGTGTCCATGCATGAGGGTTGATCCCGGTCGACAGGTCCAGCCACGGGCACGGCGCATCGGGGTACTGCCGGGCCGCGGCCTCGATACGGCCGCCGTGAAAGGTCAGATCTCGCGACATAAGCCTCGAATTGCGGCAAGGCCGCCTCCATCGGCAATCGCGTATCGACAGGCAAGAACCAAGATGACCGACGATCCCTGGCGTATCCGACTCGTGCTGGGCGGTGCGCGCTCGGGCAAGAGCCGCCATGCGCAGGCGCTGGCGGAGGCGTGCGCCGCGCCGTGGCGGTTCGTCGCCACCGCGCAGGCGTTCGATGCCGAGATGGTCGAGCGGATCGCGCACCACCGCGCCGACCGGAGCGCCGCGTGGGCGACGATCGAGGCCCCGTTCGCGCTGCCCGAGACGATCGCGGCGGTCGACGACGGCGTGCTGCTGGTCGATTGCCTGACGCTCTGGACCTCGAACCTGCTGCTTACCGAGGTCGATACCGACGTCGCGACCGACGCGCTGCTCGCTGCACTGACGCGATCGTCAGCGCGGATCGTGCTGGTATCCAATGAGGTCGGCTGGGGGATCGTCCCCGACAATGCGCTCGCGCGGCGCTTTCGCGACGTCGCCGGGCGGGTCAACCAGCGTGTCGCCGCCGCCGCCGATCGCGTCGACCTGCTGGTGGCCGGCTTACCTATGTCATTGAAATAGACCGCGTTGACATTGGAGCCCGCGATCCTCAGCCTGCCCGGCGAACAAACAGGGAGGTGAGGATGGAGATCGGACGCCGCACGCTGATCGCGGCCGCGCCCATGCTGGTGGCGGGCAGCGCCTGCGCGCAAACGTCGCAGCGCAAGCTCGGCTATGCGATCGTCGGGCTCGGCGGCTATGGCCTCGGCCGGATCATCCCCGAGTTCAAGAATTGCGCGCACAGCCGGCTGGCGGCGGTGGTCAGCGGTGACCCGGCGAAGGCGAAGAAGGTCGCCGCCGAACACGGCCTGTCGGACAAGGCGATCTATTCCTACGCCAATTTCGACAGCATCCGCGACAATCCCGACGTCGACATCGTCTATGTCTGCCTGCCCAATTCGATGCACGCCGAATACACGATCCGCGCCGCCAAGGCCGGCAAGCATGTGATGTGCGAAAAGCCGATGGCGATCTCGGTCGCCGAATGCGAGGCGATGATCGCGGCGTGCAAGGCCGCCAACCGCAAGCTGATGATCGGCTATCGCTGCCATTTCGAGGCGACGAACATCGCCGCGATGCGGCTCGCCAAACAGCCCGACACCGGCAAGATCCGCTACGTCCGCTCCGAACACGGTTTCAATGCCGGCGATCCCAAGGCGTGGCGATTGAAAAAGGCGTTGGCGGGCGGCGGGTCGCTGATGGACATGGGCGTCTACAGCCTGCAGGCGGCGCGCTACATGACCGGCGAGGAGCCGATCGCGGTCACCGCGCGCGAGTCGACCGACCGCACCGATCCGCGCTTCCACGAGGTCGAGGACATGATCGAGTGGACGCTCGAATTCCCGTCCGGCGCGCTCGCGGGCTGCCAGTCGATGTATTCGGCCAATCAGAACCGCATCCTGTTGATGGGCAGCAAGGGCCGCGTCGAGCTGGAACCCGCCACCCGCTATGACGGCAACCGGCTGTGGACCGGCCGCGACGGGCGCGAACAGGAAATCTCGCCCCCGCCCGGCCCCGGCAAGACGCAATTCGCCGGGCAGCTCGACCATCTGTCGCAATGCGTGATCGACGGGCGCGAGCCGATCGTCTCGGGCGAGGAGGGCCTGCGCGACTTGCGAATCGTCGAGGCGATCTACCGCTCCGCGCGCGAGGGCAAGACGATCCGTTTGACTTAATGCCTTCGTCATTGCGAGCGTAGCGAAGCAATCCAGGGCGTCCTGATCAAACCCTGGATTGCTTCGCTACGCTCGTAATGACGGCGGAAGCCCATTTGCCCGCCCGCCGCCACGCTGCTAACCGCGCGCCAACTCCCTTATTCCTTGAAGGACCGCGCGCATGATCCCCCGCTACTCCCGCCCCGACATGGCCGCGATCTGGGAGCCGGAGGCGCGCTATCGCATCTGGTTCGAGATCGAGGCGCACGCCACCGACGCGCTGGCCGAGCTGGGCGTGGTCCCGAAGAGCGCCGCCGAGGCGCTGTGGAAATGGTGGGCGACCAACCCGCGGATCGACGTCGCCGCGATCGACGCGATCGAGGCGGTCACCAAGCATGACGTCATCGCCTTCCTGACGTGGGTCGCGGAGCAGGTCGGCGACGAAGCGCGCTTCATGCACCAGGGGATGACCTCGTCCGACGTGCTCGACACGACCCTGTCGGTGCAACTCGCGCGCGCCTCGGACATCCTGCTCGCCGACCTCGACCGTTTGCTCGAGGTGCTGGAGCGCCGCGCGAAGGAGCACAAGCTGACCCCGACGATCGGGCGCAGCCACGGCATCCATGCCGAGCCGGTCACCTTCGGGCTCAAGCTGGCGCAGGCGCATGCCGAATTCCGCCGCAATCGCGCGCGGCTGGCGATGGCGCGCGAGGACATCGCCACCGCCGCGATCTCGGGCGCGGTCGGCACCTTCGCCAACGTCGATCCGCGCGTCGAGGCGCATGTCGCCGCCAAGCTCGGGCTCGCGATCGAGCCCGTCTCGACGCAGGTCATTCCGCGCGACCGCCACGCGATGTATTTCGCCACGCTCGGCGTGATCGCCAGCTCGGTCGAGCGGCTCGCGACCGAGGTCCGCCATCTGCAGCGCACCGAGGTGCTGGAGGCGGAGGAATATTTCTCCCCGGGCCAGAAGGGTTCGTCGGCGATGCCGCACAAGCGCAACCCGGTGCTGACCGAAAACCTGACCGGGCTGGCCCGGATGGTGCGCGGGTACGTCACGCCGGCGCTCGAGAACGTCGCCTTGTGGCACGAACGTGACATTTCGCACTCCTCGGTCGAGCGCTACATCGGCCCCGACGCGACGATCACGCTCGATTTCGCGCTCGTGCGGCTCACCGGGGTGGTCGACAAATTGCTCGTCTATCCCGAGCGGATGCAGAAGAACCTCGACCGGATGGGCGGGCTGGTCCATTCGCAGCGCGTGCTGCTCGCGCTGACGCAGGCCGGGGTGAGCCGCGAGGACGCCTATCGCCTCGTTCAGCGTAACGCGATGAAAGTGTGGGAATCGGACGGCGCGCTGTCGTTGCAGGAGCTGCTCAAGGCCGACCCCGAAGTCACCGCCGCGCTGTCGACCGCCGAGATCGACGAGAAGTTCGACCTCGGCTACCATTACCGCCATGTCGACACGATCTTCGACCGCGTGTTCGGCGGCTGACACCCTCCCCGTTTCCGTCATCCCGGATCATGTTCGGGGTGACGCAGGAAGGTTGAGGTCGAGACGGCCGATGAAGACGATCGTTAAATTCCAGTCACTTCGGCCGATGCAATTTGTGCAAGTGCGAATGCGTTGTTCGATTATTGCGCAAGTGAGCAATAAACTCCATTTGCCCGTTCGCCGGTATGACCCGGCAAACGGAGACCAACCCCATGCGTATGTTCGAAACCGCGGCCAGCACCGTGCTGGTTCTGGCGGCTCAGGCGCTGGTGGTCGGCGTCGTGTTCACCACGCTCTGACCCATCGGCATACCGCCCCTCTGACGGGGGGCGGATCGCCGCTCGTCTCCACCTCATGAAAGTGCTCGGCGCCGTGCTCGCCGGGGGCCGCGCCAGCCGCTTCGGCAGCGACAAGGCGCTGGCCGCGCTCGATGGTCGAGCGCTGCTCGATCACGCGATCGCCAGCCTCGCCGCACATTGCGACACGATCGTCGTCGTCGGTCGGCCCGAGGCGCCGGTTACCTGCATCCCCGATCTGCCGCGCTCCGACCTTGGCCCGCTCGGCGGGATTGCGGGTGCGCTTGCCTATGCGACCGATCACGGCTTCGATGCGGTGCTCACCACCGCTTGCGACACGCCCTTCCTGCCTGATGCGGTCGTTGCCGCGCTACGGGCCGCGGCACCGGCCTATGCGGCAGAGGCGCCGACCGTCGGCCTGTGGCCCGCGCACCTTGCAGGAGCGCTGCTCGCGCACCTGATCGCCGACCAACCCCGCGCGGTCCGCCGCTGGGCGGCGACAATCGGGGCAGCGGCGATTTTACCGGGCATGGTGCTGGCCAACATCAACACGCCGGACGATCTTACCAACCTATCGTCATCCCGGACTTGATCCGGAATCCCGCTTTTTCTTCGACGTGACGGAAGAAGCGGGGTCCCGGATCAAGTCCGGAACGACAAACATACTCCTACTGATAGCCGCCCTCTTCCTCGCGCTCCTCGGCGGCCTCCTCCTGCGCCTCTTCCATCGCCTGCGCCTGATCGTCGTCGTCGCGCTTTTCGGGATCGGTCATCATGGTCGCATCTCCTTGTCCGCCACCAACCGACCGACCGCCCAAGCGATCCCCGCTATTTCAACGCGCGGCGCACCGCCGACACTATCCGCCGGACGATGATCGCCACCCCGCGCGGATCGGGGTGCAGCCCGTCCGCCTGGAACAGCGCGCGCCGCCCTGCCACGCCATCGAGGAAGAACGGATACAGCGCCACGCGATGCTTCTTCGCCAGCGCCGGATACATGCCCTCGAACGCGCGCGCATAATCGCCGCCCATGTTCGGCGCGGCGCGCATTCCGGCGAGCAGCACCGGGATGTTCCGCGCGCGCAATTCGGTCAGGATCCGGTCGAGGTTCGCCTCTGCCTGCGCGACCGGCAGCCCGCGCAGCATGTCGTTCGCACCCAGTTCGACGATCACCAGATCGGGCCGCGCCTTCAACCCGCGCAGCCCCCAGCGCAGCCGCGCGCGCCCCTGCGCCGCCGTGTCGCCCGCCACCCCGCCGTTGCGCACCGTCGCCGGTACCCCCTGCCGCCGCAGTTCGGCCTGCAATTGCGCGGGAAACCCCTGCGCGGGCGGCAGGCCATAGCCCGCCGTCAAACTGTCGCCGAACGCCCATATCAGCGGCGCGCGCGGGTCGGCGGAGGCCGGCGCGGCGAGCAACAGCAGCAGGACCGGATGGACAAGCCACCACCACCCTCCGTATCGACGTGTTCGTGACCGGCTTTCCATCCGCTTCAGATAGCGTTCCGATCCGGGCGCGCAACGTGCGCCTCGCGCTCGGCAAGCCGCCCGCGCGCGTCGACATCCTCCACGGCATCGACCTGACGGTGGAAACCGGCGAGACCGTCGCGCTGCTCGGCGCGTCGGGGTCGGGCAAGTCGTCGCTGATGGCGGTGCTCGCCGGATTGGAGCGGCCCAGCGCGGGCGAGGTTCAGGTCGTCGGGCTCGACTTCACCAAACTCGACGAGGATGCGCTGGCGGTCGCGCGACGCGGGCGGATCGGAATCGTCCTGCAGGCCTTCCACCTGCTCCCGACGATGACCGCGCTCGAAAATGTCGCGGTGCCGCTGGAGCTTGCCGGCGAACCCGACGCCTTCGGCCGTGCGCAGGCCGAACTGGCGGCGGTCGGACTGGCGGCACGCACCGGCCATTATCCCGCGCAACTCTCCGGCGGCGAGCAACAGCGCGTCGCGATCGCGCGCGCGCTGGTCGGACGCCCCGCGCTGCTGTTCGCCGACGAGCCGACCGGCAATCTCGACACGACCACCGGCGCGGCGATCATGGACCTGCTGTTCGCACGCGCCGCCGAGGCCGGCACGACGATGCTGGTCATCACCCACGATCCCGCGCTCGCCGCCCGCTGCGCGCGCGTCGTCGAGCTGGCCGACGGCCGCATCGTCGCCGATACACCGCGCGCGTGAGCCCCCGCACATGAGCATCGCCGCCACCCTCGCCTTCCGCGACCTGCGCCGCGGCGGGCGCGGGTTGCTGTTGCTCGCGATGTGCCTGTTCCTCGGCACCGCCGCGCTCGCCGGGATCGGCAGCCTGTCCGCCGCGATGCTCGCCGCGCTCGATGCGCAGGGCCGCGCGATGCTGGGCGGCGATGTCGAGCTGGTCGTCTCGCAACGCCGCGCCACGCCCGCGGAACTGGCCGCGTTCACCGCCGCCGGCCCGGTCGCGGAGGTCGTGTCGCTGCGCGCGATGGCGCACAAGGGCGATCAGGATACGTTGGTCGAGCTGCGCGGGGTCGACGATCGCTGGCCGCTGGTCGGGCGCTTCCGGCTCGCGCCCGGCGCGCTGGCGGCGCGCCCGCACGGCGCACAGGTCGCGATCGCCCCGGCGCTCGCCGACCGGCTTGGCGCGCGCGTCGGCGACACGATCCGGCTCGGCACGCAGCCGTTCCGCGTCATCGGGCTGATCGCGGAAGAACCCGACAAGCTGGGCGCCGGCTTCGCGCTCGGCAGCCCGGCGCTGGTCGACATGGCCGGGCTCGACGCCAGCGCCTTGCTCCAGCCCGGCAGCCTGTATCGCAGCGGCTATCGCATCGCGCTCGCCGATCCGACGCGCGCCGAGGCGACCGGCAAGCGCCTCGCCGCGCGCTTTCCCGACGCCGGCTGGACCCCGCGCACCACCGAGAATGCCGGGCGCGGGCTGCGCGGCGGGATCGCGACGCTCGGGCAATTCCTGCTGCTCGTCGGGCTCGCCGCGCTGGCGATCGCCGGCGTCGGGGTCGGCAGCGGCGTCACCGCCTATCTCGCCGCGCGCACGAAGATGGTCGCGACGCTCAAGGTGCTCGGCGCACGCTCGACGCTGATCGCACGGCTGTTCCTGATCGAGCTGGCGCTGGTGGGGGCGGCAGGGATGCTGCCGGGGCTGGCGCTCGGCGCGGCGGTGCCGTGGATCGTCGCGCGGGTCGCGGGTGACGCGCTGCCGATCACGCCACGGCTCGCGTTCTACCCGCTCCCGCTCGTCACCGCCGCCGTGCTCGGCACGTTGGTGGCACTGCTGTTCGCACTCCCCGCGCTGGCGCAGGCGCGCCGCGTCCCCGCCGCGACATTACTACGCGACGCGCTCGCCGACACCGGTCGCCCGTCGTGGCGGGTGCTCGCGGCGATGGCGGCGCTGCTCGGGGCGTTGGTCGGGCTGGCGGTCTGGTCGGCCGCGGATCATCTGCTCGCCGCCGGGTTCGTCGCCGCGATCGCCGGGCTGGTGCTGCTGCTCTGGCTGGTCGGCATCGCGCTGCGCCGCCTGCTGGCGCGGTTGCCGCGGCCGCGCGCGCCGCTGCCGCGGCTGGCGCTCGCCAACCTTCACCGACCCGGTGCGGCTACCGACCGGCTGGTCGTCGCGCTCGGGCTGGGCTTCTCGCTGTTCGTCGCGCTGACGGCGATCGACGCCAGCCTGTCCGCCGAACTCGCCGGCAGCGCGCCGGCCCGGGCGCCGCGCTTCTTCGCCGCCGATGTGCCGGCGGAGGAAGCCGCCACCTTCCGCCGCGCGGTCCTGACCGCCGCCCCCAACGCGCGGATCGAGGCGGTGCCGTCGCTGCGCGGCGCGATCGTCGCGATCAAGGGCGTGCCGACCACGCGGCTCAAGACGCTCCCCGCCGACGCCTGGGTGCTGCGCGGCGACCGCACGCTGACCTGGTCGGCGACCGTCCCGCCGCGCAACGAGGTCGTTGCGGGACGCTGGTGGCCCAACGACTATCGTGGGCCGCCGCTCGTCTCGATCGAGGATCGCGCCGCGCAGGCGCTCGGCCTTCGTATCGGAGACACGATCACCGTCTCGGTGCTCGGCGTCGACGTGCCGGCGCGGATCGCGGCGCTGCGCAAGATCGACTGGCGCGGGCTGGGGCTCAACTTCGCGATCGTCTTCTCGCCCGGCTATATCGAGGAAGCGCCGCACAGCCTGCTCGCTAGCGTCTACGCGCCGCCCGCGTGCGACGGCGCGATCGCGCGCAGCGTCGCACGCGCGATGCCCGCGGTGACGCTGATCCGCACCGGCGACGTGATCGGGCAGGTGTCCGCCCTGCTGGGTCAGATTGCGACCGCGGTGCGCGTCGCCGCCGCGGCGACGGTGCTCGCCGGGCTGGCGGTGCTGGTCGGTGCGGTCGCCGCGTCCGGGCGCGCGCGCCGCTATGATGCAGTGGTGCTCAAGCTGCTCGGCGGCAGCACGCGGCAGGTACTCGCGGCGCAGGCGATCGAATATGCCTTGCTCGCCGTGCTGTTGTCGGCAGTGGCGCTTGCCGCGGGCGGCGCCGCGGGCTGGTATGTCGTGACGCACGTTTTCGACATGGGGTTCGCGCCCGACGCGCTACGCGTCGCGGCGACGCTGGGGCTGGCGAGCGCGGTGACGGTCGGGATCGGTGTCGCCGGCAGCATTCCGGCGCTGCGGGCGCGTCCGGCGCAGATGCTGCGGACGCTGTGACTCGCCCGCCGTCATTGCGAGCGTAGCGAAGCAATCCAGGGCGTCGTGATCCGGCACTGGCTTGCTTCGCTACGCTCGCAATGACGGATGAAGGTTCTACCCGCCCGCTGGCGGCTCGATCAGCGTCAGCACGTTGACGATCAGCCCGCGCATCGCCGCATGCGCGCCATCGGCGTCGCCCGCGAGGATCGCATCCCGCACGGCGGTATGTTCGGCGATATTGGCGGTGCGGCCTGCGATCTGGTTGGTGAAGCGGATCGAGGTGCGCAGCGCGGTGCTGACCATTTCGCGGAACTGAAGAAAGAACGGATTGTTCGACGCGCGGAGGACCGCGACGTGGAAGGCGATGTCGGAATCGAGCGGGTCGTCCTCGCCGCGCTCGGCGGCGACCATCCGCGCCAGCCCCGCCGAAATCGCTGCCTGCTGTGCCTCGCTTGCCCCGCACGCCGCCAGCGCCGCCGCCTCCGGCTCGACGCCGACGCGCAATTCGTTGAAGTGCCGCAGCAGGTCGATCGACGCTTCCCGCTCCAGCAACCAGCGCAGCACGTCGGGGTCGAGCAGGTTCCACGATTCCTCGGGAAGGACGAACGTCCCCTGCTTCGGCCGCGCGCCCAGCAATCCCTTGGCGGCCAGCATCTTCACCGCCTCGCGCGTCACCGAGCGGCTGACGCCATGCTCGCGCACGATATCGGCCTCGTTGGGGAAGGGCTTGTCGGCATAGTCGCCGACGACGATTGCACGGCCCAGCGTCTCGTGAAGGCCATAGGTCAGGTTCCGACCGAAAGCGTGCTGCACCGACGACATTCTCCCCTGTACGGCATCATCGCGCCGCGTGGCGGTAACGTAACCCGACGCAACGGCTGCGCCCAGCATAATCGGCAATAATCTCATCAATGTGTGTGCATTGCAGCATTGTAACTTGCAGCCGGCCTATAAGCGGACATATTGTCCGGTTAGAACCCGTGGACGGCGCAGCGGCGCCGACCGGCATCAAGCGGAATTGAACACATGGCAGAAGCGGCCGAGCCCTCGAACGAACCCGCAGCCGACGCCAAGGCAGTGTCGGCCGACCAGCCGACCCGCCGCAAGCTGAGCGGCCGCGCCAAGACGATCCTGATCGTCGTCGCGCTCGCCGTGTTGGCGACAGGGACGATCTGGTACCTGCGCTACCAGGCGACCGGACAATATATGCAGGACACCAACGACGCGCAGGTGCGTGCCGACATGGTCGTCGTCGCGCCGCGTGTCGCGGGGTACGTCGCGGAGGTGTTCGTCACCGACAATCAGGACGTCCGCGCCGGTCAGCCGCTGGTCCGCATCGATCCCCGCAACTCGCAGGCGCAGGCCGCGCAGGCCGAAGCGCAGATCGCGGTCGCCGACGCGCAGGCTGACAGCGCCCGCGCGCAGGTCCGCGAGCAATATGCCGCGATCGACCAGGCGCGCGCGCAGCTCGCCTCCGCGCGCGAAAAGGCCGCGCATGACGCTGCCGAGGTCGCGCGCTATCGTCCGCTTGCCGCCTCAGGCGCGGAGACCCGCCAGCAACTCGCGCAGCTCCAGCTCGCCGCGCAGCAGTCCGCGCAGGCGGTGCGTGCACAGGAAGCCGCGGTCGCGATGCAGCAACGTCGCGTCGCCACCTTCGAGACGCAGATCAAGCAGGGCCTCGCGCAGGCGCAGGCCGCCCGCGCGCAGCAAAGCGCCGCCAGCGTCGACCTCAACGCCACGCTGATCCGCGCCGCGATCGACGGACGCGTCGGCGACAAGACCGTCAACGTCGGCCAATATGCCGGCACCGGCACGCGGCTGATGTCGCTGGTGCCGCTCGACAAGCTCTATATCACCGCCAACTTCAAGGAGACTCAGCTCGCGCTGATGCGCCCCGGTCAGCCGGCCGAGATCAAGGTCGATGCGCTCGACGGGATCAAGCTGAAGGGCCGCGTCGCCAGCTTCTCGCCCGGCACCGGGGCGCAATTCTCGTTGCTGCCGCCGCAGAATGCGACCGGTAATTTCACCAAGATCACGCAGCGCGTGCCGGTGCGGATCGCACTGGAGGCGACGCCGCAGACCCGCCGCCTGCTCGTCCCCGGCCTGTCGGTCGAGGTGACGGTGGATACCCGCTCGGCGAAGGACGAGATCGAGCGGCTGCGCGACGAGCAACGCAAGGCCAACCGGCAGGAGCGCTGACGATGGCCAGCGCGGCCCCCGGCGCTTCGGCCGCGAAGCGCAGCGACCTGCCCGCCGGCGGGGCGGAGCGCGCCGATCTCGGCGCGTGGCTCGCGGTCGCGGCGGGCACGCTCGGCGCGTTCATGGCGACGCTCGACATTTCGATCGTCAACTCCGCACTCCCCACCATCCAGGGCGAGATCGGCGCGAGCGGCACCGAGGGGACGTGGATCGCGACCGCCTATCTGGTCGCCGAGATCGTCATCATCCCGATGGCGGCGTGGCTGGAGCGGCTGCTGGGCCTGCGCACCTTCCTGCTGATCGCTGCGATCCTGTTCACGATCTTCTCGGTGATCTGCGGTGCGGCCGACACGCTGCCGCAGATGATCGTCGGCCGGATCGGTCAGGGCTTCACCGGCGGCGCGATGATCCCGACCGCACAAACGATCATCGCGCAGCGGCTGCCGCGCTCGCAACAGCCGATCGGCATCGCCGCCTTCGGGATGACCGCGATCATGGGACCGGTGCTCGGCCCGCTGATCGGCGGCTGGCTGACCGAGAACATCAGCTGGCACTATGCCTTCTTCCTCAACGTGCCGATCTGCGGCATCCTCGTTCTGCTACTGCTGATCGGGCTGCGCCACGAACCGTCGCGGCTGCACCTGATCCGCGAGGCCGACTGGCTGGGGATCGCCGGGCTGGCGCTCGGGCTCGGCGGCCTGACCGTCTTCCTTGAGGAAGGACAGCGCGAGCAATGGTTCTCGTCCGAGCTGATCCGCTACATGTTCGCGGTGACGGTGGTGGGCTTCGGGCTATTGCTCGCCGGACAATTCGTCTCGCGCCGCCCGGTCATCAAGCTGCGGCTGCTGCTCGACCGGCAGTTCGGCTCGGTGGCGATCATGGGCCTGGTGCTCGGCGTCGTGCTCTACGGCACCTCCTATGCGATCCCGCAGTTCCTCGCCGCGATCGCCAATTACAACGCGCTGCAATCAGGCAAGGTCGTGCTGCTCGCCGGCATCCCCAGCCTGTTCATGATGGCGATTGTCCCGATCCTGCTGGTGCGCGTCGACATCCGGCTCGCGGTCGGTGCGGGGCTGCTCATCATGGGCGCGTCGGCATTGCTCGACGCCAATCTGACGATCGATTCGGTCGGCAGCGACTTCACCGAGTCGCAATTGCTGCGCGGCGTCGGGCAGATCCTCGCGATGCTGTTCCTCAGCCAGGCCGCGATCCGCTCCGTCCCGCCCGCCGAGGCCGGCGACGCCTCCGGACTGTTCAGCGCGATGCGCAACCTCGGCGGCAGCTTCGCGCTGGCCGGGATCGCGATCCTTCAGGACCAGCGCTCGTGGTTCCACGCGCGACGGATCGAGGAATCGCTCAACGCCAATTCGGTGCGCGTGCAGGATTATATGGCCGCTACCGCCGGCTCGCTCGGCGGACCGCAGACCGCAATCCGCGCGCTCGGCCAGCAGATACAGGGGCAGGCGCTGGTCATGACCTATAACGACATCTTCTGGATCATGGGCATGGGCACGTTGGTCGTCCTCCCGCTCGTCTTCTTCCTTCGTCCGCTTCCCAAGGGCGCCGCGCCGGCGGCGATGCACTGATGCGCCACGCTCTTCCGCTCCTCACGCTCGCGCTGCTCGGCGCGTGCACCGTCGGCCCCGATTACAAGGGGCCGCCCGCGGTCGCCTCCGACACGGTGGCGCGCGGCACGTTCGTCCGCGCCGCCGATCCGGCGCTGACTTCCGCGCCGGGGCTCGCGCGATGGTGGGAGACGCTCGCCGACCCGACGCTCAACGCGCTAGTCGACGACGCGCTCGCGCACAGCCCGACGATCGACGCTGCGCAGGCCAATCTCCGCGCTGCGCAGGAGCAATATCGCCAGCAACGTGCCGCGCGCCTGCCCTCGATCAGCGCCAGCGCTGTCTATCTCAACGCGCGGCTGCCCGGCACCAACCTCGGCGGCGGGCAGCAGGGCGGCGGCGACAGCGACACCACGCTCGACTTCTACAATCTCGGCGCGATGGCGTCGTGGGAGCCCGACCTGTTCGGCGGCGGGCGCCGCACGCTCGAACAGCAGCGCGCAACCGAAGGGCAGCGCTTCGCGCAACTCGCCGACGCGCAGGTCACGCTGTCGGCACAGGTCGCGCAAGCCTATGTCGCGCTCCGCGACGCGCAGGCCCGCGCGCGCCTCAACGCGCAATCGAGCGCGCTGCAACGCCGCCAGTTGACGCTGGTCGAGCAACGCTACGCCGCCGGCACCGCCTCGCAGCTGCAGGTCGAGCGGTTGCGTAACCAGCTCAACAGCACCGACGCGCAGACCATCCCGCTCGCCGCGCAGATCGACGAGTACAAGGGCCAGCTCGCGGTGCTCACCGGGCGCGCGCCGGGCGCGCTCGACCCGACGCTCGCCACCGTCGTCGCGGTGCCGCTGCCGCCCGCACAGGTCCCGATCGGCGATCCCGCTGCGCTGCTCCAGCACCGCCCTGACATCCGCGCCGCCGAACGCGCGCTGGCGGCGGGCAATGCGCAGATCGGTGTCGCCACCGCACGCAAATTCCCGTCGCTCAACCTGCTCGGCATCATCGGGCTCGGCGGCACCGGGGTCGGCGATGTGCTCGATCCGTCGAAGCTGGCGACGGTCGCCGCGCCGATGCTCAACTGGTCGTTCCTCGACTTCGGCCGCAACCGCGCCGCGGTCCGCCAGGCCGAGGCGCAGCGCGACGCCGCCGACGCGCAATATCGCCAGATCGTGCTGGAGGCATTGCAGGATGCCGAGACCAGCCTGTCGCGCTTCGGCAACGCCCGTCAGCAGCTCGCGCAATTGCTGCTCGCCGAGCAATCCGCGACCCGCGCTGCCGGGCTCAATGCGCAGCGCGTCGGGGCCGGCACCAGCACCTTGGTCGATCAGCTCGATATCGAGCGCCAGCGGCTCTCCGCGACGATCGGCGCCGAACAGGGCCGTGCGCAGCTCACCAATTATTATATCGCGGTGCAGAAGAGTCTCGGGCTCGGCTGGACCGATCCGGCGGCGTCAGCGCGGCGATAGCCCCGCCATCACCAGCGCCAACGCCTCCTCCAGCAACGTCTGGCGGCGGCAGACCGGTGCGGGATTGACCAGCGCGCCGAGCATCCGCATCGCGATCGCGAGTTCGTGCGCGCCCATCGTCGGCGCGAGCATCCCGTCGCGATGCCCCCGCGCGGCGAGCGGCACCAGCAGCCGTTCGAGCCGCGCGCGCAGATCGTCGAAGGCGGCGCGATTCTCGCCGTCCAGCGGCATGTCGATCGCCAGCCGCGCGAACAGCGCGGTCGCCTCGCGCCCCTCGACGACCAGCTTGGCGAGCGCGCGGTCCAGCGGCAACGTCGGGTCGATCAACGGCGCCATCCGGTCGATCTCGCGCTCGAACACTGCGAGCGCCAGCGCCATCCGGTCCTTGAAGTTGCGATAGAAGGTGCCGCGCCCGACTCCGGCGGCATCGGCCACCTCCTCCAGCGGCACGAAATAGCCCGAGCGCGCGAAACAGGCGCGTGCCGCCTCGATCAGCGCCCCGCGCCGTTCCAGCGCATCGCGCCGCATCGCGCGGGCGTTGGCGGTCGTTTCCTCGATCATCGGTCCAGCAAACCGCCCGTCGCCGCGGTTCCCGTCACTGCGCCGTGACGCGCACCGGCAAATGCCCAATCTTGCGCGCCAGCCCGGCGGGATCGGTCAGCTTTACATGTCCGACGCGCCATTGGAGGTCGCCCTCGCGCCGCGCCTGCTGCAACATCCGGTTGACGTGGACCGAGGTGAGCCCCAGCGCGTCGGCCAGCGTCTCCTGCGTCAACGGCAGGTCGAAGCCGTTGCCGGTCGCGCTGCCGTTGAGCGTCAGCCGCTCGTGCAGCTCCAGCAACAGGTCGCTGATCCGCTCCTGCGCGTTCAGCCGGCCGAGCCGCGTGATCTGCGCGAGCAGATGCCCCTCGTCCATCGCGCGGCTGATCGCATAGGCGACGTGCAGCGGCGACCCCGCCGCGGCCTGTGGCAACGGGCAAACCAGCACGTCGGACATCGCCACCACCGTCGACACCGCCAGCGCGTGCGGATGATCGCACGCGCCGATCAGGTCACCGGGCAACAGGAAGCTGAGGAACTGCCGCCGCCCGTCGGGCAACAGCCGCACGCGCGCCGCCCACCCGGACAGCAGCAGCTGCGCCTGCACGATCTCGCGCCCCTCGGTGATGATGTCGCGGCGGACGCGCACCGCGCGGGCGTCCTCCATCGCCTGATCCAGCGCATCCAGCGCCGCGCCGTCGAGCGGGGCCAGCGCCATCAGGCGCGTCACCGCCATGCCGGGCGCATCGCTGCGCCGCTGTCCTCGGATCATGTCACTCTCTCCAGTCCACACAGCGCGCGCACCGCGGCGATCACCGCTGCGCTGTCGAAGGGTTTGATGAGCAGCGGCACATCGCGCAGCCACTCGGGAAGCGTCCAGCCATCATAGCCGGTCAGGAAGAGGAACGGCACGCCCCGCGCCTTCAACTGCTCAGCGATCGGATAGCACATTGCGGTGCCCAGATTGACGTCGAGCGTCGCGATGTCGATCGGCTCGCGCTCGATCAGCGCCAGCGCGTCGGCGACGCGTCCGACCGGCCCGACCACCACCATGCCATGCGCCTCGAGCGCGCGCTTCAGATCGGAGGCGATGAAATATTCGTCCTCGACGATCAGCAGGCGCCGGCCGGTCAGGGTGGGGGAGTCGGTCAGAATGGTCGTCCTTCCTCTTGCAGCGGCAGCGCGATCGCGCAGCGCACCCCGCCGCCCGCGAACGTCAACTGCGTTTCCGCACCATATTGATATGGCAACGCCTCACAGATCAATTCCGTGCCAAAGCCTTGACGGCAAGGGGAAATCGCCAAGGCGGGCACACCTTTTTCCGTCCAGGTCAGCCGAACGCCCTTTTTACCATCCTTGTCGGCATAGGTCGACCAGGCGACGTGCAGCCGCGCGCCGGGGCGCTTCAGCGCACCATATTTGACCGAATTGATCGCAAGTTCGTGGATGGCGAGCCCGATCGCCTCCGCCGCGCGCGGCGGCAGCGGCACGTCCGGTCCGGCGATCGTCACTGCCTCGCCATCGGCGACGCCGACGCTCAGCAGCTCGTCGCGGATCAGGTTTTCGAGATCGACGTTCCCGCTCGCGGTCTGGGTGACGATCGCCTGTGTCCGCGCCAGCGCGTCGAGCCGCCCGCGGAAATGGTCGGCCACATCGTCCAGCGTCCCGCCCGCCTCGACGGTGCGCGCGAAGACGGACCGGACCACCGTCAGGATGTTGCGGACGCGATGCTGCAATTCCGCGACCAGCCGCCGCTGGCGTTCTTCGAGCAGATGCATGTCGTGAACGTCGGTGGCCGCGCCGAACCAGTGCGTCACTGACGAGGCCGCGGCGCGCCGCGGCACCTGCCGCATCAGGAACCAGCGATATTCGCCATCGCGGTCGCGCAGCCGCAATTGCTGCTCCAGCGACTCGTTGCACGTATAGGAGCGCCGGAACGCCGCCTCGGTCGCGGCGCGGTCCTCGGGGTGAACCGCCTCGAGCCAGCCCCAGTCGGCGGCGGTGCGCTCATCCTGCCCGGTGAGATCGGCCCATTGGCTTTCGCTCATCTTGTTGTTGCCGCTCTGGTCGGTGCGCCACAGCATCGCCGGGACCAGCTCCATGCTCACGCGGCGCATGTCCTCGCTCTCGCGCAGCGCCAGCTCGGCCCGCTTGCCGCCCAGCGCCTGGACGATCGCCGGCGCCAGCTCCTCCGCGGCCAGCCGGTCGATGTCGCGAAAGCCGCCGCTGCGGTTGCCGAGACCGATCACCCCGATCAGCTCGCCCTGCCGGCGCAGCGGCACGCCCAGGAACGATTGCAGCGGCGGATGCCCGTGCGGCGTGCCGATCGCATCGGGGTGCGCGGCGGCGTCATTGGCGATCAGGCTGGCGTCATCATGGATCACGCGGCCATACAGGCCGTGGAGATCGAGATGGGTCGGCACCATCGTCTCCGCCCCGTCGGGCCAGACCTCGCGGAACACCTTCCACGCGCGGTCGCTGATCGCCAGATCGTGGAGCCGGTCGCGCGCCGGGGTCAGCTCCGCCATGAAGCTGAACGACGCGCCGGTCAGGTCCTCGGCGACGGCGAGGCACAGCCGGCCGAGCGCCTCGTCGCTGGTCGCGCCCAGCGCCTCGTGGAAGATGCGGTTGATCGCCTGCAACACCGCATTCTTGCGCGCCAGTGTTTCGAGGAGGTCGGTCTCGTCATGTGTCTCGGCCCTCACCGCCGCCTCCCTGCCGGTTGCCGCTCGCGCACGCGGTTCTGGACCAAAGCGAGACGGTTAGCGACCCGAAATGACGACCTTCCTCCGAAACGAACCCAAAGTCTAAGGCGGCCCGCCCGCCAGATAGCGCGCCAGCGGATCGATCAGCTCCTCGGGGATGCGCCGTGCGATCACCGGCATGACGTTCTGCGGGAGCCGCGCGTCGATCTCCTTGCCGTCGCCCTTCCAGTATCGCAGCCGTGCCGCGATATAGTCGGCGCGCTGCCCGACCAGCAACGGCTGCGGCTTGCCCGCGCCATGGCAGCTTGCGCAGGCGGGGAGCTGGCGTTCGGGCAGGCCGCGCTCGACGATCACCCGCGCGCGCGGGTCGCCGGCTGGGGTGGCGTCGCGGCGCAGCCCCGGCAGCGCGGCGAAATGCGCCGCCAGCGCATGGCGCTCGTCAGCGGTCAACGTCGCGGCGGCATTGCCCATCACCGCGCTCGCACGGCGTCCGTCGGCATAGGCCGCCAGCGCCGCCGCCAGATAGCTTGTATGCTGCCCGCCGAGGATCGGGATGTCCGGCTGCCCGCGTCCACGCCCGTCCGCCCCGTGGCACGCGACGCACCCGGCGAGCACGTTGTCGCCCAGCGCGCGGACGTCGGCGGTGCCCGCGCCCTGCGCCTGTCCGCTCAGCGCGCGATACTGCGCCGCGGTCATCCCGGGCAGGCGGCGGACGAACGCCACCATCCGCCGGATCTCGTCATCGCGCTTCGCCGCGCCCCACGCCGGCATCCCGGAATATTTCACGCCGTGGCGCAGGATGTAGAAGAGCTGCGCGTCGGTCCATTGCCGCGCGTTGATCGCCAGATCGGGCGCGGGCGGCATCGCCTTCTGCATCACCGGGGACGGCCGCTGGCCCGGCGCGCCGTGGCAGCTCGCGCAGGCGGCGGCGAAATGCCCCGCGGCGCTGACCAGCCCGCCGTCGGTCGCGATCGGATCCTTTGGCGAGTCGAAGAAGCTGTGCGTCTTGACCGAATTGCGCATCGTCCAGTGCAGGAACCACTCGGTCACCGCCCAATGCCCCGACGAGGCGGCGATGTTGAACACCCCCGACCAGGCGAAGAGCAGCCCCGCCAGCACGATTCCGAGCAGCCCGGCGGCCACGCGCTTCCATGTCAGCCGGATCGTCATGCCGCCGCGCGCTCCCTCAATATCGTGCCAAGCAACGCCAGCCCGCCCAGACAATAAGCCGCGCCACCGACCACCAGCATCACGACACCGCCGAGTTGCTGGTCGGCTAGCGCGCCCAGCCCGGGCGCGGGATGCATCGCCATCATCGCGTAGAGCGGGCGCGGCGCGAGCCCGATCAGCGCGCCGAGCAACGTCATGTGCATCGACGTCAGCAACAATGCCGCGACCCCGCCGGCCGGATGCACGACCGCCGCGCGCCACAACCCGACGCCGACGCCGAGGAACATCGCCTGCTCGACGACCGCGACCGCCGGATGCATGTCCGCCAGCCCACGCAGCGCCGGCGCGTGCCACGCCCAGACGACGACGAACTCGACGGTCGCCCACGCCAGCGGCCCACCCGCCCCACCGTCATTCCCGCGCAGGCGGAAATCCAGACGCGCAGGTCCGTCGATGGAAGCGCCGACGTCAGAGGTTCTGGATTCCCGCCTCTGCGGGAATGACGGGAGTGGTGCCGTCATGCCCCACGCCAGCATCGGCGCCGCCACGGCGACCGCCCCCATATGCGCCGCCATATGCCCGGTCATCCCCAGCCCGGCGAACCCCAGCACCGTCGCGCCCAGCGCCACCAGGAGCCCCGCCGCGATCACCGGCAGTCCGTCAGCATCAACGCCGGCACCGCGGTGAAGATCACCGCCACGAAGCTCAGCCCCGCCAGCAACAACGTCGACACCGCAAGGAAGCGCAGCCGGTCGATGTCGGTCCCCTGATCGTGCGGCGCGGGATCACCGGGGGTGTGCGTCTGCACCCACGCGATCCACCCCGAGGCCAAAATGATCGCCTCCGCCACCAGCGTCCCGATCACAAACGCCGTGGTGAAGCGCGGGAAGGCCCCCAGCTTGGCGCAACTCACCGCCACCCACAGGTAACAGAACAGGAAATGCACCGCCCACACGCTCGGCGGGACGATCAGCGTCCACAAGGTGACGCGCAGCTCGCGCAGCCGGTGCCGGAAGCCGCGCCGCTCGGGGCCGTGAGGCGTTTCGTTCTTCATGCCGCCCCCGGGAACAGGCCGATCGTGGCGTAGGTCACCACCGCGGTCAGCGCCATGAAATGCTGGTAGACGGTGATGTTGCGGACGTCGGCGTCGTACTTCGGCGTCATCTTGCCCGCCACGCTGCGCGCGAGCGTGTAGAGCTGCATGATCGCCCCCACCCCGGCGTGCGCGGTGGTCCAGATCACCAGGGTCCAGACGATCGCCGGATAGACGTGCAGCTTCGGCGCGAGCCCCGACAGCCACGGCCCCGCCAGCCCCGCGCCGATCGCCGCCAGCGACGCCATCGCACCCAGCGCCAGCAGTGCCCGCGCCGCGCCGACCGCACCGCGGCGGTTGGTCTCCCGCGCGCCGATCGTCATCAGCCACCCGGCCAGCGACACCGCCAGCGCGACCATCGGCCAGAACGCCCCCGGCCCGTCGAGCCCCGCCCCGCTCGGCGGAAAATCCTCGTGCCGCGTCCAGAAGAAGAAATAGCCGAACACCAGCCCCGAAAAGGCAGTCGCATCCGCCATCATCGTGATGAACATCGCCCACCAGCCGCTCGCCGACGCGCCGGAGATATACAGCGGCAACTCGATGCCATGCCCGATCGGCTTGCAATCCTTCTCCGGGATTTCCGCGGTGCCGGTCCACAGCCACCACAGCACCATCGCCAGCGTCGCCACCGCGCCGACCAGCGCGGCCCAATAAAGGTGATAGGTGGTCAGGATGAACACGCTGCCCAGCGCGATCGCGGTCAGCATCGGCTTGATGCTCGGGCCACCGAGCCGGATGACCTGTACGGGCCGCGCATCGAGCACGCTGGTGATGATTGACTCGCGGCGACCTTCCTCGGCGTCGGGCAGGAAGAAGCGACCTTCGTCGACCTTCTTCACGAAGTCCTTCTGGTCCCAGATCGGGTAGCGGCTCTCGATCAGCGGCACCGAGCGGATGCCCCAATCCTCGTCATCCGGATGCGCGAGCCATTCGAGCGTCCCCGCCTGCCACGGATTGCGCTCGCTCTTCTCCCGCCGCGGGCTGAGCGCCAGATCGATGCACACGATCGCCACGCCGGTCGCAAACACCCACGACCCGATCGTCGAGGCCATGTTGAGCCCGCCGATCCCCAGCTCCGCCGGATAGGTGAACACGCGCCGCGGCATCCCGAGCAGGCCGGAGAAGTGCATCGGGAAGAAGGTGAGGTTCGCGCCCGCGAACAGGAACCAGAAGGCGGTGCGCCCCAGCCGGTCGGACAGTTTCTTGCCGGTGATCAGCGGCCAGTAATAATAGAGCCCGCCGAACAACGGGATCAGCGTCCCGCCGATCAACACGTAATGCAGATGCGCGACGATGAAATAGGTGTCGTGCGCCTGCCAGTCGAACGGCGCGATCGCCACCATCACGCCGGTCAGCCCGCCGATTACGAAGATCGCCAGCGAGCCGGTCACATACAGCAACGGCGTCGACCACACGACGCGCCCCGCCCACAGGGTCGCGATGAACGCGAAGATCTGGATGCCGGTCGGGATCGCCACCGCCTCCGACGCCGCCGAAAAGAAGGCGAGGCTGATCTTGGGCAGCCCGGTCGTGAACATATGGTGGACCCACAGCCCAAACGACAGGAACGCCGTCCCCACCGCCGCCAGCACGATCCACGGGTAGCCGAGCAGATGCCGCCGCGCGAAGGTCGGCACGATCATCGCGAACAGCGCGATCGACGGCAGGAAGACGATATAGACCTCCGGGTGGCCGAAGATCCAGAACAGGTGCTGCCACAGGATCGGGTCGCCGCCCTTGGCCTGATCGAAGAACGGCCAGCCGAGCAGCCGCTCCATCTCGAACAGCACGTCGCCCGCGATCAGCGGCGGGAAGGCGAACAGGATCATCACCGCCACGACCAGAATGTACCAGGCGTAGAGCGGCATCAGGTTCAGCCGCATCCCCGGCGGGCGGCATTTCAGCACGCCGACGATCAGCTCGACCGCCGCCGCCACCGACGACACCTCGATGAAGCTGAGCCCCAGCATCCAGATGTCCGCGCCCAGCCCCGACAGATCGGTGCGGGTGGTGAACGGCGGATACATGAACCAGCCGCCATCGGGCGCGACGTTGAAGAAGATCGAGCCGGTGACGAACACGCCCCCGATCAGGAAGCTCCAGTAACCGAATGCCGACAGCCGCGGAAACGGCAGGTCGCGCGCGCCCAGCAATTGCGGCAGCAGGATGATCGAAACCGCCTCGAACATCGGCACCGCGAACAGGAACATCATCATCGACCCGTGCAGCGTGAACAGCTGGTTGAAGGTCGCAGGGCTGACGAGGTCGTTTTCGGGAACGGCGAGCTGCGCGCGCATGATCATCGCCAGCACGCCCGCGAACAGCATGAAACCGAACGCGGTCAGCGTGTACCAGACGCCGACCTGGTTGTTGTTGGTGTCGGTCCAGCGGAAGAACCAGCCGGTCGGCGGTTTCCATACCGCGCGCAGCCGTTCTTCCTGCGCGGCGCGGAGGGCAGGATCGTCCTGCGCGTGGAGGCTCATTTCGATTGCTCCAGCCAGCGCGCGATCGTCGCCGCATCGTCGTTGCTCAATTGCGGATAGGCCGGCATCCGCGCGCCGGGCTTCACCGTCGGCGCGTGCTTGATGAAGCGCACCAGATTGGCGTGGGTCCGCTTCTGCATCCCCGCACCCAGCGACGCGCGTGCGCCGAGATGCGTCAGGTTCGGCCCGATCGTCGCGTCCGACAGACCCGCCACCGTATGGCAGCCGCCACAGCCGTTCGCCGCAAACAATCGCGCGCCGTCACCGCCGACCGCCGCCGGGGCGCGTCTCGCCGCCAGCCACGCGTCGAACGCCGCCGGCTCCATCGCCACCACGTCGAACGCCATCAGCGCGTGGCTCAATCCACAAAATTCGGCGCATTGCCCGCGAAACCGTCCGGCGCGGGTGGCATGGACGACCAGCTTGTTCGTCCGCCCCGGCACCATGTCGAGCTTGCCCGCCAGTCCCGGCACCCAGAAGCTGTGCAGCACGTCGCCCGCTTCCAGCAGCAGCTCGACATTGCGCCCGACCGGCACGCGCAGCTCGTTGGAATCGTCGATCGCCGCCTGCCCGGCGGGCTGGTAGCGGACCCGCCACCAGAATTGCTCGCCGGTGACGGTGATCCGCAGGTCGTCGGCTTTTACGGCAATCGGGCGCATCGCGGGCAGCGTGGAAATCAGCAGCGCCAGCAGCACGACGGTCGGCACGACGCCGCCTGCCCACAGCACCAGCCGCATCCCTTGCTGATGGGTGATCGCGCCGTCGCGGCTGCGCTGCGCGACGAACATCAGCGCGCCGACCGCCACCGCGATGACGACCGCGCCCAGCACCATCCAGCCGGTCAGCCCGGCCAGCCATGCGGCTTCCGTCCCGAATGTCGTGAATGCGGATTGCCGCCCCGAACCGAAAATTTCTGCCCCCTGCCCTTATCCGGGAAGAAGGTCCGGCACGGTCGCTTTGTTCCTTTGTGACGGTAACGTTATGTTGCTCGGCACTTCATCTTTCCGGCGGGCGGCGCGCTGGTCAGAACACCGCGTCGACCAACTGCCGGAACGCATCGCCGCGGTGGCTGATCTCGTTCTTGGCGGGCTCGTCCATCTCGCCGAAGGTCGCGTCATGCCCGACCGGCTGGAAGACCGGATCATAGCCATGACCCTTGTCGCCGCGCGGCGGCCAGACGAGCGTGCCGTCGACGCGCCCCTCGAACCATTCGACATGCCCGTCGGGCCACGCCAGCGCCAGTGCGCAGACGAAATGCGCATCGCGCGGCGCGTCGGGGGTTTCGGCGAGCTTGTCCTCGACCAGTCGCATCGCGTGCCCGAAGTCCTTCTCCGGCCCGCCCCAGCGCGCCGAGAAGATGCCGGGATCGCCACCCAGCGCATCGACGCACAAGCCGCTGTCGTCGGCAAGCGCGGGCAGCCCCGACAGGTCCGCCGCCGCGCGCGCCTTCAGTTCGGCGTTCATCACGAAGGTGGTGCCGGTCTCCTCGGGCTCGGGCAGGTCGAGCGCGCTCGCCGAGACGACGTCGAGCCCGCGGCCCTCCAGCAGCGCGGCGATCTCGCGCACCTTGCCGGCGTTGTGGCTGGCGATCACCAGCTTGCCGGGCTGGAGCTTGCGGATCGCCTGTGGCTCCTTGCCTTCCCCGCTCATGCCACCGCGCGCGCCTGCGCGGCGAAGATCTCGTTGCAGCCGATCCGCGCGAGGCGGAGCAGGCGCAGCAGCGCTTCCTCGTCATAGGTGGCATGCTCGGCGGTCGCCTGCGCCTCGGCGATGTGGCCGTTCTCGAGCAGCACGAAATTGGCGTCGGCGTCGGCGTTCGAATCCTCGTCGTAATCGAGGTCGAGCACCGGATTGCCCTGATAGATGCCGCACGACACCGCGGCGATCTTCTGCTTGATCGGATCGACGGTCAGCTTGCCCGACGCGAGCAGCCCGTCGACCGCCAGCCGCAGCGCAACCCACGCGCCCGAGATCGACGCGGTGCGCGTGCCGCCATCGGCCTGGATCACGTCGCAGTCGAGCGTGATCTGCCGTTCGCCGAGTAGGGTCAGGTCGGTGACCGCGCGCAGGCTGCGTCCGATCAACCGCTGGATTTCCTGCGTGCGGCCCGACTGCTTGCCCTTGGCGGCCTCACGGCTGCCACGGGTATGCGTGGCGCGCGGGAGCATGCCATATTCGGCGGTGACCCAGCCCTGGCCCTTGCCGCGCAGGAACGGCGGCACGCGCTCCTCGACGGAGGCGGTGACCAGCACCTTGGTATCGCCGAAGCCGATCAGCACCGATCCTTCGGCGTGGCGGGTGAAGCGCGGCTCGATCGTGATCGGGCGCATCTGGTCGGGGGTGCGGCCGCTGGGGCGCATTCAACTCTCCTCAAGGTCGGATCGCGCACGCCCTAGCGGGGTTGGTGCGGCGGCGCCAGCGACTTACGGGAGGATGCGATGTGGGTGATGATGGCGGTGGTATTGGTGCTGGCGGCGGGGTGTACGCCGGTCGAGCTTCGCTCACCGCCGGCGGGCGCGCCGGTCGCGATCGAGGGCGACTCGATCAGTTATGCGACCGGCCCGTGCTTCGGGACGTGTCCGGTCTACACGGTGACGGTCCACGCCGACGGTAGCGGTACGTTCGAGGGCCAGCGCTTCACCGCGGTGACGGGCAGCCGCGCGTTCCGCGTGACGCCGGACGAGTATCGCCGCTTCGCCGCCGCGCTCGCACCGTATCGACCCGATGGCGAGCGACGGGTGGAGATGGACTCTCCCGATTGCGGCCCCGCGCCGACGGACATGCCGAGCGTCGACGTGAACTGGGCGATGGCCAGCGGCGGTGCGGGGCATCTGCACTTCTACTATGGCTGCCGTGTCGGCAATGCGGCGATGGCAAAGGCGCTTCAGGATGCGCCCACGCTGCTGCCGATCGCGGCGTTGATCGGCAAGCGGTGACAAATGCCGTCGCCCCTGCGCAGGCAGGGGCCCATGTCTGTGCCGTCTCGCAGGAGGCTCGTCACACAGGCGACATCATTGTGTCGGACCACCCTCCCGGACGATACAGCAATAGGCCCCTGCCTGCGCAGGGGCGACGGTCTTCTTGGGGGTGATCCTACGCCACCACCCAGCCGCGCGCCGCAGCGGCGTCGTCGAATATTTGCATGTACGGCTGCGTCATCACCCTTCGCACCTGCGCGCGCAGCACCGCGCCGACCGCCACCACCGCGATCCGGCTCGCCTTGGGGAACGGTCCCATATGCTGCGCCAGTGCGGCGAGCGTCTCCTGCGGCTGCGGCCCGCACGCGCTCATGTCGATCATCAGCCGGTAACCGGGGCGGAAGCGCGCGGCGAGGAACTGCCGCATCACGTCGCGGGTGTAGAGCACCACCTCGTCGGGCGTGAAGATGCGGTCCCAGCGGATCGCGAGCAACTCCGCGTCATGGTCGAACGAAACGTCGTACATCTTTGATCTTCCTTGATCTCACCCTTGCGCGCACCAGGTTGCGGAAAGATGAAGGCGCAGACGGTTGAGCCGCGTCGCCGACGCGCATACATCTGCGCGCGTGACCCGTTCGCCGCCCATCGCCGAGCTGACCGACCGCGCCCGCGACATCTTCCGCCGCGTCGTCGATGGCTATCTGGAGAGCGGACAGCCGGTCGGCTCGCGGACGCTGGCGCAGGCCGGGCTCAACCTGTCGCCCGCCTCGATCCGCGGCGTGCTCGCGCAACTGGAGATGGCCGGGCTGCTCACCGCGCCGCATACCTCGGCGGGGCGGATGCCGACCGAGCGCGGCTTGCGGCTGTTCGTCGACGGGATGATGCAGGCGCACGCGCCGAGCGACGAGGAACGCCAGCAGATCGAGGCGCGCGCCGGCACCGGCGGGCCGGTCGAGGAAGCGCTGGCGGCGACCACCGCGGCGCTCTCCGGGCTTTCGGCGTGCGCCGGGCTGGTGATGGTGCCCAAGCGCGAGGCGGTGCTGCGCTCGATCGGCTTCGTGCCGCTCGGGGCCACGCAGGCGCTGGCGGTGCTGGTCGGCGAGGACGGCGCAGTCGAAAATCGCGTCATCGACGTGCCGGCCGGGGTCGCGCCCGGCGCGCTGGTCGAGGCCGGCAATTTCATGACCGCGACGCTCGCCGGGCTGACGCTCGGCGAGGCGCGTGCGCGGCTCGAGCACGAACTGTCGCAGGGCCGCTCGGCGCTCGACGCCGCGGCGCGCGCCTTGGTCGAGCGCGGGCTGGCGGTGTGGAGCGAGGACGGTGCGCGCCGCCCGGTGCTGATCGTGCGCGGCCACGGCCGGCTGCTCGACGATGCCGCGACCGCCGATCTGGAGCGGGTGCGCGCGCTGCTCGACGATCTCGACGGCAAGCAGGAGGTCGCCGCGCTGCTCGATTCGGCGCGCGCCGGGGACGCCACCCGCATCTTCATCGGCGCGGAGAACAAATTGTTCACGCTCAGCGGCTCGTCGGTGATCGCCAAGCCCTTCCGCGGTCGCGACGGACGCGTGGTCGGCGTGGTCGGCGTGATCGGGCCGACGCGGTTGAACTACGCGCGCGTCGTGCCCATGGTGGATTTCACGGCCGCGACGCTCACCCGGTTGCTGGGATGACGCGCGGCTTTCCGACGTAGAAGAACAGGACGGACATGACCGACAACGCCACCCCCGCCGACGACCTTCGCGAAGAGACCGCCGAGGCCGCCCCCGAGGTCGCGGAGCACGACGCCGCCGCGACTCGCATCGCCGAGCTGGAAGAGCAACTCGCCGCCGCGCGGCAGGAGACGCTGTACGCGCAGGCCGATATCCAGAACGTCCGCCGCCGCGCCGAGAAGGACGCCGCCGATGCACGCGCCTATGCCGCGACGGGTTTCGCGCGCGACGTGCTGTCGGTGGCCGACAATCTCGATCGTGCGCTGGCCGCGATCCCGGCGAGCCTGCGTGAGGACGAGAAGTTCAAGGGGCTGGTGACCGGCCTCGAGGCGACCGGGCGCGAACTGGCGAACGTGTTCGGCCGCCACGGGCTGACCAAGATCGAGGCGATGGGGCAGCCGCTCGACCCGAACAAGCATCAGGCGATGGTCGAGATGCCGAGCGACGCCGAGCCGGGCACGATCGTGCAGGAAATGCAGTCGGGCTGGATGATCAAGGACCGCCTGCTCCGCCCGGCGCTGGTCGGCGTGGCGAAGAAGCCGGACTGATCCACCACGAACGTCATTGCGAGCGTCGCGAAGCGATCCAGGGCGTCCTGGTCCGACTCTGGATTGCTTCGCTTCGCTGGCAATGACGGCTGATAAGAAAAGGGCGGGTCGCGATCCTCTCGCGCCCGCCCTTTTCCGTGGCCGAAGCCGCCGCGCCTCAGTCGAGGCGGCGCGCCAGCTCCACGTTGAGCCCCAGCGCGATCAGCGTGCCGAGCGCGCCCGACAGCAAATAGCCGCCCGCCGCGACCAGCCCGAACGCCTGCGTCAGCGCCAGCGCCGCCAGCGGTGCGAAGCCCGCGCCGAACAGCCACGCCAGATCCGAGGTCAGCGCCGCGCCGGTGTAGCGCGCGCGCTTCGGGAAGTTGCTGGTCACCGCGCCCGACGACTGGCCGAACGAAATGCCGAGCAGCAGGAAGCCCATCACCATGAACAGGATTTCGCCCGCGCGCCCGCCGTTCAGCAGCGTCGGCGCGAAGCCGCTGAACGCCGCGATCCCGGCGGCAGTGTAGCCGAGCACGCTGCGCCGCCCGATCCGGTCGGCGAGCAGCCCCGACAGCACGATCGCGCCGAGCCCGACGACGCCACCGAGCACCTCGATCATCAGGAAGGTCGAGATATCCTCGCGGGTATAGAGCGCGACCCACGACAGCGGGAACACCGTGACCATGTGGAACAGCGCGAAGCTCGCCAGCGGCGCGAACGCCCCGATGATGATGTTGCGCCACTGCGCCTTGACGGTCGCGGTGACGCGCGACGGGGTCAGCTCGCGGCTGTGGAACAGTTCGGCATATTCGGGGGTCACGACGATGCGCAGCCGCGCGAACAGCGCCACGACGTTGAGCGCGAAGGCGACGAAAAACGGATAGCGCCAGCCCCAGGAGATGAAGTCCTCGGCCGGCAGCACCGAGAGGAAGAAGGCGAACAAGGCGCTGGCCACGATCAGCCCGAGCGGCGCGCCGAGCTGCGGGACCATCGCCCACCAGCCGCGCTTCTTCTCCGGGGCGTTGAGCGCCAGCAGCGACGGCAGCCCGTCCCAGGCGCCGCCCAGCGCGATTCCCTGACCGACCCGGAACAGCGCGAGCAGCACCGCCGAGGAGGTGCCGATCGTCGCATAACCGGGCAGGAACGCGACCAGCACCGTCGAGGTGCCGAGCAGGAACAGCGCGATCGTCAGCTTGGTGCCGCGGCCGTAGCGGCGGTCGAGCTTCATGAAGATCTGCGTCCCGATCGGCCGGGCGATGAACGCCAGCGGGAACAGCGCGAACGACCACAAGGTGGCGGCGATCGGCTGCATGTACGGGAAGATCACCGCCGGGAAGACGAGCACCGAAGCGATCGCATAGACGAAGAAGTCGAAGAACTCGGAGGTGCGGCCGATGATCACGCCGATCGCGATTTCACCGGGGCGCACATCGTGATCCCCTTTGCTATGAAGGGCGCGAGCATCCTGCTCTAGCGACGTGGACGAAGCGGTGGCCATATTCATTCCCGATCGGTCGGACGGACGGTTTCCGGCGACGCCCTACCCTAAACCATTCGCGGCGTGGATGGGACAAAATGTCCTATTCCGCTGCGCCGCAGCAAAGCCTAGCTCGCGCCGCATGACCCGTCGTCTCGCCCCCCGTCATGCCACCAGACCTGCGCCCGGCCGCACGCCCTTCGTCCGTCACCTCGCCGCGGCGGCCGCGCTCGCCGTGCTCGGCGGGTGCAACACCGTCGTGATGCGTCCCGCCGGTGATGTCGCGGTACAGGAATCCAACCTGATCGTATGGTCGGTGGTGCTGATGCTGCTCATCATCGTGCCGGTCATGGCGCTGGTGGTGGTGTTCGCCTGGCGGTACCGCGCGACGAATACCGAGGCGAGCTACGAGCCCGACTGGGATCACTCGACCGGGCTGGAGCTGGTGATCTGGGCCGGGCCGCTGCTGATCGTTATCGCGCTCGGCGCGCTGACCTGGGTCGGCACGCACACGCTCGACCCCTACCGCCCGCTGGCGCGCACCGCGCCGGGCAAGCCGGTCGCGGCGAACGTCAAGCCGCTGGAGGTGCAGGTCGTCTCGCTCGACTGGAAGTGGCTGTTCATCTACCCCGAACAGGGCGTGGCGACGGTCAACGAGCTGGTCGTGCCGGTCGATCGCCCGGTGAAGTTCACGATGACCTCGTCGAGCGTCATGAACGCGCTGTGGGTGCCGGCGATGGCGGGCATGATCTACACGATGCCGGGGATGGAGACGGTGCTGCACGGCGTGCTCAACCGCACCGGCAAGTTCGAGGGCCGCTCGGGCAATTATTCCGGTGCGGGCTTCTCGCACATGACCTTCTGGACGCATTCGGTGACCCCGGCGCGCTTCGACCAATGGGTCGCGGGGGTGAAGCGCAACCGCTGGCAACTCGACAACGCCACCTATCTGAAGCTGGCGCGGCCGAGCGAGAAGGTGCGCCCGATCGGCTTCGGCACGATCGATCCCGCCTTGTTCAAGCGCGTCGTCGCGATGTGCACCAAGCCGGGGACGAGCTGCATGGAGAACATGTCGCACGCCGGCCCGGCGGTGAACGACCGGCCGCAGCGGACCGACGAACCCGAAGGCGCGCTGACCCGCGATCCGTCGCAGAAGGGCGAGAGCCCGCACTCGACCGCGCCGCAGGGCAAGGCGCCGGGCGCCACCGATCCGGGCGCGGGCAACCGCGACATGACCATGCTAGACATTCCCGCGCTGCGGCGCGTCAACGCCTCCAAGGAGGCTTGAGGACATCATGTCGGACGACCTCATCAAGACGATCTTCGGGCGGCTGACGCTCGAGAGCTTTCCGATCCACGAGCCGATCCTCGTCGGGACCTTCATCATGGTCGCGATCGGCGGGGCCGCGGTGCTGGGCGCGCTCACCTATTTCAAGCTGTGGGGCTATCTCTGGAAGGAGTGGTTCACAAGCGTCGATCACAAGAAGATCGGCATCATGTACATCGTGCTGGCGCTGGTCATGTTCCTGCGCGGTTTCGCCGATGCGCTGATGATGCGCGCGCAGCAGGCGGTTGCGTTCAACGGCAGCGACGGCTTCCTGCCCGCGCACCATTATGACCAGGTGTTCACCGCGCACGGCGTCATCATGATGTTCTTTGTGGCGATGCCGTTCGTCACGGGCCTCATGAACTATGTCGTCCCGCTCCAGATCGGCGCGCGCGACGTCAGCTTCCCGTTCCTGAACAATTTCAGCTTCTGGATGACGGTCAGCGGCGCGGTCACGGTGATGATGAGCCTGTTCGTCGGCGAGTTCGCGCGAACCGGCTGGCTGGCGATGGCGCCACTGTCGGGGCTCGATTACTCGCCCGATGTCGGGGTCGATTACTACATCTGGGCCTTGCAGATCGCCGGCGTCGGCACGTTGCTGTCGGGCGTCAACCTGCTCGCGACGATCATCAAGATGCGCGCGCCGGGCATGAGCCTGATGCAGATGCCGATCTTCACCTGGTCGGCGCTGGTGACCAACGTCCTGATCGTCGCGGCCTTCCCGGTGCTGACCGCGGTGCTCGCGATGCTCAGCCTCGATCGTTACGTCGGCACCAACTTCTTCACGAACACCGGCGGCGGCAACCCGATGATGTACGTGAACATGATCTGGATCTGGGGCCACCCGGAGGTGTACATCCTGATCCTGCCCGCGTTCGGCGTGTTCTCGGAGGTCGTCTCGACCTTCTCGGGCAAGCGGCTGTTCGGCTATACGTCGATGGTCTACGCGCTGATCGTCATCTGCATCCTGTCGTACCTGGTGTGGCTGCACCATTTCTTCACGATGGGTTCGGGCGCCAGCGTCAACAGCTTCTTCGGCATCACGACGATGATCATCTCGATCCCGACGGGCGCGAAGATCTTCAACTGGCTGTTCACGATGTACCGTGGGCGGATCCGCTTCGAGCTGCCGATGATGTGGGCGGTCGCGTTCATGCTGACCTTCGTGGTCGGCGGGATGACCGGGGTGATGCTGGCGGTGCCGCCGGCCGACTTCCAGTTCCACAACTCGCTGTTCCTGATCGCGCACTTCCACAACGTCATCATCGGCGGCGTGCTGTTCGGAATGTTTGCGGGCGTCAATTACTGGTGGCCGAAGGCGTTCGGGTTCAAGCTCGACAAATTCTGGGGCACGATCAGCTTCTGGTGCTGGGTCGTCGGCTTCTGGGTCGCGTTCACCCCGCTCTACGTGCTGGGGCTGATGGGCGTCACCCGCCGCCTGCGCGCCTTCGAGGACCCGTCGCTGCAAATCTGGTTCGTGATCGCCGCGATCGGCGCGCTGATCATCGCCGCCGGGATCGGCGCCATGCTGATGCAATTCTACGTCAGCATCCGCGACCGCGAGAAGCTGCGCGATTTCACGGGCGATCCGTGGAACGGGCGCACGCTGGAATGGGCGACCTCGTCGCCGCCGCCGGCCTATAACTTCGCCTTCTCGCCGGTCGTCCACGATCTGGACGCGTGGCACGACATGAAGTCGAAGAAGGCCGAGCGTCCGACCACCGGGTTCCGCGCGATCCACATGCCGAAGAACACCGGCGCCGGGGTGATCCTGGCCGGGCTGTCGACGGTCTTCGGCGTGGCGATGATCTGGTACATCTGGTGGCTGGCGGCGGTGGCGTTCGTCGCGCTGATCGCGACCGCGATCGGGCACACCTTCAACTATGACCGCGACTTCCACATTCCCGCCGAGGACGTCGTCAACAGCGAGGATGCGCGCACCCGCGCGCTCCAGCAGGCGGGGGTGTGAGCAATATGAGCACGACGACGCAGACGGCCCCGGGCACCGAGGCCCCGTCCTATTACGATCTGGACGAGCACGAACATCCGCCCGGCGCCAGCACGATGCTGGGGTTCTGGCTGTACCTGATGAGCGACTGCCTCATCTTCGCGATGCTGTTCGCGGCGTACGGCGTGTACGGCGGCAGCTATGCCGGCGGGCCGGGACCCAAGGAGCTGTTCGAGCTGCCGCTGGTCGCGGTGAACACGACCGCGCTGCTGCTGTCGTCGATCACCTATGGCTTCGCGATGATCAACGCCGACGAGCAGAACAAGGCCGCGACCTTGCGCTGGCTCGCGATCACCGGCGTGTTCGGCGCGGCGTTCCTGTCGATCGAGCTGTATGAGTTCAGCAATCTGATCCACGAGGGCGCGGGCCCGTGGCGCTCGGCGTTCCTGTCGTCGTTCTTCACCCTGGTCGGCACGCACGGGCTGCACGTCACCTTCGGCATCATCTGGCTGGTGACGCTGATGGTGCAGGTCGCGCGCCGCGGGCTGGAGCCGGCCAATCTGCGCCGCCTGCAATGCCTGTCGCTGTTCTGGCACTTCCTCGACGTCATCTGGATTGGCGTCTTCACCTTCGTCTATCTGCTGGGAGTGCTCCGCTGATGAGCGCCGATACGCACGGCCACGGCCATGATTCCGCTCACGGCCACCACGACGCGCACGACCATCACGGCGGCGCCGCGCACGGCTCGCGTCGCGAATATTGGATCGGCTTCCTCCTCTCGGTGCTGCTGACCGCGCCCGCGTTCGGGCTGGTGATGACCGGGGTGATCTCCGATCCGCGCGTCACCGCCGGGATCGTGATGGCGCTGGCGATGGTGCAGATCGTCGTCCACATGATCTACTTCCTGCACATGAACACCAAGTCCGAAAACGGCTGGACGATGCTGGCGCTGATCTTCACCGCGATCATCGTGCTGATCGTGATCGCCGGGTCGCTGTGGGTCATGTACCACATGAACCTCAACATGATGCCGGGCATGGGCGGAGAGATGTCGAGCGGCGGCATGTGATGCGCGCGCGCTGGGTCCTTGCCGGTATCGCGCTGCTGCTGGCGGCGGTGCTGGCAGGGCTCGGCGTCTGGCAGGTCGAACGGCGCGCGTGGAAGCTCGCGCTGATCGACCGCGTCGAGGCGCGGCTCGCCGCCGCTGCGCAGCCCGCCCCGCCGCGAGCGCGCTGGGCGACGATCACCGACGACGACGCCTACGCCCGCGTCACTGCCACCGGCACGTGGCGCGCGGCCCCGCCGGTGTTCACGCAGGCGGTTACCGATTTCGGCGCGGGCTATTGGGTGCTCGCCCCGCTCGACACCGCGGGCGGCACGCTCCTCGTCAACCGCGGCTTCGTGCCCACCGACGCACGAAAGACGATCACCCCGCCGAAAGGCCCGGCGCGCGTCACCGGGCTGCTGCGCGTCACCGAGCCCGATGGCGGCTTCCTGCGCGACAACGACCCGGCCGACGACCGCTGGTATTCGCGCGACACCGCCACGATCGCACGCGCCCGCCGGCTCGGCCCGGTCGCGCCTTATTTCATCGACGCCGAGGCGTTGCCCGGCGTGCAATGGCCGCGTGGCGGGCTGACGGTGGTGCGCTTCCGCAACAATCACCTCGTCTACGCGCTGACGTGGTTCACGCTGGCGACGATGATAGCGTATTTCGCGTGGCGCATCGCGCGCGGCCGGGATCAGGCGGAGCGATAGGCGAGCCCGAGCCGTACCCCGGTCGCATCATTTGATGAAATAGCCTGCCATCCGCCACGCCGTGCCTTCGCGAACCAGCGTTACCGTCTCGATCGCGCCGGCCTTGTTCGCGAAATCGGTACGGAATTGCAGCACCTCATATTCGCCCGTCGGCGCACCCGGCAGCGACGTGCTGTGCACCGCGCCGAGGAACCTCCGCGATGTCGACGTGCCCAAAGGTGCGCGCACCGTCTGGCTCATCGCCTGCCATTGCGGCGCGGTGATCTGCGACCGGAAGTCGGTAGCCGCGGCTTTCCAGCTTGCATCCCATTGCCCGTCGTCGAGCAGCTTCAGCCAGTTGCGGGCGGTCCCTTCCACGGCGGGATCGGACGGACGGCGCCCTGCGTCCACCGAGGTTTCCCGCGTCTGCGGCACCGGGGTCTTTTCCGTGTTGATGACGGCAACGACCGCAAAAGGCGGCGATCAACAATGACATGACGAACATTCCTCCACTCAGCCACGCGATCCGCGAGGTTCTGGCCTCGCGAACCGCTGTCGCAGCCGGAAGCATGCCGGCGCCGGTGTCGGTTACCCCTAAAGTGTCGTCCCCAAATTCTTCGGGGTGCGCCTGCTCCGCCGCCGCGAGCAGCCGTGCGGCCTCTCGACTGCTGGCGACCTGCATCTTCCGCCGCGCATCGCGCAGCCGTTCGTTGATCGTGTGGACCGACAGCCCGAGCGTGCGCGCGATCGACTTGGCGTCGTGACCTTTCAGCAAAAGTCGCAGCGTCTGCTTTTCACGATCGGTAAGCGTCTCGATGCGGCTTTGCATGAATTCGACTATCGTCCCTGTTCCCGGTGCCCCTGCGATCGGCGAGAGGAGGGTTCTGCCGCCGACCCGATCTGCGCAATAGCCTACCCGACCCGATCCGCCGTAAGGAGCGGAAATGGCCGCGTCTGACATCATCGCCGGAACCGGGCTGCGCGAGGACGCCGGACGGCGCAACGTGCGGCTGCTCTCGATCCTGCGCTGGCTCGCGGTCGGGGGGCAGCTCGCGACGATCCTGCTCGTCCATTTCATCGTCGGCGTGCACCTGCCGCTGGTGCCGATGCTCGGCGCGGTCGCGGTGCTGGTCGCGCTCAATCTCGCGATCGGACAGATCGTCGGGCGGCGGCCGATCACCTATGGCGCGCTGTTCGCGACGCTGCTGGTCGATGTCGCGTGCCTGACGACGCAGCTCTATCTCAGCGGCGGGGTCGGCAATCCGTTCGTGACCCTGTTCCTGCTTCAGGTCGTGATCGCCGCGCTGCTGCTGCGCGATCATGCGAGCTGGGCGATGGTCGCGCTCAGCAGCGCCCTGTTCGCCTGGCTGGCGCACGCCGCGCCGCCGTTCGCGCTGCCGCGCGGCTGGGCCTCGACGCTCTCGACCCCGTATATCTTGGGAAGCTGGTTCAATTTCACGCTCACCGCGACGTTGCTCGCGCTGTTCGTCACGCGGATCGTCCGCAACGTCTCCGAACATGACGCACGGCTCGCCGCGCTCCGCCAGCGCGCCGCCGAGGAGGAGCATATCGTCCGCATGGGGCTGCTCGCCAGCGGCGCGGCGCACGAACTCGGCACGCCGCTGTCGTCGATCGCGGTAATGCTGGGCGACTGGCGGCGCGAGCCCGCGATCGCTACCTCCCCTGCCTTGCTCGCCGATCTCGACGACATGCGCACCGAGGTGACGCGCTGCAAGGACATCCTCAGCCAGGTGCTGCTCGCCTCGGGCGAGGTGCGCGGGATGGGGCCGGTGCGCACCACGCTCAAGACATTCCTGTCGGGGATCGTCGGCGACTGGCGCGGCAAGACGCAGGTCGCCGCCGCCTATGAGCATCTGATGACCAGCGATCCGCGGATCGTCGCCGACAAGGCGCTGGCGCAGACGATCACCAATCTGCTCGACAATGCGCTGGAGGCGGGCGGTCGCACGATCGCGCTGTGCGCGTGGTGGGACGGTGACCGGCTCGTGCTGTCGGTGCGCGACGACGGCCGCGGCTTCGCGCCGGCGATCCTCGACGGGCTCGGCAAGCCCTATATGAGCACCAAGACGCGGCGCGGCGCGGGGCTCGGACTGTTCCTCGCGGTCAACGTGTTGCGGACGCTCGGCGGCACCGTCTCGGCGCGCAACCGCGAGGGCGGCGAAGGCGGCGGGGGCGAGGTGACGCTGACGCTGCCGATCGCGGCGATCTCGATCCCGGAGGAGGGCGCATGAGCGAGCGGCGGTTGCTGATCGTCGAGGATGACGCGGTGTTCGCGCGCACGCTGGCGCGCTCGTTCGAGCGGCGCGGCTATCAGGTGCGCGCGATCACCGATCCCGACGATCTCGACGCGGCGGTCGACGCGCTCAAGCCCGACCATGCGGTGGTCGACCTGCGGCTCGGCAATGCCTCCGGGCTGACGTGCGTGGCGCGGCTCCATGCGCTCGATCCGCAGATGCGGATCGTGGTGCTGACCGGTTTCGCCAGCATCGCCACCGCGGTCGAGGCGGTGAAGCTGGGCGCGACCAACTACCTGTCGAAGCCTGCCAATTCCGACGACATCGAGGCGGCGTTCCAGGCGAGCGGCGAGGGCGACGCCAGCGTCGAGCTGGTCGCGCCGCCGACCTCGCTGCGCACGCTGGAATGGGAGCATATCCACCAGACACTGGCGGACTGCGGGTTCAACGTCTCGGAGGCGGCGCGGCGGCTGGGGATGCACCGGCGCACACTCGCGAGAAAGCTGGGCAAGCGGCATCTGTAACGCCCGTCGCCCCTGCGAAGGCAGCGGCCCATGTCTCTGTCGTGCCGCGGCAAGCCTGACACACGAGAGACATCCATGTGTCAGACCTGACGCAACATTCGACAGACATGGGCCCCTGCCTGCGCAGGGGCGACGGTTACGAGAGGACCATCCACACTGCCATCGCGATCATCATGACATTCTCGGTCAGCGACACGAACCCCAGCGGCACCCGCGTCGCGCCGCCGACGCAGGCGCATTTCAGTTCGCGCCTGTCGACATAGACCGCCTTGAACACCGACACCGCGCCGACCGTCCCGATCAACAGCGCGACCGGCACCGCCAGCCAGTCCGCGACATGCGCGGTCATCAGCACCCCCGCCAGCCCCTCGGCGAACGGATAGACATAGCCGTAGCGCACCCAGCGCTTCGCCAGCAGATCGTAGTTGAGGAACATCGTCGAGAAGGTCTCGACATCCTGCAACTTGAGCAGCGCGAGCACGCACATGCTGAACGAGACGAACCATTCGGCGGCGCGCAGCGTCAGCGGGGTGCCGAACGCCGCGGTGCTCGCCGCCAGCGCCATCAGCGCGGTCATCGCGAACACCGCCAGCACCGGGCGATAGCTCGTCTGCCCCGGCGCGGGCACGTGGAGGCCGAAGAAGCGGCGCAGATCGTCATAGCCGCCGACCCGCTCGCCAGCGATGAACGTCTGCGGGGTGGTCTTGACGCCATATTCGGCCTTGAAGGCGTCGGTCTCCTCGCGGGTGCGCAACCAATGGTCGTCGACCGCATAGCCGCGCCGCTGCAACAGGTCCTTCGCCTTCACGCCATAGGGGCAGGTGTGCGTCGGCATCACCATCCGGTAGAGCGTGGCGCGCTTCGCGGTCGTCTGGGTCATGCCGTAAAGATAGACGCGGTCAGCCGAGAATGCGCCGGTAGAGCGCGATATAATCGTCGGCCATCCGGGCGACGCTGAACCGCTCGGCGACCGCGCGGCGGCAGGCGGCGCGGTCGATCTCGCCGGCGCGGTCGATCGCCGCGACCGCCTCGGCGGGGGTGTCGACCAGAAAGCCGGTCACGCCGTCCTCGATCAACTCGGGCATCGAACCGCGGCGGGTGGCGATCACCGGCGTCCCGCACGCCATCGCCTCGATCACCGACAGCCCGAACGGCTCGTCGAAGTTGATGAGGTGGAGCAAGGCGCGCGCCCTGCCCAGCGCTGCGACCCGCGCCTCGCCGCCGACCGCGCCATGATAGCGGATGCGATCGTCGAGCGCCGGCGCGACCGCGCGGTCGTAATAGCCTTGATCCTGGACGATCCCGTAGAGGTTCAGCGCCCGCCCCGTCGCGCGCGCCGCCGCGATCGCCTCTGCGGCGCCCTTGTCGGGATGCAGCCGCCCGAAGAACAGCAGATCGTCGCTTCCCGTGGCGTCGAAGCGGAAATCGTCGAGCGGGATGCCATGGTGGATCGTCGCGGCATAGCGCAGCGCGGAATGCCGGTCGGCATCGCTGATCGCGACATAATGCACCCGGTCCTGATAGGGCGCGTACATCGGCAGGATGCGATCCGAGGAAAAGCCGTGGATCGTCGTCACGACCGGCGTGTCGACCAGCGGCGCAAAGGCGTGCGCCGGAAAGTCCGCCTGGTTGTGGATCAGGTCGAACCGTGCCGCCTGCGCGAACAGGTGGCTGAGGTGGCGATATTCCCACACCTTCGCGTCGATGGCCGGATCTTCGGAATAAGGCGCGGGGACGACGCCGTCGAGCGTGGCGCTGGTCAGGCTGTCGAGCGTCGCAAACAGAGTCACGTCCACCCCGCGTTCGACCAGGGCTTCGGTCAGCAGATGCGTCACCAGCTCCCATGGTCCATAGTGGCGCGGCGGGGTGCGCCACGCGATCGGGGCGAGCATGGCGATCTTCATGAATGGTGGTCCTCGTTGCTTCCGCCTCGCTTGTCACCCGACTTTCGCCGGGGCGGCGGCTATGGTTTGAAGATCAGGCCTTCGTTGGCGTAGAGCATGCCGGGTTCGGGTGCGCCATCCAGTGTCGAGGCGAGCACGTCGCCGACCCAGTCGAAGGTTATGGCGCGCGCCGTCAGATTGAGCGCCACCCGCAGCACCTCGCCGCCGTGCCGTCGCTCATAGGCCAACACCCCGTCCGCCGCGTCGAGCAACCGGAAATTGCCGACCGCCAGCGCCGGGCGCGCACGACGCAGCGCCAGCAAGTGCCGGTACAGCATCAACATCGATCCGGGATCGGCCTTTTGCGCGGCGACGTTGCGGGTCGGCCAGTCGGGGTTGAGCGGTAGCCACGGCTCGACCGTCGAGAAACCGGCGAAGGGCGACGTATCCCACGGCATCGGCGTCCGCGACCGGTCACGCCCGATCCCGATCCCCGGCTGACGCAGCTCCTGCGGATCGCGGACGCGGTCGGGGGGGATGTCCACCGTCCCGATCCCCAGTTCGTCGCCTTGGTACAAGGTCGGCGTCCCGCGCAGCGTCAGCAGCAGCATCGCCGCGACCCGCGCCTGCGCCTCGCCGACGCGCGCGGCGATGCGCGGCGCGTCATGGCTGCCGATCACCCAATTGGGCCAGCCGTGCGCCGGCAGACTCGCCTCATAGGCGGCGACCATCGTGCGCAGCGTCGCGGCATCCCACGCATTCTCGATCAACTGGAAATTGAACGGCAAATGCACCTGCGGCCGCTCGGGCGTGCCATACCAGCGCGCGTGACGATCGTTGGGCAGGAAGATCTCGCCGATCAGCACGCGCCCCCGCCCCTCGGCCCCGTAAGCATCGGCGAGCGCGCGCATCTCCGCGGCGATCGCATGCGCCTCGGGCTGGTCGGTCGAATGCTGCTGGATCAACCGGTCGCGCTCGGTGATCCCCGGCCGCCAATAAGGGTTCACCGGATTGTCGGGAAAGCCATCCGCCTTGACGATATGCCACAGCACGTCGATCCGGAAGCCGTCGACCCCGCGATCGAACCAGAAGCGCATCGCATCGAGCATCGCCGCCTTGAGCGCGGGGTTGCGCCAGTTGAGGTCGGGTTGCTGCCTGAGGAAGGCGTGGAGGTAATACTGCCCGCTCGCCGGGTCATATTCCCACGCCGAGCCGCCGAAGTCGCTGATCCAGTTGTTGGGCGGCCCGCCATCGGCGGCGGGATCGCGCCAGATGTACCAGTCGCGCTTTGGGCTGTCGCGGCCGGAGCGGCTGTCGACGAACCACGGGTGCTGGTCCGAACTGTGGTTGGGGACGAAATCGAGCAACAGCCGGAGCCCGCGCGCATGGACCGCCGCCAGCAGCCGGTCGAACGCGGCCAGATCGCCGAACAGCGCGTCGATCGCGCAATAATCGGCGACGTCATAGCCGAAATCGGCCATCGGCGACGGAAAGACCGGCGACAGCCAGATCGCGTCGACCCCCAGCGCCGCGACATGATCGAGCCGCCGCTCGATACCGGCCAGATCGCCGACCCCATCGCCATCGCTGTCCTGAAAGGAGCGCGGATAGATCTGGTAGACGGTGCCGCTTTCCCACCACGGGTGATCGTGTCGCTCGCTCATCGCCGGCATAACCGCGCTCCACCCATTGCGATCCACGGCGTCGCGCCGGCGATCCGCCTGTGCGCCGGCAGCCGGCGTCACCCGGCCTTCAGCCATCACCGGCCCCGTTGGTCATCCCGGCGACGACCGAGGCGAGGTTCCGGTCGAAACGTCTTCGCCTCGTCCTGGCGACCCTGCCAGCCGATCCGGCCTAATAAGCGCGCCGCCCTGCGATCTCGCCGCCGGGATTGTAGCGACAGACGAGGAAATCCTGCGTCCGCCCGCTCTCCATCGCGCAGCCGACCTCGGTGGTCGCGCGCCAGACGATCTGCGCATAATGGACCGCGTCCTGCCAGCGGCCGGTGCGGCTGAACCGCGGGCTGCGGCGGTTGCGGAAGTAGCGACGCTCCTCGACCCAATAGCGCACCATCTCGCCATAATCGTAACCGTCCCGCGTTCCCGCGAAGAGATTCTCGCCCTGCCACGCATCGCCCGCGCGCTGCTCGGCATGGAACAGCCGCCCGCTGCGCGCCAGTTCCTGCGCATGACGGTCGGCAGCGGCCGCCAGCGCCGCGCTCCACGCCAGCGGCGGCAACCCCACCGCGCGACGCGCGCGGTTGTGCGCGTCGAGCATCTCGCGCTGGAGCAGCGACGCGTCGCGGACCGGGGCCGGTCGCCGAAGCCGCAGTTCGATCCCGCCGGCAACGGCCGGCGTAGCGGGGGTAAGGGCAAGCAGCAGCGCGACGAACGGGCGGACAGGCATCGCCGCGGCGGATGCCAAAGACGTTTCGATCGCGCAACAGCGTTTGCACCGTCGGCGCGGCGACGGTGGCGTTTGCCGCGACGAGCCGCCATATGCGCGCGATCATGGGCATGATCGACCTCATCCACCCCGACGCCGCGGCGCAGGACCGGGCGGCGCGCGCCGCCGCGCCGCTCGCGCTCTACATCCATTGGCCGTTCTGCGTTTCCAAATGCCCGTATTGCGACTTCAACAGCCATGTCCGCGCCACTGTCGACGAGTCGCTCTGGCACGACGCGCTGCTCGCCGATCTGGCGCACGAGGCGGCGCTGCTGCCGGGCCGGCGGCTGGGATCGATCTTCTTCGGCGGGGGCACCCCCTCGCTGATGCCGCCCGCCACCGTCGCCGCGCTGGTCGCGGCCGCGACCAGCGCATGGGCGCCGGTCGGCGATGTCGAGATCACGCTGGAGGCGAACCCGTCGTCGGTCGAGGCGGCGCGCTTCGCGGATCTCGCCGCCGCGGGGGTCAATCGCGTCTCGCTGGGGCTACAGGCGCTCGACGACGCGGCGTTGCGCTTTCTGGGACGGGCGCATGACGTGACAGAGGGACTCGGCGCGCTCGACGTGGCGCAGCGGCATTTCGCGCGGGTCAGTTTCGACCTCATCTACGCCCGCCCCGGCCAGACGCAGGCGGCATGGGACGCCGAGCTGGCGCAAGCACTGTCGTTCGGAACCGAGCATCTGTCGCTCTACCAGCTGACGATCGAGCCGGGCACGCGCTTCGCGACCGAGGCGGCGGCAGGGCGGCTGACGATCCCCGACGGCGATGCCGCGGCCGATCTGTTCGAGTTGACCCGCGCGCGCACCGCGGCGGCGGGGCTGCCCGCCTATGAGATATCGAACCACGCGCGCCCCGGCGCGGAGAGCCGCCACAATCTCGCTTACTGGCGTTACCGCGATTACGCCGGCATCGGCCCGGGCGCGCATGGCCGCCGCGACCATCTCGCGACCTTCCGGCGCAAGAAGCCCGAGAACTGGCTCGCGGCGGTCGCGCGCAACGGGCACGGGCTGGAGAGCGAGGAGCCGCTCGATGCGGCGACGCGCGTCGGCGAGGCATTGCTGATGGGGCTGCGCCTGCGCGAGGGCGTCGACGTGGCGGCGATCGCGGCGGCGGGCGGGATGCGCGTCGAGGACATCGTCGATCTCGCCGCGATCGCCGCGCTGCCCGCGCTGATCGTCCGTGAAGGCACTCGCCTGCGCGTCACCGAGGCAGGGATGATCCTGCTCGACGCGATCCTCCCGAAGGTGGTGCGCTAGGGAGCCGGTATCCTACCCTCCGTCGCACCGGACTTGATCCGGGGCCCCGCTTCTTCTTGGCGACCAACGTAAGAAGCGGGATCCCGGATCGAGTCCGGGATGACGGGATGAGGCAAGTGGCTGGCCCGGCCAGCAATGACGGGGATCAACCCGCCAGCCCGCTCCACTTCTGGTCGGACGCGGCGTTGGCGACCACCGCCTCGACGAACGCCATCGTCCGCACGCCGTCGGCCGTCCCCGGAAACCATGCCGCCGCGCCGCGCGCGGCGACCGTGTCGCCGCCGCGGATCGTCGCCGCGACCGAGCGATAGATGTTCGCGAACGCCTCGATATAGCCTTCCGGATGCCCGGCCGGCGTGCGGATGCGGCCCAGCGTCGTCTCGGCCATCCCCGGCCCGCCGGTGCGCACCAGCTCGGCCGGCCGGTCGAGCCAGCGCAGCGTCAGCGTGTTGGGCTCCATTTGCGCCCAGTCGAGCCCGCCCTTCTCGCCGTGGATGCGCAGCCGCAGGCCGTTCTCGTCGCCCGCCGCGACCTGCGTCGCCTTCAGCACGCCGCGCGCGCCGCCCGCGAAGCGCAACAGCACGCTGACATCGTCGTCGAGCCGCCGCCCGGGCACATGCGTCGTCAGGTCGGCGCACAGCGATTCGACCTGCAACCCGCTGACATGCTCCGCAAGCTGGAAGGCGTGCGTGCCGATGTCGCCGAGGCACCCGCCCAGCCCGGCGCGCGCCGGGTCGGTCCGCCACTCGGCCTGCCGATTCCCTTCGCGGTCCAGCGCGCTGCTCAGCCACCCTTGCGAATATTCGACCTGCACCAGCCGGATCGCCCCGAAATCGCCGCGCGCCACCCGCGCGCGCGCTTCCTCGACCAGCGGATAGCCGCTGTAGGTGAAGGCCAGCGCATAATGCCGCCCGCTGCGCTCGGCCGCGGCGGCGATCGCCTGCGCTTCTTCCAAGTTCAGCGACATCGGCTTTTCGCAGATGACGTGGAAGCCCGCGTCGAGCGCCGCGATCGACATCGGCGCATGGAGGTGATTCGGTGTCACGATCGCTACCGCGTCGATCCGTTCGCCCTCCGGCAGCGCACGCTCGGCCGAAAGCAGCTCATCAATCGAGCCATAGACGCGTCCCGCATCGAGACCGAGCAGGTCGCCGGTGCGCGTATTGCGGCCCGCATCGGTGCTGAACGCGCCCGCGACCAGCCGCCAGTCGCCGTCGATGCCGGCCGCCATCCGGTGGACCGCACCGATGAACGCGCCTTCGCCGCCGCCGATCATCCCGAGCTTAAGTGGTTCTACCCGCGCCATTCATCCTCCCGTCATCCGCATACCTTCATTACGAAGACCGTAACGTCGGCCGCCTTGCTATCGCCCGGTTTAGCGGTAAACTGGCGGCAATCAATTCGGGTTTGGAGAGTATGCGATGAAGTTGATCGCCGGTCTGGCCGCCGCGCCAGTCGCCGCCATTGTCGCGCTGGTGGTTTCCGCCCCCGCGCCGGCGCAGCAGAACGGGCAGCAGGCATTCGCCGCCTGCAAGGCCTGCCACACGCTCCACAAGGGCGAGCGCAACGGCATCGGCCCGAACCTCGCCGGTCTGTTCACCCGTGCCCCCGCCTCGGCGCCGGGCTTCAACTATTCGGCCGCCTTCAAGAAGGCGCAGCTGAAGTGGAACGACGCGTCGCTCAACGAATATCTCGCCGCGCCGCAGAAGAAGGTGCCCGGCACCCGGATGCCGATCTCGACCCCCGATCCCGCCAAGCGCGCCGCGATCATCGCCTATCTGAAGTCCGAGACCGCCAAGTGAGCGGCGGCGGCACCATGCGCGGCCCGGGCGTGTTCCTCGCGCAGTTCATGGGTGACGCCGCACCGTTCGACACGCTCGACAATGCCGCGCGCTGGATGGCCGAAGCCGGCTACGAGGGCGTGCAGATCCCGACCCGCGACGAGCGGTGCATGGACCTGAAACTCGCCGCCGAGAGCCAGGATTATGCCGACGAGCTGGTCGGACGTTGCCGCGAGGCGGGCGTCGCGATCACCGAATTGTCGACGCACCTGCAAGGCCAGCTCGTTGCGGTCCACCCTGCATACGACACCGCCTTCGACGTCTTCGCGCCGGAGGAACTCCGCGGCAAGCCGGGCGAGCGTCAGGCATGGGCGGTCGACCAGCTCAAGCTCGCCGCCAAGGCGAGCCGGCGGCTCGGGCTCGACGCGCACGCCACCTTCTCGGGCGCGTTCGCCTGGCCGTTCGTCTATCCGTGGCCGCAGCGCCCGGCCGGGATGGTCGAGGACGCGTTTGCCGAATTGGGCAAGCGCTGGACCCCGATCCTCGACGCGTTCGAGAACGAGGGCGTCGATCTCTGTTTCGAGCTGCACCCCGGCGAGGATTTGCACGACGGCACCACCTTCGAGCGGTTCCTGGATGCGGTCGGCGGGCACAAGCGCGCCAACATCCTCTACGATCCCAGCCACTTCGTGCTGCAGGCGATGGACTATCTCCAGTTCATCGACTTCTACCACGACCGCATCCGCATGTTCCACGTCAAGGACGCGGAGTTCAACCCGACCGGCAAGGCCGGCGTGTACGGCAGCTATTCGGACTGGGTCGACCGCCCGGGCCGCTTCCGCTCGCTCGGCGACGGGCAGGTCGATTTCGGCGCCATCTTCTCGAAGCTGACGCAATATGGCTATGCCGGCTGGGCGGTGCTCGAATGGGAATGCTGCCTGAAGCATCCCGAGGATGGCGCGCGCGAAGGCGCTCCGTTCATCGCCGCGCACATGATCCGTCGCCCCGAACGTGCCTTCGACGATTTTGCGGGCGGGTCCGATCCGGCCGCGAACCGGCGCTTGCTCGGGCTCGACTGATCGGCCAGACTGCAAAAATCAGATAAAAGAATCGTGCGATCGTAAAGGGGTAGAGGGTGCAGACAGAGGCAGCGGCGTTTACGGGACAACATCGGTCCCGCTTGTTCTGGCTGAGCGTGCTGGCGCTGACCACCGCGGCGGTCAGCGCGTCGCTGCGTGCGGCGATCGCCAGCAGTCTCAAGGCGCAGTGGATCGACCCGATCGCCCCCGTCGAGGCCGGCGAACTGATCGGCGCGGCGCTCGGCTCGGCGTTCCTCGGCTTCGCGATCACGCTGTTCGTCGCCAGCGCGCTGCTCGACAAGATCGGCGCAAAGCGGATCGTGATCGGCTCTGGCATCTGCTTCATCCTCGGCACCGCGCTGATCGTCGGCGCGGGCGCGATCGCGACCGGCATGACGATCTACTCGCTGGTATGGCTGGGCATGATGCTCAGCGGGATCGGCTGGGGTCTCGCCGAATCGTCGATCAACCCGCTGACCGCGCGCCTCTATCCCGAAGAGACCACGCATCGGCTGAACGTGCTCCACGCCTGGTATCCGGGCGGGCTGATCATCGGCGGCCTGGCGGGCGTGTTCCTCGCCAACGTTTTGCCGTGGCAGGCGATCATGGGGCTGGTGTTCCTCCCCGCGATCGGCGTCGTCATCATCGGCGCGACCACCACCTTCCCCCCCGCCCCCGCGGCGGTCGAAGGCGAGAGCTTCGGGACGATGATCGGCGAGGTGTTCCGCCGCCCAAGCTTCTTCGTGTGGTTCGGCGCGATGTTCCTCACCGCCTCGTCGGAGCTGGCCCCGGGCCAGTGGCTCGATGTCGCGCTCACCAACCGCGTCGGCATGCGCGGCATCCTGCTGCTCGTGTACGTCAGCGCGCTGATGTTCGTGTTCCGCCACTTCGCCGGGCGGCTGGCGGGCAAGCTGTCCAATCCGGGCTTGCTGTGGATCTCCAGCCTGCTCGCCGCGATCGGGCTGTTCCTGCTGTCGCGCGCGCAGTCGCCGGTCGCGGCGCTGGTCGCCTCGACCGTCTGGGGCCTCGGCGTCTGCGCGATGTGGCCCACGATGCTCGCCTCGGTCGCCGAACGCTATCCACGCGGCGGGGCATGGGCGCTCGGGCTGGTCGGCTCGGCGGGCGCGCTGGCCAGCTTCTTCGTGCTCCCGGCGCTCGGCGGGATGTTCGACGAAGCCAAGGTGCGGCTTGCGGGCGGGCCGGAGGCGTTCAAGCAGCTGACCGGCGAGGCGCTGCGGCAGGTCGAAGACGCCGCCGCGTCGCAGTCGTTCGCCAAGCTCGCGCTGGTCCCGATCGTGTTGCTGTTCGTGTTCGGCGCGATCTGGCTGTCCGAGCGCCGCCGTCGCGCGACGGTCGCCGCGGCATGACCCCGTCGCGCCGCACGGTTCTGGCAGGCGCCGCCGCAGCGGCGCTGTCGTCGTCGGCGCAAGGGCAGGCGCGCGCGAGCAACGCCGCGACCTTCTCGCTCAACTACGCGCCGCACGAGGGCAGTTTCGCGAGCCGCGGCGACCGGCTGGAGCAGATCGCCTTCGCCGCCGATCAGGGCTTCCGCGCCTGGGAGGACAATGAGGCGCGCAGCCGCAGCGTCGCCGAGCAGGACGCGATGGCGAAGGCGCTGCAACGGCGCGGGATGACGATGGGCGTGTTCGTCGCGTCGATGCCGAAATGGTCGGCGTTCCGCCCGGTCTTCGGCAGCGACGACGGTGCGGAGCGCGAGGCGTTCCTCGCCGACGTCCGTGCGTCGATCGAGGTCGCCAAGCGGCTGAACGCGAAGCACATGACCGTCGTCACCGGCTTCGTCGACCACAAGGTGCCGATCGAGATCCAGACCGGGCGGGTCATCGACCTGATGCGCCGCGCCGGCGACATCCTCGCGCCGCACGGCCTGGCACTGGTCATGGAGCCGCTCAACACGCGCACCGATCATCCCAACGTCTATATGCGCTCGTTCGCGGCCGGCTATGCGGTGGCGCGCGGCGCGAACAGCCCGGCGGTCAAGGTGCTCGCCGATTGCTATCACGAGCAGATCCAGTCGGGGAACCTGATCCGCTCGCTCGGCATGATCTGGGACGAGGTCGGCTATATCCAGTTCGGCGACAATCCCGGCCGCAAGGAGCCCGGGACCGGCGAAGTCAACTTCAACAACATCGTGCGCTTCCTGCGCGAGCGTCGCTACGGCGGCGTGATCGGCATGGAACATGGCAATTCGCAGGCGGGACGCGCGGGCGAGGAGCGGTTGATCGCCGCTTACCGCGCGATCGACGCGGCATGAGCCGGCGCAGTATCAGCATTACGGGAGAGGGTGAGTGATCGACAGACGACAAGCCTTGGGCGGCATCGCCGCCATGTTCGGAGCGTCCTTGTACGCTCCACTGGCACGCGCGGCGACCGCCGCGGCGGCAAAGGGTGGCGGTATCCCCGTCATCAGCGAGGGGCCGCCCAGCGTGCAGGTGTTCACGCCGGCGCAGCGCGCGCTGATGAGCGCGCTCAGCGATCGGGTGATCCCGACCACCGACACGCCGGGCGCGATCGCCGCCGGGGTGCCGGAATATATCGAGAAGCTGCTCGCCGACTGGTCGACCCCCGCGGATCGCGTGCCGATCATCGCCGGGCTCGACGCGATCGCGGCGCGCGCGCAGGCCGATTACAAGAAGCCCGCGGCGCAGCTCACCCCGGCCCAGCACGACGCGCTGCTGACGCTGGCGATGGACGACAAGCTCCCCGGCGGCGCGGCGTTCTTCGGCCCGTTCCGCCAGATGGTGATCGCCGGTTATTACACCTCGGAGATCGGCATCACGCAGGAGCGCGAATATCTGCCCGTGCCCGGCAGCTATGACGGCGCCTTCCCTTATTCCAACGTCAACAAGGTCTATTCCTCATGATCGCCAACCGTCGCAACGTCCTCGCCGGTGCGGGCGGCCTCGCCGCGCTCGGGCTGTTCGGGGTCTCGGCGCAGGCCGCGCAGCTCGGCGCGATCGGGCTCCAGCTGTATACCGTCCGCGAGCTGTTCGGGCCGGACCCGATGGGCACGCTCGAGAAGGTCGCCAAGATCGGCTATCGCGAAGTCGAATATGGCGGTGGCGGCTATGACAAGATGGACCATGCCGCACTGCGCCGCACGCAGGACCGGCTCGGGCTCAAGGCACCGTCGGTGCACGTCCCGTACGAGTGGCTGCTCGCCGATTTCAACGCCGTGGTGAAAATGGCCAAGACGCTGGGGGCCGACACGGTCATCCTGCCGTACATGAACGACCAGCATCGCAACGAGGCCGCGTGGAACACCGCGTTGAAGGACTTCAACCGGTTTGCGCGCGATCTGAAGAAGGCCGGGCTGGCGTTCGCCTATCACAACCACGATTTCGAATTCACCGTGAAGCCGGGCGGCGTGTCGCTCTACGACCGCCTGCTCAAGGAAACCGACCCGGCGCTGGTGAAGATCGAGCTCGACCTGTTCTGGGCGATCACCGCCGGACAGGATCCGGCGGCGCTGATCCGGCGGCTGGCAGGGCGCATCTACGCCTATCACGTCAAGGACAAGCGCGCCGACGGCAGCATGTGCGCGGTGGGTGAAGGCAAGATCGACTTCGGCGCGATCTTCAAGCTGAACCGCATCGCGGGCGTGAAGCACTTCTACGTCGAGAACGACGAGTGCCCGGCCCCCTACCTGCCCGACATCACCACCAGCTTCAACACGTTGCGCAAGCTGACGTTCTGATCGCGCCGACGGAGAGGATTTTACACATGGCAGCGACCGATACTTTCGACGCGATCGTCATCGGCTCCGGCGTCAGCGGCGGTTTCGCCGCGAAGGAGCTGACCGAAAAGGGCCTGCGCGTCCTGATGCTCGACCGTGGCATCATGGTCGAGCATGGCGAGGGCTACCCCTATGACGGCAAGCCCGCCTATGAGGTGCCCGCGCGCAACTCGATGCCGCCCGCGGTGATGGAGAGCGATTACTTCATCACCAAGCACGGCTATGTCACGCCCAGCAACCGCAAGTTCTACAACGACGACCGGCTGAACCCCTATGCCTATGACGAGGGCAGCAAGTTCTACTGGATCCGCCCGGCGGCGGTCGGCGGCAAGTCGCTGATCTGGGGCCGCTGGACGTTCCGCTGGGCGCCGGAGGATTTCGAGGCCAACAAGCGCGACAACGTCGGGATCGACTGGCCGATCCGCTACGAGGACGTCGAGCCCTGGTACAAATATGTCGAGAATTACATCGGCGTGTCGGGCTCGCGCGAGAATTTGCCGCAGCTGCCCGACAGCGACTTCCAGCCGCCGATGCAGATGAACATCGCCGAGAAGTGGGTGAAGCCGCGGCTTGAGTCCAAGTTCCCGGGGCGCAAGCTCATCAACACGCGCCTCACCAACATGACCGAGGACAAGCCGGACCAGAACCGGACGAAGTGCCAGTATCGCAACCAGTGCGGTAACGGCTGTTCGTTCGGCGCCTATTTCTCGACCCAGGCGGTGACGCTGCCGGCGGCGCGGGCGACGGGCAAGCTGACGCTGCGCTCCGACGCGGTCGTCACCAACCTCGAATATGATGCCGCGAAGAAGCGCGTGACGGGCGTCCGTTATATCGACGCCAAGACCGGGCAGGCGCAGGTGGTGAAGGCGCGGATGGTGTTCCTGTGTGCCTCGGCGCTCGCGTCGGTGCAGATCATGATGAACTCGAAGCGTCCCGACGGGCGCAGCTGGTTCGACAGCAGCAACACGCTCGGCAAATATGTGATGGATCACATCTTCCGCGTCAGCATCGGCGGCAACATCCCCGGCATGACCGAATATATCGAGTACGGTCGTCGTCCGGGCGGCGTCTACATCCCGCGCTTCCGCAATGTCGGCGGTGACGAGGGCGTCGGATTCAAGCGCGGCTACGGCTATCAGGGTTCGGCCTATCGCTCGCCCGCCGGCCCGGTCGGCTTCGGCAAGTCGATGAAGGACGGGATGCGCAAATATGGCGACTGGCAGTTCGGGATGACCGCGTTCGGCGAGTGTCTGCCGTACGAGGACAATCGCGTCTCGCTGCATCCGACCAAGGTCGATCGCTTCGGCGTGCCGCTGATGGTGTTCAATGTCACCTTCCGCGACAACGAGCTGAAGATGATGGCCGATGCGCGCGAGCAGGGCGAGGCGATGCTGCGCGGCGCCGGGCTCACCGACGTGACGAGCCGCGAGGGCGAGCACGTTCCGGGCGATGCGATCCACGAAATGGGCGGCGCGCGCATGGGCGCCGACCCGCGCACCTCGGTGCTCAACAAGTGGAACCAGGCGCATGACGCACCGAACCTGTTCGTCACCGACGGCGCGCAGATGGCGTCGGTGGCGTGCGTCAACCCATCGCTGACCTTCATGGCGATGACCGCCCGCGCCTGCGACAATGCGGTCAAGCTGATGAAGGCCGGCACCATCTAAAGCGTTATCGGAGTGGGTTGGATCATCGGCACGGAGGTGATTTGGTGGGATGCAAGGCGAGCGGAGGGAGCGATGCCCAAGCATCGTGACCGACGAGCAACACGGCATTCCGCCAAAGGTGCCCCCCCGCGCGGCGGTCGCCCGTAGGGCGATGACGATGGTTCAACCTGCTTCGGTAACGCTCTAGGGCCGGGCCTTGCCGCCGCCGTCATCGCGCCGCACACGGGCGGCGCAAGCCCGCCCCATGCGGCGCGATGACGGACGGCACCGGGCTTCTGCATGAGCGAGCGCCGCCGACAGGGCGTCACGATCCGCGCGGTCGCCGAGCGCGCGGGCGTTTCGGCGATGACCGTCTCCAACGTCATTAACCGCGCCGGGCGCGCCAGCCCGGCGACGGTGGCTGCGGTCCATGCCGCGGTCGCCGAATTGGGCTATGTTCCCAATGTCGTCGCGCGGCGGCTCGCGCGCGCGCGCGCCACCACGGTCGGGCTGCTCTATAGCGGGACACGCGCACCGTTCCTCGACGCGATCCTCGTCGGCGCGCTGCGCGCCACCAATGCGCGCGGGCTGCAATTGCTGCTCCACGAGGAGGCGCCCGGCACGCGCGACGCCGCCGAAGCGGCGGTACGATCACTTGCCCGCGGCGGGGCGGACGCATTGCTGCTGGTGCCGCCGTTCGCCGAATTGCTGCACGACTCGCCGATCCTGCAGGAGCTGGCGCTCCCGGTCGCGGCAATCGCAATCGGCCATGTCATGCCTGGGATCGCGACGGTGCGGATCGACAATCGCGCGGCGATGGCGGAGCTGACCACGTTGATGATCGCGCGCAACTATCGCCGCATCGCGCTGATCGCAGGCAACCCGCGCCATTCCGACAGTGCGCCGCGGGTGCAGGGCTACCACGACGCGCTCGCCGCGCATGACATTGCCGCCGACCCGGCGCTGATGATCGCAGGCCGCTTCGACCGCAGTTCGGGCGAGGAAGCCGCGCATGCGCTGCTGACCGGCCCGGTACGGCCCGACGCAATCATGTGCAGCAACGACGACATGGCCGCGGGGGTGATTGCGGAGGCGCACCGCCACGGCCTGGTGCTGCCGCGCGACCTCGCCGTGACCGGGTTCGACGACACCACGCTGGCGGCGCGGATCTGGCCGCCGCTCACCACCGTCCGCCAGCCGGCCGAGGAAATGGCTTTCCGCGCCGCCGAGCGGCTGATCGGCACCGGCGATAGCGGCGAGGCCCCGACCGATATGATCGTGCCGCACGCGATCATCGAACGCGAGTCGACGCCGCTGCGGTGACGACGGTCGGCTGTAGCTTATCGTCGCCCGAAATTGATTGGCGGCCTTGGCGACAGGTCGGTCAGCTCAAGGATGCACCCGCCCGGCGAGCACCGGATCATCGAGATCAATCGCGACGCGCTTCGACCGGTCGGCCTTGTGCTTTCCGCTTTTGGCGACGCCTTTCACCGCGTCGCCGATCAGCAGCACCGGATCGGTCGCCTCCCCCGGTCGCTCGCAACAGCTGCCCGGCGCGACCGCCTTCTGAACACCACGGACCAGCGCCACCGCCGGCCCGAGGATGTTGAAACCGACCGTGCATCCCTCCATCCGCGCCGTACATGGCGCGGTGCCGGCACGCAGCGCACCGATGCCGGTCATGTCGCGGTTGACCGGGCGCGGTCCTGGCGAGACCGCTTCATCGGGAAATGGCAGCGCCTGCGCTGGCAGTGGATCAGCACACACCACCACTTCGCTCTGTTCGCTACGGCGGACGCATGGCTCTTCAGCAACTGGCGCGAGGATCGAGCGCCGGGTCGGCACGGCCGGGGCAGCGGCCTGCAGCAGGATCGCGACAATCAGCATCGCCGCGCATCCTGCTCAGGCGAACGGGCGCGGTCAACCGACCGCTCCCGCGCCGGGTCAGGGACGCAGCGCCGTATCGTCGCGGTCGTCGAGTTCGTCGTCTTCGACGCTGCCGTCGTCGAACTCGGCCTGCACCTCGTCCTCCGCGACATCGCTTTCATCTGCATCGACATCGCCGTCCTGCCGCGCGACCTCGCCGTCGGTCATCACCAGCTCGTCCTCGTCCTCGGCGTCATCGTCGCTGCCGATATCGGGATCGAGGTCGACGATGATTGCGCCGTCACTGGGTCCGTCGCGGGTCGCCTCGAGGATCTCTGCGCGCTGACTCTCGTCATAGCCATCCTCGTCATAGCCGTCGTCGCCCGAGCCCTGACCGTACACTTGATGCCCGCCCATCGCGCAGTTCCTCCAATCGTTACGCCGATCGAACGGCAGACGCACCCCGCCGGTTCCGGCGGCTGGCGTCCACTGGCGGGAGCGCTTACCTAGAGCGTTCAGAATCACGGACGAATGACCATGCTCGATACTCCTGCCGCCCCCGATACGGCCGACGTTCCGACGCTCAGCCTCGCCGATCAGGCGCGCGACCCCGATGCGTTCGCCGCCGCGCTGGGCGGGTCTTTCGAGCGCTTCGGCTTCGCGATCGTCGCCGATCACGGCGTTCCGCAGCCGCTGATCGACCGCGCCTGGGCAGAGACCGCCGAGCTGTTCGCGCTGCCCGAGGAGGAGAAGCGCCGCTATCACACGCCCGGCGGCGGTGGTGCGCGTGGCTACACGCCGTTCAAGACCGAGATCGCCAAGGACGCGCGCCACGTCGATCTCAAGGAATTCTGGCACGTCGGGCGCGAGCTGCCCGAAGGGCATCGCTACGCCGCCGATATGGCCCCGAATGTCTGGCCCGAACGCCCCGCCGGTTTCCGCGACACCTTCATCGAGCTGTTCGCCGCCTTTGACCGTGCCGGCGACCGGCTGCTGGCGGCGATCGCGCGCCACCTCGGCCTCGCGCCCGACTGGTTCGATCCGGCGGTGAAGGACGGCAATTCGGTGCTGCGCCTGCTCCATTACCCGCCGATCCCGGCGGACGCCAAGGGGGTGCGGGCCGGCGCGCATGAGGACATCAATCTCATCACGCTGCTGCTCGGCGCCGAGGAGGCAGGGCTCGAACTGCTCGACCGCGCGACGGGCCAGTGGCTCGCGGTCAAGCCGCCCGAGGGCGCGATGGTCGTCAACGTCGGCGACATGCTGCAGCGGCTGACCAACCACGTCCTGCCCTCGACCACGCACCGCGTCGTCAACCCGCCCCCAGAGCGCCGCGGACACTCGCGCTACTCGATGCCGTTCTTCCTGCATCCCGCGCCCGACTTCCTGATCGAGACGCTGCCGCAGACGATCACCGCCGCGAATCCGAACCGTTATCCAGAGCCGATTACCGCGCACGGCTATCTGCACCAGCGGCTGGTCGAGATCGGGCTCATCAAGCCATGAGGGAGCTGGCGGGGATCGTCAGCGGCGCGATCCGGCTCGACAGCGATGCCGACGTGTCGGGGATCGTCAGTGGCGACATCACGGTCGCGACCGGTTGCCGCGTCACGATCTCGGGCATGGTGCGCGGCGACATCACCGCCGAACCGGGCGCGCAGGTGACGATCACCGGGATCGTCAACGGCGCGGTTCATGCCGAGGGCGCGACGGTGCATGTGACGGGCATCGTTACGCTGCCATAATCATTGCGCGCGCAGCGAAGCAATCCAGGGCGTCCTGATCCAGCCCTGGATTGCTTCGCTACGCTCGCAACGACGTGAAACTTCAGGCCGTCCGTTCCGGCACCGCCGCGGCATCCGCCGCGATCGACGTCGCCGGCGCCAGCGCCTCCCACGGAAACACGAACCAGTCCTTGGTCACCGCGCGATCGATCGTCCGTGCCGCGAGGTCGACCTTCGCCGCCGAACCGCGATTGTCGATCAGCGTCGCGAAGCGCATCGCCCCTGCCGTGCCGCCCGCCTCCTCGAGCAGTCCGCGCAGCTTTGCGATCGTCCGCCCAGAATCGTTGATATCGTCGATGAACAGCAGCTTCTGCCCCTCGCGGGTCAGCGCGGCGAGCCGCTCGATCGCCGGGGCGGCGCGGGTGGTGTCCTGCGCCGAATAGTCGACCGACTGCATCGGCACGCCCGCCGCGTGGCTCAGATACACCGCGGGGACCAGCCCCCCGCGCCCGATCCCGACCAGCCAGTCGGGGCGCCACGTCGTATCGCGCGCGATCTTCGCGGCGAGCGTCCGGACATCGGCAATCAAATCGGCGTGGGTGACGGCGGTAAGGATCGGCATCCCGATCCCCTACACGACCGCCACCGCCATGCCATAGCCTGCGCTGGCTATTTTCCGTCAAAGCCGGTCGGCGCCGGCGACACCGTCACCGTGTCGCCACCGCGGATCTCCTGTACCGCCAGCGCACGCTCGGCGACGTTGTCGCGCCCGAACCGGAAGGCGCCGTCGATCCCGGCGAAGCCGTCGGCGTCGCGCAGCCGGTTCTCGGGGAACGGCGATCCCGGCCGCCATTCGCGCGCGATCCGCACGACCAGCAGCACCGAATCATAGCCGAGGCTCGACAGCCGGTATGGCGCGGTGTTGAACCGGGCGCGGTAATTGCGTGCATATTGGCGGTACAGCGTGTCGGGCACGCTCGCGAACCATGCGCCGTTCAGCACCGCCGACGCGCGCGCGCCGCCATCCGAATTCCACAGCTCGGTGCCCAGGATCTGCGTCGACGGGCTGTTGCGCCTCACCAGCGGCACCGCGGCCGCGGCGGTCGCGGCGCTGTCGGCGATCAGCACGCCGCCGAACGGCGCATCCTTCGCCATCCGCTGCACCGCCCCGCCCAGCGCACCGCTGCCGCGATCATAGGTCTGGAGCGACACGACCCGTCCGCCGGCCTGCTCGACCGCGCGCAGGAACGCCGCCGATGCGCGCTGACCGTACAAGGCGTTGGGCACCAGCCCGCCGAAATTGTCGATGCCGCGTCCGCGCGCATAGGCGACGACGCGCTCGATCGCCTGCGCGGGCGCATAACCCAGCACATAGGCGCCGTTGCCCGCCACCCCGGTGTCGTTCGAGAAGGACAGCACCGGCACCTTCGCCGCGCGCGCGATCGGCGCGACCGCGCGCACGTCCTCGGCGAGCAACGGCCCGAGGATCAGCTGCGCGCCCTCGCGGATCGCGCGGCTCGCCGCCGCCGCCGCGCCGGTCGCGGTGTCGTAGCTGGTGATCCGCACCTGCTGGTTGCGCGTGTCGAGCAGCGCGAGCTGCGTGGCATTGGCGAGACTGCGCCCGACCCCGGCGTTGCTGCCGGTCAGCGGCACCAGCAAGGCCACGCGGTTGCGCGCGGCATCCTGCGACAGCCCGGTCACCACCTCGGGCGCGGCTTCGCGCGGCGGCGGTGCGGGTTGTGTGGTCGGCGCCTGCTGCACCGGTCCGCGCGGCACCACCGTCGAACAGGCCGCGAGCAACAATGCCCCCGCGACCGTGATGACGCGCGACATTGCGCTCGACCATTGCGAACGCCCGATCGCCTCTGCCATGACTACTCCCGTGAACCCGTTGACCCCCGGCCTGTACATCGTCGCCACCCCGATCGGCAATCTCGGCGATCTTTCCCCCCGCGCCGCCGAGGTGCTCGCGGGGGCGGACGTGATCGCCGTGGAGGATACGCGCGTGACCGCCGGATTGCTCCGCCACATCGGCACCAAGCGGCCGATGACCCCTTATCACGATCACAATGCCGAGCATGTCCGCCCGCAGCTGATCGCCCGGATGGCCAGCGAGGTAGTGGCGCTGGTGTCCGACGCCGGCACGCCGCTGATCTCCGATCCGGGCTATAAACTCGTGCGCGACGCGCGTGCGGCCGGGCATCAGGTCGTCACCATCCCCGGTCCGTGCGCCGCGATCGCCGCGCTGACGCTTGCCGGGCTGCCGACCGACCGCTTCTTCTTCCTCGGCTTCCTGCCCGCGAAGGAACAGGCGCGCGCCGCCGCGATCGCGGAGGTCGCGGCAGTCCGCGCGACGCTGGTGATCTACGAATCGGGGCCGCGTCTGTCCGCCTGCCTGTCCGCGCTCGCCGACGGGCTCGGCGACCGCGAGGCGGCGGTGACGCGCGAAATCACCAAGAAGTTCGAGGAGGCGGTCACCGGCACGTTGTCGACGCTCGCCGCCCGCTACGCCGACGCGCCGCCCAGGGGCGAGATCGTCGTCGTCGTCGCACCCCCCGCCCCGCCGGCGCCGATGGCGATCGAGGATGCCGATGCCGCGCTTGCCGAGGCGCTCACGCGACTTCCGGCCTCAAAGGCCGCGGGCGAGGTCGCCAAGGCGTTCGGCGTCGACCGCAAGGCGCTCTACGCCCGCGCGCTGGAGATGAAGGGCGACTCGGTCGCGTAACGGCCCGTTGCCCGGACCTGGTCCGCGACGACGGTAGAGGCGAACGATCAGCGCGGTTGCGACAGGAGGAGCAACACCCTACGACATCGCCTAATACCAATATCATACCGGAGAACGACATGACCCGCCGCATCGGCCTGCCCCTGCTGGCCGCCACGCTCCTGTCGTCCACCCCGCTCGCCGCGCAGGTCGCGACCCGCCCGGCGATCTTCCCCGCACCGACCGAGCTGACGCTCGGCGCGGACACGATGACGCTCGGTCGGCGGGTCACGCTGGTCGCCGCCCCCGGCACCGACGCCGCCACCGTCGCGCTGGCCGCCCAGATCCTGCGCACCGCCGGGGTCGAGACGATCACCACCGCTCGCCGCCCCGTCACCGACGCCACGCAGCCGCAGATCGTGCTCGGGCTCGCCGATGCCGCGCTCGTCCGCACCGCGCTGTCGGGCACCGCGCCCGATACCGTGCGCGAGGGTTATACGCTCACGATCGCCCCCGCCACGAACACGGTGACGCTGGCCGGTCATGACGCCGACGGGCTGTTCCATGCGGTGCAGACGCTTCGCCAGCTGGTCCAGCGCCCCACGCTCCCCGCGCTGGTGATTCGCGACCATCCCGCGATGCCGGTGCGCGGCACGATCGAGGGTTTCTACGGCAAGCCGTGGACGATGGCCGAGCGCACCCGCCACCTCGACTTCCTCGCGACCGTCAAGGCCAATACCTATGTCTACAGCCCCAAGGACGACCCCTATGCGCGCGACCGCTGGCGCGAAGCCTATTCCGCCGAGACGCTGACCCAGCTCGGCACGCTGGCGGCGGCGGCGACGCGCAACCATGTCGATTTCGTCTACGCGATCTCGCCGGGGCCGAGCGTCTGCTTCTCCGCGCCCGCCGACCTTCAGGCATTGCGCACCAAGTTCGACGCGTTGCGCGCGATCGGCATCCATCGCTTCTACGTCGCGCTCGACGATATCGAGTATAAGAAGTGGAATTGCGACGCCGATCAGGCTGCGTTCGGCCCGTCGGGCGCTGCCGCCGCCGGCAAGGCGCAGGCGCAATTGCTCAACGCGGTGCAGGCCGACCTGACCCGCCGCGATCCCAAGGCGCCGCCGCTCATCATGGTGCCGACCGAATATTACGACGCCAAGGACACCCCCTACAAGGCGGCGCTGCGCGACAATCTCGATCCGAAGGTGGTGGTGCAATGGACCGGCACCGATGTCGTGCCGCCCGCGATCTCGGTCCCCGATGCCAAGGCCGCGACCAAGGCGTTCGGACGCAAGACGCTGCTCTGGGACAATTATCCCGTCAACGATTATGCGCAGACCACCGGCCGGCTGCTGATGGCCCCCTATGCGCGGCGCGAGGCGGGGTTGGCGGGCGAGCTGACCGGCATCCTGTCCAACCCGATGAACCAGGAAGCGCCGAGCCGCGTCGCGGTCACCGGCGTGCTGGCGTTCGCGTGGAACGACAAGGATTATGACGCCGAGCGGACGTGGCAGTGGTCGGCGCGCGAGCTGGCCGGGGGCGACGCGCGCGCGACGGACGCGCTGCTGACCTTCTTCGACACCCAGCATATGGCGCCGACCTTCGGCAGCCAGCCGTGGCAGGAACAGGCACCGCGGCTCCACGCCTTGCTCGACGCTGTCCGCACCGCGCTGGCGGATGGCGACGCCGGGACGCGCGCGCAGGCGATCGCCGACCTGACCCGCGCCGCCGACGATCTCGTCGCCGCCCCCGACACGATCCGCGCCGGGGTGGCGGACGCGTCGTTCACCGAACAGGCGCGCCCGTGGCTCGACGCGCTGGCGCTCTGGGGGCGCGCGCTCGGCCAGACCGCCGCCGGACTTGCTGCCGCCGATGCGGGCAGCCCTGCCGCCGCGCGCTATTTCGCCGACGCGCAACGCCTCGCGACCGACGCGGCCGCGGTCCGGACGATTCCCGGTGCGACGCGCTTCGACGGCACGATCCGCATCGCCGATGGCGTCCTCGACCGCTTCATCGCCGACGCGCCGGGCTTGATCGGAACGGGCGCGCGCTGACAGTTCAGCCGCGGTCGATAAGCTAGAAAATAAAGTCGCCTGATCGGAAGCGAACGATATCAATCATGTCGCGCCACAAAGCGGGTGCACCCGGCAGAATCCGCCATGTGCCGGCATTGCGGGATGCATTTGTAACTTGCAGGATCATCGCGCCGGATGATCCTGCACGTGACGAAAGCATCGCAAATGTTTGCTCTGCCGCGGATTTCTCGTCTTTCTCCACTTGCGCTGGCCACGCTCGCCCTGTGCGGCGGCGGATCGCAGGCGGCCCTGGCGCAACGGATCGCGCCGATGGCCACCGCCCCCGCCGGCGTGGCGACGGATCCGGTCCGCCTGTTCGATGACGCCGTCGGCAAGCTGCGCATCCCGGCGCAGGTCGTCGTCGGGACGCCACCCGTCGGACAGGCATTCGGCCATCCGGATGACGGCACGATCGTGGTCGACCGTCAGATGGTCGCGACGATCCAGACTTCACAAGAAGCGCTGGCGCTTGCCGCGATCCTGCAAAGCTATGCCGTCGACAGCCCACCGCCACTGCGCACGCGCGAGCATGTCAGCGCGGGCGAGATCGTCGCCGGCCTGCTCGCGGGCGCAGCGGGTTCAAGCCTCAACAAGCCCGGCAATCGCTACCGACAGCTCACCGCCGGCGAGCGACAGGCGCTCGAGAAACGGCAGGCAGCCGGGTGGCAGGTCGGCGGCGCGCAGACGCTCACCACGCACCAGGTGCAGGGGACCCGCGTGCTGACGATCCTCGACAAGGCCGGCGGATGCTCGGCCCCGCTGGCGACGCTGCTGCACCGGATCGCCGACCTTACAAACGACGGCGCGCCGGCCGCGGCCAGCCTGTTCGCGCGCGCGGTGCTCGGCGATGTCGGTGCGTTCCTCCAGCCCCCGGATGCGTCCTGCCTCCGCGGCAGGTGAAGCGACTTGCCCGCGCCCGCTTCCACCATTATCCTTCCCGCGATGCGCCCACCCCGCTCCACCGCCACCCGCCGTGTCGCGGAGGAGGCCGGGCGGCGCGGCGAGCGGCTTGCGGCATGGTGGCTGCGGCTCAAGGGCTGGCAGATCCTCGATCGCCGGGTGCGCACCCCGGTGGGCGAGGTCGACCTGATCGCCCGCCGCGGTACGCTGGTCGCGTTCGTCGAGGTCAAGACCCGCCGCACCCCCGCCGAACTCGACGCGGCGATCGACGAGCGCCGGCTCGCGCGCGTCGCCGCCGCGGCGGAGGTGCTGATGCCGCACTACGCCACCGCAGGCGAGGACATCCGCGTCGACGTGATCCTGCTCGCCCCCGGCACGCGCCCGCGCCACATCGAGAATGCATGGATCGGCTATTGACGGAGACGCCTACCTGCCGGCTTAGGGCAGCAGGCGATAGGTCCTGATGACCTCCTTGCCGTTGACGGCTTCGCAGATCGGCGTCACCTTCAGACTAAAAGGTGGCTGGTTGAGATCGACACCCCTGCCCTGACCGACGCGCCAGTCAAATCGCACCTCTTCATTGCTCGGCTTGTCCGGGTTGATCGGCCCAACTTCGATTATGGGATGGGCTTCAGTGATGTAGACGTTCGCTTTGGCGCAAAGCTTTGACAACACTTCTTGAATGTCTCTGTTTGAAAGATGCTGAAGAACTTGCCGAACTAGGTAGATATCAGCTTCCGGCAGCGCGTCTACGACTACGTCGACAATTCTAAACGAGACATTACCGCCCTCATAGAGCGTTCGATTATAGTCGATGAGCTCAGGCACGATATCGCACCCGAGATAGAGATTATCGCTTTCAGCGATAATGGCGCTGCCAACGACAAAATCCCCGCATCCGAGATCAGCGATCGAAACGGGACGCTTCAATGTATCCCGAACCTTTCGTATCTCGGCTGAGATCGCGTCAACGTAAGCCTGTGCAGCAGGCCCGCGGGAACCGACGCCCGAAAAAAACTTCGATTGTCCGTCGTCACCCCAAAGATGGTGAGCGTAGGTTCGCTGGAAGGCAGAGCGACGGACTTGCCGCTCGTCGGGAATGGTAACCTCCTCAGTTTTGCCGAAGTCATCTGGCAGTTCCGTGAGATAGGGCTTCGCCCAGCGCGCGAAGTTGGTGCCGAGCGACCTCACCTCGCCAGGAGTCATGTCTTGGATGAGCGGCCAGGCCTGCGACTCCCATAGATGGGTAGCATAGCTCTCGGATGTATCGATTCGCCCCTCTGCTTCAAAGATCTGATAAACACCGTTAGCAGTCCAGGTCGGCCAGAAAAATGCCTTATGGTCAAGCATCGTAACCTCGTTAGGAAACAATCTTGCCATGAAATGCGGCAATTGAACCGAATGCTCCCCCCAAAAGGGATTACCGATGGTTGTTCCTCTGAACCATGAATATTGATCAATCCAGCGAGTTATAAACAAGCTATTAGCATGCGACAAAATCACTGCATTACAAAGGCCATACTCAGCGTCAACACCCTCTTGACCGAGCACGACTGAATGATCAAGAAGATCGTCGAAGCTTCGATGTACCAATACGTCAGCGTCAAGGTATATGCCGCCGTGATTTACTAAGGCCATCAGCCGTACGATGTCGGCACGATGTGCCGGACTCAACAACGGCCGCCCACATATACGACGCGGAGCCTCGATCTTTATCGCGCTTACGAGTGGCTTGGTGATCTCCCACCAAACAGAGTCAGGTTCATACTCATAATAGAAGTGAACCGCATCAGGTTTGATTTGCTGAATCGCGCTACGGAGGCAGACATAGTGAACCAGGCTCCACGGCTTTCCGCCGAAATCCGGGCTCATGCCAAAGCAATAATGCAGTATTTTGGGAATGGCCATGTAGTCCCCCTATTGAAATTACTTTGACATGAGAATGCCGCCGGAACTGCTTGTTGCAAGCGTTCCAGCGCGGACGGCGACCCGGTCATTATAGGACAGCCACGTCTGCGCAGTTGCCGTACGTAAGCTTCACCTGTGTCATTTAACGAGCGGCGGACCTGATTGTCGCCTAAGTCGTCAGCCCCACCCCGCGCTCCGGGGCATCGGTATCGAGGCCCAGCACCGACTCGATCGCATAGCCGACCGCCGGCACGCCCAGCATATGGAGCAGGTCGCCGGTCGCCTTGTCCTCGTAATATTCGCCGTCCAGACAGCCGGGAAAGCACAAATAATGCGCGGTCAGCCGCGCCAGCGCGCTTCCGGACAGGTAATAGAGCGCCCCGCGGATCCATGGCGCGACGAACGGCTTGCCATAGATGGCCGGCACCGGCGCGGTGCATTTGCCGTGGTGCCAGCAACGGTCGTGAAACGGGCTGGCAACCGTGACGCCGATGTAATCGCCCTCCGCGAAGACCGCCCGCGTTTCATCCACGTCGGCCGCGATGCCGGGCAACACGCGCGTGTCGTCGTCGATCTTGAGCACCCCGTGGCGCGCCCCCAACGCCTCCAACAACGTCCAGCTCTCGAACACCTTCGCCGGCAGCGCCTCATAGACGTCCCCGACCGGCAGCCGCAGCACCGCCCCGGCGTCGTCACGTTCGAAGGCCAGCGCGCCGCCGCCGATGACGATGACCGGCTGCACCCCGAAATAGCGGTCGGTGAGCGCACAAGCCGTCTCGCGCGCCTTGCCGAGATAGGCGTCGCACGACAGCACGACCGGCAGCGGCAATCGCCGTGCCGCCGTCGCGGCGACCCATTCGGCCAGTCCGGGCAGTTCGCGCGCGACGCGCTGGCGGGTGATCTCGCGATAGGCGGCCAGAATGTCGGCGAGGTTCTCGGAGTAAGGCGAAGCCTTGAGCGCGAGCCGCAGCAGCATCTGCCCGGTGGCGCTTGGCTCGTCGTCGATACAATGGTCGACGAACAGTCGCAGCGCGATCTGGTGAAGGTCGATGCTGCTCAGACGCCGTCCGGCTTCGTCGGTCAATTCGGCAATCAGATCGCGTTCCGCCGTATCGGCAGCATACATGGTGACAAACCTCGCGAGGCGAACGCGTCGCGGGAACGATCGCGTTGCGGATGGACGCTTCATTATAGAGGGCCGCGTGCCGCCGCCGCCGCGCCCACCCCGCGCATCGCCTGCTGACAAGCGAGCCGCCGACGCCTAACGGACGGATCAACGTCTCTGGAGGACCCATGCCCCTCACCGTCGCCGTTCAGATGGACCCGCTCGACCAGATCAACATCGCCGGGGACAGCAGCTTCGCGCTGATGCTTTCCGCGCAGGCGCGCGGGCACCGGCTGTTCCATTATACCGCCGATGCGCTCAATTACCGCGATGGGCGCGTCTGGGCGAAGGCGCATCCGGTGACGGTGCAGCGCGTCGCGGGCGATCACTTCCGCTTCGGCGAAGCGGTGGCGCTCGACCTTGGCGCGGACGTCGACGTGGTGCTGATGCGGCAGGATCCGCCGTTCGATCTCGGCTATATCACTGCCACGCACCTGCTCGAGCGGATCGCCGACCGCACGCTGATCGTCAACGATCCGGTCAGCGTCCGCAACGCGCCCGAAAAGGTGTTCGTGCTCGACTATGCGCGTTTCATGCCGCCGACGCTGGTGACGCGCTCGCTCGACGAGGCACGCGCCTTCCTAGCCGAACATGGCGAGATCGTCGTCAAGCCGCTGCACGGCAACGGCGGCAAGGCGATCTTCCACGTCCGCGCCGCGGGCGAGAATCTGTCGGCGCTGATCGAGGTGTTCAACCAGACATGGCGCGAGCCGCACATGGTGCAGGCGTTCCTCCCGGCGGTGGCGAAGGGCGACAAGCGCATCGTGCTGGTCGACGGCGAGGTCGCGGGCGCGATCAACCGCCTGCCCGGCGAAGGCGAGATCCGCTCGAATCTCGCGGTCGGCGGCTCGGCGCAGAAGACCGAACTGACCCCGCGCGAGCGCGAGATCTGCGACGCGCTCGGCCCGGAGCTGAAGAAGCGCGGGCTGATCTTCGTCGGGATCGACGTGATCGGCGGCGAGTGGCTCACCGAGATCAACGTCACCTCGCCGACCGGGATCGTCGCGATCGAGAAGTTCGACGGCACCGATGTCGCCGGGCTGATCTGGGAGGCGATCGACCGCCGGCTGGAGGAACGCGCGCGCTGACGGAGCCGTTGGCGCGGATGTGACCGACTTCATCATCCACTGGATCGTCGCGGGCGGCTATCTCGGCATCTTCCTGCTGATGGCGCTGGAGAATATCGTCCCGCCGATCCCGTCCGAGGTCATCATGGGGCTCGGCGGGATCGCGGTGGCGCGCGGGCAGATGGACATCGTGCCGCTGCTGCTGTGGGGCACCGCCGGGACGACCGCCGGCAACGTCTTCTGGTATGCGGTCGGGCGGCGGATCGGCTATGCGCGCTTCCGCCCGTTCGTCGAGCGGCACGGCCGCTGGTTGACGATGGAATGGAGCGACGTCGAGCGCGTGCGCGGCTTCCTTCACGATCATGGCGGCTGGGTGATCTTCGTGTTCCGCTTCATGCCGACGTTCCGCACGATGATCTCGCTGCCCGCCGGCATGGCGGCGATGCCGATGCCGCGCTTTCTGGTGATGACCTTCGCGGGCAGCATCATCTGGAACGGCGTGCTGGCGGGCGCGGGCTTCTATCTCGGCAGCCGCTTCGCCGAGCTGGATCGCTACGTCGGCCCGGTCGGGATCGCGCTGACCGTGCTCGCGCTCGGCTGGTACGGCTGGCGCTTCGCGACATGGAAGCCGCGCGGCTGATCCATCGTCATTGCGAGCGAAGCGAAGCAATCCAGGGCGTCCTGATCCGGCCCCGGGTTGCGTCGCTACGCGCGCAATGACGAATTTCTACCCCCGCGGATGCGCCGCCCGGTACACATCGAGCAGATGCGCCGCATCCACCCCGGTATAGACCTGCGTCGAACTCAGGCTCGCGTGGCCCAGCAACTCCTGCAACGCCCGCAGGTCCGCCCCGCGCCCCAGCAAATGCGTCGCGAAGCTGTGGCGCAGCGCGTGCGGCGTCGTCCGCTCCGACAGCCCCAGCCGCGCCCGCGCCGCGCGCACCCGCGTCCGCACGATCCCGCCGTCCAGCGCGCCGCCGCGCACACCCCGGAACAGCGGCGCGTTGCGCGCCATCGGCCACGGCACGCGCGCCGCATAGTCCTCGATCGCCGCACGCACCGGCGGCAGCAGCGGCACGATCCGCGTCCGGTCGCGCTTGCCGGTGACGCGCAGCGTCTCGCCGAGCGGCAACACCGCGCCGGTCAGCGCCAGCGCCTCGCCGATCCGCAGCCCCGCGCCGTACAGCAGCAGCAGCACCGCCCAGTCGCGCGCCGCCACCCATGGCTCGTCGCTGTCCTCCATGACGTCGGTGGCCAGCGCGACCGCCTCGTCGGGCGAGATCGGCCGTGGCACGCCCTTCTTGACGCGCGGCCCCTTCATCCGCGGCGCCGCGCCGACCCCGCCCGCCCAGTCGAGGAAGCCGCGCACCGCCGACAGCTCGCGCGCCGCCGAGGCGTTCGACAGGCCGGTGCCGCGCCGCTGCGCCAGATAGGCGCGCAGGTCGCCGGCGGTGACGCGCGACAAGGCGGCGCGATCGACCGCCTCGCCCCAATGTTCGTTCAAAAACAACAACAACCGCTCAGCCGTCGCGCGATAGGCGCGCACGGTATGCTCCGATCGGCGACGATCGCGCGCCAGATGGACCGACCATTGCACCGGCAACGGCAGCGGGACCGACAAATCGCTCACTCCGTCGCAGCTCCGCACATGAAGGGGATTGGCAAACAAAAATTAACGTTACGCCTGTTAGATGTTCCGCATGACGCCCGCCACTCCTCGCTATGATCGCCATGCCGAGACGGCGCGCGCCGCCGCCTTGCAGGCGCTCGCGCTGCTCGGCACCGCGCCGGAACGCGAATTCGACGCGCTCGTCGCTTTGGCGGCGGAGTTGCTCGGCTGCTCCACCGCCTTGCTGAACCTGGTTGATAACGATCGATTGTTCGTCAAGGCGCGCACCACGCCGGGCGCGATGACCTTTGATCGCGCCACCGCCTTTTGCGATCGCACCGTGGTCGACGACTGCCTGACGGTGATCGACGACACGCTGTGCGACGAGCGATTCCGCCACAGCCCGCTCGTCACCGACGTCGGCGTCCGCTTCTACGCCGGTGCGCCGCTGCGAGTCGCCGATCCGGATGGCGTCCGCCGCGCGGTCGGCACGCTGTGCGTCGTCGACACCGTTCCGCGCACCGCCGATCCGCGCGCGCTGGCGGCGCTGGCGCATCTCGCCACGCTTGCCGAGGCCTTGCTGGAGGCGCGGCGCACCGCGCTGAAGGCCATCCACATCGCCACCACCGGCGAGGAACTGGTCACGCGTCTCGGGCAGCAGGACCAGATCTTCCGCCAGGCCGAACAGATTGCGGAAATCGGGTCGTGGCGGCTGTCGATCGTCGAGGGCACGCTCGACTGGTCGGACAACGTCTATCGCATTCACGGCCTGCCGGTCGGGCACAAGCCGCGGCTGCGCGATGCGATGCGCTTCTACCCCGAACGGAGCCGCGCGCTCGTGCAAACGTCGCTCGACGATGCGATCCGGCGCGGCCGGGCCTTCTCGATCGAGACCGATTTCATCACCGCCGACCGACGGTTGCGCAGGGTGCGCGCGATGGCCGAACCGGAGATCGTCGACGGCCGCGTCGTGGCGATGGTCGGCGTCTTTCAGGACGTGACGCAGCGTCATGCGCTCGAACAGCAATTGCGGCGCTCCGCCGACACCGACGCATTGACCGGCATCGCCAATCGCGCCGCCTTCGATCGCGAACTGGAGGCGGCGATGGAGCGCGCGCGGCAGGATCGCACGCCGTTGCACCTCGTGCTGATCGACCTCGACGGGTTCAAGGCGATCAACGACACGCTCGGCCATGGCGCCGGCGACGACGTGCTGCGGCTGACCGGCAGCGCGCTGTCCGAACCGTGGCTGATGGGCAGCGTCGCGGCGCGGATCGGCGGCGACGAATTCGCGGTAATCGTCGAGCATCCCGCGCTCGCGAGGGACATCACCGGGCTGCGCACGCAGCTGGAGGATGCGCTGCGCATTCCGATCGAGGTCGGCGGTGTGACGATGAGCAGTGCGGGCTCGGTCGGCATCGCGCCGTTCGACGACGAGTGCCACTCGCTGCGCGACTTCGCCCGCCGCGCGGACACGATCCTCTATACCGCCAAGCGCGCGCGGGTGGGCACGCGCAACATCCGCCGGGTGGCATAAAGGTATTGGTCGTCGCCCCGGACCTGATCCGGGATGACGGCGATCGGGCAGGGCGTGGGATGGATGCCGATCCACCCGCACCCGCTTCCCTCCGACTCGCCGCGGCCCCATATGGACGGCAATGTCCTCCCGCGCGCGCGTCATCGTCCTGAACTCCGCTCTCGGTCCACTCGACTATCGCGTGCCGCACGGCATGACGGTCGAGCCCGGATCGGTGGTGGTCGCGCCGCTCGGCCCGCGCCAGTTGCTCGGCGTCGCCTGGGAGGCCGAGCGGATGCCGTCCGACGCCGAGGTCGGCGACAATCGGCTGCGCAACCTGCTCGCGGTCGCCGACGTGCCGCCGCTCCGTGCGCCGCTGCGGCGGCTGATCGAATGGACCGCCGATTACTATCTGGCCCCGACCGCCGCGGTGGTGCGGATGGCCTTGTCCTCGACCGCCGCGCTGGAAGGCGGGCGGAGCGTCGTTGAATATCGCGCCACCGGCCATGTGCCGGAGCGAATGACCGCGCAGCGCGAGCAGGCGCTCGAACGAATCGGCGACCGGCAGGGGCTGATCCGCGAGCTGGCGACGATCGCCGACGTCAGTGACGCGGTGATCCGCGGGCTCGTCAAGGTCGGCGCGCTGGAGGGCGTACCGGTCGACATCGACAGCCCCTTCCCTGTCCCCGACCCCGATCACGCGCCGCCGACGCTGTCCGACGACCAAAGCGCCGCCGCCGCGACGCTGGTCGACGGCGTCACCGCCGCCGCCTTCCGCCCGACGCTGCTCGACGGCGTGACGGGATCGGGCAAGACCGAGGTCTATTTCGAGGCGGTCGCCGCCGCGCTCCGCGCCGGCCGGCAGGTGCTGGTGCTGCTCCCCGAGATCGCGCTGACCGAACCGTTCCTCAAGCGCTTCCACGACCGCTTCGGCTGCGAGCCGGTCGCGTGGCACAGCGGATTGCGTGCCACCCAGCGCCGTCGCGCGTGGCGCGCGATCGCCAGCGGCGAGGCGCGGGTGACGGTCGGCGCGCGCTCGGCGCTGTTCCTGCCTTACGCCAACCTCGGGCTGATCGTCGTCGACGAAGCGCACGAAACCAGCTTCAAGCAGGAGGACGGCGTCCATTATCACGCGCGCGACGTCGCGGTGATGCGCGGGCTGTTCGAGGCGTGCCCGGTGATCCTCGCCAGCGCCACCCCGGCGATCGAGACCCGGCATCAGGTCGCGCTCGGCAAATATGCCGAGGTGAAATTGCCCGGCCGTTTCGGCGTCGCGCAAATGCCGACGATCGAGGCGATCGACCTGATCGCCGAGCCGCCCGAGCGCGGGCGCTGGATCAGCCCGCGGCTGGTCAAGGCGATGGAGGAAGCGCTGGAGCGGCGCGAGCAGGCTTTGCTGTTCCTCAATCGCCGCGGTTACGCACCGCTCACCCTGTGCCGGACGTGCGGGCATCGCTTCCAATGCCCCAATTGCACCGCCTGGATGGTCGAGCATCGTCTGACGCGGCGGCTCGCCTGCCATCATTGCGGGCATATCGAGCCGGTGCCGCGGCTGTGCCCCGAATGCCAGAACGAGGACACGCTGGTCGCGTGCGGCCCCGGCGTCGAGCGGATCGCCGACGAGGTCGCGGCGCTGTTCCCCGAAGCGCGCACCGCGGTCGTCACCTCCGACACGATCTGGAGCCCCGCCAAGGCCGCCGAGTTCGTCGCGCGGATGGAGGCCGGCGACATCGACATCGTCGTCGGCACGCAATTGGTGACCAAGGGCTATCACTTTCCCAATCTGACGTTGGTCGGGGTGATCGACGCCGACCTCGGGCTCGACGGCGGCGACCTGCGCGCGGCCGAGCGGACCTTTCAGCAGATCCGGCAGGTATCGGGGCGCGCCGGGCGCGGTACCAAGCCCGGCCATGTCTATATCCAGACGCACAGCCCCAAGGCACAGGTGATGCAGGCGCTGATCACCGGTGACGCCGACGCCTTCTACGCCGCCGAGACCGAAGCGCGCGAGGACGCCGGTGCGCCGCCGTTCGGCCGCTATGCCGCGATCATCGTGTCGAGCGAGGATCAGGGCGCGGCGCACGACACCGCGCGCGCGATCGGCCGCGCGGCGCCGCGCGTCGACGGGATGGAGGTCTACGGCCCCGCCCCCGCCCCGCTGGCGATGCTGCGTGGACGGCACCGCTTCCGGCTGCTCGTCCATGCACGCCGGGCGCTCGACGTGCAGGACGTGATCCGCGACTGGCTCGGTGCGCTCGATTGGCCCGCGAAGGTGCGCGTCGCGGTCGACGTCGATCCTTACAGTTTTCTTTAAACCAAGTCCGTAGTGACGGATTTAGCTGCGCGACGGAGTTCGATTGCGCCTAATCTCAGCCGTCATTGCGAGCGTAGCAAAGCAATCCAAAGCGTCGAGGTCCGTCCTTGGATCGCTTCGCTCCGTCCGCAATGACGATCAGCCTCCCACCCGCACCCACAAGGCGGTCGCATCGTCGCTCGCCTTGAAGCGCGGGTAGCGCCGGCAGGCGGCATCGCTGCGCTCGATCGCGCGGAGTTCGCCGCCCAGTGCCGCCAGCCCACGCGACCGCAGCGCCGCCACCAGACCGGCCGCATCGTAAGCGGCATAGGCATCGACCAGCGCCGCCATCCCGTCGCTCATCAGCAGCAGGTCGTCGCCCGGCGCGACCGCGACGCTCACCACCTCCATGGCGCGCGCGCTCTCGCCAGCGTCGATGCCCAGCACCTTCTGTCCCGGCAGCGTCCGTGCGGCGCGACGATCCGCCAGCACCGCCGGGGTGCGCAGCTTGGTCGCGCCGACCCCCGGCCCCAGCGCCGCCGCCTGCGCGCTCTCTCGCGCGCGATCGGGCGCGGGCGTGCACCACGTCACCGTCGCTCCCGAAGCATGCAGCACCGCGCAATCCGCCGCCCACGCCACCTCCAGCATGTCGCCGACGAGCTGCACCGCCGCGAACGAAGCGCGTGGCGTTTCCCACGCCCCCTCGGGTTCACGCTGCCGCTGCGCCGCATAGCGCGTCGCGACCGCCGCGAAGACCTGCGTGCAGGTGCCGCGCAGATCGTCCGCCATCGCCGCCGCGAACGCCGCGTCGGCAGTTGCCGCAAGCCACGCCGCCCCGCCCTGCGCGCCGAGCAGTCCCGGCGGCGACAGGTCGGTCGCGCCGTCGATCACCCAGGCGTGCCGCGTGCCGCTGCCCGCCCGATCGTCATTGGGCGTGCCGGCGTCGCCGCACAGGCTGAGCGACTGGATCAGATCGAGATGCATGGCCGCGGCCTAGAGCATTTCTCGTGACGGTTCGATGACGACCCAGCCGCGAGGCGCCGATCCCGCGCGCCGCGTCCTGCGCGCGTGCAGTGCCGGCGCGCATCGTCAATCGGCGAACAGCAGCACCGGCGTCTCGAGATAGTGCTTCAACGCCTGCACATAGCTCGCCGCGTCCCAGCCATCGACGACGCGGTGGTCGCAGCTGATCGACAGGTTCATCAGCTTGGCACGCACGATGTCGTCGCCGCGGAAGACAGGACGTTCGACGATCTTGTTGGGCCCGATGATCGCCACTTCGGGTCGGTTGATGACCGGTGTGGTCGCGATCCCGCCCAGCGGCCCGAGCGAGGTGACGGTGATCGTCCCGCCGCCCAGTTCCTGCGGCGTCAGCTTGTTGGCACGCGCCCCGCCCGCCAGCCGTGCGATCTCGGTCGCGAGTTGCCAGACGTTGCGGTCCTGCGCGTCGCGGATCACCGGCACGGTCAGCCCGGCATCGGTCTGCGTCGCCATGCCGACATGCACGCGCCCCGCGCGCGTCACCACGCCCGCCTCGTCGTCGTAGCGCGCATTGAGCATCGGGAAGTCGGGCAAGGTCCGGCACATCGCGACGATCAGCAGCGGCAGCAGCGTCAGCTTGGGCCGCTCGCCGCGATGCGCGTTGAGGTCGGCGCGCATCTCCTCCAGCGCGGTGACGTCGATCTCGTCGACATAGGTGAAGTGCGGGATGTGGCGCTTCGCCGCGGCCATGTTCTCGGCGATGCGGCGGCGCATCCCGATGACGCGCACCTGCTCGTCGTCGCGCGCGCGATTGGCGTGCGGGGCGTGATAGCCCTGTCCGCTGTTGTAGCGGAGGTACGCGTCGAGATCGGCGTGGCGAATACGCTCCCCCTCTGCCACGCGGATCGCGGAGAGGTCGACGTTCAGGTCCTTGGCACGGGCGCGGACGGCGGGCGAGGCGAGGACGGGCGAGTGGGCGACCGGCTCCCTCTCCCCGGCGGGGAGAGGGCTGGGGTGAGGGGCCGGGGTCTCACCGAGACTATCCTCTCCGCGAGGCTCCAACCCCTCACCCAACCCTCTCCCCGCAGGGGAGAGGGCTTGCGGTTGCGCTTCCTCCACACCGGGATTCTCCGCCTCCAGCGTCTCCGGCTCCGCAGCGGGAGAAGCAACCTCGCCCTCCCCCTCGGTCTCGATCACCACCAGCGGCGCACCGATCGACACCTGATCGCCGACCGCCCCCGCGATCTCGACCACCACGCCCGCCACCGGCGATTCCATCTCGACGGTCGCCTTGTCGGTCATCATGTCGGCGAGGCTCTGGTCCTCCTCGACGCGGTCGCCGACCGCGACGTGCCACGCGACGATCTCCGCCTCGGAAATGCCCTCGCCGATGTCCGGCAGCTTGAAGGTGAAACGCGCCATCTGCCTTAGTCCTTCAGGATTTTCTTGAGCGCCTGGCCGATCCGCACCGGTCCGGGAAAATAGGCCCATTCGAGGCTATGCGGATACGGCGTGTCGAAGCCGGTGACGCGCTCGACCGGCGCCTCGAGGTGGTAGAAGCACCGCTCCTGCACCAGCGCCGCCAGCTCCGCGCCGAACCCGCTGGTGCGCGTCGCCTCGTGGACGATCATGCAACGCCCGGTCTTCCGCACGCTCGCCTCGATCGTCTCGATGTCGAGCGGGACGAGCGTGCGCAGGTCGACGATCTCGGCATCGACGCCGGTGTCGGCCACCACCTGCGCGCAGACGTGCACCATCGTGCCATAAGCGAGCATCGTCACCGCCTCGCCCGCGCGCACCACGTTCGCCTTGCCGAGCGGGATCTTGTAGTAACCCGTCGGCACCTCCCCGCCGGGATGCTTAGACCAATTCTCCGCCGGGCGGTCCCAATGGCCGTTGAACGGGCCGTTGTAGATGCGCTTCGGCTCGAAGAAGATCACCGGATCATTGTCCTCGATCGCCGCGATCAACAGCCCCTTGGCGTCGTACGGCGTCGAGGGGATGACGGTCTTCACCCCCGAGACGTGCGTGAAGATCCCCTCGGGCGACTGCGAATGCGTCTGCCCGCCGAAGATCCCGCCGCCGAACGGCGAGCGCACCGTCAGCGGCGCGGTGAACTCACCGCCCGAGCGATAGCGCAGCCGCGCCGCCTCGCTGACCAACTGGTCGAGCGCGGGGTAGATGTAATCGGCGAACTGGATCTCCGGCACCGGGCGCAGGCCATAGGCGCCCATCCCGACCGCGACGCCGATGATTCCGCATTCGGTGATTGGCGTGTCGAAGACGCGGGTCTTGCCGTATTTTTTCTGAAGCCCTGCGGTTGCGCGGAAGACGCCGCCGAAATAGCCGACGTCCTCGCCCATGACGACGATCGCCGGATCGCGCGCCATCGTCACGTCCATCGCGGAATTGATCGCCTGGATCATGTTCATGCGGGTGGTGGTGTCGTCCACCGCTTGTTCGATTGTAACGCTCATCCAACCCACTCCGTCATTCCCGCGCAGGCGGGAATCCAGAACCTCTGACCTTTCGGCTTTTGCGAAGATCCGCGCGTCTGGATCCTCGCCTTCGCGGGGATGACGGCGGGGCGTAGCGCGGCCGCCCTCACTTCCGGTCCCACGGCCGCCCGCTCGCGGTTTCCTCGTCGATCATCATCTGGCGCTGCTCGCGCAAATGCCACGGCATTTCCTCGAACACCCCGTCGAACAGCGAGTCGAGCGGCTGGCGCAGGCCATGGCCGAGCACCCCGTTCTTCTCGGCCTCCTTCTGCGCCGCCTTCACTTCCTCGGCGACCTCGCGGTCCATGTCGGCCTGCCGCGCCTCGTCCCATTCGCCGATCGCGACCAGATGGTCCTTCAGCCGCCGGATCGGATCGCCGAGCGGCCATGCCGTCGGCTCGCCGGCCGAGCGATATTGCGTCGGGTCGTCGGAGGTCGAATGGCCCTCGGTGCGATAGGTGAAATGCTCGATCAGCGTCGGGCCGGCATTGGTGCGCGCGCGCTCCGCGGCCCAGGCGGTCGCGGCATAGACCGCCAGCGCGTCATTGCCGTCGACGCGCAGGCCGGCGATCCCGTAGCCGACCGCGCGCGCCGCGAAGGTCGTCGCCTCCGCCCCCGCGAAGCCCGAGAAGCTGCTGATCGCCCATTGATTGTTGACGACGTTGAAGATCACCGGCGCACGATAGACGGTCGCGAAGGTCAGCGCGGAATGGAAGTCGCCCTCCGCGGTCGAGCCCTCCCCGCACCATGTCGCCGCAATGCGCGTGTCGCCCTTCGATGCCGACGCCATCGCCCAGCCAACCGCCTGCGGATATTGCGTGGTCAGGTTGCCCGAGATCGAGAAGAAGCCGAAGCGCTTCTCCGAATACATGATCGGCAGCTGCTTGCCCTGCAGCTTGTCGCCGGTGTTCGAATAGATCTGGTTCATCATGTCGACCATCGGGCAGCCGCGCGCGATCAACAGCCCCTGCTGGCGATAGGAGGGAAAGCACATGTCCTCGGCATCCAGCGCGTGCGCCGCGGCGACCGCCACCGCCTCCTCGCCGAGCGACTTCATGTAGAAGCTGGTCTTGCCCTGCCGCTGCGCGCGGAACATCCGTTCGTCGAACGCGCGGACCGTCGCCATATGGCGCAGCATCCGCCGCAGCGTGTCGGGCGATAGCCGCGGGTTCCACGCGCCGACCGCCTGATCGTGCTCGTCGAGGACGCGCACCATCGTATAGGCAAGGTCGGTGAAGTCGCGCGCGGCGTCGGCGGTATCGGGGCGGCGCGCGGCGCCCGCAGGCGGGATCGGAACGTCGGCGAAGTCGACCGCATCGCCGGGCCGGAATTTGGGTTCGGGGACGTGCAGCGACAGGGGCGGCAGGTTGCCGCGCGGGTGCACGATGCCGGGTTCTTCGCCCACGTTTCACTCTCCGTCAGGCGCTGCTTGTCGCGCAGCACGATTTCAGCCGCTTGTAATATTGTTTCAACGCCAGTCAAAGCCCTTTTGGCGGACCTCTGACGCGATCCGGGCTAGTCGGCGTACGTGACAGACCATTGACTCGCACCCTCTTTCTGGAACAAATTGCGAACGAAAATCCGCTGCGGAGTCCTGCGCGTCGTGCCCGAGTCGAGCGTCCTTTCCTCTTTGCGTGAGACGCTGCGCGCCGTGCCGGACGACGGGCACAGCCGGCGGCGGGTCATGCCGTTCGGGGTGCCGGACATCGACTCGCAGCTGACCGACGGCGGGCTGCGACTCGACGCGCTGCACGAGGTCGCGGCGGCGACGCCATCGCTGCGCGACGATGCGGCGGCGACGTTGTTCGTCGCGGGGGTCGCGGCGCGGGCATGGGGACCGATCCTGTGGGTGGTGCGACGCCGCGACCTGTTCGCCCCCGCGCTGGCGCAGTCCGGGCTGACCGCGAAGCGCGTGATCCATGCCGAGGCCGATGACGATGCCGGGGTGCTGGCGCTGATGGAGGAAGGCCTGCGCCATCCCGCTTTGGGCGCGGTGATCGGCGAGGTGCGCCGTGCATCGCCCGCCGCGACGAAGCGCGTGCAGCAGGCCGCGGCGCGCGGGCGGACGGTTGCGCTGCTGCTCAAGCGCCCGGCGCGCGGCAGCGGCGATCCGTTGGCGGTGTCGTCTTCGGCGGCCACCCGCTGGCGGATCGGGTCCGTGCCGATGGTCGGCACCGCGCGCCCGCGCTGGGAGGTGACGCTCGCCCGGCAAAGCGATGGCGCACCGTTCGCGGCGACCGCGATCGCTTGCGACGACACCGGGCGACTCGCGCCGGTGGTCACGCGCCGCGAGCAGCGGCGCGCGGTGAGCGAGATCTTGCGGGTGACGCCCACGGCAGAGGAACAGGCAGAGGCGGCCTAGCCCCGGTTCTTTTGGCGGAGGTAAGGGAGCGGGATCCCGGATCACGTCCGGGATGACGAGCGGGCAATCGGCAACGCCGGGCCCCCACATTCCTAATCCCCGCAAAGCCTTGACGCCGGAACACGAATAGGAACAAATAGCGAACAGATTGATTGCGAGTCGCCTGTGTCCGGTCCCGTTCCCACCCTTGCCGCGCTCCGCGAGAGCTTGCAGGCCATTACCGGCGAGGCGCGCGACCGGCCCGTGCTGCCGTTCGGCATCGCCGCGCTCGACGATCGGCTCGCCGACCATGGCCTGCGGACCGACGCGCTGCACGAAGTGTCGTCACGCGGCACCGGCTGGGGCGACGACGCCGCCGCGGTGCTGTTCGCCGCCGGAATCGCCGCGCGCACGCACGGCGAGGTGCTGTGGGTCGTGCGCTCGCGCGACCTGTTCGCGCCGGGGCTGTTCCAGGCCGGGCTCGCGCCGTCGCGTGTCGTCTATGCCGAGGCGCGCGACGACGCCGAACTGCTCGCGCTGGTCGAGGAAGGGCTGCGCCACCGCGGGCTCGGCGCGGTGGTCGGTGAGGCGACGCGCGTCCAGATGGCGCAGGCCCGCCGGCTGCAACTCGCCGCCGAGGGCGGCGGCACCCCTGCGCTGCTGCTCCGCCGCCCGACCCGCGACGGCACCGATCCGATCACCGCGCCGTCCGCGGCGGTGACGCGCTGGCGTGTCGCGCACGCGCCGTCGTCGCAGGTGCCGTGGGGCGGGCTGGGCCGCGCGTGCTGGCACGTCGAATGCGTGCGCCAGCGCGGCGGCGATCCGTTCGAACTCTTGGTGGAGGGCTCCGATGAAACGGGTCGCCTCGCTCTACCTGCCCAGCTGGTCGATCGACCGGCTGCGGCGGATCGAGCGCCGCGCCGCGCGGTCGGCTGAGGCCGACGGCCGCGCCGCCTTCGACGCTTTGGGCACCGACGCCGCCGCCGAGCGCGCGCAGCACTGCTCCGTACCGCGCGGCGGCGGCTGGCGTCCCGGCGCACGCTGGGCGCGCACCGACCCCGGCAGCGGGCTCGCCGACACGCGCGACCAGGTCGAGAGCGCAGTTGCCGGCCTGCCCGCGCACCGCCGCCCCGCGCAGCGCGAACTCGGCCGCACCAGCGAGGCCGCCGCCACCCCGTTCCGCGAACTGTCGCGCCGCACCGAAGCCGCCGAACCGCTGTTCCGCCCCGGCACGCGCGGCTGGCGCAACGAGGACCTGCAAGCTTCGGTCGAGGCGCTCCCCGCGCATCGCCGCCCATCGCTGCAGGAATTGTCGCGCAAGACCGAGCTGGTCGACCATCCGTTCCGCCCGCTGCCCCCCGACGAAGCGGGTGCGCTGCGCCGGATGGGCCGGATGCCGCCGGTGCTCGGCCCCGGCGAGGATGCCGTCGTCCGCCGCGCAATGAAGGCCCCGCGCCGCAGCGCGCGCGACGGGCATGGCGGCGAGGCCGGGCATGTCGCCCCGCCCAATCTCGCTCAAAGCCTCAAGCAACTCGCCGCGATGCCCGCGGTGCAATTCCCCGGCGAGGGGCCGCATCCCGACAATCACGGCAAGAGCGCGCCGACCGCACCCGGCTACGGCCACGGCCGCTTCTTCCAGACCGGGCGCACGCTGGCGACGATGGTCGCGCGCGTCTGCGACGATGCCGACGAGGGCGCACGCGCCGCCGCGCCCGTCGACGAGCAACCGCTGGTGACGGTGCAGCGCAGCGGCGCGCGCGTCGAGGTCGCTGCCGCCAATGAAGCCGCGCGCGCGCTCGGGATCGGCCCCGGCACCGCGCTCACCATGGCGCGCGCGCAGGTGCCGGGGCTCGACGTGCGCGAGGCCGAGCCGGAGCGCGACGCCGCCGATCTCGCCGCGCTCGCCACGTTGCTCGCGCGCCGCTGGGCACCGACCGTCGCAGTGTCGGACGCCGACGGGCTGTTCGTCGAGCTGACCGGGGTCGCGCATCTCCACGGCGGCGAGGCGCGCTTCTGCCGCCGGCTGCTGCGGCTGCTCGCGCGCTACGGCATCGCCGCCCGCGTCGCGGTCGCCGACACGCCGGGCGCGGCCTGGGCGCTGGCGCGGTTCGGCGCGCGCGACGCCGTGCAGATCGTGCCGCCCGCTGGGCACGGCAAAGCGCTGGCGCAGCTGCCGGTCGCGGCGCTGCGGCTCGACGCGCCCGCGCTGGAACTGCTCGCGCGGCTCGGGATCGAGGCGATCGGGCAGCTCACCGCGCTCCCCCGCGCGCCGCTCGTCCGCCGCTTCGGCCGCGCGATCGCCGATCGCATCGATCAGGCGCTTGGCCAGCTGCCCGAACCGTTGGAGCCGATCGTCCCCCCGACGCGCGTCGCGGTCGAGCAGCGCTTCGTCGAGCCGATCGCCACTCCCGAGGCGATCGAGCATTGGCTGCGCGAATTGATGCACCGGCTCGCGGTCGCGCTGGCGAAGGCCGGTCAGGGCGCGCGCGCGGTCGAGATGATCGCCGCGCGCGTCGACGGCGTACCGCAGATCCTGCGGCTCGGCTTCGCGCGCCCGACCCGCGACGCCGCGCACATGCTGCGGCTGACGCTGCGCCGCATCGAGGAGATCGAACCCGGCTATGGCATCGACGGCATCGCGCTGATCGTGCGCCGCGCCGACCCGCTCGGCGCCGAGACATTGGCTGCGGCGCTCGCCGACGATACCGCGCCCGATCTCGCGCCGCTGATCGATGCGCTCATCAACCGCATCGGCGCGGGCCGGCTGTGGCGCGTCGCCCCGGTCGAGAGCGACGTCCCCGAACGCTCGTGGACGCGCACCGCGCCGCTCGATCCACCGCAACGCGAGACACAGAAACTGCGCCCCGACGATGTCCGCCACCTCGACGCGCGCAGCCCCGACCATCCATGGCACCCGCGCTGGCCGCGCCCGGTGTTGCTGCTGCGTCGCCCGGAACGGATCGACCACGTCCTCGCCGAACTCCCCGACCAGCCGCCGAAGCGCTTCACGTGGCGCGGCACCATGCACCTGATCGTTCGTGCCGAAGGCCCGGAGCGCGTCGCGGGCGAATGGTGGCGGCGCGCGCCCGAGCGGATGGCGGTCCGCGATTATTACCGCGTCGAGGACGAGACCGGGCAGCGCTTCTGGCTGTTCCGCCGCGGCGACGGATTGCGCAGCCAGACCGGCGATCTCAGCTGGTTCCTGCATGGCTTGGGCAATTGAGCATGCCGGTCAGCCACGTCGTCATTGCGAGCGCAGCGAAGCAATCCAGAGCCGGACCAGGACGCCCTGGATTGCTTCGCTACGCTCGCAATGACGGCAGGGCTTGCAGGTTACGGCTTTCGGCTGTGACGCCATGACCTATTCCGAACTTCAGGTCGCGACGCACTTCTGCTTCCTGCGCGGCGTGTCGTCGTGCGAGGAGCTGTTCGCCACCGCCTCGGAAATGCGCCTCCCGGCACTCGGCATCACCGATCGCAATTCGGTCGCCGGGATCGTCCGCGCGCTGGTCGCCGCCGAGAAAACATCCGCGCAGGGCAACCCCGTGCGGATGGTCGCCGGCTGCCGGCTCGATCTCGTCACCGGCGCGTCGCTGCTCGTCTGGCCGCAGGACCTCGCGGCATGGAGCCGGCTCACCCGGCTGCTGACGATCGGCAAGGCGCGCGCCCGCCCGCAGCATGGCGAAAAAGGCCGCTGCTTCCTGCACTGGGAGGATGTCGCCGCGCACGCCGCCGGGCTGGTCGCCGCGCTCGTCCCCGGCGCGGACGGCGCAGACGAGGGCGAATTGCGCTGGATGGCCGATCTGTTCGGCGCTGCCTCGGGCGACGCGCGCGGCCATGTCTGCCTCACGCAGCAGCGCCGCCCCGACGACGCACGCCGGCTGTACGAGGCCGCCGCCGCCGCGCGCCGCTATGACCTCGCGCCGCTCGCGACCGGCGACGTGCTCTACCACCATCCCGACAAGCGCATGATCCAGGACGTCGTCACCGCGATCCGCGAGAAGACCACGATCGACGCGCTCGGACTTCGCCGCGAACGCTCCGCCGACCGCTGCCTCCACCCGCCGTTCGAGATGGAACGCCGCTTCGCGCGCTTCCCCGACGCGCTCGCCGCGGTTGCGGCGGTGGTCGAGCGCTGCACCTTCTCGCCGCGCGACCTGCGCGACCAGTATCTCTACCCCGAAGAAAAGATCATGACCGGGCAGACGCCGCAACAGGCGCTGGAGAAACTCGCCACCCGCGCGCTCGACCGGCGCTTCGACGGCGTAGTGCCGCGGGAATATCTGGACCTGCTCGCCAAGGAACTCGGGCTGGTCGCGAAACTCAACTACGCCGCCTATTTCCTCACCGTCCATTCGATCGTCGAATATGCGCGCAGCCAGGACATCTTGTGTCAGGGGCGCGGGTCGGCGGCCAACTCGGTGATCTGCTTCGTGCTCGGCATCACCTCGATCGACCCGATCGTCCACCAGTTGCTGTTCGAGCGCTTCCTCTCGGAGAACCGCGCCGAGCCGCCCGATATCGACATCGATTTCGAGCATGAGCGCCGCGAGGAAGTGATCCAGTGGATCTACGACACCTATGGCCATGACCATGCCGCGCTGACCGCGGTGGTCAGCCGCTTCCGCGCGCGCGGCGCGGTGCGCGAGGTCGGCAAGGTGCTCGGGCTGCCCGAGGACATGACCGCCGCGCTCGCCGGACAGGTATGGGGCTGGTCGGAGGAAGGCGTCGCCGACCGCCATGTCGATGCGCTCAACCTCGACCGCGGCGACCCGCGGCTCGCGCTCACGCTGGAGTTGGCGCGCGAGCTGATCGGCACGCCGCGGCATCTGTCGCAGCATCCCGGCGGCTTCGTCCTCACCCGCGACCGGCTCGACGCGTTGGTCCCGATCGAGCCCGCCGCGATGGCGGATCGCCGCGTGATCGAATGGGAGAAGGAGGATGTCGAGGAAGCGGGGATGATGAAGGTCGACATCCTCGGGCTCGGGATGCTCGGCTGTATGCGCCGCGCCTTCGACCTGCTCGCGCGCCACAAGAATGTGCAGCTGACGCTCGATCATCCCGCGTTGCAGACCGACGATCCGGCGACGTTCGCGATGATCCAGAAGGCCGACACGCTCGGCGTCTTCCAGATCGAGAGCCGCGCGCAAATGGCGATGCTGCCACGGATGCTGCCGGTCAATTTCTACGATATCGCGATCCAGGTCGCGATCGTCCGCCCCGGCCCGATCCAGGGCGACATGGTCCATCCCTATCTGAAGCGTCGCGAACAGAAGCGCCGCAACCCCGCGATCGAGTTCGATTATCCCAGCCCGGAGCTGAAGGCGGTGCTCGGCAAGACCTATGGCGTGCCGCTGTTTCAGGAACAGGCGATGAAGGTCGCGATCGAAGGCGCGGGCTTCACCCCCGCCCGCGCCGACGAATTGCGCAAGGCGATGGCGACGTTCAAATACACGCAAGGCGTCGGCCAGTTCAAAACCGAGCTGATCGAGGGCATGGCCAAGAAAGGCATCGGCCCCGACTTCGCCGAGCGGCTGGTCAAGCAGATCGAGGGGTTCGGCTCCTACGGCTTTCCCGAAAGCCACGCCGCGTCCTTCGCCAAGATCGCCTATGCGTCGAGCTGGATGAAATGCCACCACCCGGACGTGTTCTGCTGCGCGCTGCTCAACGCCCAGCCGATGGGCTTTTACGCCCCCGCGCAGATCGTCCGCGACGCGCGCGAGCATGGCGTGGTGATCCGCCCGGTCTGCGTCGTCGACAGCGATTGGGATACGCGGCTGGTCGAGGAGGGTGACACCATGCGCCTGCCGCTGCGGCTGGGAATGAAGATCGTCCACGGCGTGTCGATGATCGAGGTCGCGCGGATCATCGCCGCGCGTGCCGAGGCGCCGTTCCGCTCGATCGAGGATTTGTGGCGCCGCTCGGGCGTGCCGCTCGCGACGCTGGAGAAGCTCGCCAAGGCCGATGGCTTCCACGCGCTCGGGCTCGACCGGCGGCAGGCGTTATGGGCGATCCGCGGGCTCGGCGAGACGCCGCTGCCGCTGCTGGAGGCGGCCGAGCGCCGCGAACCGCCGGTCAGTCTGGTGCCGCTGACCGCCGGGCGCGAGGTGGTCGAGGATTACCGCGCCACCCAGCTCACTTTGCGCGAGCATCCGTTGTTCTTCCTGCGCGACCGGCTCGCCGACCAGCGCGTGATCCCGTGCGCGCAGCTCCGCCAGACACGCGACGGCCGCCGCGTCGAGGTGGCGGGGATCATCCTCGTCCGCCAGAAGCCGGGGTCCGCGAAGGGCGTGCTGTTCATCACGATCGAGGACGAAACCGGAGTCGCCAACATCATCCTGTGGCCCGACCGGTTCGAGGCGCAGCGCACCGTCGTGATGTCCTCGGCGATGATCAGCGTCACCGGCGTCGTCCAGCGCGAGGGCGAGGTGATCCATGTCATCGCCGATCGCATCCACGATCGCACCGCGCTGCTGCGCGCGGTCGGCGACATCGACCTGCCGCGTCTCACCAGCCGCGGCGACGGCGCGACCCACCCCGGCTCACCCGATCGCGGCGACCCCGGCTGGAAGACGCGCGTGCGCAGCGACTATCACCCGCCGTTCCGCAACGGTTGCGACCCGGAAGACGTCATCCCGATCCGCAGCCACGACTTTCACTGATCCGGCGGCCCTCGCGGCCGTGTGATTAACCACGATTCCGGGTCAGCGGCGCCACGACACGCGCCGCGCCGCCGGCTAGCGGGTCAACCCGGTTGATCTGTAATGAATTGCGCTAACAATCCTCGCATGCTTGATCCATGTCACATTGATGGCTGATCCCGTCTACCAGCTCGTCTATATCAGCCGCGCCACCCGGCCGCTCGACGATCCCGAGCTGGCGCGGCTCGCGACCGGCGCGGCGCGCTTCAACGGCGGGCACGGCATCACCGGGCTGTTGCTCCATGACGGCAGCCGCTTCATCCAGGCGCTCGAAGGACCGCAGCCGGCGGTCGAGACGCTGATGGCGCAGATCGCGCACGACCAGCGTCACGACTCGATCGCCTATGTCGAGCGGCGTCCGGTCGCCGCGCAGCAGTTCGGCGGCTGGGCGATGGACGCGCGCCGCGTCCGCGATTTCGGCGGCGCGCAGGCGTTTCTCGACGATCTCAAGCGAATGCTGACGGCGGTCGACGACCATCGGCTGGTCGCCGCGTTTATCGGCTTCGCGATGCTGGGCCGCCCCGAGCTGCGCGCGCGCCGCCCGCTTCCCGGGGCATAGCGTCAGCCGACCGTCTGTTCGATCGTCCCGAAGATCGGATGGTGGCGATCGTCCTCCATCCAGATCCGCACCGTGTCGCCGGTGCCCAGATACGGCGTCTGAGCCGCGCCGCTCTGGATCGTCTCAACCGTGCGCAGTTCCGCGAGACACGAATAGCCCACGCCGCCATCGGCGATTGGCCGCCCCGGCCCGCCCTCGGCATCGCGGTTCGAGACGGTGCCCGACCCGACGATCGTCCCCGCGCCCAGCGCGCGCGTCTTCGCGGCGTGTGCGATCAGCGTCCCGAAGTCGAAGGTCATGTCCTCACCCGCGTCGGCGCGACCAAAGGGCGCGCCATTGACCTCGACCAGCAAGCGGCGGTGCAACTTGCCGTCGCGCCACCAGTCACCGAGCGCCTCGGGGGTCACGAACACCGGCGAGAAGGCCGAGGCCGGCTTGGCTTGCAGGAAGCCGAATCCCTTGGCGAGTTCGGCCGGGATCAGATTGCGCAAAGACACGTCGTTGGTCAGCCCGACCAGCCGGATCGCGTCGAGCGCCTGCTCGCGCGTCGCGCCCAGCGGCACGTCGCCGGTGACGACCACCACCTCGCCCTCCAGATCGCAACCCCAGTCCTCGTCGGCGAGCGGGATCGCGTCGCGCGCGCCGAGGAACCCGTCCGACCCGCCCTGATACATCAGGGGATCGTGCCAGAAACTCTCGGGCAGTTCCGCCCCGCGCGCCTGCCGCACCAGCGCGACATGGTTTACGTACGCCGAGCCATCGAGCCATTGATAGGCGCGCGGCAGCGGCGCGGCGGCGTCATGTTCGTGGAACCGCGCGCGCGGGATCGCCTCGTTGCGAAGGTCGACCGCCAGCAGCTCCAGCGCGGGGCCGACCTGCGCCCAGTCGTCGAGCGCGGCCTGCAGCGTCGCGCAGATATGCCCGGCATCGGCATACCAGGCCAGATCGTCGGAGACGACGACCAGCCGACCGTCGCGCCCCTGCTTCAGACTGGCGAGTTTCATGCGCTACCTCTCCTTGTTCGCGGGCGAGTGTAACGAGCCCGCACGCGCCCCGCTACAGCCGCCGCAACAGCAATGTCGCGCGCCCGATCACCTCGATGTCGCCGGGCGACACGCGCTCGACCGGCCACAGCGGATTGTCGCTGCGGATCTCGACCTGCTCGCCGTGCGGCACCAGCCGTTTGACCATCACCGCCTCGCCGCGCCGCAGCACATAGATGCCGCCGCGCGCCGCGATCCGCCGTGCCGCGCGGTCGACCAGCAGCCGGTCGCCATCGCGCAGCGTCGGGGCCATCGAGTCGCCGCTCACCCCGATCACCGACGCCGCGTCCGGCGCCACCCCCGCGCCGCGCAGCGCTACGCGCGGCAGCCGCTCGGTGCGCAGCACGCGCTCGTCGGCGACCTGCCCGCCCCCCGCCGCGGCCTGCACCGCCAGCCACGGCACCGCGACGTCTTCGCCGACCGGGGCCGGCGCACCCAGCAGCACCTCGTCGATCGCGAGAAAGTCGGCGAGCATCCGCCGCTCGCGCTCGGGCAGCATGCGCGGCGAGCCGCGGTTCACGAATTGCCCGAGATACGCCTGATTGCGCCCCAGCATCCGCGACAGCGCGGACAGCGCCACGCCGCGCGCGCGTGCCGCCTTCGCAAGTGCCTGTTGTGGCGTGTCGCTCATCGCCTGGCCTTACCCTGAGGATTTTTCCTCGACAAGCAGAACAAAGTAGAACATATGAAGAACACAGAGTCGGAGTGAGAGTCCATGTGCCTGTTGAACGATATCGACACCTATTTGCGCCGCACCGGGGTCGCCGAAACCACCTTCGGACGCCGCGCGGTCAACGATCCGCGGCTGGTTCGCGATCTGCGCCGCGGACGCGTTCCCGGCCCCGCGCTGCGTGCGAAGGTCGCCGCGATCCTCGCGGCGCGCGCGCGATGATCGCGCGGCGGTTCGAGCGCGCGCTGCTGCGCGACGCGGTACGCGCGGGGGTGTCGCTGGTGGTGGAACATGGTCGCGCGGTCGCGTGGCACAGCGCCACCTTCTCGGGCGCACGGCACGAACTGGTGGTCAGCGCGGCGACCGGGAGCACGCTCGACGCATGGCTGACGCAATTGCCGACGCGCGACGTGACGATCCCCGGGCAGATCGTCGCCGATCTGCGCGTCGCCACGCATGCGCGTTATGGCGAGCGGGTGATGCTTCGGATCGAGGGCGTGACGGTCGCGTGCGACCTCAGCGCGCCGGAATGCGGTGCAGCGTCCGTTCGAGCACGATCGGATCGACGAATGCCGCCGCCGACACCGGCGTGCAACGACGCAGCGCCCCGGGATCGAACGCGCTGAGCTTCAGGTTGAGGTCGCGCGGCAGCGGCCGCTCGGGCGGCGGGGCCATCCACGCGCACGGCGCGGCGCCCCCTGCTGCGACCGGAGGATCGATCCGCCGACGACCGAGCCGCGACACCGCCGCGCGCATGGTATCGAGCACGCCATGACTGCGCGCGGAAAGCGGAAGGGGCAGGATGTCGTCGAGCATGTCCGCACTATAGCGGAACAATCGTGAGCAGATGGTAAACGCCGCAGTATCCTTATTGCGGCGTTTACCCTGCCCGCTGCTTAGTCGGCGTCGGCGAGTTCTTCGGTCAGCGCGTCGATGATCGCCTTGTTGAACGCCGGGATGTCGTCGGGCTTGCGGCTGGTGATGAGGTTGTCGTCGATCACCACTTCCTCGTCCTCCACCTCGGCGCCGGCATTGGCGAGATCGGTGCGGATCGAGACGAAGCCGGTCACGCGCCGCCCGTCGATCACATCGGCCTCGGCGAGCAGCCACGGCGCGTGGCAGATCGCGGCGACGATCTTGTCCTCGTCCATGAACTGCTGGACGATGTCGACCGCCAGCTCCTCGACGCGCAGCTTGTCGGGGTTGGCGACCCCGCCCGGCAGCACGAGGGCATCGTAGTCGTCGACCTCGACCTCCTCCAGCGTCAGGTCGGGCGTGGCGGTCTCCGCCTTGTTGATGTCGCCCTTCATCCCCTGGATCGGGTCGCGCTTGATCGAGGCGAGCGTCACGGTCACGCCGGCCGCTTCCAGCGCCTTGCGCGGCTCGAACAATTCCACCGTCTCGAACCCGTCGGCGGCGATCATCAGCACGCGGGCTTGCGACAAATCGGCCATGTCAGTCTCCTGCTGGAAAGGAAGTGTTCCGCCGCCCCAACCCGCCGTGCCGGGCGCCCGTTCCGGAACGATGCGAGGGCCTGCGCATTTCAAAAGCCGGCTCACGGCGGTGAGGAAGGGCACAGGTGACAGGCAATATCGTTTTCTTTGAGGATGATACCCCCGGCATCACGCGCAAGCGCACGCGCCACGGCGCCTGGGCCTATTATGATGCGAGCGGCAAGCGGATCGCCGATCGCGACGAAATCGACCGGCTCAACGCGATCGGCCTGCCGCCGGCCTACACCGATGCGTGGTTCTGCCCCGATCCCGAGGGCCATATCCAGGCGGTCGGCTGGGACGAGAAGGGCCGCAAGCAATATCGCTACCACCTCGGCTTCCGCGCGCAGCAGGAAGCCGCCAAATACGATCTCTGCGCGCCGTTCGGCCGCGCGCTGACGCGACTGCGCGCGCGCGTCGAGGCCGATCTCGAGCGCCGCCGCCACACCAAGGAGCGTACCGTTGCCGCGGTGGTCAAGCTGCTCGACATCGCCGCGCTGCGGATCGGCAACGAGACCTATGCAAAGACGAACAAGAGCTTCGGGCTCACGACGCTGCGCGACCGCCACGCGCAGATCAGCGGCAGCACGCTCAAGCTGGAATATAAGGCGAAGTCGGGCAAGATCCGCAAGCTCAAGATTACCGACGGCAGCCTCGCGCGCTTTGTCAAGAAATGCCAGGACCTGCCCGGACAAAAGCTGTTCCAATATGTCGGCGACGATGGCGAGCCACACGCGGTCACCTCGTCCGACGTCAACGCCTATCTTCGCGCGGCGATGGGTGAAGGCTTCACCGCCAAGCATTTCCGCACCTGGGGCGCGAGCGTCGTCGCCTTCGAGACGTTGATCGAGGCCGAGGCGCCGATCGGGCTCAAGGCGATGCTCGAACCGGTCGTCGCGCATCTCGGCAACACCCCGGCGATCGCGCGCAAATCCTATGTCCATCCGGCGTTGATCGAACTCGGCAAGGACAAGGCGGCGCAGGCCGCGTTCCGCCAGTCGCTGCGGCTGCCGCGATCGACGCAATATCTGACGCGTACCGAGCGCGGGCTGATCGCCTTCCTCGAATCCTGCGGTGCGTGCGAGCTGAAAGCCGCCTGACATGAGCAATAACAGTGCTGCCGCCGCCCGGCCGGCGGCGTTCGATACCGATCGCGTCGGTCAGCAGGCCGGCGCGCTGCTCCATTCGAGCTTCATCTGGTTGCAGCAGCATTGGCTGCAGATCCTGATCGCGGTCGGGATCGGCGTTGCGATCGCCTTGTTGCTATTCTGGGTGCGCGCGTTCGGGCCGCGGCTGGCGCATCGCAGCGCCTCGGGCAAGGGCTGGGCGGCGGTGCTCGGCCGCGCGATCGAGCGGACCAACGCCTTCTTCATCATCATGCTCTCGGCCAAGCTGGTCGACGGCTATGCCGCGACCCCGGCCGACGTCGACAAGACGATCACCTTCCTGTTCACCGTCGCGGCGGTGTTCCAGGCGGCGATCTGGGCGCGCGAGCTGATCCTCGGCGCGATCGAGCACCGCACCCGCGACGAACATTATTCGGGCGAGGCGCTGATGAGCGCAATGGGGCTGATCCGCCTGCTGGTCAGCTTCGCGGTGTTCGCGATCGCGTTGGTGGTGGTGCTGAGCAACCTCGGCGTCAACGTCACCGGGCTCGTCGCGGGGCTCGGGGTAGGCGGCATCGCGATCGGTCTGGCGGCACAGGGCATCTTCGCCGACCTGTTCGCGGCGCTGGCAATCATCTTCGACCGCCCGTTCCGGCGCGGCGACAAGGTCAGCTACGGCACCACCAGCGGCGTGATCGAGGCGATCGGGCTCAAGTCGACCCGCATCCGCGCCTTCACCGGCGAGCTGCGGATCATCTCCAACCGCAACCTGCTCGACAAGGAAATCCAGAACACGTCGCAGCGCGACCACGTCCGCGTGTCGTACACGATCGGCGTCGCCTATGAGACCCCGCCCGAGACGCTGGAACGCCTCCCCGCAATCCTGACCGAGCTGGTCGAGGCCGAAGGCGCCAAGGTCGCGCGCGCCGGGTTCGAGGCATTCGGCGCGTCGAGCCTCGACTTCGTGCTCCAGGTCGACACGCCGGGCGACGACTGGGCCACCGCGCACGACGTCCGCAACCGCCTGCTGGTCGCGATCATGCGCCGCTTCGCGGAGGAGGGGATCACGATCGCCTATCCCACCCAGACGACCTACACCGCCGCGCCGGACGGGACGCTGGTGATGCCCTACGCGGAGCCGGGACACCCCCCGACAAGCTGACCCTCGCTCCTGCGGAGGCAATTCTACAAAGCCAAGCGAGGGCGAACGGCGCTCTTCCCTCAACGTCCGTCGCCCCTGCGCAGGCAGGGGCCCATGTCTGTCGCGTGCGTAAGAACCATCTGTCACACGGCAGCCGTCCATGTGTCAGATCTTCCAAAAGGACGACACAGAGATAGGCCACTGCCTCCGCAGGGGCGACGGCAGGCTTGATAAGCGTTACCCCACACCAAAAACCGTCATTCCCGCGCAACCGGGAATCCAGAACCTGCGACGTGGCGGCCCTTGCCGAGCCCCGCGCGTCGGAAGTCCCGCCTGCCCGGGAGTGGAGGTGTAGCTTGACCACTGCCCTCCCCCCGCAAAAGCCCCACTCCCCGCCCGCAAACGCAAAGTTGCTGGCGCAAACCCCCGCCCGCTCTCACCTCGGCAACATGCAGAAACCTTCCTTCACCGTGCAGGTGTTCGCCGGCATGGCGATCGGCGTCGCGCTCGGCTTCATCGCACGCCACGCGCCCGACGGTGCGCTGGCCGAAACGCTGCGCCTCACCGGCGAGAGCTTCGTCAAATTGCTCAAGGCGCTGGTCGTTCCGCTCGTCTTCACCGCGTTGGTCGCCTCGGTCGCGGCGTTGCGGGACCTCGGCAATGCCGCGCGGCTGGTCGGGCAGACCTTGCTGTGGTTCGCGATCACCGCGCTGATCGCGGTCGCGATCGGGCTGGCGCTCGGCACGATCCTCCAGCCCGGCGTCCGCGCCGGCGTCGATGCCGCGAGCGCGGTCGCGCCCGGCACCGCCGGTTCGTGGCTCGACTTCCTGCGTGGGCTGATCCCCGGCAATTTCCTCGGGCTGGAGGCGTCGACCAAGCTCAAGGACGGCGCGGCCACCACCGGCATCGCGTTCAACGTCCTGCAATTGATCGTCGTCGCCATCGCAGTCGGCGCCGCGGCGGTGAAGGTCGGCGCGGCGGGCGAGGCGTTCCTGTCGGTCAACGCCTCGCTGCTGACGATCTTCCGCCAGTTGCTGCGCTGGGTGGTGCGGCTGACCCCGATCGGCACCGCCGGGCTGATCGGCACCGCGATCGTCCGCTACGGCTGGTCGTCGCTCGCCGCGCTCGGCAGCTTCGCGGGTGCGGTCTATCTCGGGCTCGCGCTGGTGCTGTTCGGGGTCTACCCCGCGCTGCTCATCGCCAACCGCCTGTCGCCGCGCCGCTTCTTCGCGACCGCCTGGCCGGCGATCCAGCTCGGCTTCGTCTCGCGCTCGTCGATCGCGACATTGCCGGTCACCGAGGATGTCGCCGAAAAGGCCGGCGTCCCGCGCGACTATGCCGCGTTCGCGGTGCCGTTTGCCGCGACGACCAAGATGGACGGCTGCGCCGCGATCTATCCGGCGGTGTCGGCGCTGTTCGTCGCGCAATATTACGGCGTCGCGCTCCATGCGCCCGATTATGTGCTGATCGCGCTCGTCTCGGTGATTGGCTCGGCGGCGACCGCCGGGCTGACCGGCGCGCTGGTCATGCTGACGCTCACGCTCACCACGCTCGGGCTGCCGCTCGAGGGCGCCGGCCTGCTGCTCGCGATCGACCCCATCCTCGACATGGGGCGCACCGCAGTGAACGTCGCGGGGCAGGTCGTGGTCCCGCTGATCGTCGCGCAGCGCGAAAAGCTGCTCGTTCCCGATCCCGGACGTGCCGTGACGCAACCGGCATGAACCCTTCCGCGCCTGCGACGTTCGTGCAGGCACTGGTAGGAGTATGATCGAGATGAAGAAGGCTCTGCTGACGGCGCTGGCGATCGCCACCGTCTCCGCCCCGATGGTCGCCGCCCCCGCCGCGGACGCCCAGCGCCGCGACCGCGACCGCGATTATCAGTGGCGTGGCGACCGCGACGACTGGGACGCGTCGAGGAACTATCGCCGCGGCAATTATCGCGAGCGTCGCCTGAGCCGCGAGGATCAGGTCTATCGTGGGCGTGACGGCCGCAATTATTGCCGCCGCAACGACGGCACCACCGGTCTCGTGGTCGGCGGCGCCGGCGGCGCGCTGCTCGGCAACCTCGTCGGCGGCGGCCTGCTCGGCACGCTGGCCGGCGGCGGCGCGGGTGCGCTGCTCGGCCGCCAGATCGACCGCGGCAAGGTGCGCTGCCGCTAAGCACGACGGCCCGCGCCGGGGCGTATCACCGGCACAGGCTCCGTTTTTAGAAGGTCGGGTTCGCAGCTTCCTGAGCAGCACCCGGCCTTTTTCATTATTTCGGTCCGCCCCACCTTGCGAGCGACGCGCAATTGCGCCTACACCGCCGCAAAGGTTGGGAGAGACGGGCCGTGACGCTCGACGAAGTGGAGGGTGCGGTCGGACGTACCAGCGTTTCGGCATGGATCGACGTCACCCAGGCGATGATCGACGCCTTCGCCGACGCCACCGGCGATCGTCAATTCATCCATATCGACCCCGTGCGTGCTGCTGCGACACCGTTCGGCACCACGATCGCGCACGGCTTTCTCACGCTGTCGCTGCTTCCGCGCCTGATGGCCGAAACGCCCGATCTGCCGACGGTCAGCGACGCGACGATGCACGTCAATTACGGCGGCAACCGCGTCCGCTTCCTCGCGCCCATCCCGTCCGGCGCGCGCATCCGCGCGCATTCGCGACTGCTGTCGTTCGAGCAGAAGCGCCCGGGCCAATATCAATCGACCGCCGAGGTCACGATCGAGATCGAGGGGCAGGAAAAGCCCGCGATGCTCGCCGAATGGATCACCCGGATCTTCGTCTAGGCTGCACCGAAAGGCCCTGTCCCATGCGCTCCGCCGTTATCGTCTCCACCGCCCGCACCCCGATCGGTCGCGCCTATCGCGGTGCGTTCAACAACCTGCCCTCCCCGACGCTCGCCAGCCATGCGATCAGGGCCGCGGTCGAGCGGGCCGGCGTCGACGGTGCGGAGGTCGACGACGTCGTGCTCGGCGCGGCGCTGCAACAGGGGCACCAGTCGCCGAACATCGCGCGCACCAGCCTGTTGCGCGCCGGGCTGCCGACCAGCGTGCCGGGCATGTCGCTCGACCGGCAATGCGCCTCCGGCCTGATGGCGATCGCCACCGCCGCCAAGCAGATCGTGCACGACGGGATGCAGATCGCGATCGGCGGCGGGGTCGAGAGCATCAGCATGGTGCAGACCCCCGAGATGCGCGTCGCCCCCGATCCCGAGCTGCTGGCGATGCATAAGGACATCTACATGCCGATGCTCCAGACCGCGGAAATCGTCGCCAAGCGCTACGGCATCACCCGCGAGGCGCAGGACGAATATGGCTATCGCTCGCAGATGCGCACCGCGCAGGCGCAGGCCGCCGGGCGCTTCGATGCCGAGATCGTCCCCGTCACCGCCACCAAGGCGAACGTCAACAAAGAGACGAAGGAAGTCTCGCACGAACAGGTCACGCTCACGAAGGATGAGGGCAATCGCGCGGACACCACGCTGGAGGGATTGCGCGGGCTGAAGCCGGTGCTGGGGCCGGACCTCAACATCACCGCCGGCAACGCCTCACAGCTGTCGGACGGCGCCTCGGCCAGCGTGCTGATGGAGGAGAAACTCGCCGAGCAGCGCGGGCTGGCCCCGCTGGGTCGGTATGTCGGCATGGCGGTGGCGGGCACCGCGCCCGACGAGATGGGGATCGGTCCGGTCTTCGCGGTGCCCAAGCTGCTCGAACGCAACGGCCTGACGATGGACGACATCGGGCTGTGGGAGCTGAACGAGGCGTTCGCGGTGCAGGTGCTCTATTGCCGAGACAAGCTCGGCATCCCCGACGAATTGCTCAACGTCAACGGTGGCGCGATCTCGATCGGCCACCCGTACGGCATGTCGGGCGCGCGGATGGTCGGCCATGCGCTGATCGAGGGAAAGCGCCGTGGCGCGAAACATGTCGTCGTCACGATGTGCGTCGGCGGCGGCATGGGCGCGGCGGGGCTGTTCGAGGTGCTGTGACGTTGAAAATAGCACGTCCTGTGCTATGTGAATGGCGTCGGTAACGTCATTCCGACTCCTGATGAGCCCCGATCGTGCCAGCGGTCGGGGCTCAATTGGTTTGGGGCCCGGCTGCCAGACCGGGCCCCGCCCCTGTGTTACTGCTTCCGGGCCATCTCGAGAACCTTCAACACCAAGGTGGTGAAGGCGAACATCGTGCCAAGAAACAGGCACAAGCCGGCATACGTCATTTCCGTGCTCCTGATCCGGCGGCGGGATTGCCGCCACGCCGGATCATGACGGCGGCGCAACGAAGGCGCAACCAACGCCCCCGCCTCACGTTCTCCCGTCGAACCCGAACAGGAGATGCGATATGGCCGACGCCAACACCGATCCGAAGAAGCTGAAGCAGGATCTCTGGGCCAAGATGGCCGACAGCCCGTTCGTGATGGTCGGCCCGGCGGATGGCCATGCGCACCACGAGCCGCTGACCGCGCAGCTCGACGAGGATCAGGTGGACACGCTGTTCTTCTTCATCGGCAAGACCAACCGGCTCGCCGACGGTGGCCGCGTCATGGCGCAATATGTCTCGAAGGGGCACGACTTCTTCGCCTGCCTCGACGGCACCGCGCGGATCGACAACGATCAGGCGCAGATCGACAAGCTCTGGAATAAGCAGGCCGAGGCGTGGTTCCCGGAAGGTCGCAACGACCCGAACCTCGCATTGCTGCGCGTCGACATCGACTCCGCGGAACTCTGGGAAACCGACCTCTCGCTGTCGGGCCGGGTGAAGATGCTGTTCGGCGGCACGATCAAGGCCGGCGAGGAAGGCAGCCACGCCAAGGTCCAAACCACCGCTGAGAACAGCGCAGCATAACCACGTCGCCCCTGCGCAGGCAGGGGCCTATGTCTGTGGAATGTGGCGAAACGACGGACACATGATCCGAAGCTCATGTGTCAGGCCGACACGCCAGACGAAACAGCCATGGACCCCTGCCTCCGCAGGGGTGACGAAGTAAGAAACGGGCCGGTCGCCATCAGCGACCGGCCCGTTTCACGTTAGCTGTTCGCCGCCATCCATTCCTCGACCACCGGCGCGATGCGGTTGCGCCATTTCGACCCGTTGAAGATCCCGTAATGGCCGACACCCTCGGCCATGTAATAGCGCTTCTTCTCCGCTGGCAGCGCGGTGGCGATCGTCAGCGCCGCCTTCGTCTGCCCCAGCCCGCTAATGTCGTCGCGCTCGCCCTCAATCGCCAGCAAGCCGACATCGGTGATCGCGCCGGTATCGACGCGCCGTCCGCGATGCAGCATCTCGCCCTTGGGCAAACTGTGTGACTGGAAGACGGTGTCGATCGTCTGGAGGTAGAATTCCGCGGTCATGTCGCAGACCGAGCGATATTCGTCGTAGAAGCGCTTGGTCGCCTCGGCGCTGTCGTCATCGCCGGTGACGAGATGCTTGAACAGCTCGTAATGGCTCATCATGTGGTTGCCGAGGTTCATGGTCATGAACCCGGACAGTTGCAGGAAGCCCGGATAGACCTTCCGCCCCGCGCCCGGATACAGCATCGGCACCGTCGCGATCACGTTCTGCTCGAACCACGCGAACGGCCGCTCGGTCGCCAGCGTGTTGACCGCGGTCGGCGCCTCGCGCGTGTCGATCGGGCCGCCCATCATCGTCAGCGTGCGCGGGCGGCACGGGTTGCGGTCGGCGCTCATCAGCGCGGTTGCGGCGAGGCACGGCACCGACGGCTGGCACACCGCCAGCATGTGCGCGCCATGCGCGCCGTCCGCCGCGCCGTCCTGATCCGCACCGATCGCTTCGAGGAAGGCGATCAGATAATCGATATAATCGTCAAGATCGAACCGCCCGTCACGCGTCGGCACCAGCTTCGCGTCGCGCCAGTCGGTGATATAGACGTCGGCGACCGGCAGCATCCGCTCGACCGTCCCGCGCAGCAACGTCGCGAAATGCCCCGACATCGGCGCGGCGATCAGCAGCCGCGGGCCGCCCTCGACGCCCTCGCGGCGGAAGCGCTTGAGCTGCCCGAACGGCCGTTGCAGCACGATCTCCTCGACCACCGCCACCTCGCGCCCGTCGACGGTCGTCGTCCCGAACCCGAACGCCGGCTTGCCGCGCGAGGCGGATGCGTGCGCGAATACCTCCAGCGCCGACGCCATCACCGGCCCGCCGCCGAGATAGGCGAAGGGATTGGACGGGTTGTTCAGCCAGTTGGCCCCCACCGTCGCCATCGCGCTGGCCGAGGCGAGCCACGACCGCTGGAATTCATAGGCGTCGTACAACATTCGCGTCTTCCTTCCCCGGCCCCGCCGGTGCGGCGCCTATAGCAACTTCGTCCGTCGCAGCGCGACTGCAACGATTGCAGTCGAATTCCGGGCCCGACCCGCGCTAAACCCCTCACGACACGTTGAGCGGGCCGGCACGCGCTGCTAGGCCGCGCGCATGGCCAGCGTTTCCGACGTCGCTCCTTCCCGCCGTCTCGGCAATCTGGCGATGGTCTTCCGCCACGCCCGCAAATACCCGCTCCAGATTACCGCGGCGTTTAGCGCGCTGGCGGTCACCTCCGGCGCGACGATCGCGATTCCCTACAGCTTCAAACGCGTGATCGACCGCGGCTTCGCCGGCAACGGTGCCTCCGCCGAATCCGTGGCGTCCTCGTTCCATTATATGCTGATGATCGTCGTCGTGCTCGCGCTCGGCACCGCGGTGCGCTTCTATTTCGTCGCCTGGCTGGGCGAGCGCGTCGTCGCCGACATCCGCACCGAGGTGCAGCGGCACCTGATGACGCTCAGCCCGTCCTTCTACGAAACCAACCGCCCATCCGAAATCGCCTCGCGGCTCACCGCCGACACCGGGCAGATCGAGACGGTGGTCGGCAGCACCGTGTCGATCGCGTTGCGCAATTCGTTCACCGCGATCGGCGGGCTGATCTATCTGTTCGCGATCTCGCCCAAGCTGGCGGCGATGCTGCTCGCCGGCATCCCGCTCATCATCGCACCGATCGCCCTGCTCGGACGGCGCGTCCGGAACCTGTCGCGCACCTCGCAGGACCGGATCGCCGATGTCGGCTCGATCGTCGTCGAGACGCTGGGCGCGATGAAGATCGTCCAGGCGTTCGGGCAGGAGGCACGCGAAAGCGCGCGCTTCACCGACGCGGTCGAGGCGACGATGGCGGCGGCGCGCAAGCGGGTCGCGCTGCGCGCGATCATGACCGCGATCGTCATCGGACTGATCTTCGGTGCGATCACGTTGGTGTTGTGGGAAGGCGCGGACGACGTCGCCGCCGGACGACTGTCGGGCGGCGCGATCGCGGCCTTCGTGCTGACCGGGGGGATCGTCGCGGGCGCGTTCGGCGCGCTGACCGAGGTCTATGGCGATCTGCTGCGCGGTGCCGGCGCGGCGGGCCGGTTGAGCGAGTTGCTCGCCGAACGCCCCGAGATTGCCCCGCCCGCGCACCCGGTCGCGCTGCCGCAGCCGCCGCAGGGCCGCGTCGCCTTCCGCCACGTCGAGTTCCGCTACCCCAGCCGCCCCGATGTCGCCGCGCTCCATGATTTCACGCTCGAGGTCGCGCCGGGCGAGACGCTGGCGGTGGTCGGCCCGTCGGGCGCGGGCAAGTCGACGCTGTTCCAGCTGCTCCAGCATTTCTACCAGCCCGCACGCGGCGAGGTGCTGGTCGACGGCGTCGACCTCACCCGCGCCGACCCCGCGGCGATCCGCGCGCGGATCGCGATGGTGCCGCAGGAGACGGTGATCTTCGGCACCAGCGCGCGCGACAATCTGCGCTACGGCCGCTGGGACGCCGACGACGCGCAGGTGTGGGCCGCAGCCGAGGCGGCCAACGCCGCCGACTTCCTGCGCGCGCTTCCCGAGGGGCTCGACACCTTTCTTGGCGAGGGCGGTGCACGGCTGTCGGGCGGGCAGCGTCAGCGCGTCGCGATCGCGCGCGCGCTGCTCCGCGACGCGCCGATCCTGTTGCTCGACGAGGCGACCAGCGCGCTGGACGCCGAGAGCGAGCGGCTGGTGCAGGACGCGCTCGAACGGCTGATGGCGTCGCGCACCACGATCGTCATCGCGCACCGCCTCGCCACGGTCCGCGCCGCGTCGCGGATCGTCGTCATGGACGGCGGTCGGATCGTCGAGGAGGGTAGCCATGCGACGCTGATCGGTGCGGGCGGGCTCTATGCGCGACTCGCCAGCCTGCAATTCCACGACGCCTGATCGGGGTCGCTTGACCGCCGACGCACTTCTCCTAGTCTAACTGCGGGGAAGAGGGACGGGGGCACAGGATGCGTAGGTGGTGGGCTGCAGCGGCGCTGGCCCTGGGGATGGCAGCACCGGCAGCGGCGACGTGGCAACAGGCCTCGTCGCGCCATTTCGTCGTCTATTCGGACGACGAACCCGACAAGGTCATCGAGTTCGCCACCCGGCTTGAACGGTTCGACAAGGCGATGCGCGTGATGCGCGGCATGGCCGACCCGGCGTTCAGCCCGACGCAGCGCGTCCGGGTGTTCGTCGTCAAGGACGTGCCGACGCTGCAGAAGCTGCTTGGCAACCGCAACGCCGCCGGCGTCTATATGCCGCGGCTGTCCGGCCCGGTCGCGTTCGTGCCGCGCAAGACCAACGACACCGGCAAGCTGGCGCTGACCCCGCAGGCGGTGCTGCTCCACGAATATGCGCACCATTTCATGTTCTCGTCATGGGGCGATCAACCGTTTCCGGCGTGGTTCGTCGAGGGCTTCGCCGAGTTCAACGCCCCGATGGTGTTCGAGCCCGATCGGCTGCTGATCGGCGCGCCGCCGCTGTATCGCGCCTATGGCCTGATCGACGACAGCCTCGTGCCGATGCGCGATCTGCTGACGATGTCGCCCGGCGACAAGCGGCTCGATCCGAACCAGAAACAGGTCTTCTATGGCCGGGCGTGGCTGCTGACGCATTACATGCTGCTCAACAACGAGCGCCGCCCGCAATTGGCCGCCTATCTCAAGGCGCTGGAAAAAGGCGGCGACCCAAAGGCGGCGGCGGCGTTGCTCGGCGATCCGCGCAAGCTCGACCGCGAGCTGAACAATTACGCGCGGCGCAAGCTGCCGATTTTGGGCATGAACATCGACAAGCTGCCGATCGGCCCGGTGACGACGCGTGCGCTGACACCGGGTGAGGAGGCGATCATGCCGGTCGTGCTCCGCTCGACCCGTGGCGTGAACCCCAAGACCGCCCCCGCCGTCGCGGCCGCCGCGCGCAAGATCGCGGCGGACTATCCGAATGACCCGGCGGTGCAGGTTGCGCTCGCCGAGGCCGAATATGACACCGGCGCCTATGCGGCCGCCGACGCCGCCGCGGCGCGCGCGCTCGCAGCCCGGCCGGGGCTGCGCGAGGCGTTGATCTATCGCGGCATGGCGCAGTCGGCGCTCGCCGAACAGGAGCATGTCACCGACCCCGCGCGCTGGAAGGCGGCGCGGCAATGGTTCATCACCGCCAACCATCAGGATGCGGAGGATCCGTGGCCGCTGGTCGCGCATTATCAGGCGCTGCGTTCGGCCGGCGGCGCGATGAGCCCCAATGCCGAGAAGGGGCTCGACTATGCGTTCATGCTCGCGCCGTTCGACAGCGGGCTGGCGATGCAGGTGGCGGCGATGCACGTCCGCAAGAAGGAATATGACGCGGCGGTGCCGGCGCTGCGCCGCGTCGCCTATGACCCGCACGGCGGCGCGCTGGGGACGATGGCCGGGGTCGTGCTCACCGCGATCGAGAGCAAGGACAGTGCGGCGATCGACACGATCGCGGCCGCGATGGACAGCAAGAGGGACGACGACGGCGAGGAGGAGAAGTGACGGCGATGCCGTTGATCTGAAACCCGGCAACTCGACGTCATCCCGGACTCGACCCGGGATCCCGCTTCTTCTTGGCCGTTGTTCAGGCAAACACCGGCTCACCCAAATGTCATTGCGAGCGTAGCGAAGCAGTCCAGGGCCGCATCGGGACGCGCTGGATTGCTTCGCTACGCTCGCAATGACATTTCTGCCGAGCACCCCGGATCACGTCCGGGGTAACAGTCAGGCGATTTCTAGACGCTCAGCCCGCGTGCTCTGCCAGCACGGTCAGCCCGCGCGCATTGACCTCGGCGAAGCCGCCGCGGATGGCGATCGTCTCCGGCTGGCCACCCGGCGTCTTCTGCACCAGCACCGCGCCGTCGCGGATCGTCGACATGAACGGCGCATGGCCCTCCAGCACCGCGAAGTCGCCATCGGTGCCGGGCACGGTCACCATGTGAACGTCCTCGGAGATGAGCAGGCGGGCAGGCGTGACGAGTTCGAAGTGCAGCATGATCGTACCTTAACTCCCTCTCCCCTCCGGGGAGAGGGCGGGGGTGAGGGGCAGTGAGGGAGGGTGACCGTCCAACTAGCGCCAACGCGCGTGGCGGCCCCTCACCCAACCAGTCCGGGGGTAAACATTACCCCGAAATGCTCAGGTCATGCCGGGCGGCATGACCGACCCCCGAACTCCCCCAAAAGGGGGGAGGGCTAAGCGCTTAGAAGCCTTACGCCTCCTTGGCCATCTTCTCGGCCTTGGCGATCGCCTCGTCGATCCCGCCGACCATGTAGAAGGCCGCTTCGGGCAGGTGATCGTATTCGCCGTTCACCACCGCCTTGAAGCTGCGGATCGTGTCCTCCAGCTGGACGAACTTGCCGGGGATGTTGGTGAACACTTCGGCAACGTGGAACGGCTGCGACAGGAAACGCTGGATCTTGCGGGCGCGGCTGACGGTCAGCTTGTCCTCTTCGGACAGCTCGTCCATCCCGAGGATCGCGATGATGTCCTGCAGCGACTTGTACTTCTGCAAGGTCGCCTGCACCGCACGCGCGGTTTCGTAGTGATCCTGCCCGACGGTGCGCGGCTCCAGCACGCGGCTGGTCGAATCGAGCGGATCGACCGCCGGATAGATGCCCAGCTCGGAGATCGCGCGGTTGAGCACGGTCGTCGCGTCAAGGTGCGCGAACGAGGTCGCCGGTGCCGGATCGGTCAGATCGTCCGCGGGGACGTAGACGGCCTGCACCGAGGTGATCGAGCCCTTGTTGGTCGAGGTGATCCGCTCCTGCAGCGCACCCATGTCGGTCGACAGCGTCGGCTGATAGCCCACCGCCGACGGAATACGGCCCAGCAGCGCCGACACTTCCGCGCCCGCCTGCGTGAAGCGGAAGATGTTGTCGACGAAGAACAGCACGTCCTGCCCTTCCTGATCGCGGAAATATTCCGCGATCGCGAGGCCGGAAAGGGCCACGCGAGCGCGTGCCCCAGGGGGCTCGTTCATCTGGCCATAGACCAGCGCGACCTTCGATCCCTCGCTGACCGCATTGCCCTCGGCATCCTTGGCGATGACGCCCGCGTCGAGGAACTCGTGGTACAGGTCGTTGCCCTCGCGGGTCCGCTCACCGACGCCCGCGAACACCGAGGTGCCGCCATGGCCTTTCGCGATGTTGTTGATCAGCTCCTGGATCAGCACGGTCTTGCCGACGCCCGCGCCGCCGAACAGGCCGATCTTGCCGCCCTTCGCATAGGGGGCGAGCAGGTCGATGACCTTGATGCCGGTCACCAGAATGGCGTTCTCGGTCGACTGGTCGACGAAGTCCGGGGCCTTGGCGTGGATCGGCGCGCGCAGGTCGGTGGCGATCGGGCCGCGCTCGTCGATCGGCTCGCCGATGACGTTCATGATCCGGCCGAGCGTCGCGGGGCCGACCGGCATCAGGATCTGCGCGCCGGTGTCGGTGACGGTCTGGCCGCGGGTCAGCCCCTCGGTCGAGTCCATCGCGATCGTGCGGACGGTGTTCTCGCCGAGGTGCTGCGCAACCTCGAGCACCAGCCGGACGCCGTTGTTCTCGGTCTCCAGCGCCGACAGGATCGCCGGCAGCTGCTGGTCGAAATGCACGTCGACCACCGCGCCGATCACCTGGCTGATGCGGCCGGTGTTGTTGGTCTGGCCCGTAAGGTGAGTCGGGCGATCCTCTAGGACGGTGGCCATTGTCTTACCTCTTCGTCGCCCCTGCGTAGCCGGGGGGTTTCTGTCTGCTTTAACATAGTGCGCCTCTCTTGGAGAGAGGCGATGACGTGACTTACAGCGCCTCGGCGCCCGAGATGATCTCGACCAGCTCGGTCGTGATCGCCGCCTGACGCGCACGGTTGTACTGGATGCTCAGCCGCTTGATCATGTCGCCGGCGTTGCGGGTCGCATTGTCCATCGCGGTCATGCGGCTGCCCTGCTCCGAGGCGGCATTCTCCAGCAGCGCGCGGAAGATCTGGATCGCGACGTTGCGCGGCAGCAGATCGTCGAGGATCGCTTCCTCGCTCGGCTCATATTCCACCGTCGCGTCGGACGCCTTCGCGCCCTTCACCTCGGGGATCGCGACCGGGATGATCTGCGCGCCGATCGGCTCCTGGACCAGCGCCGACTGGAAGCGCGCGTAGAACAGATGCGCGACATCGAACTCGCCGGCCTTGAAGCGCGCGATCAGGTCGTCGGCGATGTCCCTGGCGGCATCGAAGCTCGCGGTCTTCATCGCCGACAGGTCATGGTCGGCGACGATCCCGGTCGGGTAGAAGCGCTTCATCACGCGCCCCTTCTTGCCGGCGATATAGAAGCGCACGGTCTTGCCCGCGGCTTCCAGCTCCTCGGCCTTGCGGCGCGCGGCGCGGACGATGTTGGTGTTGAACGCACCCGCCAGACCGCGCTCCGAGGTCGCGACGACCAGCAGATGCACCTGATCCTTGCCGGTGCCCGCCAGCAGCGGCGACGCGCCGACCCCGACGTTGCGCGCGAGGCTGGCGACGACGCCCTCCAGCCGCTCGGCATAGGGACGCCCCGCGACCGCCGCCTCCTGCGCGCGGCGCAGCTTGGCGGCGGCGACCATCTTCATCGCCTTGGTGATCTTCTGCGTCGACTTCACCGAGCCGATGCGGATCTTGAGGGCCTTGAGTGACGCCATCTTGTCCTTCTTCTCGTCGTCCCTGCGCAGGCAGGGACCCATCTCTATCTCAACGAACGGTGTCTCTGCTGGATAGAGACATGGGCCCCCGCCTTCGCGGGGGCGACGGATTGATTACGCGAACGTCTTCGCGAACTGCCCGAGCGCTTCCTTCAGCTTGCCCTCGGTGTCCTTGCCCAGCTCGCGGCTGTCGCGGATCGCGGTCAGCACGTCGGCATGATCGGCGCGCATGTAGCTGAGCATCGCCGCTTCGTAGCGGTTGACGTCGGCGACCGGCACGGTGTCGATGAAGCCGTTGGTGCCCGCGTAGATCGAGACGGTCTGCTCCTCGAACGGCATCGGGCTGAACTGCGGCTGCTTGAGCAGCTCGGTCAGCCGCGCGCCGCGGTTGAGCAGCTTCTGCGTCGAGGCGTCGAGGTCCGAGCCGAACTGCGCGAACGCCGCCATCTCGCGATATTGCGCCAGCTCCAGCTTGATCGAGCCCGACACCTTCTTCATCGCCTTGGTCTGCGCGGCGCCGCCGACGCGGCTGACCGACAGGCCGACGTTGATCGCCGGGCGGATGCCCGCGAAGAACAAATCGGTTTCGAGGAAGATCTGGCCGTCGGTGATCGAGATCACGTTGGTCGGGATATAGGCCGACACGTCGCCGGCCTGCGTCTCGATGATCGGCAGCGCGGTCAGCGAGCCCGAGCCGTTCGCCTCGTTCATCTTCGCCGCGCGCTCCAGCAGGCGCGAGTGGAGATAGAAGACGTCGCCCGGATAGGCTTCGCGGCCCGGCGGACGGCGCAGCAGCAGCGACATCTGGCGATAGGCGACCGCCTGCTTCGACAGATCGTCGAACACGATCACCGCGTGCATCCCGTTGTCACGGAAATATTCGCCCATCGCGGTGCCGGTGTAGGGCGCGAGGAACTGCAGCGGCGCGGGGTCCGACGCGGTCGCGGCGACGACGATGGAATATTCCATCGCGCCATTCTCTTCGAGCGTGCGAACGAGCTGTGCGACCGTCGAGCGCTTCTGGCCGACCGCGACATAGACGCAATACAGCTTCTTCGATTCGTCGGTGCCGGCGTTCGCCTGCTTCTGGTTGATGAACGTGTCGATCGCGATTGCCGACTTGCCGGTCTGGCGGTCGCCGATGATCAGCTCGCGCTGGCCGCGGCCGACCGGCACCAGCGCGTCGATCGCCTTCAACCCGGTCTGCACCGGCTCGTGCACCGACTTGCGCGGGATGATGCCCGGCGCCTTCACCTCGACGCGGCTGCGCTGCTCCGACGCGATCGGGCCCTTGCCGTCGATCGGATTGCCGAGCCCGTCGACCACGCGGCCGAGCAGCCCCTTGCCGACCGGCACGTCGACGATCGTGCCGGTGCGCTTGACGGTGTCGCCCTCGCGGATCTCGGCGTCCGAGCCGAAGATCACGACGCCGACATTATCGGCCTCAAGGTTGAGCGCCATGCCCTGCACGCCATTGGCGAACTCGACCATCTCGCCCGCCTGGACGTTGTCGAGCCCGTAGATGCGCGCGATGCCGTCACCGACGCTGAGCACCTGCCCGGTTTCCGAAACCTGCGCCTCGGTGCCGAAGTTGGCGATCTGGTCCTTGATGACGCGGGAGATTTCTGCGGCGCGAATGTCCATCAACTCAGCCTTTCATCGCGCTGGCAAGCGCATTCAAACGGGTGCGGATCGACGAATCGATCATCTGGGAACCGATGCGGACGACCAGGCCGCCCAGGATCTGCGGATCGACCGCTAGGTCGACGGTCACCTCGCGACCGACGCGACGGCGGAGCTGCTGCTTCAGCTCGTCGACCTGCTCGGGCGAAAGCGGGTGCGCGCTGGTGACCTCGGCGGTGGTTTCGCCACGATGCTGCGCGGCCATGGCGCGGAACGCGCGAATGATCTTCGGCAGCGCCGACAGGCGGCGGTTCTCCGCCAGCACGCCGAGGAAGCTGCGCGTCGTGGGATCGAGCCCCAGTTCGTCGGCGGTGGCGAGCACCGCCTTGACCGCCTGCCCGCGCGCGATGACCGGCGAAGCGGCCAGCGCCGCGAAATCGCGCGACGCCGCCAGTGCATCGCGCACCGCCGTCAGACTTTGTTCGACGCGATCGACCGCACGGGCCTCCACCGCCAGATCGAACAGCGCGCTCGCATACCGGCCGCCGAGGCCGGCCTGGATGCTGCTGCCCTGATTACCGCTGGAACTATCCACGCGATCCACTTTCCTCGTCATGACCCAAGGGTGCCCCACCCATGCGAACGGATGGCGCACACCGGGTGCGCCTCGCTTGGGTACGGCGCGCGTAGCAAAGGGGGAACCGCGATGCAACCGGAGTGAAACCGCCATGATGTCAGCGCGGGAGCTTTGGACGCAAGCCGCGGGATGCGCCGCGTGCGCGTCACGCCTACATCGGGGGAATGAGCGCGACCATCGATCCCGATACCGCATGGGATGCCTTTTCGCGTCGCGACCGCACGTTCGACGGGCGGTTCGTGGTCGCGGTGCGCAGCACGCATATCTATTGCAAGCCGAGTTGCGCGGCACGCCGACCGCGCCGCGAGCATGTCGCCTTCCTCCCCGATGCCGCCGCCGCGCGTGCGGCCGGCTATCGCGCCTGTCGGCGCTGCCTGCCCGACGCGGTCGCGCGCGACCGCGCGGCGGTGGTCGCCGCGGCCGCCTTGCTCGGCGGCGACGCCGCGCCGCCGCTGGCCGCGCTGGCGGCGGCGGTCGAATATGCGCCGCATCATTTTCACCGCCTCTTCCACCGCCTGACCAGCGTCACCCCGGCCGCTTATGCGCGGACCTGCCGCGCCGATCGCGTGCTCGCGGCGCTGCGCGGGGCCGACAACGTGACCGCGGCGATCTATGCCGCCGGCTATGCCGCGCCGAGTCGCTTCTACGCCGATGCCACGCGGCTCGGCATGACGCCGCACGCCGCCGCAGCGGGCGGCGCGGGCGAGACGTTGCGCTGGACCCGTCTTGCCACCCCGCTCGGTCCGCTGCTGCTCGCCGCCACCGCGCGCGGCTGGTCGCGCTTCGGCTTCGACGAGGACGAGGCGAACTTGCGCGCCGCTTTCCCCACCGCGACCTTGCGGCCCGGCGATGCCGCCGATCGCGCCCGCGCCACGACGCTGATCGCGCGGGCGGCGGCGGTGGCGGGGGACGCCTCGCTGCCGCCGCCGCTGCGACGCACCGCGTTCCGCACCCTGCTCCACAAGCATGCAACCCCGGATAGTTAGCCAAATCGAAAGGCTTGCACATTAGCGATCATCCTTGAGCCAATTCGAGGACGATCAGGGTCAATGAACGCGTTCGGACGCCGCAACGGCGGCATGGGTAGCGGCGGCAACAACGGCGGCGTGCGCGGCGGCTTCGGGGTCGCGCGCCCGATGCACGTCCAGCCCGGCGGCGCGCGCGAAGACCAGCCGGTCGAGACCGCCGCGCCGCTCGACGCGATCGCCGCGCTCGACCCGCTCACCCCGCCCGGCCAGGTCGACGCGATGCAGCGGCTGTCGGATCGCCAGAACGCGACCGGCGAGGCCGGGGCGAGCCGCATGGAAGGCTTCGAGGCGTCGATCCACAAGATCAAGGAGCAGGTGCTGCCGCGCCTGCTGGAGCGCGTCGATCCCGAGGCCGCCGCGACGCTCGGCAAGGACGAGCTGGCCGAGGAATTCCGCCCGATCATCGGCGAGGTGCTCGCCGAGCTGAAGCTGACGCTCAACCGCCGCGAGCAGTTCGCGCTCGAAAAGGTGCTGGTCGACGAATTGCTGGGGCTCGGGCCGCTCGAGGAATTGCTCAGCGACTCCGAGATCAGCGACATCATGGTCAACGGCCCCGACCAGACCTTCGTCGAGCGCAAGGGCAAGCTGGAGATCGCGCAGATCCAGTTCCGCGACGAGGAGCATCTGTTCCAGATCGCGCAGCGCATCTGCAATTCGGTCGGTCGCCGCGTCGACCAGACCACCCCGCTCGCCGACGCGCGCCTCAAGGACGGCAGCCGCGTCAACGTCATCGTGCCCCCGCTCAGCTTGCGCGGCACCGCGATCTCGATCCGCAAATTCTCCGCCAAGCCGATCACGCTCGACATGATGGCCGGCTTCGGCAGCATGAGCCCGAAGATGGCGACCGCGCTCAAGGTCGCGGGCGCGTCGCGGTTCAACATCGTCATTTCGGGCGGCACCGGCTCGGGCAAGACGACGATGCTCAACGCCTTGTCGAAGATGATCGACCCGGGCGAGCGCGTGCTGACGATCGAGGACGCCGCCGAATTGCGCCTGCAGCAGCCGCACTGGCTGCCGCTCGAAACCCGCCCCGCCAATCTCGAGGGTCAGGGCGAGATCAGCATCCGCGACCTCGTCAAGAACGCGCTGCGTATGCGCCCGGACCGCATCATCCTCGGCGAAATCCGCGGCAGCGAGTGTTTCGACATGCTCGCGGCGATGAACACCGGCCACGACGGCTCGATGTGCACGCTCCACTCCAACTCCCCGCGCGAGGCGCTGGCGCGAATGGAGAACATGGTGATGATGTCGGACATCAAGGTGCCCAAGGAAGCGATCAGCCGCCAGATCGCCGACAGCGTCGACATGATCATCCAGGTCAAGCGCCTGCGCGACGGCAGCCGCCGCGTCACCAACGTGACGGAGGTGATCGGGATGGAAGGCCCGGTGATCGTCACGCAGGAATTATTCAAATTCGAATATCTCGACGAGAGCGCCGACGGGAAGATCATCGGCGAGTACCGCTCGATGGGGCTGCGCCCGTACACGATCGACAAGGCCAAGCAGTTCGGCTTCGACCAGGCCTATCTGGAGGCGTGCCTGTAAAAGCGCCCCCAATCGTCGCCCCTACACCCCCCTTCGTCGCCCCGGACTTGATCCGGAGCCGCGCTTCTTCCTCGCGCGCGGAGTAAGAAGCGGGATCCCGGATCAAGTCCGGGATGACGGGTTACTTGCTCCCGCCCCAATCATCCCCGCGCAGGCGGAAATCCGAAACCTTGGACGTCGCGCCGCTATCGACAGATCCGCGCGTCTGGATCCCCGCCTTCGCGGCGATGACGAGATTGGGCAACGACGCCCAAACCCGTGACACGCCCATACGATCCGCTACACCAACCGCGTGCCGATCCTCTCGCTCCTGCCGCTCGCGCTCGCCGCCGCGCCGTTGCCCGAACCGCGCGCGGCGTGGGTCGGGCGCTCGACGCTCGCCGATGATGCCGAGGGCCGCTGGATCCCGTTCGACCTCACCCCCGGCAACCAGATCCGCTTCACCATGGCGGTCGACGGCCGGCCGGTGACCGCGATCCTCGACACCGGGGTCAGCTATTCCGTCCTCGCGCGGCGCTTCGCCGAGGCCTATCGCCTCCCGGTCCGCGCCGAGGGGCGCGCGACCGTGATCGGCGGCAGCGTCGCGATCGGCCGCGTCGCGACCCGCGCGGTGGCGATCGGCGCGGTGACGCGGCGCGGCGGCAGCCTCGCGGTCGCCGACCTCCCCGCCGCCGCGACCGGCAGCGCACTGGCGGTCGACCTGCTCGTCGGGCGCGACCTCACCGCGCCTTATGCGCTCGACATCGACTATCAGGCGCGCCGCTTCCGGCTGTTGCGCAGCGGCGCGCGACCGTTCGCGGGCGTCACCGCACCGCTGTCGATCGCGCCCGAGCGGATGGTCTATGTCAGCGCGATCGGTGCGGCCGGCGCGACGCTGGCACCGATGGTGGTCGATACCGGCGACGGATCGGCGATCACGCTGGGCCCGGCGGCCTGGGCGACCGCGCGCGCCGCGGCGGGGCCGGTGACCACCACCGTGTCGTTCGGGCTCGCCGGCGCGGTGGTCAGCGACATGGCGATCGTCCCCGCGCTGCGCATCGGCGACGCGATCGCGCGCGATGTCGAGGTGCGGGTCGAGCCGGCCGGCGGCTTTTCCGACACGATCGGGGTCGCGGGCCGGATCGGCTCGGGCTTCCTGCAACGCTACCGCGTGCTGCTCGATCCCGCAGCGGGGCACATGCTGCTCGGCCCGACCCCGCAGACCGACGCGCCGACATTGCGCTCGACCAGCGGGCTGCTGCTCGCGCTGGCGGGGGAGCGGCTGCGCGTCCTGCACGTCATGCGCGGCAGCCCGGCGGCGGCGGCCGGCTGGCAGGAGGGCGACACGATCTGCGCCGTCGACGGCACGCGCGTCGGCCCCGCCTATGCGCGCAGCCCGCTGGCGGCGTGGCCGGCCGGCACCGCCGGGCGCGTCGTCACGCTCGACGATTGCACCGGCCGGCGCCGCACGCTGACGCTGCGGCGCTTCTACTGAGCAGAAATGTACAAAGGGACGGCATCCACCGGCCACCCCGATCGTTGAAGGCAATGACACGTCGAAGGGCCGGGATGCCGCAGTTCACCATCATCTTCGCAGGACGCGAGTCCGAACGCACCACGGTCGACTGCGCAGACCTGCCCGCCGCGCGCAATCAGGCGGTGCAGCAATTGGGGCGCTATCTCGCCGACCACCCGCATTATGCCGAGGAAGGTCATTGGCGCGTCACCGTTGAGGACGATGTCGGCCGCGCCGCCGCGACAGTGATCGTCGCCACCGTCACCCCGCGCCAGTCGGGGCAGCCGGAATAAGGATGCGCTAGCGCAACCGGTCGTCGGCGCGCGGTTCGCTCATGCGCTGCTGCCCGCGCGCACGCGCCGCGCTGCGCACCAGTTCCTCGCTCAGCCGCATCGCGGCCTCGGCGGTGAGATTATAGCTGGCGCCGCAGCGCGACAGCACGGTCACCACGCCGTCATCAGCACTGACGTTCGGCGACATCGTACATAGATCCGGCTTCATGCATACACCTGCCCGTAGGGGTGAAGGCCGTAGCGAGACCGCGCTGCCGGCGATCCGGGCAGCGGTGCGCGGCGTGCGTCGCGACGTGAGCCTTCGATCGCATCACAACCCGACGCGCGGGCAGTGGTTCCCGCCGCCGTCTCACGCCTTCAGCGCCACCCACCCCGCAATCGCCGCCACGATCAGCGCGACGACCTGCACCAGCGTCCAGTCGACCCAGCCCACCGCATCGGGGTCCGCGCGCGCCCGGCGACGATGCTCGCGCCACCCTGCGACGATCGCGACGAACAGCGCCATCGCCGCGACGACGTACGGCAGGTCTTGCGTATCGCTCATCGCCACGTCAGCCTCCGGCGCATCCAATCGCGGAGAGGTTTACGTCCATGCATCGTCTCGCTCCCGTCCTGCTGCTCGCCCTGCCCGCCGCTTTGCCTGTCACGGCCAGCGCCGCGCCGCGCGCCCCCGCGCCGATCGCCGCCGCGGTAGCGGCACCGACGCGCACCCCCGCCAATATCGCGCGCGACCCTTACCGCCACCCCGCCGAGACGCTCGCCTTCTTCGGGGTCAAGCCGACCGATACCGTCGTCGAGGTCTGGCCGGGCGCGGGCTGGTATACCGAAATTCTCGCGCCGCTCACCGTCGCGCGCGGGCGCTATTATGTCGCCGGCCCGTGGGAGAAGGGGCTGAACGGCGTTCGCGGACTCCAGGGCAAGGATGCCGCGACCTATGGCAAGGTCCAGCTCGCCGCGCTCCCCGCGCAGGCGGGTCAGCCGAGCGTCCCCGATGGCAGCGCCGACGTCGTGCTCACCTTCCGCAACGTCCACAACTGGCGGTTCGGCGGCGCGGATCAGGCGCGGCAGATGTTCGCGGCGATGTTCCGGATGCTCAAGCCCGGCGGGACGCTCGGCGTCGTCGAGCATCGCCTGCCCGAAGCGCGCGACTCCGCCGCCGAGGAGAAGAGCGGCTATATGAAGCCGAGCAGCGTGATCGGCTTCGCGACCGCGGCCGGGTTCAGGCTGGCGGGCAAGTCGGAGGTCAACGCCAACCCCAAAGACACGGCCGACTGGTCGGGCGGGGTGTGGACGCTGCCGCCCAGCTACGCGCTCAAGGATGTCGACCGCGCCAAATATGCCGCGATCGGCGAAAGCGACCGGATGACGCTCAAGTTCGTCAAGCCGCGCTAGGTTATGATGACGTAAGGTCGATAGTAATAATCGTCGTTGCGAGCGTAGCGAAGCGATGCAGGGCGTCCTGGTCCGACGCTGGATTGCTTCGCTACGCTCGCGATGACGGATCACAGGTTCGTCGCCCCGGACTTGATCCGGACCTCGCTTCCTCTTGCCGACGCGCTGAACAGTAGAAGCAGGATCCCGGATCAAGTCCGGGATGACGGCGCCGGACAGGTAGATCCAATCCGCGAAGACAAGGCTCAATCGCCCAGCTTGTCGACCTTGTCGCGCAACTGCGCCAGCTCGGCCTTGAGCGCGGCGATCTCGCCGTCCTTGCCCGCCGCTACCGGCGCAACCGGCGCGACCGGCGGCTTGAACGCCTGCGCCGCGGCCTCGAACATCTCGAGGTTGCGCTTGGCGATCTCCGCGAACGGCGATCCCGCGAACGCGCCCTCGACCGCGGTCTTGAACTGCGCCTGGTTGCGGCGGAAGCTGTCCATCGACGCATCGAGATAGTCGGGCACCATCGCCTGCATCGAATCGCCGTACAGCGCGATCAATTGGCGCAGGAAATTGACCGGCAGCATCGTCTGCCCGCGGCTCTCCGCCTCCATGATGATCTGGGTGAGGACGTTGTGAGTGATGTCCTCGTCGGTCTTGGCGTCCACCACCTTGAATTCACGGCCTTCGCGCGTCATCGCCGCGAGATGTTCGAGCGTGATGTAGGAGGAGCTTTCGGTATTGTAGAGCCGGCGGTTGGCGTACTTCTTGATGACGACCACCCCGTCGGTACCATGCTGCTTCTTCATCGCGCGAGATCCCCGTGACCGAACCCGTTCGTGGTATTGCACAAAATGTGGCGCTGCAACACGCTGGATACGGTCCGCGACCGCTTCCGCTGTTCCTCGACATGCTGCGCCGCGAAACTGCAACATCGCCGCAACGTGCCGCCGCGGCCCTCGTCGGGCTGCGCCGCTATCAGGAAGCGCCGCGCACGCGACGGCGGATGCGCCCGATCCGCTATCGCAGTGGCGCGGCACGGCTGCGCGACGGCGCGCGCGGCAGCACCGGCGTGCCCGTGGTGCTGGTGCCGTCGCTCATCAACCCACCATATGTGCTCGACCTCGCGCCCGGCCGCTCGCTGATCGCGCATCTCGCCGCCGCCGGCTTCCACCCGTGGCTGGTCGACTGGGGAACGCCGCGCGCGCAGGATGCCGGGCTCGACCTCGCCGGCCATGTCACGCGGCGGTTGCTGCCGCTGCTCGGGCGGCTCGACCGACCGGCGCTGCTGGTCGGCTATTGCCTCGGCGGGACGCTCGCGCTCGCCGCCGCGGCGGCCGCCGCGCCCGGTCGCGTCGCCGGGGTCGCGACGATCGCCGCGCCGTGGCATTTCGCCGGCTATGGCGACGAAGCACGCGCCGCGCTCGCCGCGCTCTGGGCGCAGGTCGCGCCGGGCGCAAAGGCGCTGGGCGTGCTGCCGATGGAGGTGCTCCAGACCGCGTTCTGGCAGCTCGACCCGGCGCGGACGATCGCCAAATATGCCGCCTTCGCGACGATGCCCGCCGGCCGCGCCGCCGACTTCGTCCAGCTCGAGGATTGGGCGAACGGCGGCGCGCCGCTCACCTATGCCGCGGGGGCCGACCTGTTCGAGGCGCTGCTCGCCAACGACCGGCCGGGGCGCGGCGCGTGGCAGGTCGGCGGCCGCGCGGTCGACCCGCACGCGCTGTCCTGCCCCGCCACCGAATTCGTCTCGCTCACCGATCGCATCACCCCCGCCACCACCGCGGTCGGGCTTGCGTCACGCCGCGACCTCGCCGCCGGGCATGTCGGAATGATGGTCGGCGGGCGCGCGCGCGCCCTGCTCTACGACCCGCTCACCGACTGGCTGCGGACGATCGCCTGAGATCGACCGACATCCCGGACTTTATCCGGGATCCCGCTTCTTTTCTCCGCGTGGCCGGACAGAGCGGACCCCGGATCAAGGCTCTCCCGAGCTTGTCGAAGGGTCCGGAACGCCGAACGGGGCCATCGATCTACGACCACATCCGCTCGAACCGGTCCGCCAGCCCGGTCAGCAATTCATACTGGCTGACCCCACTGGCGGCGGCGACATGGACCAGATCGTCGTCGAACCGCACCCAGTCGCCCTCGCGCACCGCCGCCGCGCTGGCGTCGAGCGCGAGCAGGTCCATCGACACCCGCCCGATCACCGGCAGCGGCGTATCGCCCGCGAACGCGCAGCCGCGGCTCGACAGCGCGCGGCGATAGCCGTCGGCATAGCCGAGGTTCACCACCGCCACGGCCACGTCGCGCTCCGCGCGCCACGTCGCGTTATAGCCGACCGTCTCGCCCGCGCGCACCGTCCGGCATTGCAGCACCTCCGCCGCGATCGTCGCGACCGGGCAGATCGCCCCCGCCAGCCCGGTGACCGGCACGCCGCCGTACAGCGCCAGCCCCGGCCGCGTGAGGTCAAAATGGTAGCCGGCGCCCAAAGCGATCCCCGCCGAATTGGCGAGGCTCATCCGCGTCGCCGCGGTCCGCCCCGCCAGCGCCGCGAAGCGCGCGCGCTGCGTTTCGTTGAGCGCGTGCCCGGGCTCGTCGGCGCAGGCGAGATGGCTCAGCAGCGTGTCGATAGCCAGCCCGTCGAGCAGCCCGCCCGCGACCTCCGCCTTACCGATCCCGAGCCGGTTCATGCCGGTGTCGACCATCACGTCGCACGGCTGCCCGGGCGCGACCAGCCGCCAGCGCGCGATTTGCGCGGCGGTGCTCAGCACCGGGCGGACGCCGGGCAGGTCCGCGAGCGGCAGGTCCGCCTCGCGCAACCCGTGCAGCACCGCGATCGTCGCATCGCGCCCGACAACCAGGTCGGCGATCGCCGCCGCCTCCGCCCAGGTCGCGACGAACAGGTCGCGGCACCCGGCGTCGAGCAGCCGCGGCACCACCTCGCGTGCGCCGAGCCCGTAGCCATCGGCCTTCACCGCCGCCCCGCACGCCGCCGCCCCGCTCAGCCGCGCCAGCGCGCGCCAGTTCGCGACCAGCGCGTCGGAGGACAGATACAGGCGGTTGGGACGGTGCGACATGGCTGCCCGGTTAGCGCCTGCACGCGTGGCGCGCCACCGCCCTGCGGGTCATGCGCCTGTGGATAAGTCGGTGGACAGTTGGTTGGCAGATGGCGGTCAGCCGGTTTGCCGACCTGTGGACAGGCTGTGGATTGAACGTTCGCAAGCTGTGGACAGATTGTGGACGACGGGCATGGCGAAGCCTCCGGCCGCAAGAGAGCGCCCGGCCGATCGTCCAACAGCCGTCACCCCGGTCTCGCATCGGGGTCCGGCGTTTCACCCGATGTGCGGGCAACAGCGAGACCCCGGGGCAAGCCCGGGGTGACGATCCTCAATGATGTGAAATGCTGGCGCTGACGGACCTACTTCCGCCGCAGGGCCGGCAGCGTCGCCGGGCCTACCCGCCGACCGCCATCGCGCCGGCCGCCGCGAACCCGGCGATCGCGAGGATACCCAGCACCCGCGCCAGCGACTCCTTGCGGTAATCCGACAGCCGCGTCTCGTTGAGCCAGTACAGCCCCTCCGGTGTCTTCTCGATCGCGCCGAACGCCACCATCCGCTCGAACACGCGCCGGTCTAGCCGCGACTTGGGCGTCGGGAACTTCGTCGCGGTCTCCTTCGACGTCGCGCCCGCCGAGGTGAAATGCCAGGTGACGCGGTTGCGCGCCTTGGCGATCAGCGCCGCCATGATCGTGCCGGACATGCGAACTCCTTCTTACTTCTTGCGGTTCTGGTGACGCAGATTGCCGGGCCGCCCGCGCCGCTTGAGCACGCGCGGCGGCTTGACGCCCTTCGCCGGCGCGCGCTCGGTCCGCGCACCGCCATAGCGCCCCTCGGGCAGCTCGAAGCGCAGCGCCCCCGACACCGGATTGGCCTCGGCGAGCCGCAGCTCCAGCCGCTGCCCCTGCGCATATTCCTCGCCGCTCTGCTCGCCGACCAGCCGCCGCGCCGCCTCGTCGAAGCGGAAATATTCGCCGCCCAGATCGCGCACCGGCATCAGCCCGTCGCCGCCGATCCCGTCGACGGTCGCGAAGAAACCGAAGTTGGTGACGCCGGTGATCCGCACCTCGACCAGCTCGCCGACCCGCTCCGACAGGAAGGCGGCGACATAGCGGTCGATCGTCTCGCGCTCGGCCTCCATCGCGCGGCGCTCCAGCTTGCTGATCGTCGTGCCCGCCAGCTCGAAATCCTCGTCGCCGTTCAGCCCGCCCGGCCCCAGCGCGTAAGCGGAGACCAAGGCGCGATGCACCATCAGGTCGGCATAGCGGCGGATCGGCGAGGTGAAATGCGCGTAGCTGCCCAGCGACAGCCCGAAATGCCCGTGGTTCGCAGGCGCATAATAGGCCTGCGTCTGCGAGCGGAGGATCTGCTCCATGATCTCCGGCCGGAACGGCACGTCGCCGACGCGATCGAGGATGCGATTGAAGGTCGCCGGTTTCACGACCTGCCCCAGCGCGAACGGCACCTCGAACGTTTCGAGATAGTCCTTGAGCGCGACCAGCTTCTCGCGCGCCGGCGCTTCGTGGACGCGGTACATCACCGGCGCCTTCTTCGCCTCCAGCGCCTTGGCGGCGGCGACGTTGGCGGCGATCATGAAGTCCTCGATCAGCCGGTGCGCGTCGAGCCGCTCGCGCGCCGCCACCGACATGATCCGCCCCTTCTCGTCGAGCACCACCCGCCGCTCGGGCAGATCGAGGTCGAGCGGCTCGCGCTTGTCGCGCGCGGCCGCCAGCGCGCGCCAGCAATCCCAGAGCGGCACCAGCGCGGTCTCGGTCAGCGCCGCGTCCCACGCAAACCCGCTGCCGCCGTCGATCGCCGCCTGCGCCTCCTCATAGGCAATGTTCGCCGCCAGCCGCACCACCGCCCGCGTAAACCGCCAGCTCTTGAGCGCCCCATCCTTCGACACCTGCAAATGGCACGCCAGCGCCGCCCGATCCTCGCCCGCCTTCAGCGAACAGACATCCGCCGACAATATCTCCGGCAGCATCGGCACGACGCGATCGGGGAAATAGACCGAATTGCCGCGCGCGCGTGCCTCGCGGTCGATCGCGCTGCCCGGCCGCACGTAGAAGCTGACATCGGCGATCGCGACGATCGCCTTCCACCCGCCGTCGTTGGCAGGGTCATCGTCGGGGGTCGCCCAGACCGCATCGTCATGGTCGCGCGCATCGGCGGGGTCGATCGCGACGATCGGCAAATGCGTCAGGTCCTCGCGCCCATCGCCCAGCGGCTGCCGCGCCGCCTGCTCCGCCGCGTCGAGCGCTTCCTGCGCGAAGACATCCGGAATGTTATGCTTGTGGATAGCGATCAGCGAGAAGCTGCGCGGCGCGAACGGATCGCCGAGCCGCTGCACCACCTTCGCCATCACGCGCGGCGGGCGGCCGGCGATCTCGGCGCTGACCAGATCGCCCGCCGCCGCTCCGCCGGCATCCGACACCAGATATTCGCGCCGCTCCTTCTTCTCGACCCCCTGCAACCAAAGTCGGTCGCCCTCGCGGCGCAGCACGCCGATCACCTGTTCGGACGCCGGCGCGAGCACCTTCATCGGATGCGCGGTCCAGCCGCCGCCGGTCTCCTCGGTCCGCGCGAGGATGCGTTCGCCCACGCCCAGCGCGCCGTGCTTGCGGTCGCGGACGCGGATGCGCGGGGTCGGCACGTCGGCCTCCCAGCGCTCGGGCACGCCCCAGACGTTGCCGCCCTGATCGACGTCGACGATCCGCAGCACCGTCACCTTCGGCAGCCCGCCCATCTTGTGGAACGCGCGACCGGGCGCGGAGTCGATCAGCCCCTCGTCGCCCATGTCCTTCAGCAGCGCCTTGAGCGCGATCTTCTGCTGCGCGGTCAGGCCGAAAGCGCGCGCGATCTCGCGCTTGCCCGCGGGCGTCGCGGAGGAGGTGATGAAATCGAGGATCTGCTCGCGCGTCGGCAGGCCGGGGCTGGGTTTCTTGGGCACGGACGGAAGATAGGGGGTGTGGCGCCCGAAAGCCATCTTTGCCGCCCCCCTGCGCTAATGGCCCGCTCGACCTTCCCAACCTCCGTTCGTCCTGAGGAGAGGCTGAGCCTGTCGAAGCCTCGTCTCGAAGGATGCTTCGAGACGGCGTTTCGACAGGCTCAACGCCTCCTCAGCACGAACGGATAGAGAGTGAAGCCCTTTACCGCCCCGCCGCGCTCATCTCGCTGATCGGATACACCGGCTGCGCCGACATCGTCCGCACCAACGTCTCGAAGCGATCCCCCTCCACCCGTATCTCGTTGAACGCCGGCGGCGAGTTGCGCGTCCGCTTCGACAGCGTCCCCGCGCCGATCAGCCGCAGCCGCCAGCCGTTGCGCTCATACGGCATGTCGAACGGATCATGGACATGCCCCGACAGCACCGCATGGACCCCGGCATCCGCCAGCGCCGCCAGCGCGACATCGCCGCGCCTGGTCTTGGCGGTCCCCTGGCTGCCGCCGTCGATCAGCGGATGATGCCCGGCGACGAAGATCAGATTGCCACGCGGCGCCGCCTCGACCAGCGCCAGCGCGCGGCGCAGCGAGCCGGTGCTCACACGCCCCTTCGACCAGTTCCAGCGCCATTGCGCCCGGGCCGTGGTCTTGAGCGGGACGATCGTGATGCCGTGGATTTCCAGCGGCCGCTCGATCATCTTCTCGACCGCGGCATAGCGCGAATAGGGCGCGAACAGCCGCCGCAGCGGATCCCAATAATAGGGAATGTCGTGGTTGCCGACCTCCAGCGTCACCGGCACGCCGAGACTCTTCAGCCACGCGCCGCCGTCATCGAACTCGCGCTTGGTCGCGCGCATCGTCAGGTCGCCGGTCATGATGACCGCGTCGGGCTTCTCGTCCGCCACCACGTCGCGGAACCACGCGACCGCGTCCGGGTCCTCCGCGCCGAAATGAACGTCGCTGACGTGGAAAAGCCGGGTCATCCCTGTCCTTCTGTCGATCATTCCACCCGCGAACGCATCACGCGGCGATCGGCTGCGTCATCCGCCAAACGAGCGCCCGCCGCCCCAGCCGCCGCTCGACCGCGCCGAGACGCGCCCGCCGAACCCGCCACGCGACACCACCGAGCTGCGCGTCTGGATGCGCTGTGTGGTGATCGGCGCGGTGACCGCGCGCGACCCGACCTGATAATTATACCCGCGCCCGCCATAGCCGCCGCCGTACAGCCACGCGCCCGACGGCGTGTACCAGCTGCCGTCGCGCCGGTTCTGGTACAGGCCGTTGTAGCGATAGCCCGACCCGTTCAGCAGCCGCCCGATCATGAACCCGGTCAGCAGCGGCACGAAGAAGCTCTGCCCGCCCTCGTTGCGCGCCAGACATTGCCCGGACCCGAACTGGTCCTCGCACAGGCTCTTCTCCTCGAAGCGCGGCGCGGCCTTGCCGTCGGTGTTCGCGGCTTCCTTGGCCGCATTCTCGCACGTCACCTTGGCGAACGCGCCGCTGGCGACGCATTCGTCGACGGTCTTGAACGCCGACACCTCGGTCGGCGGGCCGAACTGCCGCTGATCGGGGGTGCCGTCGCAGCCGGACAGCATCGCCAGCGCGCCCGCGGCGGTCAGCCCGGCGGCGGCGGAACGCTTGCGGCGGGTGGGGAAGGAATCGGTCATCGCGTCGCTCTCAATAGCTCATGCAGGCGGCGTTGAGCAGCCCGACCGCGATCGACGTCGCCGCCATATAGACCGCGCTCGCGACATTGCCGGTTTCGATCCGCGCCACCAGATCGCGGATCACGATACGCCGCACCACCAGCGACGCCACCACCTGGATCACCCCGGCCAGCACGCCCCATGCCACGAACTCCAGCGGGTTGGCGGTCACCTCCAGCGCCGAGGCGAGCGGCAGCGCGAAGCCGACGATCGCCCCGCCGAAGGTGATCGCGGCGGCCATATTGCCCTCCGCCACCAGCCGCCGCTCGTCGTACGGCGTCGAGACCTGATACAGCCATTTGAAGATCGCGAGGAACAGACACGCAATCGCAAAGGCGATCAGGAAATGCCCGGCCCCGAACAGAAAGGCGGTCGTGTCGAACATGCGTGCTCCCCTTTGTACGTGATCGATGATCCTTCTTCCGTCATCCCGGACTTGATCCGGGTGTGGATTCACATTCGAAGTGCAACGGGAAGAAGGCCTCAGCGGGGGTTTGGAAGCCGAGGCATTTTCTGGGTGTATGATTGTGTCTG
>NZ_JACIJN010000010.1 GCF_014199415.1 Sphingomonas endophytica
GTCGACATGGGCCAATATGCGCACGGCAACCAGCCGATCCAGCACATGATCTATCTGTACGACTGGGCCGGCGCGCCGTGGAAGGCGCAATTCCACGCGCGCGAGGTGATGCGGAAGCTCTACTCGTCGGCGCCCGACGGCTATCCGGGCGACGAGGACAATGGCCAGACCTCGGCGTGGTACGTCTTCTCGGCGCTGGGCTTCTATCCGGTCACCCCGACGGTCGGGCAATATGCGATCGGCAGCCCGCTGTTCCGCCGCACCAGCGTCACCATGCCCGGCGGCAAGGTGCTGACGATCGAGGCCGAGAACAACAGCCGCGACAATGTCTACATCCAGTCGGCGACGCTCAACGGCACGGCGTACGACCGGCCATGGCTGTCGCGCGAGGCGCTGCAGGCCGGCGGCACGCTGCGCTTCGTGATGGGCCCCACTCCCAACAAGCAATGGGGCACCGCCACGGCGGACCGGCCCTTCTCGATGAGCAAGGCGCGTTGAGCAGAGCCGGAATAAGCTGACAAATCGACTTCGTCACCGGCCGCCGATGTTCGTTGAAGCAAGCCGTCGCCTGCGCGATCGGATCAGCGGCACGCGAGCACCACCCAGCGGCCGGTGCGGCGCGCGACCCTGACCCGCCAGACGCGTCCCGTACCGGCGAGAAAGGCGCGCTGGAGGTCTGCGGCATGTTGAGCGAAGTCGTGAAAATCGATCCGGTGATGCGCCAGCACCAGCGTCCCGCCGGGGCGCAGAATGCGCGCCACGTCGCGAGCGGTGCGCTCCATCGCTGGCGGCGAAAGGTAATAAAGCAGCTCGGCGATCACGATCGTGTCGTAACGCACACGCGGGAAGCGCGCCGGTACCGCCAAACGGATCGCGCGGGCGCGCGGGGTGCGCGCCTGAACGGCCTTCGCGACCAGCCGGGTTCCGGATGCGGTCGCCTCGGTCGCATCCAGTCGCAGCGCCCGTGCGGCAAGCGCGCGGCTGTTCGAGCCGTTGCCCGCGGCCAGTTCGAGGACGCGGCCGTGCGGGCCGGGACCGAGCGCGTGCAAAATCGCCTCGCGCTTGATCGCCTCGTCATGGTCGGAGAAGGTGCGCCATGGATCGGGGTCGTCGGCGAAGGTGCGCTCGAATCCGCCGAGCGTGATCGGTTTCATCGCCCGGCCGCCGGTGCGAAGACTTCCTGCGGGCGGCTGAACGCGGCGATCTGCTGTGCGGTCATCGCGAAGCCGGTCGGGTCGTCGGTGATCCGGCCGGCCTGCGTGCGATAGCTGCGGATCGCATGGCGCTTGGCGAGCCGTTCCTGCGCGGTCAGCGCCAGCGCGCGCGCGCCACGCAGCCGCTGACCCGCCGGCCATACCGGATAGCGCCACCATCTCACCCCCGGCAGATGCCGCGCCGCCGCGGCGACGATGCGGTGGTCGGGATGCGCATCGGCAGGCGAGGGCGTGAGCGCGAGCAACGGCTTCGGCAAGGCGCGCGCCGCGCGGACGGTGTGACGACGCACGTCGGCGGCGTGCTCTGCGAGCCGTCCGTCGGGAAGGCGGAGGAACGTGACCGCTGCCGCGGTCACCCCCAGTCGCCGCAGCACCTGCCTCGTCTCGCGCCGGCGTTCGCGAATGAGACGCGGAGCCGGCCACGCGGCGCTGCCGGGATGCGACGCCGCGCCGTCGCTGACCACGAGAATGGCGACGCGCACGCCGCGCCGTGCCAGCCGCGCGATCAGACCGTGCGCGGCGATCGTTTCGTCATCGGGATGCGGCGCGACCACCAGCACCGCGCGCGGGCGACCGGGCGCGAACCTCACAGCATCGGCCGCAGCAAGCCCGCCGCGACCGCCGCGCCGACCTGCATCCGCTGCGCGTCGGGGCCGGGCTGGCGGAGATACATCGACAGGTCGGTCATCGTCGTGGCGAGCGGATGATCGAGGAACAGCGAGGAGACGCCCACCGCCTCCTGCGCGAGCACCAGCGCCTCGCCACCGGCGGCATAGACCGCGGCGCGCGCGGCGGCGACGCGTGCAAGCCGCGCCCGCTCATCCTCGAACCAGCGCTCGGCAGCGCGGCGCACCGCCGCGGCTGCTGCCTCCGCCAGCGCGAACAGGTGCGCGAGACGCCCCGCCTGGTGTGGGTCCGCTGCCCGGTCCGCCGCCACCAGATGGTCGCGCACCGCATCGACCAGCCGCGCGATCCCGCCGGCCTGCACCGCCGCGAAGCGCAGCGCGCCGCCGCTGAACCATGGCTCGCGCACGTAGTCGCCGGGCGCGCCGATCACGGCGTCGGCCCCGATTGCCGCGTCGTGCCAGCGCACGACATGCGTCTCCGACCGCTGCATCCCGACCACGCGCCAGACGCTGCGGTCGATCGCCGGCGCCGCGCTCGCGAGATCGAGCAGCACCAATTGTCGTCCGCCGGCCCGGTCGACGGTGACCAGCGCGTGCGACAGAAGGCCGGCGCCCGAAGCGAAGCTCTTGCCGCCGTTCAGTCGATCGCCGTCGAGGCGCAGCGGCTCTCCCGGCAGATCGGCGTTCCAGACGCCGAGGGTCGCGCCGTTCGGGATTGCCGTTGCCAGCGCATGCTGCTGCGCGGCATTGCCGTAGCGGGTGACGATCTGCACCGCGTCGACATGACCCTCGAACAGCCGGCCGAGCGGCAGGTCCTCGCGGCCGACATCGTACAGCAACCGCAACAGCGTCAGCAGCGACGCGGCATCGCCCGGATCGCCCGCCGCTGCCTGTTCCTTCGCGAGCGCCACGAAGCGGGAGTGGAGATCGGTCATGCCGCCCGCGCCGGTGTCGTGTCGGCGGCGAGCGCCGCGAGTGCGGACTCCGCCACCGTGAGCGGGACCTGCCGCATCCCGCCCGGTGCCTCGGGAACGACGCGCATCGCGAACGCCTCGGCGTTGGGACAGTCGCGCGCCACCCCGCGCAGATGATCCACGCCCAGCCCCACCGTGGCGGCCAACCCGGTAAGATCGCCGGTCGTGAAGACGCGTCGCGCAAGCGCCTGATGGCGATATTGCCAGAGCTGATCGACCGGGTGGGTGACCCGCACGCCTGCGAGCCCGGTACGGTCGAGCGCGTGGAGCGCCGCCGCCAGCCCGCCAATTGCGCGTCCTTGCCGCCGTGCCGAGGTGTGGACGACGCTGGCGGCATCGCGGCGGACGCGAAACCCGGCACGCGCGGCATCGTCGAGCAAGCGCGCATCCTCGCCATTGGGCAGCGGCGCGAAGCCGCCCATTGCGCTGTAGGTCGCGACGCGCATCGCCATATTCGCGCCGCTGGCGTGATGATGCGTCGCGGACGCCTCCCAGGCGACGGGATCGACGCGACGACGCAGCGCGTGGAGACCGGCGTAGTAAACTTCGATGCGATCCTGCGCGTGATCGCGCTGCGCGCCGCCGCGGCGCACGTCGCCGGCGACGAGATCGGCTGCACCGAGCGCGGTCATGGTGGCGTCCAGCCAGTCGACGCGCGGCCAGCTGTCGGCATCGGTGCTGAGCAGAATGCCGTTCGGATCCCCCAACGCCGCGATACCGAGCATCATGGCGGCATGACGCGCGATCCCCGCGTTGGCGACCGCGCCGCTGCGGGCGGCGACATGGATCGGGAAACGAGCGCGTGCGGCGAAGGTCGCGGCGATCGCGGCACTGTCGTCCGTACAGCTATCGAGCAGCACGCAAATCGTCACTGCCGCGCGCGATGGGAGCGCGAGCCGCTCCAGCGCGTCGAACAGCCGTGGAAGCCGCGTCGCCTCGTTACGCGCCGGGACACAGATTGCGAAGGCGGGTGCGGCGTCGGCCGATACCCCCGGGTTGCTCAAGCGCGCAGCTCACCTTCGTCGCCGCCGTCCCAGTAGCGAATGAGATCGGCACGAACCTTGATCATCACGACTCCCGGCGTGTCGATGCCTTCGGGGAAATAGCGGTCGAGGTCCTTGGTCCAGTGCGCCTCGAATTGCGCCTTGTCGTCAATCAGTTCGGCGTGCCCTTCGACCGCCACGAACAGCGGCGGACTGCCCAGCATCCCCGCCGCGCCGGTGTAGCCCAGGCACACCTGCGGCCCGGCGTGAATGTCGGCGACCTTGCGGGAATCGCCATAGGCGAAGAAATAGCTGTCACCGGAATATTCGACGTCGCCATTGTTGCTCATCGGCCGCGCGGTGAGCACGCCGTCAGCGGAGCGCGTGGTCAGCATCGCAAAGTCGAGCTTGGCCATTTTCTTCGACAAATCATGCATCGTCAGCTCGGCCATACGGCAATCCTCTGTCCTGAAGGGCGCACGCCGGTAGGTCGGCGCTTGATTTCGTGTCCGTGGCGTAACGAGCGCGGCGCTATGTTGTTCACCGCGATGTTGTTGATCCCGATCAGCATTTAGCCAACGGCGGGGAGGCAGGACCTGTTCTTTCTCAAGCGCCGATCCGGACGCGAGGAAAGGCAGCGCAGGTTGTCGCGCGGTTCAGCCTGATATAGCGGCATATTATCGCAGAAAAGGCGAAGTGATAACCTCGGCCGATTGCGGACCTTCATGAATATGGCAGGTACGATCCTGCAAGTGGGTCGGGTGGGATAACAGAAATGAAAATATGGGTTGGCGCGGCGGCAATGCTTGCCGTCGCAGGGATGGCGGCTGCCAGCAACCTGGCGGCTGACGAACATGGTTCTGGTGACGAACGCGTCGTGGTTGTTGCCGCTCCCGAGGCTCTCAACCTTTCACCGCAAGTGTTATCGTCCGGTTCATCTACGGTTCAGGGCGCTGTTGCGGCGGCCACCGTCGCGCCCGCCGGCCGCGCGGCATCGAGTTATCAGCGATCGGTCTATGTCGGGAACAATCCGCTCGACTATACCGCCTATGAACTTTGGACGGGCCGACGCGGGGATGGGGTGCAATTGCACAGCGGTCGTGCCAATTGGATGGACTGGACATCGTCGCTGCAGTGGCTGATCGGTCTGTGGTCGGGCGTCGATCGTACGATCTTCTGGACGGTTCCGCTGATTCCGTATGGCAGCTCGCTGGAAGCGGCGAGCCGCGGCGACTATGATCGCTATTACGTACAGGCCGCGCGCAGTCTGGCGGCGGGTTTTCCAAACGCGCAGAAGATCTACGTCCGCACCGGATGGGAGTTCAATGGCGACTGGCAACCATGGGCAGCACGCGGCAAGGAAGCCGCGTATCGCGGTGCCTATCGACAGTTCGTCAAGAGCTTTCGTTCGGTGTCGGGGCGGTTCGTGTTCGAATGGACGCCCAATATCGGCGATCTCGGCATGAATCCGGAGCTTGCCTATCCCGGCGACGATGTCGTCAATATTATTGGGATGGACTTCTACTACAATCACCAATGGGACAATGTCGATGGTGCCAAGGCATTCGCCTGGAAGCGGGACGAGCGCTATGGCCTGGCGTGGCATCAGGCTTTTGCGAAGCGGCACAACAAACCAACGGCTTATGCCGAATGGGGCGTGAGCAGGAACAGCGATGCGGCCTATGTCCAGTTGGTGGCACAATGGTTCAAGGACCATAACATCGTTTACGCCTCTTACTGGAACTCGAACGCGGCGTACCGCGGCAAGCTGAGCGACAACCAATATCCTTTGGTTGGCGACGCTTATCGTCGGCACGTGCTCAAGTAGCGCGGCGGGAACGGGCGCCGCGACCGTCGGTCCGGGCAGCGGTGCCGACACGTCGGTCTTTGCGCGGGTTTACCGGGCCAGAAGCATGCCAACGCCCTGAGCGCGCCTGCCATCTGACTGAAAAGGCGGGAAGTATACGCGCACTATACGCCTTTTCCGGGAATCGATCTCGAATTGCTACGCGCCATGCGCCTAATCGCGCTTCCCTGAAGGGGCCGCCGTGGGGCGGTCACCACTGCCCGGGGGGCGTGAATGAGAAGCTATCTTGCTGTGGTCGCTGCGGTTTCGGCGCTGGTGCCGGCCGCGGCGCAGGCGCAGGCGGCGGCGGATGACCGCACCGCACCGCCGGCCGCCGTGTCGGTCAGCGGTGCGGCGACGGTTGCGTCGGATTACCGGTTCCGGGGCGTTTCGCAGACCGATCGGAACATGGCGGTGCAGGGCGGGATCACGATCGCGCACCAAAGCGGCGTCTATGTGGGCACCTGGGCGTCGAACCTGGCCGGCTGGGGCACGTTCGGCGGCGCGAATATGGAGCTCGATCTGATCGCGGGGTACAAAGCGAAGCTCTCCGACACTGGAACGGTCGACGTCGGTCTCACCTGGTACATGTATCCGGGCGGGGCGGCGAAGACCGACTTTGCCGAGCCCTATGTCAAGCTGAGCGGGACGACCGGCCCGGCGACGCTGACCGCCGGCGCGGCCTATGCGCCCAGACAGCAGGCGATCGGCAAATGGTATGCGACCGGGGCGGACGCCGCGGCGGCGACCTACACCGGTCCGGGCGCGAATGACGACAACCTCTATCTGTGGGGTGACGGCGCGGTCGCGGTCGCGGGGACGCCCGTCACGGCCAAGGCGCATGTCGGACATAGCTGGGGACAGGACGGGCTGGGGCCGAACGCCACCGCCGTCGCGCCGACCGGCGCCTATTGGGACTGGTCGCTGGGCGCCGACGTCACCTTCGACAAGCTGACCCTTAACGTCAGCTATGTCGACACCGACATCACGCGTCGCGCGTCGCGCTACCTCCAGCCGAGCTTCAGCAAAGGACAGGACGGGACCGGATCGATCGCCGGGGGCACCGTCGTCGCCTCGCTGACCGCCGCCTTCTGAAACGGGAGCCGACACCATGCAGGATTTGCTGTGGATCGCGATCATGATCGGGCTGGTGGCGGCGACGCTCGCCTTCGTCCGGCTGTGCGACAACGCCTGAGGAACCACGCGATGACCCTCGACCTCTGGCTCGCCGCGCTGACCGCGGCCGGGCTGCTCATCTATCTGGTGGCGGTGCTGATCCGCCCCGAACGCTTCTAGAAGGAGGCGATCCCATGACCTTTCAGGGCTGGTTCCTGATCCTCGCCTTCATCGGCATCCTGCTGGCGCTCGCCAAGCCGGTCGGCCTGTGGCTGTTCGCGCTGTACGAAGGGCGGCGCACGCCGCTCCACCGCGTGCTCGGCCCGGTCGAGCGCGGCTTCTACAGACTGTCGGGCATCGACCCCGCCGAAGAGCAGGGCTGGCGGCGCTATGCGGTGCACATGCTGCTATTCAACGCGGCGCTGATGCTGTTCACCTATGCGGTGCTGCGATTGCAGGCGGTGCTGCCGGGCAATCCGCAGGCGCTGGCCGCACCCAGCGAGCATCTGTCGTTCAACACCGCGATCAGCTTCACCGCCAACACCAATTGGCAGAGCTATGGCGGCGAGAGCACGATGTCGAACCTCAGCCAGATGCTGGGGCTGACGATCCACAATTTCCTGTCGGCGGCGACCGGGATCGCGCTGGCGTTCGCGCTGTTCCGCGGTTTCGCGCGGCGCGAGGCCAAAGCGGTCGGCAATTTCTGGGCGGACGTGACGCGGATCACGCTCTACCTGCTGCTGCCGCTCTGCGTCGCGTTGACGGTCCTCTATATCGCGAGCGGCGTGCCGCAGGCGCTGGCGGGCGTCGTCGACGTGCAGACGCTGGAGGGTGCGCGCCAGTCGATCCTGCTCGGCCCGGTCGCGAGCCAGGAAGCGATCAAGATGCTCGGCACCAATGGTGGCGGGTTCTTCAACGCCAATTCGGCGCACCCGTTCGAGAACCCGACCGCGCTGACCAACCTCGTCCAGATGCTGTCGATCTTCGTGATCGGCGTCGGGCTGACGTGGACGTTCGGCAAGGCGGTCGGCAACACGCGGCAGGGCTGGGCGATCCTCGCGGCGATGATGATCCTGTTCCTCGCCGGCACCACGGTCACCTATTGGGCGGAAGCGGCGGGCAATCCGGTGCTGCATCAGCTCGGCGTCGCGGGCGGCAACATGGAGGGCAAGGAGGTGCGGTTCGGCATCGCCGCCTCCGCGTTGTTCTCGGTCGTCACCACCGCCGCGTCGTGCGGGGCGGTCAATGCGATGCACGACAGCTTCACCGCGCTGGGCGGGATGATCCCGCTGTTCAACATGCAATTGGGCGAAGTGGTGATCGGCGGGGTCGGCGCGGGCATCTACGGCTTCCTGCTGTTCGCAATCCTCGCGGTGTTCGTCGCCGGGCTGATGGTCGGGCGGACGCCCGAATATGTCGGCAAGAAGATCGAGGCGCGCGAGGTGAAGCTGGCGGTGCTGGCGATCGCGGTGCTGCCATTGATGATCCTCGGCCTGACCGCCTTGTCGTCGGTGCTGGAACAGGGGCTGGCCGGGCCGCTCAACAAGGGGCCGCACGGGTTCAGCGAGATCCTGTACGCCTTCACCAGCGCGGTCGCGAACAACGGCTCCGCCTTTGCCGGGCTGACCGCCAATACGCCTTATTACGACGCGCTGCTGGGCGTCGCGATGTGGGTCGGGCGATTCTTCATCATCGTGCCGATGCTGGCGATCGCGGGCAGCCTTGCCGCCAAGAAATACACGCCGGAAAGCGCGGGGTCGTTCCCGACCACCGGCGGGCTGTGGGTGGGGCTGCTGGTCGGCATCATCCTGATCCTCGGCGGTCTCACCTTCCTGCCGAGCCTCGCGCTCGGTCCCATCGCCGATCATCTCGCGATGATCCGCGGCCAGCTCTTCTGATCGGGCGCATCATGGCCAAGCAGACCAAAAGCCTTTTCACCGCCGACCTCGTCCTGCCGGCGATCTCGGCCTCGTTCCTCAAACTCAACCCCGCGCAATTGGTGCGCAATCCGGTGATGTTCGTCACCGCCGCGGTCGCGGCGCTGATGACATTGCTGCTGGTGATCGGCCACGACGGGCTCGGCACCGGGTTCAAGGTGCAGCTCGTCATCTGGCTGTGGCTGACGGTGCTGTTCGGCACCTTCGCCGAGGCGCTGGCCGAAGGGCGCGGCAAGGCGCAGGCGGCGTCGTTGCGCGCCGCCAAGGCCGAGCTGACCGCCAAGCGGCTGAAGCGCGACGGGCGCGAATATGACGAAATGGCCGCGAGCCAGTTGAAGATCGGCGACGTGGTGCTGGTCGAAACGAACGACCTGATCCCGTCCGATGGCGAGGTGATTGCAGGCGTCGCCTCGGTCAACGAGGCCGCGATCACCGGCGAGAGCGCGCCGGTGATCCGCGAGGCGGGCGGCGACCGCTCGGCGGTGACCGCCGGGACACGCGTCATTTCCGACGAGATCCGCGTCAAGGTGACCGTCGAGCCGGGCAAGGGCTTCCTCGACCGGATGATCGCCTTGGTCGAGGGCGCCGAGCGACAGAAGACGCCGAACGAGATCGCGCTGACATTGCTGCTGGTCGGGCTGACGATCATCTTCCTGATCGCGGTGGCGACGATCCCGGGCTTTGCGCGCTATGCCGGGGGCAGCATCCCGGTGGCGATCCTCGCCGCGCTGCTCATCACCTTGATCCCGACGACGATCGCGGCGCTGCTGTCGGCGATCGGGATTGCGGGGATGGACCGGCTGGTGCGGTTCAACGTGCTCGCCAAGTCGGGGCGCGCGGTCGAGGCGGCGGGGGACATCGACGTGCTGCTGCTCGACAAGACGGGCACGATCACGATCGGCGACCGGCAGGCGTCGGAGTTCCGCGCGGTCGGCGGCGCGAGCACGGCCGAGCTGGCCGAGGCGGCGTTGCTCGCCAGCCTTGCCGACGAGACACCCGAGGGACGCTCGATCGTGGTGCTGGCGCGCGAGGCGTTTCATGTCACGACTGCGCAATTGCCCGACGATGCCGAGGTGATCCCGTTCACCGCGCAGACGCGCATCTCGGGCGTGAAGACCGGCGGCGCGCTGATCCAGAAGGGCGCGGTCGATTCGATCCTGCGCGCCAGCGACGGTAGCGGCGCAACCGCGGCGGCGACCGAGCTGCGCCGGATCACCGACGAGATCGCGCGCGCGGGCGGTACGCCGCTGGCGGTGGCGCGCGACGGGCGGTTGCTGGGCGCGATCTTCCTGAAGGACGTGGTGAAGGCCGGTATCCGCGAACGCTTCGGCGAGCTGCGCACGATGGGGATCCGCACGGTGATGATCACCGGCGACAATCCGCTGACCGCCGCGGCGATCGCCGCCGAGGCCGGGGTTGACGACTTCCTCGCGCAGGCGACGCCCGAGGACAAATTGGCGCTGATCCGCAAGGAGCAACAGGGCGGCAAGCTGGTCGCGATGTGCGGCGACGGCACCAACGACGCGCCCGCGCTGGCGCAGGCCGATGTCGGCGTGGCGATGAACACCGGCACGCAGGCGGCGCGCGAGGCGGGCAATATGGTCGACCTCGACAGCGATCCGACGAAGCTGATCGAGGTGGTCGGGCTCGGCAAGCAACTGCTGATGACGCGCGGGGCGCTGACGACCTTTTCGGTCGCCAACGACGTCGCGAAATATTTCGCGATCATCCCGGCGATGTTCGTCGCGCTGTATCCGGGGCTCGGGGTGCTGAACGTGATGGGGCTGGCGTCGCCGCAATCGGCGATCCTGAGCGCGATCATCTTCAACGCGATCATCATCCCGTTGCTGGTGCCGCTGGCGCTCAAGGGCGTGGCGTACCGGCCGATGGCGGCCGGGCCGCTGCTGGCGCGCAACCTCGCGGTCTATGGTCTGGGCGGGCTGCTCGCGCCGTTCGTAGGGATCAAGATCATCGATGTGGTCGTCGGCGGGCTCGGGCTGGCGTGATTGTGCAAGCCCCTCCCCCTTGGGGGAGGGGTTGGGGGTGGGGGATGTCTCACAGAGATTGGCGCCTGTGACTCCCCCACCCCAACCCCTCCCCTGAAGGGAAGGGGCTTTAGGTAAGGAGCCTTCAATGAACACCGACATCAAAACTGCCGTGCGGCCGGCGATCGTCATGACGATCCTGTTCGCGATCCTGCTCGGTCTGGTCTATCCTGTTGCGATGACGGGCATTGGCCAGATGATCTTCCCCGCGCAGGCGAATGGCAGCCTCGTCCGCGATGCGTCGGGGCGCGTGATCGGCTCGACCGTCGTCGGGCAGGCGTTCGTCGCCGGGCGCTATTTCCAGACGCGGCCCTCGGCGGCGGGCAAGGGCTATGACGGGCTGGCCTCGTCGGGGTCGAACCTCGGGCCGACCAGCAAGGCGCTGGCCGAGCGCGTGACGCAGGACGTCGCGACGCGGCGTGGCGAGGGGGTAACGGGTGACCTGCCCGCCGATCTCGTGACCGCGAGCGGGTCGGGGCTCGATCCCGATCTGTCGCCCGCCGCCGCGCTGGCGCAGGCGCCGCGGGTCGCGCGGGTGCGCGGATTGCCGGTCGCGCGGGTCCGCGCACTTGTCGCGGCGCAGACCGAGACGTCGTTGCTAGGCGACGCGCACGTCAACGTGCTGGCGCTCAACCGCGCGCTGGACGCCGCCGCGCGCTGATGCCGCCGAACGGCGACGCCCGGCCCGATCCCGACGCCCTGCTGCGCGCCGCCGCGCAGGAGGGCCGCGGGCGGCTGAAGATCTTCCTCGGCGCGGCGCCGGGCGTCGGCAAGACCTATGAGATGCTGTCCGAGGGCAAGGCGCGGCGGCGCGACGGGGTCGATGTGGTGGTCGGCGTCGTCGAGACGCACGGCCGCGCCGAGACCGAGGCGCTGACGCGCGGGCAGGAGATCGTCGCGCGGCGCGCGGTCAACCACGACGGGCATGTGCTGCACGAGATGGATCTCGACGCGGTGCTGGCGCGCGCGCCGCGGCTGGTGCTGGTCGACGAGCTGGCGCACACCAATGCGCCGGGCAGCCGGCATCCGAAACGCTATCAGGATGTCGAGGAACTGCTCGCCGCCGGGATCGACGTGTACTCGACGATCAACATCCAGCATGTCGAGAGCCTCAACGACGTCGTCGCCAGCTTCACGCGGGTGCGGGTGCGCGAGACGGTGCCGGACAGCATCCTTGAGGCGGCCGAGATCGAGGTCGTCGACATCCCGCCCGACGAGCTGATCGAGCGGCTGAAGGCGGGCAAGGTCTATCTGCCGGCGGAAGCGACGCGCGCGCTGGGGCATTTCTTCTCGCGCTCGAACCTGTCGGCGCTGCGCGAGCTGGCGCTGCGGCGCGCGGCGCAGGCGGTCGATGCGCGGATGCTCGACGACGTGCGCGCGCTCGGGCTCGGCGGGACATGGGCGGGGAGCGAGCGGATCGTGGTCGCGATCAGCGAGCTGCCGGGCAGCGACGTGCTGGTGCGCGCGGGCAAGCGGATCGCCGACGGGTTGCGGGGGCCGTGGACCGCCTTGTTCGTCGAGACGCCGCGCGCCGCGCACTTCACCGACGCGCAGCACGCGCGGGTCGCGGCGGCGATGACGCTGGCCACGCAGCTCGGCGCGGCGGTCGCGACCGTGCCCGCGACCAATGTGGTGGAGGGGATACAGGGGTTCCTCGCCGACGCGCGCGCGACGCAATTGGTGCTCGGCAAGTCGCCGCGCTCGCGGTGGTTCGAGCTGCGGCACGGATCGGTGGTCGACCGACTGGTGCGCGACACGCCCGATGTGACCGTGCACGTCCTGCCGGTGGCGGCGGGGCGGAGCGAGCGTGGCACGCGGCGGCCGGCGCCATGGGGCGCGCCGTCGGGCTATGCGGTGACGGGGGCGATGGTCGCGGGGGTGACGGGGGCGGGGAGCGCGCTGGTCCATGTCATCGATCTCGGCAACGTCGCCTTGCTCTATCTGCTGCCGGTGATGGCGGCGGCGAGCCTCTATGGACTGCGGACCGGGCTGTTCGCGGGGCTCGCCTCGACGCTGGCCTATAATTTCTTCTTTCTGCCGCCGGTGGGGACGCTGAGCATCAACAATCCCGAGAATGTCATCTCGGTGGTGGTGCTGCTCGGGATCGCGTTCGCGACCAGCCAGTTGACCGCGCGGGTGCGGGCGCAGGCCGATCTCGCCGCCGCCAGCGCGCGCACCAACGCGACGCTCGCCGGGTTCCTGCGGCAGATCGCGGCGGTCAACGACACCGATCAGGCGGCGCGGATGATCTGCGACGACGTGCGGCGGCTGCTCGACGTGCAGGTCGTGCTGCTCGGCGCGGCGGCCGGCGGTGCGCTGGAGGTGCTGGCGGCAAGCGATCCCGGCTACCGGCTCGACGCGATGGACCATGCCGCCGTGCATTGGGCGTTCGATACCGGCAGCGCGGCCGGCAAGGGATCGGGGACGCTCGCCGCCTCCGAATGGCTGTTCCAGCCACTGAAGGCGGGCGCGCGGACGCTGGGGGTGCTGGGAGTGGCGAACGAGGCGGGCACCAATCCGGTGCGCGCCGACCAGCTTCCGCTGCTCAGCAGCCTGCTCGACCAGTCGGCGCTGGTGCTGGAGCGGCTGCGTCTCCAGGCGGAGATGCGCGACCTGGAAATGGTGCGGACGCGCGACCGGTTGCGCGCGGCGCTGCTGTCGTCGGTCAGCCACGACCTGCGCACACCGCTGACCGCGGTGATCGCCGCCGCCGACCAGCTCGACCATGGCGCGACCCCGGAACTGATCGGCACGATCAAGGGCGAGTCGGCGCGGCTCAACCGCTTCGTCGCCAACCTGCTCGACATGGCGCGGGTCGAGGCGGGCGCGATCCGGCTCAACGTCGAGGCGATCGACCTGAGCGACGCGGTGACCGGCGCGGCGCATGATGCGCGGCGCGCGCTGGAAGGGCATCAGGTGCGGCTCGACGTGCCGCCCGACCTGCCGCTGGTGCGCGCCGACCCGCAATTGCTCCACCATTGCCTGCTCAACCTGCTCGACAATGCCGGGCGCTATGGCGATCCGGGCAGCGAGATCGTGATCGAGGGGCGGCACCGGTTCGGCGAGCTGCGGCTGGCGGTGCTCGATCACGGCCCGGGCCTGCCGCCGGGGCGCGAGGCGGAGGTATTCGAGACGTTCACGCGGCTGGAAGGATCGGACCGCGCAATCGGCGGGACCGGGCTGGGGCTGGCGATCGTCAAGGCGTTCGCGGAGGCGATGGGGATGATGGTCGAGGCGCGTAACCGGAGCGACGCCGGCGGCGCCGCGTTCGCGCTGGTCTTTCCCGCCGCGTCGATCGTGCGCGATGCCGAGATGGAGGGTCGGTCCTGATGCCCGCGAAGATCCTTGTCGTCGATGACGAACCCGCGATCCGGCGGCTGCTGCGCAACACGCTGACGCGCGCCGGTTACGAGGTGGTCGAGGCGGGGAACGCCAAAGACGCGTTGCAGCAGGCGGCGGCGGAGCATCCGGCGGCGATCCTGCTCGACCTCGGCCTGCCCGATCGTGACGGGCTGGGCCTGATTCCGCTGCTCCATGCCGGCGCGGAGGTGGTGATCCTCGTCGTCTCGGCGCGCGACGCGGTCGACGAGAAGGTCGCCGCGCTGGACCTCGGCGCGGACGATTTCGTCGGCAAGCCGTTCGACACGGAGGAATTGCTTGCGCGGCTGCGCGTGGCGTTGCGGCATCGCGGGCCGCCCGCCGAGGCGCAGAAAGTGGTGACGCGCGGCGATCTCGACATCGATCTCGACCGCAGGATCGTGCGGCGCGGCGGTGAGGAGGTGCATCTGACGCGCAAGGAGCATGACGTGCTGGCGATGCTGGTCCGGCAGGTCGGGCGGATCGTCACACACGACCGGCTGCTCGATGCCTGCTGGGGCGGCGGCGAGGATGCGCGGATCGAATATCTGCGGATCGTGATCCGCAACCTGCGCCAGAAGCTGGAGGCGCCCGCGCCGGTCGGCAGCGTGATCGCCAACGAACTTGGGGTCGGCTATCGGTTGCGTGGCGACGGGTGACATGTGGAACGAGCGGGCGGTCGCCCGGTTGTGCAGGGATGGCGCGGGACGAACCACCAGCGGCGACGATCCAGGCGTTGGGCGAGCAGATGGCCGCAGCGGCCGCGGCGCTCGACTTCGAGGAGGCGCGCCGGCTGCGCGACGTGATCGCTTTGTTGCGCAACGGCGCGTCGGTGGAGGAGGCGGCGGCGGCAGACGGCTTCAAACGCCAGCAGCCGGGCGCGATGGGGCTGGGGACCAGTCGCCAGCAGGTCGTGCCGCCCGAGGGGTGGACGAAACCGCGCAAGCCGGACCTGATGACGCGGGGCAAGCGCTAGCCTGACCGTCGCCGCGGAGGCTCGCTTCAAGGAAAAGCCGGAATGGGATCCCGGATCAGGTCCGGGATGACCGGGAATAGGTCAGCGCTTCCCGGAGGCCGGTAACGAGCGCGGCATCGGGTGGCGCGTGGGCGGCGAAGACCAGCCCGACGTCGCGGCTCGGATCGAAATCCGCCAGCGGCACGCGTGCGACTCCGTCGGCGTGGAAGCTCTCCGGCATCACCGTGATCCCCAGCCGCGCGCGGACGTGCGACAGCGCGCGGTCGTCGCTGGTGGTACGCGCCGGGAAGAACGGCCGGACGCCGCGCGCGGTGAAGAAGCGGCTGGTCTCCGACAGCATCTCGCAATGGCGACGGACGATCATCGGTTCGTGCGCGATCTCCTCGGCGCTGAGGGAAGCGCGTCCGGCGAGCGGATGCGTCGAACCGATCGCCAGCGCATAGCCCTCGGTGAGCAGATGCTGGCCCGCGCCGCGATCGTCGCCGTCGCGCAGGATCGTCAGCGCGGCGTCGATCCGCCCGCGCGCGAGCCGTGCGCGCAGGTCGCGCTCGTTGCCTTCGACCAGTTCGACGCGGTCGCCGCTGCGTGCCGCCAGCCAGCGCTCGATCGCGTGGCGCGGGATCGTGGTGAGGACACCGAGCCGCAGCAGCGGCGCGGCGGCGGCGCCGGTCACCGCGCGCTCGGCGGCGGCGAAGCCGCTCTCGATCGCGCGGGCGTGGGCGAGCAGCCCGGCGCCGGCTTCGGTGAGCGCGACGCGGCGGTTGGTGCGGTTGAAGAGCGTGCGGCCGAGCGATGCCTCCAGCCGGGCGATGCCGACCGACAGCGTGGGCTGCGCGACGTTGCACGCGGCGGCGGCGCGCGAGAAATTGCCGGTATCGACCACGGCGAGGAAATAGCGCAGGTGATAGCGGTCGATCATAGACGATATCTATACCCAGCTTCGGTGCGTTTCAATTTTGCCGGGGTGCCGCGACGCTCTAGGATGGCGGCAACGACGCATAGGAGAGAGCGATGGACCTCGATTTCGGTCTGGGCGAGATGGCGGACACGATCCGCGACACGGTGCGACGCTTCGCGGCCGACCGGATCGCGCCAATCGCGGCCGAGGTCGATGCCGAGGATCGCTTCGCGCGCGAGCTGTGGCCCGAGATGGGCGCGCTCGGGCTGCACGGGATCACCGTCGAGGAGGCCGATGGCGGGCTGGGGCTCGGTTATCTGGAACATGTGATCGCGTGCGAGGAGGTCAGCCGCGCCTCGGCGGCGATCGGGCTCAGCTATGGCGCGCATTCCAATCTGTGCGTCAACCAGATCCGGCGCTGGGGCTCGGCCGAGCAGAAGGCGAAATATCTGCCGAAGCTGATTTCGGGCGAGCATGTCGGCAGCCTCGCGATGTCGGAGGCGGGCGCGGGGTCGGACGTCGTCTCGATGAAGCTGCGCGCGACCAGGGTCGACGGCGGGTGGCAGCTGAACGGCACCAAGTTCTGGATCACCAACGCGGCCTATGCCGATACGTTGGTCGTCTATGCCAAGACCGATGCCGAGGCGGGGTCGAAGGGGATTACCGCTTTCCTGATCGAGAAGGGCTTTGAGGGTTTTTCGATCGGGCAGAAGGTCGACAAGCTCGGGATGCGCGGCTCGCCGACCGCCGAACTGGTGTTCGACGATTGCTTCGTCGCCGACGAACAGGTGATGGGGCCGCTGAACGCCGGGGTGAAGGTGCTGATGTCGGGGCTCGATTACGAGCGCGTCGTGCTGTCGGGCATCCAGCTCGGGATCATGCAGGCGTGTATCGATACGGTGCTGCCCTATGTCCGCGAGCGCAAGCAGTTCGGGCGCGCGATCGGTGAGTTCCAGCTTATGCAGGCGAAGGTCGCCGACATGTATGTCGCGCTCAATTCGGCGCGCGCCTATGTCTATGCGGTGGCGAAGGCGTGCGACGCGGGGCGGACGACGCGCTTCGATGCGGCGGGGTGTATCCTGCTCGCCTCGGAGAGCGCGGTGAAGGTCGCGGGCGAGGCGATTCAGGCGCTGGGCGGCGCGGGCTATACGAAGGACTGGCCGGTCGAGCGTTACTGGCGCGACGCCAAGCTGCTCGACATCGGCGCGGGGACCAACGAGGTGCGGCGGATGCTGATCGGGCGCGAGCTGATCGGGCATGACGCGCCGAGGGCGCAATGACCGCGATCCGCTCGCTGGTCGACGCGGGGTCGGAGGCGTTCGCGGCCAATGACGCGCACAATCGCGCGCTGGCGGCGGCGTTGCGCGAAAAGGCGGCGGCGAGCGCGCTGGGCGGGTCCGAGCAGCATCGCGCGCGGCATGTCGCACGCGGCAAGCTGCTGCCGCGCGAGCGGGTCGACCGGCTGCTCGACGCGGCCGCGCCGTTTCTGGAGATCGGCGCATTGGCGGCGAACGGCATGTACGACGATGCCGCGCCGGGCGCGGGGATGATCGCGGGCGTCGGGCGGGTGTCGGGGCGCGAGTGCATGATCGTCGCCAACGACCCGACCGTGAAGGGCGGCGCGTACTTCCCGATGACGGTGAAGAAGCATCTGCGCGCGCAGGAGATCGCGCGCGAGAACCGCCTGCCGTGCGTGTATCTGGTCGACAGCGGCGGCGCGAATCTGCCGCATCAGGCCGAGGTGTTCCCCGATCGTGAGCATTTCGGACGGATCTTCTTCAATCAGGCGCAGATGTCGGCGGAGGGGATCGCGCAGATCGCGTGCGTGATGGGGAGCTGCACCGCGGGTGGCGCCTATGTGCCGGCGATGTCCGACGAGAGCGTGATCGTGCGTAATCAGGGGACGATCTTCCTCGCCGGGCCGCCGCTGGTGAAGGCGGCGACGGGCGAGGTGATCTCCGCCGAGGAGCTGGGCGGGGCGGAGACGCACGGGCGGCGCTCGGGCGTGGTCGATCATGTCGCGGAGAATGACGAACATGCGCTGCTGATCGTGCGCGACATCGTCGCGACATTGGGCAATTCGCGCACGCCTGACGTGGCGCTTGCAGAGCCGCGCGCGCCATTGCTCGACGCGGCGGAATTGTACGGGATCGTGCCGCAGGACGTGCGCGCGCCCTATGACGTGCGCGAGGTGATCGGGCGGATCGTCGATGGCTCGGCGTTTCATGAGTTCAAGGCGTTGTATGGCACGACGTTGGTGTGCGGCTTTGCGCATATCTGGGGGATGCCGGTCGCGATCCTCGCCAATAACGGCGTGCTGTTCAGCGAGTCGGCGCTCAAGGGCGCGCATTTCATCGAGCTGGCGTGCCAGCGGCGCATTCCGTTGCTGTTCCTCCAGAACATTTCCGGCTTCATGGTCGGCGGGAAGTATGAGGCGGAGGGGATCGCCAAGAACGGCGCGAAGCTGGTGACGGCGGTCGCGACTGCATCGGTGCCGAAGATCACCGTGTTGATCGGCGGCAGCTTCGGGGCGGGCAATTACGGGATGTGCGGGCGCGCTTACTCGCCGCGCTTTCTGTTCAGCTGGCCGAACGCGCGGATCTCGGTGATGGGCGGCGAGCAGGCAGCGAGCGTGCTGGCGACCGTCCACCGCGATGCCGAAACGTGGACGCCCGAGGAAGCGGAGCGCTTCAAGGCGCCGATCCGCCAGAAATATGAAGATGAGGGCAATCCCTATTACGCGACCGCGCGGCTGTGGGACGACGGGATCATCGATCCGGTGCAGACCCGCGACGTGCTGGGGCTGGCCTTTGCCGCAACGCTGAACGCGCCGGTGCCCGAGCGCGCGCAGTTCGGCGTGTTCCGGATGTGATCTGGGAGAGACGATGATGATCCTGCTGATGCTGCTCCTGCAGACCACGCCCGTCGCCCCGATCGTCAAGGGCACTGCCTTGCCGCCGCCGGGCAGCGAAGAGGCGCAGGTGATGGCGCCGGTCGCGGCGTTGCTGCGCGCGATCGAGACGAGCGACCGCGCCGCCGCGCTTGCCGCGACGCTGCCCGAGGGGACGATCACCGCGACGCGCACCGGGCCGGACGGCGCGCCGCAGCGGCGGACGCTGCGCTGGGCCGACTGGGCGGCGCAGCTCACCCCGGAGCAGGGGCCGGTCGCGGAGAAGCAGGGCACGCCGGCGATCGAGATCGACGACCATGCCGCGATGGTATGGGCGCCCTATACCGTCACGGTGGCGGGCAAGCCGGTGCAATGCGGCTATAACCTGTTCGACGTGGTGCGCGGGGCGGCGGGGTGGAAGATCCTCAACGTCACCTATTCCGCACGCACCGAGGGCTGCACGTCATGATCGCCTCGCTGCTGATCGCCAATCGTGGTGAGATCGCGCGGCGGATCATCCGCACCGCGCGGACGCTCGGCATCCGCACGATCGCGGTCCACTCGGATGTCGATGCCGAGATGCCGTTCGTGCGCGAGGCCGACGAAGCGGTCTGTATCGGGCCGGCGGCGGCGGCCGACAGCTATCTGCGGCAGGACCGTCTGCTCGATGCGGCGCGCGCTACGGGCGCGGAGGCGATCCATCCGGGCTACGGCTTCCTGTCCGAAAACGCCGAGTTCGCCGAGGCGGTGGTCGCCGCCGGGCTGGTGTGGGTCGGCGCGCCGCCCGCGGCGATCCGCGCGATGGGGCTGAAGGACGCCGCCAAGGCGCGGATGATCGCGGCGGGGGTGCCGGTGACGCCGGGCTATCTGGGCGAGGACCAGTCGCCCGATAGGTTGCAGGCCGAGGCGGACGGGATCGGCTATCCTGTGCTCATCAAGGCGGTCGCGGGCGGCGGCGGCAAGGGGATGCGGCAGGTCGACGCTCCGGGCGACTTCGCCGAGGCGCTGGCGAGCTGTCAGCGCGAGGCGGCGGCGTCGTTCGGCGACGATCGCGTGCTGATCGAGAAATACATCCTGTCGCCGCGCCATATCGAGGTGCAGGTGTTCGGCGACACGCACGGGCAGGTGGTGCATCTGTTCGAGCGCGATTGCTCGCTCCAGCGGCGGCACCAGAAGGTGATCGAGGAAGCGCCCGCGCCGGGGATGGACCCGGCGACGCGCGCTGCGGTGTGCGAGGCGGCGGTACGTGCTGCGAAGGCAGTCGATTATGTCGGCGCGGGGACGATCGAGTTCATCGCCGACGCCTCCGACGGGCTGCGCGCCGATCGCATCTGGTTCATGGAAATGAACACGCGGCTGCAGGTCGAGCATCCGGTGACCGAGGCGATTACCGGTCAGGATCTGGTCGAATGGCAGTTGCGCGTCGCGAGCGGCGAGCCGGTGCCCAAGGCGCAGGACGAACTCGCGATCAGCGGCTGGGCGATGGAAGCGCGGCTCTATGCCGAGAACCCGTCGACCGGCTTCCTGCCGTCGACCGGGCCGCTGGAGCGGCTGCGCTTTCCCGATGGCGTGCGCGTCGACAGCGGGGTCGAGGAGGGTGGGGCGGTGACGCCCTTCTATGACCCGATGATTGCCAAGCTGATCGTCCATGGCGCAACGCGCGCGCAGGCGGCGCAGCGGCTCGCGGCGGCGGCAGCGGGGACGCAGGTGTGGCCGGTGCGCACCAACGCCGCCTTTCTGGCGCGCGCGGCGGCGCATCCCCACTTCGTGGCGGGGCGCGTCGATACCGGGTTCATCGCGCGCCATGCCGACACGCTGATCCCGGTGGCCGAGCCTTCGGCGGCGGTGGTTGCGGCAGCGGCAGCGGCGTTGCTGCCGGCGGCGGACGATACGCCGTGGACCGCCTTGCGCGGGTTCCGCGCCAATGCCGCGCCGGTGATGCAGGTCGCGGTGGAAGTGGCGGGGCAGCCGTATGTCGCGGAGCCTGCGCCGTTGCCGGGTGCCGAGATCGCCAATGGCGTGCTGTTCGCGGGCGGCGAGGCGTGGCCGTTCGGGGCGCGACGCGCGGATCATCTCGGCGGGGCGAGCGAGGGCGACGGCGCGCTGCTCGCGCCGATGCCGGGGCGCGTGATCGCGGTGCCGGTCGCGCAGGGGCAGCGCGTCGCGCGCGGCGAGCGGTTGCTGGTGCTGGAGGCGATGAAGATGGAGCAGGCGTTGCTCGCGCCGTTCGACGGGGTGGTCGCCGAGCTGAAGGTCGTCGAGGGTGCGCAGGTGACCGAGGGCATGTTGCTGGCGCGGATCAGCGCGGGAGACGAATGATGGCCGGGCGGCATTATGACGAATGGCAGGTCGGCGACCGGATCGTTCACGACATCCGCCGTACCGTGACCGAGGCCGACAATCTGCTGTTCACGACGATGACGCACAATCCGCAGCCGCTCCACCTCGATGCCGAGGCGGCGAAGGCGAGCGAGTTCGGTCAGATTCTCGTCAACGGGACCTTCACTTTCGCGCTGATGGTCGGGCTGTCGGTCGGGGACACGACACTCGGGACGCTGGTCGCCAACCTCGGCTACGACAAATTGGTGATGCCGAAGCCGGTGTTCATCGGCGACACGCTGCGGGCCGAGACCGAGGTGCAGGAGCTGAAGGACAGCCGCTCGCGGCCGGAGGCGGGGATCGTCACCTTTACGCATCGGCTGCTCAACCAGCGTGACGAGCTGGTCTGCCAGTGCCTGCGCACCGCGTTGCTCAAGCGGCGCGCGGCATGAGGCTGCGCTCGCTGCTGTTCGTGCCGGGCGACCGGCCCGAGCGGTTCGACAAGGCTGCGGCGAGCGGGGCGGATGCGCTGATCCTCGATCTGGAGGATGCGGTCGCACCGGCGGCCAAGGCGTCGGCGCGCGCGGCGGTGGCAGCGCAGTTGCGGGCCGATCGCGGCGTTGTGGCGGTGTTCGTGCGGGTCAATCCGCTCGGGACGGCGTTGCTCGACGAGGATCTCGCGGCGCTCGGCGGGTTGTCGCCGGATGCGATCGTGTTGCCGAAAGCGGAGGGGGCGGCGAGCGTCCACGATCTCGCGGCGCGGCTGGCGGCGGTGGGGATCACCGCGCCGATCCTGCCGATCGCGACTGAGACGCCGGCGGCGATCTTCCAGCTCGGCAGCTATGCGGGGTGCGGGGTACCGCTCGCGGGGTTGACGTGGGGGGCGGAGGATTTGCCCGCCGCGATCGGAGCGGCGACCAGTCGGGAGGAGGACGGACGGTTCACCGCGCCTTACGAGATGACGCGCTCGCTGGCGTTGTTCGCGGCGCATGCGGCAGGGTTGGCGGCGATCGAGACGGTCTATCCGGCGTTTCGCGATGACGCGGGGCTTGCCTCCTATGCAGCGCGGGCGGCACGCGATGGCTTCACGGGGATGATGGCGATCCACCCGGCGCAGGTCGCGACGATCAACTCCGCTTTCACCCCGACCGCCGCGCAGGTTGCGCACGCGCTGGCGGTGGTCGCGGCATTCGAGGCGGCGCCGGGGGCCGGGGTGTTGCAGCTCGACGGCAGGATGATCGACGCGCCGCATCTGGTGCAGGCGCGGCGGTTGCTGGCGCGGGTGTGACCCTTCCGTCATCGCGAGCGTGGCGAAGCAATCCAGAGCCGGACCAAGCCGCCATGGATTGCTTCGTTACGCTCGCAATGACGGTGTTGCGCGGAACCGGGCGCCATTCTCCCGCGCTCTGCCGGGATGCAGGATGATGATCTTTCCAAGGCCCGCCACCGCGCGGTGCCGAGCGGGCGGCTGGCGCGGCTCGGCGGGTTCGGGCGGCTGGCGGGTGGCGTCGCGGGCGGGATGCTGGCCGAGGGCGCGCGGCGGCTCGCGGCGGGCGAGCGCCCGAAGGTCGGCGACCTGATCCTCACGCCCGGCAATGCCGCGCGCGTTGCCGATCGGCTTTCGCATCTGCGCGGCGCGGCGATGAAGCTGGGGCAGATGATCTCGATGGACGCGGGCGACGTGCTCCCGCCCGAGTTGCAGACGATCCTCGCGCAGCTCCGCAATCAGGCGTACCGGATGCCGCCGCAACAGCTCGACCGCGTGCTGCGCGAGGAATGGGGCGCGGACTGGCGGCGGCGGTTCCGGCATTTCGAGGCGTCGCCGGTCGCCGCCGCATCGATCGGGCAGGTGCATCGCGCGACGCTGCCTGACGGGCGGGTGCTGGCGATCAAGGTGCAATATCCGGGCGTCGCCGACAGTATCGGGGCCGATGTCGACAATGTCGCGACGTTGCTGCGCGTCTCCGGGTTGCTGCCGGCGACGCTCGATCTCAAGCCGTTGCTCGCGGAAGCCAAGCGGCAACTCGCCGAGGAAGCCGATTACGTCCGCGAAGGCGCGGAACTGCGTGCTTATCGCGAGCGGCTGGCGGGCGACGCGCGCTATGTCGTACCCGCGCTGGAGGAGGCGCTGACGACGAAGCGCGTGTTGGTGATGGAGTTCGTTGCCGGACGGCCGATCGAGGCGCTCGCCGAAGCGTCGCAGGCGGAGCGCGATGCGGCGATGACGTCGCTCATCTCACTGGTGCTGTGCGAACTGTTCGCATTCGGCGTGATGCAGACCGATCCGAATTTCGCCAATTACCGGTGGCAACCGGATACCGGCGCGCTGGTGTTGCTCGATTTCGGCGCGGCACGGCGGGTGCCTGCGGAAACCGCGGCGGGGTATCGGCGGCTGATCGAGGCGGGGCTGGCGCGCGATCGTGACGCGATCCGCGAAACCGCGGTCGCGGTCGGGTTTCTGGGCGAAGCGGCGGCGGCGGCGCATCGCCCGGCGATCGACCGGATCATCGCGGCGATCGACGCGGCGCTCAACCGGCCGGGCGCGTTCGACTTCGGCGACCGCGCGTTCGTGCCGGTGGTGCGCGAGGAGGCGAAGGCGATGATCGCGGACCGCGCGACGTGGCACGTCCCGCATGTCGAGACGCTGTTCGTCCAGCGCAAGGTGAGCGGGACGGCGCTGCTCGCGGCGCGGTTGAAGGCGCGGGTTGATGTGCGCGGGCTGGCGGCGGCGGCGGTGGTGGGCGAGGACCTGTCGGCGCGGGGTTGAGCGGGGTTTTTGCGTGCGGGTATACCCTCGATAAACGTCTCCCCGGACTTGATCCGGGGTTCCGCTTCTTCTTGACGGCAGCGGTAGAAGCGGGGCCCCGGATCAAGTCCGGGGAGACGGTGGGGCTTTGGTCTACGGGATCAGACCATCGCTTTCGTCCGCCCCGCCTCGATGGCAGCGTCGCTCGCCAGCCGATCGGCGCGTTCGTTCTCGGGGTGGCCGGCATGGCCCTTCACCCATTTCCACTCGACCCGGTGCGGCCGCGCCGCCTCGAGCAGCGCCTGCCACAGATCGGCGTTCTTGACCGGCTTCTTGTCGGCGGTCTTCCAGCCGTTCTTCTGCCAGCCGTGGATCCACTTGGTCAGCCCGTCCATGACGTAGCGGCTGTCGGTCGACAGCGTCACGCGGCACGGGCGGGTCAGCGCGTTGAGCCCCTCGATCGCGGCGGTCAGCTCCATGCGGTTGTTGGTGGTCAGCGGCTCGCCGCCGGCCAGCTCTTTCTCGTGCTTGCCGGCGCGGATCACCGCGCCCCAGCCGCCGGGGCCGGGATTGCCCTTGCACGCGCCGTCGGTGAACAGCTCGACCTGTGTCAGCTCGGTCATGCGAACGCCTCCGGATGCGCTTCGTACCAGTCGAGCCGACGGAGATAGGCGAGCGGGTCCTTCCGCATCACCAGCGCGTCGGCTGGGGTGTGGAGCCAGTCCCATGCGCGACTGAGCAGGAAGCGGATGCATGCGCCGCGTGCGAGCAGCGGCAGCGCGGCGCGCTCGGCATCGCTGAGCCCGAACGCGGCGGTGTAGCCGGCCAGCAGCGCCGCACCGACCGCCGCATCGGGGTTCTCGCCGCGCGCGTCGAACGTCCATGCCGAATGCATCACCGCGACGTCATAGGCGCGGACGTCGGTGCAGGCGAAGTAGAAGTCGATCAGCCCGGTGACGCTGTCGCCGTGCATCAGGACATTGTCGGGGAACAGGTCGGCATGGATCGCGCTGACCGGCAGCCCGAGCGGCCACGCCTGCTCGACCGTCGCCAGCGCGGTGTCGATCCGGTCGAACAGTCCGGGCCGGATCGTGTCGAGGTCGCGCCCGCATTTATCGAGCAGCGGCCGCCATGTCGCGATGCCCATCGAGTTGACGCGCGTGCGGCGGAAGTCGGCGAGCGCGGCGTGCATGTCGCCCATCGCCGCCGCCGCCGCCTGCGCCTGCGCCGGCGTCGGGTGCGACACCGAGACGCCGGGGAGAAAGCGGATCAGGCAGGCCGGCCGCCCTTCCAGCGTCTGGATCACCGCGCCGTCGCGATCGGAGATCGCCGGCGGCACGGCCAGGCCGCGCGCGGCGAGATGGTCGAGCAGCGCCATGAAGAACGGCAGATCGTCGGCCGCGACGCGCTTCTCGTACAGCGTCAGGATGAAGCGCGCCGCATCGGTATCGACGAGGTAGTTGGAATTCTCCACCCCCTCGGCGATCCCCTTAACGGAGACCAGTGCGCCGACATCGTAGCGGTGGAGAAAGGCGGCGAGCGCCTCGGCGGAGACGTGCGTGTAGACGGCCATCGTGCGTGCGTCAGGCGGCGGCGTCGAGCCCGCGCGGGAGCTTGAACGCGATCGTCTCGCGCGTCGTCTCCTCCTCGCGCTCGGTCACGTCGAAGCGCGTCGCCAGCCGGTCGACCAGCTCGCGGACCAGCAATTCGGGCGCGGAGGCGCCCGCGGTGATCCCCAGCGTGCCGACGCCGTCGAGGAATGCCCAGTCGAGATCGGCGGCGCGCTGGATCAGCGCGGCGCGGATGCCCTGCCGCTCGGCAACCTCGACCAGCCGGACTGAATTCGACGAATTGGGCGCGCCGATCACCAGCACCGCATCGCACGCGTCGGCGATCGCCTTGACCGCGGCCTGCCGGTTCGACGTGGCATAGCAGATGTCCTCGCCGCGCGGTGCCTGGACGGCGGGGAAGCGGCGGTGGATCGCGGCGACGATCGCGGCGGTGTCGTCGACCGACAAGGTCGTCTGTGTCAGGAACGACAGGTTCTGCGGATCGGGGACGACCAGCGCGTCGACGTCCTCGACCGTCTCGACCAGCGACATCGCGCCCGCGGGCACCTGTCCGAACGTGCCGATCACCTCCGGGTGGCCGGCGTGGCCGATGAACAGGATGTGGCGGCCGGATTCGACCAGCCGCTCGGCCTGGCGATGGACCTTGGAGACGAGCGGGCAGGTCGCGTCGAGATAGTCGAGGCCGCGGTATTGCGCCTCGGCGGGGACCGACTTGGGGACGCCGTGCGCGGAGAAGACCACCGGCGCGCCATCGGGCACCTCGGTCAGTTCCTCGACGAACACCGCGCCCTTCGCCTTGAGCGAATCGACGACGAACTTGTTGTGGACGATCTCGTGCCGGACATAGACGGGCGCGCCGTGCTTCTCGATCGCCAGCTCGACGATGCGGATCGCGCGGTCCACCCCGGCGCAGAAGCCGCGCGGCGCGGCGATCAGCAATTCCAGCGGGCGGCGGGGCGTGGCGGCGGGGTCGGTAACGGGATCGGCCATGGCGGTGGCTCTACGCGAATGCTTGCTCCGGCGATAGACGGTTCCTATGCTGGCGACGACCCGGGGCCGTTTTGCGGCGCCGTATCATTTGTGCCCATTGCCCGGGATTGTGTTTGTGAACGCTCGCCAAATCGCCGCTCCGCTGATCCTCCTGCTCGTGGGCGGATGCGCGAAGAGCGGGGAGATCGATGTCTCCGGCGGCGGCGCCGGCATCACCGCGGTGCGCAGCGCCTGCCCGACGGTCGGCGTGCCCGCGGGGACGGGCGACGTGACGCTGTTCGATCCGTCGAACAGCCGCGCCGCCAGCGCCATCGACGTGGTCGCGACGATCAGCAACGTCCGCTCGACCTGCGACGACCAGGGCGCGGACGTAACGACGCGCGTCACCTTCGACGTGCGCGCGCGGCGTACCCGCACCGACGGCGCGCGCGACGTGACGCTGCCGTATTTCATCGTCGTCACGCGCGGCGGCAGCCAGGTGGTCGCCAAGCGCATCTCGCAGGTCGGGCTGCACTTCGATGCCGGGCAGGGGCTTGCCACCACCAGCGCCGAGGCGAGCAGCGCGGTGGCGCGCAGCGCCGCGACGCTGCCGCAGGAAGTGCGCGAGCGGCTGACGCGCCGCCGCAAGGCCGGCGACGAGGATGCGGCGGTCGATCCGCTCGCCGATCCGAAGGTGCGCTCGGCCGTCGCCGCGGCGTCGTTCGAGGCGCTGGTCGGCTTTCAGCTCACGCAGGATCAGCTCCGCTACAATGCGACGCGGTGACCCGTAATGGTGAAGGCGACGGGAACCTTTGCCGATTGCTTCGAATGCGCAACCTTTAGGCAAGATTCGGCGACGTAAGAGCGAGCGGCCGGGAGCGTGGCGCGCCGGTCGGAGGAATTGCGGACGTGACCAGCGTGTCTCCCATTGCCGGGACTTCGTCGATCTTGCGGTCGATGCAAGCCGCGCGTGCGGCCGCAGCGGCTGAACCGTCGCCGCCAACGGCGACCGTCGCGGTCAGGCGCGAGGAACCGGTCGCCTCGACCGGCAGCCTGATCCGTACCGCCGGCGAGCAGCTCGATCAGTTCGATCGCGTCATGGAGAAGCTGCGCGCCAATATGGCGCCGGGCGCGGTCACTTATGGCCGGACCGGATCGCTTGCCCCCAGCGGGCAGATCGTCGACCGACTCGGCTGACGCTGCGCCGGGACTTGCTCCCGCCGCGCGCTTCGCTACGGAACGAAGCGTGACCGAGGACGATCGCCTGATCTCGCCCGCGCGCCGTGTCGAGGATGTCGACGCCGCGCTGCGCCCCAAGACGCTCGACGATTTCGTCGGGCAGAAGGCCGCACGCGAGAATCTGCGCGTGTTCATCGAAGCGGCGAAGGGGCGCGGCGACGCGCTCGACCATGTGCTGTTCTTCGGCCCGCCGGGGCTCGGCAAGACGACGCTGGCGCAGATCGTCGCGCGCGAAATGGGGGTCGGCTTTCGCGCCACCTCGGGTCCGGTGATCGCCAAGTCGGGGGATCTCGCCGCGTTGCTGACCAATCTCGAGGATGGCGACGTGCTGTTCATCGACGAAATCCACCGGCTGCAGCCTGCGGTGGAGGAGGTGCTCTATCCGGCGATGGAGGATCGCGCGCTCGACCTGATGATCGGCGAGGGGCCGTCGGCGCGCAGCGTGCGGATCGACCTGCCGCGCTTTACTTTGGTCGGCGCGACGACGCGGCAAGGCTTGCTGACCACGCCGCTACGCGATCGCTTCGGGATTCCGGTGCGGCTGCAATTCTATACGGTCGAGGAGCTGGAGCGGGTGGTGTCGCGCGCGGCGCAGTTGCTCGACCTCGGCATCGCGCGCGACGGGGCGATGGAGATCGCGCGCCGCGCGCGGGGCACGCCGCGGATCGCCGGACGGTTGCTGCGGCGGGTGCGCGACTTCGCCAATGTCGCGGGGTCGGCAGTGGTCGACGCGATGGTGGCGGATCGCGCGCTCAACCGGCTGGAGGTCGACTCGCTGGGGCTCGATGCGATGGACCGCCGCTATCTGATGATGATCGCCGATATCTATCGCGGCGGCCCCGTCGGAGTAGAGACGCTCGCCGCCGGGCTCAGCGAGCCGCGCGACACGATCGAGGAAGTGATCGAACCCTATCTGATCCAGCTCGGGCTCGTGGCGCGCACCGCCCGCGGCCGGGTGCTCAATGCGGGCGGGTGGAAGCATCTCGGCCTCAACCCGCCGGCGGGATCGCAGGACGGCTTGTTCGACTGAGCCTGCCTAAACGTAAGAAATAACGTCCTGATCTAGATTTACCACTTCGTAACTTTTTGTTAACCTTCTCCCCGCTGACGCAATGACGCGTCGTTTTCTGGGGGGCAGAATGAACATCAAGGCATATGCAGTGGCGGCGATCGCGTCGATGACGCTGGGCGTGCTTCCGGCGTCGGCGGCGACGATCGTATCGACGCTGGCGAGCTATAACGGTCCGGAGGCGAGCAGCGGCTTTCCGATCGATCGTGGGATTATCGGCACCTTCAATTACGCCATCGCGCCGGGATCGTCGATCACCTCGGCGTTCCTCGAAGGCACCTATGGGACCTCGACGGTCTCGTCGAGCACGGCGTCGTTCAATGCCTCGGTCGATGGCAATACCGCCTTCACCGTATGCGGCCTGAATGCCATGAATTGCTATTTCAGCGGGCAGGCGTATCGTTCGTTCAGCATCGCGCTGTCGAGCGCGACCTTCGCCTCGCTGCTGGACGGCAGCGCATCGTTGCGGCTGATCCAGACCTCGAACGTCAACATCCGCTACGGCACGCCGACGCTGCGGATCGTGACCGCGGCAGTGCCCGAGCCGTCGACTTGGGCGATGATGCTGATCGGCTTCGGCGGTGCGGGCGCGATGCTGCGTCGCAGCAAGCGTAAAACCGCGACGAAGGTGCCGTTCGTGCTCTGATCGCGACGAATATTCCCGACTTGACGGCCGGCGATCCTTCGATCGCCGGCCGTTTTGCGTCACCGTGCGGCGGCGCTGCGAAAATAAATTGCTGCGTGGCACCCAAGCCACAGGTCTGATAGCCACAGGCTCATGCCCGTGTCCGCCGCCCGCTCCGCCCGCGAAATCCTCGTCAATCTGCACGACGTGATGGCGGCGCGCTCGAACGCGCAGGCCAAGCTGAACTCGGTGGTCGAGATCATCGGTGAGGCGCTGGATAGCGAGGTGTGCTCGATCTATCTGCTGCGCGAGGGCGTGCTGGAACTGTTCGCGACGCGCGGGCTCGATCCCGCCGCAGTGCACGTCACGAAGCTGGCGATGGGCGAGGGGCTGGTCGGGACGATCGCGCAGCACAATGAGGTGCTCAACCTCGACGAGGCCGCCAGCCATCCCGACTTCGCGTACAAGCCCGAGACCGGCGAGGATCGCTATCACAGTTTTGCGGGCGTGCCGATCATCCGGCGCGAGCGTGCGGTGGGGGTGCTGGCGGTGCAGCACGCCGACCCGCGCCGCTACGAGGATGTCGAGATCGAGGCATTGCAGACCGTGGCAATGGTGCTGAGCGAGCTGATCGCCAATGCCGGGCTGATCGATCAGGCGAGCCCGCGCGACCGGCCGCAGAGCACCGCGTCGACGCGGATCCCGGGGCAGAAGCTGGTCGACGGCATGGCGGCGGGCTGCGCGGTCTTCCACCAGCCGCGCATCCATATCGAACATACCGTCGCCGAGGATACCGAGGCCGAGCGCCACCGCGTCTATGCCGCGTTCGACAAGATGCGCGAGCAGATCGACCGGATCGCGCGCGAGGCGGAGTTCGGCGTCGGCGACGAGCATCAGGAGGTGATCGCCACCTACAAGATGTTCGCCTATGACGAGGGCTGGGCACGACGCATCAACGAGGCGATCGACAGCGGGCTGACCGCCGAGGCGGCGATCGAGCGCGTCCAGCAACGCACCCGCCAGCGGATGCGCGAGATCGACGATCCGCTGCTCGCCGACCGGATGCACGATCTGGAGGATCTGTCGAACCGCTTGCTGCGGATCGTCTCCGGGCAGATGGGGACCGCGGCGCAGATGGGGCTGCGGCAGGACACGATCCTGATCGCGCGCAACCTCGGCCCCGCCGAACTGCTCGAATATGATCGTCGCCGGCTGAAGGGCGTGGTGCTGGAAGAGGGATCGCTGACCGCGCACGTCACGATCGTCGCGCGCGCGATGGGCGTGCCGGTGCTGGGGCGCGTCCGCGACGTGCGGCGGCTGATCGCCGAGGGCGACCTGCTGTTGCTCGACGTCACCGAGGGCACGCTGACGGTCCGTCCGACCAGCGGGATGGAGGAAGCGTTCGAGGCCAAGTTGGCGGCACGGCAGAAGCGCAAGGCCGCCTATGCCGCGCTGCGCGACGTCGCGCCGGAGACCAAGGACGGGCACCGCCTGACGGTGATGGTCAATGCCGGGCTGCGCGACGATGTCGCGGCGCTCGACGTGACCGGCGCGGACGGGATCGGGCTGTTCCGCACCGAATTCCAGTTCCTCGTGTCCGCGACGCTTCCGCAGCGCGAGCGCCAGCAGCGGCTGTATCGCGAGGTGCTGGATGCGGCGGGCGCGCGCCCCGTGATCTTCCGCACCGTCGATATCGGCGGCGACAAGGCCTTACCGTATCTGATCCACGCCGAGGACGAGGAAAATCCGGCGATGGGCTGGCGCGCGCTGCGGCTGGCGCTGGAACGCGACGGGCTGATGAAGGCGCAGGCGCGCGCGCTGCTGGAGGCCGCGGCGGGGCGGACGCTCAACGTGATGTTCCCGATGGTGTCGGAGGCCTGGGAGTTCGACGAGGCGCGCGCATTGTTCGAGAAGCAGCGCGATTTCCTCGCCTCGCGCAACAAGCGGCTGCCGCTGGAGGTGAATTACGGCGCGATGCTGGAGGTGCCGGCGCTCGCCTATCAGCTCGACCTGCTGCTGCCGTCGGTCGATTTCCTGTCGATCGGCACCAACGACCTGACGCAATTCCTGTTCGCCGCCGATCGCGCCAATCCCAAGCTCGCCGAGCGCTACGACTGGCTGTCGACCTCGATCCTGCGCTTCCTGCGCCGCGTCGCGGTGCCGGCGGCGCAGGCCGGGGTGCCAGTCGGGGTGTGCGGCGAGATGGGCGGGCGGCCGCTGGAGGCGATGGCGCTGATCGGGATCGGGATCGACCGGCTGTCGATCACCCCGGCGGCGGTCGGGCCGGTCAAGGCGATGATCCGCTCGCTCGATCGCGGCGCGCTGACCGCGTTCATGGACGAGTTGCTGGCGCGACCACCGCGCGATCTGCGCGGTGCGCTGGCGCGCTGGGCGGCCGAGCAGGGCGTCGAACTGGCATAGTCTTACGACGGAGTGAGCCAGCGTCTTGCGGCGCGGTGTGTTGACACACCCGTGACGCTTTGAAAGACGATGGGCACGCATCGCGGTTAATGCAGGGGTCGGAGACAGGAATGAGCGAAAGCGAGCATCCGGCGCAGGCGACGCCGCCCAGCGGCGCTCCGCAGCCCGGGACGGTCGGGGCCCGTTTGCGTGCCGCTCGCGAGGCGCAGGGCCTGTCGGTGGCCGAGGTGGCGGCGCGGACCCGCGTGACGCAGCGCTTCCTCGAGGCGCTGGAGGACGACCGGCTCGATCTGCTGCCCTCGCCGACTTATGCCTCGGGGTTCGCGCGTGCCTATGCGCGGGCGGTGGGGCTCGACCAGGCCGAGATCGGGCGCGGGATCCGCGGCGAACTGGCGCGCGGCGCGATGCCGATGCGCCAGCATCATATCGAGGAGATCGCCGACCCGTCGCGCGGGCCGTCGCGCGCGACCGTGATCGTCGCGGCGGGGGTCGCGCTGGCGGTGCTGATCCTCGGCGTGCTGTGGCTGTCGACCGGCATGTTCCGCGGCACCGCGGAAGCGCCCGAAACCGCGGCCAGCCCGACGACGGTGGCGCGCAGCGCGCCGGTGCCGCCGCCCAGCCCGACCGCGGCCCCGGCGGGCAAGGTGGTGTTGACCGCCAAGAGCGAAGTATGGATGCGGGTCTATGACGGCGCGAAAAAGACGCTGTTCACCGGTACCTTGCAGCCCGGCCAGACCTTTGAGGTGCCGGCCGGGGTCGACCAGCCGATGCTCAACATCGGGCGGCCCGATCAGGTCGAGGTGACGGTCGATGGCCGCGTGCTCCCGCCGCTCGGCGACGGCAAGCGCGCGATGAAGGACGTCGGCGTCAGCGCCGAGGCGCTGGCGGCGCGGTTCGCGGGCGTCGCTGCGCCTGCGGCGACGCCAGGCGCCGCCACGAGTGCCGCACCCGCCGCGGGCAACACGGCGGTGCCGTCGGCCTTTCAGGCGACCAGCGGACGGTGACATGGGGCGGTCGCCTGCTTCAGGCTGGCGACAGCTGTAATATTCCAGAACATTATCCGGTGCCGATCCACCGGGGGACAAGCGAATGACCAGATATCTAGCGGGCGCTGCGATCGCCCTGACCCTCGCCAGCCCCGCGCTCGCGCAGCGCGACGCGCCCGTGACGGCGCGCGTCGACAAGCTGGAGAGCGAAATGCGCGCGGTGCAGCGCAAGGTGTTCCCGGGCGGCGCGGGGATGATGGTCGAGCCGCAGATCGCGCCGAGCGCACCGACGCCGGTCGAGGCGGCGGGCGTGCCCGCCTCGGGCGCGATCACCGACCTCACTGCGCGCGTCACCTCGCTGGAGCAGCAACTGGCGTCGATGACCGGGCAGATCGAGCAGAACGAATATCGCCTGCGCCAGCTCGAAGGCCAATTCGCCGATTACCGCAAGGCGACCGACGCGAAGCTCGCCGCGCCGCCGGCAGCGAGCCCGGCCGCGCCGGTGGGTGGCCCCGACGTCACCGTTCCCGAAGCGCCCGAGCCGGCCGGCACGCCGGCCAGCGGCGCGGCAGTGGCCAAGCCGAGCAGCGGCGACGCGGCCGAGGACGGCTATGTCTACGGCTTCCGGCTGTGGGAAGCGAAGCGTTACGGCGAGGCGGTGACCGCGCTCAAGAAGGTGGTCGCCGACTTCCCCAAGCATCGTCGCGCCAGTTATGCGCAGAATCTGATCGGGCGCGCTTATCTCGACGACGGCAAGCCGAGCCTCGCCTCCATCGCCTTCTACGACAATTACAAGAAGTTCCCGGATGGCGAGCGCGCGCCGGACAGCCTTTACTATCTCGGCAGCGCGCTGGTGAAGCTCGACAAGGCGGCCGACGCCTGCAAGGTCTATGGCGAGCTGACCGATGTCTATGGCGCGACGATCTCCGCCAAGATGAAGGCCGATGTCGCCAGGGCGCGTATCGCCGCCAAGTGCAAGTGAGGTGACGCTGCGTCCGCTGCCCGGGGCGGCGGTCGCGCGATTCCGTGGCGATGTCGAACGGCTGGTCGCGCGGGCTTGCGACGGAATGACCTCGGCGGACGGGGCGCGGCTGGCGCTGGCGGTGTCGGGCGGGGCGGACAGCATGGCGATGCTGCGGCTGGCGGTCGCGGCCTTTCCGGAGCGGATCACCGTCGCGACCTTCGACCATCGGCTGCGTGCCGACTCGGGCGCGGAAGCCGCGATGGTGGCCGGCGTCTGCGCGACGCTCGACGTGCCGCACCACATATTGACGCCCGCCGCGCCGATCGCCGGCAACAGCGTGCAGATGCGCGCGCGGACCGCACGATACGTTGCGCTCGGCGATTGGGCGCGGGGCGAGGACGTGAACTTCCTGCTGACCGGGCATCATGCCGACGACCAGGCCGAGACGTTGCTGATGCGGCTGCAACGCGCGTCCGGTCTGTCCGGGCTGGCGGCGATCCGCGCGGTGCGGTTCGATGCGTTCGGGGCGGTGTTGCGGCCGTTGCTGGCGTGGCGGCGCTCGGAACTGCGCGCGCTCGTCGAGGACAGCGCGACGCCGTTCGTCGACGATCCGTCGAACCAAGATCCCCGTCACGACCGGACGAAGATCCGGGCGCTGCTCGCGGCGACGCCGGCGCTCGATCCCGCCGCGCTGGCGGCGTCGGCGGGCTATCTGGCCGAAGCGGAAGAGGTGCTCGCGCGGCACGCCGAACTGCGATGGAGCGAGGGGTGGCGCGGACCTGATCGCGGACTGGCGATCGCTGGCGAACCGCGCGATCTGCGTCGCCGACTCGTGCGTCGCGCGCTGGCCGAAACGCGCGCGCGACTCGGCGTGCTGCACCCGCCGTTCGACCCCGATTCGGCCAATGTCGAGCCGCTGCTCGACGCGCTGGCGGCCGGGCGGACCGCGACGCAGGCCGGGATCATGGTGCGACCCGGCTCTGCTGGCTGGATCTTTTGCGCGGCACCGCCGCGTCGATCACTCTAACCGACGTTGTTCCATTGCCATTAACCCGTCCGAGCCTACATTGTCGGCGACGGAAAGGTAGCCGATGAACGAGAACGACAGGCAGCCCGGAAACGGCGGCAACGACAATAATGGTTCGGGCGGTCCGAACCCGTGGATGAAGAGCCTGCTGATCTGGGTCGGCGTGCTGCTCTCGCTCGCGGTGGTGGTGACGCTGTTCGACGGCCGGTCGAGCACCGCGCAGGGCAATACGATCGCTTACTCCACCTTCCTCGACAAGGTCGACGAAGGGACGGTGAAGAGCGTCAACGTCAGCCGCGACATGATCTCGGGCAGTTTCTCGAGCGGCGACAAGTTCCGCACCTATCCGGTGCAGGACTCGGGGCTGATGGACCGGCTGCGCAAGTCGGGGGTCGAGGTCGCGGGCAAGCCCGAGGAAGGGCCGTCGATCTGGATGGTGCTGCTGTACCAGTCGCTGCCGTTCCTGCTGTTCCTCGGCATCGCCTTCTTCGTGCTGCGCCAGATGCAGAAGGGCGGCGGCGCGGGCGGTGCGATGGGCTTCGGCAAGAGCCGCGCCAAGGTGCTGACCCAGAAGGAAGGCAAGGTCACCTTCAACGACGTCGCCGGCATCGACGAGGCGCGCGAGGAACTGGTCGAGATCGTCGACTTCCTCAAGGACCCGACCAAGTTCGCGCGGCTCGGCGGCAAGATCCCGAAGGGCGCGCTGCTGGTCGGTTCGCCGGGCACCGGCAAGACGCTGCTGGCGCGCGCGATCGCGGGCGAGGCGGGCGTGCCGTTCTTCACCATTTCGGGTTCGGACTTCGTCGAGATGTTCGTCGGCGTCGGCGCGAGCCGCGTCCGCGACATGTTCGAACAGGCCAAGAAGAGCGCGCCGTGCATCGTCTTCATCGACGAGATCGACGCGGTCGGGCGTCATCGCGGCGCCGGGCTCGGCAACGGCAATGACGAGCGCGAACAGACGCTCAACCAGCTGCTGGTCGAGATGGACGGCTTCGAGGCCAATGAGGGTATCATCATCGTCGCGGCGACCAACCGCCCCGACGTGCTCGACCCGGCGCTGCTGCGTCCGGGCCGCTTCGACCGGCAGGTGGTAGTGCCACGGCCTGACATCGACGGCCGCGTCAAGATCCTCGAAGTGCACATGAAGAAGGTGCCGCTGGCGCCGGACGTCGATGCGCGGACGATCGCGCGCGGCACGCCGGGCTTCTCGGGCGCCGATCTCGCCAATCTCGTCAACGAGGCCGCGCTGATGGCGGCGCGCAAGGGCAAGCGGCTGGTCGCGAACGCCGAGTTCGAGGAGGCTAAGGACAAGGTCATGATGGGCGCCGAGCGTCGTTCCATGGTGATGACCGAAGACGAGAAGCGGATGACCGCCTATCACGAGGCGGGCCACGCGATCGTCGCGCTCCACGAGCCGGCGTCGGACCCGATCCACAAGGCGACGATCATCCCGCGCGGCCGCGCATTGGGCATGGTCATGCGGCTGCCGGAGCGTGACAGCTACAGCTATCACCGCGACAAGATGTACGCGAACCTTGCGGTGGCGATGGGCGGGCGGATCGCCGAGGAAGTGATCTTCGGCTACGACAAGGTGTCGAGCGGCGCGAGCGGCGATATCCAGTACGCCACCGGTCTGGCACGCGACATGGTCACCAAATGGGGCATGTCGGACAAGGTCGGCCCGGTCGAATATGCGCAACCCGAAGGCGAGAGCTTCCTCGGTTATTCGTCGAGCCAGCCGGTGCGGATGTCGAACGCAACCGCGCAGCTGATCGACGACGAGATCAAGGCGATCGTCGAGGGCGGGCTGCACCGCGCCAAGCAGGTGCTGACCGACCATCTCGACCAGCTCCACACGCTGGCCGGGGCGCTGCTCGAATATGAGACGCTGAGCGGCGACGAGATCAAGCGGCTGATCGCGGGCGAGGAACTCGACCGGCGCGATCAGGGGCCGAAGACGCCGTCGGTGCCGGCGGTCGGCACCTCGGTGCCGAAGACCAAGCGTCCGTCGGGGCCGTTCGGGAATCCGTCGCCTGCCGGGGCGTGATGTTCCGGTAGCGATGTGGGTGATGAGGGAGGCGGCCTGCGGGTCGCCTCTTTTTTAGTGCGCGTCACTGCGAGCGTGGCGGAGCAATCCAGCGCCGTATTAGACGCTCCGGATTGTTTCGCTACGCTCGCAATGACGACGGCTTTGCCGTGGGCCTTTGTGGCGGTCGGTTATGATGCGATAAGATCAAACCATCGGTCGCCCCGGACCTGAGCCGGGATGACGGTTCGCCAAGCGCTATTCTCCCGCGCCGGCGACGATCGCGTTCCACGCGGCTTCGTCGATCACCGTGATCCCCAGCTCGGCCGCCTTGGTCGCCTTGGATCCCGCGCCGGGACCGGCGACGAGCAGGTCGGTCTTCTTCGACACCGACCCCGCGACATGCGCGCCGAGCCGTTCGGCCTGCGCCTTCGCCTCGTCGCGACTGAGCGTTTCGAGTTTGCCGGTGAAGACCACGGTCTTGCCGGTCACCTCCGACCCGCGCGTCTCGACCACGAACGGCGGCGGGGACACTTGCGCGAGCAGATCGTCCCATACCGCCTGATTGTGCGGTTCGTGGAAGAAGTCGGCGAGCGCATGCCCCACCGCCGCCCCGACATTCTCGACCCCGATCAGTTCGGCGATCGCCTTGTCGAGCCGGGTGCGATGGCGCTCGGGGGTTTCGCCGATTACCGCCGGCAGCGCCTCGCGCAGCGCGATCACCTCGTGCGCCTTGTCGGCGAGCGCGGGGAGGGTGACGTAGCGTTTGAGCAGGTCGCGCGCGGTAACGATCCCGACGTGGCGAATGCCGAGCCCGAACAGCAGCCGCGCCGCATCGGGTGCGCGGCGCGCCTCGATCGCGTCGAGCAGCGCGTCGACCGAGCGAGCCTGCCACCCCTCGCGCCCGACCAGTTCGTCGCGATGCGTGGCGAGGTGGAAGATGTCGGCGGGCTCCGTGATCCAGCCGAGGTCGATCAGTTCGACCAGCGTCTTCTCGCCGAGCCCGTCGATGTCGAGCGCGCCGCGGCTGACGAAATGCTTGAGCCGTTCGAGCCGCTGCGCCGGGCAGACCAGCCCGCCGGTGCAGCGCACGTCGACCTCGCCTTCCTCGGCCACCGCCTCGCTGCGGCAGATCGGGCAGTGATCGGGGAAGGCGAACGGCGGCAGCTCGGTGTCGCGCGGCAGCACCGCGACGATCTGCGGGATCACGTCGCCGGCGCGTTGCAGGATCACGCGGTCGCCTTCGCGCGCGTCGAGCCGCGCGATCTCGTCGCGATTGTGGAGCGTGGCGTTGGTGACGACGACGCCGCCGACCGTCACCGGGGTGAGGCGTGCGACCGGGGTGAGCTTGCCGGTGCGGCCGACCTGAATGTCGATCCGCTCCAGCGTGGTCTGCGCCTGTTCGGCCGGAAACTTGTGCGCGATCGCCCAGCGCGGCGCACGGCCGACGCTGCCCAGCCGCTCCTGCCAGTCGAGCCGGTCGAGCTTGTAGACGACGCCGTCGATGTCGAACGCCAGATCGGCACGCTGCGCCTCGATCGCACGATAAACCGCCAGCGCGCCCGCGGCATCGTCGCAGCGGGCGAAGGCGGCGGCGACCGGGAAGCGCCAGTCGCGCAGCGCCGCGACGACCGCGGCCTGCGTGTCGCCGGGGATCGCGCTCGCCTCGCCCCAGCCGTGCGCGAGGAAGCGCAAAGGCCGCGCGCGCGTGACCTCCGGGTCCTTCTGACGCAGCGAGCCGGCCGCGGCGTTGCGCGGGTTGGCAAACTGGCGCGGCTCCTTGCCCGCGGCCGCTGCCTCTTCGGCGAGCCGGCGGTTGAGCGCCGCAAACGCCGCTTTCTCCATATAGACCTCGCCGCGCACCTCGAAGACGTCGGGCGCAGCAGCGGGAAGCGTCGCGGGGATGTCGGCGATCGTGCGAACGTTGGCGGTCACGTCCTCGCCCACCGCGCCGTCGCCGCGGGTCAGCGCCTGCACCAGCCGACGGTCTTCATAGCGCAGCGAGCAGGACAGGCCGTCGATCTTGGGCTCGGCGGTGAGCGCGACCGGCTCCTCGGCACCGAGCCGCAGGAAGCGGCGGACGCGCGCGACGAATTCCAGCACGTCCTCGTCGGAGAAGGCGTTGTCGAGGCTCATCATCGCGCGGGCATGCGCGACCTTGGCGAGATGCGCGGCGGGGGCGGCGCCGACCTGCCGACTAGGCGAATCATCGCGGATCAGCGCCGGGAACGCCTCTTCGATCAGGCGGTTACGGCGGACCAGCGCGTCATAGGCGGCGTCGCTGATCTCGGGCGCGTCCTCGGTGTGGTAGCGCCGGTTGTGGTAGGCGATCTCGGTGGCGAGCCGCGCCAGCTCGGCAGCGGCGGCGGTGTCGTTGGCGGGCAGCGGCGCGTCGGTCATCGCACCGGGTTAGAAAACCCGCGCCGCAGCGTCCATCACTTCACGCCGCGGCGGCTGCCACTTTCTCGGCCGTCGCGTCGGCCAGGCTGGTGCCGTCGAGGATCCGCGCGGTTTCGTCGCGCACGCGCATCATCGCCAGCCGGATCGCACATTCCGCCTCGCTCTTGCAGTCCTTGCACGGGCGGTAGGCGGTGCGGCTGACGCAGGGGACGAGCGCTAGCGGTCCCTCGATCACGCGGATCACCTCGCCCAGCGAGATCAGCTGCGCAGGGCGCGACAGGACATAGCCGCCCATCTTGCCGCGATAGCTGTGCAACAGCCCGGCGTCGCGCAGGTCGGCGAGGATCAACTCGAGGAATTTGCGCGGGACATTCGCCTCCGCCGCGATGCGCGTCATCGGCGTCGGCGGCGCGCCGGCCGGCGCGGTCGCCAGAAACAGCATCGATCGCAGGGCGTAACGAGAGCGCTGAGTAAGCATAGCCCACTATATACAGGGATATTGTGGCGGGCAAATGGCCGCTTGGCCCTTTTCCAAACGCTTCGGATGGCCTATATCCCCGATCGTCGGGTTCTACCCGGCTATGGCGATAAACTGCGGCGTAAAATAGACGCAGCGGACCCGGGGGCAGTACCCGGCGGCTCCACCATAAGTGGTGGTGTATCTGGACACCGTTTCTGACGGGGCCGAACCAGGATCGACGTGTGTTGAAAGGCGCTGTTTTCGCTCGGAATGGGACCACCGCAACGGCCCATTACACAAGTGCCAACGATAACGAAGCACTCGCGATTGCGGCGTAACTGATGGCCTAACGGCCTGACGTTACACCAAAATAGCGCGGTTGGACCCCACCGGGCAACAGAAGGGGATTCCAGCGGTACGGGGAGCACCGGGCAACAGAAGCTCCCCACTCACCATCACAACGTCAGTCGTTGCCGAGCAGCGACGATTTGCGCGGGATCGTCTCTTCGCTGGGCTGACCCTTGTCGAGCTGGTCGGAAGGGCGGCGCGCATCGCCGTCCTGCTGATGCTCGGTCGAGAGGTTGGGGCGCTTGGTCTCGGTGGTCGGGCGGATCGCGTCGCCGGTCATCGCATCGTCTCCTCTACGCCGACCAACGGACCGGATCGTGCGGCCGTTCCCGCGATCCGTGAGGGATCGGTAAGGTTGGATGACGGCAACTTGCTTCGCGACGCGCGTAATGACGGATGGGAGCTGACGACGGTTTTCCTTCATCGTCCGACATTGATCCGAGGCCGCGCCTTTTGCGACGGAAGCAAGAAGCGGGATGCCGGATCAAGTCCGGGACGACGAAAAGAAAGCTGATGGGGGCGGGCCGCCGCCTAGCCGTCGATGCTGCCGCCCAGCGCGGCGTGGACGAGGCCGCCGTCGACCGCGATCGTCTCGCCGACGACATAATCCCCCGCACGGCTGGCGAGATAGATGGCGGTGCCGGCCATGTCCTCGTCGGTGCCGATGCGCCGCGCCGGGATCGCCTTCGCCACCGCCTCGCCATGGTCGCGCGCGGCGCGGTTCATTTCGCTGGCGAACGCGCCGGGAGCGATCGAGGTGACGTTGATGCCGTCACGGATCAGCCGCGCGGCCAGTCGCTTGGTCAGATAGATCAGCGCCGATTTCGAGGCGTGATAGCTGTACGTCTCCCACGGGTTGAGCCGCAGACCGTCGACCGAAGTAATGTTGATGACCTTGGCGGGACGGTGCGCGCTTGCGCCGGCCTTGAGCAGCGGGTGGAGCGCCTGCGTCAGGAAGAACGGCGATTTGACGTTGAGATCCATCACCTTGTCCCAGCCCGCTTCCGGAAAGTCCTCGAAGGCAACACCCCAGGCCGCGCCGGCATTGTTGACGAGGATGTCGAGCCGTTCCTCGCGCTCCGCCAGCGCGGCCGCGAGCGCGCGACAGCCATCGACGGTCGAGACGTCCTGCGGGAGCGCGATGCAATTCTCGCCGAGTTCGGTGGCGGTCTCGGCGCATGCATCGGCCTTGCGGCTGGAGACGTAGACGCGCGCGCCCTGCGCGACGAAGCCGGCGGCGATCATCCTGCCGATCCCGCGGCTGCCGCCGGTGACCAGCGCGACGCGGCCGTCGAGCCGGAACAGCTTGCCGATGTCCATGTGCATCCTCTCCCTTATCCGCCGCGCTTCAGCGTCTCGCGTGCGATGATCAATTGCTGGATCTGGCTGGTGCCTTCGTAGATGCGGAACAGCCGCACGTCGCGGTACAGCCGCTCGACCCCGTAATCGGCGATATAGCCCGCCCCGCCGAGGATCTGCACCGCGCGGTCGGCGACGCGGCCGACCATCTCGCTGGCATAGTATTTGGCAGCGGCGCTCTCGAGGATCACGTCGTCGCCGGCGTCCTTCTTCGCGGCGGTGTCGAGCACCAGCGCGCGCGCGGCGAGCGCCTCGGTCTTCGAATCGGCGATCATCGCCTGGACGAGCTGATGCTCGGCGATCGGCTTGCCGAACTGGCGGCGGCCGGCGGCATAGCCGACCGCGTCGGCGATCAGCCGCTCGGCGACCCCGACGCACACCGCGGCGATGTGCAACCGCCCGCGATCGAGCACCTGCATCGCGATGCGGAAACCGTCGCCCTCCGCGCCCAGCCGGTTGGCGACCGGAACGGGCACGTCGTCGAACATGACGTCGGCGACCCTGGCGCCCTTCTGCCCCATCTTCTTCTCGGGCGCGCCGACCGTCACGCCGGGCAGGTCGCGCGGTACGAGGAACGCCGAGACGCCGCGCCCGCCTTTTTCCTCGCCGGTCCGCGCCATGACCGTGAACAGGTCGGCGCGGTCGGCATTGGTGATATAGCGCTTGGTGCCGCTGAGCCGATAGACGTCGCCGTCGCGCACCGCGCGGGTCGCGACGCTGCCTGAATCGCTTCCGACATCGGGTTCGGTGAGCGCGAAGCTGGTGATGATCGCGCCGCTGGCGATAAGCGGCAGCCACGCGGCTTTCTGTTCGGGGCTTCCGGCGATCACCAGCCCCTGGCTGCCGATCCCGACGTTGGTGCCGAACGCGGAACGGAACGCCGGGGTGGTGCGCCCGAGTTCGATCGCGACCCGCGCCTCTTCGCCCATCGTCAGGCCGAGGCCGCCGTATTCGGGACCGATCGACAGGCCGAACAGCCCGAGGTCGCGCATCTCGGCGATCAGCGCATCGGGGACCGCGTCATCGGCCTCGACCTGCGCCTCCAGCGGGCGAAGCCGCTCGGCGACGAAGCGGCGCACCGTGCCGATCAGCGCATCGAAGGTCTCGGTATCAAGCGCCATGGTGACAGCCTCATCCTCTCCGCCGGCCGGCCTCGGCTTAGGTGCCGAACCGCGCGCCGGCAAGCGACAACAGTACCTGTCGTTCGAAAGGTACGGCAACGCCTTGAAAGCGCCGCCCATACTGCAAGACCGAAAAGCCGGTGGCAGCGCGAATCGAATCGCTGGAGGGGCTGCCGCAAGGTCGATTTTAACGCGCCGGTAACACTCAAGGTCAGCATCGTTGACGTGGTTCGAGCGGCCCGGCTCGGTTCGTCGCCAGTCATATACGGTTCATCCGAAAAGGTTCCCGCGGCGTTTGGCGATCCGGATTTTACTGGTTAGCCGACCTTCATCAGTCCTGTTGACCGGGGGGTCGCCCGTGAACGTCAAGGTATGGACAGCGCGTTGTGCGCTGGTGGTTTCGTGCGTCCTGATGACGACTGCGCCGGCGCAGGCGCGTTATCTGCAATGCGTGCCCTTCGCGCGTGAGGTGTCGGGGATCGACATCCATGGCAATGCCAACACCTGGTGGGGCCAGGCCGAGGGTCGCTACGACCGCGGCACCGCGCCGCAGATCGGTGCGGTGATGGCGTTCAAGTCGACCCGCGCGATGCCGATCGGGCATGTGGCGATGGTCAGCAAGATCGTCAGCGACCGCGAGGTGCTGCTGACCCACGCCAATTGGTCGCGTCGCGGCGGCATCGAGCGCGACGTGCGCGCAGTCGACGTGTCGGCAGCGGGTGACTGGAGCGAAGTGCGGGTCTGGTTCGCCGGGGCGGGCGATCTCGGCACCAGCACTTATCCGCTGGCCGGGTTCATCTATGCCGACAAGGCGCCGGCGACGGTCGAGAGTGACGCGGCGCTGCCGCCGCTGACGATCGCGACCTCGGCGGTGGCGCCGGTGGGTGGTGCGCTCCCCGCCGAACGCTGAGCTCGCGTCAGGCGGGGCGGAAGAGCATCGCCACGCCGTTCATGCAATAACGCTTGCCGGTCGGTCGCGGCCCGTCGTCGAAGACATGGCCGAGATGCCCGCCGCAGCGGCTGCAATGTACCTCGGTGCGCACCATGCCCAGCGTGGAATCTTGATGATAGCCGACGGCGCGCGGCAGCGGCGCGTAGAAGCTCGGCCAGCCAGTGCCGCTCTCGAACTTGGTTTTCGACGAGAACAGCGGCTGGGTGCAGCCCTTGCAAGCGAAGGTGCCGCCGCGGTGCTCGCCATTGAGCGGGCTGCTGTACGGGCGTTCGGTCCCCTCGCGGCGCAGCACGTCGAACGCGGCGGGGCCGAGCTGCGACCGCCATTGCGCGTCGGTGCGCGTTACCGGGAAGCGTTCCGCCGCCTCCGCGGTCCGCGATCCGCAGGCGAGCAACGTGGTGGCGAGTACGCTGCCGCCGGCAACGGCGAGAAAGCGGCGACGGTCGAAAGCTGCATCGGTCATGCGCGGAATATGGTGACGATCGCGCGCTCCGCCAGCGTGCGACCGTGTGCCGTGGCAGCTTTGTCGTCGTGAGCTAACAGGAACTTTCGGCCGCCCGGCCGGGCGATGGTTGGCCGCATCGTCGCGTGCGTGCTACGGCGCACGGATGTCAGACGATCCCACGACCCTGATTGCGACGCTCGCCCGGCGCGCGCGCGACGCCGCCCGGCAGCTCGCCGGCATGAGCGACGCGCAAAAGGCCGGCGCGCTGAGATCGGTGGCGGCGGCGCTGCGGCACTCCGGCCCGGCGATCCTCGCCGCCAACGCGCTCGACGTGGCGCGCGGGAAGGATAACGGGCTGTCGGAGGCGCTGCTCGACCGGCTGCGGCTCGACGACGCGCGGCTCGAGGGCATTGCCGCGGCGGTGGCGACCGTCGCCGACCTCGACGATCCGGTCGGGCAGGTGATCGACGCGCGCGAGCGCCCTAACGGGCTGGCGCTCAGCCGCGTGCGGGTGCCGATCGGCGTGATCGGGATCATCTACGAGAGCCGCCCCAACGTCACCGCCGACGCCGCGGCGCTGTGCGTGCGCTCCGGCAACGCGGTGATCCTGCGCGGCGGCTCGGAGGCGGTGGAGAGCAATCGCGCGCTCCATGCTGCCTTTGCTTACGGCCTGGCCGAGGCGGGGGCGCCGGTCGCGGCGGTGCAGCTCGTTCCGACGATCGATCGGACGGCGGTCGGCGCGATGCTGGCCGCTGCCGGAGCGATCGACCTCATCATCCCGCGCGGCGGGCGCAGTCTGGTCGAGCGGGTGCAGAACGAGGCGCGCGTGCCGGTGCTCGCGCATCTCGACGGGATCAACCACGTCTTCGTCCACCGCTCCGCCGACGCCGCGATGGCGACGCGGATCGTGCTCGACGCCAAGCTGCGCCGCACCGGGATTTGCGGGGCGATGGAGACGTTGCTGATCGATCGCGACTGGCCGCACGCCGCCGCGCTCATCGCCGCGCTCGCCGACCGCGGCTGTGCGGTGCGCGGCGACGATGCGGCGTGCGCGCTGGTCCCGTCGATCGCGGCCGCCGCCCCGGACGATTGGGATACCGAATATCTCGATGCGATCGCGTCGGTCGCGATCGTCGATGGGCTCGACGGGGCGCTGGCGCATATCGCGGCGCACGGCTCGCACCACACCGATGCGATCGTCGCCGCGGACGAAGCGGTCGCCGAGCGGTTCCTGCGCGAGGTCGATTCGGCGATCGTGCTGTGGAACGCCTCGACGCAATTCGCCGACGGCGGCGAGTTCGGGCTGGGAGCCGAGATCGGGATCGCGACCGGGCGGCTCCACGCGCGCGGGCCGGTCGCGCTCGAAGGGCTGACCACCTATAAGTGGCTGGGGCGCGGCAGCGGGCAGATCCGCGGTTGACGATCCGCCGCATCGGGCTTCTGGGCGGGTCGTTCAATCCCGCGCATCGCGGCCATCGCCATGTCACGCTGGAGGCGATCCGGCTGCTCGGGCTCGACGAGGCATGGTGGCTGGTGTCGCCGGGCAATCCGCTCAAGCCGCGCGCCGGGATGGCACCGCTCGCCGCGCGGCTCGCCGCGGCGCGTGCGATGGCGCGGCGCGCACCGATCCGCGCGACCGATCTGGAGGCGCGGCTGCGGACGCGCTACACCGTCGACACGCTGCGGCGGATCGTGCGCCGCTATCCGCGCCATCGCTTCATCTGGATCATGGGCGCGGACAATCTTGCGCAATTTCATCAATGGCGACAGTGGCGGACGATCGCACGCACGATGCCGATTGCGGTCCTGACGCGTCCGGGCTATGATGACGATGCTCTCGCGGCTCCCGCGATGGGCTGGCTGCGGCGCTATCGGCGGCCCGCGCGCCAGGCGACGAACTGGGCCGAGTGGAGTGTGCCAGCCCTGGTGCTGCTGCGGTTCCGCCCCGACCGGACATCCGCGACGCAATTGCGCGCCGTCGATCCGGACTGGCATGTTCGCTTCGCCGATCCGATATCTGTGACCACGACCCCCGCCGCGTCGACGCGGCAACCCCAGGAGTAACCTTGCCCGCCATCGAACCCGCCCGCCGCTCGCCCGATTCTACGGATGTCGAGGCGCTGCATCGTCTGGTCCTGCAATCGCTGGACGACGATCAGGCGGTGGACACGATCTCGATCCCGCTCGCGGGCAAGTCGTCGATCGCCGATTACATGGTCATCGCCAGCGGGCGATCGACCCGGCAGGTCGCGTCGATGGCGCAGAAGCTGTCGGAGCGGATCAAGGGCGAAACCGGCCGCCCGGCGCGGATCGAGGGGCTGCCCAATGCCGATTGGGTGCTGATCGACGGGGGCGACGTGATCGTCCACCTGTTCCGTCCCGAGGTGCGCAGCTTCTACAATCTCGAGCGGATGTGGTCGTTCGGCGACGCGCCTGCGCCGGTCGTCGCGCCGAACTGAGGCGTGATCCGCGTTCGGCAAGATTTCGCGGGCTTGCTTTGTCGTCGTCCCGGACTTGATCCGGATCCCGCTTCCAACCCTCATCACCAGGAAGCAGCGGGGCCCCGGATGAAGTCCGGGGCGACGTTGGTATGAGGGCTGGGGCGGTGCTCGGTTCGGCCCACTCCCATAGCGAGCGCCTATGCTGCTGCACATCGTCGCGCGGGGCCGGATCGGGCGGTCGCCCGAGGCCGAGCTGGTCGATCGCTATCTCAAGCGGATCGTGTGGCCGACGCGGATCAGCGAGCTGCCCGATCGTGGCGGGCGCGAGCCTGACCGCCCCACGCAGGGCCGCCGCATCCTGCTCGACGAGAAGGGCGAGGTGCTCGGCTCGACCGCCTTTGCCGAGCGGATCGGGCGGTGGCGCGACGATGGCGTGCGCGAGGCGCGCTTTCTGATCGGGGCGGCGGACGGCTTCTCCGACGCCGAGCGCGGCGAGGCCGATATGCTGCTGTCATTCGGCCGTGCGACCTGGCCGCATCTGCTCGCGCGCGCGATGCTCGCCGAGCAATTGTTCCGCGCGACCAGCATCCTGGCGAATCACCCTTATCATCGCGAAGGATGATGCGACGACGCTGGACATGGGCGGCGGCCGCGGCGCTCGCGACGGTCGGCGGCGCGGCACTGGCGGTGGCGCAGCCCGGCGCGGACGCGAAACGCCGCGCGCAACGGCTGGAGGAACGTGCCGATACGATCGCCGACCCGGCCCGCCGTGCGCCATTGCGCGAGGCAGCGGTCGCGGCGCGGGTGACGGCGGCCGAGGCCGATCTCGCCGCGCTGCAGGCGCAGGCGGCGGTCATCGAGCGGCGGCTGGCGACGCAACGCGCGCTGCTCGCCGCCCGCGAGGCGCCGGTCGCGCGATTGCTGGCGACGCTGACCGCGCTGGCGCGCCGCCCGGCGATCGTGACGCTCGCGCAACCCGGCAGCGTCGCCGACCTCGTCCATGCGCGCGCGATCTCGGCGGCGATCCTGCCGGTGCTGCGCGCGCGTTCGGAGGATCTGCGCCGCGCGGTCGCGCATGGCCGGGTGATGCAGGCGAGTGCGGCGGCGGCGCAGCGACGGCTGCGTGCCGCGCGTGCCCGGCTGGTCGAGGCGCGCGAGCAGCTCGCGGCGGTGACCGGCGGCGACGACGAACGCGCGCTGGCAATGGAGGAGGCGGTGCGCGACACCGCCGAGCGGCTGACGACACTGGGCAGCGAGCAGGCGGTGCTCGCGGATCTGATGGCGCTGCCCTTGCCGACGGTGCCGCGCGGGCGCGCGGCGGCGCCGACCCGGGCCTATCGGCTGCCGGTCGAGGGGCGGCTGGTGACGGGATTGGGCGAGATGTCGGGCAATGGCGTCCGCGCGCGCGGGCTGACGCTGGCGGTGCCCGCCGCGGCGGCGATCGTCGCGCCGGCCGGCGGACGCGTGCGCTTTGCCGGGCCGTTCCGCAGTTTCGGGCGGATCGTGATCGTCGATCATGGCGCGGGCTGGACGTCGTTGATCGCCGGGCTCGGCACCGTAGCGGTCGAGAGCGGGGCGAGCATCGCGGCGGGCGCGCCGCTCGGCACCGCCCCGCGGGTCGACGGCGCGCGCGTCACGGTCGAATTGCGGCGGCAGGGGCGTCCGGTCGACATCGCGCAGCTCGTCGGGTGAGCGCCGCGTCGCTCAGCCGCCATTCAGCCGCGCAGGCGCTTTGATCGTCCCGGCAATTCCGCTACACCACGGGATCGTCCATCCGCAGGAACAGTTTCGCCCGTCATGAAGTCAAAACTGCTCCCGGCCGTCGCGCTGGTCACCGCCATCGCCACCGTGCCGGTCGCCACCGGGGCGATGGCCGCGTCGGACACCGCCACCTATCGCCAGCTCGACAAGTTTCTCGACGTCTACAATCGCGTGAAGGCCGATTACGTCGACAAGGTCACCGACGATCAGCTGATGAAGGGCGCGATCGACGGGATGCTCGCGGCGCTCGACCCGCACAGCAGCTATGTCGACGCCTCCGACTTCGACAATCTGCGCATCCAGACCGAGGGCAATTACGGCGGGCTGGGCCTGACCGTCTCGATGGAGGACGGCGCGGTCAAGGTGATCGCGCCGCAGGAGGATACGCCGGCCGGACGCGCCGGGATCAAGTCCGGCGACTTCATCACCCATATCGACGGCAAGCTGATCTACGGCGGCACGCTCGACGAGGCGACCGCGCAGATGCGCGGCAAGCCGGGCACGAAGGTGACGCTGACGCTGATCCGCTCCGGTCGCGACAAGCCGATCGTGGTGACTCTGGTGCGTGAGGTGATCGTGCAGCGCCCGGTCAAATGGGAGGTGAAGGGCGATGTCGGCTATATCAACATCAATACCTTCTCCGAACAGACCGGCGCCGACACGCGCGCCGCGATCATGGCGATCGACAAGTCGCTGGGGCATCGTCCGCTCGGTTATGTCGTCGACCTGCGCGAGAATGGCGGCGGGCTGCTGACTCAGGCGATCGAAGTGTCGGACGCCTTCCTCGACCGCGGCGAGATCGTCAGCCAGCGCGGGCGCGAGAAGGACGATATCGAGCGGTATTTCGCCCGGCCGGGTGACGATGCGCACGGGCTGCCGATCATCGTGCTGACCGATTCGGGCACTGCCTCGGCCAGCGAGATCGTCGCCGGCGCGTTGCAGGACCACCACCGCGCGCTGGTGATGGGCGAGCGGACGTTCGGCAAGGGCTCGGTGCAGACCTTGCTCCAGCTCGGGCCGCGCACCGCGCTGCGGCTGACGACCGCGCGTTACTTCACCCCGTCGGGGCGCAGCGTACAGGAGGGCGGGATCGAGCCCGACATCCGCGTGCCGCAAATCTCGGACCCCGATTACAAGTCGCGCCCCGTCTTCCGCGAGGCCGATCTGCGCCGGCACCTGATCAACGAGATCAAGTCGCCCGACAATGCGGTGCTCGAGGAGGACGTGAAGGACGATCCGCGCTTCGCGACCTCGCCGGACGCGCTCAAGAAGCAGGGGATCGAGGATTTCCAGCTCTGGTATGCGCTCAAGACGATCGCGCGGCTGGGTGGCGCGACGCAGGTCGCGGCGGTGACGCAGGCGATGACGGTCAAGCCAAGCGCCAGCGCGACGCCGGCGCCGGTGAAAAAATGATCGCGACCGGCCTGCGCAATGCGCGCCTCCTCGCGCTGCTGATCCCGGCGGCATTGCTCGGCGGGGCCTGGGCGTTCCAGCTGATCGGCGGACTGTATCCGTGCGAGATGTGCCATTGGCAGCGCTGGCCGCATTACGGCGCGCTGGCGATGGCGGTGCTGGCGTTCGTGACCGGGGGGCCAAGGGTCAAGGCGACGCTGGTTGCGGGTGCAGCGGCGTTGATCGCGGTGTCGGGGTTGATCGGCGTCTTCCATGCCGGGGTCGAATATCATTGGTGGCAGGGGATCACCGCCTGTACGCAGACCACCAACCTGTCCGGCCTGTCGACCGATCAGGCCTTGAAGGACCTGCTCGCCGCCCCCATCGTCCGGTGTGACGCACCGCAATGGTCGCTGCTCGGCGTGTCGCTGGCGGGGTGGAATGCGGTGATCTCGCTGGTCGGCGCGGGGCTGATCGCGGCGCAATTGAGGAGGCGTGGATGACCTGGAAGCCCGGTGACCGGCCGCATCCGTCCGCGGCGATGATCCGCGTCGATCAGGCCGGCGAGTTCGGTGCGATCCGCATCTACGCCGGGCAACTCGCGATCATGGGGCAGCGTTCGCCGATGGCGCGCAAGATCTCGGCAATGGCGTTGCAGGAGGAGAAGCACCGCGCCTTCTTCGACCGGATGATCGTCGAACGCGGCGTGCGGCCGACCTTGTTCCAGCCGTTCTGGGACGTCGCCGGTTTCGCGCTCGGCGCGGTGACCGCGGCGATCGGGCCGGAGGCGGCGATGGCGTGCACCGCCGCGGTCGAGACCGAGATCGACAAACATTACGAGGAGCAACTGGTCGCGCTGGGCGACAGCGATCCCGAGCTCTCCGACGCGATCCGCGAGTTTCAGGCCGAGGAGCTGGAGCATCGCGATACCGCGCTCGCCAACGGCGCCGAAAATGCGCCGGCCTATCCGTTGCTGTCGGCGGCGATCCGGCTTGGCTGCCGCGTCGCGATCGCCACCGCCAAACGTCTATAGAAGGTCCGTTCGATGCGTCGTCGCCTCTCGCCGATCCTGCTGACGCTTTGCGCCACGCCCGCCGTGGCGCAGGTTGGCCCGCCTGCCAGCACGGCCCGCGTGCCGAAGATCTCGGTGGCGGAGGGTGTGTCGCGCAGCGCGCCGGTGAACGGCGTGATCGTACTCTACGGCAACGAACGCTGCCCGACCGACAACGCCGGCAACGAAGTGGTGGTCTGCACCCGCCGTCCGGCCGAGGAGCAGTTCCGAATCCCCAAGGAGTTGCGCACCTTCGAGGTGACGCCCGAGAATGAGAATTGGGCGGCGCGCGAGCAGGCCAATCGTGATGTCGGAACGGTCGGCGTCGGTAGCTGCTCGACGGTCGGCGCGGCGAGCGCGACCGGCTGCATCACCCAGAATGCGACGCGCTGGAAGAAGGAGCGCCGCGCCGCTGCGAAGGAAACGCCGGAGCTGTAGAAGTCACCCTCATCCCGGACGTGACCCGGGGTACCGCTTCTTCCTACTGCAATCCTCTGGAAGAGGCGGTACCCCGGATCAGGTCCGGGGCACGGGCGGGATCAGCCCTTTGCCTTCATGCCCTTGACGCGGTGCCAGACGTAGAAGGCGATCGCGGCGACCAGCACGACGCCGATCGCGGCGTCGGCGCGGTGGAAGAACGCCTTGAGCCGCGGATCGCTGTTCCACTTGTCGCCCAGCGTCATGCCGATCCACGCCAGCAACAGGCAGAACGGCCACGAGCCGATGAACGTATAGAGATGGAACGGGATCAGCTTCATCCGCGCCACCCCGGCGGGGAAGGCGATAAAGGTACGGATCACCGGCAGCATGCGCCCGATCAGGATCGCCCACGCGCCCCAGCGATTGAAGAAACGGTCGGCGAGATCGAGCTCGCCCGGCCCGAGCAGCACGTAGCGCCCGAACTTCTCCGCCATCGGCCGCCCGCCGCGCCGCCCGATCTCGTACGCGACGATCGAGCCGAGATTGCACCCGATCGCGCCCGCGGTCGCGGCGAGGAACAGGTTCAGCTCGCCGGTCGACACCAGATAGCCCGCGAACGGCATGATGATCTCGCTGGGCAGCGGGATGCACGCGCTCTCGATCGCCATCAACAGTGCGATACCCCAGTAACCGCCGGCAGAAATGACGGCGATGGCAAAGCCCGCAAGGGCGGCAAGGATCTTCTCGACCATCCCGCGCGCTTGCGGCACTGCGGCAAGAAAGGGAAGCCGAAATTCGGGAACCGCCTTGGGACAGCAATGGTTCGTCGCGGATGACAGACCTGACTCTCAACGACGGCCGCGGGATGCCGCAGCTCGGCCTTGGCACCTATCAGATCCCCGATGCGCAAGTTGCCGCGGTGGTGCGCGCCGGGCTCGATCTCGGCTTCCGGCTCGTCGACACCGCCGCACTCTACCATAATGAGCGCGGTGTGGGTGAAGGGCTCGGGAATGACGATGTCTGGGTGACCACCAAATTGTGGCACGACCAGCATGGCGATGCCGCCGCGGCGCTCGACGCCAGCCTGGCACTGCTCGGGCGCGAGCATGTCGATCTATATCTGATTCACTGGCCGCATCCCGCCGGCGGGCGATTCGTCGATGCGTGGAAGACGCTGATCGAACTGCGCGCGCGCGGGCTGGCGCAGTCGATCGGCGTGTCGAACTTCCTGCCCGAGCATCTCGACGCGATCATCGACGCGACCGGGGTGGTGCCGGCGGTCAACCAGATCGAATTGCACCCGACTTTCCAGCAGCGTGACGTGCAGGACGCCAATCGCGCGCACGGGATCGTCACGCAGAGCTGGAGCCCGCTGGGGCAGGGCGCGACGCTCAAGGACGAACGGATCGTGCGGATTGCCGGTGACGTGGGGGCGACGCCGGCGCAAGTGATCATCGCCTGGCATCTCGCCAAGGGCTTGTCGGTGATCCCCAAGGCGGGCGATCTGAACCATCTCGCCAGCAACTGGGGCGCGCAAGAGGTGCGGCTGTCCGACGAGCAGATCGCGGCGATCGATGCGATGGACGATCCGGACGGACGGATGGGGCCTGATCCGCGGGAGATGTGAGAAAAGGACGCAGGGGCTTGGTTCCGTCATTGCGAGCGTAGCGAAGCAATCCAGGGCGTCCTGGTCCGGCACCGGATTGCTTCGCTACGCTCGCAATGACGATCCCTCAGGACAGCGCCGCGTGCGCCAGCTTCAGATCCTCGACGAAGCGCGCGAATTCCGCGGTGCGCGCGGCTTCGTCGGGCAGGCGCAGCAGGTAGCTGGGATGCACCGTGATCCATGCCGCGCCGCCGTCCGGCAGTCGCTGCTCGCGGCCGCGCTCGCGCCCGATCGTCATCACCTTGCCGAACAGGCTGCGCGCCGCGGTCGCGCCGAGCGCTACCGTGACCTTGGGGCGCAAGAGCATTTGCTCCTGCTCGATCCACCAGCGGCACGCCTCGATCTCGCCCGCGTCGGGCTTGGCATGGATGCGGCGCTTGCCGCGCGGCTCGAACTTGAAGTGTTTGACCGCATTGGTGACATAGGTCTGCTCGCGGGTGATCCCGGCGGCGGCGAGCGCGCGGTTGAAGACCTGACCGGCGGGGCCGACGAACGGGTGACCGGCCAGATCCTCCTGATCGCCGGGCTGCTCGCCGACGAACATCATCGGCGCCGACACCGGCCCCTCGCCGAACACCGTCTGTGTGGCATGTTTGTGGAGGTGGCAGCGCGTGCAGGCGGCGGCTTCATCCCGCAGCGCTTCCCACGCGAGTTCGGCATTGCCACCGATTTCGGTGCGATCGCGCGCCCGTTCGATCATTCCGCTCTCCCGTGCCTGCGCGCTGGCCAGCAATTGCGGGACCAGCGCGGTTTCCGGCATGTTCTTCCAGTATTTGCGCGGCATCTCCTTGAGCATCGCGTTCACCTTGACGCGCGCCGGGTTGAAGATGCTGGCATAATAGGTCTTCCACACTTCCTCGACCGGATCGCCCTCCGGCGCGTCGCCGCGTATCGCCGGCGGCCCTTCGCTGAGCCGCGCGCCATCCCAGTGGATCGAGACCTCCGGCGTGAGGATCGACCAGCGCATCGACGCGAAGCGGTTGACGAAAAACGCGGCATTGGCGCGGACGATATGATGTTCGGGCTCGAACCACGCGACATAGCGATCACCGTCGTCGTCGGTGACGCTGCGGAAGCGGACGAAGGCGCGCATCTTGTGGATGTCGCGCCGCACCGCCTTCGCCAGCCCTTCGAGACGGCGGACGAGCGGGTCGGCGTGATCCTCGACCAGCCGCGGCATGTCGCGCAGCCGCCACAGCAAGGTGTAGAGCAGCGCAAACCGCTCCGGATCGTGGTGGAGGATCGCGTCGCCCGCCAGCGCGATGAACGCCCGCGACACGCGCAGCGGCGAGGCGGCGGCGAGCGGCGTTCCGGCCGGCGTCGCCGCGGTCGCGAACAGATCCTCGGCCGCCGCGCCGACCTGCCATACGACGCGGTCGGGCGGTACGTCGGCGGCGATCAGCGCGCGCGCCGCCTCGCGCCAGGCGTCCATGTCATCGGGCGCGGAAAGCGTGGCGACGCGCATCGGCGGCGACTATTCGCGCTCGTCGCCGCCGGGCGGGTTGTCGCGCGCCAGCTCCAGCTCGGCGGGCTTGCGCTCCTCATAGGTGTCGGCGAGCCGTTCCTCGGTCGCGTCGTCGAGCTTTTCCTCGGCGGCGGGGAACATCTCTTCCTCTTCCTCGTCGATGTGATGCTCGTAACGGTGGCGCATGTGCGCGAACTTCTGCTCCCACGCCTCCGAGCCGAACTCCATGTCGAGCAGTTCGCCGATCAGATCGTCGACTTCCTTATGTTCGGCCACCGAATGGCGCGCGTCGTCGCGCAGGTCGGGACGGCCGAGCATCGTGGCGTAGAGTGACTCTTCTTCTGCAGCGGCATGGCTCTGCACTTCCAGCCGAAACGCCTCGAACAGCTCGCGGCGCCCGGCGCTGTCGCCCTTCTCGTCGTCCAGCCGCTTGAGCATGTCGCGCTGCTTGTCGTGGTCGCGCTTGAGGTCCGCGTAGATGTCTGCCTGCGCCATATCGATCTCCTTCGAGGCCGTAGCGCATGAGGCAGCGCACCGTTTCACCCGCGATTCATTCTCACGCGCCGAACAATTCCAGTTGCTGGCGGGCGGGGCGCGGCGCGACGAGCGGCTTGAGTTCGGCGCGGTCGGTGAGCGTCACCGGTCGCCAGTCCTCGGCGACGATGAACGGTCGGATGCGCGCGATCGACACCGTCAGCCGCGCGACATCGTCGAGCCGCAGCCGCCGCCAGCGGCGCGCCGCGAGGATGCTCTTGACCGCCTTGGTGCCGAGGCCAGGCACGCGCCAGAGCAGTTCGCGCGGCGCGCGGTTGACGTCGACCGGAAATTGGTCGCGAAACTTGAGCGCCCAGGCGAGCTTCGGGTCGATATCGAGCGGCAACATGCCGGTCGCGTCGTCGGTTGCGGCGACCACCTCGCGCGGCTGGAAGCCGTAGAAGCGCATCAGCCAGTCGGACTGGTACAAACGATGCTCGCGCATCAGCGGCGGGCGCTGCAACGGGAGCACGCTCGACGCATCCGGGATCGGACTGAACGCCGAATAATAGACGCGCCGCAAGCCAAAGCGATCGTAGAGCGTCGATGCCTTGGTGACGATGTCGCCATCGGTCGCGGCATCGGCACCGACGATCATCTGCGTCGATTGACCGGCGGGGGCGAAGCGCGGCGCGGACCTGTATTTGGTCCGCGCCTCGGCGGTGTCGATGATCGCCGCCTTTATCTCGCCCATTGCGCCCTCGATGCGCGCATTGTCCTTTTCGGGAGCGAGTCGCTTCAAGCCGCCGACGGTCGGCAGCTCGACGTTGATCGAGACGCGGTCGGCGTAGAGCCCGGCCTGATGCACCAGCTCGGGATCGGCGTCGGGGATCGTCTTGAGGTGAATATAGCCGCGGAAATGATGATCCTCGCGCAGGCTGCGCGCAACCTCGACCAGTTGCTCCATCGTATAGTTCGAGGACTTGATGATCCCCGACGACAGGAACAACCCCTCGATATAGTTGCGGCGATAGAAGGACAGCGTGAGGTTGACGACCTCCTGCGCGGTGAAGCGCGCGCGGCGAACGTTCGAGCTCTTGCGGTTGATGCAATAATGGCAGTCGAAGATGCAGCTGTTCGTCAGCAGGATCTTGAGCAGCGAGATGCAGCGACCGTCCGGCGCATAAGCGTGGCAGATGCCCATGCCCTCGGTCGAACCGATCCCCTTGCCGTCCGCGGAGTTGCGCTTCGCCGTCCCGGACGACGCGCAGGACGCGTCATATTTCGCCGCATCGGCAAGGATTTCCAGCTTCTGTCGGACATCCAGTTGCGCCATGTGTTCGATGTATGTTCGACAAGGCGGCTTGTCGAGGGCACATCGCTTTGCCATGGATCAGCCCCGTGCACAGGATCCTCGACCGGCTCGGCCCCAACGGCCCGTATCTCGCGCTGGCGCTGACCTGCCTGTTCGGATGGGGGTTCAAGGCGCATTGCGGCGCGGGGTGGAGCGGGTCGGAGCAATATATCACCGGCTGCTACAGCGACGCGGTGCCGTTCTGGGGGCTACGCGGGGTCGCGGCGGGTCAGATACCGTATTTCGAGGCGCGGATGGAATATCCGGTGCTGACCGGGGCGCTGATCTGGATTGAGGGGCTGGTCGCGCGCGTGATCGGCGGGCGCGGCGCGGATGCGGCCGATTTCCTCAACGCGGTGACGCTCGGCAACGCCATCCTCGCGTTCGTCGTGCTCGAATTCATGCGGAACGCCGGGGTCGGGGTGCGGCGGCAATATGCGTGGGCGCTCGCGCCGCCGCTGGTGCTGTACCTCGCGCACAATTGGGATTTGCTGGCGGTGACGTTCGCGGTCGCCGCGCTGTTGGCGGCACGCCGCGGCGCCGAGCGCAAGGCGACTGCGCTGGCGGCGCTGGGGGGCGCAGCGAAGCTCTTTCCGGTGCTGATGCTGCCGCTGTTCGGACTGGGAGCATTGTTCCGCGTCGGGCGATCGTGGCCACAACGGTTGGCGGCGGCGGCAGTGCTGGTGGCAGTCGCGGTGGCGACGTGGGGCATGGTCAACCTGCCGGTCGCGGCGCTGGCGTTCGAGAACTGGCGCGAGTTCTACGCTTTCTCCAGCGAGCGGAGCGGGACGGCGGCGAGCGTCTGGGAGTTGATGGCGCAATTCGGCTGGTGGACCACCGATATTCCGACCCGCAATTTTTGGTCCTTCGTGCTGTTCGCAGGTGGCGCGGCGACGATCGTCACGGTCGGCTGGCGGAAGCACGCCGAGCGGCCGTGGTTGCTGTTCATGCCGGTGCTGGCGTGGTTCCTGCTGACCAACAAGGTCTATTCGCCGCAGTTCGATTTGTGGCTATGGCCGATGATCGTGCTGACCGGCACGCGGGTGCGGGCGATGGCGCTGTTCCTGCTCGGCGACCTGCTCGCCTATTTCGCAGAATTCTGGTTGTTCGCCGGGTTGGAGGGTGCGTGGCCGTCGGCAACGCAGTCGGACATTCTCGCCGCCGCGATCGTGCGCGGGGTGGCGATGCTGTGGCTGATCCACGGTGCGGTGCGCGACGATGCGCCGGCCTGGACGCTTATTCCGCCGCCAGCAGCTCCGCGGCCTGAAGATCGACCGACACCAGCCGGCTGACGCCCTTCTCGATCATCGTGACGCCGAACAGCCGGTGCATCCGGCTCATCGTCACGGCATTGTGCGTGACGATGAGGTAGCGGGTGTCAGTTTCGCGCGCCATCCGGTCGAGCAGATCGCAGAAACGCTCGATATTGGCGTCGTCGAGCGGGGCGTCGACCTCGTCCAGCACGCAGATCGGCGCGGGGTTGGTGAGGAACAGCCCGAAGATCAGCGCGATCGCGGTCAGCGCCTGCTCGCCGCCCGACAGCAGGGTCAGCGATTGCAGCCGCTTGCCGGGCGGCTGCGCCATGATCTCCAGCCCGGCCTCGAGCGGATCGTCCGAGTCGACCAATGCGAGATGCGCCTGCCCGCCGTCGAACAACGTCGTGAACAGCCGTCGGAAGTGGCCGTCGACCGCCTCGAACGCCGCGAGCAGCCGCTGGCGCCCCTCGCGGTTGAGCGTGCCGATCGAGCCGCGCAGCCGGTCGACGGCCTGGCCCAGCTCGTCGCGCTCGGCGGCCGTGGCAGTGCCGGCGGCCTCCAGCTCGGCGAGTTCCTGTTCAGCGACGAGATTGACCGGGCCGAGCCGCTCGCGATCCATCACCAGCCGCTCATGTGCGGCGGACTCATCGGCCGGGCTGGCGACCGAGTCGCGCTCGAACCCGACCTGCGACGGCAGGGTCGGGGCGGGGCACGCGAAGCGTTCGCCCGAGACGCGACCCATTTCGACGCGGCGCAATTCATGGCCTTCGCGCCGCGCGATCGAACCGGCGCGCCGCTCGCGCGCCTGCGCCAGCGTCTCGGCGGCGCGGGTCAGCGCGGCCTCGGCGACGCGCAGCGCGACGTCGGACTCGCGCTCGGCGTCGTGCGTCGCGTCGGCATCGGCGCGCGCGGCGGCATGACCGGTTTCGAGCGAGGCGATCTCCGCGGCCAAGGCCGCGGGGCGTTCCGACAGGTCCGACAGCTCGGTGTCGAGCGTGGCGGCGCGCGCGGTCATGTCGTCGATCCGCCGCGCCGCCTCGCCCGCGCGCGCCCGCCAGCCGAGCGCCTCGTCGCTTGCCCCGGCCGCTCGGGCGCGCGCCTCGTCGAGCATCCGGTCCTGCGTGCTGCGATCGGCGCGGGCGAGCGCGACATGCGCGCGCGCCGCCTCCGCTTCGGCGCGCAAACGGGCGGTCGCCGCGGCGGCGGCGGTGCCGTCGGGCAAAGCGGCGACCGCCTGCGCGGCTGCGCCCTGCTCGGCCTCGGCTTCCGCCGCCTCGGCGGTGATGCGCGTCGCGCGCGCAGCGAGGTCAGCCTGCTGCGCCGTCAGTCGCTCGATCAGCGCGGTGGCGCGGTCCTCGTCGCGCTGTGCGGCGCGGAACGCCGTCTCGGCCTCGGCAAGCAAGGTGCGGGACGAGTGCGCCGCCGTCCGCGCGCGTGCGATCCGCTCATCGACCTTGGTGCGGCGGGTGGTGGTGGTCTCGACGGCCTGTTCGGCGGCCGGGCGCGCCGCCTCCAGCGCGCCGATCCGGTTGAGCCGCTGCAACCGCTCCGCCGCCGCGACGCCCCCGATCTCGCTGACATAACCGTCCCAGCGGCGGACGTGCCCGGTACGGGTCACGAGCCGCTGGCCGACCTGGAGAACCTGCCCCGAATCACCCTCGACCAGAAACACCTGCGAGAGCCGGCGATCGAGCGCAGGCGGCGCGGTGACGCGCGCGGCGAGCGGCAGCGTGCCAACCGGGGCGGGCGGGTCGGTCGGGTTCGGCGCGGCGCCGGTCCAGTCAGCAAGCGCGGTTTCCAGCTCGTCGCCGAGCACCGCGGCGAGCGCGCGCTCGAACCCCGGCTCGGCGCGGACCGCGTCGATCAGCCGGTCACCGTCGCGGGCGGTCGACTGGCGCAGCGCGGCCAACTCACCGTCGAGCGCGGCCAGTGCCGCGATCGCCGCAGCGCGGTTCGCCTCCGCGGGGTCGCGTTCCTCGCGCGCCTCGGTCTCGCTCGCCTCGGCCCACGCCAGTGCAGCGGCGGCCTTGTCGGCCTGCGCGCGGGCGGCGGCGAGCGTGACCTGCGCCGCGCTGCGCTGTTCTTCCAGCACGGCGGGGCTGTCGAGCGCCTCGATCGCCGCGGCGAGCTGCACCGCCTCGCGGCGGGCGCGGTCGTAGCGTGCCGCCGCCGCCGCCTGCGCGGCAAGCGCGACGCGGCGCTCGGCGGCTTCGGCGGCCTCGGCGGACATCGCCTGCGCCAGCGCGACCTCCGCATCGCGCGCGCGCCGCTCGGCGTCGGCGAGCGCGGCATCGAGCGCGGGGAGCGCGGCGGCGGTGTGCGCGATCCGCTGCTTGAGCGACTCGCGCTCGTCGGCGAGCCGCGCGAGCGCCGCCGCGGCGTCATGCGCCAGCGCATCCTCGCGCGCGCGATCCTCGTCGATCCGCACGCGCGCGGCGCGCATGTCGGACAGCCGGCGTTCGAGGCCGAGGCGTTGCTCCTGGAGGCGGGTGAGCCGGTGCGCGAGGTCGGCAGCCACGTCGCGCGCGGCGAGTGCGGCATCGCGCGCGGCGACATGGCGCTCGGCGGCGGCCTGTTGCTCGGCCTGCGCGGCGCTGCTGTCGGCGGTGGCGGCGGCCAGCGCCTGTTCGGCAGCATCGGACTCGGCCTTCGCCTCGGCAGCGGCCGCGGCCGCGTCGCGCCAGCGGGCGAAGATCATCCGCGCCTCGGCGAGCCGGATCTGCTCGGACAGCAGGCGGTAGCGTTCGGCGGCGCGCGCCTGTCGCCGCAGCGCGGTGATCCGCGTCGTCTGGTCGGCGAGCAATTCGTCGAGCCGCGCGAGATTGGCCTCGGTGGCGCGCAGCCGCGTCTCGGCGTCCTTGCGGCGGACGTGGAGGCCGGCGATGCCGGCGGCCTCCTCCAGCATCGCGCGCCGCTCTACCGGGCGGGCGGCGATCACCGCGCCGATGCGGTTCTGGCTGACCAGCGCGGGGGAGTGCGCGCCGGTCGCGGCATCGGCGAACAGCAATTGCACGTCGCGCGCGCGGACGTCGCGCCCGTCGATGCGATAGGCGGAACCGGCACCGCGCTCGATGCGGCGAACGATCTCGCTTTCCTCGGGGCCGTCGGGTCCGTCGCGCTCGGCGAGCAGCGCGACCTCGGCGAAGTCGCGCGGCGGGCGCGACGCGGTGCCCGCGAAGATCACGTCCTCCATGCCCGCGCCGCGCATCGACCGCGCGCTGTTCTCGCCCATCGTCCAGCGCAGCGCTTCGAGCAGGTTCGACTTGCCGCAGCCGTTCGGCCCTACGACGCCGGTCAGCCCCGGCTCGATGCGCAGGTCGGCCGGGTCAACGAAGCTCTTGAAGCCGGTGAGCCGGAGGCGCTTTATCCGCATCGCTTCAGGCGATCGTGACGACCGTCATCCCCGCGAGGGCGGGACTCCAGAACCTCCGACCTCTCCGAAAGAAGCGTGATGTCCGCGCGTCTGGATTCCCGCCTTCGCGGGAATGACGATTGGGGGCGGCGGGGCGGCGAGGCTGGCGCAGGGCGGGCGCGTTCAGCACCCCCCTGCGCCGGGCGTCCGTAGCGACGGACGCCCGCCGGCATCAGGCGCCCGCGTTCTTCAGCGCCGTCTCGACCTGTGCCCAGGTGACGCCGTCGACCTTCGCGCCGTTGAGAATGAAGGTCGGGGTGCCGGTGACGCCGTTCTTGTCGGTGCCGTCCTGCATCATCTTGGTGAGCTGGTCGATCGCCTTGGCGTCGGTCAGGCAGGCGCGCGCCTGCGCCTCGGGGACGCCGCGCTGCTTGATGAACTCCAGATAGCCCATCTTCTCGGCCCAGGCGGTGGCGACCTGCGCGGGGGCGGCGTTCTGCGTCTGTTGCAGGAATGCCTGATCCTGCGCGATCTTCATCTGCGTATCGAGGAACTTGGGCTGATCGATATACATCTGCTCGAGGATCGGGAAGAACGGCTGCGGCCCGGCGCACCGCCCGAGCAGCGCCGCGGCGAGATCGGGCGGGCCGTGAACGAGGAAGTCGCGGAATTCATATGAGACCTTGCCGCTCTTGACGTAATTGTCCTCGAGCGGGCGCATTCCGGTCTGGCCGAACGCGCCACACGTCGGGCAGGTGCGCGAGCCATATTCGACCAGCTTCAGCTTGGCATCGGGGTTGCCGACGACATAGCCGCCCGCCGGCGTCGCCGCGACGACCTGCGTCCAGTCCTGCCCGGCCGGCGCGGCGACCGCCTTTACCGATCCGGCGGGGGCGGTCGGCGTGCTGCTGTTGCCGCCGCCCGCGCCGCTGCCGCAGCCGGCAAGCAGCGACACCGCCGCCAGCAAGGGGATTCCGCTACGCTTCATCGTGTCACTCCGTCGCTCATTTCGCACCCGCCGTGCGCAATTGCGGCTGCAACTGCGCCCAGCCGACATTCTGGATCAGCCGCCCGTTGATCTCGAAGGCGGGCGTGCCCTGGACCTTCGACGTGCCTTCCGACACCGCGATCGTCTTCTTCACCGCGCTATCATTGGCGAAGCAGGCGCTGATCGCGGCCGGGGGCGCGCCCGCCTCGCGCGCGATCGCGGTGAGGCCGGCGGCGTCGGCGATCGCCGACAGTTGCGCGAGTTGCGGCCAGCTCGCGATCCGGTCGCGATTGGCCTCTGCCCAGTCGGCGGCGCGATCGAGCCATTGCTCCTGCTTCTGGAAGAAGGCGGCATGGACGCGCGGGAAGGCCGCCGCCCCCGAACAGCGCGCCAGCGTCGCGGCGGCAAGGTCGATCCCGTCGTGGACTTGATTGCGCAGCTCGACGCTGGTCGACCCCGAGCGGACCATCGCGCCGAGCGTGGCGTCGGATTCCTGCGTGAAGTGCGCGCAATGCGGGCAGGTGTAGCTGACATATTCGACCAGCTTCACGCGCGCCTTGGGGTTGCCGATCAGGTAGCTGCCGCTCGCCACCGGGGTGGCGACCGCGGTCCACGGACGCGGCGCGGTGGCGGCGGTGAGCGCGAGGGCGGCGAGCAGGGGGAGAAGAAAGCGCGTCATCGGACCTTCGGCAGCACAGGACGGGGGGCGGCGACACCGGAGGCGAGCGCCTCCAGCACCGCCTTCAGCTCGGGATCGGCGATCGTGCGCAGGCTCTGCCCCATTTCGGGCGGCGCGGGCACGAGGGACGGCGGGGCGCGGCGTTCCGCGCGGCGCGTGACCTCGCCGTGGCGGATCGCGACGCGCACCACCGCAGCATAGCCGAAGAAGCGGTTCACGCGCTCGATGATCTCGGCCGTCAGATGGCTCATCATCGCAGCATGAGCGCCGCGGACGGTCAGCGTCAACACGCCGTCCTGCTTCTTTCCCGCGGGAAAACGGATTGATTCCGGCGTGCTGGCGGCGGCGAGTCGCTCGCCGACGATCTCCGGCCACCGCGTGACGATCGCCGATTGCACGAAGCCGAAGCGGCGGAACGCCGCGCCGCCGACTGCGGGCAGCAGCTCGGCGACTTGCCGCGAGCGATTGTGGCGCGGGGTTTCGGATAAGGGATCGCCGGCGCGCTTGCTCATTCCGCAGCCCATGCCATAGCCGGGGCATGGACGCCAAGCACCGGATCGATATCGCGACTCCGTTGCTCGACTGGTACGATCGCCATCGCCGCGATTTGCCGTGGCGGGCGAAGCCCGGCGAGACCGTCGATCCCTATCGCGTGTGGCTGAGCGAGGTGATGCTCCAGCAGACGACGGTGGCGACGGTACGTCCGCGCTTCACCGACTGGACGCGGCGCTGGCCGACCTTCGCCGACCTCGCCGCCGCCGGGGAGGGCGAGGTGATGGCGGCATGGGCGGGGCTCGGCTATTACGCCCGTGCGCGCAATCTGCTCGCGGCGGCGCGGATGATCGCGGCGGAGCATGGCGGCCGATTGCCCGACACCGAGCCGGCCTTGCGCGCGCTGCCGGGGTTCGGCGACTATACCGCCGCGGCGGTGGCGGCGATCGCGTTCGGGCGGCGCGCGGTGGTGGTCGACGCCAATGTCGAGCGCGTCGTCGCACGGCTGTTCGCGATCGACGTGCCGCTGCCCGCCGCCCGCAAGCCGATCCGCGCGGCGGCGGACACGATCACCCCTGCGGTGCGCGCGGGCGATTTCGCGCAGGCGATGATGGATCTCGGCGCGGCGATCTGCACGCCGAAGCGGCCGCGCTGCCTGTTGTGCCCGCTGAACCATGCGTGCGCCGCGCAGGCGGCCGGGACGCCCGAGGCCTATCCGGTCAGGAAGCCCAAGGCGGCACGGCCGCACCGGCATGGCACGTTGTTCTGGTTGCAGCGCGGCGACTCGGTGTTGCTGGAACGGCGGCCGGACAAGGGATTGCTCGGCGGGATGCGCGCCCTGCCGACCGGACCATGGAGCGAAAGGCCGCCCTTGCTGGCCGATGCGCCGGCGGACGCCGACTGGCGCATTCTCGACGAGCCGGTGACCCACGGCTTCACGCATTTCACGATCGACCTCGCGGTCGCGGTGGCGCACACCGGGGCCGCGAGCAACAAAGGTGAGTGGTGGCCGGTCGACCGGCTCGACGAGGCGGGCTTGCCGACGGTGTTCGCGAAAGCGGCGGATGTGGTGAGGAGACGGGCATGACGATGACGCGCTGGACGATGAAGCCGGTCAGGGCGGCCGGGCTGGGCGCCGCGCTGCTGGCAACGGTCGCGGCCTCGGCGCAGCAGCCGCAATCGCAGATGCGCACGCCCGCACCGGCGCCGCGCGCGCCGGAAGCCGCCGCGGCGACGACGTTGCTGCCCGCGACCAAGGCGCTGTACGACGGCTATGTCGCCGCGGGAAAGATGCCGGGGATCGTCGGCGCATTCGGGCTGGGCGAGTTGCCGACGGTGTTCGTCAGCGCGGGCCGGATCGCGCTCGATCCCGGCGCCCCCGCCGCCGGCCCCGATTCGCTGTGGCGCGTCTACTCGATGACCAAACCGATCACGGGCATGGCGGCGATGCTGCTGGTCGAGGACGGCAAACTGTCGCTCGACGATCCGCTATCGAAATACTTTCCGGCGTTCGCGACGATGCGCGTGCTGACCAGCCCCGACACCTCGCTGGAAACGCGCGCCGCGACCAAGCCGATCACGATCCGCGAGCTGATGACGCATACGTCCGGGATCGGCTATCAGATCAACGCCAAGGGGCCGCTGCTCAAGGAATATGAGCGGCTGGGGCTGGTGCCCGCGACCGTCAACGCGCAGATCGAGGCGCAGGCGCGCCGCACGCGTCCGGCGTCGCTGGCGGCGTTCGCCGAGCGCGTCGCGCAGGCGCCGCTGGTCGCCGAACCGGGAACGAAATGGCATTACTCCATGGGACTCGACGTGCTCGCGGCGGTGGTCGAAAAGGCGAGCGGCATGTCGTTCGAGCGCTTCGTCCAGACGCGGTTGCTGGGCCCGCTTGGAATGAACTCGACCTTCTGGCAGGTGCCGCAGCGCGACGTGGCGCGGTTCGCGACCAATTACGCGTTCGTCGGCGACAATCTCACCCCGCTCGACCCGGCGGCGCGCTCGCCGTGGCTGCAGCCGCCGAGTTTCCCTTATGGCGGCGCCGGGCTGGTGAGCAGCGCGCGCGATTACGACCGCTTCCTCCACATGCTCCAGAATTACGGGACGCTGCAGGGCACGCGCGTGATGAAGGAGCAGACCGCGCGGCTGGCGATGTCGAACCTGATGCCGGCGGGCGTGTTCTTTGACAATGACGGGCAGCAGCGCGGCTTCGGCGCGGGCGGCGTGGTGTATCTGAACGACGATCCGAACGGCGCGTCGAAGGGCAGCTATGGCTGGGCGGGCGCGGCGGGGACGCTGGCGCTGGTCGATCCCGCCAAGCGCTTCCGCAGCACGATCATGGTCAATTATTTTCCGGCCGAGAAATGGCCGCTGGGCAAGGAAACCTATGCCGCGATCCGGCGCGACGCCGCGCGGCTGCATGGAGGGCAATGGTGATCGAAACCGGGTTTACCGGCGGTACGCTGGATCGCGCGGACGCGTTGCGGCACGATCCGCCGGCGGTGGCGGCGTTGCTCGCCGATCCGGCGTCACGGCTGTTGCGGCTCGATGCGTTCGAGCCGGTGGTGGCGGATGACGGTGCGCTGTCGTGGGGCACGATCGCGGACGCCCCGGACGGCGCCGAGTTCGTGTTGCTCGGGCTGGCCGAAGGGCGCGCGCATTTCGCGGCGGTGATCCCGGGCGCAGCGCCGCCGCCGCCCTATCGCTCCCCGACGCTGTTCGCGTTGCTCGACCGGCTGCGCGGCGGCGAGGCGGCGACCTTCGCGGGGGCGCGTGCGCTGATCGACTGGCATGCGCGGCATCCGTTCTGCGCGCGCTGCGGCCATGCGACGGTGCCGTTCCGTGCCGGCTGGGGGCGCAACTGCCCGAACTGCAAGGCCGAGCATTTTCCGCGCGTCGATCCGGTGGTCATCATGATCGCCGAGCATGACGGGCGCGCGTTGATCGGGCGGCAGGCGGCGTGGCCGGCCGGCCGCTATTCGGCGCTGGCCGGGTTTCTGGAGCCGGGCGAGTCGATCGAGGAAGCGGTGGCGCGCGAAATCGCCGAGGAGGCGGGGGTGCGGGTCGGCGCGGTGCGCTATGTCGCGAGCCAGCCGTGGCCGTTCCCGTCGCAGCTGATGATCGCGTGCATCGCCGAGGCGGAGGACGATGCGATCACGCTCGACACCAACGAGTTGGAGGATGCGCGCTGGGTGACGCGTGATGAGGTACGCGCTGCGCTGGCGGGCGAGGCAGGGGCGTTCGGTGCGCCGCCGCCCTATGCAATCGCGCATTCGTTGTTGCGGGCGTGGGTAGAGGGGTAGGGCTGGCTGTTATTGCGAGCATAGCGAAGCGATGACGGGCGTTCTGATCCGGCGCTGGATTGCTTCGCTGCGCTCGCAATGACGGGCGATCTGGCTGCAAGCTTCCGTCATTCCCGAAGGCGGGAATCCAGAACCTCTGACGCTTGTGGCCTTTACGAGAACCTGCGCGTCTGGATCCCCGCCTGCGCGGGGATGACGGGTGGGGGTGAGCCGTCATCCACTTGCGTCGTCCCGGGCTCGACCCGGGACGACGCTTCTTCTTCGCCGTGTCGGTAAGAAGTGGGGCCCCGGATCGAGTCCGGGGCGACCGCCCTATACGTCGAGGTTCGCGACGCTCAGCGCATTCTCCTGGATGAACTCGCGGCGCGGTTCGACGACGTCGCCCATCAGCCGGGTGAAGATCTCGTCCGCGACATCGGCCTGCTCGATCGCGACCTTGAGCATCGTGCGGTTCGACGGGTCGAGCGTGGTTTCCCACAGCTGTTCCGCGTTCATCTCGCCCAAGCCCTTGTAGCGCTGGATCGCCAGCCCCTTGCGCCCCGAGGCGAGGATCGCCTCGAGCAATTGCGACGGGCGCGCCACCAGCGACTCGCCACGACCGACCGAGACGGTGTCCTCGCCCTCCTCGTCGGTGGCGACCGCGTCGACCGGCGTCTCGACCGCGGCGGTCTTGACCGGCACCAGCTTGGCGGCGTGCGCGAAGGTCTCGGCCTGTTCGGCGGCGAGCGTGTGGAGCTTGCGCGCCTCCGCCGAGCCGAGGAATGCCGCCTCGACGATATGATGGTCGGTCACGCCGCGCCACAGCCGCTCGAAGTGGATGCCGCCGTCCTCGGTGACGCGCGCGCTCCACGTCGCCTCGCTGTCGCCCTGATCGAGCCGGCGGACGACCTCCATCACCGCCGCAGCGCGGCTTTCGCGCGTCGCTTCGGGATCGAGCGCGCCGCCCAGCGCCAGCCCCTCGATGATGACCGGATCGTAGCGGCGCGGCACGTAGCGCATCAGCGTGCGCATCCGCCGCGCATGCTCGACCAGCGGGCGCAAATGCGCGCCGGTCAGCTTCTCGTCGCCACGCTCCAGCGCCATCGCGCCGAGCCCGGCATCGACGAGGTAATTGTCGAGCGCGTGATCGTCCTTGAGGTAGACCTCCGACCGGCCCTTGGTCGCCTTATAGAGCGGCGGCTGCGCGATATAGAGGTGCCCGGCCTCGATGATCTCGGGCATCTGGCGATAGAAGAACGTCAGCAGCAAGGTGCGGATATGCGCGCCGTCGACATCGGCGTCTGTCATGATGACGATCTTGTGGTAGCGCAACTTGTCGAGCTTGAAGTCGTCGCGGCCGATGCCGGTGCCCATCGCCTGGATGAGCGTGCCGATCTCCTTCGAGCCTAGCATCCGGTCGAAGCGCGCGCGCTCGACGTTGAGGATCTTGCCGCGCAACGGCAGGATCGCCTGGAAGTGGCGGTCGCGGCCCTGTTTGGCCGAGCCACCGGCCGAGTCGCCCTCGACGAGGAACAGCTCGGACTTGGCGGGATCGCGCTCCTGACAGTCGGCGAGCTTGCCGGGCAGGCTGGCGATGTCCATGACGCCCTTGCGCCGCGTCAGTTCGCGCGCGCGCTTCGCCGCTTCGCGCGCGGCGGCGGCGTCGATGATCTTGCCGACGATCGACCGCGCGTGCTGCGGATTTTCCTCCAACCATTCCGCCATCTTGTCGGCCATCAGGCTTTCGAGCGGCTGGCGGACCTCCGACGAGACGAGCTTGTCCTTGGTCTGCGAGCTGAACTTCGGGTCGGGCAGCTTGACCGAGACAATCGCGGTCAGCCCCTCACGCATGTCGTCGCCGGTGAGCGAGACCTTCTCCTTCTTCAGGAGCCCCGACTTTTCGGCATAATTGTTGAGCGTGCGGGTCAGCGCGGCGCGGAACGCGGCAATGTGCGTGCCGCCGTCGCGCTGCGGGATGTTGTTCGTGAACGCGAGGACGTTCTCGTAATAGCTGTCGTTCCACTCCAGCGCGACCTCGATCGTGACGTGATCGCGGGTGCCCGCGACCGAGATCGGATCGGGGAACAACGGCTGCTTGTTGCGGTCCAGCCACTTCACGAACGCGGCGATCCCGCCTTCGTAGAACAGCTCGATCGACTTCGGCTCTTCGTGGCGCGCGTCGTTGAGGAACAGGCGGACGCCGGAGTTGAGGAACGCCAGCTCACGATAGCGATGCTCGAGCTTCTCGAAGTCGAATTCGGTGATCTTGAACGTCTCGGGCGAGGGCAGGAAGGTGACGCGCGTGCCCTTCTTGCCCTCGGCGGGGCCGACGACCTTGAGCGGGGCGACCGCATCGCCGTGCGCGAAGCGCATGTAATGCTCCTCGCCGTCGCGCCAGATCGTCAGGTCGAGATATTCGGACAGTGCGTTGACCACCGAGACGCCGACGCCGTGCAGTCCGCCCGACACCTTATAGGCATTGTCGTCGCTGGTGTTCTCGAACTTGCCGCCGGCGTGGAGCTGGGTCATGATGACCTCGGCCGCCGAGACGCCCTCTTCGGGGTGGATGCCGGTCGGGATGCCGCGGCCGTTGTCGGTCACCGACACCGACCCGTCGGCGTTCAGCGTGATGTCGATCCGGTCGCAATGCCCGGCCAGCGCCTCGTCAATCGCATTGTCGCTCACCTCGAACACCATATGGTGAAGGCCCGAGCCGTCGTCGGTGTCGCCGATGTACATGCCGGGACGCTTGCGGACGGCGTCGAGGCCCTTCAGCACCTTGATCGAGGAGGCGCCGTATTCGCTGGTATTCTGAGGTTCTGCCATGGCGATCATATAGGCAGCCGGACGGTCTAGCGAAAGCGAAACCTAGCCCTGCGCGGGGCGGTCGCGCAGCCCGGCGAACAGCAGCCCGGCGATCGCCAGCGCGGCGCTCGCCACCGCCAGCCCGACCGCGTCGCCGCCGGTCGCGTCGTGGAGCATGCCGAAGCCGATGATCCCCGCGCCGCTGCCGACCAGCGCGACGACGATCAGTGTGCCGTAGATCTCGCCATAGGCGCGCAGGCCGAACAACCGCGCGGCGAAGAACGGAAAGAGGTCGTTCTCGGCGCCGTTCATCAGCCCCGCGCAGAAGACGCCGAGCGCCAGCGCAGGCAAGGTCAGTTCGCGCCATTGCAGCACCGCGAAGCCGAGCGCGGAAACGAAGGCCACGGCGGCGGCGATCCGCTGCGGCGGGAAGCGGTCGATCAGCGCGCCGAACGTGACGCGCGCCGCGACCTGCGATGCGCCGAACGCGGTGAGCAGCAGCGCCGCCTGCGTGGCGGGCAGCCCGCGGGCGATCCCGAACGGCACCAATTGCGTCACGAACCCGATCGTACCCAGATTGACGAAGAGGCCGGTCAGCCCGAGCCGCCAGAAACGCGGATCGCGCCGCGCGCATGGAGCGGTGACGCCGGACACCTGCGCCGGGCCGATGGCGGTGGCACGGTTGACGGGGCCGGCGCCGCGGATCGCGAACAGCGCGATCGGCAGCGCGATCAGCGCCGAATAGACCGCCAGCGCCACGAACCCGCCACGCCAGCCGAAATCCTCGATCACCTCGGCCAGCACGATCGGCAGCAGCAATGTCGTCAGCGGCAGCCCGGAGGTCGCGATCCCCAGCGCCATCCCGCGATGCGCGACGAAGCGCGCCGCGATCAGCTTGCCGTACACGAGCGCGCTGGTGCCCGGCACCGTCATTGCCAGCGCGAGCACCAGGAGGTGATAATGCCATAATCGTCCGGTCATCGCCGCCATGCCGAGATAGGCGGCGGCGAGCGCGACCATGCAGCCGACGATCATCGGCCGCACGCCGACCCGGTCGACCGCGCGCCCCAGCAGCGGCACGACGAGGCTGCCGGCGAAGCCCAGCCCGCTGGCGGCGGCGGTCGCACCGCGGCTCCAGCCGAACTCGCCGGTCATGCCCGGCACGAACATGCTCGACAGATTCTGGAACAGCGCCGGGCTCGCACCGCTGCCGACCAGCGCGCCGGCCACCAGCGGCCAGCCGGTGCGCCATTCGCTGCGATTCGGGACGGGCGGGGGCGCGGGCATCGGCGGGCGCTAGCGGGCGACGCGCGCCCCGTCATCCCCGGTCTGGTCGGGGAGGACCAGGAAGCACAAGGCGGCGAGCAGCAGCACGCCACAACCCAGCGTCAACGCCGCGGTATAGCTGCCGGTAAAATCGTGGAGCCGCCCGAAGCCGATGATGCCGACCGCGGTGCCAGACAGCGCGATCGGCATCGCGGTGCCATAGATCTCGGCATAGGCGCGCAGCCCGAACAGCCGCGCCGCGAAGAACGGCAGCAGGTCGTTCTCGGCACCGTTCATCAGCCCGGCGAGGAAGACGAGCACCAGCAGCAGCGCCAGCCCCGCGGGCGCGAAGGCCAGGGCGACGAACGCCGCGGCGGACAGGATCGCGAACGCCGCCGCGACCGGCTGCGGGCGCAGGCGGTCGACGAGCCAGCCGACCAGCAGCCGTCCGGCGATCGCGCTGGAGGCGAAGCTGGTGAGTAGCAGCGCCGCTTGCGGCGGGCGCAGGCCGAGCTCGATGCCGATCGGGACCAGCTGGGTGACGAAGCCGGTGGTGGCGGCGTTGATCAGCCACGCCGAGGCGACCATGATCCAAAAGCGGCGGTCGCGCCGCGCGGCCGCTGCGCTGGTCCCGGGCAAGGTGGCGTGGGCCCTGTCGGCCTTCGTCGGGAACGTCACCGCGCGCAGGCTGAGCATGATGAGCGGCAGCGCAAGGATCGCCGAGCCGCCGGCCAGCGCGGCGAACCCCGCTTGCCAGCCGAACCGCGCGATCGTGGCACCGAGCAGCGGCGCGGCGACGATCGTCGCCAACGCCAGCCCCGAGGTGCCGAGCGCCAGCGCCATCCCGCGCCCGCGCACGAAGCGCGCCGCGATCGGCTTGCCATAGGCAAGGCTGCTCGTCCCCGGCAGCGCCAGCACCAGCAGCACGACGCCCAGCTGGTAGCGCCAGATCGCCCGGCCGCCGTTCATCCCCATCGCCGCGAGCCAGAGATAGGCTACCCCCAGCAGCAGCATCGACGCGACGATCACCGGGCGCACGCCGAACCGATCGGCGGCGCGGCCGATCAGCGGTGCGGCGACCGCACTGCCCAGCGCGAGCCCGGCGGCGGTGGCGATGTCGCCGCGCGACCAGCCGAAGGTCGCCTCCAGCCCCGGCGTGAACAGGCTGGAAAGATTCTGGTACAGCCCCGGGCCGAACCCCGACCCCAGCATCGCCGCGAGCACCACCGGCCAGCCGTGCCGCCATTCGGTCAGCGTGCGCGGGGCGTCGGCAGGAGCGGCAGGATCGGTCAGCGGAGTGTACCCCAACGGAGAAGGCGGTCTGTCGTCGCTCAACGCGGCGGCGACGAAATTGTTGTGGGCGTAACGACATCGTGGAGCGCGACCCAGGTGGCGGCGTCGATTCCGTCGAACAAGGCGCGCTCGGTGCCGGTCATCCATACCTGCCCGAGCGGCGCGAGCCGCGCGAACAGCGCGGCGCGGCGGACCGGATCGAGATGTGCGGCGACCTCGTCCAGCAGCAGCACCGGCGCGTGCCCGGTCAATTGCGCGACCAGCTCGGCGTGCGCGAGGACGATCCCGAGCAGCAGCGCCTTCTGCTCGCCGGTCGACGCCGTGGCGGCGGGGCGCACCTTGTCGATATGCGTGACGATCAGGTCGGCGCGATGCGGCCCGGCCAGCGTCCGCCCCGCCGCGGCGTCGCGCGCGCGGCCGGTGCGCAGCGCCTCGGCGAGTGCGCCGGCGTCGCCGCTCCACCCGTCGAGCGCGATCCGCGCGCGCGCGATGTCGCCCGCGGGCTGCGCGGCGAGCGCCGCATCGAGTGCGGCGACGGTGCGACGGCGCGCGGCGTCGAGCGCCGCGCCGTGCTGCGCCATCTGCACTTCGAGCGCGGCGAGCCAGTCGGGGTCGGCGAGCGGATCGGCGAGCAGGCGGTTGCGGTCCCTCATCGCGGCTTCGTAGCGCGCGCCGTCGCGGGCATGTCCGGGTTCGACCGCGAGCGTCAGCCGGTCGAGGAAGCGACGGCGCCCCCCGGCCGCCTCGGTGAACAGCCGGTCCATCGCCGGGGTGAGCCACAACACCGCCAGCCGCTCGGCAAGCGCGGTGGCGGGGGCGGCGGCGCCGTTGATCCGCACCACGCGCCGCTCGGGCGCGGTGGCGAGCGCGCCGGTGGCGAGCGTCACGTCATCCGCCAGCGTCGCCGCGACGCCGAATCCGCCCGGCCCGTCGCTGCGCGCGATGTCCGACAGCGCGGCACGGCGCAGCCCGCGGCCGGGCGCGAGCAGCGACACCGCCTCCAGCACGTTGGTCTTTCCGGCGCCGTTCGGCCCGTACAGCACGACGAAGCCGGGCTCGGCACCGGGCGCGATCGACAGCGCCTGATGGTTGCGGACATCGGTGAGGACGAGGCGGGACAGCATGGTGGCGCGATGCTGGTACGGGCAAAGCGCGGGCAGGGCGACTGTTTCTTCGATAGCGGCGCAATGGGTCGGCGCGGCCTTGCATCGCGGCGCATCTTTCGCGACGTGGCGGGGATGACCGCCAATCCCCATCGTTCCGGCCTGCTCCTCGGCGTGGGCGCCTATGTGTCATGGGGGCTGCTCCCGCTCTACCTGCACCTGCTGACCGGCGTGCCGGCGTTGCAGGTGCTGGCGCATCGCGTCGTCTGGTCGCTGCTGCTGCTCGCGGCCATCGTGCTGGCGATGCGGCGCGCCGGGCCGATCCTCGCGGCGGCGCGCGGGCGGACCTTGCTGCTGCTGTGCGCGTCGGCGGCGCTGATCGCGGTCAACTGGCTGGTCTATATTTTCGCGGTGCAGAGCGGGCACGTGCTGGAGGCGAGCCTCGGTTATTTCATCAACCCGTTGCTCAATGTCGCCCTCGGGATGATCGTGCTCGGCGAGCGGATCGGCGCGTTGCAGAAAGCGGCGGTGGCGGTGGCGGCGCTCGGCGTCGCGGTGCTGGCGATCGCGGGCGGCGGGGCATTGTGGATCTCGCTGACGCTCGCGTTCAGCTTCGGCGTCTACGGGCTGATCCGCAAGGTGGCGGCGATCGACGCGCTGGGCGGGCTGACCGTCGAGACCGCCTTGCTGGTCGGGCCGGCGCTGGCGGTCTTGTGGCTCAGCCCCGCGCCGGTGTTCGGGCGCGGCACCATCAACCTGCTGCTGGTGCTGGCGGGGGCGGTCACCGCCGCGCCGCTGCTGATGTTCGCCGCCGCGGCGCGGCGGTTGCGCTATTCGACGCTCGGGCTGCTGCAATATCTCGCCCCGACGCTGCAATTCCTGCTCGCGGTGCTGGTGTTCCACGAACCGCTGCGCGCCGCGCATCTCGTGACCTTCGCGCTGATCTGGACCGGCTGCGCGCTCTACGCGCTGGGCAGCCGGCGGCGCGTTACTCCCTAGGCTCGCGCCGCCCAAGCCAGGCGGTGGTGGCGAGATCCATGGTGACGTTGCCGACGGTGCGGATGATGTCGGGGATCGTCTCGACGGCGACGAGCAGGCCGAGCGGCGCGACCGGCGCGCCGATCGTGCCCGCGATCGGCGCGATCGCGCTGACGTAGCTGACCGTGCCGGGCAGGCTGACCGAGCCGAGCGAGGTGAGCGTCGCCACCACTACCCCGATCGCGAGCGTCGCGGGCGACAGTGTCACGTTGAACCATGTCGCGACATAGATCGCGACCGCGAGGTTCATCGCTGGCCCGGTGCTGCGGAAGATCGCGACGGCGAGCGGCAGCGTCACCCCCGCGGTGCGCACCGGCACGCCGAGCGCGCGCGCGCCTTCCAGCATCGCGGGCACCGAAGCGAGCGAGGATTGCGTGCTGATCGCCACCGCCTGCGACGGCAGCGCGGCGCGCGCGAAGGCGGCGAGGTTGAGCCGTGCGCCCGCCCAGGCGACCGGATAGGCGAGCAGGGTGACGATCACCCCGACGCTGGCGACGACGAGGATGTAATGCGCCAGCGCCCCGAACGCACCCGAGCCCGCGCGCGCGCCGACCACCAGCGCCAGCGCGAAGACGCCGACCGGTGCGATCCACAGGACCCAATGGATCACCACCAGCATCGTGTCGCGCAACGCGGTGAAGAATCTTACCAGCAGCGCACGTCCCTCGGCATCGATCCGGGCGATTGCGAAGGCGAAGACCAGCGTGAAGATGATGAGCGACAGGAAGGCGTCGTTGGCGGCGGCGCTGACGATATTGGTCGGGACGATACCGGCGAAGAACTCGCCGAGCGGCGGGACCGCAGGCACCTTGCCCGCGCCGACCAGCGCCGTGCGCAGCGCCTGCGCCGAAGCGGCGGGGAGCGGCGCGACCGCGAGGATCAGCGGGGTCGCGATCGCGGCGATCACCGCCGACAGGAACAGGAAGGTGACGTAAAGCGCGATCGCGCGCCCGGCGAGCCGTCCGGCGCGCGCCGCCTCCGCGGTCGAGGCGACTCCGGTGACGAGCAGCGAGGCGACGAGCGGCACGATCGTCATCTGCAGGCCGTGCAGCCACGCCGCGCCGATCGGCTCCGCGACCGCGATCGTGCCGGCGACCGCTCCGGGCGCGTAACCGGCGAGTGCGACGCCCCCCGCCAGCCCGATCAGCAGCGACAGCAGGATGCGGGTAGCTTGCGACATGCGGTATCTTCGCCTTTTTTATCGTCCCGCACTAAGGGACCTGTCTGGGCCAAGCGAACGGAAGACACGATGGCAAGGAAATATTTCGGCACGGACGGCATTCGCGGCCTGACCAACGCGGGCGCAATGACCGCGGAGATGGCGATGAAGGTCGGGATGGCGGCCGGGCGGCACTTCCTGCGTGGGCAGCACCGCCACCGCGTGGTGATCGGTAAGGATACGCGGCTGTCGGGCTATATGCTGGAGAGCGCGCTGCAGGCCGGGTTCACCAGCGTCGGGATGGACGTCACCCTGGTCGGGCCGATGCCGACCCCGGCGGTGGCGATGCTGACGAAGTCGATGCGCGCCGACATGGGGGTAATGATCTCCGCCAGCCACAATCCATTTTTCGACAATGGTATCAAGCTGTTCGGGCCGGATGGTTACAAATTGTCCGACGAGGACGAGCTGGCGATCGAGGCGGCGATCGACGGCGAGGTCGCGCTCGCCCCGGCCGGCGAGATCGGCCGCGCGAAGCGGATCGACGACGCGCGCGGCCGCTACATCCACTTCGCCAAATCGACCTTTCCCAACGACCTGCGGCTCGACGGGATGAAAGTCGTCGTCGATTGCGCGAATGGCGCCGCCTATCAGGTCGCACCCGAGGCGCTGTGGGAACTGGGCGCGGACCTGATCCAGATCGGGGTGCAGCCGAACGGGCTGAACATCAACGACAAGATCGGCTCGACGCATCCCGAGGCGCTGTCGGCGGCGGTGATCGAGCATCAGGCCGACATCGGCATCGCGCTGGACGGCGACGCCGACCGGCTGATCGTGGTCGACGAAAAGGGCCGGGTGATCGACGGCGACCAGTTGATGGCGACGATCGCCGCCGGCTGGGCGCGCGCCGGGCGGCTGGCGGGCGGCGGGCTGGTCGCGACGGTGATGTCCAACCTCGGGCTGGAGCGGCATCTCAACGCGCAGGGGCTCGGGCTGATCCGCACCGCGGTCGGTGACCGACACGTGCTGGAGGCGATGCGGCGGCGCGGCTACAATGTCGGCGGCGAACAGTCGGGGCATATCATCCTCAGCGACTATGCGACGACCGGCGACGGGTTGGTCGCGGCGTTGCAGGTGCTGGCGGAGATCTGCCGGGCCGGCGCGCCGGCGAGCGAGGTGCTGCGGCGTTTCGAGCCGTTGCCGCAATTGCTCAAGAACGTGCGCTTCTCGGGCGGCAAGCCGCTGGAGACCGAAGCGGTCAAGGCGGTGATCGCCGATGCCGAGGCGGAGCTGGCGGGGCGCGGGCGGCTGGTGATCCGGCCGTCGGGGACCGAGCCGGTGATCCGCGTGATGGCGGAGGGCGACGATCCGGCGCAGGTGGAGCAGGTGGTCGATCGCATCTGCGACGCGGTACGCGCGGCGGTTTGAGGCGTTGGTCGGGGCGGCGCCACCAACGATAGCCCGCCACCCCGGGCTCGACCCGGGCTCCCGTTTCTTCTGACTGCGGCGCCAGAGAAGAAACGGGGCCCCGGATCAGGTCCGGGCGACGAACCGATGCTTATCGCCCGTCAATTATCGCTTACCGCTCGTTCAGGTAATAACGGTCGGTCGCGTTGAGCGCGTCGTCGAGCTCGTAGACGATTGGCTGGCCGGTCGGGATCTCCAGTCCGGTAATCTCGTCGTCCGAAATCCCCGACAGATGCTTCACCAAGGCACGCAGCGAATTGCCGTGCGCCGAGATCAGCACGCGCTGCCCGTCCCTGAGCGCAGGCGCGATGCGGCCTTCCCAATAAGGCAGGACGCGCGCGATCGTGTCCTTGAGGCTCTCGGTCGCGGGGACGTCGATCCCGGCATAGCGGCGGTCGGCCGAGGGATCGTAGTTGCTGCCCGCCTCGATCGGCGGCGGCGGGACGTCGAAGCTGCGGCGCCAGATGTGGACCTGCTCGTCGCCGTGCTTCGCCGCCGTCTCGGCCTTGTCTAGCCCGGTCAGCCCGCCGTAATGCCGCTCGTTGAGCCGCCAGTCCTTCTCGACCGGAAGCCACAGCCGCCCCATCGCCTCCAGCGCGAGGTTGAGCGTCTTGATCGCGCGGGTCTGGAGCGAGGTGAAGGTCTGGTCGAAGTCCAGCCCCTTCGCCGCCATCAGCTCACCGGCGGCGCGCGCCTCGGCCGCCCCCTTCTCGGTGACGTCGACGTCCCACCAGCCGGTGAAGCGATTTTCGAGATTCCAGGCGGACTGGCCGTGGCGGATGAGGACGAGGGTCGGCAATCGGGTGCTCCCGTTAGAGGATCAGGGTCAGGAACTGGTTGTGCGGGCTGGGCCGGTAATCGGCGAAGGCGTCGCACGGCACGAAGCCTGCGCTGCGATACAGGCCGAGCGCCGGCTGGTGCAGCGCGGCGGTGCCGGTCTCCAGGCTGAGCCGACCATAGCCGCGCTCGCGGGCGGTGGCGACGACGTGCGCCAGCAACGCGCGGCCGACCCCGGTGCCGCGTGCCGCGGGCGCGGCGCGCATCGATTTGACTTCGCCATGATGCGGGTCGAGCGCCTTCAGCGCGACGAAGCCGACCAGCGTCTCGTCACGCCACGCGGTCCAGAACGTGACCTCGGGCGCGGAGAGTCCGGTCGCGTCGAGCGCGAAGGCGAATTCCGCCATTTGGCCGCGCAATTCGGCGAGATGATGCGCCAGCAAGGCGGCGACATGCGGCGCGGCGGGATCGTCCTTCCTGATCTGCATCATGAGCCCTGCTGCTTGTCCGTCGAATAGCTCCGATCTAGCAAAAGGCGCGACCGACACAACAGGAGAGCGCCCATGACGATCCGCCGCCGCACCATCGTCCATGACGGACCGGGCGGGCCGTTCGAGGGCGTGTTCGCCTGGGACGATGCCGACGCGACCCCGCGGCCGGGCGTGCTGGTGATCCCGAACGTGCTCGGGCAGAAGGAAAGCGACAACCTCAAGGCCGAGGCGCTGGCGGCGCTCGGCTATGCCGCCTTCGCCTGTGATCTGTTCGGACAGGGCAAGCGCACGCAGCGCGGCGAGGGGGCGAGCCGCTATATGGACGATTTGAACGCCGACCGCGCGTTGCTGCGCGAGCGGCTGCGCGCGTCGCTGGGCGCGCTGACCGCAGAGCCGGAGGTCGATGCCGAGGCCGTCGCCGCGATCGGCTTCTGTTTCGGCGGCAAATGCGTGCTCGACATGGCGCGCGCCGGGCTGCCAATCCGGGGCGGGGTGAGCTTTCACGGCGTCTACGATCGCCCGGACTGGCCGAGCGTCGATCCAATCACCGTACCGCTGTTGATCTGCCACGGCTGGGACGATCCGCTCGGGCCACCCGCGGCGGTGGTCGCGCTCGCCGACGAGCTCACCGCCGCGCGCGCCGACTGGCAGCTCCACGCCTATGGCGGGGCGGGGCACGCCTTCACCGATCGCGCGATGCCGGCGGGCCATGCCGGGTTCGGCTATGACGCGAAGGCCGACCGCCGCAGCTGGGAGGCAATGAGTCATTTCTTACAAGTTGCCTTCAAAAACAATGAGATCGTTGCTGAAGTCCCGGCGGCATAGTAGCGACCCTTGCTCTGGACGGCGGCTGAAGAACCGGCGCTGCCGGACGTTTTGCAGCGAGCCAGGGTTGGGGGCCGGGGGATTTGGGGATCACCGTTTATGCACCGGCGCCCACGCCGAGCGACGAGGCGGCGCGCGAGCGGGCGGTGATCGCGTCGGGCGCGCTGGACGCGCGCGACGACCCCGAATTGATCGGACTGGTCGAGCAGGCGCGGCAGCGGTTCGGGACCGGGATGGCGGCGGTGTCGATCCTGTCGCGCGACTGGCAATATCTGATCGCCGCGGCTGGCGTCACCTCACGAACCTACAGCCGGCGCATGTCGTTGTGCGGCCATGCGATCATCACGCCGCGTGCGGTCTTCTGCGTCGAGGACGCGCGCGCCGATCCGCGCTTCGCCGACAATCCGACGCTGATCGACGGCGGGCAGGTGCGATTCTACGCGGGCGCGGCGCTGGTCGATCCGGACCAGTTTCCGATTGGCACCTTCTGCGTCTTCGACCGGATTCCGCGCGACGATTTCGGCGCCTATGAGCAGATGCACCTCAAGCAGCTCGCCGATGCGGCGGTCGCGCGGCTGGCGGAGCGCCGGGCACCGTCCGCGCCGTGACGTGATCAGCCCGCCGCGGCGGCGCGGTGGTGGCGGATCACCTCGTCGATGATGAAGCGCAGGAACTTTTCGGAGAATTCCGGATCCAGTTCGGCGTCCTCGCTCAACTGGCGCAGCCGCGCGATCTGCGCCTCCTCGCGACCGGGATCGGCGGCGGGCAGACCGGTCTGCGCCTTGTAGGCGCCGACCGCCTGCGTGATCTTGAAGCGTTCCGCGAGCAGGCAGACCAGCGCCGCATCGATATTGTCGATGCTCTTGCGATAGCCCTTCAGAACGTCGTCGGTCATCACGGCTTCCCCGTCAAAGCGATAATGGTCATGCAGCGCGCGCTTGCGTTGCGCGCGTGCCTCCCCCTAAGGGCAGGAACAGATGAGCGCTACCTTGCACCGACTTCCCGGGCACACGCCCTCGCTCGATCCGATGATCGGGCTGGTCGCCGCCGACATGGATCACGTCAATGCCGTGATCGTGGAGCGGATGCGATCCGAAATTCCGTTGATCCCGGAGCTGGCCGGGCATCTGATCGCGGGCGGGGGCAAAAGGATGCGCCCGATGCTGACGCTCGCGGGCGCGCAGCTGGTCGGCTATGACGGCGACCGGCATCATCTGCTGGCGGCGGCGGTGGAGTTCATCCACACCGCGACGCTGCTCCACGACGATGTTGTCGACGGATCGGACCTGCGGCGCGGCAAGCGTACCGCCAACATCATCTGGGGCAATCCCGCCAGCGTGCTGGTCGGCGACTTCCTGTTCTCGCGCTCCTTCGAGCTGATGGTCGCGGGCGGCAACATGCGCGCGCTCGAGATCCTGTCGAACGCTTCGGCGGTGATCGCGGAGGGCGAGGTCAACCAGCTGACCGCGGCGCGGCGCGTCGATCTGCCCGAGGAACGCTATCTCGACATCATCCATGCGAAGACCGCGGCGCTGTTCGCCGCTGCATGCCGGATCGCGGCGGTGGTCGCCGAGCGACCGGCGGCGGAGGAGCTGGCGCTCGACTCTTACGGTCGCAACCTGGGCATCGCGTTCCAGCTGGTCGACGATGCGATCGACTATACCAGCGATGCGGGCACGATGGGCAAGGATGCCGGCGACGACTTCCGCGAAGGCAAGATGACCTTGCCGGTCATCCTCGCCTATGCACGCGGCGGCGACGAGGAGCGTGCGTTCTGGCGCGACGCGGTCGAGGGACGGCGGGCGAGCGATGCCGATTTCGCACATGCGATCGATCTGGTCCGTCGGACCCGTGCGGTCGACGATACGCTGGCGCGGGCGCGACATTACGGGCAGCGCGCGATCGAGTCGCTGGCGGGTTTTGCCGACAGCGCGATCAAGGAAGCGATGGTCGAAGCGGTCGAGTTCGCGGTCGCACGGGCTTATTGATTCTGGTCGATTTTTCGTGATTGCGAGCGTAGCGAAGCAATCCAGGGCGTCCTGATCCGGCCCTGGATTGCTTCGCTACGCTCGCAATGACGGGAGCATGCCGCATCATTGCCCCGGACTTGATCCGGGGTCCCGCTTCTTCTTGGCCCGCAGCGCCAAAAAGCGGGCCCCGGATCAAATCCGGGGCGACGGTGAATGGCTCAGTTCTCGTCGCCCATGCGCAGCGCTGCGATAAAGGCTTCCTGCGGGATGCTGACGCTGCCGTATTCGCGCATCTTCGCCTTACCCTTCTTCTGCTTTTCCAGAAGCTTGCGCTTACGCGTTGCGTCGCCGCCATAGCATTTGGCGGTCACGTCCTTGCGCATCGCACTGATCGTCTCGCGCGCGATCACCTTGCCACCGATTGCCGCCTGGATCGGAATCTTGAACAAATGGCGTGGGATCAGCTCCTTGAGCCGCTCGCACATCCCGCGTCCGCGCGTCTCGGCGGTGCCGCGGTGGACGATCATCGACAGCGCATCGACCGGCTCCTCGTTGACGAGGATGCTCATCTTGACGAGATCGCCCTCGCGATAGCCGATCTGGTGATAGTCGAAGCTGGCGTAACCCTTCGACAGCGACTTGAGCCGGTCGTAGAAGTCGAAGACGACTTCGTTGAGCGGCAGTTCATAGGTCGCCTGCGCGCGCCCGCCGACATAGGTCAGGTTCTTCTGGATGCCGCGGCGATCCTGACAAAGCTTGAGGATGCTGCCGAGATATTCGTCAGGGACGTAGATCACCGCCTCGATCCACGGCTCGCTGATCGACTCGATCTTGTTCGGATCGGGCATGTCGGCGGGATTGTGGAGGTCGATCTGGCCGCCATCGTGACTCAATTCAATCTGATAGACGACGCTCGGCGCGGTGGTGATGAGGTCGAGGTCGTATTCGCGGGTCAGCCGCTCCTGGATGATCTCCAGATGCAGCAGGCCAAGGAAGCCGCAGCGGAAGCCGAAGCCGAGCGCGGCCGAGGTTTCCATCTCGAAACTGAACGAGGCGTCGTTGAGCCGCAGCTTCGAGATACTCTCACGAAGCTTCTCGAAGTCATTGGCATCGACGGGAAAAAGTCCGCAGAACACGACCGGCTGGACTTCCTTGAACCCCGGCAGCGCCTCGGTAGCGGGGCGCTTGGCGTCGGTGAGCGTGTCGCCGACGCGCGCCTGCGCGACGTCCTTGATCTGCGCGGTGATGAAGCCGATTTCGCCCGGCCCGAGGTCGGTCAGTTGCTCGATTTTTGGGCGGAAGCAGCCGACGCGGTCGATCAGATGCGTCGTTCCGGCCTGCATGAACGTGACCTGCTGCCCCTTGCGGAGCGTCCCGTCCACGACCCGGACCAGAATCATCACGCCCAGATACGGATCGTACCACGAATCGACGAGCATTGCCTTGAGCGGTGCGTCAGCGTCACCCTTCGGTGCCGGAATCTTCCGCACGATCGCTTCGAGGATGTCGGGGATGCCGATCCCCGACTTGGCGCTGGCCAGCACCGCGTCGGAGGCGTCGATGCCGATCACGTCCTCGATCTCGGCACGGACCTTCTCGGGCTCGGCGGCGGGGAGGTCGATCTTGTTGATGACCGGCACGATCTCGTGATCGTGCTCGATCGACTGATAGACGTTGGCGAGCGTCTGCGCCTCGACGCCTTGCGCTGCATCCACCACCAGCAACGCCCCCTCGCACGCCGCCAGCGACCGCGACACTTCATAGGCGAAGTCGACGTGGCCCGGCGTGTCCATCAGGTTGAGCGTGTAGGTCTCGCCGTCATGCGCCTTGTAGGACAGGCGCACGGTCTGCGCCTTGATGGTGATCCCGCGCTCTTTCTCGATCTCCATATTGTCGAGCACCTGCTCGCTCATCTCACGGTCGGTAAGACCGCCGGTCGCCTGGATCAGGCGGTCGGCGAGCGTCGACTTGCCATGGTCGATGTGCGCGATGATCGAGAAATTGCGGATCGTGTTGAGCGGGGTGGTCATGATCTCCGCGCGCCTAGCGCAGCAATGGCGCAAGCGATAGGGGGGCGGCGATTTCCTGCGCATCGCAGCGGCGGCCGCCCCACGCCGCCGGCGACTTCTTCGTTACACACTCGGCGTGTAGATCGAGCAGGCAGGCGGGTAACGCACGTCATTGAAAATCAGGTCGAGCTTCTCGGCTCGATACGCTAGCGTTACGGTCAAGGCACACGTTTTGGGGGTGGGACGAAGATGAAGCGGCATGTGTTTCGGGCAGCGGCGCTGGCCGTGGCGCTTTCCTGGTGCGGAGCCCCCGCGGGCGCGCAGTTCGGCGGATTGAAGCTTGGCGATCTTGCGAAGCGGGCAGGTATCTCCATGCCGAGCCTGCGCAAGGAGCCGATCTCGACCAGTCTGCCCGACGCGCGCTGGGGCGATCCCACGCAGGACAATTTCACGCCCCCGTCCACCAGGCGCGAGCTGACCCAGCTGCAGCGAACCGCCAACGGGGGTTTCCTGCTGCAGGCCGGCTATTATCGCTTTCACGATCAGAGCTATTGCCTGCATGCCGGGACGCATGGTCCCGGCGGTGGTGACGGGTATCTGTATGCGCCGCCGCTCGGCTCAGCCAAGGACGCGGTGATCTCGATCGTCCGCGGCTCGGTCCAGCATCCCGAGATCGACCAGCATGTGATCCAGGCGTTGCTCTGGGCGATCCTGTCGCGGGCCAGGATCGAGGATCTGTCGGGCGAGCAGAAGATCGCCGCCTCGCAACTGTTGACCCCGCGGCAACTCGCCGGACTGAACCGCAACGTCGTGGACATGCTGTCGGCCGGGCCGATCGCGGACAATCTGCCGCGCGAAGTCAGAACCGTTTTGCAGGCGGAAGCCGACCTGCGGCGGATGCTGACCACGCCAGGTACAAGTTTCGGCGAACTGGAGCGCGTTGCCGTGCTCGCCGGCATGGCGCCGGCCGGACCGGGCAGCATCGCGGTGCCGACCGGTCGCTGGAGCCACCATCCCGACGGCTATTGGATCCGCTACCTTCCCAACAGCTACTCGAACACCGTCGTCGAACTCTGGGTGCCCGAAGGCGCACCCGGGATCGGGAAGGAATATGATCCGGCGACCCATATCGCGGTGCCGGGCAACACATCACGGCAGCGACTGATCCAGTCCGGCCGGCCGTACCGGAACGAGTGACGCCGCCGGCCGCCCCGGCCCGGTTCGTCGCCGCGCGACTGAGCCACGGCGGCGGCGGCATGGAGGCGGGTGGCGGCTACAGCGCGGCGCGGATCGCGGTCAGCGCGTTGAGATAGCGGCGCGAGCCTTCGCCCTGGATCAGCACCCATGGCACGCCGCGCCGCTCCAGCTCGCGGCGCGACAGGTCGAAGAAGCGCTGGCGTTCGCGGTGCGAGCCGAACATGCGGGTGCCGTCCTCCACCCATGGCAGGTCGATGTCGAACAGCAGGTAGAGATCGGCGGTGCCCTGCCAGCGATCGAACCACGGGTCGCGCCGTCCGAACATCATGTCCGCCCATACGGCGCTCATCAGCGGATCGGTGTCGAGGATCACCGGTCGCGCGCCGCTATCGAGCGCCGTGCGCGCCTTGGCGTCCTGCGTCTGGGCGATCACGACGAGATCGGCCATCGTCAGATCGGTGCCATAGGTCTCGCAATAAGTGCGGCCGAATTCGGCGACGCACAGCGAATCGAACTGCTGCGCCAGCCGGGGCGCCATCGTCGACTTGCCGGTGCTCTCCGGCCCGTGGAGACAGACGGTGCGCAACGTCATGCCGGCACCATCCGCCAGCCGGCACCGAGCGCGCGGCGCCAGTCGATCAGACCCCAGACCGCGAGCGCGAGATAGACGAGGTAGAGCCCGGCGAAGGGGTAGAGTCCCTTGGCGAGGTAGAGCGGCACCGAGGCGAGGTCGACCGCGATCCACAGCCACCAATTCTCGATCGCGCGCCGCGCCATCAGCAGTTGCGCCGCGACGCTGGCGGCCGCGATCCCGGCATCCCACCAGGGCAGGGCGGCGTCGGTCAGCACGTGCATCGCGCTGCCCCATCCGAGCCAGCACAGCGTGATCCCGCCAAGCCACATGGTGCGGGCACGGGTGCCGAGCATGTGGACGGCGATGTCGCCGCTGTGTGCCCGCGCGCGCCGCCAGTTGATCCAGCCGTACAGATTGGCGGCGGCGAAGAAGAGCTGGAGCAGGGCATCCGAATAGAGCCGCGCGCGGAACACCACGATCCCGAGCAGCGCGACCGAGACGATCGCGGTCGGGAAGGTCCAGATGCTGCGCCGCGCGGCCAGCGCGACACAGGCGATCCCGAGGGCGGTGGCGATCCATTCGGCAGCTGACATCACCGCGAAACCTAGCCGCGCACCGATGTAAAAACAGCTGTGATTCCCCGCTTGCGCTGCAAATTTCCGCTGATATAAGCCGCGCCCTGTCGACGGAACATCCGCTCGGCACCCTGGTCGGGGAATAGCTCAGCCTGGTAGAGCACTGCCTTCGGGAGGCAGGGGCCGGAGGTTCGAATCCTCTTTCCCCGACCATTTCCTTCGCCGCGGCCGCGCGGCACTATTCTTCCGCTGAAGCGTAGGGACGGCTCACCTTCAGGAGCGCGTTTCCGATGAGCGGACCCCGGTTATTCCAGCCACTTGAGATCGGCAGCCTGACGCTCGCCAATCGCATCGTCATCGCGCCGATGTGTCAATATTCGGCGGTCGACGGCGGCATGACCGACTGGCACACGATTCATCTCGGTCAGCTGGCGCTGTCGGGCGCCGGCATTCTGACGATCGAGGCGACCGCGGTCGAGCCGGCGGGGCGGATCAGCTACGGCGATGTCGGGCTGTGGGACGATGCAACCGAGGCGGCGATGGCGCGCGTGCTCGAATCGGTGCGGCGTCATTCCGACATGCCGATCGCGATTCAGCTGGCGCACGCCGGACGCAAGGCGTCGACCGACCTCCCGTGGAAAGGCGAGCGGCAGATCCCGGCCAGCGATCCGCACGGCTGGGAGACGGTCGCGCCATCGGCATTGCCCTATGATCCCAAGAACCCCGCGCCGGTGGCGCTCGACCGCGACGCGCTGGCGCGGATCCGCGACGCATTTGCCGAATCGGCGAAACGATCGGCGCGGCTCGGACTCGACCTGATCCAGATCCACGCCGCGCACGGCTATCTGCTCCACCAGTTCCTCTCGCCGCTCTCCAATCGGCGCGACGACGACTATGGCGGGTCGCTGGAGAACCGGATGCGCTTCCCGCTGGAAGTGTATGACGCGGTGCGCGCGGCGTTCCCGGCGGAGCGGCCGGTGACGGTGCGCGTCTCGGGCAGCGATTGGGTCGAGGGTGGCTGGGATGCCGAACAGACCGTCGCCTTCGCCGAGGCGTTGGAGGCGCGCGGCTGCGCGGCGATCCATGTGTCCAGCGGCGGGCTCGATCCGCGGCAGCAGATCCCGGTGGGGCCGAACTATCAGGTGCCGCTGGCGCGGGCGGTGAAGCAGGCGGTGTCGATCCCGGTCGTCGCGGTGGGTCTCATCACCGAGCCGCAGCAGGCCGAGGCGATCGTCGCGACCGGCGACGCCGACATGATCGCGCTGGCGCGGACGATCCTCTACGATCCGCGCTGGCCGTGGCACGCCGCCGCCGAGCTGGGCGCGCGGGTGAAGGCACCCGACCAGTACCTCCGCTCGCAGCCGCGCCAGTACAAGCATCTGTTCGACGTCGACGGCTCGGCGGAGGATTGAGGGCGACGCGATTGTCTTCGCCGGGGGCGGGTGTCATGAGCGTGGTCATGCGTTTCGTGCTTTCGCTGCTCGCCCTTTTGCTGATCGCCGGACCCGCGGCGGCGCAGGAGCGCGCGCCGCTGGTACTGGCGGCGGCGAGCATGCAGGAGGCGTTGACCGATGCCGCCGACGCATGGACCAAGGCGGGGCATGAGCGGCCGCGGCTGTCGTTCGCGGCATCGTCGGCGCTGGCGCGGCAGATCGCGGCGGGTGGGCGCGCTGATCTGTTCATCTCCGCCGACAGCGACTGGATGGACGATGTCGCGAAGCGCGGGCTGGTCGTGGCCGGAACGCGCGCGGTGCTGGTGCGCAACCAGCTGGTCGTGGTCTCGCGGCCGGGGCTGCCGCGAGTGGTCGCGACCAAGGGCGCGGCGCTTGGCAAGCTGCTGGGCGGTGGCGCGTTGGCGATGGCCGATCCGGACAGCGTGCCCGCCGGCAAATATGGGCGCGAGGCGCTGACCCGGCTCGGCGCGTGGAACGTGGTCGCGCCGCGCGTCGTGCGCGCGGAGAATGTTCGCGCGGCGCTGGCGCTCGTCGAGCGCGGCGCGGCACCTTACGGGATCGTTTATGCCACCGACGCGCGCGCCGCGACCGGCGTGCAGGTCGCCGGCGTGTTCCCGCCGCGCAGCCATGCGCCGATCGTCTATCCCATCGCGCGGCTGACAGCAGGCGAGAGCGCGGCGGCGGAGGGCTTCCGTCGCTTCCTGTTGTCGCGCGCCGGGCAGGCGATCCTCGCGCGGCGCGGTTTCTCGACGCGTTGAGCGAGCTGCTGCCGATCGTCCGGCTGACCCTGCTGGTCGGTGGCACCGCGACGCTGGGGGCGCTGCCGGTCGCGTTCGCGCTGGCGTGGGTGCTGGCGCGGTGGCGGTTTCCGGGCAAGGTGCTGCTCGACGGGCTGGTGCATCTGCCTTTGGTGGTGCCGCCGGTGGTGACGGGCTGGGTGCTGCTGCTCGCCTTCGCGCCGGCCGGGCCGATCGGGCGCGTGCTGGAGGCGGGGTTCGGGGTCAGCGTATTGTTCCGCTGGACCGGCGCGGCCATCGCCGCCGGAGTAATGGCGCTGCCGTTGATGGTGCGCGCGATGCGGCTGTCGATCGAGGCGGTCGACCGGCGGCTGGAGCAGGCGGCGCGGACGCTGGGGGCGACGCGCTGGCGGGCCTATGCGACCGTGACGCTGCCGCTCGCTGCGCCGGGGATCGCGGCGGCGCTGGTGCTGGGGCTGGCGCGCGCGATCGGCGAGTTCGGCGCGACGATCACTTTCGTGTCGAACGTGCCGGGCGAGACGCAGACCTTGCCGCTCGCGATCTACGCCGCGCTCCAGCGGCCGGGTGGCGAAAGCGAGGTATGGCGGCTGGCGGCGGTGTCGGTGGCGCTGTCGCTGGTGGCGCTGGTGGTGTCGGAGGCGCTGGTGCGGCGCGCGGGGCGGGGCGTGCATGTCCTTTGACGTCGATGTGGTGGCGCGGCGTGGGGAGGCGACGGTCGGCGCGCGCTTCGTGGCGGACGACGGGCTGACGGTGCTGGTCGGTGCGTCCGGGGCGGGCAAGACCAGCCTACTCGACATGATCGCCGGGCTGCTGCGGCCGGTGTGCGGGCACGTGCGGGTCGGCGGGCGGACGTTGTTCGATGCCGACTCCGGAATAGACGTCCCGCCCGAGCAGCGGCGCGCGGGCTATGTGTTTCAGGACGCGCGGCTGTTTCCGCACCGGCGCGTGCAGGCGAATCTTCTGTACGGCGCGCGCGATGCCGCGCGGCTGGCGGAGGTGGCGGCGACGCTCGACATCGCGCCGTTGCTGCGACGCTGGCCGCGGACGTTGTCGGGGGGCGAGGCGCGGCGGGTGGCGATCGGGCGGGCGTTGCTCAGCGAGCCAGCGTTCCTGCTGCTCGACGAGCCACTGTCGTCGCTCGACCCGGCGCGGCGCGAGGAGGCGATGCGCGCGATCGAGCGGGTCCGCGACGCGCGCGCGGTGCCGATCCTGATGGTGACCCATGACGCCGCCGAGGCCGAGCGGCTGGGGGACCGGGTGATTACGATCGGGTAGAGCGTTTGTCGTCTCCGCTCGCAATGACGAACGAGATCAGCGCAAGCAGCTGTCCAGCCCGGTGCGGCGGACCGCGCCGACGTAGCGCGCGATCTGGTTGCCGCGGCGGCGGACGAAGCCGGTCGGCGCAACCGCCTCGCGCTTCTTCGGCAGCGGAAGCACCGCCGCGATCCGCGCCGCCTCGACCGGGGTCAGCGTCGCGGCGCTGTGGTGGAAGTAGCGCTGCGCCGCCGCCTCCGCGCCATAAGTGCCGATCCCGGTCTCGGCGATGTTGAGATAGACTTCCATGATCCGCTGCTTGCCCCAGATCGTCTCGATCAGCAGCGTGAACCATGCCTCCAGCGCCTTGCGCAGATAGCCGCCGCCCTGAAAGAGGAAGGCGTTCTTCGCGGTCTGCTGGCTGATCGTCGAGCCGCCGCGGATCCGCCGGCCCTCGGCATTGTGCGCCGCCGCCCCGGCGATCGCACGCCAGTCGAAGCCGTGATGGCTGCAGAAGTGCGCGTCCTCGCCCGCGATCGCAGCGCGCGGCATGTCGGGATCGATTCGCGACAGCGGCGTCCAGTCCTTGGTCACCGAATGGCCGCCGACGAGGTCGCCCATCATCGTCATCGTGAACGGTACGGGCACGATCGCGTAGAGGCCGACCCATGCGAGCGACAGCACGACGAAACCGAGAACGATCTTGAACAGTAGGCGCAGCGCGGTGAACATGCCGCGCGTCGTACCGGCACCGGGCGGGGTCGCTCAACCCCTCCCGGTGCCCGATCATCGATCAGGCGGTGAGCAGCCGCTTGTCACCCGCGAGCCGCATCATCGCGCGCTGGAGCTTCTCGAACGCGCGCACCTCGATCTGGCGGACGCGCTCGCGCGACACGCCATAGACCTGGCTGAGTTCTTCCAGCGTCTTGGGATCGTCGGTCAGGCGGCGCTCGGTGAGGATATGCTTCTCGCGATCGTTGAGATCGCCCATCGCATCCATGAGCATGTCGTGGCGGACGTCCTTCTCCTGCTGATCGGCGACGACGCTGTCCTGCAAGGGCGCATCGTCCTGCAACCAGTCCTGCCACTGGCCCTCGCCATCCTCGCGCATCGAGACGTTGAGCGACGTGTCGCCGCCCATCGCCATACGGCGGTTCATGCTGACCACGTCCGCCTCGGTGACGCCGAGATCGGTGGCGATCTTCTGGACGTTCTCGGGCGTCAGGTCGCCGTCCTCGAACGCGTCGAGCCGTGCCTTCATGCGGCGCAGGTTGAAGAAGAGCTTCTTCTGCGCCGCGGTGGTGCCCATCTTCACGAGGCTCCACGAGCGCAGGATGAACTCCTGGATCGAGGCGCGAATCCACCACATCGCATAGGTGGCGAGGCGGAAGCCGCGATCGGGCTCGAACTTCTTCACGCCCTGCATCAGGCCGATATTGCCCTCGGAGATCAGCTCGCTGACCGGCAGGCCATAGCCGCGATAGCCCATCGCGATCTTGGCGACGAGCCGCAGGTGGCTGGTGACGAGCTGCGCCGCGGCGTCGGTGTCGCCATGCTCCTGAAAGCGCTTGGCGAGCATATATTCCTGCTCGGGCGCGAGGATCGGAAACTTCTTGATCTCCGACAGGTAGCGATTGAGGCTCTGCTCCCCGCCGAGCGCAGGAATCGTCGCGGGGACGTTGCTGCGGGTTGCCATGATCCTAAGTCTCCCTTCCTTGCGGAATACGCGCGACGTGCCCGCTGGCGACGCCGACCCGCGTTCCGTTTCTATACGATAAGCTGACTGAACAGTTCCTGCATGTCCGGCGGCATCGCGCTATCGAAACCCAGCGTTTCGCCGGTGATCGGATGCACGAACCCCAGATGAGCGGCGTGAAGCGCCTGCCGCCGGAAATTCAGCGTGTCCAGCACCTGTTTGTGAGCATGTTTTGTTCTACCATAAACCGGGTCGCCCAGCAAGGCATGGCCGATCGACGCCATATGGACGCGCACCTGATGCGTGCGCCCGGTTTCCAGCCGGCATTCGACCAGCGTGGCGTCGCGGAGCAACTCCAGCGTGCGATAATGCGTCACCGCGCGCTTGCCGCCCTGCACGATCGCGACCTTCTTGCGGTTGTTCGGCGAGCGCGCGAGCGGGGCGTCGACCGATCCCGCCGCCGGCATCGGCCGCCCGCCGACGATCGCGCGGTAGCGGCGGTCGATGCTGTGCGCGGCGAACTGCTTCGCGAGCCCTTCGTGGGTGCGGTCGGTCTTGGCGGCGACCATCAGCCCGGAAGTGTCCTTGTCGATCCGGTGGACGATCCCCGGCCGCGCAACCCCGCCAATCCCCGACAGCGAGCCGTGGCAATGGTGAAGCAACGCGTTGACCAATGTCCCATCAAGATTGCCGGCGGCGGGGTGGACGACCAGCCCGGCGGGCTTGTCGATGACGATCAGATGCTCGTCCTCGAACGCGACGACGAGCGGGATGTCCTGCGCCTCGTTATGCGCTGGCGTGGGGGCGGGGACCGCGACCGCGAACCGCTCGCCGCCGCGCGCCTTGCGCGAAGGGTCGCGCATCGCGGTGTCGCCCTGCGAGACCTGCCCGGCGTTGATGAGCACCTTCAGCCGTTCGCGCGACAGCGTCGGCACCGCGTCGGCGAGCGCACGGTCCACCCGCCAGCCGTCGGCGGCCTGTGCGATCGTCGCTTCGAGAATGATGACCCCCCGGTCCATTGCTTTGCTAGATGGCGATGATGGTGAGAATTACAATCGCGCAGCGAAACGAACTGCTGGTGCTGGCCGCGGCGGAGTGCGACGAGGTGTGCGGCCTGTTGCTCGGCGAGGGGGACGGTGTCACGCGGCTGCTGCCGTGCCGCAACGTCGCTGCCGACCCGGCGGTGCGGTTCGAGATCGACCCGGCGGCGCTGATCGCGGCGCATCGCACGGCGCGGGGCGGCGGCGCGCGGATCATCGGTCATTATCATTCGCACCCTTCGGGCGTCGCCCGCCCGTCGCCCCGCGATGCCGCCGATGCGGCGCCGGACGGGAGCATCTGGCTGATCGTCGCAGGCGCGGCAGTGACGGCGTGGCGCGCGGTGGCGAACGGCGCGGTGCATGGCCGTTTCGATCCGCTGCGGCTGGACGTAAGCGGTTGCGCCGCGTCGGGCGACTCGCCACAAGGCCATAACGCCATCCCGCCGAGGTAGCCTTACCGATGTCCATCAGCCCGGTCGATTTTGCTTCGTTGCTCTGCTCGCGGCTGTGCCACGATCTGTTGTCGCCGGTCGGGGCGCTCAACAACGGGCTGGAGCTGCTCAACGACGAAACCGACCCCGACATGCGCGCCCGCTGCCTCGAGCTGCTCAACGAAAGCGCGCGGACTTCGGCAAACAAGCTGAAGTTCTTCCGGCTGGCGTTCGGCGCGGCGGGCGGGTTCGGCGAGCGCGTCGACGTCCGCGAGGCGCGGCAGGCGGTCGAGGCGCTGCTCGGCGACAACAAGCGGCTCAACCTGCAATGGATGGTCGAGGCGACCGAGCTGCCCAAGGCGGCGGTCAAGGTGCTGCTCAACCTCGCGCTGATCGCGGGCGATACCTTGGTGCGCGGCGGCACGGTCACGATCGGCACCGAGGAAAGCGCCGACGCGACCGAGATCGTGCTGCGCGCCGAGGGACCGCGGATCGTGCTCGACCCCGATCTGCGCGCCACGCTGACCGATGGCCCGGTCGACGACACCGCGGTCGCGCCGCGCGCGGCGGCGGCGTTCCTCGTCCATGAGCTGGTCAGGGAAGCGGGCGGATCGGTGGTGGTCAGCGAGCCGGTGGACGGCGCATTGCTGTTCGGCGCAGCGCTGCCGAACCGGTAAACCAAGCCGTGGCGCGGTAAAGACCCTTTTAACGCCTGTCGTGCGATGCCGTCCGTCTAGCCAAGGCAACGGGACCGCATGGACGATCTTTTGCAGGAATTCATTGCCGAAACGCGCGAGACGCTTGAGGCGATCTCGGGCGAGATCGTGGGGTGGGAAGCCGACCCTGGCGATCGCTCGCGGCTGGATGCGATCTTTCGCTTCATGCATACGATCAAGGGAAGCTGCGGCTTCCTCGATCTGCCGCGGCTCGCCCGGCTGAGCCACGCCGCCGAAGACGCGCTGGCCGCGGTCCGCGCCGGGGAGCGGGCGCCCGATCAGTCGCTGGTCACCGTGATCCTCGCGATCATCGACCGGATTGGCGAGATCGTCGAGGCGATCGATGCCGGCGAGGCGCTGTCGGAGGCCGGCGAGGCGATGCTGATCGCGGCGCTGGACGGCGCGATCGCGGGCGAGGTGGTCCCGTCGGTCGACACCGCGGACGCGCCGGCGGCCGCGCCCGCCGTGCGCCACGCGCCCAAGCGCTCGGTGCGATTGTCGGTCGACCTGCTCGACCGGATGATGAGCGGCGTCTCGGACATGGTGCTGGCGCGCAACCAGCTCGCGCGGCACCTGCGGATGATCGACGATCCGCGGCTCGAATCGATGCTCGAGCGGCTGAGCATCTCGGTCGACGAATTGCGCGACACCGTGACGCGGACGCGCATGCAGCGGGTCGAGTCGCTGTTTTCCGCGTTGCCGCGGCTGGCACGCGATTCGGCGGCGGCGCTCGACAAGTCGGTGACGCTGACGATCGAGGGTGGCGATGTCGAGCTCGACCGCGAGATGATCGAGCTGTTGCGTGATCCGCTGGTCCATCTGGTCCGCAATGCGGTCGATCACGGGATCGAGGATCGCGTCGGACGGCTGCGCGCGGGCAAGGCCGCCGCCGGGCAGTTGCGGATCGTCGCGCGGCAGGCCGGCAACCTCATCATCATCGAGATCGCCGACGACGGGCGCGGGATCGACAGCGAGCGCTTGCTCGCCAAGGCGCTGCGCGCGCAGCCGGAACGCGCCGCCGAACTCGCCGCGCTGGACGAGGACGGCCGGCTCAAGCTGATCTTCGAGGCCGGGCTATCGTCGCGCGACGAGGTGACCGCGCTGTCCGGCCGCGGCGTCGGGATGGATGTGGTGAAGGCCAATGTCGAACAGGCCGGCGGGCGTATCTCGCTGACCAGCCGGCCGGGGCAGGGGCTGACGATCGCGCTTGAGGTGCCGCTGACGCTGGCGATCCTCAACGCGGTGCTGGTTGAAGCGGCGGGCACGCGCTTCGCGATCCCGCGTCAGTCGGTCGACGAGATCGTCGCGGTCGACGGCGGGGCGGTGCGCGTCGATCGTGTCGCGGCGGGCGCTGTGGTGCTGCTGCGCGGACAACGGCTGCCGATGGTGTCGCTGCCGACGTTGCTGGGGCAAAGCGAGGGGAATGCCATCCCCGGCTTCCTCGCGATCGTCTCGCTGCGCGAGGGGCGGTTCGCGCTGGCGCTCGACGGGGTGAACGACACGCAGGAGCTGGTGGTGAAGCCGGCCGCGCCGGCGGTGATGCGCGCGGGCATCTATGCCGGGCAGATGTTGCCCGACGACGGTGCGCCGATCCTGTTGCTGGATTGCGCCGCGATCGCGGCGCGCGCGGCGCTGGCGTTCGAGCGCCCCGACGCGGCGGTGACCGAAGCCGAGGTCGTCGAGCCGGTGCGCGCGCTGCTGTTCGACGACATCGACGGCGTGCGCCGGATGATCGTGTCCGATGCGGTCGACCGGATCGAGGGCGTCACGGCAGGCGCGGTGCGCGCGTTGGCGGGCGGGCTGTGGCTGACGATCGGCGCGCGGTCGATCCCGGTCTGGGCGGGGACGGGCGCCGTCGCGGGCGAGGTCCGCAAGGTGTTGCGCTTGCAGCTCGACGATCAGGAACTCGCCTACCCGATCGCCGATCCGATCGAGATCGTGCCCTTGCCGCAGGAGATCGCGCCCGCGGCCGATCCGCGCGGCGTGATCGCCGGGCTGGCGGTGATCGACGGCGAGCCGATCGAGCTGGTCGATCCGCTGGCGCTGTTCGACGATGCGACCGCGAGCGCCGCGCGCCCGGTCTGCCTGTTGCACGGCGCCGAGAGCGGCTGGATGGAGGCGTTCCTCAAGCCCGCGATCGAGCAGGCCGGCTATCGCGTCGTGCGGCGCGCGCCGCCGGGTCTGCCGGTCGCGCTGGCGCTGGCGATGGAGGACGACGCCGACACGCCGCCGGTGCCCGCGCTGCGGCTGAGCCGCGAGCGTGGCAAGCCGCTCTACCGTTTCGATCGCGCCGCGCTGATCGCCGCGCTGAAGGATTATGCCGCATGAACCATGCCCTGCATCTGGTCGCGCGGGTCGGTGACCGCGGCCTGCTGTTCGACGCCGAGCGGGTCGACTCGGTGGTGGAGGTCCACAGCACCGTTCCCGCCCCCGGCGCCGCCCCGGCAGTGGTCGGGCTGGCGGCGATGCGCAGCCGGGTCGCGACGGTGATCGACGTGCGGGAATTGTTCGGCGGGGCACCGATGATGCGCGACGGCAAGGGCGCGCGCGCGGTGGCGACGCTGGTCGACGGTCATCTCTATGCCATTGCGGTCGATGCGCTGGAGGATGTCGCGACCTTCACGCTGGCGCCCGCGCCGATCGCGCAGGGGACGGCGGGCGAATGGGACTTCGTCACCGGCGTTGCCGAGGGCGAGGGCGAGACGTTGATGGCGGTCGATATTGACCGGCTGGTCGCCCGGGCCAGCGCGCTCGGCTGAGCGCGGTCGTTAACCCCATCCTTACCGCGCCGCGCCCAAGGTGCGGCAGCACCAGAAATATCGGAAATATCATGAAGACCTGCCTGATCGTCGATGATTCGAAGGTGATCCGCAAGGTGGCGCGGCACATTCTGGAGGCGCTGGACTTTTCGGTGTCCGAGGCGGGCGACGGGCGTGAGGCGCTGACGCATTGCCGGCAGACCTGCCCCGATGTGATCCTGCTCGACTGGAACATGCCGGTGATGAGCGGGATGGAATTCCTGCGCGCGCTGGGCGAGGAGCCGATGCCGCGTCGTCCGAAGGTGGTGTTCTGCACCACCGAGAACGGCATGGCGCACATCCGCGCCGCGATCGAGGCCGGCGCGGACGAATATGTGATGAAGCCGTTCGACCGGGAGACGCTGCACAGCAAGCTCCAGATCGTCGGCGTCGCCTGATCCCGGCCGGGCCCGTGCCGGGATCTGCCATGACTCACCGTGCCGATCCGCCCGTCGCGGAGCGCCGCCGGCCGCGCGTCCTGATCGTCGACGATTCGGCGGTGGCGCGCGCCGCGCTGTCGCGCTTCATCAGCGGCAGCGGGCGCTTCGATCTCGCCGGCGCGCTGCCCGACGCACAACGCGCGCTGGCCTTCCTGCACCGTGAGCCGGTCGATTTCATCCTGCTCGATCTGGTCATGCCGCATCAAAGCGGCATCGACGCCCTGCCCGAGCTGCTGAAGGCCGGGGCGGGTGCGCGGGTGCTGGTGGTGTCGAGCTCGGCAGCCGAAGGCGCGGCGGTGACGATGCGCGCGCTGGCGCTCGGTGCGGCGGATACGCTGGTCAAGCCGAGCATCGGCGCCTTCGCGAGCCGCTTCGGCGAGACCTTGCTGGCGCGGCTCGACCTGCTGGCGGCGCATGGCGACGAGCGGCCGCTGCCGCGCCGCGCGACGATCATGACCCCGCCGCCGTTCGACGCGATCGCGATCGGCGCCTCGACGGGCGGCATCCATGCGCTCGCCTCGCTGCTGGAACAGGTGCCGGTGACGATGACGCAGCCGATCTTCGTCACCCAGCATCTGCCGCCGTCCTTTTCGCCATATTTCGCCGCGCAGGTCGGGGTGGTCGCCCGGCGTCCGTCGGCGATCGCGCACGAGCGGCGGCGGGTCGTCGACGGCGAGGTGCTGATCGCGCCGGGCGATGCGCATCTGCTCGCCACGGCGCAGGCCGACGGACGGGTCGCCACGCGGCTGTCGCAGGCGCCCAGCCCGACCGGCAATCTGCCGTCGGTCGACCCGATGTTCACCAGCCTGGCGCACACCTATGGCGCGCGACTGCTCGCGATCGTGCTGACCGGCATGGGACGCGACGGGCTGGACGGCGCGCGCGCGGTGCGGGCGGCGGGCGGGACGATCGTGGTGCAGGACCGCGATTCGTCGGTGGTCTGGGGAATGCCGGGCGCGGTGGCGCAGGCCGGGCTCGCCGATGCGGTGCTCACCCCGCGTGAGATCGGCGCGATGATCGCGGCGCGGCGCATGGGCGCGCGCGGCTGATGGCGGAGATCGATCCCGGCTCCGCGCGGGTGTTCGCCGCGCTGCTGGAGGCGCGCACCGGACAGCGGATCGCGGTCGGCCGCAGCTGGCGGTTCGAGGCGTCGCTCGGACCTTTGCTGCAGGCGCATGCGCTCGATCGCGTCGACCAGCTCGCCGCCCGGCTCATCGAAGGTAAGGACAAGCAACTGGCCGACCGGATCGTCGACGCACTGCTCAATCAGGAGACGTCGTTCTTTCGCGATGCCGGCGTGATCGAGGGCGCAGCCGAGGCGGTTGCCGGGCGCGCGCCGCTGCGCGTGTGGTGCGCGGCCTGCGCGACCGGGCAGGAGCCGCTGTCGCTGGCGATGCTGTTCGCCGAGGCGGGCGGCGCGATGCCGGAGATCGTCGCCACCGACGTGTCCGCGGCGGCGATCGCGCGCGCGCGCGAGGGCGCCTATTCGCAGTTCGAGATCCAGCGCGGGTTGCCGGTGCGGCGGATGGTGCGCTGGTTCGAGCCGGCCGCCGACAATCACTGGCGCGCCGCGCCGGCGTTGCTGGGGGCGATCCATTACCGTCGCCACAATCTGATCGTCGACCCGCCGCCGGTCGGCGAGTTCGACCTGATCCTGTGTCGCAACCTGTTGTTCTATTTCGCGCCGCATCAGCGCGAGCAGGTGCTGACCCGGCTGGCGGGCGCGCTCCGGCCCGACGGCTTCCTGCTGCTCGGCGCGGGCGAGACGGTGATCGGCCAGTCGGAACGGCTCCGCCCCAGCACGCGGGCGCGCGGGCTCTACGAGCGCGTTCCCGACCCCACCGACAGCAACCGGGTTTACACAGGCCGCTGATTTCGCGACGGACGTCGTTACGGTCAACGACGGCGAGGGCGATGGTGACAGGCGCGGAGCGGCACACGGGCAGGTGGGACGCATGAGGTGCCGGGAGGCGCCATCGCCCAGCTTCAACGAACGATTGCTGCCGATCTCGATGATCGTGCTGCACTATACCGGCATGAAGACGGCGCAGGAGGCGCTCGACCGGCTGCGCGATCCTGCCGCCGAAGTGTCGTGCCATTATTTCGTCGACGAGGACGGCACGATCACGCGGCTGGTGCCTGACGACAAGCGCGCGTGGCACGCCGGCGCATCGCACTGGCGCGGGGTGACCGACGTCAATTCGGCGTCGATCGGCGTCGAGATCGTCAACCCCGGCCACGATCATGGCTATCGCGCCTTCCCGGAACCGCAGATCGAGGCGGTGATCCGGCTCGTCGCGCATCTGAAGGACATGTACGAGATCACGCGCGGCAATATCGTCGGCCATTCCGACGTCGCCCCGCTGCGAAAGCGCGATCCGGGCGAGCTGTTCCCGTGGCACCGGCTCGCGCGGCTGCGGCTGGCGTTGCCGCGGCCGACGAAGAACCTTGTCGATCCGATGTGGGGGGAGGCGGCGTTCTGCCTCGCGCTGGAGCGGTTCGGCTATGACGTCAGCGACCGGATGGCGGCGATCATGGCGTTCCAGCGCCGCTTCCGCCCCGAGCTGATCGACGGCGAGATGGATGCGGAATGCCGGATGATCCTGCTGGCGCTGCTGCTGCCCCGACCGCAGGGGGATGATTGATACACGTTCGTCATTGCGAGCGCAGCGAAGCAATCCGGTGTTCCGCGCGACGCCCTGGATTGCTTCGCTTCGCTCGCAATGACGGCGTTGTGCTTCCCTAATGCCTTCCGCCTCGCTACGGCGATCCCGCCAGAGGGCCGGGCGGCCGCGTCGCGCGCAAGCGCGCCGAGGAAAGTCCGGGCTCCACGGAACAACGGTGGCGGGTAACGCCCGCCGGCTCGGGCTTCGGTCCGCAGTCAGGGACAGTGCAACAGAGAGCAGACGGCCTGGGCCTCGGCCCGGTCATGGTGAAAGGGTGCGGTAAGAGCGCACCGCGCGGCCGGTAACGGTCGTGGCACGGTAAACCCCACCGGGAGCAAGACCGAATAGGGGCGGCATGGCGGCGTTCGCGTCGCCGGGGTGTGTTCCCACCCGCTGCCCGGGTTGGTTGCTGGAGCGCGTCGGCAACGGCGCGCCGAGAGGAATGGTCGCCTATCCCCGTTCGCGGGGTGGACAGAACCCGGCTTACAGGCCCTCTGGCAAATTCGCTGCCGCTAGTCGGTTGGCGCGGGCGCGGCGCGTCCTTATGTGCCGCAGGAATGGCACGTATTCCCACCCGATCGAACGACTGGGGCTTTCCCCGCTGGCGCGGCTATGGCGCCAATCGCGAGGCGACGACCGTGCGATTGTGCGACCGCCACGGCTGCAACGAGCCGGGGATGTGCCCCGCGCCCAAGTCGCCGAACAGCCCCGAGCGCTGGTATTTCTGTCAGGCACATGCCGCCGAATACAATCGGGGCTGGAATTATTTCGAGGGCTTGTCCGCCGAGGAGGCCGCGCAGCGCGAGGCGAACGAGCGGCGTGATGCGGGCGGCTTTTCGCAGTCCAAGCATCAGGCGTGGGCTGGGTCGGGCGACGGTACGCGCTCGCGCGACGAGCTGCGCGCGCTGGAGGTGCTGGAGCTGGAGGTCGATGCGTCGTTCGACGACGTGCGGCTGGCGTGGCGGCGGCTGGCGAAGTCGAACCATCCCGATGTGCGGCCCGGCGACAAGGACGCCGCGACGCGCTTTCAGGCGATCCAGGCCGCCTATGACGTGCTGCGCGTTGCCGAGGAGGCGCGGACGTGGAAGCCGCGCGCCGAGCCGTGAAGGATCAGGTGCGCGCCCGGTGGACCGGCGCGGTGCTGGTGTGCGGGAAATGCTCGAAGAAGCTGGGCGGCGGGTTCGGCGCGAAGGGCAGGACGTCGCTCGCCAAGGCGTTGCGCGGCGAGCCGGGGTTCGGCAAGGGGCGCAAGGCCGCGGTCGGGGTGGTCGAGGTGAAGTGTCTCGGGATCTGCCCGAAGGGCGCGGTGACGATCGTCGACAGCCGCGCGCCGGGACGCTGGCGGATCGTGCCGGCGGGGGCGGATGTCGCGGCGTTGGCGGGGCAGTTGAAGGAGTGAGCCGTCGCCCCGGACTTGATCCGGGGCTCCGCTTCTTTTTCGAGCCGCTGGGAAGAAGCGGGGTCCCGGGTCAAGCCCGGGATGACGCTGAATTCCGTCATTCCCGCGCAGGCGGGAATCCGGAACCTCTGACCTTGCGCCTCTATCGACAGACCTGCGCGTCTGGATTCCCGCCTGCGCGGGAATGACGGGTTTGGGACGGGACGCGGCCCGCCGGCCCTCACGCCACCGGCAAGCCCTCCAGCACCTTGTCGAGCGTCAGCGGATAGTCGCGGATGCGGACGCCGCAAGCGTTGTAGACCGCGTTCGCCACCGCCGCCGCCGCGCCGCACAGCCCGAGTTCGCCGACACCCTTCGCCTTCATCGGCGAGGTCTTGTCGTCGAGCGTGTCGAGGAACACGACCTCCTGATGCGGCACGTCGAGGTGGACGGGCACGTGATATTCGGCGAGATCGTGGTTCACGAAATAGCCGAAGCGCGGATCGACTACCGCATCTTCCATCAGCGCCGCGCCGATCCCCATCGTCATGCCGCCGATCACCTGGCTGCGCGCCGACTTGGGGTTGAGGATGCGCCCGGCATCGTAGACGCCCGACATCCGCCGCACGCGAATCTCGCCGGTATAGACGTTGACCGCCGCCTCGACGAAATGCGCGCCGAAGGTCGCCTGCGCGTAATCCTTCTCCAGCGTGCCATATTCCATCGAGTCCTCGCCGCTGATCCCCTCGTCGCCCGCCGCCTTGGCGAGATCGACTGCGCGGTTGCCGCTCGACACCTTGCCGTCAGCGAAGGTCACGTCGTCGGAGTTGAAGCCGAGCTTCTGCGCGATGCGGCGGCGCAGATCGACGCAGGCGGCATAGACCCCCGCGGTCGAGCTGTTACCGCCCCATTGCCCGCCCGACCCGGCCGATACCGGGAAGCGGCTGTCGCCGAGCAGCACGACGACCTTGTCGAGCGGGACGCCGAGCATCTCGGCGGCGGTCTGTGCGATGATCGTATAGCTGCCGGTGCCGATGTCGGTCATGTCGGTGGCGACCGTCACCATGCCCTTGCGGTCGACCCCGACGCGCGCGCCCGACTTCATGTTCATGTTGTTGCGGAATGCCGCCGCCATGCCGAGGCCGACCAGCCAGTCGCCGTCGCGCACCTGCCCCGGCTTCGGATTACGGCGGTCCCAGCCAAACTTTTGCGCGCCTTCCTCAAGACAGCGGACGAGATTGCGGTCGGAGAATTTGCGCTCGGGCTTTTCAGGATCGACCAGCGTGTCGTTGACGATGCGGAAGCGGACCGGGTCCATCCCCAGCTTCTCCGCCATCTCGTCCATCGCGACCTCGAGCGCCATCATCCCCGGCGCTTCACCCGGCGCGCGCATTGCATTGGCCTCGGGTAAGTCGAGCACCGCGAGATGCGTCTCGGTCAGCCGGTTGTCGCCGGCGTAGAGAAGCTGGGTCTGGTTGGCGGCCGTCTCCGGACCGCCGCCGGGCAGGTCGCCCGACCAGGTCTGGTGCGCGATCGCGGTGATCTTGCCGGCCTTGTCCGCGCCGATCCGGATGCGCTGGATCGTCGCGGGGCGGTGCGTCGTGTTGTTCATCAGCTGCGGCCGCGCGAGCGCGACCTTGACCGGCCGCCCCGCCGCCTTGGCCGCGAGCGCCGCCATCACCGCGTCGGAGCGGACCCACAATTTCCCGCCGAACCCGCCGCCGACATAAGGCGAGACGACGCGAATTTTCTCCTTGGGGATCAGCAGCGTCTCGCTCATGTCGCGCACCGCCCAGGCGATCATCTGATTGCTGGTCCACAGCGTCAGCTCGTCGCCGTTCCACGCCGCGATCGTGGCGTGCGGCTCCATCATCATGTGGCTCTGGTCGGGCGTCGTATAAGTGGCGTCGAGCTTAACCGGCGCGCTGGCAAAGGCGCCTGCGAAGTCGCCGCGCGCGGTCTTCATCTTGTCGCCCTTGGCGATCGGCGCGCCGTCCTTGACCGCCTTCAGCTCATACTTGCCCTTGGTGCGCGCGTAATCGACGCGCACGCGTTTGGCGGCGTCACGCGCCTGCTCGAACGTCTCGGCGACGACGATCGCGACCGCCTGATCGTAATGCTCGACCTCCGGCCCGGCGAGCATCGTCGCGGTATGCGCCTTGGCCTTGCCGAGCTTGCCGGCATTCTCATAAGTGACGACCGACAGCACGCCGGGCGCGCGCAGCGCATCGGCGGCGTCGATCCGCTTGATCCGCCCCTTGGCCACGCCGGCACCGACGATCACGCCATAGGCATGGTTCGGCGCGACATCGTTGCGCTCGAAGGCGTAAGGCGCGGTGCCGGTGACCTTCAGCGGGCCGTCGATGCGATCGGTGGGCTTGCCGATGACCTTCTGCTGGTCGATCGGGTTGCGGCCGGCGGGAGTGTCGAACTTCATGCTGCGCGTCCTTCGGCGAGCACCGCGGCCAGCGTGCGCTCGACCAGCGGGATTTTATAGGCGTTCTGCGACGTCGGCGTGGCACCGGCGAGCGCGGCGGCGGCGATCGCCTTCGCGCCGCCGTCCAGCCGCGCCTCGGCGGCGGCGACGCGCCACGGCTTGTGCGCGAGGCCACCGAAGGCGAAGCGCGGCGTGCCGCTCTCGGGCAGGATCGCCGCGACCGAGATCGTCGCAAAGGCGTAGGAAGCACGGTCGCGCACCTTGCGATAAATGTGCGTGCCGCGCACCGGCGCGGGGAGCGTCACCGCGGTGATCATCTCGCCGGGCGTGAGCGCGGTTTCGATCCACGGCGTGCTGCCGGGGAGGCGGTGGAAGTCGGCGATCGGGATCGTCCTCGTGCGCCCGCCGCCGTCGACCGTCTCGACGGTCGCATCGAGCGCGCGCATCGCCACCGCCATGTCGCTGGGGTGGGTAGCGATGCAGTCCTTGCTGGTGCCGATCACCGCCAGCGCGCGGCTGTAGCCGCCGAGTGCGGCACAGCCCGAGCCGGGCTTGCGCTTGTTGCACGCCTGATTGGTGTCGTAGAAATACGGACAGCGCGTCCGCTGGAGCAGATTGCCCGCGGTCGTCGCCTTGTTGCGCAACTGCCCCGACGCACCCGAGAGCAACGCACGGCTGAGTACGCCATAGTCGCGGCGCACACGGCTGTCGGCGGCGAGCGCGGTGTTGCGGACCAGCGCGCCGACGCGCAAGCCGCCGTCCGGTGTCGCCTCGATCGTGTCGAGCCCGAGCCGGTTGACGTCGACGAGATGCGTCGGCGCCTCGATCTGCAGCTTCATCAGGTCGAGCAGGTTGGTGCCGCCCGCGACGAACTTCGCGCCCGGCTTCGCCGCGACCGCCGCGGCGGCGGCGGCGGGGGAGGTGGCGCGTTCATAGGTGAAGGGCTTCATGCGACATCCTCCGCACCGGCGACATCGGCGATCGCGGCGACGATGTTCGAGTAAGCGGCGCAGCGGCAGATGTTGCCGCTCATCCGCTCGCGGACCTCCTGCGCGTCGATGCGGCCGGCGGCGGTGAGGTCAGTCGAGACGTAGCTCGGCACGCCGTCCTTCACCTCCTGCAACATCGCCACCGCGGCCATGATCTGCCCGGGGGTGCAATAGCCGCACTGATAGCCGTCATGCTTGACGAACGCGGCCTGCATCGGGTGCAGGTCGCCCGGCTTGCCGAGGCCTTCGATCGTCGTGATCTCGTCGCCATCGTGCATCACGGCGAGCGTCAGGCATGAGTTGATCCGCTTGCCTTCGACCATCACCGTGCACGCGCCGCACTGGCCGTGATCGCAGCCCTTCTTGCTGCCCGTCAGGTGCAGATGCTCGCGCAGCGCGTCGAGCAGCGTGACGCGCGGGTCGAGATCGAGCGCGCGCTTCTTGCCGTTGACGGTGAAGGACACCGGGACGGTGGCGGCGCGCGCTTCGGCGGGCAGCGGCTGCGCGTCGAGCGGCAGCGCGGTGGTGGAGGCGGCGGCGACCCCGCTGACGAGCGCTCCGCGCCGCGTGAGGCTGAATCCGTTGGTGTCGGTCATGTCGGTCCTGCTGTGGGGACGGGCAGGAGAGCCGCCCCGTCGATGAAACGCGCCCGACCCATGTTATATCCGGCTGCAACACCGCGATACACGCGCCGCTGGTGGCCGACCACTGCCTGTATTAACATCCATGTCAAAAGCATGGAGAGGAAGCGTATGGCGACGGCGGCGATGGTAGAGTCCACGGCGATGGCACCGGGCGAGCGCGAGGCGCGCATCGATCTCGCCGCCGCCTATCGGCTGGTGGCGCTCTACGGCTGGGACGATCTGATCTTCACGCACCTGTCGGCGCGCGTGCCGGGGCCGGAGCATCATTTCCTCATCAACCCCTATGACATGATGTTCGAGGAGATCACCGCCTCCTCGCTGGTGAAGATCGATGTCGAGGGCCAGCCGGTCGGCATGACTGCGCATCCGGTCAATCCGGCCGGGTTCACGATCCACTCCGCGATCCACATGGCGCGCGACGACGCGCAGGCGGTGATGCACCTCCATACGCCGCATGGACAGGCGGTGTCGGCGATGGCGTGCGGGCTGTTGCCGCATACGCAGACCGCAATGATCACGTCGCACGACGTCGCCTATCACGAGTACGAGGGGATCGCGACCGACCTGGAGGAGCGCGAGCGGCTGGTCGCCGATCTCGGCGAGCGCCATGCGATGATCCTGCGCAATCACGGGACGCTGACGGTCGGCGACTCGGTAGCGTCCTGCTTCCTGCGGCTCTATTTCCTCGAACGCGCGTGCGAGGCGCAGGTGTTGATGCTCGCTGCCGGTATCGACGGGCTGCACACGCCGCCGCAAGGCGTGGAGACGAAGGTTGCGGGTCAGTCGCCGCCCGCCGGCATCGCAATGCTGGCGCGCGGGCTGGCGTGGCCGGCGTTGCTGCGCAAGCTCGACCGGATCGATCCGTCCTACCGCGATTGACGCTTGGCGAGCGCCAGTCCGGTGCGATACGTGAGCGCTAACAACCGACGGAGGGGATGATGGCGATGTGGCGCATGGTGATGGCGGGATCGGCAATGGCGCTCGCCGCGCCGGCGATGGCGCAGGAGGCGACGCCGCGCTTCGCCCACATCTTCGCGGATCATGCCGTGCTCCAGCGCGACCGGCCGATCGCAATATGGGGGCAGGGCGCGCCGAACGCCGCGGTGACGGTGCGGCTCGGCCAGCAGACCGCCTCGGCGACCGCCGATGCGCAGGGCCGATGGCGTGCGACGCTGCCGGCGCAGGCGGCGGGCGGACCTTACACGCTGAGCGTCGAGGGCGGGCAGACGCTGAGCGACATCATGGTCGGCGACGTTTTCCTGTGCGGCGGCCAGTCGAACATGGAGTTCATGGTCAAGCAGTCGACCAATGCGTGGGGCGCGTTGCAGACCCCCGCCGACCCCGACCTGCGCTACGCCACGATCCCCGATACCAGCCGCGCGCAGCCGCTCGCCGATCTGGAAGCGCCCGCCAAATGGCAGCGCGTCGGGCCGGAGACGGTCGGCGACGCCTCGGCGGTCTGTTATTACATGGCGCGCTCGCTGCGGCAGAGCGAGAAGGTGCCGATCGGGTTCATCAATTCCGAATGGGGCGGGACGCGGATCGAAAGCTGGATCAGCCCGACGTCGCTCGCGACCCTTCCACGGCTGAAGGACGGGATCGCGGCGGTCGATCTCTACGGGCGCGATCCGGCCAAGGCGCTGGCGCAGGACGGCGCGCGGCGCGAGGCGTGGTGGAAGGCGCATGATCCCGCCGCCGCGCGGCAGGCGGCGTTCCGGCGCGCCGACTTCGACGACAGCAAGTGGGCAACGATCCCGACATCGGCGTGGAAGGACGCGGGCGTGCCAGCGCTCGCCGCGTTCGAGGGGGTGATGTGGCTGCGCGGCGCGATCGACCTGACCGCCGAGCAGGTCGCGGCGGCCAAGACGCTGCAACTCGGGCCGATCGACCAATATGAGGAGACGTGGGTCAACGGCCGCTATGTCGGCGGCGGCAGCGTAAATTGGGCGTGGCGGCATTACGATGCGCCCGCGGGGACGTGGAAGGTCGGGCGCAACGTCGTCGCGATGCGCGTGCTGGGCGGCGCGAACGGCGGCGGGCTGACGGGGGCTGCGCCGCGCGGACTGGAACTGGCCGATGGAACATTGGTGCCGTTCGCCGGACCGTGGCGCTTCTATCAGGGCCGCGCGCTGACCGGCGAGACGATCGCGCCCGCGCCGTGGGACGTACCGAACAGCCTTGCGACGCTCCACAACGGCATGATCGCGCCGTTCGCCGGCTACGGGCTGAAGCTCGCCGCCTGGTATCAGGGCGAGTCGAACGCGGGCGAGGCGTCGACTTATCGCGAGTTGATGACGTTGTTGATGGCCGACTGGCGTCGGACCTTCGCCGCGCCGGAATTGCCGTTTTTCGTGGTCCAGCTCACCTCCTATGGCAAGCCGTCGACCGCGCCGGTGCAGTCGGGCTGGGCGGAGTTGCGCGAGGCGCAGGCGCAGGCGGTCGCGCAGGATGCGCACGCCGGGCTGGCGGTGACGCTGGACGTCGGCGACCGGTTCGACATCCATCCGACGCAGAAGACCGTCGTCGGCGAGCGGCTGGCGCGGCTGGCGCGGGTGATCGCCTACGGCCAGCCGGGGCTGCGCAGCGGGCCGGAGGTGGCGGGCGTCTCGCGCAGCGGCAGCGATCTGGTGGTGCGTTATCGCAACGTCACCGGTGGGCTGCACACCTATGGCGCGGGGCAGGCGATCGGGTTCGAGGCATGCGCGGGTGATGCGTGCCGCTACGTGCCCGCGGAGGCGCGGGGCGATACCATCGTGTTGCCGGGCGCGAATGCCGCGGGCGTGACGAAGGTGCGGTACGCGTGGAGCGATGCGCCTTTCACGAATCTGTTCGACGGTGCGGACCTGCCGGCGGCACCGTTCGAGCGCGGAGTGGAATAGCCTTCCGTCACTGCGAGCGTAGCGCGGCAATCCAGAGCGTCCTGATCCGACCATGGATTGCTTCGCTACGCTCGCAATGACGTAACCTCAGCCGCACCCCGGCGAAGGCGGGACTTTTGCAAAAGTCCCCTCCCTGTACCCCGGCCTTCGCCGGGTAGCGCTCCACGTAGATGACAAATGATCGCCCAAACCAAAATGGCCCCGGCATTGCTGCCGGGGCCATTCGCTTGCTGCACGCAAAGCGACTTGGGATCAGTCGCGATCGTTGGTCAGGAAGGCCGGGGCGAACGCCGGGGCATCGCCCTCTTCCTTGCCGCCGCCTTCGCCGCGCTCACGGCGCGGGCCGCGACCTTCGCGACGCGGGCCACCACGATCGCCGCCGCGGTCGCCGCCACGGCCACCACCATCGCGGTTGCCGCCGTCACGACGCGGACCACGGTCACCGCCGCGATCGCTTCGCTCGCGCGGCTCGCGCGCCGGGCGGGTGTCTTCCAGCTCCGCACCGGTTTCCTGATCGACGACGCGCATCGACAGGCGGACCTTGCCACGCGGATCGATCTCGAGAACCTTGACCTTGACCTCCTGGCCTTCGGTCACGACGTCGCCCGGCTTCTCGACCCGCTCGTTCTTCATCTCGCTGACGTGGACGAGACCGTCCTTGCCGCCCATGAAGTTCACGAACGCGCCGAAGTCGACGATGTTGACGACCTTGCCGTCGTAGATCTTGCCGACCTCGGCCTCTTCGACCAGCCCCTTGATCCACTTGATCGCGGCGTCGATCTGCGCGTGATCCGACGACGACACCTTGATGACGCCCTCGTCGTCGATGTCGACCTTCGCGCCGGTGGTGGCGACGATCTCGCGGATCACCTTGCCGCCGGTGCCGATCACTTCGCGGATCTTCGACTTGTCGATCGTGAAGGTCTCGATGCGCGGCGCGTGCGCCGACAGCTCGGTACGCGTCGAGTCGAGCGCCTTGGCCATTTCGGCCAGGATGTGCGCACGGCCCTCATGCGCCTGTGCCAGCGCGACCTTCATGATCTCCTCGGTGATCCCGGAGATCTTGATGTCCATCTGCAGCGCGGTGATGCCCTCGCTGGTGCCCGCGACCTTGAAGTCCATGTCGCCGAGGTGATCCTCGTCGCCGAGGATGTCCGACAGGACCGCGAAGTCCTTGCCCTCGAGGATCAGCCCCATCGCGATCCCCGACACCGGGCGCTTCAGCGGCACGCCCGCATCCATCATCGCCAGCGAGCCGCCGCACACCGTCGCCATCGACGACGAGCCGTTCGACTCGGTGATGTCGCTGGTGACGCGGATCGTGTACGGGAATTCTTCCTTGGTCGGCAGCACCGGATGCAGCGCCCGCCACGCCAGCTTGCCGTGGCCGACTTCGCGACGGCCCGGCGCACCGAAGCGGCCCACTTCGCCGACCGAATAGGGCGGGAAGTTATAGTGCAGCATGAAGTGCTGATACGACAGGCCGTTCAGACCGTCGATCATCTGCTCCGCGTCGCGGGTGCCCAACGTCGTGGTCGCGATCGTCTGCGTCTCGCCACGCGTGAACAGCGCCGAGCCGTGCGCACGCGGCAGGAAGTGGACTTCCGCCTCGATCGGACGGACGGTCTTGGTGTCGCGCCCGTCGATGCGGCGGCCGGTCTTGAGGATCGCGGTGCGGACGATGTCCGCCTCCAGCTTCTTCACCAGCTTCAGGCTGGCGAGATACGCCTGCGGATCGCTGTCCTTCAGGTCGGCCATGCCGTCGCGCGCCTTGGCACGCGCCTCGTTGATCGCGGTCTGGCGCTGCTGCTTGTCGGTCAGCTTGTACGCCGCCTCCAGATCCTTGCCGATCAGCTTCTTCAGCTTGGTCTTCACCGCGGCGCTGTCGGCCTGGACCTTCAGCTCCCACGGCTCCTTCGCCGCCTGCTCGGCCAGATCGATGATCGCGTTGATGATGTCCTGCGACGCCTTGTGCGCGAACATCACCGCGCCGAGCATCACGTCCTCGGACAGCTCCTTGGCTTCCGACTCGACCATCATCACCGCGTCGTGCGTCGCGGCGACCATCAGGTCCAGCTCGCCCTCGACGACCTGCGCGTCGGACGGGTTGAGGATATACTCACCGTCCTGATAGCCGACGCGCGCCGCGCCGATCGGGCCCATGAACGGCACGCCCGACAGCGTCATCGCCGCCGAGGCCGCGATCATCGCCAGCAGATCGGGCTCGTTCTCGCCGTCATACGACATCACCTGCGCGATGCAGTTGATCTCGTTGTAGAAGCCTTCGGGGAACAGCGGGCGGATCGGGCGATCGATCAGGCGGCTGACCAGCGTCTCACGCTCGGTCGCGCCACGCTCGCGCTTGAAGAAGCCGCCGGGGATGCGGCCGCTGGCGGAGAATTTCTCCTGATAGTGAACGGTGAGCGGGAAGAAGTCCTGCCCTTCCTTCACGTTCTTGGCGGCGGTCACGGCGCACAGCACCACCGTTTCGCCGAGCGTCGCGATCACCGCGCCGTCGGCCTGGCGGGCGACCTTGCCCGTCTCCAGGGTCAGCGTCTTGCCGCCCCACTGGATTTCCACCTTCTTGGTATCGAACATCTGATTTCCTTCACTCCCCGCGCCAGATGCGCGGGGGGCCTGCGTGCGGGCCGATAGTGGCCCGGGAAGATATGGCCGTATTGCCGTCTCTTCCGTCCCGGCTCCAGCGGACCGGGAAAGCGCCGTCTGACGCTCTTACATGCTGGACCCGGCTTACACCGGGATGACAAAAGCGGGGATGACAAAAGGGGCGACCTTGCGGGCCGCCCCTTGATGTTACTTGCGGAGGCCGAGCTTGGCGATGAGCGCCAAATAACGGTCACCGTCCTTCTTGCGGAGATAGTCGAGCAGCGAACGACGCTTGTTGACCATCATCAGCAGGCCGCGGCGGGAGTGGTTGTCCTTGGCGTGGCCCTTGAAGTGCTCGGTCAGGTTCTTGATCCGCTCCGTCAGGATCGCGACCTGGACCTCGGGCGACCCGGTGTCGCCTTCGGCGCGGGCGTTGTCCTTGATGACTTCCTGACGGCGTTCTGCGGTAATCGACATATGTGTTCCTACGACATCTTCTACAGGTTGAAGCCCCGGACGACGCGAACGGAGCCTTGCTCCACCTCGACCAGTGCGACGGGCATTTCCCCCAGCACGGCAAAGGCCTGACCGTCGTCGGCGGCGATCCCGGCCAGCACACGCCCCTGACGGAGCGCCCCTGCCTGGTCGGGTGTGAGTGCGAGAGCCGGGATGTCGTCCAGCCCTGCGCTCAATGGCAGGAGAGAGTGTTCAAGGCTGCGCGCCTTAGCGACTTCGTCCAGTTTGTCCAGCGTAATCGCCTGATCGAGCGAGAACGGCCCCGCCTTTGTCCGGCGCAGATAGGTGACATGGCCGACCGTGCCGAGCGCCAGCGCGATGTCGCGCGCGAGGCTGCGGATGTACGTGCCCTTGGAGACGTGCGCGGTCAGCGTCGCCTGCTCCAGCGGACCATCATCGGGCGCGGTCGCCAGCGTCAGCGCATGGATCGTCACGTCGCGCGTCGCCAGCACCACCTCCTCGCCAGCGCGGGCGAGGTCATAGGCGCGCTGGCCGTCGACCTTGAGCGCCGAATAGGCGGGGGGCACCTGCGCGGTCGGGCCGGTGAAGCGCGGCAGGATCGCCTCCAGCGCCGCCGCCGTCGGGCGCGCGTCGCTGGTCGCGATCACCTTGCCCTCGGCGTCGAGCGTGTCGGTCTGCTCACCGAACCAGATCGTGAAATCATAGACCTTGTCGCTGTCGAGCATCCGCCCGGCCAGCTTGGTCGCCTCCCCGATCGCGATCGGCAGCACGCCGGTCGCCAGCGGATCGAGCGTCCCGCCATGCCCGACCTTGGCCTTGCCATAGCCGCCGGTGCGCAACGCGCGCTTCGCCGCCGAGACGCCCTGCGTCGAGCCGAGCCCGAGCGGCTTGTCGAGGACCAGCCATCCGTGCAGCGTCACGCGCCAATCGCTCCCGCAAGCGCGAGATACCATTCGGCGAGCGCCTGCGCGGGCGGCTGGACGAGCCGCTGGACGATATTCGCGCCCGGCACCAGCGACGGCAGGACGAGCAGCAGCACGATCAGCAACGGAAAGCCGAAGCGCGCGAGGCCGTCCCAGCGCTGCGCGAGCGGTTCGGGGAGCAAGCCGGCCACGACGTGCCCGCCGTCGAACGGCGGCAGCGGGATCAGGTTGAAGATCGCGAGAAAGACGTTGATGATGACGAAATTGAGCAGGTTGGCGGCGACGAACGCGGTGAGGCTGCCGGGCGCGACGCCATAGATATCGCGCGTGAACAGCCCGAGCAGCACCGCGCCGATCAGCGCCAGCACGAGGTTCGATCCCGGGCCGGCGAGAGCGACCAGCATCATGTCGCGGCGTGGGTGGGGCAGGCGTCGCGAGTCGACCGGCACCGGCTTCGCCCAGCCGAACACTGGCGCCTTGGCGATCGCGAGCATCAGCGGGAGCACGACCGTCCCGATCGGATCGACGTGGCGCAGCGGGTTGAGCGACAACCGCCGCTGCTCCTGCGCGGTCGGATCGCCGAGCGCGCGCGCGGCGAGGCCATGCGCGACCTCGTGGAAGACGATCGCGATGACGAGCGGAATGATCCAGATCGCCGCCGACCAGATGATGCCGTTCGGGTTCATGCCCGCGCAGATAGGGCGGGGGCGGGGGGATGGCTAGGCGGGATGGCGTGCAATGCTACGCGAAGATCGCCCACATCAGCAAAGCCAAGAAGGCGATAGGGCCAAGCAAGGTAAGTACGCCTGCCATCCAGCCCCATCGTTTATATGCGGCCTCGAACGTATATTCCCAGAGACCTTGGGCTACCTCCACCACCAACTCGCCCAAGATCGTCATTGCTGGAGCTTGTCGGTTCGCGACAGGAAGAACAAGCGCGCACTGGCCCGATCCGGTTACGCCTTCGCTTGCAACGCCGCGCTGAAATGCCGCCGGCATAAAGCAACATACCGATCGTTCCCGCCTATCTCGGTCTGCCGCCCCTCCGCCACCGGGCGCCCCTCGGCATCGACGCGCAGGTTCATCGTCGCCTTGCGCCCGCATTCGCACACCGACTTGATCTCGACGAGCGAGTCCGCCAACGCCAGCAGCCGTGCCGATCCTTCGAACAGCGCGCCACGAAAGTCGGTGCGCAACCCGTACGCGAGGACCGGTATCCCCACGCGATCCGCCAGCGCGGCGAGTTGGTCGACCTGTGCCGCGGTCAGGAACTGCGCCTCATCGACCAGCACGCACGCGAGCGGTGTCTCGACATGACGTGCGAGGGCGCACGCGGCGAGGTCGGTGCCCGAATCGAACATCGTCGCCGGCGCGGACAGGCCGATCCGCGACGCGATCGTCCCCGCGGCAAAGCGATCGTCGACCGCCGCCGTGAACAGCATCGTCGCCATCCCGCGCTCCCGATAGTTGAAGTCGGCCTGCAGCAGGTTGGTCGACTTGCCGGCGTTCATGCTGGCATAGTAGAAATACAGCTTGGCCATTATGTAAGCGTCTCGATAACGAGCGGGCAGTCGTCTCCCGCTGCCGGACCGATGCCGCGATCGAAGGTCACGAAGCGATTGGCAGGTTCGGCTGCCGCAATGTGGAGAAGGTCTGCGATGTCGCCGCCGCTGCGATAGCGCGCCAATGCCCAGCGGACCCGCGCCTCCGCCTGCACCAGCACGTTGGGATAGTCCAGAAAGGCGTCGAGCAGCGCCGCGACGGTCGCGCGATCAAAGCCGTAACGCGAGCGCAATACCCATGCGCTTTCGATCAAGACGGTGATCGTCACCAGCACTGGCGCGCCCAGCAATGCCCTCGCGGTCGCCTGTTGAGCAGGATCATCGCCAATCAACAGGCGAACCACAACATTGGTGTCGATCGCCTTCATTGGCGACCGCTGGATGCCCAGTGACCCGCAATCGTCGCGTTCATGTCGTCGATCGACACGGGCGGCCCGCGGTAGGAGCCGGCGAGTTCGCGGACCCGAGCCGCGACCTCGTCAGCCGACTGGCCGCTTTTCGCGGGTGTAGGACGGAGAAGCACCGCATCGCCGGAGCGGATGACGTCAAGCTGCTGCCCCGCATGGAGCCCCAGCGCATCCCGCACATCCTTGGGGATAACGACTTGCCCTTTGGCCGATAATGTCGTGCGCGCCCTCATGCCGGTAAGATGCGTCTTACCTCATTCCCCGTCAAGGTCGCGCGCCACCTCCGGACGCCGCAGCAGCGCATCGATATGGCTGCCCTCGTCGAAGCTCTCGTCAGCCAGAAACTTGAGCCGCGCGGCATATTTCATCTTCACGCGCGTCGCGACCTCGCGTTGCAGATAGGCCGTGTTGGTGCGCAGCGCCTTCAGCACCGCTTCCTCGTCCTTGCCGAGCAGCGGCTTCACGAACACCGTCGCGTGGCGCAGGTCCGGCGACATGCGCACTTCGGTGATGCTGACCATATGGCTGGCGAGCGTCTCGTCATGCACGTCACCGCGCTGAAGCACTTCGGACAGGATGTGACGGACCTGCTCGCCGACGCGCAGCGTGCGGACAGATTTTTCTGGCTTGTCGGTCATAGTGGATAACTCCCTCTCCCCTCCGGGGAGAGGGTGGGGGAGAGGGGTCGGTGTCTCACCGAGGAAGACGCTCGTGGCAACCCCTCACCCAACCCTCTCCCCGGAGGGGAGAGGGCTTTGACGTTGAGACTTAAAGCGTACGCTCGCGCAGTTCGACCTCGAAGGTTTCGAGATAATCCCCGGCCTTGATGTCGATGAAGTTCTGCGTGAACGTGACACCGCACTCCAGACCGGCGCGCACTTCGGGCACGTCGTCCTTGAAGCGACGCAGCGACGCAATCTCACCATTGTAGATGATGACGTCGTTGCGCGTGATGCGCGCCTTGAGCGCCTTGCGGATGACACCCTCGGTGACCAGCAGACCGGCGGCCCGGCCATGCTTGCCCGCCGAGAAGACCTCGCGGATTTCCGCGCGACCGACGACGGTTTCGAACGCTTCCGGCCCGAGCTCGCCCGCCATGCCGGCGCGGATCTCGTCGATCAGGTCATAGATGACGTCGTAATATTTCAACGCCACCTTCTGCCGCTCGGCGATCTCGCGCGCCTTGGCATTGGCGCGGACGTGGAAGCCGATGATCGGCGCGCCGCTGGCGCCCGCCAGCGTCACGTCGCTCTCGGTGATCCCGCCGACACCCGCGTGCAGCACGCGCGCGCGGATCAGATCGGTCGAGATCTTGTTGATCGACGCGACGATCGCCTCGACCGTACCCTGCGTATCAGCCTTCACCACCAGCGGATATTCGATCGCGGCGTTCGCGCGCAGCGCCGAGAACATGTTCTCGAGGCTGGTCGGCGCCGAGGTCGTGCGCTTCTGGAGCACCACGCTCTGGCGATATTCAGCGACTTCGCGTGCACGCTGCTCGTTCTCGACGACCTGCAACTGGTCGCCTGCCGACGGCGTGCCCGACAGGCCGAGCACCTCGACCGGCATCGACGGACCCGCCGACTTGAGCTGACGTCCCTTGTCGTCGACCAGTGCACGGACCTTGCCGCTTTCCGCACCGACGACGAACACGTCGCCGACCTTGAGCGTGCCGCGCGTCACCAGCACCGTGGCGACCGGGCCGCGGCCCTTGTCGAGCTTGGCCTCGATCACGCTGCCCTCGGCGGCACGATCCGGATTCGCGCGCAGGTCGAGCAGTTCGGCCTGGAGCTGGATCTTCTCGATCAGCTCGTCGAGCCCGATCTTCTTGAGCGCGGAGACCTCGACGTCCTGCGTCTCGCCGCCCATCATCTCGACCTGGATGTTGTGCTCGAGCAGCCGCTCGCGGACGCGCTGGGCATTCGCCTCGTGCTTGTCGATCTTGTTGATCGCCACGATCATCGGCTTGCCCGACGCCTTGGTGTGATTGATCGCCTCGATCGTCTGCGGCATCAGCCCGTCGTCGGCCGCGACCACCAGCACCACGATGTCGGTGACATCGGCACCACGCGCACGCATCGCGGTGAATGCCTCATGGCCCGGCGTGTCGAGGAAGGTGACCTTCGACTTGTCCTTCAGCGTGACCTGATAGGCACCGATATGCTGGGTGATGCCACCGGCCTCGCCGCGCACGACATCGGTGCCGCGCAGCGCGTCGAGCAGCGAGGTCTTGCCGTGATCGACATGGCCCATGATCGTAACGACCGGCGGACGCGTCTGCAGCGTCTCGGCCGCATCCTCGGTGGTGTCCATCGCGAGATCGACGTCCGAGTCCGACACGCGGACGATGTTGTGGCCGAATTCGGTCACCAGCAGCTCGGCGGTGTCCTGGTCGATCGTCTGCGTCATCGTGACGGGCATGCCCATCTTGAACAGCGTCTTGACCAGATCGGCGCCGCGCTCCGCCATACGGTTCGCGAGTTCCTGCACCGTGATCGCCTCGGGCACCTGCACGTCGCGGACCTGCTTGGCCTGCGGTTCGCGCGGGCCGCCGAAGCCACGCTTCTCCTTCTCGCGGGCGCGCTTGAGCGCCGCGAGGCTGCGGGCGCGTGCGCCATCCTCGTTGAGCGCGCGCGTGACGGTCAGCTTGCCGCCGCGACGCTCGTCACCCTTGCGATCCCGCTGCTGCGGACGCGCCGGGCTGTTATTGCGCGGGGTCGCCTGACCGCTCGGCAGGCTGCGCGGCGCATTGCTGCCGCCAGTTGCGGAAGCGCTCGCCGCCGCCGTCGGAGCCGCTGCGGGAGCCGGTGCCGGCGCCGGCTTGGGCTGCGGCTTGGGGATTTCGGGACGTGCGACCGGCGAGAAGCGCCGCGGCGCGGGCATCGACGGATCGCGACCCAGCCCAAGCGACGGGGCAGGCGCTGGCGTCGGCGCGGCACGCGGTGCGGGCGCCGGCTTCGGCGCCGCGGCGACCGGCGCCGGGGTTGTCACTGCCGCCGGAGCGGGGGCAGGGGTCGGCGCAGGCGTAGCGGCAGGAGCCGGCGTGGTCGCTTCGACCGGTGCCGGGGCAGGCGCCGGGGCCGGGGTCGGCTCGGGCGCAGGCTGGGCGGCGACCGGCTCCGGCGCGGCTGGCGCGGGGGCGGGCGTCGGCTCCGCCGCCTTGGCGGTTGCCTCGGTTTCGGCACGCGCGCGCTCTTCGGCACGACGACGCTCTTCTTCGGCGGCGCGCTGACGCTCGGCGTCCTCGCGACGGCGCGATTCCTCGAGCGTGTGCATCCGCTGGTCTTCGGCCTCGCGCAGCAGACGCGCCTGGCGCTCCTGCGCGGTCTCGTTCGAGACCGGCGGGCGCGGCGCGGGACGCGGCGCAGCGACCGGCGCGGCGGGCGCCGGGGTCGGCTCGGGTGCCGCAGTCGCCGCCTCGGGCGCACCGCCTTGCGGACCGAGCACGCGGCGACGCTTCACCTCGACCACCACCGTATTGCTACGGCCGTGGCTGAAGCTCTGCTTCACCTTGCCGGTCTCGACCGTGCGCTTGAGCCCCAGCGGCTGGCGCATTCCGAGTTTCGGCTTGTCGTTGTCGGTCTCGCTCACTCAAATTCCTCGTGCAGTCTCACGGCCGGTAACGGTCGCCCCGGCAATGCCGGGCGCCGATGCGCCTTGCGCGGCCGTAGCGCAAGGTGCTGTATTCAGATCAGGGCCGATAAAGTGCAGCCAACGATCGAGCGCTTCGCTGAGTCGTTTGGCCGCAGCGCGGTCGATGACGCCGATGTGTACCACATTTTCGCGGCCCAGCGCCAACGACAATATGGGGCGCGCCACCGGCAGTGCCAAGCCCCTGACGTCGGAACCTTCGCGATCGGACCCAACGCGCCACGCCTGCGCCAGCTTGCGGCACCCGTCCTCGGCCGCGTCGGCGGCGTGGTAGAGCGCGTGGAGCTTGCCCGAGCGCGCGGCGGCCTCGATCCGCTCCGAGCCGGTCAGGATCGTGCCCCCGCGCGATTCCAGCCCGAGCCGGTCGAGCGCATTGCGTTCCAGCGCGGCGGCGATCAGCGTGGGCAGATCGTCGGGGATCGTCAGCTCGCCGGTCTTGAACGCCCGCGCGAGCGCGCCGCGTAACTTGCCCTTGGCGATCGCCTGTTCCAGCCCGGCGCGATCGACCCCGATCCACGCCCCGCGGCCCGGCGCCTTCGCGCGCACGTCCGGCAGCACTCGCCCGTCAGGGGCGAGCGCCAGCCGGATTAGCGCCGCGGGCGACGCGCGCTCGCGGGTGAGGATGCAGGACCGTTCGGGAGCGCCGTCTAGCGTCTCATTGTCGGGGGTCCGCATGTGCGTCTCCCTTGGCAACGGGCGCGTCGCGGTCGGCCAGCAACTGGCCGCCCGCACCGTAATTCTCGGTCGACACTTCCTCGATCACGATCTGCACCGCGGCCGGGTTCTTGCCCAGCCGCGTGACGAGCGACGTCGTGACGTCCGCCACGATCGCCGCTTTCTGTTCGCGCGTCGCCGCGCCGGCCAGTCGGATCGATACGAACGGCATCAGGCGTCCTGATCCTCCGACGCCGGCTCGGCGGGCTGCTCGGCGGCCGGCTCGTCGTCGAACCAGTGCGCGCGCGCGGCCATGATGATCTCATTGCCCTGCTCGTCGCTGAGGCCATACTCGCCCAGCACGCCGCCCTTGTTCTCGGGACGATCGGTGCGGCGCGGCGCATCGTCGTTGCGGCGGCGCGGCTCGGCGCGCTTCTTCTCGACCAGCTCGTCGGTCGCCAGATCGGCGAGGTCGTCGAGCGTCTTGATCCCGGCCTTGCCGAGCGTGACCAGCATCGCCTCGGTCAGATACGGCAGCTCGGCCAGCGCATCCTCGACGCCCAGCGCCTGCCGCTCCTCGCGATTGGCCTGTTCGCGGCGATCGAGCGCTTCCTGCGCACGGCTTTGCAGCTCCTGCGCGAGATCCTCGTCGAAGCCCTCGATCCCGGCCAGCTCGTCGAGTTCGACATAGGCGACCTCTTCCAGCGCGCCGAAGCCCTCGGCGACCAGCAGCTGCGCCAGCGTCTCGTCGACGTCCAGCTCGTTCTGGAAGGTCTCGGAATTCTTGACGAACTCCTGCTGACGCTTCTCGCTGGCGTCGGTCTCGGTCAGGATGTCGATCGCCTTGGCGGTCAACTGGCTGGCGAGGCGAACGTTCTGGCCGCGACGGCCGATCGCGAGGCTGAGCTGATCGTCGGGGACGACCACCTCGATGCGATCCTCTTCCTCGTCGATCACGACGCGCGCGACGTTCGCCGGCTGCAACGCATTGACGACGAACGTCGCGGTGTCGGGCGACCACGGGATGATGTCGATCTTCTCGCCCTGCATCTCCTGCACGACCGCCTGCACGCGGCTGCCCTTCATGCCGACGCACGCGCCGACCGGGTCGATGCTCGAATCATGCGAGATGACGCCGATCTTGGCGCGGCTGCCCGGATCGCGGGCGGCGGCCTTGATCTCGATGATGCCGTCGTAGATTTCCGGCACTTCCTGCGCGAACAGCTTCTTCATGAAGTCGGGATGCGCGCGGCTCAGGAAGATCTGCGGCCCGCGGTTCTCGCGCACCACCTTCAGGATCAGCGAACGGATACGGTCGTTGACGCGCACCACCTCGCGCGGGATCTGCGCGTCGCGGCGGATCACGCCCTCGGCGCGGCCGAGGTCGACGACGATGTGGCCGAACTCGACGCGCTTGACGACGCCGGTGATGATCTCGCCGGCGCGTTCCTTGAACTCTTCATACTGGCGCTCGCGCTCGGCATCGCGGACCTTCTGGAAGATCGTCTGCTTGGCGGCCTGCGCCTGGATACGGCCGAACTCGATCGGCGGCAGCGGGTCGACCAGATAGTCGCCGACGCTCGCCCCCGGCTGCAGCTTCTGCGCGCCGTTGACGTCGACCTGCTTGTAGATGTCGTCGACCTGCTCGACCACCTCGACGACGCGCCACAGCCGCAGGTCGCCGTTGTTGGCGTCCAGCTTCGCGCGAATGTCCATTTCCTGGCCGTAGCGCGTGCGCGCGGCGCGCTGGATCGCGTCCTCCATCGCTTCGATGACGATCGCCTTGTCGATCATCTTCTCCGAAGCGACCGAATTGGCGATCGCGATCAGCTCCGCACGATTGGCGGTGACGCCGGTGGCCATCAGTGGGTTTCCTCTTCTTCCCCGTCCGCGTGCGCGGACATGTCGTCACTATCGTCCGTGGACGTTATCTGAATCTCTTCTTCCGCGCCCTCCATCGAGAACGGGACGGTGGCTTCGATCAGCCGATCGGTCAGCACCAGCTTGGCATCGGCGATCAACGCGAACGGTACCTGCTCCAGCACGCCGGTGCGCGGATGGCGGATCGCGATCATCCCGTCGGAATCGATGCCCTCGAGGTCGCCCTTGAACTGCTTCTGCCCGTCGACCGCCTCGGTCAGCACGATCCGCGCTTCATGCCCGGCCCAGTCGATGAAGTCCTGTTTGCGGGTCAGCGGGCGGTCGATGCCCGGCGACGACACTTCCAGCCGGTACGCACCCTCGATCGGGTCCTTGCCGGCTTCTTCCAGTGCGTCGAGCTTGTCCGAGATGCGGCGCGACAGTTCGGCGCAATCGTCGATGTTGAGCTGCCGCGTGTCGGGCCGCTCGGCCATGATCTGCAGCGTGCGCTCGTCGTCCTTGCCGAACAGCCGGACGCGCACCAGCGCGAAACCGAGCGCATCGGCCTCTGGCTCGATCAACCGGACGAGGGGAGTGATGTCGTTCAAAAGCACCTACCGCACATGCGTTTCTTGCCGCCGCGGAGCGAACCCCGCAGCCCCTTATCACCTCGCGATGTAAGAGAAAGCACCGTCCATATAGCGCCACTGCGCTACGCTCGCAAGCGCCTAGCCCCGCCTGCCGGAACAATGCAGGGAACACGGGTTTGTTGAATGAAATCCGGATGAAATAAGGAGAATCGGGGTGCTGTACCGTATCGCGCTCGCCGCCGTCGCGCTCACCGCTGCGGCGGCTTGCAACGGGGAGGATTCGGCCGCGGTGCAGCCGGTCGCCGCCGCGCCGACGCCGACGCCGAGCCCTTCACCCTCGCCGAGCGGCACGCCGGTTGCGGGGACGCCGTTCGCCCGCGCGGTGGTCGCCGATTTCGACGCGCCCTGGGCGATGACCTTCCTTCCCGACCGGCGGATGCTGGTCACCGAGAAGAAGGGCGAATTGTTGCTCGTCAGCGCGGATGGCTCCGCCCGCCGCACGATCGCGACCATCGATGTCGATTCCGCCGGGCAGGGCGGATTGATGGACGTGGTGCTCGCCCCCGATTTCGCGACCAGCAAGCGCGTCTATTTCAGCTATTCGGCCGCCGGGCAGGGCGGCAAGGGCGTGGTGCTCGCGCGTGGCGTGCTGTCGGGCGACGCGGGGGCCGAACGTCTTTCGATGATCGAGGCGCTGTATCGCGCCACACCGTTGGTCAACGGCGACGGCCATTATTCGGGGCGGATCGCCTTCTCGCCCGACGGTCAGTATCTGTTCTTCACCAATGGCGACCGCCAGAAGTTCACGCCCGCGCAGGATAAAGGCGGGTCGCTCGGCAAGGTGCTGCGGCTCACCCCCGATGGCAAGCCGGCGGCGAACAACCCGCTCGCGGCACAGGGCTTCCTGCCCGAGGTATGGAGCAACGGGCACCGCAACCTGCTCGGGCTCGCCTTCGACGCACAGGGCCATCTCTGGCAGCAGGAGATGGGGCCCAAGGGCGGGGACGAGCTGAACCTGGTGCTGCCCGGCCGCGATTACGGCTGGCCGAACGTCTCGAACGGCTCGAACTACGACGGCAGCGACATTCCCGACCATGCGCCCGGCGACGGCTTTGAGGCACCCAAGGTGTGGTGGAACCCGGTGATCTCGCCCGGCGGGCTGATGGTCTACTCGGGCGAGCTGTTCCCGCAGTACAAGGGTGACGCGTTCATCGGCGGCCTGTCGTCGCAGTCGCTGGTGCGCGTCGATCTGAACGGGATCAACGCGACCAAGGGCGACCAATGGTCGATGGGCGCGCGGATCCGCGAGGTCGAGCAGGGGCCCGACGGAGCGATCTACGTGCTGGAGGACGGCGGCGACTCGCAGGGCCGGTTGCTACGGTTGACGCCGGCGTCGTGAACCGTCGCGAGCAGAAGACGCGGGCTTCCGGATCCAGTCCGTGATGACGGCAGGCGCGGACAGGCGACACCTTCACCCACCGTCGTCCCTGCGCAGGCAGGGGCCCGTGTCTGGCGAGTGTCGCGAATGGTTTGACACACTCGCTTTCGCTTATGTGTCAAATGCATTGCGCCTCCAACGCCAGCCATGGGCTCCTGCCTTCGCGGGAGCAACGGTAGCTTTCAGGGCAAGGCCTTGACGCTGCACCGCAGCATCGCCAGCTATGCCGTTCACCAGAACAGCCGACCCGGGGAAATCGCATGGCCATCGCCATCGCCGACGTGCGCACTGCACCCGTCGGCTTGATCCATTTGTCGCTCGCGGTCGGCGGGTTTGCGATTGGCACCACCGAATTCGCGACGATGAGCCTGCTGCCCGATATGGCGCGCGATCTCGGCGTCGACGCCCCGACTGCCGGGCACGTCATCAGCGCCTATGCGCTGGGCGTAGTGGTCGGTGCGCCGTTGCTCGCGGTGCTCGGCGCACGGATGGCGCGGCGGCATCTGCTCATCGCGTTGATGACCCTCTTCGCGCTCGGCAACGGCCTCTCCGCGCTGGCACCGACCTACGGCTGGATGATGCTGTTCCGCTTCATGGCGGGTCTGCCGCACGGCGCCTATTTCGGAATCGCGATGCTGGTCGCGGCGTCGCTGGTCGATCCGGGCCGGCGAACGCAGGCGGTCGCGCGCGTTATTCTGGGGCTGACCGTGGCGACGATCGTCGGGGTGCCGCTCGCCAATTTCATGGGGCAGTTGCTCGGCTGGCGGTCGTGCTTCTTCGTCGTCGCCGGTCTGGCCGCGCTTACCGCCGCGTTGGTGGCGGTCTTCGCGCCGCGCGACCATGGCGATCCGGCGGCGAGCCCGCTGGCGGAACTGCGCGCGCTCCGGCGCCCGCAGGTGTGGCTGACGCTCGGGATCGGCGCGATCGGCTTCGGGGGATTGTTCGCGGTCTACACCTATCTCGCCGACACGATGGCCGACGTAACGCAGGTCGGCCCGCGCATGGTGCCGTTCGCGCTCGCGGCCTTCGGCGTCGGCATGACCGCGGGCAACCTGATCGTCCCGAAGTTCGCCGACCGTGCGCTGCTGCCGACTGCCGCCGCGATCCTGGTGTGGAGCATCGCGGCGTTGCTGCTCTGGCCGCTCGCGGCTCAGCATTTCGCGACCGTGCTCGTCGCGATGGTCGCGATCGGGATCGGGGGGTCGCTCGGCACCGTACTCCAGACCCGGCTCATGGACGTCGCGGGCGACGCGCAATCACTGGCCGCCGCGCTCAACCATTCGGCATTCAACACCGCCAATGCGCTCGGGCCGTGGTTGGGCGGTATGGCGATCGCCGCTGGCTGGGGCTGGACGTCGACCGGTCTGGTCGGGGCGGCGCTCGGCGTCGCCGGACTGGTGGTGCTCGCCGGCTCGTGGCTGCTCCAGCGCCGTACCGCGCCGGCAACTACATGACGATGCCGGGCTTCGCCTCCGCGATCGCCGCCAGCATCATTCGCTCCCACACCGCAACATCGCCGGCCGCCGCCATCGCCGGGCTGGGTGCGCGCATCGTGTGCAGCACCGCGATCGCATCGTCGCGGTGATCCTTCCATTGCGCATCGACCTGCGCGCTGGCCGATTCGACGGTGCCGTGCCCGTTGGCGCTCAGGTGCTGCGCGGCGAGCACGCGCGCGATCCGCTCGACGACCGGGGAGGTGGCAGTGTCCATTGTCGATCTCCTCTACCTCGGGTGTAAACGTGCCGCGCACGTAACGGCTCCACTCGGCGATTGACTCCCGCTCCGGCGGGCGTAGAGCGCGGTTCAGTCGATGCCGCGCGAGGGGCATGGGCAGGCGCGGGAGAGCGCGGCCGGCCTTTCAGGTCACCAGCCGCCGCCGAAGGAGCAACCACCCCGGAATCTCTCAGGCAGCAGGGACCGCGCCGGCCGATCGACACTCTGGAAAGCGGCACGCAGGCTTCTGCCCGCGCGCCCACCGAAGGGGTAACCCGGCGCGACCGGGGAAAGCTCTCAGGTTCCGTGACAGAGGGGGACATTCGGATCGTCAACGGGCTTCGGCTCCGCGCACCGGCCTCTTGTGACGGAAGACCTGTGATGAGCGATACGCCCGCCACCCATGAAGACGACGGTTTCGAGCCGCTGGAGATCCTGACGCTCCCGCTCGACGCCTGGCACCGCGCGAAGGGCGGCCGCATGGTCGAGTTCGCCGGCTATCACATGCCCGTTCAGTATGAGGGTATCATGGCCGAGCATCTCTGGACGCGCGAGAACGCCGGGCTGTTCGACGTTAGCCACATGGGCCAGTTGTCGATCACCGGCGATAACGTCGCCACCGCGCTCGAGGCGCTGATGCCCGCCGCGATTCATGATGCGCCGCTCAACAAGGCGCGTTACTCGCTGCTGCTCAACGAAGAGGGTGGCGTGCTCGACGATCTGATGCTGACGCCGCAAGCCGCGGATCGCATCTACATGGTCGTCAACGGCGCGACCAAGTACGACGACGTCGCGCACATGATCGAGCATCTGCCCGACGACATCACGCTCAACATGATGGAAGACCACGCTTTGCTCGCGGTACAGGGGCCGAAGGCGGTCGACGCCGTCGCGCGGCTCGTGCCCGGTGTCGCGGCGCTGACCTTCATGCAGGCCGGCGCGTTCGAGTGGAACGGCCACGCGCTCTGGATCAGCCGCTCGGGCTATACCGGCGAGGACGGCGTCGAGATGTCGGTGCCCGCCGAGGCCGCCGAGGCGTTCGCCGACGCGCTGGTCGCGCAGCCCGAGATCAAGCCGATCGGGCTCGGCGCGCGCGACTCGCTGCGGCTTGAGGCAGGGTTGCCGCTCTACGGTCACGACCTCGATCCCGCGATCACCCCGGTGCAGGCCGATCTCGGCTTCGCCTTGTTCAAGCGCCGCCGCGAGACCGCCGACTTTCCCGGCGCCGCGCGCATCCTTGCCGAGCGCGAGAGCGGCCCCGCCACCAAGCGCGTCGGCCTGCTGGTCGAGGGACGCCAGCCGGTCCGCGAAGGCGCCGACGTGCTCGACGCTTCGGGCGCGGTCGTCGGCCGCGTCACCAGCGGCGGCTTCGCGCCGTCGGTCGGGGCGCCGATCGCGATGGCCTATGTCCCGCTCGCCGATGCCGTTCCCGGCACCGTCGTTACCCTATCGCAGCGTGGCAAGGCGCACCGCGCCACCGTCACCGCGATGCCGTTCGTTCCCCACCGCTACTTCCGAGGAGTGAAGTAAAGATGAGCCGTTATTTCACCGAGGATCACGAGTGGATCGACGTCGATGGCGACACCGGCACGGTCGGCATCAGCGACTATGCGCAGAGCCAGCTCGGCGACATCGTGTTCGTCGAAGTGCCCGACGCTGGCCGCTCGCTGTCGAAGGGCGACGAGGCCGCGGTGGTCGAGAGCGTCAAGGCCGCATCGGACGTCTATTCGCCGGTGTCGGGTAATGTGCTGGAAGGCAATCCGGCGCTGACCGACGAGCCGGCGCTGGTCAACAGCGACCCCGAAGGCGAAGGCTGGTTCTTCAAGATCACGCTGTCGGACGCGTCCGAGCTGGACGCGCTGATGGACGAAACCGCCTACGCCGCGTTCGTCGCGAAGTTGTGATGTGACATAGCCCCTCCCTTTCAAGGGAGGGGTTGGGGTGGGTGGCGTGCTCGAATACGGCCGACGCCGCGCGATGCAGCTACCCGTACCCCTGGACGAAACCCACCCCCGGCCCCTCCCTTGAAAGGGAGGGGAGGAGCACTCGATGCGCTACCTGCCCCTGACCCCCACCGACCGCCAGGACATGCTGGCCGTGATCGGCGCGTCGTCGATCGACACATTGTTCGCCGACGTGCCCGAGGCTGCGCGCCTCGACGGCCCAATCCACGATCTGCCGATGCACGCCAGCGAGCTGGCGGTCGAGCGCCACATGGCCGCGCTCGCCCGCAAGAACACCGTCGCGGGCGACGTGCCGTTCTTCCTCGGCGCCGGGGCGTATCGCCATCACGTCCCCGCCAGCGTCGATCACCTGATCCAGCGCGGCGAGTTCCTGACCGCCTATACGCCGTACCAGCCGGAGATCGCGCAGGGCACGCTCCAGATGCTGTTCGAGTTCCAGACGCAGGTCGCCGCGCTGCTCGGCACCGATGTCGCGAACGCCAGCATGTACGACGGCTCGACCGCGTGCTGGGAAGCGATCGGCATGGCGCGGCGGATCACACGGCGCGGCAAGGCGATCCTGTCGGGCGGGCTGCACCCGCATTACGTCTCGGTTGCGAAGACGATGGCCAAATACACCGGCGACGTGCTCGACACCGCGCTGCCGACGCTCTCCGCCGACGCCGATCTCGACGCGCTGATCGCGAAGCTCGACGACGATACCTCGTGCGTGGTCGTTCAATATCCCGACATCCTCGGCCGTATCGCCGACCTGACCCCGCTCGCCGACGCCTGCCACGCGAAGAAGGCGCTGCTGATCGCGGTCGTCACCGAGCCGGTCGCGCTCGGCGCGCTGCGCGCACCCGGCGAGATGGACGCCGACATCGTCGTCGGCGAGGGCCAGTCGCTCGGCGTCGGGCTCCAGTTCGGCGGACCCTATGTCGGGCTGTTCGGCTGCAAGGAGAAATACGTCCGCCAGATGCCGGGCCGGTTGTGCGGGCAGACCGTCGATGCCGAGGGCCGTCGCGGCTTCGTGCTGACGCTCTCCACCCGCGAGCAGCATATCCGCCGCGAGAAGGCGACCAGCAACATCTGCACCAACTCCGGGCTGTGCGCGCTGGCCTTTTCGATCCACATGACGTTGCTGGGCGAGGCGGGATTGCGGCGGCTGGCGGCGCTCAACCACGCGGGGGCGTGCCGCGCGGCGGACCGGCTGGCGAAGGTGCCGGGCGTGCGCGTCGTCAACGACACCTTCTTCAACGAATTCACGCTCGACATCGGCAAGGAGGCGCGACCCGTGGTGCGCGATCTTGCCGACAAGGGCGTGCTGGCCGGCGTGTCGCTCGGCCGGCTCTATCCGGGCGAGGATGCGCTGGCGAACGGGCTGATCGTCGCGGTCACCGAAACCGCGACCGACGAGGATATCGAGGCGCTGGCGACCGCGCTTGAGGAGGCACTGGCATGAGCATCAATGCAAGCGGCTGGAAGCCGACCGCCCCCGTCAAAGGCGAGGGCGCTGCGCCCACCTTCACCGGCAACAAGGCGCTGATGCTCGAAGAGCCGCTGATCTTCGAGATCGGCTCGACCGAGACGACCGGTGTCGATTTCGCAGACGGCGATGTCGCCGGCTCACGGCTCGGCGACTTGACGCGCAAGAGCGCGATCGGGCTGCCCGGCCTGTCGGAGCAGGAGACGGTCCGCCACTACACCCGCCTCAGCCGCCAGAATTACGCGATCGACCTCGGGCTGTTCCCGCTCGGCTCGTGCACGATGAAGCATAATCCGCGCCTCAACGAGAAGGTCGCGCGGATGCCCGGTTTCGCCGACATCCACCCGCTCCAGCCGGTCGACACCGTGCAGGGCGCGTTGGGCGTCATCAACGAGCTGGCGGTATGGCTGATCAAGCTGACCGGCATGCACGGCGTGGCGATGAGCCCCAAGGCCGGCGCGCATGGCGAGCTGTGCGGCATCCTGTGCATCAAGGCGGCGCTGGAGAAGCGTGGGCAAGGCCATCGCAAGGTCGTGCTGGTCCCCGAGAGCGCACACGGCACCAACCCGGCGACCGCCGCCTTCGCGGGCTTCACGGTCGAGGACATTCCCGCCACCGCCGACGGCCGCGTCGACACCGCGGCGCTCAAGGCGCGGCTTGGGCCGGACGTCGCCGCGGTGATGATCACCAACCCGAATACCTGCGGGCTGTTCGAGCGTGATCTCAAGGAGATCAGCGACGCGGTCCATGCCGCAGGCGGCTATGTCTATTGCGACGGCGCGAATTTCAACGCGATTGTCGGGCGCGTGCGGCCGGGCGACCTCGGCGTCGACGCGATGCACATCAACCTGCACAAGACCTTCTCGACCCCGCATGGCGGCGGCGGGCCGGGTTCGGGGCCGGTGGTGCTGTCGGAGGCGCTCGCGCCGTTTGGCCCGCTGCCGTTCACCGCGCGGATGGCCGACGGGCACATCCAGTTGATCGAGGAAGAGACCGCGGGCGACGACCATCCCGACACCTTCGGCCGCATGGTCGCCTTCCACGGCCAGATGGGCATGTTCACCCGCGCGCTCGCCTATATCCTCAGCCACGGCGCGGACGGGTTGAAGCAGGTCGCCGAAGACGCGGTGCTCAACGCCAATTACGTGCTGCGCTCGCTGGAGGACGTGTTCGACGCGCCGTTCGCCGGGGCGGGGCCGTGCATGCACGAGGCGATCTTCTCGGATAAGGGCTTCGCGGCCGGCTTCTCGACGATCGACGCCGCCAAGGCGCTGATCGACGAGGGCTTCCACCCGATGACCATGTATTTCCCGCTGGTCGTCCATGGCGCGATGCTGATCGAGCCGACCGAGACCGAGAGCCGCGCCGCGCTCGACCAGTTCATCGGCGCGCTGCGTTCGGTGGCGGAGCGGGCGAAGGCCGGTGACCCGTCGCTCAAGACCGCCCCGCACTTCGCACCGCGCGCGCGCCTCGACGAGACGCTCGCGGCGCGCAAGCCGGTGCTGACGTGGAAGCCTCTGGTCGTGCAGGCCGAGGCGGCGGAGTAAACGCCGGACCGTCATTGCGAGCGTAGCGAAGCAATCCAGGGGGTCACACGCTGGCCTCTGGATTGCTTCGCTACGCTCGCAATGACGTGCCGCCGCTCAATCCTCCGGCGCGGCCGTCACCGTCTGCTGCTTGCCCAGCCGCTGCTCGCGCCACACGATGAACAGCCCGCTCGCGATGATCACCGGTGCGCCGACCCACGTCATCGTGCTCGGCAGCACCCCGAACAGCAGCCAGCCGTAGAGCGTCGCCCAGATCAGCCCCGAATAGTCCATCGGCACCACCGTCGTCACCGGCGCCAGCTTCGCCGCGCCGGTCAGCGCCAGTTGCCCGCACCCGCCGACCAGTCCGATCGCAGCGAGGTTCAGCCACGTCAGCGGATCGTGCGTCTTGAGGTGGAAGGCATAGGGCACGGCGATCAACGGCAGCGTCAGCACCGAGAACCAGAACACCGTCGTCCCCGACGGCTCGTCGCGCAATTGCCGCAGCAGGATCGCGACCAGCGCCACGAACAACGCCGCCAGCAACCCGACGATCGCCCCGAACAGCGGCACGTGCGTTCCGCCGCCCGGCTGCGCGACGATCAGCACCCCCGCGAACCCGACCAGCACCGCACCCCAGCGCTGCACGCCGGTGCGCTCGCCGAGCACCAGCGCGCCGAGGATCGTCGCGAAGATCGGCACCGTGAACTGAAAGGTCGTCGCTTCGGCAAGCGGCAGCAGCAGCACCGCGCCAAACGTGAACACCATCCCGACGACCCCGACCAGCGAGCGCGCCAGATGCCCCTTGATCCGCGTCGTGCGCAAGGAGCCCAGCCCGCGCGTCGCCGCCACGAACGCCAGCACGACCGGTAGCGCGCACGCCTGTCGCCAGAACATCGTCTCGGGCAGCGATGCCCCGCGCGTCTCGGCGAGCTTCACCAGCGCCGACATCGTGGAGAGAAAGAAGATCGCCAGCAGGCGCAGGGCGATGCCCTTCAGGACGCGATCACCCGACATGCCGCCGTCCCTAGCCGCGGGGCGCGCGCAAAGGAACCCCGCAGCCTCGCGGCTGCGGCGGATCGTGTCGCCCGCCACGGGGCGTGCCGTTCGCGTCTATAATGGGAAAACAGGGCGGGGGGCATGCATGTTCTTTATCAATTGGGGTTCGAAGACCGTTGTCATCAATCTGGGTCTGACCGGCAGCTATTTCTGCGGTATCTGCGAGCATGACCGCGACTTCTACCGGCTGTTGCACTATCGTGTTCACCACGTCTGGTGGATCTTTCGCCGGGCGACCCGAAAGACCTACCGCGACGCATGCGACATCTGTGGTCGCGGCAACGAAGTCGATGCCCGCGAGGTAGAGGAACGGCTCGGGAAATCACCGATGCCGTTTCTCGATCGCTTCGGATGGGCGTTCGGCGTCATCCTCCTTGCCGCCTTCGTCACGTTTGCGACCCTGGACACGCCGCCACGCAGCCGCCCGACGCAATCCGTGTCGAGGGGGTGACGCGCCGGGCGGCTTTGGCTAGGCGTCGCGCATGAAACATGCGCTCCCCGTCACCCGCGAGGCCGATTTCGCCGCCTGGTATCAATCCGTCATCACCGAGGCCGACATGGCCGAGGAATCGGGCGTGCGCGGCTGCATGGTCATCCGGCCATGGGGCTATGGGATCTGGGAACGGTTCCAGCGGCTGCTCGACGATCGCATCAAGGCGACCGGTCATGAGAATTGCTATTTCCCGGTCTTCATCCCGCTCAGCTATTTCGAGCAGGAAGCCAGCCATGTCGAAGGCTTCGCCAAGGAAATGGCGGTCGTCACCCATCACCGGCTGATCGCCGACGGGAAGGGCGGTCTGGTCCCCGATCCCGCCGCGAAGCTGGAGGAGCCGCTCGTCGTCCGCCCTACCAGCGAGACGGTGATCGGCCATGCCTTCGCGCGCTGGGTGCAATCGTGGCGCGACCTGCCGGTACTCATCAACCAATGGGCGAACGTCGTGCGCTGGGAAATGCGCACCCGCATGTTCCTGCGCACCGCCGAATTCCTGTGGCAAGAGGGACACACCGCGCATGCCACCGCCGACGAGGCGCGCGAGGAAACGCTGAAGATGCTCGAAGTCTATCGCGACTTCGCCGAAAATTGCGTCGCGGTGCCGGTGATCGCGGGCGAGAAGCCCGAGAACGAGCGCTTCCCCGGCGCGGTCGGCACCTGGTCGATCGAGGCGATGATGCAAGACGGCAAGGCGCTCCAGGCGGGCACCTCGCATTTCCTCGGCACCAATTTCGCCAAGGCGCAGAACATCCGCTTCCAGAATGCCGAGGGGCAACTGGAACATGCGCAGACGACCAGCTGGGGCGTGTCGACGCGGATGATCGGTGCGCTCATCATGGTGCATGGCGACGACGACGGGCTGCGCGTGCCGCCGCGCGTCGCGCCGTGGCAGGTGGTGATCGTCCCGATGCTGCGCGACACGCCGGAGGACGAGGCGCTGGTGAGCTATTGCCGCGAATTGCAGCAGGCGCTGGCGGCGGAAAGCGCGTTCGGGGAGCCGGTACGCGCCTTGCTCGATCTCAAGCCGGTCAAGGCGACGAACAAGCGCTGGGGCTGGATCAAGAAGGGCGCGCCGCTCGTGATCGAAGTCGGCGGGCGCGATATGGCGGCGGGCAACATCTCGGTGATCCGCCGCGACCACCTGTACCGCGAGGACGGCAAGCTCGACAGCGCTGCGGTGGCGCGTGACGGCTTCGCGGGCGGTGTCGCGGCGCTGCTGGAGGACATCCAGCAGACCTTGTTCGATCAGGCCAAGAAGCGCCTCGACGCGAACATCACGCCGGCCGGCGACTGGGCGCAGGTCGAGGCGCATTTCGCCAAGGGCGCAAAGAACCCCGGCTGGCTGGAAGTGCAATGGTCACGCCCGACCGGTGCGGGGCTCGATGCGGTGGTCGAGCGGCTGAAGGCGCTCAAGCTGACGCTGCGCAACGCGCCGATGGGGCAGGCGGCAACGGACGGTGCGTGCATCTTTACCGGCGACGCCGCAGTCGAACGCGTGCTGGTCGGCCGCGCTTACTGACGCACTTCGTCATTGCGAGCGTAGCGAAGCAATCCAGGGCGTCCTGGTCCAACTCTGGATTGCTTCGCTGCGCTCGCAATGATGAAAAATCGGCCGTTCCCGCTCAGAACCGCGTCCGCAGGGTCAGTCCGTAGGTCCGCGGCTCGGCGAGGAACGACGCGAACAGCTGGTTGCCGACCCCGCCGAACGACTGCACCTGCTGGAGGCTGCCCGCGCCCTGGAACGGCGCGTTGAACGCCACCTGCTGATACTCCGTGTCGAGCAAATTCTGCGCCCACACCTCGACCGCCCAGCGATCCTGATTGCCGCGCAACCCGATGCGCGCGTTGAGCAAGGTAAAGCCGTCCTGCGTCTTCTCGACGAACAGGTCGGAGCCGGTGTTGTAATCCGACACCGTCCGCTGATCGACGTAGAACAGCGCCGACATGCCGCTGCTGCCGATCGGCGGGTTCCAGCTCACCGACGTGGTGATGACGTTGCGCGGCGCATTCGACATCTGCGATCCCGACAGCAGGAACAACGCCGGATCGAGCGCCGCGCCCGCGTCCGAGCCGACGAGATTGCGGCGGTACTTCGTGTCGGCGAACGTATAGCCCATGTTGATCGCGAGATGTTCGGCCGGGTAGAAGCCTGCCTCCGCCTCGAAGCCCTGGCTCACCACGCCGTACCGGACATCGCCGCTGCATGCGCCCGTGGCGAGCGAATTGTCGCGATCGGTGCCGTTCAGCCCGTCCGAACACGATCCGATATTCTCGACGACATAATTGGTGCCGTTGAAGGTGTTGAGCTGGAAGTTCTTGAACTCGGACCGGAAGCCCGCGAGGTTGAACGTGAACTGCCGGCTCGAATATTTCAGCCCGACCTCATAGGCATTGACCGTCTCGGGATCGAAGCGCAGCCGGCTGCCGTCGATATTGGCGATCGTCGCCGGATTATAGGCGTCGCCCAGATCGGAGCGGTCGAGATTATAGCCGCCCGCCTTGTAGCCGCGCGAATAGCTGGCATAGGTCATCAACCGGTCGGTCGGTTTCCAGCTCAGCACCGCGGTGCCGGTCAGCTGATTCTCGCGCAGCTTGTCGTTGATCGTCTGCCCGTTAAGCCGGCTCGACGAATTGCCGGTACACGCCAGCGTCGCGATGCCACGGGTCAGTGCGGCGAGTTGCGCGTTGTTGAACAAATTGCCGGCTTGAGGGGTGGCACCCAGCAGCGACTGCACCTGCGGACAGACGGTGTTGTTGTTGCCGAAGGTCGCGTCGAAGTCCTTCTGCTCGCGGGTCCAGCGCAGCCCTGCGGTCAGCGACAGCTTGTCGGTCAGCCGGAGGATGTTGTGCGTGAAGACCGCGAAGCTCTTGCTGTTCTGGTTGTAGACGTCGCGTGTCGTGCCAAGGTCGTTGAGCGTCGAGAGCAGGCGGATGCTGCCCAGCACGATCGGCGTCGCCGCGCCGAATGCCGCGGTCGTGCCCGGCACCTGTCCCTGAAGGATCGCCGACCCGGCGGCGCTCAGGCACCCCGGATTGGCCGGGTTGCGCAGCGCGGCATTGGGGTTGATCGTCGCGACGATCCGGCACGCCGCGAACGCGCCATAGTCGCGGCCGAACTTCAGATTGTCGACGACCTGCAAATCCTCGTTGCTGAAGAAGCCGCCGATCAGCCAGTTGAGCCGGTCGCCGAAGGCCTCGCCGTTCAGCCGCAATTCCTGCGTGAAGGTATGGAATTGCCGGTAGTTGTTGCCGTCGTCCGGGCGATAGCCGATGTCGAGGACATTGGCGTCGATGTCGTTCGCGCCGTCCGACTTGTACTCGCGATAGGCGGTGATCGAGGTGAGCGCGGCGCTGCCCAGATTCCAGTCGATCTGCCCGGACCCGCCATAATCCTTGGTGACGTTGGAATAGGCGCGGCCCGGCGTGAAGGCGATGCGGCGGCTGTACGGATCGTTGCCGGCCGGGAACACGCTGCCCGCGGGATAGCCGCGCAGCGCCGCCACCTGCTGCATGACGCTGACGATGCGATTGCCCGCCGGGTTGATCGCATAATCACCCGGCGTGCCCGGCGTCGGATCGGTCTTCTCGCGCGTATCGACATAGACCGCCCCGCAGCATTTCTCGTTGCGCCACGTATAGTCGCCGATCAGCCGCACCGAGAAATCGGGCGAGGGTTCGAGCAGCAACTGCCCGCGGACGAACCAGCGGTTGCGGTCGTTGTAGTCGGTATCGTTGACAACGTCGCGGTAGAAGCCCTCGCGCTTCGAGGCGACGCCGTCGATGCGGAACGCCAGCAGGTCCTTGACGATCGGTCCGGTGATCGCCCCCGCGACGCGGTAGAAATCGTAATTACCGTACGTCCCCTCGGCATAGCCGCCGAAGTCGAATGACGGCGCCTTGGTATAGATGTTGATCGCGCCCGCCGAGGAGTTGCGCCCCGAGAGCGTGCCCTGCGGCCCACGCAGCACCTCGACCCGGTCAACCTCGCCGAGATCGTTGAGCCCCGAGCCGGTCCGGCTGCGGTAAACGCCGTCGATGAACACCGTCACCGAGCTTTCGAGCCCGGGATTGTCGCCGACCGTACCGATGCCGCGGACGCGCGCCGAGGCGTTCGCCTCTGATCCGGTCGACGAGACGTTGAGCGATGGCGCGAGCTGCGCGAGCTGGCGGATGTCGGTCGCGCCGGAATTCTGCAAGGCGGCCTGGCTGACGGCGTTGATCGAGATCGGCACGTCGGCGAGCCGCTCGGCACGGCGCGTCGCGGTCACGACGATGTCGCCGGCGTTGAGCAACCCGGTGTCGCCCGACTGCGCCGACGCGGTGTCGCTCTGTCCGGCGACCGCGGCGTTGGTGGTGACGGGGCTCGTCTGGTCCTGCGCCAGGGCCGGCATCGCCAGCACCGCGGCGGCGGTGGACAGAAGGGTGGCGGTAAGACGCATGGCGCTATCTCTCTCCCAATGTCATCCGAACTCTTTGAAGGTTCGGTATCGGGTGAGCGTAACGCAGAAGCCGCGCTCGTCCAGCCATTTTACATGATCGGCCGGCGATTTTGGAAAACACTGTCCGACAAATACAACGCCGCCGCGCGGGTCAGGCGCGGCGGACGTTACGGCAGGCTGGGTAAAACCGCCGCGCTTACTTCGGCGCGAGCACCATGAGCATCTGACGGCCCTCCATGCGCGGATAGGCCTCCACCTTGGCGATTTCCTGCACCTGCTCGGCGACTCGCTGGAGCACGTTCATGCCGAGCTGGCCGTGGCTCAGCTCGCGACCGCGGAAGCGCATCGTGACCTTCACCTTGTCACCTTCCTCGATGAACTCGGCGACCTTCTTCATCTTGGTGTCGTAGTCGTGGTCGTCGATGTTCGGACGCATCTTGATCTCCTTGATCTCCTGCGTCTTCTGCGACTTGCGGGCGAGGTTCGCCTTCTTCTGCGCCTCGTACTTGAACTTGCCGACGTCGAGGAACTTGGCGACGGGCGGATCGGCGTTGGGCGACACTTCGACGAGGTCGAGCCCGAGCTCACGCGCCTGCTCCATCGCCTCGCGCGTGTACATCACGCCAAGGTTCTCTCCCTCGTGATCGATCACGCGGACCTTCTGGCTCTGGATCCACTCATTGAACCGCGGGCCGTTCATCGGCGGCGCCTGGTTTGGCCGGCGCATCATGGGAGGACGTATGGGTATTGCTCCTGTTTCAATTACCCCCTCAATATAGAGTATCGAGCGGCGTTTTGGAAGATGCCATGCGGGGCAAGGACGGCGGCTGCCCGCCGCCTCGCCCCGGACGCAATCCGCGAGCGTGATTCTTCCGCTGTGGCGCCGAAGCCGGAGCGTCGGTCACGTCCGGGATGACGGTCGCCGGGTATCCGTCCGTCAGCGCTTCGGCGCAACGCGGGCGGGCGCATCGAGAATGCTACGCATCGCATTGTTGCGGTTCGTGATCTCGGTCTGCTCGGCGTCGGTGAGGCGCCCGTCGTTGCCATAGCGGTCGGCCAGTGAGTCGTTGACGCCATTCTCGGCTTTCGCCCGTCGCGCATCGCCCCGCGACAGCCGTCCGGCCGAATGCTCCCGATCGATCCGCGCATTGTTGTCGCGCACGCCGCGATCGACAGGGACGATCCGGGCGTTGATCCCCGTCTGCGCCGCCGCGGACAGGGGAAGCGCCAACGCAACGGCGGTCAGCAAGATACGCATCGTCTCCGCTCTCCCATGAAGTTCCTCCATCATAGGCGAGCGGAGCGAAACGGTCGAGCGTCAGCGCAAGTCCGGCGCGCGCGCCTCATCGCGGAGCATCTGCACCGCCTCGTCGAGCGTCAGGAAGGTCTGCGCCTGGCTGCCCAGCCGGCGTAGCGCGACCTTGCCTTCCTCGGCCTCGCGCTTGCCGACCACCAGCAGGTTCGGAACCTTGGCGACCGAATGTTCGCGGACCTTGTAGTTGATCTTCTCGTTGCGCAGGTCGGTCTCGACGCGGATGCCCGCCGCGCGCAGCTTGGCAGCCACCTCATGCGCGTAATCGTCCGCGTCGGAGACGATCGTCGCCACCACCGCCTGCACCGGGCTCAGCCACAGCGGGAAGCGCCCGGCATGATGCTCGATCAGGATGCCGATGAAGCGCTCGAACGTGCCGAGGATCGCGCGGTGCAGCATCACCGGGCGGTGGCGATTGCCGTCCTCGCCGACATAGCTCGCGTCGAGCCGGTCGGGCAGCACGCGATCCGACTGGATCGTCCCGACCTGCCACGTCCGCCCGATCGCGTCGGTCAGATGAAATTCCAGCTTCGGCGCGTAGAAGGCGCCCTCGCCGGGCAGCTCCTCGAACTTGTCCTTGATCTCCTGCGGGAGGTTCGAGGCCTGCACCGCCTCGCGCAACTCCTGCTCGGAGCGGTCCCACATCTCGTCTGAACCGAAACGCTTTTCCGGACGCAGCGCCAGCTTCACCGCATAATCGGTAAAGCCCAGATCCTGATAGACCGAGTGGAGCAGCTCGCAGAACTTGCGCACCTCCTCGACCAACTGGTCCTCGCGCACGAAGATATGCGCGTCGTCCTGTGTGAACTGGCGGACGCGCATGATCCCGTGCAGCGCGCCATGCGGCTCGTTGCGGTGGCAGCAGCCGAATTCGGCCATGCGGATCGGCAGGTCGCGATACGATTTGATCCCCTGCTTGAAGATCAAGACGTGCGCCGGGCAGTTCATCGGCTTGAGCGCCATCATGTCGGCGTCGCCCGAGATGACCGCGCCCTCATCCTCGGTATTGGGGATTTCGTCGGGAACGACGAACATATTCTCGCGATACTTGCCCCAGTGACCCGATTGTTCCCATTGGCGCGCGTCCATCAGCTGCGGGGACTTCACCTCGGCATAATCGGCGGCGTCGAGCCGGCGGCGCATATACGCCTCCATCTGCCGCCACAGGATATAGCCTTTGGGGTGCCAGAACACCGAGCCCTGCGCCTCCGACTGGAGGTGGAACAGGTCCATCTCCGCGCCGATCTTGCGGTGGTCGCGCTTGGCGGCTTCCTCCAGCATCGTCAGATGCGCGTCGAGCTGCTTCTTGTTGAGCCAGCCGGTGCCATAGACGCGGCTGAGCATCGCGTTCTTCTGGTCGCCGCGCCAGTACGCGCCCGAGACGCGCGTCAGCTTGAACGCATTCGGATCGAGCCGCCCCGTCGAGGGCATGTGCGGCCCGCGGCACATGTCGAGCCACGCACCCTGGCGATAGATCGTCAGCTCCTCACCGTCGGGGAGTTCGGCGGCCCATTCGGCCTTGAACGTCTCGCCCTGCTTCTGCCACGTTTCGATCAACTGCTCGCGCGACCAGACCTCCCGCGTGAACGGCTCGTTCCGGGCGATGATGCGGCGCATCTCGGCCTCGATCGCGGGCAGGTCCTCGTCGGTGAACGGGCGATCCTTCGGCGCGAAGTCGTAATAGAAGCCGTCGTCGGTCGCCGGGCCGAAGGTGATCTGCGTGCCGGGGAACAGATGCTGCACCGCCTCGGCCATGACGTGCGCGAAGTCGTGGCGCGCCAGCTCCAGCGCGTCCGCCTCGTCCTTCTGCGTCACCAGCGCGAGCTGCGCATCCTGTGTCAGCGGGCGCGACAGGTCGCGCAGCTCGCCATCCACGCGAGCGGCGATCGCCGCCTTGGCGAGCCCCGGCCCGATCGCGGCGGCGATGTCGGCGGGGGTGGTGCCGGACGCGACCTCGCGGACCGAACCGTCGGGCAGCGTGATCGAGAGCATTTCCATCGAAGGGTCTTCCTGCACAAAGTCGTGACAACGGCCTAGCGATGCCGTGCCCCGACGAAAAGAGCGGCGTGGGTGATCGTCAGGATGGAAAGCCGCCGCACCGCCTCCACCCGGTCCGGGCGGGCGGTGCCGTACGTCAGCCGATGACGCGGGCGCCGGCCCCCGGACACGGCCGGGTCGTGGTGGTAGTGGGCATTGTCATCACTTCATCGACATAGCGCGCTCACCGCGCCCGCGCCAGCCATTCTCCAGCAAGCTTGCCGTCCCTATATCGTCGTCATGCCCGCCTGGATCTCGGCCAACCCGCATTTCTACCTGCTGCTCGGGGCGCTGTTCGTCGCCGCGCTGGTGGCGCGACGCATCCCGATCCTGCGGACGCTGGTCAGCCTCGCGCTATGGATCGGTGCGGGACTGCTGCTGTACGCGACGATCGCCGAGCGCGGCCGCTTCGACCCGTGGCTCGGTCGTGCGGCGGCGGCGCTCGACCTCGACGAACAGAAGGTCGCGGGCGAGGAAACCCGCATCCGCATGAGCCGCGACGGCCATTTCTACGTCCGCGCGACGATCGGCGGGACGCAGCACCGGCTGCTGGTCGACAGCGGCGCGACGATCACCGCGCTCTCCCCCGCCACCGCCGCCGCGGCGGGCGTCGAGGTTAAGCCCGCGGTCTTCCCGGTGCTGCTCAAGACCGCCAACGGCACGATCCGCGCCGACACCGGTGAGGTCCCCGAACTGCGCTTCGGCAACGTCGTCGCGCGCGATCTGGCGGTGGTGGTGTCGCCCGCGTTCGGCGACGTCGACGTGCTGGGGATGAACTTCCTGTCGCGGCTGAAAAGCTGGCGCGTCGAGGGCCGCACCTTGATCCTCATCCCGCATCATCCGCAGGAGACGAAGGCGGACACCACCTGACGCCGTCGTCCCGGGCTTGACCCGGGATCCCGCTTCTCTCCGACGGTAGAAGTAAAAGCGGGGCCCCGGATCGGGTCCGGGGCGACGATGAGGCAATCAAGCCACCCCGAACGGCACGACATGGTTCGCCTGCGTGTGCCCGATCTGCGCGCGCCCCAGATACGGCACCCCCAGATCGCGGCACCAGCGCACCATCATCGCCTCGATCGGCTCGCCCCAGTCGGGCTCGTTCTCCTTCACCGCCGTCACCGCCCCCAGCCGCACTCCCGCGACACTCCGCAACTGCGTGGCATTGCCGAGCGTGAACAGCATCCGGTCGATCGCATACATCGCCTCCGACACTTCCTCGACGATCAGCACATGATCGGCGAGGTCGGGCAAATACGGCGTCCCGATCAGCGCGGCGAGGATCGACAGGTTGAACGCCGCCGCCGGCCGCCCGTCGAGCCCCGGCTCCAGCCCGGCACGATCCCCTCGCGCCAGCCACCCCAGCGCCCGCGCCACGGTCGCGTCACCACCACGCCGCCGGATATCGCTCGCCATTGGCCCGTGCGCCACGCGCCCGATCCGCCGCGCATAGAGCGCGCCGAGCAGGAAGCCGACGTCGGAATAGCCGAGATACGCCTTGCTCCGCGCCGCCGGCCCCAGCTGCGGCATGATCGTCGCCAGCAACCGGTTCGATCCATAGCCGCCGCGCAGGAACCAGATCGCGTCGAACGCCGGGTCGTTGGCATATTCCAGAAACGCCGCCGCGCGTACCGCGTCGGACCCCGCGAAATGCCCGTCCTGCGCATAGCATTGCGGGTGAAAGATGAGGTCGATCTCAGGGTAAGCGACTGCCGCGAAGGCGGAGACCGGCGCGATCACGTCCGGGTTGGCGACGCTGCTCGCCGCCAGTACGCCGATCCGCATTGCCACCTCCTGCTTGTCACGCCCGCGCAAAGCGCCGATAGCCCGCCGCCATGCATGACGGCAACGTATCGGGCCAGCGCTTCTTTCTGGTCGGGATCGGCGGATCGGGAATGATGCCGCTGGCGATGATCCTCACGGGCCGCGGCGCGATCGTCGCGGGCAGCGACCGCGGGCTCGACCAGGGCCGTGTCCCCGCCAAGTTCGACGGCCTGCGCGCACTCGGCGTCGAATTGTTCGCGCAGGACGGCAGCGGCGTGACCACGCCCGATCAGATCGTCGTCGCCTCCGCCGCGGTCGAGGACAGTGTGGCCGACATCGTCGCCGCGACCCGGCTCGGCTGCCGCCGCCTGTCGCGCGCCGAACTCAACGCCGCGCTGTTCAACGCCGCCGCGCAGCCGATTGGTATCGCTGGCACCAGCGGCAAGTCGACCGTCACCGGCATGATCGCGACGATCCTCCACGCCGCCGGGCGCGACCCGACCGTGATGAACGGCGCGGTGATGAAGGATTTCGCCAGCCCCGACCGCCCGTTCGCCAGCGCCTTGGTCGGGCAGGGTGATCCGTATGTCAGCGAGGTCGACGAAAGCGACGGCTCGATCGCGCTCTATCGCCCGCAGGTCGCGGTGCTCAACAACGTCAGCCTCGACCACAAGTCATTGGAAGAGCTGAACCGTCTGTTCGGCGACTTCATCGGCCACGCGCGCGTCGCGGTCGTCAACGCCGACAATATGGACGCCGCGCGGCTCGCGATGGCGCTCCCGTCCGCGCGCGTGACGCGCTTCTCGCTGACCGACGACAGCGCGGACCTGTTCGCGACCGATATGGCCGCCGCGCCGTTTGCGATCCGCTTCACGCTGGTGAGCGATGGCCGGCGCACGCCCGTCGCGCTCAAGGTGCCCGGCCGCCACAACGTGTCGAACGCACTCGCCGCGATCGGCGCGACCCGCGCCGCCGGCCTCTCGCTCGAACAAGCGGTGCAGGGCGTCGAGCATTTCACCGGCCTGCGCCGCCGCTTCGATTGGGTGGGAGAGGCGAACGGCGTCGCGGTGATCGACGACTTCGGCCACAACCCCGACAAGATCGCCGCGACGCTCGACACGCTCCACGCCTTTCCTGGCCGTGTGATCGCGCTCTTCCAGCCGCACGGCTACGGCCCGCTCAAGGTGATGCGCGCCGAGCTCGCCGCAATGTTCGCGACGCACCTGCGCGCCGACGACCTGCTCGTGCTCCCCGATCCGGTCTATCAGGGCGGCACCGTTTCGCGCGACGTGACCAGCGCCGACGTCGTCCACGACGTCACGATCGCCGGCGGCAACGCGCTCCACATCCCCGACCGAGCGGCGGCGGCGGCGCATTGCGTCGCACAGGCGCAGCCCGGCGACCGCATCGTCGTGATGGGCGCGCGCGACGACACGCTGTCGCTGCTCGCAGGCGAGATGGTGCAGATGCTGGGTGTAAAACCGGCTTGACGTAAGACGGTATAACCCATGCCGGCAGAGCGTGGGCGGCGTAAGAACATATTGCGACGGTTGCTTCTCGGTTTGCTTGTGCAAACCACTGTTGCCTTTCCATGCAAACCTTCCTAAGTGTCCAGAATGGAAAGGGGTGCCGAGTCGTGACTGACATTCGCTCAGCAACAATTCGCTTACGCGATGAGGCTTGGGATCAAGTCCGTAGCTCACCGGAGTTTGCTGAGTTCAAAGCGCTTGATGACGCTGTCGCAGCAATGGGTGGGAAGCCACTTGTGAGCCGCGATGCTCAGGCTGAGGCTGGGCAGCGAGCCTTTAGGCATGTTACGGAAACCCTTCGCGCCGGGATGGAGCAAACCCGCATCCGGGTATCCCAGTCAGATGCCGCAGCGGCGTTGCTGGAAGAACGTGGCGAGCCAACGCCGGGATCCAAACTGTTGGACTTGTTAGCCACGAAGGGCGCAACGGTCTCTGGGGCGAACCCCATGGTAAATTTTACGTCTTCTATGTCGAAGTCAGGACGCTTTCGTAGCGTCCGACGGGCTGGAAGCTATTTCTGGTGGTTCAAGGATCGACCCTTGCCAGCAGGCTGGAATGAACCGGAGTCGGATGACTTTGAGCATCTGATCGGCTCCGGTCCATCTGAGCCCTCAAGCCAGGAAGGAGGTGATGGGCATGGCCCGGCAACAACCTAGCTAGCCATTGAGGCTTCCGGGCGGCGGGAGAGATTAGGCCCTCTTCCGTCGTTCGCAGCCCCGTTGGGGAGCAATCGCGACAATCATCACTCTTGCGCGCCGGGTGTCTGGAAGACACCCGGCGTCGACGTTATGTCAGACACGCGAGTAAATGGCAAACGCAGGAAACCCAACGAGGCGTTGACGCACTGCCGCTCGCCTTCCGCATCGCCGAAACCTTAAGCAAGCGCATCGAGGAGGTGTTCGTCAGCCCCTCGGCCGCCTGACGCGCTTTCCTGACCCGCCGCCCGCTCCTATGTCCGGGCGCATGAGCATCGTCACATCGCAACCGCCGCGCCCGCGGCTCGCCTATCACCACACGCAGGGCACCACGCCGACGATCGTCTTCCTGCCCGGCTATGCCTCGGACATGACCGGCAGCAAGGCGGTCGCGCTCGAGGAATGGGCGAAAGCGCAGGGCCGCGCCTATCTCCGCTTCGACTATGGTGGCTGCGGCGCCAGCGAGGGCAAGTTCGAGGACCAGTCGCTCGCCGACTGGCGCGACGATGCGCTGGCGATGATCGACCACCTCGACGGGCCGGTGGTGCTGGTCGGCTCGTCGATGGGCGGATGGATCGCGTTGCTCGCCGCGCTCGCCCGGCCGGAGCGCGTCGCGGCGCTGGTCGGCATCGCCCCCGCGCCCGACTTCACCGACTGGGGCTTCTCGCAGGACGAGAAGATGTACCTGCTCCAGCACGGCCGCCTCGAACGTCCGAACCCGTATGGCCCGGCGCCGACCGTCTATACGCGCCGTTTCTGGCAATCGGGCGAGGCGAACCGCTTGATGGGCGGCACGATCGCCTATGACGGGCCGGTGCGATTGTTGCAGGGGCAGCAGGATCCCGACGTGCCGTGGCATCGCACTTGCCGGCTCGCCGAACTGATCCGCTCGCCGCACGTTCAGACATGGTTGGTCAAGGACGGCGACCACCGGCTTTCGCGCGAGGACGACATCGCGCTGCTGGTCCGCGCCGTCGAGGATGTGGTGCCCTGACGGGCGGGAGCGAAGACGTTGAAATATCTGCACACGATGATCCGGGTCAGCGACCCCGACGCGACGATCGCCTTCTTCGAGCTGCTCGGGCTCAGGGAAGTCCGTCGCATCGACAACGAGAAGGGCCGCTTCACGCTGATCTTCCTCGCCACCCCCGAGGACATGAACGCGCCGGGCGAGCGCGCGAATGCCGAGGTCGAGCTGACCCACAATTGGGATCCGGAGGACTATACCGGCGGGCGCAACTTCGGCCATCTCGCCTATCGCGTCGACAATATCTACGAGACCTGCCAGCGGCTGCTCGACCATGGCTACGTCATCCACCGCCCGCCGCGCGACGGGCATATGGCGTTCGTGAAGACCCCCGACGGCATCTCGATCGAGCTGTTGCAGGACGGCACGCTCGAACCCGCCGAGCCGTGGGCGTCGATGCCCAACACCGGAGCGTGGTGAGATGCTGGAGATCGTCCGCGTCCCCGTGCTGAGCGACAATTACGCATGGCTGCTCCACGACGGCGCGCAGACGGTTGCGCTCGATCCCGGCGAGGCGCAGCCGCTGCTCGATGCCGCCGAGGCGCGCGGCTGGACGATCGACGCGGTATGGCTGACACACTGGCACGGGGACCATGTCGCCGGCGCGGCGGCGATCAAGCAGGCGACCGGCGCGCGTGTGATCGGCCCTGAGGCCGAGCGCGCGAAGATCGCAGCGCTGGACGACGGCGTCGGGGAGGGCGATGCCGTCACCCTCGGCGAGCACCGCGCCGACGTTTGGCACGTTCCCGGCCACACCGCCGGGCACATCGCCTTCCACTTCGCCGGCGATGGCGTGATCTTCACCGGCGACACCTTGTTCGCGATGGGCTGCGGCCGGCTGTTCGAGGGGACGCCCGCCGAGATGTTCGCGAACATGCAGCGCTATGCCAAGCTCGATGATGCAACGCGCGTCTATTGCGGCCACGAATATACCCAGTCCAACGGCCGCTTCGCGCTGACCGTGGAACCCGACAGTCACGCGCTCAAAGAGCGGGTGGCGGAGGTCGACCGCCTGCGCGCCGCCGGTGAGCCGACGATCCCGACCACGATCGGAGATGAGCGCGCGACCAACCCGTTCCTGCGCGCGGCGGATGTCGCCACCTTCGCCGAACGCCGCTTGCGCAAGGATCAGGGCTGACGATATGGTATCGCACGTAACCATGCCGGTAACGTGCGGACGGAAGGAGAGAAAGCGATGCGTTTCCTCATGACCTTCGCCGCTGCGGCGGCGCTCGGCGCGGCCGCGGTGGTCGCCGCCCCGGTGCAGAAGGCGGGCAGGCCCGACAAGAACCGGATCGCCTACGAGAAGCTGCTGGCGGGCAAGACCGCCGGCAAGCCGCAGGATTGCATCGACACGCGCTTCACCCGCCCGCAGCTCACCGCCTACGACGGCAAGCTGCTCTACCGGGTCAGCGGCAAGCTGGTCTATGTCACCGAAACCGGCGGCGGCTGCGAGGCGGTGTCGCGCGGCGACGCGATCATCACCCGTCAGTTCCAGACGCGCCTGTGCCGCGGCGACATCGCGCAGACCATGAACCTGCAGGCCAACATTCCCAGCGGCAGCTGCGCGATGGGCCAGTTCGTTCCCTATCGTTCCCAATAGGTGAGACAGTCATGACCAAGCCGACCGAAGACGATCTGACCGGCGTCGAGACGCGCCGCTCCCCCAAGGCGCAGATCGACTCGATCGGCGGGCGCAAGCTCAAGCCGGCGACGCTGATGATGGGGCACGGCTACGATCCCGCGCTGTCCGAAGGCGCGCTCAAGCCGCCGGTGTTCCTCACCTCGACGTTCGTGTTCCCGAACGCCGCCGCGGGCAAACGCCATTTCGAGGGCGTCACCGGCAAGCGTCCCGGCGGGGCCGAAGGGCTGGTCTATTCGCGCTTCAACGGCCCCAATCAGGAGATTCTGGAGGACCGGCTCGGCATCTGGGAGGGAGCGGAGGATGCGCTGACCTTCTCCAGCGGCATGTCGGCGATTGCGACCTTGTTCCTGTCCTTGGTGCGGCCGGGGGACACGATCGTCCACTCCGGCCCGCTCTATGCCGCGACCGAAACGCTGATCGCGCGCGTGCTCGGCCGCTTCGGCGTCAACTGGCTCGACTTCCCGGCCGGCGCGACCCGCGAGGAGATCGACGCGGTCATGCGACAGGCGAACGATGCTGGCCGCGTCGCGCTGATCTATCTGGAAAGCCCTGCCAATCCGACCAACGCCTTGGTCGATGTCGAGGCGGTGCGCGCCAGCCGCGACGCGATCTTCGCAAACGCGGAGGAGCTGCCGCCGATCGCGATCGACAACACCTTCCTCGGCCCGCTCTGGTCGCAGCCGCTCCAGCACGGCGCCGATGCGGTGGTCTACAGCCTCACCAAATATGCCGGCGGCCATTCCGATCTGGTCGCGGGCGCGGTGCTGGGGGCGAAGCCGCTCATCAACACGATCCGCGCGATGCGCAACACGATCGGGACGATCTGCGACCCCAATACGGCGTGGATGTTGATGCGCAGCCTCGAAACTTTGGAATTGCGGATGAGCCGCGCCGGCGAGAATGCCGCCAAGGTCTGCGCCTTCCTGCGCGATCACGAAAAGGTCGAGCGCGTCGGCTATCTCGGCTTCCTCGCCGAGGCGGAGGGGCGACAGGCCGACATCTACCGGCGTCATTGCACCGGCGGCGGCTCGACCTTCTCGCTGTACCTCAAAGGCGGCGAGCCCGAGGCGTTCCGCTTCCTCGACGCGCTCAAGATCGCCAAGCTCGCGGTCAGCCTCGGCGGCACCGAGACGCTCGCCAGCCACCCGGCGGGCATGACGCATTTGTCGGTCGCCGACGAACGCAAGCAGGCGCTGGGCATCACCGACAATCTCGTCCGCATCTCGATCGGCGTCGAGGATGCCGACGATCTGGTCGCCGACATGGAACAGGCGCTGGCGGCGATTTAGAGGCGAGCAAGGTTCACCGAGCTTCCCCGCTCGTCATCCCGGACTTGATCCGGGATCCCGCTTTTACCACGGTTGGCAAGGAGCGGGGCCCCGGATCAGGTCCGGGGCGACGAAGCGGGGTATAAAGCGGCTAATGCGTAGCCTTTGCGCATGATCTATGACACGGCCGCGTCATGGAAACATTCGACGCGATCGTGCTGGGCGCGGGCGGGGCAGGGTTGATGGCGGCGGCGGTCGCCGGACAGCGCGGGCGGCGCGTCGTCGTGCTCGACCATGCCGAGGCGCCGGGCAAGAAGATCCTGATCTCCGGCGGCGGCCGCTGCAACTTCACCAACCTGCACACCGCGCCCGACCGCTATCTGTCCGCCAACCCGCATTTCGCCAAGTCGGCGCTCGGCCGCTATACCGCGCGCGACTTCCTCGACATGGTCGAGCGCCACGGCATCGCGTGGCACGAGAAGACGCTCGGGCAATTGTTCTGCGATGGCTCGGCGCGCGCGATCGTCGACATGCTGCTCGGCGAGTGCGAGCTGGGTGGCGCGACGATCCGGCTCGGCCAGCCGCTCGGCGAGATCGGCCACGCCGATGGGCGCTTCACCGTGCGCCACGGCGACCGCGGTTATACTGCCCCGGCGCTGGTGATCGCGACCGGCGGGCCGTCGATCCCGAAGATGGGAGCGACGGGCGTGGCCTATGACATCGCACGCCGCTTCGGGCTGAAGGTCGTCGAGCCGCGCCCCGCGCTGGTGCCGCTGACCTTGCCGGGCGACGAAGCGCTGTTCCGCGCCCTCTCGGGGGTCGCCACCCCGGTCGTCGCGCGCGCGGGCAAGGCCGCGTTCGCCGAAGCGGCGCTGTTCACGCACCGCGGCCTCTCCGGCCCGGCGATCCTGCAGGCGTCGAGCTACTGGCGGCATGGCGAAGCGGTCGCGATCGACTTCCGCCCCGATGCCAGCGCCGGCTGGCTGACCAGCGCCAAGCGTGCCCGGCCGCGGGCGACGCTCGCGCAGACGCTCGACCTGCCAGCGCGGCTGGCCGAGGTGCTGGCGGAGCGGCTGGGCGTCGGCGAACTCGGCGCGACCACCGATCGCGCGCTGGCGGATGCCGAGCGGCGCCTGTCCGACTGGCGCTTTCATCCCGACGGCACCGAAGGCTGCGCCAAGGCCGAGGTCACGGTCGGCGGCATCGCCACCGATGCCTTGTCCTCGAAGACGATGGAGGCCCGTAAGGTGCCGGGCTTCTACGCGGTCGGCGAGGCGGTCGACGTGACCGGTTGGCTGGGCGGCTATAACTTTCAATGGGCGTGGGCGAGCGGCTGGGCGGCGGGGCAGGCGATCTTACGTCCCAGCGCGTGATAACGTCAGCCACGTTCGTCATTGCGAGCGTAGCGAAGCACTCCAGGGCGTCCTGATCCGGCACTGGATTGCTTCGCTACGCTCGCAATGACGTTCTTCAGCGCGTCGGGTCGATCAGATACTTCTCGCCGGTCGCCTTGCGCTCATAGGCGCGCAGCACGTCGGCGTGCAGCGCCTCCTTGAGCCCGATCGTCGCGGTATAGTTGCTGGCGAAGGTCGTGGTCAGCTCGTCGGCGATCCGCTGCCGCATCCGCCCCGCGGTTTCCGCACCCGCCTTCTTCAGCCACGGCGTCAGCAGGAACCCCGACACGCTCCACTGGAACCCGAAGGCGAGCCGGTTGAGCGTCGTCGCGCCGGTGTCGAGCGCACCGTAGATATACAGCTGCTTGAACGCGTCCGAACCATAGCGGCTGTACTCGCCGGCGTTGCGGTTGGCGGCCTGTTCCATCGCTTGCACGATATCGCTGCCCAGCGTCCCGCCGCCGATCGCGTCGAAGGCGATCGTCGCTCCCGTCTCCGCACAGGCGTCCGCGAGTTGCGCGCGGAAATCGTCATCCTGACTGTTGAGCACATGGGTCGCGCCGATGTCGCGCAGGATCGCCGCCTGCTCGGGCTTGCGGACGATGTTCACCAGCGGCACGCCATCGGCGAGGCAGATCTTCTGGAGCATCTGCCCGAGGTTGGACGCCGCCGCGGTGTGGACGATCGCCTTATGCCCTTCGGCGCGCATCGTCTCGACGAACGCCAGCGAGGTAAGCGGGTTGACGAACATCGCCGCGCCGTCCGCCGCGCTCGCGCCCTCGGGCAGCGGCACCACCTCGCGCAGCTTGGCGAGGCGGTATTGCGCGAACATCGCGCCGCCGATCATCCCGACCTTGCGGCCGATCAGTTCCTGTCCCTGCGCGCCGGCCGCCACGACGGTGCCCGCGCCCTCGTTCCCGACCGGCAGCGACTGGCCGATCCGCGCGCGCAGCCCGCCCATCCGCCCGCGCGGCACCGAAAAGCGCAACGCCGGCGCGTCGGGGGCGCCGACCTCTTCCAGCGTCGTGACATCGGCCGGCCCGAGCAGCAGCCCGAGATCGGACGGATTGATCGGCGCGGCCTCGACGCGCACCAGCACCTCGTCATCGGCGGGCGCCGGATAGGTGACCTCTTCCAGCCGCAGCGTCAGCGAACCCTCGGCGTCGACGATCGATCGCAGCTCCAAACCCTTGATGTCGCTCAACTTGGCCTCCTAATCTAGATGATCCGGCATGGGCCAGTGCGCAGGGGCGGTCAAACCCGTTCTCATCGCCGCGCAACCGCGCTACCGCCGGCGGCATGTTCGACCTCGACGCCTATCTCGCCCGCATCGATCTTCCCGCGCGCCCGACCCGCGATGCCGCCGGCCTGTCGCGTGTGCAGCATGCCCACCGGCTCACGATACCCTTCGAGAATCTCGACGTGCGGCTCGGCCGTGCAATCGCGATCGACGGCGCGAGCGTCGCTGCCAAATTGGTCACCGCGCGGCGCGGCGGCTATTGTTTCGAGCAGAACCGGCTGCTGCTCGACGCGCTTGCCGCGCTCGACTTCAGCGCGCGGCCGTTGCTCGCGCGCGTCTGGCTCGGCGCGACCGCGACACCGCCGCTGACCCATACGCTGTCGCTGGTGACGATCGACGGCCAGCAGTGGATCGCCGATGCCGGCTTCGGCGGCAGCTATGCGCCCGTCATGCCGCTGGCGGACGGCGCGCAGGGCGAGGCGCCCGATGGTGCGCGCTTCCTGCTGGTCCGCGACGACGCGCGCGCCGGGGAGGGCGGGTGGCTGCTGTTGCGCGATGGCGACCCGACCACCACCGACGGCCGCGGCGCCGGGCCCGGGTGGCAGCCGCAATACAGCTTCACCACCGCCGAGGTGCACGACAGCGATCTGGCGATGGGCAACCACTGGTCGATGAGCGCGCCCGCCAGCCGCTTCACCACCGTGACGGTGACGAGCATCATCCTGCCGCGCGGCTTCGCCTCGCTGACCGATCGGCAATATCGCCGCCGTGCCTCCGAAACGATCGCCGAGGCGGAAATCACCGATCCGCGCGTCTATCGGATGCGGCTCAGCATGATGTTCGGGATCGACCTGAGTGCGGCCGAGGTGGCGGCGCTGGGACTGTTCGGCTGAGCGGCGGCGACGAACACACGCTGGCGCACCTCGCACGATCACGGCGCGCGACGGACGACCGGTGGCAATTGACGGAGTAATGGCTATGATCGGCGTGCGCGGCCCGAGCTGCGCACGATAGGAGAGTTTCGTGAGCATCGCCTGTTGCAACCCGCTGTCGCGTCGACATTTCCTCTCCGGCGTCGCCGGTGGCGCGCTGATGGCCGGGGTCGCCGCGCCGGGATGGGCGCAGGCGAGCGCGCCCGCCACGCTCCAGCCGTTCGACATGCGCGACGTCGATCTGCACGACAGTCCGTTCCTCCACGCGCAGCACCAGACCGAAGCCTATCTGCTGCGGCTCCAGCCCGACCGGATGCTCCACAATTTCCGCGTCAATGCCGGCTTGAAGCCCAGGGCACCGGTTTATGGCGGCTGGGAGTCGGAGCCGATCTGGGCGGACATCAACTGCCATGGGCACACACTCGGTCATTATCTCTCCGCCTGCGCGCTGGCGTATCGCGCGACCGGCAAGCAGGAATATCGCAAGCGCATCGACTATATCGCCGGCGAGCTGGCGGCGTGCCAGAAGGCCGCGAACAGCGGGCTGGTCTGCGCCTTCCCAAAGGGCGCGGCGCTGGTCGCGGCGCATCTGCGCGGCGAGCCGATCACCGGCGTGCCGTGGTACACGCTCCACAAAGTCTATGCCGGGCTGCGCGACGCGACGTTGCTCGCCGACAGCACGGCGGCGAAGGCGGTGCTGCTGCGGCTCGCCGACTGGGGCGTGGTCGCCACCCGACCCCTGAGCGATGCGCAGTTCGAGGAGATGCTCAAGACCGAATATGGCGGGATGAACGAGGTCTATGCCGACCTGTTCGTCATTACCGGAAACGCAGACTATCAACGACTTGCCGAGCGCTTCTCGCAGAAAGCCGTACTCGCGCCGCTGGTGAAGGCGCAGGACCAGCTTGACGGGATGCACGCCAATACGCAGATCCCGAAGATCATCGGCTTCCAGCGCGTCCACGAAGCCGGCGGCGACTCCAGCTACCACGCCGCCGCGCAATTCTTCTGGAAGACCGTCGCGCGCACCCGCGCCTTCGCGACCGGCGGGCACGGCGACAACGAGCATTTCTTCGCCATCGCCGACTTCGACAAACACGTCTTCTCGGCCAAGGGGTCCGAGACGTGCTGCCAGCACAATATGCTCAAGCTGACACGGCAATTGTTCCTGCAGGATCCGCGCGCCGATTACGCCGACTATTACGAGCGCACGCTCTACAACGGCATCCTTGCCTCGCAGGACCCTGACAGCGGGATGGCAACCTACTTCCAGGGCGCCCGCCCCGGCTACATGAAGCTGTATCACACTCCGGAGGACAGCTTCTGGTGCTGCACTGGCACCGGCATGGAAAACCACGTCAAATACCGGGACTCGATCTACTTCCGAGACGGACGACAGCTTTACGTCAACCTGTTCATCCCATCCATGCTCAAGTGGCGTGACCAAGACGTTGTTCTGACACAGGAAACCGCCTTTCCCGCACAGGCCGGCACGCGGCTGCGCATCGCCGCGAAGCGCCCGGCCTCGCTCGCGCTCAAGCTGCGCCATCCGCGCTGGAGCCGCACTGCGACGTTGCTGGTCAACGGCCGCGCCGCGGCGACCTCCGCCGACCCCGGCAGCTATGTCACGCTCGACCGGACGTGGCGTGACGGCGACACCGTCGAGCTGCAGTTGGTCATGGAGCCCGCCGCCGAACAGGCGCCGGCCGCGCCGCAGATCGTCGCCTTCACCTACGGCCCGCTGGTGCTGGCCGGCGCGCTCGGCAGGCAGGGGCTCGCTCCCGGTGCAGACATCATCGTCAACGAGCGCAAATACGGCGAGTATAATGACGCGACGGCCGCGGTGCCGGTGTTGGCCGGCGCGCCCGACGTGCTGGCGAAGAGCATCCGCGCGACCGGCGCGCCGCTCGAATTCACGATCGCCGCGCAGGACGGCACTCCGGTGCGGCTGGTTCCGTACCACCGGATCGCACACGAACGCTACGCGACCTACTGGAAGCTCGCTTAGGTGGGTTCATAGGGTCGGGCGGACCAAAACCTTAATCGTCGCCCCGGACTTGATCCGGACCCCCGCTTCGTGGCGACAGAAGAAAGAAGCCCGATCCGGGATCGGGTCCGGGATGACGGAAGAGGGCAGGTGATCGGCGCAAGTCGATCGCCGCCAGGATGGAAACCCAAGATTCCGCTGTCCCTGCGCATTGATCTTTGCCACCAGCATCCGGGTGACGGAGGGTCTGGATGCACAAGTGGTTTATCGCCGCCGCGCTGGCGACGACGGGGTTTTCGGCCGTGGCTGAGGCGCAGGCACCGGCCGCCGCGCCGCTGACGCTGGAACGGGTGTTCGCCACCCCCGATCTCGCCGGCCCGCAACCGCGTTCGCTCAAACTGTCGCCCGACGGCACGTTGCTCACCTTCCTGCGCCCGCGTCCCGACGACAAGGACCGGCTCGACCTCTGGGCGCGCGACACCGGCACCGGCGCGGAGCGGATGCTCGTCGACAGCCTCAGGATCGGCACCGGCGCCGAACTGTCCGAGGCCGAGAAGATGCAGCGCGAACGCGCGCGGATCGGTGCGCTGAAGGGCATCGTCGCCTATGACTGGGCGGCGGACGGGCGCAGCCTGCTCGTCCCGATCGACGGCAACCTCTATCTCGCCGGCACCGACGGACAGGTCCGCCGGATCACCGACGTCCCCGGCGGCGTGCTCAACGCCAATGTCTCCCCGCGCGGCGGCTTCGTCAGCTACGTTCGTGACCAGAATGTCTGGGTCCAGCCGCTCGGCGGCGGGGCGGCGCGCGCGCTGACCAGCGAGGGCCGGGGCCTCGTCCATTTCGGCGAGGCGGAGTTCGTCGCGCAGGAGGAGATGCACCGCACCGACGGCTATTGGTGGAGCCCCGACGATCGCTACCTTGCGGTCGAGCGGTTCGACGAGACGCCGGTCAAGGTCTTCACCCGCGCGTCGATCGGCGCGACCGGCACCAGCATCTACGAACAGCGCTATCCCGCCGCCGGCACCCCTAATGTGCTGGTCGACCTGTACGTGATGCGCGCCGACGGCTCGGGGAAGGTGAAGGTCGATCTCGGCAGCGATCCCGACATCTATCTCGCGCGCGTCGACTGGCTGCCCGACGGCTCGGCGCTGCTCGTCCAGCGCGAGGACCGCGCGCAGACGAAACTCGACATGCTCCGCGTCGATCCGGCGACCGGCGCGGCGACCGTGCTGTTCACCGAGACCGCGCGCGCGAAGAGCTGGATCAACCTCTCCGACAGCTATCGCGCGATGGCGGACGGCAGCCTGTTGTGGCGCTCCGAGCGCGACGGCTTCGCGCATCTCTGGCGGCTGAAGGACGGGCGCTGGACGCAGCTGACCAGGGGCGACTGGGTCGTCACCGGGCTGGTCGCGGTCGACGAGACGAAGGGACGCGTCTATTTTCTCGCCAATAAGGACGATGTCCTCGAACAGCATCTCTACGCGCTCGACCTCAAGCGCGGCGACATCACGCGGCTGACCGAGCGCGGCTGGAACAACAGCGTCACTGCCGACGGCGCGGCGCAGCGCTTCCTCGTCACGCGTTCCAACCCCGACCAGCCGCCGCAGACCTATCTCGCCGACGCCCGCGGCAAGCGCCTGTCGTGGATCAACGAGAATCGCGTCGAGGGCACGCACCCCTACGCTCCCTATCTCGCCAGCCATCGCCCGGTGCAGTTCGGGACGCTCAAGGCCGCCGACGGCCGTACCGATCTCCACTGGCAGATGGTCACGCCGGTGCTGGAGCCGGGCAAGCGCTATCCGGTCTTCTTCCAGCATTACGGCGGGCCGGGGTCGCAGGGCGTGGTCCGCAACTGGAAGAACCCGCTGATCCAGCATCTGGTCAGCCGCGGCTGGATTTATTTCGAGCTCGACAATCGCGGCTCGCCCAATCGCGGCGTCGCGTTCGAGAGCGCGATCTGGCACGCGATGGGCACCGTCGAGGTCGCGGACCAGCGCAAGGGTGCCGATTATCTCAAGACGCTCGCCTTCGTCGATCCGGCGCGGATCGCCACTTATGGCTGGTCCTATGGCGGTTATATGTCGCTCAAGATGATCGAGGCCGACCAAGGCGTCTATGCCGCGGCGATCTCGGGCGCGCCGGTCAGCGACTGGCATCTGTACGACACGCATTATACCGAGCGCTACATGGGCGATCCGCGTGTCGACGGCGTGGCCTATGACGCGTCGCGCGCGGTGATCGACCCCAGGAAGATCACCACGCCGCTGCTGCTGATGCACGGCATGGCCGACGACAACGTCTTCCTCGACAATTCCACCAAGGTGGCGGCGGGCTTGCAGGCGGCGGACATGCCGTTCGATATGATGCTCTACCCCGGCAAGACGCATTCGGCGGTGCGCGATATCCACGTCTGGACGACGATCGAGCGCTTCCTCGACCAACACGTCGGCAGCGGCCCGAAGTAGACGTTGCTGGCTTTTCGAAAATTGCGGCGCTACGGCGCGTCCGCGACATGATGTGAAAGCGCCGCACGAAGGCGCGTGGAAGGACGGATATGGGGTACCGGGTGGTGGTGGCGGGGGCCACGGGCAATGTCGGGCGCGAGATGGTCAACATCCTCGCCGAGCGGCAGTTTCCGGCAGACGAAATCGCGGTGCTCGCCTCGTCGCGTTCGGTCGGCGACCAGATCGAATATGGCGATACCGGCCGGATGCTGAAGGTGCAGAACATCGAGCATTTCGATCCTGCCGGCTGGGACATGGCGTTGTTCGCGATCGGCAGCGAGGCGACCGCCGTCTATGCGCCCAAGTTCGCGGCGGCGGGCTGCACGGTGATCGACAATTCGTCGCTCTACCGCATGGACCCTGACGTGCCGCTGATCGTGCCGGAGGTGAATGCCGCCGCGATCGACGGCTACAAGGCGAAGAACATCATCGCCAATCCGAATTGCTCGACCGCGCAGATGGTCGTCGCGCTCAAGCCGCTGCATGATGCGGCCAAGATCAAGCGCGTGGTGGTGGCGACCTATCAGTCGGTGTCCGGCGCAGGCAAGATCGGCATGGACGAGCTGTTCGAGCAGAGCCGCAACATCTTCGTCGGCGACCCCGCCGAGCCGAAGAAGTTCACCAAGCAGATCGCCTTCAACGTCATCCCGCACATCGACAGCTTCCTCGACGACGGCTCGACCAAGGAAGAGTGGAAGATGGTCGTCGAGACCAAGAAGATCCTCGATCCGAAGATCAAGATCACCGCCACCTGCGTGCGCGTGCCGGTGTTCGTCGGCCATAGCGAGGCGCTTAATATCGAGTTCGAGAACGAGCTGTCGGCCGAGGACGCGCAGAACATCCTGCGCGAAGCGCCCGGCGTGATGCTCGTCGACAAGCGCGAGGACGGTGGCTACGTCACCCCGATCGAGAGCGCCGGCGACGACGCCACCTATGTCAGCCGCGTCCGCGAGGACCCTACCGTCGAGAATGGTCTGGTGCTGTGGTGCGTCAGCGACAACCTTCGCAAGGGCGCGGCGCTCAACGCGGTGCAGATCGCCGAACTGCTCGGCCGCCGGCATCTGAAGAAGGCCGACGAAACCGAAGTCGACGACTTCCAGGCGGTGTTTTCGGGCGAGTAACCGCCGCCCGTTCCTGTCACCCCGGCGGAGACCGGGGGGGCAGCGCCACTGGCAGCGACGCGGCCTTGCTCGCGACCCCGGCCCAAACCCGTCATTCCCGCGCAGGCGAGAATCCAGACGCGCAGGTCCTCGCAAGAGGCGAAACGACAGCGGTTCTGGATCCCCGCCTCCGCGAGGATGACGGTAGTGGGACGCTCAATACCCCCGATACCGGCCCGGCCGGTGCCACGCGATCAGGATGCCGCTGATCGCCGCCGACGACACCGCCGACCAGCCGACGCGCTCGGCCGGCAGGAAGGCGAGCGCGGTCAGCAGGATCAGCGCGTCGATCGCCATCTGCGTCCGCCCGGCGTTCCACCCGCGCGTCTTCTGCAGCCACAGCGTCACTACCCCGGTCCCGCCGATCCCGGCATGGTGCCGCGCCAGCGCCAGCGCGCCGAACCCGATCACCGACCCGCCTGCCAGCGCCGCGAACGCCGGATCGATATGCGCGATCGTCAGTCCGATCCGCGTCCACGTCCCCAGCGCGGCGACTCCGAGCCCGACCAGCACGGTGCGCAGCGTGAAGCGCCGCCCCATCGCCTTCCACGCCAGCCACATGAAGGGCAGGTTGATGAGCGTGAACAGCACGCCGGTCGGCAGCGGCACCGCATAGGAGATCAGCAATGCGATCCCGGCGGTTCCACCGGTCACCAGCCCTGCGGCGTGGAGCAGCGCGAGTCCGAGCACGACGAGAATGCAGCCGAGCGTCAGCGCATAGGCGTCCTCGATGGCGGAATGGGGCAGGGGTTCGTCGGGGATCACCCGCGCTCCCTATCGGCGCCGCCGGTGTGCTGCAATGCAGCATCGGTGGACGCAGGGCCGGTCGGTGCGTAGAGCCGCAGGCATGAGCCGCATCATGACCGGTGGCTGCCAGTGTGGCAGCGTGCGCTACAGCGTCGTGGTGACCGATGACGACGCCTATCTCTGCCACTGCCGGATGTGCCAGCGTGCCACCGGCGGCGTCTTCGCGGCGCTCAAACAGGTCCCGCGCGACGCCGTGACCTGGACGACCCGCGAACCTGACCGCCACGCTTCGTCCGAGATTGCGCACCGCGGCTTCTGCGCCGTGTGCGGAACGCCGCTCACCTACGAAGGCAACGGGTCCGACAACATGGATTTGACCGTCGGCAGTTTCGATGACGCGCACCGGTTGCGACCCGTCGGTCATTTCGGCGTCGAAAGCCGCCACCAGGCGTGGATCGAGCTGGTATTTCTGCCCGAGAAGCGCACCTGGGATCTCCCGAACATCGTCAGCCAATGGATGGAAACGCGTGGCCATGTCCCCGACTGAGACCCGGTACTTCGACAGCTTCGACGGTCAGCGGATCGCATGGCGCGAATTGGGTGAGGGGCGCCCGGTGGTGCTGATCCACGGCTTCTTTTCCGACGCGCAGACCAACTGGTTGAAATACGGCCATGCTGCCGCGATCGCCGCGGCCGGGTTCCGGGTCATCATGCCCGATCTGCGTGCGCACGGCGCCAGCGCCCGCCCACATGACGCCAGTGCCTATCCGCCCGACGCTCTGGCGCGAGACGGGCACGCGCTGGTCAAGCATCTGGGGCTAAGCGACTATGATCTCGGTGGATATTCGCTGGGTGCGCGCACCACGGTGCGGATGCTCGCGACCGGCGCGACGCCACGGCGGGTGGTGATCGCGGGCATGGGCCTGGACGGCATCACGCGTGCCGATCGCCGCGCGGGTCACTTCCGCAACATCCTGACCAACCTCGGCAAACACGAGCGCGGCAGTCCGGAATGGCTGGCCGAGGCGTTTCTGAAGACCACCGGCGGTGATCCGGTCGCGCTGCTGGGGATCATTGAAACGTTCGTGGGTACCCCGGAGGCGGCGATCGACGCGATCGTCCAGCCGGTACTGGTGGTTAGCGGCAAGGACGACGACGACAACGGCTCCGCGCCGGCGCTCGCGGACGCGCTGCCACAGGCGCGCTACGTCGAGGTGCCGGGCAACCACATGAGCGCGGTGACCAAGCCCGAACTGGGGCAGGCGATCGCGGCTTTTCTCAAAGGCTAAGCATTATCTTATCACGCCATCCCGGATCAGGTCCGGGATGGCGCGCCGGCCGCTCACGCCTTTTCGGGAATGGTATTCTCGTCGGCGATCCCTGCGTCGAACGACTTGGAGGAACCCTTACCATCCGGCTGATGAGCCTTGGTTTTCTTGGGCGCATCAGGGGCGGGAAGCCGCGGCGACTTGGGCGTTGAGCTGCGCAGCGTCAGCAACGCCGCGGTGGCCGCTGCGCCGATCGCGGCGACGCCGCCCGCGATCGCCGCCGCGCCCCATTTGCCGCCCACCTTGTCGATCGCCGCCTCGCTCCGAGACGTGGATTTGCGACTCGCCGCCGTCCGCGCCTTCGCCGGAGCCGCGCGCGTGCGCTTGGCAGCCGGCTTCTTGGCGGGCGCGGTGCCGGCATCCGACTTGCCCGACTTGGTTTTCGTGGCGCGCGGTGACGCCGCCTTGGGCGCGGCAGCCTTCCGCGGCGCGCGACGGCGCGGGGTGGCGGGCTTCGACGCCGCCGGGGTCGGCGTATCGCTGGTGTCGTCGGCCATGATCTGCTCCCGTATCAGTGATTTCGGGAGCGCAACGCACGGGAAAGCGCTGTGTTTCCGGCCCGATCAGCGAAACGGCGGCTCGTTGAAGGCGCGCAGTTTGCGGCTGTGCAGCTTCGCACCCTCACGGCGCAGTTCCTCGCAGGTCTCGATGCCGATCCGCATATGCTCGCTGATCGCGCGTTCGTAGAAGCGGTTGGCCTGGCCGGGCAGTTTCAGCTCACCGTGCAGCGGCTTGTCCGACACGCACAGCAACGTCCCGTATGGCACGCGGAAGCGATAGCCCTGTGCGGCGATCGTCGCCGATTCCATGTCGATCGCCACCGCGCGGCTGAGCGAGAAACGCAACGCCGAGCGCGCGTAGCGCAGCTCCCAGTTGCGATCGTCGGTGGTGACGATCGTCCCGGTGCGCAGCCGGCGCTTGAGTTCGTCACCTGACTGACCCGACACGGTTTCCGCGGCGCGCGCCAGCGCTTGCTGCACCTCGGCGATCGCCGGCACCGGGATCTCGGGCGGCAGCATGTCGTCGAGCACATGGTCGTCGCGGAGATAGGCGTGCGCAAGCACATAGTCGCCGATCCGTTGCGACGGCCGCAGCCCGCCGCAATGCCCGATCATCACCCACGCCTCGGGACGCATCACCGCGAGATGATCGCAGATCGTCTTGGCGTTCGACGGTCCGACGCCAATATTGACCAGCGTGATGCCGGTGCGATCGTCCGCCATCAGATGATAGGCGGGCATCTGCAACCGCCGCCACGCGCTGTCGTCGAGGATCGCGGGATCGTCGCCGGCCTTGAACAGCACGCCGCCCGGCCCCGACAGCGCGGTGAAACGCCCGCCCTCGCTCACCTGCTGCGCGCCCCAACGAACGAACTCGTCGACATAGCGATGATAGTTGGTGAACAGGACATAGCGCTGGACATGCTCGGGCGGGGTGCCGGTGTAATGCCGCAGCCGCGCGAGGCTGAAGTCGGTGCGCAGCCCGTCGAACAGCGCCAGCGGCCGCGTTCCGTCGATCGACGCCCAGAGTCCGTCGGCGATCTCGTCCCCGATGAAGGCCAGTTCGGTGGTCGGAAAATAGCGCGCCAGTTCGGCGGCCGACGTCGCATCGAGGCTCAGCGCGTGGCTGGCATCGATGACATAGGGGTAGGGGATTTCCTGCGTTCCCGGCACCGCGTCGACCTGCACGTCATAATCTTCGATCAACAGCGTCAATTGCTCGACCAGATAGTCGGCGAATACCGCCGGCTTGGTGACGCTGATGCGATAGTCGCCGGGGCTGACCAAACGGCCGAACGAGCGCATCGGGGTCGGGCGGCCGTCGCTGCCCGCGAAGCGCAGCCGGATCTCGGGATAGGCGAACGAGCCGTCGTTGCGCGCGGCGCGATCGGGCACGGTGCCGTCGGCGATATAGGCGGTGATCGCTGCCTTCAGTCGATCGACGGAGGCGGTGTAGAGCCGGTCGAGTTCCCGGACGAGGTCGTTCGCTGTCATGTCGGACGGTTACATAGTCCGTATGACCGCGGCAAGTCGCCCCGCCGATGCACGGCGGGGCGAGAGCTACTTACAGCGTTTCGAGCAGATGATCGGCGGAGCTGACGCGGAACTCGCCCGGTGCCTCGACGTGCAGCGACTCGACCTTGCCGTCGTTGACGACCATCGCATAACGCTGGCTGCGGCGGCCCATGCCGAATTTGGTGCCGTCCATGTCGAGCCCCAGCGCGGTCGCGAAATCGGCGTTGCCGTCCGACAGCATCGTGATGCCCTGCGCGTCATTGGCCTTCGCCCATGCTTCCAGCACGAACGGATCGTTGACCGCCGTGCAGGCGATCTCGTCCACGCCCTTGGCCTTAAGCGCGTCCGCGTTCTGGATGAAGCCGGGCAGATGCTGCGCCGAGCAGGTCGGGGTATAGGCGCCCGGGACCGCGAACAGCGCGACGCGGCGGCCCTTGAAAAACTCGGCGGTATCGACCGGCTCGCGCCCGTCGGCGATAAGCTTCGTCAGTTGTACGGAGGGAAGGGAATCGCCGACGCCGATGGTCATGGAAGGTACTCCGGTTGGGATGCGCTCCACCGATGGCGAGTAGCCGGCGCCATTTCAAGCTTTGGCAAGCGCGCCGCAAGCGCCTAGATCACCGGCATGGAGCAAGCGACCTATCTTACCGGCCAGTTTCTGCTAGCGATGCCCGGCATCGGCGACGCGCGCTTCGATCATTCGGTGATCGCGATGTGCCGCCATGACGAACAGGGCGCGCTCGGCATCGGGATTGGCGCGGTGGTCAACGGCCTGGGGCTGCACGAGGTGCTGGAGCAGCTCGAGATCGCGCCTGGCGTCGCGCCCGATGCACCGGTGCATTTCGGCGGACCGGTCGAGCCGCGACGCGGCTTCGTGCTCCATTCGGCGGATTGGGGCGGACAGGACACGCTCGATGTCGCGGCGCGCTGGCGGTTGTCGGGGACGCTCGACGTGCTGCGCGCGATCGCGGGCGGTACCGGACCGTCGCATTGGCTGGTCGCGCTCGGCTATGCCGGCTGGGGGCCGGGGCAGCTCGAGACGGAGCTGACCCGGCACGGCTGGCTGAACGTCAGCGACGATACCGACATGCTGTTCGATACGCCGGTCGAGGAGCGCTGGACGCGCGGCTTCGTCGCGGCCGGCGTCGATCCCCGGCTGCTATCGAGCCAGAGCGGCCATAGCTGATCCCTCCGGCGGCGACGGCGGTCGAGGACGCCACCCCGCCACCGATCACATATAAAGATACCTTTATATTTGATCCGGGCGGTCATCGCGGCTAAGGCGCGCGGATGCCGATCGGTGTGGGTGCATGCCTTGGTCGGCCTCATCTGAGTGGAGACAACGCCGTGGCAACCGCCCCCGTGCTCGAGAACAACGACTATGTCATCAAGGACATCGGCCTTGCCGACTTCGGCCGCGCCGAGATCAACATCGCCGAGACCGAGATGCCCGGCCTGATGGCGCTGCGCGACGAGTATGGCGCGTCGCAGCCGCTGAAGGGTGCGCGGATCACCGGCTCGCTGCACATGACGATCCAGACCGCGGTGCTGATCGAAACGCTGACCGCGCTGGGCGCCGACGTGCGCTGGGCGACCTGCAACATCTTTTCGACGCAGGACCATGCTGCCGCCGCGATCGCCGCTGCCGGTATTCCGGTGTTCGCGGTGAAGGGCGAGACGCTCGCCGATTACTGGGATTATGTCGGGTCGATCTTCGACTGGGACGACGGCAACGGCCAGACCGCCAACATCATCCTCGACGACGGCGGCGACGCGACGATGTTCGCGCTGTGGGGCGCGAAGCTCGAGGCCGGCGCGACCTTCGGCGAGCCCGAAAATGACGAGGAAGTCGAGTTCCAGCGTTCGGTGAAGGCGTTCATCGCCAAGAAGCCGGGCTATCTGACCGAGACGGTCAAGAACCTGAAGGGCGTTTCGGAAGAGACCACCACCGGCGTTCACCGGCTTTACGAGATCGCGAAGAAGGGCGAGCTGCCGTTCCCCGCGATCAACGTCAACGACTCGGTTACCAAGTCGAAGTTCGACAATCTCTACGGCTGCAAGGAATCACTGGTCGACGCGATCCGTCGTGCCACCGACGTGATGCTGGCCGGCAAGGTCGCGTGCGTCGCGGGCTTCGGCGACGTCGGCAAGGGCTCGGCGCAGTCGCTGCGCAACGGCGGCGCGCGCGTCCTCGTCACCGAGATCGATCCGATCTGCGCGCTGCAGGCGGCGATGGAGGGTTTCGAGGTCGTGACGATGGACGAGGCGGTGAAGCGCGCGGACATCTTCTGCACCGCGACCGGCAACGCGGACGTCATCACCGCCGATCACATGAAGGCGATGAAGCCGATGTCGATCGTGTGCAACATCGGCCACTTCGACAGCGAGATCCAGATTGCGGCGCTCAGCAATTATGAGTGGACCGAAGTGAAGCCGGGCACCGATCTGGTGAAGTTCCCGGACGGCAAGCAGATCATCATCCTCGCCAAGGGGCGTCTGGTGAACCTCGGCTGCGCGACCGGCCACCCGTCGTTCGTGATGTCGGCGTCGTTCACCAACCAGACGCTGGCGCAGATCGAGCTGTGGACCAAGTCCGAGAACTACAAGAACGAAGTGTACGTGCTGCCGAAGCATCTCGACGAAAAGGTCGCGGCGCTGCACCTCGAGAAGCTCGGCGTCCAGCTGTCGAAGCTGACCCCGAAGCAGGCCGGCTACATCGGCGTGCCGGTCGAGGGGCCGTTCAAGCCGGATCACTATCGCTACTGATCGTCCGATCGGCGATGGCGAACGAAGGGCGGGGCCGCTGGCCTCGCCCTTTTTCGTGCGCGGTGGCCACGCCGCTTGCCGGTGGGGAAAGCCCACCCTAGACAAGCCGCATGTCGCGGAACTCGCACGCTCTATGACGCCTTTCTCGCCGGGCATCGCGGTTGCGATTGGGGCGGTGGTGTTGCTGCTCGTGCTGGCGGGCGTCGTGCTGATCGCAATGGGGCTGCGCGCGCGCGCCGGCGCGGTCGAGGCGGTGCGTGAGCGCGAGACGATCGAGACGTTGCTCGCCGCCGCGCCGATGCAACCGATGGTGGTGCTCCCCGACGGCCGGGTCGAGATGGCGCGGCGCGTCGCCGACTGGCTGGGGTTCAGCGACATTCCCGGCTATCTTCAGGAGGTCGAGGCGGCGGGCTGGGGGCTGCCCGCCAGCGAGGCGCAGGCGCTGTCGCACGGGCTCGCGTCCTGCCAGCGCTCGGCGCGCAACTTCACCCACACGATCCATGCGCGTGACGGCGGGCGGACGCTGACCGTACAGGGCGATCGCCGCGGCGATGCGGTGATGCTGTGGTTCTACGATTCGACCGCCAGCGAGGGCGAGATGCGACGGCTGCGCGCCGAGCTCGACGGTCTGTCGGGCGCGTTCGACGCCTTGACCGGGCTGGTCGAGGCCGCACCGCTGCCGATGTGGTATCGCGACGGCGACCTCCAGCTCGCGATGGTCAATTCGGCCTATGTCAACGCGGTCGAGGGCAGTGATGCGGCCGATGTCGTCGGCCGCGGGCTGGAGCTGGTCGACGGCTCGGGGCAGGTCGGCCCCAGCGCGGGTGCGATCCTGGCGCGCAGCGAGGGACGGCCGCAGCAGCGCGTCCTGCCCGCCACGATCGGCGGCGCGCGGCGTTCGCTGCGCATCCATGACATACCGCTGCCGGTCGGCGGGGTCGCCGGCTATGCGATCGATATCGAGGAGCTGGAGCAGAGCCACGCGCGGGAGCGGCGCTTCGCCGAGGCACAGCGTGCGATGCTCGACCGGCTGTCAGCCGGCGTGGCGCAGTTCGCGCGCGACCGCAGCCTCGTCTTCTGCAACCAGCCGTTTCGCCGGATGTTCGCGATGCGGCTGGAATGGCTGGCGGATCGCCCTGAGTTCGATCGCGTGCTGGAGCGGATGCGCGAAGCCAATCGCGTGCCCGAAGTGCGGGATTTCCCCGGCTGGAAGGCGGAGCGGCGCGGCTGGTTCGTCAATGCCGACACCGCGGTCGAGGAAAACTGGCATCTCCCCGGCGGCACGCATCTGCGCGTCGTGGCGCAGCCGATCCCCGACGGCGGGTTGATGGTGTTCTTCGAGGACCGTACCGAACAGGTCCAGCTCGCCAGCGCGCGCGACACCTTGCTGCGGGTCCGCACCGCGACCTTCGACAATCTGTTCGAGGCGCTGGGGGTTTTCTCCGCGGACGGTCGCCTGCAACTCTGGAACAACCGCTTCCGTGCGTTGTGGGATCTCGACGAGGAGTTCCTCACCGGTCACCCGCGCGTCGACGTGATCGCCGAGAAGGTCGCCCCCAAGCTGTCGAACCCGCGCCGCGCGCGCTCGATCGCCGAGCTGGTGCGCACCGCGACGATCGACCGTCAGCAACGCGCCGGACATATCGCGCTGGCGGACGGACGACAGTTCGAGTTCGCCGCGGTGCCGCTGCCCGACGGCAACGCGCTGTTCACGATGCTCGACATCAGCGACAGCCGCGCGATGGAACAGGCGCTGCGCGAGCGTAACGACGCGTTGGAAGCGGCGGATCAGGTGAAGACCGCATTCGTCGCCAATATGAGCTATGAGTTGCGCACCCCGCTCACCTCGATCAGCGGCTTCGCCGAGATGCTCCACGGCGGTTATGCCGGCGAGCTGTCGCCGGACGCCATCGCGTATCTCGATGCGATCCTCGACTCGGTCGACCGGCTCGGGCTGCTGATCGACGACGTGCTCGACCTCACCTCGACCGACAGCGGCGCGCGTCCGCTGGAGCGCGCGGACTTCGACGTGGCGGCGGTGGCGCGGGCGGCGGTCGACGCGTTGCGGGCCAGCGCGCGGCGGCATCACGTCGACCTCGCGGTAGAGGTGCAGCGCTCGGCGGGGCGCTTGACCGGCGATGCCCGCCGAATTCGCGAAGTCGTGGAGCATCTGCTGCGTCGCGCGATCGGCGCCGCGCCCGAGCACGGCCGCGTCGCGCTGACGGTCGACGGCAATGCGCGCGGCGCAAGGATCGTGGTGACCGACAGTGGTCCGGGCATGACCGCCGAGCAGGTTTCGCGCGCGTTCGATCGCTTTGCGGGCGAGGGCGCGCCCGCGGCGGGCGATCGCGCGCTGGGGCTCGGTCTGCCGCTCGCCAAGCAGTTCGTCGAGGCGCATGGCGGGACGATCGCGCTGCACAGCACGCCGGAGACCGGCACGACCGTCACCGTGGACCTGCCGCGGCGATGAGGCATGGCGAGGCGTGGCTGGCGGACGTCGTGGCGACCGCGGCGGCAGGCGCGCGGCTGGCGGAGGTGCTGCGCCCCGGCGATGTCGTGACGCTGACCGGCGGGCTGGGCGCGGGCAAGACGAGCCTGGCGCGCGGGGTGCTTGCCGCGCTGGGGCTGGCGGAGGAGGCGCCGAGCCCGACCTTCGCGATCGTTCAGCCCTATGACCCGCCGGAGGTGCGGTTGCCGGTGCTGCACATCGATCTATACCGGCTCGACGATCCGGCGGAGGTCGACGAACTCGGGCTGGAGGAGGCGCGGCGGGAGGCGGCGTTGCTGGTCGAATGGCCCGAGCGGGCCGGGGCGGATCGCTGGCCGGATGCGCTGGCGCTGGACATCGCGCTGGCCCTGGATGGCGCGCGTCGCTTGACTTGGACGGCGCCCGACGCTTGGGACGGGCGATGGCCACGATGACACCCCCGGCGGATGCGCCGGCCTTTCTCGACGCACACGGATGGGGCGGCGCGCGGATCGAGCCGCTCGCCGGCGACGCCTCGTTCCGGCGCTATTTCCGCGTTCATGCCGGCGCCCGCCGTGCGATCCTGATGGACGCACCGCCGCCGCAGGAAGACCCACGGCCGTTCCTCGCGGTCGCGGGGTGGCTGGCCGAGCACGCTTTCGCGGCACCCGCGATCCATGCCGTCGATCTCGAGCGCGGCTTCGTGCTGCTGGAGGATTTCGGTGACGTGCGGCTGCGCGAAACCGCGGATGCCGACGCCGATGCGGCGGTTGCACTCTACGCGGCGGCAGTCGATCTGCTCGTCGCGCTGCGCGCCAAACCGGCAGGGCCGTGGCGCGCCTATGACCGCGCCGAGTTGCAGCGTGAGGCCGGGCTGCTGGTCGACTGGTATTGCCCGGCGGTCGGCGCCGACGTCGATGCCGAAGGCTATCGCGCGGCATGGGACGCGGTGCTTCATCATGTCGAGGGTGTTATCCCGGTGACGGTGCTGCGCGACTATCACGCCGAGAACCTGATGCTGGTCGGCGCCGACCGGTCGCTCGGCCTGCTCGACTTCCAGGACGCGCTGGCCGGGCATCCGGCGTACGACCTCGTGTCGCTGCTGCAGGATGCGCGCCGTGACGTCGACCCGACGATCGAGGAAGCGATGCTCGCGCGCTATCGCGCCGCGACCGGCGAAGGTGATGACTTCCTGCGTGCCTATCGCGTACTCGGCGCGCAGCGGAACGCCAAGATCCTCGGCATCTTCGCGCGACTGTGGAAGCGTGACGGCAAGCCGCGCTACGCGGCGCTGTGCCCGCGGGTCTGGGCCTATCTGGAGCGCGACCTGACCGACCCGGCGCTGGCGCCGGTCGCACGCTGGTTCGACGCGCACCTGCCGCCCGAATGGCGCGGCGACCCGCTGGTTCTCGCCGAAGCGCGGGGGCTGGCGTGACGCGTCCGCGCTACATTCGCCCCGATCCGGGCTCGCGGGTGCCGCGCACCGCGATGGTAATGGCGGCCGGGGTCGGCAAGCGGATGCGCCCGCTGACCGCGACGCGACCCAAGCCGTTGGTCGAGGTGCGCGGGCGCGCGCTGATCGATCATGTCTTCGACCGGCTGCGCGCGGCGGGAGTCGAGCGGGCGGTGGTCAACGTTCATTATCTCGCCGACGCGCTGGAGGCGCATCTGCGCCACCGGGTCCACGATATCGAGGTGATCGTCTCCGACGAGCGCGCGCAATTGCTGGAGACCGGCGGCGGGATCGTCCGCGCGCTGCCGCTGCTCGGCGACGAGCCGTTCATCGTCGTCAATGGCGACAATCTGTGGCTCGACGGCCCGACCGACGCAATCCGCCAGCTCGCGGACCGGTGGGATGATACGGCAATGGATGCGTTGTTGCTGATGGTTCCCTATGCGCGCGCGCACAATCACAACGGACAGGGTGACTTCCACCTCGCCGCCGACGGGCGGATCAGCGGACGGCGTAAGCCGGGGCGGGTGGCGCCGTTCGTATTCACCGGGGTGCAGATCGTCTCGCCGCGGCTGATCCGCGACTGGCCGGAAGGGCCGTTTTCGACCAACCTGTTCTGGAACCGCGCGATCGAGGCCGGGCGCGCTTACGGGCTGGTCCATCAGGGGCTGTGGTCCGAGGTGAACGTGCCGGGCGCGATCGCGCGGACCGAGGCGTTGCTCGCGGATGGCTGACGTCGCCCCGCCGGCCGAGCGGGGGTTGCGGCTCTACACCATCCCCGCGCATCGCGCCTTTGCCGATGCGCTGGTCTCCGGGCTGTTGCGGCGGTTTGGCGGCGACCGGCTGGCGCTGGCGCGTGGGACGGTGCTGGTGCCCAACAATCGCGGCGGGCTCGCGGTACGCGAGGCGTTCGTACGCGCCAGCGGCGGCGCGCTGCTGTTGCCGCGGATCGTCGCTTTGGGCGGGGAGGAACTGGACGCCGGAGTCGGCGCGGCGCTCGATCCGGCGGACGCTACTCCGCCGCTGCCGCCCGCGATCGACCCGCTGCAACGCCGGATGATCCTCGCGCGACTGGTCGAGGAGGAGCGCGCCGCTGCGGGTCGCCCGGTCGACGCGGCCGAGGCGGTGCGGCTGGCGGGCGATCTTGCCGCGACGCTCGACCAGTTGATCGTCGAGGAAGTGCCGCCCGCCCGGCTCGCGGCGATCGATCCCGGCGCGGGGCTGTCGGACCATTGGGAGACCGCGCTCCGCCTGTTCCGCCTGCTGCTCGACCGCTGGCCGGGCGAGCGCGACCGGCTGGGCGCGATCGACGCCGCCGACCGGCGGATCCGCCTGCTCGACCAGCAGGCGGCGCGCTGGCGCGCGGCACCGCCCGGGCAGTTCGTCTGCGCCGCCGGCATCACCGATCCTGCTCCCGCGGTCGCGCGCCTGCTGCGAACGGTGGCGGGGCTGCCGCAGGGGATGGTGGTGTTCGCGGATCTCGACCTGACGCTGCCCGGCCAGGAATGGGCGGCGCTCGGCCCGCACGACCCCGATCCGGTCACCGGGCTGCGCGCGCGGTCGATCGAGGTTCATCCGCAATTCCATCTCAAGCTGTTGCTCGAACGGATCGGCGCGGTGCGCGACGATGTGGCGCGGTGGACGGCCGGCAGCGAGCATGACGCCACCGCCGCCCGCGGCCGCGCGATCGCCAACGCGCTGTCACCGGCGCGCTTCACCGCCAAATGGACCCAGCTCGATGCCGCCGACCGACGCCTGACCGGCGTGACGGCGGTCGAACTCGCCACCCCGGCCGAAGAAGCGCAGGCGATCGCGCTCAAGCTGCGCGAGGCGGTCGAGACGCCGGGGTTGACCGCGGCGCTGGTCACGCCCGACCGCATGCTCGCGCGGCGGGTCGCGGCGCATTGCCGGCGCTGGAACATCGAGGTCGACGACAGCGCCGGGCGCGCGCTCGCGATCCTGCCACCGGGCACGCTGCTGACCGCGATCGTCGAGGCGGCGGCGCAGGATTTCGCGCCGATGGCGTTGCTGACGTTGCTCAAGCATCCGCTCGTCCGGCTTGGCGACGGGCGCGGCGCATGGCTGGACGGCGTGCGACGGCTCGATCGCGCCTTGCGCGGGCCACGTCCCGCACCGGGGCTCGACGGGATCGACCGGCACCTCGCCGCGGTCCCGGCCTACGCTCCGGCCGCCGAATGGTGGCGTACGGCACGTCCGTTGCTCGAACCGGTTGCCCGTGGCTTCGGCGCCGCGATGGCGACGCTGCCGGGGCTGGTCGCGTGCCTCCGCGAGGCGGCGACCTTGCTGGCCGGCGACGAGGCGTGGCGCGGTCCCGCCGGCCGCGCCGCTGCCGATCTGCTGGCCGGGCTGGAAACGCGGGCACCGCTCGGGCCGCAGCGGATCGCGCCGGCCGGTTTCGCGCCGCTGCTCCGGATGCTGATGGAGGAAATCGCGATCCGTCTGCTCCCGCGCGAGCGGCATCCGCGGCTCGCGATCTACGGGTTGATGGAGGCGCGGCTGCAACGCGCCGACCTCATGATCCTCTCCGGCCTCAACGAAGGAACCTGGCCGGGCCTGCCCGCGCCCGATCCGTGGCTCGCGCCGCGCGTCCGCGCCGAGCTGGGCTTGCCCGGGCTCGATCGCGGGATCGGAGTCGCCGCGCACGACTTCGGGCAGGCGCTCGGCGCGAAGCAGGTCGTGCTGACGCGCGCGCGCCGCGACGCGCGGTCGCCCGCGCTCGCGTCGCGCTTCTGGTTGCGGCTGGAGGCGATGACCGGCGAGCGTTTCCCGCGTGACAATACGCTGGCGGCCTGGGCGCGCGCGCTCGACGGGACTCGCGTGCCGACGCCCGCCGACCGGCCCGCACCGTTGCCGCCCGCGCGGCTGCGCCCGCGCCAGATCTCGGTAACCGAGGTCGACCGGCTCAAGGCCGATCCGTTCGCCTTCTACGCGCGCCGGATCCTCAAGCTGGCGGCGCTCGATCCGGTCGATGCCGATCCCAGCGCGGCGTGGCGCGGCACCGCGGTCCATGCGGTGCTGGAAGCTTGGGCGCGCGAGGATGCGTGCGATGCCGAAAAGCTGTTGCCGCGCGCGCTGACCTTGCTTGCCGACCCCGCGACGCATCCATTGTTGCGCGCTCTCTGGCAGCCGCGGCTGATCGCGGCCTTCGAATGGGTCGCCGCCAAGACGCTCGCCGACCGCGCGGCGGGTCGCACCGTGCTCGCGGTCGAGGGGCGCGGCACCGCCGACCTGTCGGGGATCGAGCTGACCGGGCGGTTCGATCGCATCGACCGGATGCCGGACGGCGGGCTGGGGATCGTCGACTACAAGACCGGCAAGGCACCTTCGGTTGCAGCGGTGCGCGGCGGGTTCAACCTGCAACTCGGCCTGCTCGGCGCGATCGCCGAGGCGGGCGGGTTCGAGGGCGTGCGCGGGGCGGCGAGCGCGTTCGAATATTGGTCGCTGGCGAAAAAGGGTGACACCTTCGGGTCGGTATCGAGCCCGGCCGATGCGGCGGGCAAGGGCGGGCGGATCGTGACCGACGATTTTGTCCGCGCCGCACGCGACAGCTTCGCCGAGGCGGCGGCGCGCTGGCTAACCGGCGAGGAGCCGTTCACCGCCAAGCTGCATCCGGAGTTCGCGCCGTTCGCGGAATATGATCAGTTGATGCGTCGAGACGAATGGTATGGCCGCGATGCTTAGTGCCCGACGTCATCCCCGCGCAGGCGGGAGCCCGGACATGCCGATGGCGCGCTTCTGTCGTGAAGGTCATTGCCTTCGGGTTCTCGCCGTCGGGGGAATGACGAAAGGCGCGACGGCATGACCCCGCGCGCCGTCAGTCCGCTACCGCAGCTCAAGGACGCGCAGCTTCGCGCCAGCCGGCCCGAGGCGCATGTCTGGCTCTCCGCCTCGGCGGGCACGGGCAAGACGCAGGTGCTCGCCGCGCGCGTCTTCCGCCTGCTGCTGCGCGATGTCGAGCCGGGCGCGATCCTGTGCCTGACCTTCACCAAGGCCGGCGCGGCGGAGATGGCGGCGCGCGTCAACCGCCAGCTTGCCGCATGGGTGCGGATGCCCGACACCGAGCTGGGCGCCGATCTCGCCGCCCTTGGCGAGCGGCCGACCCCGGCGCTGGTCGCGCGCGCCCGCACCCTGTTCGCGCGCGTCCTCGACGCGCCGGGCGGGGGCCTGCGCATCCAGACGATCCACGGCTTCTGCCAGGGGCTGCTCGCCGCCTTCCCGATCGAGGCCGGACTGGTCCCCGGCTTCCGCCCGATCGAACCGCGCGAGGAAGCGCTGCTCCGTCGTCAGGCGCTCTCCGACCTGCTGGTGCAGGCCGAGCGCGAGGGTCGTGCCCGCCCGGTCGAGACGATCGGCGCACTGAGCGTCCGGCTCGGCGAACAGGGTGCCGAGCACTTCCTCGCCGATTGCGCGCGCGCGCATGATGCGCTGGAGGCGCTGCCCGCCGGGATCGCGCCGTTCGTCCGCACCCAGCTCGGCCTGCCGCTCGGCGACGTCGCCACGCATATCCGCGACGCGTGCGGCGATGCGGCGATCGACCGCGCGACGCTCGACACCCTCGCCGCGCTCAACCGCGGCTGGGGCACCAAGAGCGGGATCGAGCGCGCGGAGGCGATCGGCGCGTGGCTGGCGGCAGGGGTTGAGGAACGCGCGGCGACGCTCGACCGCCTGCACGGCGTCTGGGCGAAGAAGGACGGCGAACCGCTGTCGTTCGGCAAGGGACGCGCGCCGGCCGATCCCGACTATGCCGACCAGGCGCTGCGGATGCACGGCTGGTGCGGCGCGCTGCTGTCGCTGCGGGTGCGCGCCGCCTACGCCGACCGGCTCGGCGCGGCGCTGGAGGTCGGGCGCGACTATGCGCGCGGCTATGCCGCCGCCAAGCGCCACAGCGGCGCGGTCGACTTCAACGACCTGATCGACGCCGCGGTCGGGCTGCTGCGGCAGGAGGGGATCGGCGAGTGGATCCGCTACAAGCTCGACCAGATCACCGAACATGTGCTGGTCGACGAGGCGCAGGATACCAATGTCGCGCAATGGACGATCATTCGCGCGCTGGTCGACGAATATTTTGTCGGGCGCGGCGTCTATGCGCCGTCGGTGCGCACGCTGTTCACGGTCGGCGATCTGAAACAGGCGATCTTCGGCTTTCAGGGCACTGATCCGATCAACTTCCTCGCCGCCGAACGGTATTTCGCCGAGCGCGCGGGCGACGTCGCGGGCGACGACCTGATGCCCGATCACGAGCGCGGGCTGCCGTTCGATCGCCTGTCGCTGACCGATTCGTTCCGTTCGACCGCGCCGGTGCTGGAGTTCGTCGATCAGGCGATCGCGACGGTCGGCGCGGGCGGGCTTGGCGCGGCCGAGGACATCCCGGCGCACTCCAGCCGCGTCACCGGCCCGGGCGCGGTCGTGCTCTGGCCGCCGGTCGCGGCGGGCGGGACCGACAATGACGATGGCGGCGAGGAGGGCTGGATCGACGATGCGGTCCGCGCCAACGCCACGCGGGTCGCGCAGGCGGTGAAGCGCTGGCTGGGGCCGCTCGACGAAGGCGGGCTGATGTTGGAGAGCAAGGGCCGGCGACTTCGCCCAGAGGATGTGATGATCCTGGTCAAGCGCCGCGGCGAGCTGGCGCAATTGCTGGTCGCGCGACTCTATGCAGAGGGTGTGCCGGTCGCGGGGGTCGACCGTCTGCGGCTGTCCGCGCCGCTGGCGGTGCAGGACCTGCTCGCCGCGGTGCGCTTCGTGTTGCAGCCCGATGATGACCTCAGCCTCGCCAGCCTGCTCGTCTCGCCGCTGATCGGCTGGACGCAGGACGAGCTGATGATGCGCGCGGTCGAGCGGCAGGGTTCGCTGTGGCGGCACCTGTCGCGGCACCATGAGGCGCACGTCGCAGATCTTGCCGGCCTGCTCGCCAGCGCCGATTACGATACGCCGTATCGCTTTCTCGAGATGCTGCTGTCCGGGCCGCTCGACGGGCGGCGCAAGCTGCTCGCGCGGCTCGGCGAGGAAGCGCGCGACCCGATCGAGGAACTGCTCAACGCCGCGCTCGACTTCGAGACCGGTGCGACGCCGTCGCTGCAACGCTTTCTCGACTGGTTCGAACGCGACGAGGTGGAGATCGTGCGCGACGCCGCCGCGCCGCTCGATGCGGTGCGGGTGATGACCGCGCATGGCGCAAAGGGCTTGCAGGCGCCGCTCGTCATCCTCGCCGACGCCACTGCCGACCCCGACGCTTCCCCGCGCTCGACGTTGATGTGGACGCCCGAGGGGCTGGACAAGCCCATCCCGGTATTCCGCCCGCGCGCCGCCGAACGCGCCGGCGCGATCGACGCGGCACTGGTGCAGGTCGAGGAGCGCGAGCGGCAGGAGCATTGGCGGCTGTTCTATGTCGCGGCTACCCGCGCCGAGGAGCGGCTGGTGATCGCCGGCTCGCTCAGCGCCAAATGGCAGGGGGTGCCGCCGGAGGCGAGCTGGTATGCCGCCGCCGCGCGCACGCTTGATGCGCTCGGCGTCGGCGGCGAGGGCGAGCGGGTCTTCGCGGGGCGCTCCCCGGCGCGGCCGGTCGCGGCCAAGGGCGGGGCAGGCGAGGCGGACGAGAGCACGATCGCGCTCCCCGAATGGGCGCGCCGTCCGGCACCCGAGGATGCCAAGCCGCCGCGCCCGCTCACTCCGTCGTCGGTCGGCGACGATGTGGTGAGCGACGCGCCGCCAGCGCCCGCCGGACGCGATGCGGCGGAACGCGGCACGCTGATGCACGCTTTGTTCGAGCGGCTTCCCCCGCTCGCGCCGGCGATGCGCGAAGCCGCTGCGCTGCGCTGGCTGAGCGCGCGCGGGGTTGAAGCGCCGCACGCGCTGCTCGCGCCGGTTATGGCGGTTCTGGACGACCCGGCCCATGCCGCGCTGTTCGGCCCGGGCGCGCTCGCCGAGGCGCCCATCGCCGCCACCCTCCCGAGCGGGCGGGTGATCTCCGGCACCGTCGATCGGTTGCTGATCGGCGACGGGGTGGTGCGGGCGATCGACTACAAGACCGGGCGCAGCGTGCCCGACGGAATCGCGACGGTCCCTGACTATCACCTGCGGCAGATGGCGGCCTATCATGCGGCGCTGGAAGTGATCTTCCCCGACACACGCGTCGAGGTGGCGCTGCTCTATACCGCCGGGCCGCGGCTGATCGAGCTGCCCGCCGCGTTGCTCGACCCCGTCAAGCGGCGCTTCTCCGGCCCGGAGCAAAGCTTGGTCGCGGGTGGTTGAGCGCCCGCCCGCCGCACCCTAGTTTGATGGCTTCCAAGGAGAATGACATGCCCACCAAGAAGATCACCGACGCCAGCTTCCAGACCGACGTGCTGTCCGCCGACAAGCCGGTGCTGGTCGATTTCTGGGCGGAATGGTGCGGCCCGTGCAAGATGATCGGCCCGGCGCTGGAGGAGATCAGCGAGGAACTGGGCGAGCAGGTCACGATCGCCAAGCTCAACATCGACGAGAATCCGGACGCGCCGGGCCAATATGGCGTTCGCGGCATCCCGACGATGATCCTGTTCAAGGGCGGCGTGCCCGCCGCGACCAAGGTCGGGGCCGAGCCCAAGGGGCGGATCAAGGCGTGGCTTGAGGGTGAGCTGGGCTGAGTTTCGCGGCGGCGTCCCTGATCCGGGGCGCCGCTACCCTTGATCTGGCGGCGCTTCGTTCGCGACGCTCACAGGTCTGGGGGCCCGAAGGTCACTTCGTCGATCTCGTCCTTCCATGGATCCTTACCTCGGGCTTGACCCGGAGTCCTTCCTCCCGCGCGATGGAGCCATAGCGAGGCCCCGGATCAAGTCCGGCGCGGCGCAGCACGCTGGGACCGCGACGGTCGCTCTACCCACCGCCGTGGCGGTCTAGGTAAGCGGAATCATCACGTTCGCGGCGAAGCCGGGCCGGGCCTGCAACCGCTCGTACCAGTCAGCCACATGCGCCAACGGATCGCGCGCCAGCCCCAGCGCGAAGAACGTGTGCGTATAGACCCCCATCGGCACGTCACCTAGCCCGAAGGCGTCTCCCGACAACCATGGGCGCGTCGCCAGCGCGGCGTCGAGCAAGGTCATCATCCGTCCGCACGCGAGAGTCGCGCGTTCGATCGCCGCGGGGTCGCGCTGCTCGGGCGACTGACGCACCAGCCCGACGAATGCCGGCCGTTGCGCCTCGGCATAGCCGAATTGCCAGTCCATCCAGCGATCTGCCAACGCGCGCCGCACCGGATCCGCGGGCCACAGCGCGTCGCCGCCATGCCGCGCCGCGAGATAGCGCAGGATCGCGTTCGACTCCCACAGCGCCACGTCGCCGTCTTCGATCGTCGGGACCAGAGCATTGGGATTCTTCGCGCGATAGGCGTCGTCCATCCCGAACGCGCCGCCGACATCGTGTCGCTGATAGGCCAGCCCCAGCTCCTCGGCGAGCCAGACCACCTTCTTGACGTTGTGCGAGTTCAGCCGGCCCCAGATCGTCAGCATCGCGCGGCTCAGCTCCGGTAATCGGCGTTGATCGAGATGTACCCATGGGTCAGGTCGCAGGTCCACACCGTCGCGCGACCCTCGCCGAGCCCGAGATCGACGCCGATCTCGACGTCCTGCCCTTTCAGGTGCGCGGCGACCGGCGCCTCGTCATAGCCGGAGACGGCCAGCCCGCCTTCGGCGACCTGCGTCGCGCCGAAACGGATCGCCAGCCGATCGCGCTCCGCAGGCTCACCGGCCTTGCCGACCGCCATCACGACGCGACCCCAATTGGCGTCCTCGCCCGCGATCGCGGTCTTGACCAGCGGAGAGTTGGCGATCGACATCGCGATCCGGTGCGCCGAACGGTCGCTCTCCGCGCCCTCGACCGTCACTTCGATCAGCTTGGTTGCGCCCTCGCCGTCGCGCACCACCAGCAGCGCGAGCTGCCGGCAGACGTCGGCCAGCGCCGCGCGGAACGCGTCCGCGCCGTCGCTGTCGTCATCGGCGAGCGGTTTGTTGCCCGCCGCCCCGGTCGCGAACGCCAGCACCGTGTCGCTGGTCGAGGTGTCGCCGTCGACGGTGATGCACGAGAAGGTCCGCGCGTTCGCCGCCGACAGCGCGGCCTGGAGGAACGGCGCCTCGACGGCGGCATCGGTGAAGATGAAACCGAGCATCGTCGCCATGTCGGGCGCGATCATCCCCGAGCCCTTGATGATCGCGGCGATCGTGATCGTGCGGCCGTCCACGATGGCGGTCGCGCTCGCGCCTTTGGGATAGGTGTCGGTGGTGCCGATCGTCTCGGCGGCGGCGCGCCAGTCGGCTTCCGGTGCGACAAAGGCGGCGGCGAGCCCGGCCTGCGCCTTGTCGATCGGCAGCGGCACGCCGATCACGCCGGTCGAGGCGACGAACACGTCGGACGGGCGGCAGCCGATCGCCTGCGCGGTCTGCGCGGCGATCGCCTCAACCGCTTCGCGCCCGCGACTGCCGGTGAAGGCATTGGAATTACCGGCGTTCACCACCAGCGCGCGCGCCTCGCCGAGCACCAGCGCCTTGCGGCACCATTCGACCTCGGGCGAGGGGCACTTGGATTGCGTCAACACGCCCGCGACCGTCGTGCCGGGCGCCAGCTCGGCGAAGGTGAGATCGGTGCGGTCCCAATCCTTGTAGCGTGCGCGTGCGACGCGCAGGCGGACACCGGCGATGGTCGCCATTTCGGGGAACGGCGTGGCGAGCGGGGAGATGGACGTCGACATGGCGTCGCCTTAGCTTTGCGACCGGGGCACGCAAAGGGGGATGGTGACGCGATGCGGTTCAAGGGGCGCGCGGCTGCGATGGTCGTGGCGGCGGTAGCGATGCCGGCGATAGGCAAGGACGCGCCACGCCTGGCCCGACCGGCCCAGGCGCTCGATCTAGGGCGATGGTTCGGTGCCGACAACTATCCACCTTCTGCGATCCGCGCCCGGGAGCAAGGTAGGGTCATCGCGATCGTGTCGGTCGATGCGACCGGCCATCCGACCGCATGTCGCATCGACGTTTCGACGGGCTCGCCGGCACTGGACGATGGCACCTGCCATATCGCGCTTACCAAGGGAAGGTTTGAGCCTGCGCGCGACGCAAAGGGACGCGCGATCGCGGCCGAGACTATCCTGCCGGTACGTTGGGTATTGCCGGAAGACGGGGACGACCGCCTTTCGTCCGGTCCGAACGACTTCACTAGCATCATGACGATAGGCGCGGATGACACGATCATCGGTTGCGAAATGATTGTCGACGGCAAGCCGCAACCCGCGGATATACCGCGATGCGGCGGTGAGGGTTTCGATCCGGCCGGCGTCCGCGCGAGCCTGAAGGTGGTCGGCAGTTTCCGAATGCGATCGGACTCCGCCGTTCGCAATGGCGATACCCCGCCACCCTTGCCGGTCGCACCCGTTGCGGGTCGCCGTTTGTCGCTGCACGAGGCGCGAGAGGCCATCGACGCGGAGGGCGTCCCGACGAACTGTACGCTGACACTTAGTGGAGAATGGGCCGAAGGATGGAAAGCGCATCCGGTGCCGACCCCCTGCGATGTGGCCCAGCGTTTCGTTCCGGTCCGCGACAAGGACGGCGTGGCCAAGCCGGCACAGATTTTGGTTGCTCGCTGGGTAACCCTGCTTCCTCCCGCAAATTGATGGTTTACCCGCGTGCGGGCGGTGGACGTGCCCGCGCGTGCGTCCTATGTCCGGCGTCGTGAACCTGTTGCTGCTCCTTTCCGCGTTGCTCTCCGCGCTGACCGGCGTCGGCGCGACGGCGCGTCAGCCGCAGGTCGCGCAAGCGGTGGCGCAGCAGGTCAAGGCCGCCGCGATCGCCTCCGCCGCGCGGCATCTCGTCACCCGCCCGGTGCCGTCGCGTGCCACGCCAGCCGCCATCCGTACGGCGCCGGTCGCACGCGTGTTCGCGCTGGCCGCGATCGAGCCGATCTTCGCGGGCCGCCGGCGCGAATAGCGCTGCAGCCGCTTCCTCACCCCCGTTTTCCCGCGCGGCCGCCGACACCGGCGACGCCGCGCCGCTTCCAGATACAGGATCACGCCCATGTTCGGCGGTATTGCCAAGTCGCTCTTCGGTTCGTCCAACGACCGTTACGTCAAGTCGCTCAACCCGATCCTCGCCAAGATCGCCTCTTTCGAGCCGGCGTTGCAGGCGATGGATGACGCCACGCTGTCGAACCAGACGGTGTTGTTCCGACAGCGGCTGGCGAACGGCGAGACGCTCGACCAGTTGTTGCCCGAGGCGTTCGCGACCGTTCGCGAGGCGGCGAAGCGCGTGCTCGGGCAGCGCCATTACGACGTGCAGATGATCGGCGGCATCGTGCTCCATCGCGGCGAGATCGCCGAGATGCGCACCGGCGAGGGCAAGACGCTGGTCGCGACGCTCGCCACCTATCTCAATGCGCTGCCGGGTGAGGGCGTTCATGTCATCACCGTCAACGACTATCTCGCCAGCCGCGACGCCGACTGGATGGGCCGCGTCTATCGCTTCCTCGGGCTGACCACCGGCGTGATCGTGCCGAACGTGTCGGACGAAGAGCGACGCAATGCGTACGCCGCCGACATCACCTACGGCACGAACAACGAATTCGGCTTCGATTACCTGCGCGACAACATGAAGTACGAGCGAAGCCAGATGGTGCAGCGCGCCTTTTCGATGGCGATCGTCGACGAGGTCGATTCGGTGCTGATCGACGAGGCGCGCACCCCGTTGATCATTTCCGGCCCGACCGACGACAAGTCCGAGCTGTACATCGGCGTCGACGCGATCGTGAAGCAGCTGACCGAAGAGGATTACGAGAAGGACGAGAAGCAAAAGTCGATCGTGCTGACCGAGGACGGCACCGAGCGTGCCGAGCGGTTGCTCGAGGCGGCCGGGCTGCTCGAGGGCGCCAACCTCTACGACTTCGAGAACACGCAGGTCGTCCACCATCTGAACCAGGCGCTGCGCGCGAACGCGATGTTCAAGCGCGACACCGATTATATCGTCAAGGACGGCAAGGTCGTCATCATCGACGAATTCACCGGGCGCATGATGGATGGCCGCCGCTGGTCCGACGGTCTGCACCAGGCGGTGGAAGCCAAGGAGGGCGTGCAGATCGAGCCCGAGAACCAGACGATGGCCTCGATCACCTTCCAGAATTACTTCCGCATGTATCCGAAGCTGGCGGGGATGACCGGCACGGCCGCAACCGAGGCCGCGGAATTCTACGACATCTACAAGATGAACGTCGTCACGATCCCGACCAACAAGCCGGTGCATCGCGTCGACGAAGAGGACGAATTCTACAAGGACACGCAGGACAAGTTCCGCGCGATCGCCAAGAAGATCCGCGAACATGCCGAAACGGGTCAGCCGGTGCTGGTCGGCACGGTGTCGATCGAAAAGTCCGAGCTGCTGAGCGAGTTCCTGCGGCAGGAAGGCGTCGACCACTCGGTGCTCAACGCGCGTTATCACGAGCGCGAGGCGCATATCGTGGCGCAGGCCGGCCGGCTGGGCGCGGTGACGATCGCCACCAACATGGCGGGTCGCGGCACCGACATCCAGCTCGGCGGCAACCTCGAAATGCGCGTCGAGGACGAGCTGGCCGGGATGCCCGAGGGGCCGGAGCGCGAGGCCGCGATCGAACAGATCCGCGCCGAGATCGCGGCCGAGAAGCAGAAGGTGCTCGAGGCCGGCGGGCTGTTCGTGCTCGCGACCGAGCGGCACGAGAGCCGTCGGATCGACAACCAGCTGCGCGGCCGTTCGGGGCGTCAGGGCGATCCGGGGCTCAGCCGCTTCTATCTGTCGCTCGACGACGATCTGCTGCGGATCTTCGGCCCGGACACGCTGTTCGCCAAGATGATGCGCAACAACATCAACGATGGCGAGGCGATCGGCAGCAAGTGGCTGACCAAGGCGATCGAGACCGCACAGAAGAAGGTCGAGGCGCGCAACTACGATATCCGCAAGCAGGTTGTCGAATATGACGACGTGATGAACGATCAGCGCAAGGTGATCTACGAGCAGCGCGCCGACATCATGGATGCCGATACGGTCGGCGACGTGGTGACCGACATGCGCGCCGAGACGGTCAATGCGATCGTCGGCGAGGCGTGCCCGCCCAATTCCTATCCCGAGCAATGGGATGTCGCGGGCATGAAGACGCGGCTCGCCGAGGTGCTCAACATCGCGCCGCCGATTGACGACTGGCTCAACGAGGACGCGCTCGATCCCGAGATCGTCACCGAGCGCGTGCTGGCCGAAGCCGATGCGATGGTCGAGGCCAAGGCCGCGGAGCTGGATACCGCGACCTGGACGCAGGTCGAAAAGTCGATCCTGCTCCAGAACCTCGACCATCACTGGAAGGAGCATCTCGCGATGCTCGACGCACTGCGTCAGGTCGTCCACCTGCGTGCCTATGCGCAGAAGACGCCGATCAACGAGTATAAGCAGGAGGCGTTCAACCTCTTCCAGCGGATGCTCGACGCGATCCGCGAGGACGTGACGCGCACCATCGCCTTCGCGCAGTTCCAGATGCAGGCGCCGCCGCCGCTGCCCGACCTGCCCGACTTCATCACCACCCACTTCGACCCGTTCACCGGGGAAGACAATTCCAACGACATCGATGCCGGCACGCGCGGGCTGGTGACGACGACGATCCCGCCGCTGCAGATTCCGCAGCCGACCGCCGCCGATCTCGGCGACGATCCGGCGAGCTGGGAGGGTGTGGTCAGCCGCAACGCGCCGTGCCCGTGCGGCTCCGGGCGCAAGTACAAGCATTGCCACGGCGCTGCTTGAGGTAAAGGGCGTCCACCCAATGTCATCCCGGACTTGATCCGGGATTCCGCTTTCTTGTCGCGCGCACGATAGAAGCGAGACCCCCCTGAGTTCACAAACGAAGTGCAACACCTGAGACAGGTGCTGCCATGTCGAGATATCGTCAGCTTACGCTCGAGGAGCGGTGTTCGATT
>NZ_JACIJN010000011.1 GCF_014199415.1 Sphingomonas endophytica
GGATCAGCACGCGCAACTCGGCGGGCATCGTCTGCCAGCCGGCCCCAAGCAGATTGGGGTCGAGCCCCATCAGCAGCCCGGCGATCGCCGCGGCGACACCGGCGGCGTGCGCGTACCAGGCGCGCGCCAGCGCGCGCCCCTTCGCAAGAAGCGTCATGGTTTCGTCCTTGGTGGAGGGTCAGGTCAGTGGCGGTCGGGAAGCCGTTGCAGCAGCAGGTCGAGCTTCGCTTCCATGCGCGCGCTCTGGCGGCCCTGGTCGCGCAGATCGATCTGCATCTCCTTCCCCTGCTGCTCGACCTGATCGATGCGGCGGTCGGTCTGGTTCATGCGCTGCTCGTGGGTCTTCAGGTCGCCGCGCATGTCGCCGGTGCCGACGACGAACGTGCCAACCGGGGTGAGCGCGGCCAGCAGCAGGCCCAGCGGCGCCCACCATTCCTTCAGGGCATTGCTCATGTCGGCTCTCCGCGCGGTTGATCGGGGATGCGGTCGAGAAAGGCAGGCTCGACGTTGCGCCGGCAATGGTCGGGCGCGTCGCCGAGCAGGATGAACACGCGGTCGACCACCGGCGCGAGGATCCGCGCCCACCATGCGCCGCGCAGCACGCCGCGGCCGATATAGCTGCTGATCGTCTCGTCGGCCGACGGGCAGGTGTCGGTCAAGCCGGCGACGAACAGCACGCCCACGATCACGACTTGCGCGAACTGATCGACCGAGACGAGCAACTGGCGCGCCACCGCGCCCAGCCGGTCAGGCAGGCCAGCCATGATCGACCTCCACCGCCGCGATGTCCGCCGCGTTTACCGCCGCGTCGATCGCCGCGCGCTTGGCGAGTGCAACCGCATGGCAGGCGGCGATATGGCGACCGACTGCCAGCCCCATCGCGATCATCGCCGCGGCGTCGTGTTTGACGACGCTGTCGTCGTGCATCGTCCAGTCGACCGTGAAGGGCTGGTTCGCGGCCTGCGCGATCATTGCCATCTGCACCGCGCCCGAGACCTTCAGCCGGCTTTCCTGATCGGTGTCGACCGCTCCGAGCGGCGAGGCGCAGCCGCCATCCTCCGCCGCCTGTCGCCGCGCCTTCACCGCTTCCCAGCACGCGCTGCGCAGCGCCTCGATGGTCGGCGCGATGGCGACCAGCGCCGATCCGTCCCAGCGCCATGTTTCGGGCTCGACCGCGTCGCTCGCCGGGTGCGGGGTCGATCCTTCGGGAACATTGAGCAGCAACGATTCAAGCGTCGTCGCCTCGACGATGCTGTGGACCAGCCCGGTCGTGTCGTCCGCCACAGCGTATCTCATTTCTTGAACTCCGTGGCGGTCATCCTGATGCTGGAGGCGAACCAGTTGCGGATCCCGCCGCCGTTGTACTCGTACACGCGCAGGGTATAGGTCACTGCGCCGGTGCCCGGCGTCGTATCCAGCTCCCATTGGCCGTTGATCGCGGAGCCTGTCAGGATGAACTGGCTGAGGCTGATCTGTGTCTCGACACCGTCCTTCGATCGGACGATCCAGGCATTGGCATTCGACCCGCTGTAGCCTGATTTGACGGTGTAACTTGCCTGAAACCGGTACTCGATCCGCACCGACCCACCGCTGGTGTTCATCGTGATCGAGGCAATGTCCTTGGTCTCGTTGGAGGTGAAGCCGCTCGATGTCGCCACCGCGATGGTGTTGGTGACCGCATTGTCCTTGATCTTGATCGTGTCGACCTCGAGATCCTTGATATGCGCGCCGATGACGACGAGGTTGCCGATCTGCGCGCTCGAGGCGATCACGTCCTGCGCCGCCAGCAGTCCGCCCGTCCTGTTCCACTGGCCGTCGAGCCAGTACCATGACTGCTTCGCCGCCGGCTGATACCAGATCTGGCGATCGAACTGCCCGCTGCCTGGGTTGGCCTCCTGCACGAAGCCGAACACCGGGTCGCCCTTCGCGCCGGCATCGCCGCGGTCGCCCTTGTCGCCGCGATCCCCCTTGTCGCCGTGGTCGCCTTTCGCGCCATCGATGATCTTCGTCACCGCTACCCGGTGGCTGGCGCCGCCGGCGGAAGCGATAATCGTCTCGGAGGCGCCGTAACCCTGGCCCTCGTTGTAATCGATGACCGCCTGCACTCGCGCGGCGCTGATCGTCATCGTGTTCGTGCCGAACGTGATGTCGTCGCGTCCGTAAAGCGCGTGTCCGATGACCGAACTCCACGACACCGGGCCGACTGCGTTGATCAGCGTCGCGGTGAAGGTGACCGCGCCGCCGACATAGCCGGTGCCGGGCACGTAGCGGAGTGCCTGCGGCGACGCCGCCACGGTCACCACCGGCGGGTTGATCCCGTCTGCGCCCTTCAGCCCGTCTGCGCCGCGCGCCGAGAAGTCGACGTCGTTGAGCCGGCCGCCCGGGGTCGCAAAGCTGCTGTCGAAATAGAAAAGCGCGTTGGCCCCGTGATCTACGCGACGATGCTCGATACCGTTCGCATAATAGATGACGTAGCGGCCGTCGTAGAGCACCTGATAGGCGGTGTCGGTCGAGTACGCGCCGAACGATGCCCGCCACTGGCCGTTTTCGAAGATCATCGACGTACCGTCGGCAACCAGGTACCAGGCGTAGTCGAGCGACCCGTAGGACGCATCGGTGGTCGGGTCGGTGTTGAGGCCCGCCATGATCGCGCAGTTGGTCTGCCCGGGCTTGAACGACGCGACCGCGCCGCCGCGGAAGCCGACCGTCGAATAGGCGTCGCTGTCCCAGTCGTTCGCGCCGCCGTTCTTGATCAGTTGGCGGCCGGCCGCGACCACCAGCCCGCGCGTAGCGATGCCGAACGGCGGTCCGCGATATTCGGACCAGGCGTAAAGCCCCGGTGCCGTCGGTTCGTCCGGCGAGGTGCCATGCGCGAAACCGACATAGGAGCGGCCGGCCGGCGCGCCGGTGGTGAAATCAACCGTCCCGTCGGGGGAGTTGGCGTAGGCGAAATACTGGTACCAGGTCTGGCCATCCTTGCCCTTTTCGCCGGGCAGGCCGTCGACGCCGGCGATCGCCGAGGCGGGAATGCCGCCGACGATGCTGAAGCTCGTCTGCAACACCGCGTCGCGGCTGCCGTCGGCGCCCGAGAAGACCGTCTCGTAGCCGCGCCCTTCGGCCCAGCCCTTGACGCCGACGAGCGTGTACGCCCCCCGCATCCTCATGCCGTTGACGTATTTGGCCCGCGATCCACCGCAGCTCAGAACCTGCGCGATCAGGTCGGCGCGCCCGGCGTGGTTGGAAGCCGGCTCGTCCGACGTGTAGATCGCCACCGGCGTGCCGGCCGGGATTGCGGCCAGGAGGTTGATCATTCCCTGCACGCCGTGGCGATCCCCGCCGGCATAATCGTCAGCGGGATGTTTGATCTCGCCGTCGCCGTAGATGTCGAAGTGGCGGACCTTCCAGTCGTTGCGGCTGCGCCGCCAGCAGACCGAATAGCTGCGCGCGTAATCGGCGGACGTGCTGCCATTGTCGGGGTCGACGAAGATCGTGCCGTCGCCCTTCCACAAGCCGTGCCGATACCCCGCCGGCTGCGCCTCGTTCGCGGCGTTCAGCCCCATCGACGAGAGCGTGTAGGTCTCCGCGTCGAGCCCCGGGTCACCGGCCTTGGCGAGCACGCGCCAATAGGCGTTGCTGAGCGTGGGCAGCTGCGGCGGCGCGTTGCCCGCGGACGGCACCGGGTTGGTGTAGACCCAGCTCGATCCCTGCTGCTGGACCATGTTGCCTTCGCGGTACGTCGTGCTCGGCGCCCACGCGCCGGTGTCGATCAGCGTCGCGGTAAAGGCGATATCGGCGAGCGCGTGGACCGACCAGGTCCGCTCGGCGGTGATCGCCAGCTTGCCGAACGGCGGGGCGATCTCGAGCTGGCGGACCTTGGCAACCGGCGGGAGCGCTGAGCCGTCGGCCGCCAGCGTCAGCGACGGCATGCCGATTCCGACCGGCTGGACGAACAGCCGCCCCATCCACGACACGCCGGCGACCGCGTTGACGCTCGCCGCCAGCTCCTGGATCAGCTCGCGCGCGGTGGTCTGCTGGTCGAGGTAGAGCGAGAGATCGTACGGCCGCGCGACATCGAGCGCGTTCAGCGCGGCGTCGGCAATCCGCCCGGCACCGCCCGACAGCAGCGCGATCCGGCGGATTTGCTGTCCCGGCCGCCGCGACCAGCCGTCCGGGCCGCCGGTGTCGCCCCGCACGAGGAAAGACACCTGTCCCACCGGCGGCGCGCCGAAGCGCGCCCAGCCGCCCGACAGCGCGGTCGCCCAGCGCCCGGGCGGGATCGCGGCGGCGAGCAGCTCGGCGAGCGTGGCATAATCCTGAACCGGCGCTCCGTAGCGCAGCAGCCGCTCGAGCGCGGCATCGATCGCGACGATCGGGCCATGTCCCGAGACCTGGAACAGCGACGTCACCGGGTCGACCAACACGCCGGGCACGTAGCGCGGCGCGCCCAGCGCCAGCGGCTTGACCTGCCCCTTCAGCGACGCCGGCCCTTCCGCGCCGGTGGTGCCGGCATAGGTGGCGAGCAGCGCACGATCGAGCCAGCGATCGTCGACCGCGAAGGTCAGCTCGGCGCGGCCGTCGGCGATCGCCGGCTGCTGCGTCACGCGCGCGTCGACGCGCTGCGTCCACGCGGCAAACGGCGCGCCGACCTCGCCGGTCCACAGCCGGAAGCGCGCGTCGGCGATCGCCAGCGCCGCGAAGTCCGGCCATGGCTCGATGCCGATCGACAGGCTGGCGCTCGGCGTCTCGATCCGCCCCTCGAATGCGCCGTCGAACAGGTCGTAGCCGAGCTTGGGCAGCTTCGCGATCACCGGCCATGCGACCTGATCGGTCAGGTGGCAGACGTCGGGATGATCGTGGCTGGCGGCGCGCAGCGGCACCGTCGCGCCTGTCACCGGCTCGCACGCATCGATCTGGATGACCACGCCGAGCATCAGAAGAGGCTCACCATGTTGATCTTCGCCTCCCACGCATTCGCGCGGCGCCACGTCTGGCCGAGATCGCCGACCAGCGGGCCGAAGTAGCAGCGGCGCTGGCGCTGCGGGTGCGGCGCCGGATCGGTGACCAGCGCGACGCATTCGGTGTTGCCGATCCGCTCGAGCAGCGGCGCGGTGAGCTGCTCGACCTCGTCCCGGCGAACCGACGAGAAGGTCAGCGAGGCCGTGCGCAGCTTCACACCACGGTTGCGGAGCAGCACGCCACGGCGGCTGAATTCGAGCGCGCCAAGGTCCTTGACCCCGAACTCGGCGCCGAAGCTGAAATTGCGTTCGAACTGGATGCGCTTGCCAGCGACGATCCGGCTGGCCCGCATCGCAAAGCCGGTCGCACCGGCGTAGAAAGTCAGCCGGACGTACCGTGCCGAGATCGGCGTATCGCCTGACCAGAGTGCGACACCGCGGTCGCCCGCATCTCCCGCATAGGCAGATTGCGGCGTCGTCACCGGAACGCCGTCCGTGCTCGGACCCTGTGCGTCGGTGGCGTAGGTGACGGTGAACAGCGCGCTGGCGGGCAAGCCGGCGAGCCCGAACACCAGGATCGTGTCGAGCACGCGATCGGCGCCGAGGTCGAACTGTACCGCCGCGGCGTTCAGGCCGGCGTTGCAGGCGAGCTGGCAGACCACGCCGGCATAGTCGTTGAACAGGTTGGTGATCGAACCGGTCTGCAATGAGCCGAACCCGTCCGTGGCCGTCGCCTGAAGCGGCTCGATGATCCATGCATTGGCCATCAGCTCACCCGAACAGCTCGAGGGACGTGGTTTCGGCATCGAGGTCGATTTCGATCCGGGCGGTCAGGCAGGGCAGGTCCGCGCGCTGCTCGTCGTCGACCAGCCGCACCGTCGGCACGCCGCTCTCGACGTCGGGCCAGACCAGCTCCTCGATGTCGACCGCGAAGCGGCGGCGCTCCGCACCGATCAGCACACCGCGCGCATTGGCGACCGCCTGCGCGTCGTCGATCCGATCGAAGAAGCCGGGCGCCGGCGTCACCGTGCCGTCGCGCGCATTCGGGTAGCGGCCGGCGGTGAGGCCGTCCGACCAGGTTGCGACCGCGGCGGCGCGGGTCGCCGCGGCGATATCGTCGAAGTCCGCAGGCATCAGGCCGCCTCCACGAAGGCGCGGTTCGCGCCGATGAAGCCATCGCCCAGACCGCTGCCCCTGGCCGACATCCGCTCGAGCAGCGCACGCACGTCACCCATCTGGTCGGAGAGCTGCTCGAGCAGCTCGTTGCCGGTCTGGGTGTTCGCCGCGGTCTTCGCCGCGCTGTCCGCGGTCGCCTTGGCGAACGGGTTCTCGACGCCGCCGGCGATCGGCACCGCATTGTCGATCGTCTCGATCGCCTTGGCGGTCGCCGCCTGGATCAGCGCCTGCGCGTCGAAATATTTCGACGTCGAGCCGTACAGCTCGCGCTCGACGTCGAGGTACGATCGCGCCGCCGACTGGTATTTCTCCTGATCGATCCGCTGCCCGGCGCCGATCTGGTCGAGGTACGGCTTGAGCTGGGCGAGCGCGGTCGCCTCCTGGTCGCGGTACGAATAGGGCGAGCTGCTGCCCAGCTTCAGGTCGGTGAGGAAGGTCTTGAGCGACGCCGAGGCCGAGGCGGTCGACGTCTTCACCTGCTGGAGCTGGAGATTGTAGAGCCGCTCGGCCTGCGCCATCTCCTCGGCCGACGCGCCGCCCTCCTGCAGGGCAGCGACGGTCTTGCGGAACTTGCGATTGAGATCGTCGACCGCCGCACCGACCGGATCGAGCAGCGCCTTCAGCTCGCGCGGGACGCTCTCGATCAGCACCGCCTTGGAGAGCGCGGCGTCGAGATCGATGCCGAGCGACAGGACGCGCTGCGCGGTCTTGCTGATCCTGATCGCGCCGTCGCGGATCGCGTCCTGCGTCGCGACGAGGATCGCGGTCGCCTCGTCCGGGCCGTCGTAGATGATCGAGGCGTTGCGCGGGCTCTTCGCGCCGACCTGCGCCGAGCCGGTCGACGAGACGCGGAAATTGTTCTTCCCCTTGCCGATCGACACCGCGAACGCGCCGACCTCCGTGCCGAACGCATCGGCGACCCGGCGCAGCGCGGTCTGGACGCTCCTCGCGCTGCCCGACAGGCCATCGGTCACCTGCCGGTCGCCCGACAGGGCCGCGTTACTGTTGACCGAGGTGATGACCGCCGCGCCGCGCGGGGTGTGCATGAACAGGCTGCCGAGCACCCCGCCGAGCACGCCGCCAAGCGCCGCGCCGATCGGCCCGGCCGCGTTGCCGAGCAACGACCCAAGCTTGCCGCCGACCGCCTTGGTGATCGTGCCGGTGACCGCCTTGCCGGCCATCTCACCGACGACCCCGCCGATCGCCGAGCCGACCTTGCTCTGTCTCGCGCCGGTAATCGACGAGAAGACCGATCCGCCGATCTGCCCCATCGCGGCGCCGGCCAGCACGCCCGACAGCTTGTCGATCGACGCCGGCGAGAGGGTAAGCCCGGTCGCCTTGAGCGCCTGGCTGATCAGCTGCGCGGTCTCGGCCGACTGGCCGGCGATGCCGCCCGGGCGCAGCAGGTGCGTTAGCGGCCCGGAGATCCGCAGCCCGAACATTTCGGCGACGCTGCCCACCGCGCCGGACAGCGCCTCGCCCGCGCTCATCGCGCCGAGCTCGAGCCGGTGCGCCCACAGGTCGGCGCCCGACATGATCCCGCTGTTCAGCTCCTCGACCGCCTCGGCGATCGCATCGCCGCCGATCGTCTCGCGAAACGCCTGGTCGAAGCCCTGCGCGCGGGACGCGACGGCGTGCTGGCGCGCGCGCATCGCATAGTCGAAACCCTCGCCCTGCGTCAGCTTGCCGGCCGCGACCAGCTTGAAGATCTGGCCGAGCTCCTCGCGGTAGACGCGCGCGGCCGCGGCGACCGGGTCGTAATGTCTGGCGAGCTGGTCGAGCGACGTCTCGAGCTGCTCGTTGGTGCGCTTCGCCGCGGCGGCCGCTTCCTTCTGCTGGCGCAGCTCCTCGGCATAGCTGCGCGACGCGGTCGGCGCGCGGCGGAAGGCGAGCACGTCGTCGCGCGCGAAGCTGCTCGAGGTGACCGCGCCGTCGCGCCCCTGATTGCCACCGGTGACGCGGATTCGCCCGCGCGCGTCGGTGCCCTCGAAGAAGCCGACATGCCCCTGTTCGCCGTTCCCGCGCCGGAGGACGACAATGTCGCCGGGCAGCGGCCGGTTGGTGGCGGTGCCGAAGTTGAGGAACGACCGCGCCGACAGGCTTCCGGTGCCCTTGATGCCTTGCCCGGCGAGCACCGCGTTGACGAACGCCGCGCACCACGCGACCTTCTCCGGATCGATCGAGATGCCGGCGGTCCCGAACAGCTCGCGCAGCGTCGCCTTGCCCGCGCCGGTCTCGCGCGTGCCGAGATACTGCCGTGCCGCCGCGAGCGTCGCCGCGCCGTTCTCGCCCGCGAGCTGGGCGCCGAGCGCGCCCGGCTTGCGGTTCTCGGCGGCCTGACGATCGCCTTCCGCCTTCAGCGCCGCCTCACGCCGCCGCTCGATTGCCGCCAGCTCCTTCGTCAGCGCGCCGGTCACATTGCCGCTGGCGATCGCCGCCTGCTGCGCCGAGCGCTTCATCTCGTCGTAATGCTGGGTGATGCGAACGATCGGGTCGACCGAGGCGGCGGCATCCAGCTCCGAAAGCGCGACGCGCGTCCGGTTGACCGCCTCGGTGGCGAGACGCCCGTCCGCCCTGAGCTTGGCCATCTGGCGCTCAAGATCGGCGACGCGCTGCGCCTCCTTGCCGGCCGTCGACGAGATCATCGCGGTCCCGGGCTGTGGGGACGCCGCCGCGGCGCGCGCGGCCTCCGCCCGCGCCGCGGTCAGCTTGCGGTCGAGCGCGCCATATTCCTTGATGAGCCGCGCGAGCCGCTCGTTCGCATCGGCGTTCGCCTGCTGGCTGGTCGAGCGTTGCGTCTCGATCGACTTCTTGAGCTCGTCATTCTGGTCGCGGACCGCTGCGGTGACACCCTCGACCGTCCGGGCGAAGCTCTTCTTGGCCTGCTCGTTGATCTCGGTCGCGCGCGCGTCCTCGCGCATCTTCCTTTCCGCGTCGCCAAGCGCATCGTTCGTGTCGAGCAGCTTGCCGATCAGCGGGGTGAGCGCGACCACCGCGGTCATCGTCGCGATCCCGCCGAAGCTGGTCAGGAAGGCCGAGACGCCGGCAAGCCGGCCGCCCATGCCCTGCAGGGCGAACCCGGCCTGACCGATCTGCTGCGCGAACGCGGTGGTGATGCTCTGGCCGCTTCCGACCTGCACCGCGAAGTCTTGGAACTGCTGCCCCAGCATGATCATCGACTGACGCTGCTGCGCGGTCGCGCCGCTGGCGTGCTGACCGACGGCGATGCTGTGGCCGGTCGCGGCGGCGACCTCGTCGAGCTCGACCTGCAATTGCTTGAGCGCGGCGATCCGCGCGCGGATCTGGCCGGCGTTCTCCTCCTCCATCCGCGCCGAGACGCGCGCGGCATCGGCGCGCTGGAGCTCCTTTTCGGTCGCGATGCCGTCGGCGAAGGCGATCCGCTGCGAGGCTTCCTCGACCATCCGGAAGGCGGCGGCCTTGCGATCGGCGGCCTGCGCGGCCGCGGTCAGCTGCGCGATTTCGCCCGACAGGTCGAGCGCACCGCTCTTGGTCGGCCTGACGTCCAGCGCCGACTGCGCGAGCCGCTGGACGTCGGTCAGCGCCGACGACCACGTCCCGCGGATCTCCTGCGCGGTCGAGGTCGCGCGCTGGCGCAGGTCGGCGAAGGCGCGCGCATTCTCGCTGCTGAACTGGTCCGCGCGCAATTGCAGGCGCGCGACGATGTCGGTCGACATGGGTGCGCTCCTATGAGGCGGCCGACTGCGCCTGGCGGGCGTATTCGGCGGGGATCTCGGCCTCGGCGATGCGGATCACCGGGGCGATCGCGAAGGCGTTGCGGAACGGCACGTCGCGGACCAGCGCGAAGATCGGCTGCCCCTCGGTGATCCCCGCGCTGCTGCGCCCGCGCGCGCCGCCGGTGTCGCGACGTCGCTGGCGGCGGTGCGCGACGAGCAGCGGCCGCTTGCCCGGCTGCCAGAGCAGGTCGAGCCGCCATTCGGGGTGGCTCATTTCCCACTCGTGCGGGCTGATCAGCCCCTGACGGTTGCGGCCGCCCGCGGCCGGGAGCGGCACGGGCAGCCAGTTGCCGTCGCGGCCGCGGATCATGCCCGGCTCGCTCCAGAACCGCATCGCGCCCTGGCTGCGGGCATTGCCCTCCACCCAGATCTCGCCGACCGGGTCGCGCGCCGGGCGGTCACCCTTCGGGTAGACGCTCGATCGCCACGCCCGCCACAGATTGCCGCCGGCGGTCGCGCGGGTCAGCGCCTCGAGCCGCTGCTCGGCGCGCCGGGTGACGACCGCGATCGTCCGGGTGCCGGCGCGCAGATAGCGCCGCGCGATCCGGTCGGCCGCGGCATCGAGCGCGCCGGCGGGGAGCAGCAGCTCGACGTCGTCAGCCATCCTTCGTTACCTCGTCGAGGACGGCAAAGGCGTCGAGCAGCGCGGCGGGCTGTTCGGCGGGCGCGCCGGGGCAGGGAAGGACGCGCCCGCCGAGCGGCCCGGCGAAGCGCGCGGTGAGGAAATACAGGTCGACCACCGGCCAGATCGACGCCGGGAGCGTCAGCCGGGGGTTTTCGCGCCAGTGTCGTCCGTCGACCTCCCAGCCGGCGTCGACGGTGCGTCCGAAGTGGAAGTCGCCGGGCCGTCGCCGGACGATGACGGCCGCGCGGAGTTTCCCCGGTCTTCCTCGGTCAGATACGCCATCTGGAAGGCACGATTGCCCGCAGCGGTCATTTCGAGCGGGTCGAGCGCGCGGAGCGTCGCCTCGCTGACCTTGCCGTCGAGCCCGCGCTTGAAGGTGACGCCCGGGGCGGTGATGCCGGTGCAGAAATAGCGCAGCGCGACGAGCGGGGCGAGCTCGCGTCGCCGCTCCATCTGCTCGCGCAGGTCGCGATAGTCGGGCCAGCTCGCGGCGAGGATCTTGCGCACCTCGGCGAGCAGCGCGACGTCGGCCGGCGTGAGCTCGGCCTCGCCGCTTTCCTGCTCGATGTCGATCAGCTCGAGGATGCGGCCCTGCGCCTCGTCGCCGTCGAGCAGCGTGACGACGCCGCTGCGGATCGCGGCGAGCAGCTCGAAGCTGTAGACGCGCCCGGCATTGTAGCGCCCGGCGAGCTCGGCCTCCATCAGCGAGCGTTCGACGACCCCGGCGGGGGTCAACAGGAAGACCGGGGCGGCGGGATCACCCTCGCGCCACGCCGGCGTGAAGGCGATCGGTTTGGTGCTGGTCGCGACCATTGCTTTCGCGCTCCTCAGTAGAAGACCAGGATGCGGTCGCTGTCGCGCCCCGCGGCATCCTTGCCGGTCGACAGGCATTGCAGCGTCGTCTTGTCCGCCATCAGCTTGCCGCGGTTCTCGGCCTCGAGCGTCACCGGCTGCGCGCGCGGCACCACCAGCGCCCAGCGATTGCCCGCCTGGCTGCCATGCCGGAGCATCGCCGGCATGACGACGCCGTTGCCGATGTCAGAGATCGTGTCGCGATTGGCGACCAGCGTCGCGAGCGGATTGACCCCCAGCATCGACTTGCGGTCGGTGATCTGGCCCGGGCCGAAGCCGAACGGCGTGTTCGGATCGTCGATATTCTCGAGCTGCGAGCCCGGGTCGAGCGACCAGGTGCTCAGCCGGCACTTGCGGCGGTTGAGCAGCGCGGCGTTCGACACGTCGCTGCCCTGCACCAGCATCGGCGCCGAATGGCTGGCGATGACGATCGTCGCCGGGATCGCGGCGTCGACCTTGCCCTGGTAGATGCCGGTGCCGGTGAAGGTGGCATAGCCGGGCTTGGCGCTGTTGCCCTCAAGCGCGATCGTGCCGCGCACGCCGCTGAAGGTCGCCAGCGTGCCGTCGCGGTAGATCGCGCAGCTCGCCGCCGGATGGTCGACCAGCCGCGAGGCGGCGTCGGACGGTGAGGTCTGCGCATAGGTCCAGTTGGCGGGCACCGCGATGCTGCTGGTGTTGTCGAGCGGCGGGGTGAAGCTGTCGGCGAGCGTCGCGACGCGGCCGGCCGAATAGTCGATCACCGCCGCGGCCGCGCCGGCGCCGGTCCCCGCGCCGATCAGCAGCATCATGCCGAGCAGCGCGCGCGCGGTGCCCGGGAAGGCGGCGGGCAGCGTCACGCTGGTGGCGGTGCCGCCGGTCGCGACCGCCGCGGCGATCGCCGCGGTGAACAGCCCGCGCCAGCCGCACGCCTGGTACACCGCATGGTGCGGCGGCTTCACCGTCGCCGAATAGGCGATGCCCGCGCCGGCGCCCTTGATGCGGAACTTGAAGCTGATCGGCACCGCCTGCCCGACGATCAGCGGCGCGCCGGCGACATAGGAGCCGGTCGCCTCGTTGGAATCCTCCTGCGTCCACGGCGTGCCGTAGCTGACACTGTCGGCCTCGACCGGGATCGCGTGTTGCGTCGGGTCGAGCGCGAGCGGGGTGTCCTCGTCGGTCTGCAATCCGAACAGCACCGCCACATTGTTCTGGCGGATCGTCGGATCGTTCGTCTTGTCGGCCATGCGGCGCTCCTGTCAGGCGGCGAGCGCGGGGTCGGCCCGCGCGGTGATGAACTGGACATCGAAGTCCTGCGCGAAGCCGAGCCGGCGCTTCGACGACAGCTGCGCGGCGAAGAGCCGCGCGTCCGCGTCCTCGATCAGCTCGACGGTGCCGCCGAGCGTCTCGTCGGCGAGCAGCGCGGCGACGACCGCGGCGTGCAGCCGGTTGCGCGCGGCGGTCGGCGCAGCGCCGCCTTCGCCCTCGACGAAGCCGTCGATGGTGATCGTCATGACGCGGCGGGTGATGTCGACCTCGCGCTCGAGCACACGGTGCCCGCTGTCGGTGATGCCGAGCGCGGGAAAGTCGATCGGGTCGCCGGCCGGTTCGAGCTCGACCTCGGGGGCGAGCGGCGCCAGCGCGGCGACGATCGCGGCGAGGATCGTGTCGCGGACGGTCATGCGACGGGGCCGGCGTCGACCACGAACACGCGCCAGCCGGCGACGTCCTCGAGCGCCTTGCGTTCCTCGACGTTCCAGCGCCGGCCGCGGTGGGTGAAATGATCCCGCTTCGACGGCGGGGCGGGCAGATCGGCCGCGCGGATCTCGTAGGAGACCGCGGCGGGCGTGCTGCCCAGCAGGTCGCCGGCATCGGCGTCGATGCGGATCGCGCTGATCGGCGGAAGCACGACGCCGCCCTGCGTGTAGACGATCCGCTCGCGGTCCGCGAACGCCGCGAAGAGCGCCGGCGCCGCGGCCGCGAACGGATCGGGGGTCACTTGCCGCGCGCCCCCGGCTTCTGTGCGGTCGTATCGGCGTCGGCGTCGTCGCCGGCCACGTCATCGCCCGCCACTTCCTCGGCGAGCCGCGCGGTGACCATCCCGGCGGCGCGCTCTTCGGTCATCTCGCCATTGCCGTCGCCGACGGTCACCTCCTTGCCGGCATCGATATAGGCGCCGCCGTTCAGATAGGCGGCGCTGAGCAACAGGATCGTCTTCATGTCGGGGGTTCCTCGCTGTCGCGCCTCGCGCGGCGCGCTGCTGGTGGGCAGAAGGGTTCAGAAACTGCCGTTGAGGCGGACGTTGGCGGTCGCGGCGCCGGCGCTGCGCGCGGCGGTGAACACGCCGACCGGCGTGTTGCCGTTTGCCGTCGCGGTCACGACCTTGTTGGCGTTGTCCCAATAGGCGCGCACGCCCTCGGCGACCGCGGCATTGTCCTTGGGCAGGTCATAGGCGCCCGTCACCTCGAACGGGCCGCGCTGCCCGGCCTTGAGCGCCAGTTTCGAGACGCCGAACGTGGCGCCGATCAGCGCGCCGCCGCCCGAGGCGACGTCATACGGAGCGGTGAGCGTCAGCGTGTTGCCGACGCCGGAATAGTTACGCATCGTGGGATCTCCCGAAACGGCGCGGGCGGCTCCTGGCCGCCCGCGTCACGTCATGGCTGGGGAAAGGCCGGCTCAGTTGGCCGCGCCGGGGTTCTTGTAGAGCGCGCGGTGGTCGATCGCCTTGGCGCCGAACACCAGCCGCGCCTTGATGTCGATGCCGTCGACCTCGAAGCCCTGACGCTCCTCGGTCTGAAGCCCCTCGTAGCCGGCGAGATACGCATATTCGATCGTGTCGATCGGCTGCGCGTTCGGGTCGGCGGCGAGGAAGAAGCTGTAGTCGAGGATCCGCGGCTCGACCTGCGGCGACAGCGCCCGGTTATAGTCCGGGTTGATGTCGCCGCTGAGCGTCGCGACGTAATTGGCCGAGGTGAACTGGTTGGCCTGCTGCTCGCGCAGCGGGCCGACCACCAGCGTCGCCGGGGTGGCGGAGGTGAACCGCCCCTTCGGCGCGCGCTGCGTGCGCATCGCGGTGCGCCCGGCCTGCAACGAGTCGATGTTGATCGGCGCGCCGGCCGCGGCGAGGTTGCCGTGCGAGGCGTGGAAGAGCGGCACGCCGTCGGCCATCAGCGGGTTGCTGAGCAGCACCGCATAGACGACGTCGCCCTCGACCTGCGCGGCCTCCTGACCCATCGCCTGCGGAATGCGATCGAACGCCGACAGATCGTCGTTGATGATCGTCTCCCACGTCAGCGAGATGATCTGCCCGAACTTGCCGACCGCGTACTTCTCCTGCGAGTCGCCGACCGTCGCGTACTGATACTCGCCACCCTCGGCGACCTGCTGCATCGCCGAGATGTCGGAGAGCGCGATGCGGCTGACCTCGCGGAAGTCGGGCACCGACGTCTGGCGGCAAAAGGCCGGGAAGGTGCGCGGCGCCAGCTCGTAGCCGCGACGCAGCGTCCGCGAGACGGTGTTGGCGAGCACCCCGGCGAAGTCGGCGGTGGTGTGCTGGCCGGCGTTCTGCGGCTGGCGATAGCGGAACACCGCCTGTGCGACCTGCGGGTCGGTCATGTTGCGGGTGCTGACCCCGGTCGCGTCCATCCAGTCGCGCGCGAGCACGATCAGCCGGCGGCCGGCGAAGCCGCGCGCGTCGTCGTTGAGCTGGTTGCGCGGGTTCGCGCGGTTGGCGATCGCCAGCGCCATCGCCTCGGCGCGCGCCTGGAACTGCGCGACCGGGATCGTCGCCGGCGAATAATTGGTGATCACCGGCGCGGCGCTCGCGATCTGGTCGATGATCCGGGTGCGCGCGGCGTCGACCGAGATGCCCTCGTCGACCAGCGTTTCGCCGAACGTGTCGGGCAGATGCGCGCGGCGGACCTCGTTGCGGATCGTGGCGGCACGCTGGCGCTCGGCGACGATCGCCTGGCTGGCGATCTCCGCCATGTTGGTCGGCGGCGTGATCGGCGCAGGCGTCGGCGTCGGTATCGGGGAAGGCGTCGGCGCCGGGCTGGGGGTCGGGGTCGGCGCGGGCGTCGGCGCCGGCTCGTTCTCGGGATCCATGTTCGTCTCCTGCGGAGTGATGACGGCGGTCGGCGCCGGGGGGCTCTTCGCGTTGGCGATGAGCGGGTGGGCCGGCACGGCGCGGAACCCGAACCGGCTGGCGTCCAGCAGGTTGGTCGCGGTCGCATGGCCGGCGATCTCGTCGATGAAGTGGAGCGACAGCGCTTCGGGCGCGCTCATCCACGTCTCGGCATCGAGCAACGGGTGGAGCGCGTCCTCGCTCATCCCGGTGCGCGCGGCGTAGATCTGGACGAGCTGGTTCTGGAGGAAGTCAAGCCGGTCGGCGACGGTGCGCAGCGCGTCCGCGTCGCCATAGGTGCCGTCGGACGGCTTGTGGATCATCATCACCGCATTCTCGGCCATGATGATCCGGTCGCCGGCCATCGCGATCACGCTGGCGATCGAGCCGGCGACTCCGTCGACGATCACCGTCACCGTGCGCGGCGATGCCTTCAGCGCGTTGTAGATCGCGAAGCCGTCGAACAGCAGCCCCCCGAGCGAGTTGATCCGGACAGTGATGTCGTCGGGGGCGTGCTGGATGCGGTCGACCAGCCATGCGGCCTCGAGCCCGTCGGCGCTGTCGCCGACGATCCCGTAGATCAGGATTTCCATGGTCAGTCCTTCTTCGGCGCCGCGCCGGGAGCGCCGGTCGGCTGGAGCGCGTTGCCGACCTGCGTGACCCGGCGCGGATCGCAGTCGAAGGTGAGCTGGCGCGCGTCGACCTTGTCCGCCCAGCGCTTCCACGCATCGAGAACGGTGTCGGGATCCTCGCCGCGCTCGCGGATCGCGGTTTCCGGGTCCATCAGCCCGGCGCGCACCATGTCGCGGATCGCCGGGCCTTCGGTCGCCAGATCGAGCATCGGGCGGGCCGGCGGTGTCCAGGCCATCGTGCAGCCCTCGACGTCATGCCCGGCGAGCTGCGCGGCGCGGAAGAACCACGCCGCGGCCGGCTCGCAGAATTGCGGGACCAGCATGTTCCACGTCCAGCTGTCGAGCTGGCGGTGGTACTGGATGCGGCCGATCCGCCCCGACGAGTAATTGACGCCCTCGAGATCGCCGAAGATGTCGTAGGGCAGGTTCATGCCGGTCGCGAAGGTCCGCACCGAGATCTTGGTGAAATCGGCATAGCCGTCGACGCCGGGCGGGTTGGCGAACTCGATCTGCGTCCCGGCCGGCACGTCCTCGATCAGCCCGGGCTCGATGAAGTCGTTGAGCGCGTCCTGGTCGTCGGCGTCGTCGTCGCGCGCGCCGATCCGGAACACCGCCCAGCTCGCCGCGATCTTCTGGCGCAGCAACTGCGCATCCTGATAGTCGCGGAAGTCGTTCATGGGCAGGATGACGGGCGCGAACCAGCTCGCGCCATGCTGCTGCCCCGGTCGGTCCTGACGGAAGACGTGGAGCACGTCGCGCGCCGGCACCGCGGTCGCGACCAGATTGCGCAGCGCGATCGCGCCGGGATGCTGCGGGAAGAGCCAGTAGTTGACGCGCGCGCCGAGCTGGTCGAGCTGGATCCCCGACACATAGGTCCCGCCGCTGAACACGCCGTTGCGGGTCGCGTCGAGATGGTCGGGCTCGAGCATCTGGATCTGGAACGGCACGGGCAGCCCGTCGCGCGCGTAGCGCGGGCGGTTACGCGCCAGCACCGCGCCGCTCTCCACCACCGTCCGCGCCGCCAGCAATTGCAGCCCGTAGAGGTTTTGGCGGCCGTCGGCGTCGCAGGCGGTGGTCTCGAAGTGGCGCTTGGCGAGCGCGTTCAGCGCCGGGTCCGGCTTGCCCTCGCGCAGCACCTGAAAGGTGATGCCCGCGCCGACCAGATCGGTGGCGATCGCCGACACCGCGCGCTCGGCATACGGGTTGTTGCGGACCATCGCGCGCGCGGTCTGCGCGAGCACTGCGGCGGCACCCTGCAGCTCGTAATTGGCGTCCTTGGCGGTCCGTCGCCAGCCCTGCGTGCGTCGCGACGCGGTCGCCCCGTCATATTGGGCGCGGATCCCGCGCAGCGACGCGCTGCGCGTCCGTGCCTGCTCGATCCGCACCAGCGCCTCGGCGCGCGACGCGGCCCAGCGCGGCGCGATCGCCGTCAATGCGCGGTCGATCATGCCCATCAGCAGCCGTTCCGCCAGCCGGGCGCGCGCCGGCGCGCGCGGACGCTACCGGGTGCCGAGGCGAGCGCGTCCATGATGCGCTGCTCGGCCTTCAGCATGTCGGCACCCGATTGATAGGTGATCTCGCGCCCGTCGGCGTAGCGGACCTTCAGGATGCCGCTCCCGATCGCCGCGCGGAGCGTGGCGAGATCGGCCTGCGTGTACGCCATCAGCGCCTCCCGAAATGGCTGCCGCGGGGTTTGCCGGTCAGCGGATTGATCGCGCGCGACCGGGGCTTCGGTGGCGCGGGCGGCGGGCGCGCCGGCGGGCGGGCCGGCGGCGTGGTGGCATCGGGCTCGGCCGGGCCAGCGGGAGCGTCGACGTCGGGCAGGTCGGGCGCGGCAAGCCGCACGCCGGTCGCCTTCGTCCATTTGGCTGGCGACCAGCGATCGAGCCCAAGCGCATAGGCCGCGGCCCGCGCGTAGACGCGACAGTCGATCGCCTCGTTGCGGTCGCGGGTCTTCTGCCACTCGCGCTTGCTGAAGCCGGTGCGCTTGTTCTTCACCGTCACCAGCTGCTCGGCGACGAGCTGCTGGAGCCATTCCGCGTCGACGCCCTGCGGAAGGTGGATGTACCCGGGCGGATAGGGTTCGCCGTCGATCGGCTGGTCGAGCTTCAGCCAGTCATAGGTCTCGGACTTGAACAGCGACACCGCGACCGTCCAGAGCTGGACGCCGCGCTGCACCTTGGTGCCGCGGACGGTGACGTCGACCCATGTCGGCCCCATCACCGGCATCGCCGCGCTGAAGCTGCCAATCCCCTTGATCGCCATCACCACGCGCGGGTGACGCCGCGCCCAGGCGTAGACGCTGGTGGTCGAATAGCCGTCGCCGGTATCGATCGCGAGCTTCGACATCCGCAGCCGGCGGCCGGAAGGCGTGTCCCACTCCTCGGTCAGGAAAGCGTCGAGCTCCTTCCACACCTCGGCCTTGGCGGGATCGCCGTGGAAGACGCGCTGGTCGACCAGCACGCTGCGCAGCCCTTCGCCCCAGCCCCACACGCTCGCCTCGATGCGGTCGCGCTGCACGTCGGCGCCGACGGTGAGGCGGGCGACCCACTCCGGCGCTTCGCCCAAGGTCAGCTCCTGCGAACGCCGCTCGTAGAGCCGCTGCCAGTCGGGCGCCTCGCCCTTCTCGACCCACGTCTGCCCGAGCGCGGTGTTGGTCCAGACCTTGTAGGTCTCCGGCGTCTTGCGCGCCTCGAGGAAGGCGGTGACGGTGGATTGCAGCTTCACCCACGACGAATAGGCTTCCCAGACGTGGAAGCCCGCGATGCCGCGGAACGGGGCGGTGGCCCGCCACTCGCCCTTCAGCACCGCGCCCCAGCGATCGGCATCGTCCCAGATGCAGCCGTTGTGCTCGCACACGTAATGCGCGGTTTCCGGCCGGTGGACGCCTGCCTTGGTCTTGTCCCAGCGGACCTGTTCCCACTTCAGCACCTGATGCGCGCCGCAATGCGGACACGGCACGAAGAAGAAGCGCTTGTCCGACTCCTCGAACTTGGCCTCGATGCGACAGGCGCCGGCGATCGTCGGCGTCGATCCCGCCAGCTTGCGCCGGTTCCAGAAATTGTTGGTCCGCTTGTACGCCAGCCCGAGCGGATCGCCCTCGATCCCGGCCGACGCCGGGTAGCGGCTGACCTCGTCGGCGAGGATCACGCGCATCGGCCGCGACGCCAGCGACGACGGGCTGTTCGCGCCGACGATCACCAGCTGCCCGCCGGGGAAGCGCTTTTGCAGCAGCTTGTTGCCGCTGTCGCGCGACTTGGCCTCGGCGATCTTCACCCGCAGCCGCGGCGTGTCGCGCACCATCGGCGTCAGGCGATCGGTCGACCACGCCTCCGCCATGTCGAGCGTCGGCTGCATCACCATGATCGGTGATGGATCCTGGTCGATGAAATAGCCGACGATGTTGTTGATGATCTCGGTCCACCCGACCTGGGCGGACTTCATCACCACCACTTCCTCGATCAGCGGGTCGCTGACCGCGTCCATGATCCCGCGCTGGAACTCAGCCCGGCTCGTGTTCCACTGCCCGGGCTCGGCGCTTGCCTCGGGGCTGAGCTTGCGGTGCTGGTCCGCCCACTGGCTGACCGTCAGCCGAGGCGGCGGCGCGAACACCGGCCACCATGCCGTTGCTGCTTCCGCCAGCTCCTGCGTCGCGACCAGATGGTCCGCGATCGTCGGTGCCGATCGCCTGCGCGCCGACCGTGGTGCCCGCGAGCTCGGCGAGTGCTTCATGCACGAGCTCCGTCAGCTTCTCCTGGATCGCGACCGGCGACTTCATCGACGAGATCGCCGGGGCGGACTTGCTGGGCAGCGACAGCAGCCGGGCGCGGACGCGGGCGAACGCGCCCTGCACGGCGAGGTTGACCAGCGCGCTGGGCAGCAGCTCGCGGCGCCGTTCGGCGTTGCGCATCGCCGCCTCGTCGGCTTTCTCCGCCGCGAGCCGCGCCTTGTGCTGGTCGATCGCCTTGCCCTTGCCGGCGATCGCGTTGGCGCTGGTCCAGGCCGCGACGAACTCGGCGAGCGTCGCGCCGTCGCCGGGGAGATCGCCCTTGGCGCGCAGATCGGAGATCCAGCGGCTCGACTTGCCGAAAAGCGCCGCCACTTCAGTGAGCGTGGGCCTGTAACCGGCCAAATCCATGGGATTAGCCCCCCCATGATGATGAAGTGCGCAATTTAGCTGTGCCTAGCGCGAAGCCGCGCCTTCGCCCCGCGCATAGCGGCCGCGCCGGGAAGGACCCGAAGGGTGGGGGAGGGGGCGATCGTCCGGACAGAGAGATGCCGCGAAATTGCAGCGGGATAGGGGAGGGCGCGTCAAACGGCTGAGATATCGAGCGGGATCGCACGCCACGCCGCGTCGGGCGCGTTGCGCTCGTAGAACCGCACGTAGGACCGCGACCCGATCACGCGAATGCTCTCGCGGATCGCGTTCATGGCGCGCTGCCAGCGCTCGTCGGCGATCTCGACCCGCAGCAGCATGAACAGCTCGGCGCGGTTGATCTGGCCTTCCTTGTCGACCGAGAAGACGCGATTGACCAGCGCGCGCAGCTCGGCCCCGCTGCCCGCCGCCCACTCGGCCAGGCACTCATCGATCAGCGCCTTCGCCGCTTGCAGCTCCGGCCCGAACTCGAGAATGTCGGACACCTGCACCTGCACCTTGCGACAGCCGTCGTAGGAGGTGAGCGTGACGTTGCCCTTCTTGCCGCCGATCGCCGCGTCATACTCCTGCGCGAGCAGCGCCTGAAACTCGCCGACGCTGTTGAAAGCCGCCGCCTTGAACCGCGCCAGCCGCGCCGACAGCGCCGCCGCGGCGTCGGTGGTCTTGCGCACCAGCTCGTCCATCAGCAGATCGGTGGCCTTCACGGTGGACAGCGGCACCAGCGCGCCCTTGGCGTCGCGCAGGTACGGCTGACCGGCGACGTCGATCGCGGCCGGATGCGCGCGCTGCGCGGTCACGCGGCGATGCTCGGCGGCACGACCGCGACGATCGGCGCGACCGGCGTCGAGGCGACCGCGGGCAGCTGCGCCGCCCAGGCGCGCAGCGTGGCGAGCGGCACGCCGACCAGCGCATTGCCCGGGTTGGGCGAGGCGAGGATGTCGGCCAGCGTCTTCATCAGAACATCGCTCCCTTCCCGTCGGCGGTGACGAACAGCGGGGCCGCGCGCGGGGTCGGCGAGCGGAAGACCGCGCGCAGGTCGCGCGCGATGACGGTCGCCGTTTCCTCGAGCTCGTCGAAGTCGGCGGTGGAAGTTGCCAGCCGCGCCCGGTGGATCAGCTCGTCGAAGCGCGGTGTGAAGCGTTCGAGCTGATCGGCCACGGTCGGGCGCGGCCGTAGCGCGGCGCGGGGGACGCGGCGCTGCTGCGCGGGGAGGCGGTTCACCGGGGGATGGGGCATGGCGGCCTCCACGGAAAAGCCGGTCGGCGCGGGGCGCGGCGGGCTTCGGGCGTAGTTGTGGCGGGGTCGTTCGTGCCGTCGTCACGACCGTTTCGCACCGTGCCCTTGCGGGCACTGCCCACAAGGGCACCCCTTGGTCAGCGGGCGCGACCCCATTGGTCGAGCGCGTCGACCAGCAGCCGCCGCGCACGGCGATCGGACATGCGCCACCGCCGCGCAGCGGTGCCCAGCGCCATGCCGTCGACAATGATCGCCAGCATCATCGCGGCAAAGGGGCCGACGCGCGCGCGCCAGTCGGTGTAGCGCCGCTCCAGAATGACCGCGGCAATGCGCTCGGCCGCCGCGGCGTTCGCACCGCCGCCTGACCCGCGCGGCTCGAGCCTCGCGGTGCGCACCGCCACATCGGCCGTGATGCGTTCGTGCGCGGCGACGATCAGCTCGGCCGCGGCCGCCTGGTGCGCGTCGATCGCGCCCGAGCGTTGCAGCCGGGCGAGCGTGCCGTCGATCTTCGCGGCCGCTGCCGCGCGGGCGTGGGTCTCGGGCGTGCCCTGCTTGTGCGACCAGTCCTCGCGCAGCTGGACGCGCTCCTCGATCCCCGGGGCGAGCCGGATGATTGGCGCTTTGGTCTTCTTGCGTTTGCTGGTCAGCTTGCGGCGCGGCCGCGGCGCGCCCAGCACCAGATGCGTGATGCGCTGCTGCTCGCGCTCGGCGGCGCTAAAGGCGGGCAGCGCCGCCGCATTCCGATCCGTCATGATGGTCCCCGGCTGATTTGTCCGGGACCTGCGCGAGGATCGCGATGAAGGGCAGATGACCTTGAGGGCACGGCTCGGCAACACTGACGACCAGCCCTTCGCGCCGCAGCTCCTCGATCACTAGCGCGCGCGTGAGCCCGGGAATGCTGATGCCGCGCTGCGCGCCAGGAACGCGCTCAATCGCCTTCGCAGCGGTGAGCTGGTGAACCAGCGCCTTCGCACGCGTCTTGCTGACGCCGAGCGCGACCCGGATGTTCTCGATCGATGGGCTATGACCGTGGCGCACGATGTACGAGCGGATGAACTCATACGCCTCCTGTCGCCGGCCTGCGGGGCGGCCACCTTCGACAGTCAACGCGATCGGAGCACCCATGTGCGGAACATAGTAGGATTTCCGATGAGCTGAAAGTGAGGCTCGGGGGAACAAAGGCGGAGGAACCCTCCGCCTCGGTTGGCTTCTCGCCTCGGCGCAGACGCCGTACGACGGCAATTGTACCCGCCGGATACCCGCAAAGCTGCTGACCGGTGTCGCCTCAGCCGCAGCGATACTCGCAGAAAGAAAACACGATATAAAAGACGTAGAGGATTGGTAGGCTGGCCAGAAGCAAGCAGCCCCAACCTAGCGCCTTGTAGACCGGCTCCGGCTCTTCGCTCCAGCGGGGTGGAACTGGTTGCTGATCGTCGTCCATGCGGTGGCGTACAGGGTAAGACGGGATCTTGCGACGGCAATTAGCGATCACGTTCAGCGAGGCGGAGATACCCTTCGCCTCAGTGCCGCAGGTGTTTCCTCGCACGCCCCTCGCAAGCCAAGTTGTACCCTTTGAACATCTGCACGGCGAAGACAGGCACTTGAGGCAATTCAGTCGAGCGCTCAAGAAAGGTGCGGCGCATCTCGTTAATGCGCCTTAGGGGGGGCGAGCATGCATCGGACGACCATCGGGATCATAGCGGCGCTGCTTGTCGCCGCGCCAGCGGTTGCGCGCGACGGCAGCCTGCTGATCCGGAACGCTCGTGTGTTCGACGGCGCGCGGATGCTGGGCTCGCGCGACGTGCTCGTTCAAGCGGGCCGGATTACTGCGGTAGCCCGCCACATCCACGCCCCAAGCGGTATTGAGGTCGTCGATGCCAAACGACGGGTGTTAATACCAGGGCTGATCGACGGGCATGTCCATGTCTTTCCCGGCGCACAGGCCGATGCGCTTCGGTTCGGCGTGACGACGTTGTTCGACATGTACTCTCTTTCCGATCAGCCGACCATTGAGCGCTGGCGCAAGCAGCGAGCCTTTGACGGCGAAGTGGGAGAGGCCGATACGTACACTGCGGCGATCGGTGCCACGCCTCCGGGCGGCCACCCTACCGAATTGATGAAAGATCTTCCCTCAGAGGTGCCTGCTCCGCCGACGCTTGCGTCGGAGGATGACGCGGACGCTTTCATGCGTGCGCGGGTGGCGGGCGGCTCGGACTACATCAAGGTGGTTCAGGATGATGGATCCCGCCCCGGCGAAGGTCCAAGTCTTTCCGCGTTCTCACCCGCTCGCTTTGCTACGGTGATGGCCGCGGCCAAGGCAACAGGGAAGCGTGTTGTTGTTCACGTGCAACGACTGGCTGATGCGAAGCTGGCGGTTGAGAACGGCGCGGATGCGCTAGAGCACGCGGTGTGCGATCAGCTGATCGGTCAGGCGTTCGCCAAAGCTATGAAGCGTAAGGGCGTAGCTCAGACCGCGACGCTCGCCACCTATGCAGGACTGGCTGGTCTTAATGACGCGCAGACCTTGGCCGACGATCCCGAGATTGCTCCCTATCTGTCTGCGCAACAGCGCGGCATGCTAGGATTGATCTGGAAGCAGCCCCGCGCGAACGATTACAAAATCGCCCGTGCCAACGTAGGGCGACTGGCGCGATCGGGGGTCACGATGATCGCGGGCACCGATGCGCCCAATCCCACGACCTCGTTTGGACCGTCGCTTCACCTAGAATTGTTGTTTCTGGTTCAAGCGGGGCTGACGCCTACACAAGCGCTGATCTCGGCCACCTCCGCCCCAGCGTCGTTCTTCCACGCTGACGATCGCGGACGCATCGCACCAGGGCGAAAGGCAGACATGTTGCTGCTGGACGGCGATCCAACCAGCGACATCACTGCAACTCGGCGTATTCGGCTGATGTGGAAGAACGGCTACGCTGTCTCGCGAAAGCCGTCCCAGTAGCAAGCACCGAGGCGGAGGCGTCCTCCGCCTCGGTGACGAATTGCCCTCGAGGCCGAGCGCAAAGGCGAGCATTTCATACCCCTGTGGTACCCGCATGTCCGCCCCGCTTTTACCCGAAAGCCGTCGCTCCAGAGGGTTTGATTGATCCGGCGAACAGTCGCTTGCTCCTCAAGCCCGAATAGATCCCTCACCTTGCGCGATCATCGCGTCCACCCCAACTATGCTGCAACGCACAATGATCGCGTGCGCGGCAGTCGCATCCTCGGTCTACGGCTCCTCACTGCCAGCAAGGAGCAACGCCATGCGCTCGATATCCGACACGATCGCTCGCTTACGGAAGCTGTCACCCTCCACGCTGCAGGCCGCCGGGCGGAGCAACAACCTCACGTCAGTTGATGATTGCGGCACAAATCCCGGCGCCTTGCGCGCTATGCTGCACGTGCCACCGGGCCTCTCGCCCCAAGCTCCGCTGGTCGTTGTACTGCACGGGTGCACGCAGACAGCTGCGACTTACGACAATGGATCGGGCTGGTCTGAGCTCGCCGAGCGGTTTGGCTTCGCGGTGTTGTTTCCCGAACAGCAGCGAGCGAACAACCCCAACCTCTGCTTCAACTGGTTTTCGCCCGATGACGTGCGTCGCGGTAGCGGCGAGGTTGAGTCGATCCGCGAGATGATCGTCGATACGGTCAAACGCCACGAGCTTAACCCGGCTCGGGTTTTCGTCACTGGCTTGTCGGCGGGCGGGGCGATGGCCTCGGCGATGCTGGCCTGTCATCCCGAGCTCTTCGCCGGCGGCGCGATCATCGCCGGATTGCCGTTTGGCTCCGCACGCGGCGTGACCGAGGCGCTGGAACGGATGCGCGGACGCGGCCATGATCGCGCGAGCCTTGGCGAGCGGGTACGTGCGGCATCGCCGCATTGCGGTCCCTGGCCCGCCGTGTCCGTCTGGCACGGCAACAGCGACGCAACGGTTGACGCGGTCAATGCCGCGATGATCGTCGACCAATGGCGCGAGCTCCATGGCGTCGACGAGCCCGACACGACCGAGCGGGTTGCGGGGAACGTCCATCGAATCTGGCGAGACGCGGCCGGTCGCGCCGTGATCGAGGAGTACCTGGTCGCAGGCATGGGACACGGCACTCCGTTGGCGACGCACGGCGACGAGGCCTGCGGATCACCCGGCGCGCACATGCTCGATGCCGGCATCTCTTCCACCTATCGTATTGCGGCGGCGTGGGGCATCGTTCCAGCGGTGGCGCCACCCCGGCCGGTAAAGGCGTTCGTTGCCGCACCCGCGTCGCCTGTGCGCCAGGACGTGGCGGCGACGATCAACGACTCGCTGCGCGCCGCCGGGTTGATCAAGCCATGAGGCTGCGCATCCGGCATTGTACCGTCTATCGCTATAATCGGCCCGTTCGCTTCCTCGACCATCGTCTGCTCGTCACCCCGCGACGGAGTTGCCACGTGACTACGATCTCGTCGGCCGTAACGATCAACCCGGCAGCCGAGCTGATCTGGAGTGAGGACGCCGCCGGCAACACTGCGGCGCTGGCGCTGATCAGCGAGGAAGCGTCAACGCTGACGATCCTCGCCGAGCATGAGGTGCTCCACACCGCGGAGAATTATCCGATCTATCGTCTCGACCCGGCTGCGCACAGCCACCCGTTTGCCTACGCGCCCGGTGACCTGGAGCTTTTAGGTGTCGGTTTGCTCGCCTCCGGAACAGAAGACGATGCGGCGGTGACAGCATGGCTCGCCGGCTTCCGCGAGACCGCGCCCGAGGACACGTTGATGCTTCTCAACGCGCTCAACGAGGAAGTCGGCTCGCTCATCACCTACCGCACCCGCGACGAGGAAGGCACCCAGTCTCCGCCCCTCACTCTCGCATTGCGCAGCGGCTCATGCCGCGACCTGACGGCGCTGTTCCTCTGCGCGGTCCGGCGGCTGGGCTTCGCGGCGCGGGCTGCGTCGGGCTACCTGTTCGATCCCGGAAGCGTGGTGGGCGACGTTGGCACAACCCATGCGTGGTGCGAGGTCTTCCTCCCGGGCGCTGGGTGGATCGCCTTTGATCCAACACAGCGCCGCATGGGCAGCGCCGGGCTGGTCGCGACCGCGGTCGGCGTGACAAGCGAGGCGGTGCTACCCGTCGTAGGCGGCTTTCTGGGCGATGCCAGTGATTTCACCGACATGGAGGCAAGCGTGATCGTCGAGGCGAGCGCATGAAGTAATGCTGCCTCTTATGGGTACGCTACAGCCTCTCCGATGCGTCTCGCACCAAAGAGGCACCAGTACAGTCAGCTACGCGCCTTTACTATCGCGCGCGTCGCCCTCTAGGTCCTCGGAGGTCAAATCCTCCTGACGCTTTCCAAGAATGTCGCGATCCTCTCCGTCGGTGCCAGCGTCATTCTGACCGCGATCAGCAGCCTCTTTTTCCTTGCTCATGCTAAATTCCTCCTACGGTTAAACCCGCCGACGCCGACGGCAGCCACCTGACCATTAGCTACGCTCCTGTCGCGAATGGTCGTTTCCGCCTGTCAGGAAAGCCAGCGCTTCCTTGGTGTCCCGCTCGGTTGCGTAGAGCACGTCTGACCATTGTTGCTTAGCAATGGACCACAAGCTCCAACGCCCTGCATGTTTGCCGTCTGTGACGCGGGCAACGCAGAGCGTTGCATCTACCACGCGCGCTAAGCCGCTGTTGTCGGCGTGGATGACGTCGAGACGATCGTAGCCGACACGGCATTGAACCCTGCGATGCTGCCCGCCGCGATCGCGAGTGGACGGCCGTCAAGCTGGTCATTGTGACCGTTCAAGAAGGCCTGAGCTCCCTGCAGTCCGAGCGTTTCAACTGCGACCCTGAGGATTGCTCCCTCTCGCTCGGCCGCCTCTCGCGTAATCTGCGGCTGGCTCGATTTTGCTCGGAAATAACGCTTGGGCCGTGCGGCTGGCTGCGTACCTGCCTCATCACTCATGACGATCGCACCAGTGTGGGATGGCCGACGCCGAAGATGAGCTGCTTGCTTGCGATAAGAGAGGCATAACCGGCGGCTCGACCGGCGTGAGAAATTCTCGCCTCGATCGTCGCCGCGTTGCTGGCTTGCGTAATCGAGACCTGATGAACGCGATAGAGTTCGTTCATGTCCATGACCCTGCTCCTTGCTGGCAAGCGGGAGCGCATGGTCTCTCAGCCACCCGCGCTCGCAATCTGGAAGCAGGCAGTAGTTACAATATGGGTAGCGCCGGCACGTCCCACAACCGGCACGCTACGTTAGCGAGTTGAAATAGATAGCTGCTTTGACTGCACGAACACGGAAGACCCGGTTTGCGTGCAGGTCGAGAAGAGGATCTGCTTCGTCGCTGAAGCCGATGATCGCAGATCGACGGCGTTACCGGCATCGAAGCCGGAGGAGCGTTCGTGACAAGGTTGTCGTGCTCTGACACGGCTTTTTGGCTGCGGAATAGGGCGGCGTCGGCGCCCTTACGACTGTGCCTTCAGGTGAGCAAAACCGCGTGATTGGTAGCGATGATACGCGTCTTCAACTGATCACGAGCAGAACGAGAAACCATGCCTTTCCTTAAAGCTCCAAAGGTATCAAAGCGCTTTAACCGTGCTTTAACAAGAGGAGGATTTTTCAGCCTAGCCGCGCAGGTTAACACTTTTTTACTATCAATATTATCCTGCCTATCATGGTGGTTTCCTTCAGAAATTAAAGCAATACAGCGGTATTCAATAGTTAAATAGGGCCTAAAAGCCCTTCGGGAATTTAACCAAAGGTTGTCGATCACACATATCGTCACAAATCACTATTTCGCCAATGGAAATTTATTCAGCTTCGCTAGTTCTGCCGGCCGGTAGGAGTACGAAGATGATTGCTTGGTTCCGAAACAACGCCCCGATCCGTGTCAAATTCCGCGTGGTTGTCGCTTTCCAGATCGTGGTCGCGGCGCTGAGCCTGAGCCTGATCTACATGGCGGCGATGTCGCCGGCGGCCGAGGTGTGGAGCATCATGCTGGGCGGCTCGGCGTTGGCCTCATTGCCAGTCCTGCTGACCTGGTACAGCGGCAAGCTGATCAGCGACCCCTACGTCACGACCGTGGTGCGGATGGAAGCGCTCGCAGCGGGCGACCTCGACGCCGACATCCTGTTCTCCGACCATCGCGACTGCGTCGGTCGGATGAGCCGGGCGATGCGTGTCTTCCGCGACAATGCCGAGACGATCCGGCGCGCCACCGCGGACTCGCAGGCGATGGTCGAGGCGCTGGGCTCCGGGCTCGGACGGATGGCATCGGGCGACCTGACGCTGGAGATCAAGTCGCCGCTGGCTGAGCAGTTCGAGACGGTCCGCCACGACTTCAACGCCGCAATGACGGCGATGGCTTCGACGCTGAACAATGTTTCGGTGGTTGCGGACGGCATCAACAGCGGAAGCGCCGACATCCGCGCCGCGTCAGACGATCTGTCGCGCCGGACCGAGCAGCAGGCGGCGGCGCTCGAGGAAACCGCCGCGGCGATGGACGAGATCACGGCCACGGTCCGCCAGACGGCCGCGGGAGCGAACAAGGCCAGCGCGCTGGTGCTGCAGGCGCGCGGCGAGGCGCATTCGTCCGGCGAGATCGTCGATCGCGCCGTGAACGCGATGGACGGGATCGAGCGCACGTCGGTTGAAATTGGCGAGATCATCAGCGTCATCGACGGCATCGCCTTCCAGACCAACCTGCTGGCGCTCAACGCCGGCGTCGAGGCAGCCCGCGCGGGGGACGCGGGCAAGGGCTTTGCGGTCGTCGCCTCCGAGGTGCGCGCGCTGGCGCAGCGCTCGGCGGATGCGGCCAAGGACGTCAAGGCGCGGATCGCCGCCTCGACGGTGCAGGTCGAGGCCGGGGTCGAGCTGGTGAGCGCCACGGGATCGGCGCTGCGCGGCATCATCGGCCGGGTCGAGGAGATCAACACGATCGTCTCGACGATCGCCGCCTCGGCCGAGCAGCAGGCGATCGGCCTCCAGCAGGTCAATTCCGCCATTTCCGAGATGGACGGCGTGACGCAGCAGAATGCGGCGATGGTGGAAGAGGCGACCGCGGCGACGCGCACATTGGCCTCGGAAGCGCAGGATCTGGCAGCGGAGGTCGCGCGCTTCACGCTTGCCGGTAAGAGCGAGCGTCGGCCGGCCCAGCAGCGTCAGGTTGGGGGCGTACAGCGTTCCAGACTTGAGGTGGTGCGCTCGGCGCCGCGGGTCACCGCGCTGCGGCCGATCGCACAGGAAGACTGGTCATCGTTCTGACGGATTTACGACCGTGGCCCGTCCATCCCGAATACCCTTTCTCGTTCGTTCAACCGCCATTCGACCGGCTCGATCACCGCGTCCCGTTAACTCACCGGTGTCTTTTGCGCTGTACCTCGCGATCATGATGACCGGCGATCAGATTGAGTTGGTTCAGGAAAGCTTCGCTCATGTGCTGCCAGCAGCCGCCGGCGCAGCACACACTTTCTATGATCGGCTGTTCACGCTGGCGCCGGAAACGCGCGCGCTGTTCCGCGGCGATATCGACGATCAAGGTCGCAAGCTTTTTCTCACGCTCGCGGCCGTCGTCGATGCCCTCGATCAACTCGAGAAGGTGGTGCCGGTCGCCCGGGCGCTGGCCATCAGGCATGTCGGTTATGGTGTCGAGGAGCGGCATTACTCCATTGTCGGCGTGGCGCTCATCGAGACGCTGCGTGGTGCGCTCGGCGTGCGCTTTAACCCCGAAACTGAGGCGGCATGGACGAGCGCTTATGCCATTCTCTCGGGGGTCATGATGTCGGCCGCCAATGAAACGGCTTCGGTCAAGCATGTCGTGGCAGCGTGACCGACAACAGCCTTTCACAGGAACCGAGCCTCTTCGGGTCGACCGATCAACGGACAGCGTTGCGCGCTCAGGCGGAGGCTTACGTCCTGCGCGCAAACCTGATGATGCGGCGCGCCCGGATCTTGGTGACACAAGACCGCGTCGACGCATGCGCTTTGCTTACGGATCGGCGAAACGCGCTAGGCCAGCACTTCCAGCGCTACCAGCGCCTGAAGCATGGCAGCATCTTCGATCCGATCGTCGCCTACGCCCCCACTTCGAGCAAGATCGTCGCCAGAGGCATGAAGATCGACTGCATGGAATTAGGACAGGAGTTCGTTGCGTACCAGACGCGGTGGTTGCGCGTGCCCCCATCGGAGTGGCGATGGTACAAGGCTGACATGCTCGCCACTGCGGACAAGCTCTCACTCCATCTGGACGCTGAGCTCCGTGCGATACGCCAGTTGCTTATGGTGGCTGAGTTCTATCAAAGATAGCAGCTTCTCTGGGCGGTCAGCTCAGTAGTTGCTCTCCCGGTTCGTCAGCAGGGGCGGAGACAGGCGAGGCGGTTTTCGTTGCGGCGACAAGACAAACCTTTTTAAGACCCAGTACGTCGCTGCCTCTAAAATCTTCTAGGAATTGACCGAGACGCAAAGGTCCTCCGCTCTAACCGCCTTGAGGGCGGTTGAAAAATAGCGTATCCGCAGGCGTTCGTCCACTTATGCTGAAAAGCGGACAACCTGAGGTCTGGTGATGACCGCAGGTTAGATACCGATTAGGTAAGATCGTTGATGGCGATCGGAAGTCGGTCAGCATTCAGGAGAGTATGCGTGCTTTTTCACACCATGGTCGGATCGAACGACATTGAACGATCCAAGCGCTTCTACGACACGGTGCTCGGCACCTTGGGTGCGGGGGAAGGAACGCGGAACATTGCCGACAGCGGCCATACACGTCTGATCTACAATAACGGCGACGGGACCAACTTCATCGTCAGCCAGCCGATCAACGACGAACCTGCAAGCGTTGCCAACGGCAGCACCGTCGCCTTCTCCTGCGACTCGCCTGAGCAGGTGAAGCTGCTTCACGATACCGCAGTTGCCGCTGGCGGAACCTCGATCGAAGCACCACCCGGACCACGCGAAACTGCCTCGATGGGCACCATCGAACTGGCCTATTTTCGTGACCCAGACGGCAACAAGCTTTGCGGAATTCATTTTCCTGCCTGAAACGTCCGGCACGGGTCCGCTCCTGACCTGAGCGGACCTCGATCATGCGAACCCGCGAGTTTCCACTTTCCACCATCAATCGGACGTTGAGGCGGAGATGCCCTCCGCCTCCGTCATCGCGGCTCCGCGGAAATGCTGACGAAGGCACGCGCCGGGATTGAGCCTGTACCCGCGCGATACCCGGAGCCATGCCGCTGCTGGCGCGAAAGCCGATCAGGTGGCCTTCGTCTTCATCCGCGCCTGCAACTCGAAACCGAGGCCGTGCAGCACCGCAAGGGTCGCCGCGATCGTCGGGTCGGAGCCGTCGGCGACCACTTCTGAAAGCGCCGTCGGATCGATGTCCAACCTGGTCGTCGGCTCCGCGGTGCTGCGGGCGCGCAAGATGACGCGGATCGCATGAACGACGAAGCGCGCGGATTTGGTGTCCAGCGCCTCGTTGAGCAGCTCGAGCTGCGACTCTGCGTCGGTCAGGTACTTCGCCGCATCGAACGGCGTCGTCGGTATCGCCATGTTCCCGTCCTCGCCACTACCGCGTCCGGCTCACCCTTGGCCGGTCACCGCCGCGCGCAGCGCCGCGTTCATGCGCGACTGCCAGCCCGGCCCGTCGGCCTTGAACCGCTCAATGATGTCGGTGTCGAGCCGGAGCGTGACCTGCGACTTCCCCGATGTCGTCGATCCCTTCGGTCGACCGCGCGGCTTGCTGCCATTTGGAAACGCCTTGGCTAGCGCGGGGAACTCCGCGATCGGCCGCGCGCGGGCGACATCCTCATCCGTCCATTCCGGATTGTCGTCGTCGAAAACGACGGGGGGTTTTTCAGAAGCCATGACGACGCATCTCCTTCGCATGGGCGCGGCGCAGGTTGATGACGCGCACGACCTCGCCGCGCATCGTCACGGCCGCGCAATAGGACAGGCCGTCGATCTCGCCGTAGAGACGGAATCGCGGTTCAGCGAACCGGTCATCCTGCACAACGACCACACTCGCCAGCTCGGCCGCGCGGGACAGCGAGATGCCATGCTTGGCAATATTCGCTTCGTCCTTGGCGGGGTCGAACTCGATGTCCATGCTTCTTTGTAGCTACGGATAAATGCGCGCGCAAGGATAAATTGTAGCTACCGATTAATGCCGCACACCCAGTGCGTCAGAGCGCCGCTTGGCCGCCCGCTACGATTGAGATCGCCACTTCTGCAGCGACTTGGCGCAGTCGAAAGAGCCAACCCAGCGTCACTTAGCACCCTGCTTGTCCAGGAGGTACAGGAACGATTGCACGACGCTCAGCTGCGCCTCGTTCAAGGTCCGATAGAAGCGCAGCCATTCTACTTCGTCCGTAGGCCGCGTCGGAATTTGGGTGACCGGTTCCGTTTGCGCGATGGCTATTCTGGTGCGGAGCCATGCTTCCACGAGCGAGTGACCTCGCGGAGCAAGCGCTACGAAGTTGCGGCGCCTGTCGGCCGGATCGGCGAAGCGCCTGACCAAGTCCCTGCGCTTCAACTGATCAAGCCACCGAAGCGCGGTGGTGCCGGGAACGCCGCTGGCGATGCAGGCACTAGATACTGATACCGGTCGTGTGGCGGGCTGCACGTAAAGGTCGAGCAAAATGTCCCACGCCGGCTCGCCGAAAAGACAAGCGTCCTCACCGAAAATCCTCGCTCGGCTCCGTCGTGCTCGCAAAACGTCAGAGGCAAGATCGGAAAGAGCCTTCGGCCGATTGGCTTCGGCGACGGGGTGCCGTCCGCCTATTCGATCTCGATCGAGTAACTCAGCCGAAGATGCTGTTTCTACCATCGGGATTGCCTCCTCTGGAAGGTCCAGCCAAATTCAATGCAACCTGATGTCAGTCTTTGGCGGTGCCTCTGCGTCCCGATGAATAAAACGGCAAGCATCGGATAAGCTATTTTGCCGGCAAACATCCAATAAACGTAGCTCATGATCGCTGGGTCGTAGGCACGAACACCGTGATTGGCGACGGCGAGAATTTGAAGTGAACCCAGCCACATCGGCCAGAAGCGATCGGCGAGCGCGACAAGCATCATGATCACCAGAAGCAGCGCAATGTCGACGGAGAAGAGGGCCCATGCCAATTCGTTGAAATCCATTCCAAGAATGACCTGTGCTGCTGACGACACGACGGCGGCAACAAATAGGGAGCCCCCCGCCGTCCGCTCCGGTCCGCCTCCCCGGATTAGAGCGTGCGCTGACACGATGGACTGCACCACGTAGAAGACCGCGATGTTGAGGTAGGCGGCGTGCGGCGGAACCACAGTCGTCAGCCGCCGAGCGCTTCCTCGTCCGATTGCATTGTGGCCGACGGCGGCTTCAAGCCATCGCCGTAGGCAGTGGGATCTAACCCGAGCCGTCTGCTGAGAACCTCGAGCTGACGATGCCCCTGTGCCGTTCGCGCCAGTGCCTCACCGATTGCCAGGTTGGCGGCGCCGATCGCGGCCAGAAATTGATGACCCACGGTCGGATTAAGCCGCTCGCTTGTTTGCGCCGAAACCGCCGCCTGCGCGAGTTCCCCTCCGGCGGCGAAAGTGTCCCTCAGCAAACGCTCGTACTGATGAAGGGCGGCCGCCAACCGTTCGGAGGGCGGTAGAATGGTGCTGTCAGCGCAGAACGGCGCGAAGGACGTCGGAGACGATCCGGATGCCGACGGCAAGCATGCCGAAGGCGATGGCGCAGAGGATGGCGATTGCGAGTGGCCAGAAAAGTCGAATGAAGATGCTGAGGTCATTACCCGATGCCCCTGGTTGGCGAACTGGCAGCAGCCGCCGGTACTGGCTGCTGCTGTCAACCGGGCTGTCGGCTGAAGATGGCGGCTCGGATACCCCGATAATGTGTAGTTGCACTTTATCCGGGTGGGTTGGCTTGCTCTCAAAATCGTGAAGTAATTCAGCTGCATGTCGGCGATTGCGTGCGCCAAGCGTTGTAATGGCCTCGGAAATGTAGGTGTTTACGGTGCCGACGCTCAGCCCCAACGCTGACGCAATTTCCTTCGACGTTTTGCGATCGAAGATCAGGCGCAGGCACTGCCTTTGACGCTCGGAAAGTCGACGAAGGTTTTCAGCTGGCAGATCGGAAAGGGGGGGTGTCGTTGAGTCGAGTGATGCCGAGCTATGCAAGCCGCATCATCCTCGCGGCACCTGCATCGTGCCGCCCTGCGCCTGGCATCCGAATCTCGTAAGCCACCACGCCCCCCGTCCATCGCTGCCCCATACCCACAGGTTCAGGGTAACGAGCCGATCGATTTGCATCAATGTGTGTAAAGGCTCGGGCGCCGATTAGGCCGTCGATCAGCTCGCGAAGGCGTGGATCACGGCAAGGATCGCAGCCCGCTGGTCTCCGGAAAGCGGTGCTATCGCATCCACGACGGTGCTCAATTCCTCATCGAGAGCACCTGCGCTGCGCTGGCCGGTCAGAAGCCAGTGCACATCGACCCCGGCCGCAGCCAGACTGGCAAAATAGCTCGCGCTCGGTTCAGTAAGGCCGGCTTCGTACTTGCCTTGCGAGTTGAGGCTGACAGACCCGATCGCAGCGAAATCTGTTTGATTTAGACCAAGCTGCCTCCGCGCGAGACGAAGCCGCGCGGGAAAATCTGCCAAATCTGCAAATTCAGCTTGCTCTTTCACACTATCCTGCGCATTATCGTATGGCTTTGCACAAAATGGCACATTTCCTATGTCTGCCCGAGTCTCAACTGCTGATGAGATGGTTCGCCTACGGGCTGTCGCTCGCCGAAACGAGCTCGTCGCAGCGGGCGTAAATATCTCAGAATGGGCGAGAGAACGAGGCTTCCACGTCAGCGCCGTCCACAATGTCCTCGGAGGTCACCGCAGCTGCCGTCGCGGTAATTCGCACCGAATCGCCGTCGCACTGGGGATCAAGGAGGAGCCATATCTTTCGACGCGCGGCTCCGGCGACGATAGCGCCGTCGAAGTGGATCTGGTGCCCGCCCGATGAGCCCTCGCGATCGCACCCCTGCACCCAGCGCCCCAGTTTACCCCATCGACCGCTGGCAGGTCGGTCGGTCGCCGCGCGCCATCTCATTCCTCCGGCGCGGTGAAGCAGTCTGCCCATCCCTGTTGACTGCGACCTCGGGCGCCGGACGTCACCTGCGTTCGGCGCCACTTTTCGCGGCCAAGCGCGCATGACCAAGGCGCACGCCGCGCTGAGCTACGAGCAGGCGCAGGCGCGTATTGCCGAGCGGCTTGGGTCGAAGCGTGCTGCGGCGATCGCCGGCGTCGCGCTGCGCACCTTCTACGATTGGGGCGACCCGGACGTCGACCGCACGATCCCGATTGCGGCGGCCGAGAAGCTCGATCGCGCCTATCTCGCCGCCGGCGGCGACTGCATGCCGTTCCTCGACACGCTCACCCTGCGGCTGAGCGTCGCGCGCGAGGCGTGCTTTGCCGACCCGCGCGCGCTGGTCGATGTCGCTGCCCGCTTCGCCAAGGAAGCCGGCGAATTCAGCGCGGCGACGTTCCACGCCAGCCGGCCTGATGCGACCGCTGCGGACATGGCGGCGGTCGGCAAGGAAGGGCTCGAGGCGATCGGCGCCGCCCAGTCGGTGGTCAGCGCGGTCGGCGGCATCGCCGCCGCCGCGCGCGCGCCGCCCGACACCGGCTGACGCGCCGCCGCGCACCCGTTCCGACCTGCCCGCCGGACCCGATCGCCTCGTGCTTTCGGGGACGGCTTTCTGCTGCCTGAAAGGCGCGCCTGTGCCCCCCAACGAACTCGACTCGATCCGGTCAGCGATCAACATGCTGCGCGGCGAACTCGCCGAGGCGAACGATGGCGACGACTTCGCCCTCCCGGTGCGCGACCTGACCGAGGCGGTGCGCGTGCTCGCCAGCACCGGCACCGAATGCCAGTCGTTCCCGCCGGGCGGCACGCCGCGCGATCTCGACACGATCTGGTGCCTGCTGGTCGATCAGGAACAGCTGCTGCGCCGCCGCCTGCTCGACGCGCCGGAGTCGCACCGCGCGTTGCCGGTGGCGCTCGCGCACGTCAGCCGCGCGGTCAACGCTATGCTCGCCGCTTTCTACCGCCGGCGGCGGAGCGCGCGCGCGTGACGCCGCCGCCGGAGCGCCGCTACGCGGTCGGCGCGCACTTCGCCTTGCCGCTGTCGATCGCCGCGGTGGTGCTCGGCCTCGCGCCGCTCGCGATCCTCTACCTCAATGCCACGCGGCTCGCGCTGGCGGCGCTGACCCTCGTCCTCGTCCTCGTGCTCGCGATCCTGCGCGCGATGCTCTTTCCCGGAGACCGCTGATGCGTCACGTCACCGCCGCCGCGCCGCGCCGCCACGATCGCGCCCGCGCCGCCCCGCCAATTCCCCCTCATCGCGCACGACGTGCGTCGCGGCTGACGCCGCTCGACGTGGTGTCGTTGCAGGCGATCGCCGGCTTCCTCGGGCCGCTCCCGGTAATCCAACTCGGCCACCTGCTGTTTGGCTGGCCGAGCGTCACCGTGATGTTCGGCGGGCAGGGATGATGTCCGACCGTGCCGCCTATTTCTGGTCGGACGCCGCCGTCGACCAGCTATGCCGGTTGAAGGCCACCGGCCTGACGAGCGGCGCGATCGCCGCCGAGCTGGGCACCAGCCGCAACGCGGTGATGGGGCGGATCCACCGCCTCCGCGCCGCCGGTGACAAGCGAGTGCCGCCAGCCGGCGCTGGCGCGGCCGTGCCGAAGCGTCCAGCCAAACGCGCGCTGGTCGAGCGGCTCGCCGAATTGATGGCGCTGCGCGATCCGACGCTCGCCTCCGCGGCCTTCCAGCTGGGCGTCAGTCGCAAGCTGATCGACGCGGCCTGGGCGCAGATCGTCGCCGATCTCGGCTGGCAGGCATCGTGACCCGCCGCCGCCTCAGCCTGTTTGGACGTCTTCAGACGACCGCTTCTCCGGCCGATTCGGGGAGCCGGCCGGTGGCGACCCCCCTCCCCGAAACCAGCAAGCCGGCGGCCGTCACCGCCGGTGCGCCTTCACGCAAGCCGGAGACCCGCGGTGACTAGCACAACGCTGACGATCGACCAGATCCGCCTTTCGCCGTTCAACGTCCGCAACCGGATCCCCACGGCCGAGGATACCGCCACGCTCGAGGCGTCGATCCTCGTCGAGGGGCTGCGCGTGCCCGTAGACGTCCACCGGATGCGCGACTCGAAGCTGTACGGCGCGTTCGCCGGGCGGCGGCGCTATTACGCGATCAAGCGGCTGGTCGAGCGCGGCGACCTCGCGCGCGACTGGCCGGTCCCGCACAAGGTCCACACCGCGAGCGACGCCGAGCTGACCGAGATGTCGATCAGCGAAAACCTGATCCGCAAGGACATGGAGGAGCACGAGCTGTACGCCGGGGTCGCCAAGGCGGCGGCGCTCGGGCACAGCGCGGCGCAGATCGCACGCAACCTCGGCCAGTCGGACGTCCGCAAGGTCGAGCGCTGGATGCGGCTCGGGCAGCTCGCGCCGCCGGTGTTCAGCGCGCTGGTGGCGGGCACGATCGCGATCGACCAGGCGATGGCGTATGGCGGCACCGCCGACCGCGAGCTGCAGGCCGTCACCTTCGCGCGGCTGCCGTCGTTCGCGTCACCAGCGCAGATTCGCGCGGCGATGAAGATCGGCGACACGGTGTTGCGCCGCCACCTGACCTTCGTCGGCGAGGCGATCTACCGCGCCGCCGGCGGGCGCTACGAGCTCGACCTGTACGCCGAGGACGCAAACGAGCGCGGCCGCATCGTCGACGAGGGCAAGCTCGCGGCGCTGGTCGAGGAGAAGCTCGCCACGATCCGCGAGCAGGTCCGCGAGACCACCGGCCGTCCCGAGCTGCGCTTCATCCCCGCGCCGCCGCTGTTCGTCGGGCAAGTCGACAACCAGCTCGCGATCACGCCGACCCGCAAGGGCGACCGGCTCGTGCTGCCCGACAACCCCGCGGTCGTTGCCTGCATCCAGATCGATGCCGGCGGCGCGCCCGCGATCAGTTACTGGTGGGAAACCCGCAAGGCGAAATTCGGCGGCGAGAAGCCGGCGACCGTCACCCCGGTGTCGTCAGGGCCGATCGGTCACGCCGCCGTCGACGCCAGCGCCCGGGGCAAGGCCGACGCCGCGATCCGGCGCGAGGAGGGGCTCGGCCCCGACGCGACCTTCACGCTGAGCGCGCAGCGCAAGGCGATCCTGCGCGCGGCGCTCATCGATGACGCCGAGGCCGGGGGCACCGCCGCGCTCGATTATCTCGTGTTCGCGCAGGCGCGCGCGCTGCTCGCCACCCCCGGCGGCGCAGCGGAGCGGATCGGGATGCGCACGATCGGCGGCGATGCGATGCCGGGCGTGTCGCACGACGCGCACGCGCTCGCGCACAAGCACCTCGGCGCGATCCCGGCGACGCAGACGACCGCCGCCGCGATCGAGCGGATCCGGGCGCGGCCGTTCCTCGCCGAGCCGAACGTCGACGCCGCCTTCCTGCGCTACCGCGACGAGGATCCGCAGGTGAAGAACGTCACCGCCGCGCTGGTCGCGGGCTTCGCGCTCGATCGCAGCCTCGCGAGCGAAGACTATCGGGTGCCGATCCACGACGTCGTCGCGCACCTGGTCGGCGCCGATCGCGACGACGCGGTTCGCCGCCGCTACTGGACGCCGACCGCCGAGCTGCTCGAGCTCTTCCCGCGCGCCAAGCGCGACGCGATCGGCGCGCCGTTCGTCGACCGCGCGACGCACCGCGCGTGGAGCAAGCTCACGTCGCGCGATCTCACCGCTGCGGTCCACGCCGCGGTGACGCGCGCGGGCGGCAAGGGGGCAGGGTGGGTCCACCCGCTGCTGCGCTTCACCAGCCCGTTCCTCGCCCATCAAGCAATCGCACAGGAGGCACGCGCTTCATGACTGCTCGATCACCCCGCACCCTCGCGCAAGCCAAGCGTGATGGTTGCCCGGCCAATCGCGGCCGCTTCCTTCGCATCACGGACGTGATCGCCACGACGGGGCTTAGCCGCACCTCGATCTATCGGCTTATCGGAAGGGGCGACTTCCCGAAGCCGGTGCAGCTCACCGCCCGCTCCGTTGGCTGGTGGGAGGCAGACGTAACGACGTGGCTCGAGCAGCGCCTTTCCGCTGCCTGAGCGTTCCCAATCCGGGGGCACTCAAGGGGGCACCGGTCAGGGCAAAAACATCAAGTTTGGTGAGCACCAGAGGGCTTAATGAGCAATAATCGGCAGCAGTCCCTTCCACCAACCCTTCGATCCGAACGGTTCCCAAACACCCCTCCGGTGCCCCAGTCCCCTTGGGGAACGGCTTGTCCGTCGTTCCGGATGGTCGCGCCAACCGGTCGAAAGGCCAAGGTGGCGATCGCCCCTCGCGGCGGAGCGCGACTTTCCGCAGCGTCCGCAATAAAATCCAGAGGCGTAAGAGCGCTCGCGAAGAGGATGCTCCGCTATTGCTGGGGCCAGCGAATCCAAGCGAAGCAGTTCAACAAGGAACCATCGATCTGCCAGGGGGTGTCGTGGCATGGGATGATAAGGCGCGCTCCAGCCCTCAAGGGGAGGAAACAGCGAAGCGCGCCAGCCCTTACGAGCCGGATAGGTTGATGGTAACAAACTTATATCATTGCAATCGAGGCCATTCGCTCGACCCGAGACTTTGACCTACTTTGGAACACTTGACTGAAGGTCGAGGTGCCGTCGCTGCGGGACAGGTCAGCGCCGTTCAGACCAGCAATGCGCCGCGCCGGTAATTGACCGTCGCACGCTTGCGCATCGACCAGCCTGCTACGCCAAAAATCCCGGCAGCATCATCGCCGAGGTCGCCGGCTCGGGAACCGGTGCCGCGATGACACCCCCCGCCGGACGCAGAACCCCGCCCTTCCGCGCCGGTGGCTTGCCGTATCATTCTGAAACTTGGCCGCGGTGCGCGAGCGCGACGTTGTTCATTGCCGGCTGGCGCCTCCGACAAACAGCCTTACCAGCAAGGCGAAAGAGGCCAGCCTGCCAGCCGTGCACTTCAGGTTGGCTTGATCTCGGGCAAGGCAATCGAAGTCAGCTTGAACTTCATGCTATTTTCATGAAGCGTGGCGCCATGCTGATCGTCGACGTCAACGAATTCTATTCGCCGACCGGCGGCGGGGTGCGTTCGTACCTCGATCGCAAGATGGCGATCCTGTCCGAGCTGGGACACCGGCAGATCGTCATCGCCCCGGGCCGTGACGACCTCGTCGAAGACCGGCCGGGCGGCGCGCGCATCCACTACGTAAAGTCACCCGTTCTTCCCTTCGACGCGAATTACGGGCTGTTCTGGGACGCGGCGCCGGTGCACGAACTGCTCGACCGCTACCAACCGGACGTGGTGGAAAACTGCGCGCCGTGGCGTTCGTCCGCCATCGTGTCGGACTGGCAGGGCAGTGCCGTGCGATCATGGTTCATGCACAACGACAACATGGAGGCCTATCCCAAGCGCTGGTTTGCGCGGATCGCCTCCGAGGCCACGATCGAGCGTGCGTTCGGCTGGTACGATCGTCACATGGCGCGCTGTCTCGAACGGTTCGACACCGTCGTCACCAATGGTCCGGTTCTGACCGAGCGACTGCGCGCGCGCGGCTTGCGGGTTGACGCCACCATGACGCTGGGGATCGAGCGCGAGTATTTCTCACCTGAGCTGCGCAACCCGGCGCTTCGCAAGGCGCTGCTCACGCAGTGCGGTTTGCCGGAGGATGCCTATTTGCTGATCGGCGTCGGCCGGCATCATCCGGAGAAGCGCTGGCCCACCGTCATCGACGCGGTGCGCCGTGCGGGTGCGAAATTGCCGGTCGGGCTGGTGCTGCTGGGCCTCGGCCCCAATACGCGTACGCTCGAACGGCATATCGCCGAGAGCCCGCACGTGCGGATGTTCCAACCCATCTACCATCGCCAGCAGCTCGCGTCGCTGATGGCCAGTGCCGACGCCTATATCCACGGTGGCGACAGCGAACCGTTCGGGCTGGTCGCTTCCGAGGCGCTCGCGTCAGGGTTGCCGCTTGTCGTGCCGAACCGCGGCGGCGCAGCGGCGATCGCGCAGCCGCGGTTTGCCGAAACCTACCGCAGCGGCGATGCCTATGATTGCGCGAAGGCGATCGTCGCGCTTGCGTCGCGTGACCAGATCCTGCTGCGCCGTGCGGCGGCCATCGCTGCTTCCAAGGTGCGCAGTGATCGCGAGCATGTGGAGGCGCTGATCGCGCATTATCAGATGTTGATCGATCATCGGCAAGCGGCCCTGCTCGCCTAGCCCCCGATCAACCAGCAGCATCGAGGTGGAGAACGCCTCCGCCCCGATCGGCCGTTTCGCGTTGCGGCGGTGTCAGCGCCTTGGATTGCCGAGGGCGGGAAAAGAGGCGGCTTTATAGAAGCGTGCCCGACAGCACGAGCAGCGCGATGGAGAAGTAGATAACCAGCCCGGTCACATCGACGAGCGTGGCGACGAAGGGCGCCGACGCGCTGGCCGGATCGAAGCGCAGCCGCTGAAGAGCGAAGGGCAGCATCGATCCTGCCAGCGAGCCGAACGTGACGATGCCGATCAGGCCCAACGACACCGTCAGCGCGATCAAGGCCCAGTGAACGCCGTAATCGTAAAAGCCGGCCAGCTGCCACAAGGCGATCCGGCCGGCGCCGACCAGGCCCAGGATCGTGCCGAGCGTCAGTCCGGTCGGCAGCTCGCGCAGGGCCACGCGCCACCAGTCGCGCAGCCGCAATTGACCGACCGCCAGCGCGCGGATGATGAGCGACGTGGCTTGGCTGCCGCTGTTTCCTCCCGAGCTCATGATGAGCGGGATGAACAGCGTCAGCACGACCGCGCGCTCCAGCTCGGTCTCGAAATGCTGCATGGCGCTGGCGGTCAGCATCTCCGACAGGAACAGCACGCTCAGCCATCCAGCGCGTTTGCGGATCATCGCTGCAAAGCCGGTCTCGAGGTAGGGCCGGTCGAGCGCCTCGACGCCACCGAATTTCTGCGCATCTTCGGTATGGGCAGCAACAAGTGCGTCGAGCACGTCGTCGACGGTGACGATGCCGAGCGGAAAGCCGTCGGCATCCACCACGGGCAGCGCCAGCAGGTCATGACGCCGGATCAGCTCCGCCACCGCCTCGCGATCGGTCTCGGGCGCGATGGTGATGGGAGACTGCTCTGCGACGGTTTCAACAAAAAGGCTGTCTGGTTCGGCGGCGATCAGGCGGCGGAGCGACACGGTCGCCGCAAGCCGGCCGACCGCGTCGAGCACGAACACCGAATAGACGGTCTCACGGGACCGTTCGACCGAGCGGATATGCGCCAACGTCTCCCGAATGGTCGCACCGGCCGGCACGGTGACGAATTCCGTCGTCATCATGCCGCCCGCGCTGTCGATCGGCCAGGCGATGAGCGCAGTGAGCGAAACGCGGACGTCGAGCGGAAGCGCATCGATAATGGCGGCGGCGCCATTGCCCATCGTCGCCAGCACGTCCGCTGCCCGATCCGCCGCCATTTCGGTCACAAGGAGCGCCGCCTTGTCGACGGGCAGCAAGCCCAGCACCTCCGGCGCATTCGCAAATTCGGGTTGGTCGAGCAGCGTCACAGCGCGCTCGGCCGGCATCGCGGCAAGCTGCCCGGCAACGTTGGCCGCAGGCAGCGCCCGAAGCGCCTGAACCTCGTCGGCCAGCCGCATGGGACGACCGTGGCGCAAACCGGCGACGACGCCGGCAATCAGTTCGTTCATTGCATCACCTCTCGCCCGCACGACCCGGCGGACGAGAAGCAGGCGCGAGCGCTAGCCTTCGACCCCGGGGCGTGCGGCCCTACTGGAACTGTCGCTGGACATGTTCTCGCTTCCTGGAACGGCCGCATGCGGTTGCGTGCGGCCGGCAGTGGAAATGGGCCGATCGAGCGGGCATGTCAAATCGAGACGAGGGCTGAGGTGGGCCCGTTTGATGAGGCCGCCCCTCGATCTGAGGGTGCTGGCCGCACGAGCGGTTCGTGGATCACATCGTGCACCCGTTGCGAGCCTCTCGTTCCGGCATGAAAGCGGGCGATCGAGGCTTGCAGGAACATGCCGGCGCTCGATCCGTAGGTGTGCGGCGACGGGATCGATCCCGCAGCTGGCAAACGGAGACGCAGCATGAAACAGCAATTGGTACTGATGGCTCTCGCCACAGGACTTCTCAGTGTGCCGGCTGCGGCGGACGTACCCGGCAAAGGGTGGATCAAGCACGAACAGATCGGGAGGATCCTCGCGAAAAAGGGTTATCAGCTCACCAAGATCGAGGCCGACGATGGTCATTGGGAGGGTGAGGCGACCCGCGCGGGCGTGACCTACGAATTCCATGCCGATCCGAGGACGGGTAAACTCACGAAGCTTCAGCGCGACCATTGACGTTCCGGAGGTGCCCCGTCCGGCGTGATGAGTGAGCACGAGGCGGAGACACCCTCCGCCCCGGTCATCCCGATCCCGCCGACGACCGTCGAGCGCAGGCGGAGCGTGCCAACCTGCATCACTTATGCGGATCGGAGCGTATCGTCCGTTCGGCTGGTACGCCGCGGCGGTGGCCCAGTTCGAAATCGCAATCGCCAGCGGCTGGTCCGTCTCGGCCACCGAAGAGCATCAAAACATCGAGGTCGCTCGTGATGCGACGATCCGGACGGCGATCGACAGGATGCTCGACGCCGCGTCCGGTGCGAGTTCGCAGGTGGCCAATTGCATGATCGTTGGCGTTGATGATGATCAGGAGCGTAGCTTTTCGATCACCCTCTCGATCATCGACTATATCTGAGCATCCGGGATCAATCCTTGCGCTAGGCGTAATGTCCTGTTTTGGAACGGATTTGCCGCAGGACGCGTGTTGGGGCTGATGTATGTTGAGGGGCGCAGCGGGCGCGTTACGTAAGGCGCACGCGATGCCAACGTTTCGCGTAGCCATCGTGGATGGCGCTGCTTCTGCCTCCTCGATCGAGGAGCATTCTACCATCGAGGAGGCAAAGGATCGCACGATCCGTGCGGCGCTGTCGCTCCTCTTGAAGGCGCGAACGAAGGAAAACCGGCGCACCGCGACCTGTGAGGTCGCGGAGATGCCGCACGGGCAGCAGCTGAGCTTTCAGGTTACGCTGGAGCTGAAGGACTTTATCTAGCCGGCGCGGCGGACGTATTCCTCGCTCAAGCGGGCATTGCTTCCCGCAGCCGGGCGCTGACGGGCCGGAACGCCCGGCGACCGACGGTTCGGCACCACAGCACCGTCATCGCTGCCATGTCTTTTCACGCAGGTTGATGTGCGAGAGCTTGCGCGCCTTTAGCCGTGGCCCGAGGAAGCGGTAGAAGTACCAGTCCTTCGCTGCGGCAGGCGTGAAATGGTAGAGCAGCCGCTCGACCAACGTCCAGCGCACGCGGGACCGGTCGGTCCGGCGATCGGAAGGAATGCACCAGAGGTCGAACGGGTACACCACGCGACCCTGCTGCACGACGCGCTGCATGATCTCGTGATCCATCAGCACATACGGCCAGAAGCGTTCGGCATAGCCGCCCGCCGCCAGCAGCGGCGCGACCCGGAAGGTCTGGCCGAAGCCGCCGGTGTGCGTCTGCTTCGGCCACAGCCTGCTCGCGATCCGATTGTGTCGGCGCTTGCGCAAGGCGGCGGCGGGATCGGCGGGCACGTCGGTCGCCATCACCGCGACGATGTCGGGGGCGGCATAAGCGGCGTCGGCGATCGCGAGGTAATCGGGAGGATAGTAGGTGTCGGCATCGCCGAACGCCACATAGCGGGTGGCGAGGTGCGGCATCGCGGCTTCCAGCGCGAAGATTTTGCCCGGGCGTGACTCCGCGAGATGCACCACCTCGACGCCCGGCAGGACCGCGTCACGCGCCAGCGCCGCCGAGCCGTCCGTTGAACCATTGTCGACGAGGATCAGGCGAAAGGGCTTGAGCGTCTGCGCCGCGAGGCTGGCCAGCGTGGCCGGGAGATAGTCCGCCTCGTTGAAATAAGAAATTACAAATGTCCAATTCATCCCGCCGGTTAGCACAGCGGCGGCGGATGTTCACCTTTTGCTGGCACCGCGGGCGGCCGCGCTCGCAGGCGCTTCCGCCACCCCGTCGATGCGGACGGCGCCCGGCCGGCGCGGCGAGCGCAGGGGCGCAGGCCGGCGAGGATCTCGCGCGGCGGACGATCGGCTCACCCTTCGGACAGGGCTTCCCTCAGGCTGGTGTTCTCGAGCGCGAGGCCGGCGCCCAGCGCGACACAGAGCAGCGGGGCGTCGGCGACCACCACCGGAAGACCGGTCGCTATGCTGAGCACCTCGTCGAGGCGCGACAGCAACGCGCCGCCGCCGGTCAGGACGATCCCCTGATCGACGACGTCGGCGGCGAGTTCCGGCTTCACCTCGCTGAGCGTCCGCAGGACGGCTTCGACGATCTGGCCGACCAGATCGGCCAGCGCATCCGCGATCTCCGCCTCTCCGATGCTGATCTCCTTGGGGATGCCGTCGACCAGATCGCGCCCCTTCACCCGCAGCCGCCGTTCTGGCTCGTGCGGCCGGCTGGCGGCGCCGAGCGCGATCTTGATCCGTTCGGCAGTCGCCTCGCCGACCAGGAGATTATGCCGGCGCCGGATGTGCGAGATGATCGCGTCGTCCAGCTTGTCGCCGCCGACCCGCACGGAGCTGCTATAGGCGAGGCCGCTCAGCGACAGCACGGCGACCTCCGTCGTGCCGCCGCCGATGTCGACGACCATCGACCCGGTCGGGCCGGTGATCGGGAGGCCGGCGCCGAGCGCGGCCGCCAGGGCTTCCTCGATCAACCGCACCTCCGACGCGCCCGCGCTCAGCGCCGCCTGCCGGATGGCGCGACGCTCGACCTGGGTGGAGCCGGTCGGCACCGAGATCACCATCCGCGGCCGGCGCTGCCGACGGCTGGCGCCGCCGTGGACCTTGTCGATGAAATGCTTGATCATCTGCTCGGCGACGTCGAGGTCGGCGATGACCCCGTCGCGCAGCGGACGGATGGTGCTGATGTTCTCGGGGGTCTTGCCCATCATCAGCTTCGCGTCCGCGCCGACCGCGAACACGCGCGCAACCCCGTCGCGCAGCTCCAGCGCGACCGCCGACGGCTCATCGATGACGATCCCCCGCCCGGCGACGTAGACCAGGGTATTGACGGTCCCGAGGTCGATGGCGACGTCCTGCGAGCGGAGCCCGAGCATCGAGAATAACTGCACGGGCGTGGCTCTTTCGATCATGCCAGCGTTTCGCTGGCTGCGGGAAGTCGAGCCAGTTGTCGTTATTTGTCAGGGCGTCAACGTCGTTGCGACGAGCGACGCGCGACTGGCGATCGGCCGGGTGCGCCGATCCTGCCGTAACCGGCGCGGGGAACGTCCCCCCACCGGATCCCGGACCTGGTCAGCGCCCGTGCCCGCGCGATACCGACCTGAATTTCTGCTCTTCCACACCGGTCCTTAATCACATGTGCTGCAAACCCATGCCGTTCAGGGGGGCTGGAATAGCGGTGCTGGTAACGATCAAGACGGAGGATGCGCGGCTCGGCATGTTCGTTCACGCCGTTGCGGGCGGGTGGATGGCCAGCCCGTTCTGGCGGCGGCACTTCGTGCTCGAGACCGCCGGCGACCTCCGGAAACTGAGCGCGGCCGGGATCGCGGAGATCGTCATCGATCTGTCGAAGGGGATCGGCCCCGCCGCCGCGCCGCACCGCCCGCCATTTCTGCCCGCACCCGTCGCCGACGCCACGATGGCGGCGGTGCCGGCCGACGCCGCGGAGCCGCACCCGCCATCGCGTCGCCGCCGCGCGCCGATCTCGGCCGAACAGCGCGCACAGGCGGTGGTCGACGCCTCGAAGGTGATCGTGCAGGCGATGTTCGACGAGGTGCGGCTGGGCCGCGCGATCGACGTCCAGGCGCTGACCCCGGTCGCCGAGCGGATCGTCGAATCGGTGACGCGCGACGCCGCGGCGATGCTCAACGTCACGCGCCTGAAGACGAAGGACGAATATACCTATGTCCATTCGATCGCCGTTGCCGCGCTGTTGATCCATTTCGCGCAGACGCTCAAGCTGCCCGACGAGGAGGTGAGCGCGCTCGGCCTCGCCGGGCTGCTCCACGATATCGGCAAGATGGCGGTGCCCAAGGCGCTGCTCGACAAGCCGGGCAAGCTGGAGCCGCCCGAAATGGCGGTGCTGCGCCACCATCCGGAAAAGGGCCATGCGCTGCTGAGCGCCGGGGGCGGGCTGCCCGCGGTCGTGCTCGACGTCTGTCTCCACCATCACGAGCGGTGCGACGGGCGCGGCTATCCGGAGGGACTGCGCGGCGATCAATTGTCGCTGGCGGCGCGGATGAGCTCGATCTGTGACGTCTATGACGCAGTCACGTCGCAGCGGCCGTACAAGCGGCCGTGGTCGCCGAGCGAGGCGCTGTCGCGGATGCGCTCATGGAGCGGCCATTTCGACGTCGAGCTGCTCGACCGCTTCATCGAGAGCATCGGCATCCACCCGGTTGGCGGGCTGGTGCGGCTGCAATCGAGCCGGCTGGCGCTGGTGATCGAGGGCAACGACCGCGAGCCGACCCAGCCGCGCGTCCGCGTCTTCTACGATATCCCGACCCGGCACCGGATCACGCCCTATGACGCCACCGCGACGGTCGCGTTCGATCCGATCCATCGCGCGGAATGCGGGCAGCGCTGGTTCGGCGATGATTGGGACGCGCTGGAGGCCGAGATTCTGGCGGGGCCACCGTCCCCGCTCACCCCGATCGCCAACGTCATGTCGAAGGGAGTGCTGTCGTGACCGCATCATCCTCGATCCCCGTGGCGGCGCGGCGCCGCCGGCGCGTGCTGGGCTGGTTCGCCGGCGACGATGCGCCGGCACCGGCACCGGCGCCTGCTTCTCCGCCCCCTGCCGGCAGCGCCGCGCAGCAGCGCGCCACGATGCTGCGCCGGCTGTTCGACGATATCGGCACGCTGATCTTCTCGCACGCGCTGACGCCGTCGCCATGCGCTTATGGCGTACTCCACGCTTATGTCTCGGGCGAGGATCCGGGCACGGGCGCGGCGGTCGCCGAGCAATTGCGCAGCGGGCAGGGGCTGACCGACGCCGGCCTCGCGCGGATCGCGGCACGCCACGACGAGGCGCAGGCCGGCGCGTTGAGCCGCATCGCGGACGCGCTGGAAGAGCGGATCGGCGACTGTCTGGCGGCGGTCGGCGAATCGCGCGGCACCGCCGAGACGTTCGGCAACGCCTTGCATGTCGAGGCGGGACGGCTGAGCAGCGATCCCAAGGGCACGATCGCGCGGATCATCGGGCTGACCGAGGCGGCGGTCGCGGCGGCGCGACTGGTCGAGGGACAACTCCATCACGCGCGTGAGGAGGCCGACGCGCTGCGCAACGAGCTGCACCGCGCGCGGCAGGCCGCCGAGCACGATCACCTGACCGGGCTCCCCAATCGCCGCAACTTCGAGCAGCGGCTCCGCGAGCATGCCGGCGCGACCAACGCCGGCGGGGTGGTAGCGCTGGTCGACGTCGACGATTTCAAACAGGTCAATGACCGTTTCGGCCATCCGGCGGGCGACCGCGTGCTGAAGTTCTTCGCGGCGTTCGTCCGCGCCGGGCTGCCGCGCGACGTGCTGCTCGCGCGCTATGGCGGGGAGGAATTCGCGCTGCTGTTCAAGGGCATGTCGCTGGATCAGGCGGTGGCGGCGCTGGACACGGTGCGCGAGCGGCTCTCGCAACGCTCGCTGGTGCATCAGGACAGCGGCGAGCTGATCGGGCACATTACCTTCTCGGCCGGGGTCGCCATATTGACCGGCGACACCGCGCTGACCGCCGCCGACCACGCGCTCTATGCCGCCAAGAACCGCGGCAAGAACCAGATCGCGCGCGCCGATCCCTGAGCCGGAACCGGGTCGATCGGCTGCCGCCCGCCGACCGCCGCGCGGTCGGGTCGGGATGATGGTCAGCGCGCCGCGTCGGCGACGCGCGCCCAGGCGGCGATCTCCGCATCATAATGGCGCAGCACGCGCAGCGCGCCCGCGCGCGCCTGCGCCAGATCGACCGTGACGACGCCGTCCCATTCCCATGTCGCATTGCCGTGCAGCGTCACCATCGCCGCCTCGGTCGCGCGCGCGCGGACCAGCCCGCCGCGGTTGAGCACGGTCACGTCATGATCGAACGCGACCCGCCCCGTCAGGCACGCGGCATAGGTCGAGGCGGCCATGGCGCTGCCGCAGCTGTCGGTCAGCCCGACGCCGCGCTCGAAGGTGCGGACGAACAGCGTGTCGGCATCGCGGACCTCCACGAACGAGACGTTGGCGCGATTGGGCAGCCACGCCGGCGCGGCCTCGCAGACCGTGCCGATCGCCACCAGTTCGGCCTCGTCGACGGTGTCGACGAAGGTCACCAGATGCGGGTTGGGCATCGCCACCGCGGTGAAGCGCCGGCCGCCCGGCAACGTCGCGAGCGGCGCGTCGATCAGCTGCGCCCCCGCGCCGGTCAGCGGCCAACGCGCAAGGTCGAGCGTCGCCGGGCCGGCGGTCTCCTCGACGGTATAGACCGATTCGGCGAGCGGCGCGGCCTGTGCGACCGCGGCATGGCTGGTCTTGAGCCGCGCGGTGGCGCCGCCGATCCCCAGCGCCTCGAACCCGGCGCGCGCGACGCAGCGCAGCCCGTTGAGGCAGGTTTCCGCCTCCGACCCGTCGCTGTTGAACATCCGCATCCCGAACGCCGCCTGCGCATCGCCCTCGGTCAGCACCAGCAAGCCGTCCCCGCCGACCGGCCCGCTACGGTCGGCCAGCGCGCGCGCGAGCTGCGCCCAGTCCGGTTCCGACAGCGTCAGCGCGCGCCCGTCGACCAGCGGAAAGTCGTTGCCCGAGCCGTGGCATTTGGTGAAGCCTATCTCCATCGGCCCTATCTGCTGATGTGGTGCGCGCGGGGCAAGAGGGTCAGGGCAGGCGATAATGGTCGGCGAGCCGATCGAGCGCGAGCGTCAGCACCAGCCGCCCGCTGCGCGTCGGCCAGCCCAATGCGCGCTCGCTGTCGGGCAAGCTCTCGCCCGCGCAGACCACGCGCCACAGCACGTCCGACAGGCCCGGGCCAACCGCGGCGATCGCGGCATCGAAGCGGCGCTTGGCGGCGAGCTGCGCGGTGGCCGGGTCCGCACGCTCCCCTGCGCCGCCATCCACGCGTTGCGTCCAGCGCATCGTCACCGCCGGACCGAGCGCGGCGCGTTCGTAATCCTGCTGGAGCCGTTCGCCGCCCTCGTTCTGGCGCCGGCTGACCAATTGGCGCGCCGCGAGCCACGCCAACGGTGATTCGCGGCGGTTGACCGTCACGCGCCGCGCCCCGCCGGTCCCGCGCCGCCCATGTGCGTCGATCGTCTGCTCCACCAGTTCCTGCATCATGCGCTCCGTGCCTGCCGATGCGCGCGGGCTCGCAGATGTTGGAGGTTGTAGGACAGCGTGATTCGCGTTCGATCCACTTGCGGCGGAGCGGGCCGGTGCCGCCGCCGATCCAGCGATGGTGGATCAGCCCCTAGACCCGCCGCGCCCCGGCCGCGCGTACCGCGGCCAACGTCGGCCACCCGTTCACCGCCATCAACAGATCGGCCTCGGCGAGCACGCATTTGAGCACATGCGCGCACCCGGCCGCACCACCCAATGCTAATCCGTAGCAATAGGGGCGACCGAGGCCGACGAGATCGGCACCCAGCGCTACCGCCTTGATCAGGTCGGTTCCCGATCGCACCCCGCTGTCGAACAGCACCGGCACCCGCCCCGCCACCGCCTCGGCGACCGCGGGCAACAGGTCGATCGCGGCGATCCCGCCGTTCGCCTGCCGGCCGCCATGGTTGGAGACGTAGATGCCGTCGGCGCCACAATCGATCGCCCGGTGCGCGTCGTCGGGATGGCAGATGCCCTTGAGGATGATCGGCATTCTGGTCAGCGATCGCAGCCATGCCATGTCGTCCCACGTCAGGACGCGTCCGAACGTCGCCGCCCAGGTCGCGACCGCGGCCTGCGGATCCTCCTCGGGCGGGCGCGTCAGCAAGGCGCGGAACGCCGGATCGCCGAAGTAATTGGCGAGCACATGCCCGCGTAACTGCGGGAAATTTCCGGTGTTGAGGTCGCGCGGCCGCCAGCCTGTCACCCAGGTGTCGAGCGTCACCACCAGCGCGGCATAGCCGGCGGCCTCGGCGCGCGCGACGATGCTGGCGGCGACATCGGGGTTGCGCGACGTATAGAGCTGGAACAGCGCGGGAATCTCTCCGCACGCCGCCCGCACCGCCTCCAGCGGATCGTTGGCGAGCGTCGAGGCGCAGAACGGCACACCGGTCGCCGACGACGCCTGCGCCGCGGCGAGATCCCCGTGTCCGTCGTCGGTGCAGATGCCGTTGACCCCGATCGGCGCCATGAACAGCGGCGAGGGCAGCCTGTGCCCGAACAGCGTCGCCGACAGGTCGCGCGTCGCGGTGTCCACCATCATCCGCGGCACCATTCCCCAATGCGCAAAGGCGGTTGCATTGATGTCCTGCGTCCGCTCGTCCCCGCAGCCGCCCTGCACATAGTCGCGCACCGAGGGCGACCAATGCGCCTCGGCGCGCGCACGCAGCGTGGCATGGTCGACCGGCCATTCGGGCACGATCCCCGACAGGCCCGCGAAATAGATCGCGTTCTGGTAGTCGCCGTAATGCGGCATGATCCTCTCCGTAAGGCGGCGGAGAGTGCCGGGCGGCGGCAGGCTTGTCGATGGGGATGCGGTGGGTGGAGCGTTGGAAAGGCGGCGGTTTTTGTCTGTCCTGACACATGCATGTCAGAGGCGGGGCGGCGTCGCGGGACGAGAAAGACATGCGCCCCTGCCTGCGCAGGGGCGACGGTGCCTCAATCAGCCGTCGCCCCTGCGAGGCAGGGGCGCATGTCTGCCGCCTTCGTCGGTGCGGTCGCCTCATCACCGAGGTCACTGTGTCTCAAGCAGACACGAAAAAGCCGGCGCGCTCTTGCGAGCACGCCGGCCTTTACCTGACGACCTAGGTCGTCGCGTCGGACTTACGCCCCCGCGACTTCCGTGGTGTCGACCTTGATGCCCGGGCCCATCGTCGAGCTGACGGCGACCTTGCGGACATACTTGCCCTTCGCGCCCGACGGCTTGGCCTTGACCACCGCGTCGACCAAAGCGTCGAAGTTGCGACGCAGGTCTTCCTGCGCGAACGACGCCTTGCCGATGCCCGAGTGGATGATGCCCGCCTTCTCGACGCGATACTCGACCTGACCGCCCTTGGCCGCCTTGACGGCTTCCGCGACGTTCATGGTCACCGTGCCCAGCTTCGGGTTCGGCATCAGGCCCTTGGGACCCAGCACCTTGCCGAGGCGACCGACGACGCCCATCATGTCCGGGGTCGCGATGCAGCGATCGAAGTCGATCGTGCCGCCCTGGATGGTCTCCATCAGGTCTTCGGCACCGACGACGTCCGCACCGGCGGCGCGCGCCTCGTCGGCCTTCGCGCCGCGCGCGAACACGCCGACGCGAACCGTCTTGCCGGTGCCGGCCGGGAGCGTGACGACGCCACGGACCATCTGGTCGGCGTGACGCGGATCGACGCCGAGGTTCAGCGCGACTTCGATCGTCTCGTCGAACTTCGAGGTCGCCCCCGACTTCGCCAGCGCGATCGCCTCGTCGACGCCGTGCAGCTTCTCACGATCGATCGTGACGGCCTTCTGCTTCTTGGTCAGCTTCGCCATGATCTCAGCCCTCCACCACTTCGAGGCCCATCGCGCGGGCCGAGCCTTCGATGATCTTGGTCGCCGCGTCGATGTCGTTGGCGTTCAGATCCTTCATCTTCGTCTGCGCGATCTCGGCCAGCTGCGACCGCTTGATCTTGCCCGCCGACACCTTGCCCGGCTCCTTCGAGCCCGACTTCAGGTTCGCCGCCTTCTTGATGAGGAAGGTCGCCGGCGGCGTCTTCGTCACGAACGAGAAGGAGCGGTCGGCATAGACGGTGATGACGGTGGGGAGGGGCGCGCCCTTCTCCATCTCGCCGGTCTGCGCGTTGAACGCCTTGCAGAATTCCATGATGTTCACGCCGCGCTGACCCAGCGCCGGACCGATCGGCGGCGAGGGGTTGGCGGAACCGGCCGGGACCTGCAGCTTGATATAGCCTGTGATCTTCTTTGCCATGCGTCTCACTCTGTTACGGGGCACGGCGTCGCCGCTGCGCCCGGTTCAAGTCTAGCGGTTCGTCCGGGCGCCGCCGTGGCGACACCCTCCCGCAGTTCCAGGTCAATGATGACAGGGAAGCGTGCGCCGTTAGCGGATTACCGCCGAGCGCGCAACCGCCGCATCACCGATGGGCGTGACCGCAACGACACAGGCGTATGAGATTTACGGAGCCATCGCGATTTTTACTGCCGGATCGGTATTTGTTGTCGTAGCCACCAACCATGGGTGGGGCGATTCCGCGTACTGGTGCATCTCTGGGCGGCGCGCCGCTGTCGCTGAGTCGCACGCCCCCGGCGGCGCTCGCCGAGCATATCGCGCGCTTTTTCGTGACCGTCATCGAGCGTCCGACCGACGCGTTGCTCGACGACTTTCTGCTCCACGAGAACGCCTATGTCCGCGTGCCGGTGGTCGGCGCGTGGGAAACGCTGATCGACGATCGCTGGATCGGCTATGAAGGGCCGATGCTGTTCGGCGCGCAGGAGCGGCGCTTCCCGGTCCGCTGCCGCGGCCCGATCGTCGCGGCAGGCTTCATGATCCGTCCGGGTGCATGGTTTTCCTTTTGTGACGAAAGCGCCGACCGGATGGCCGACCGGCTCGCGCCGATCGGTGGCGATTGGGGCGCGGCGCTGCGCTGGGCGACCGAGGATGTCTACGATCACGAGCAGACCTTTGCGCGGCTGGAGCAGGTGGTCCACGAACGCGTGATCGTGCGCGCCATTCCGACCGACTCGCTCAGCGCGGCGTTCGAGCGCATCGCGCGCGTCGATCCGGTGCGCCCGGTCGCCGAGATCGCGGCGGAGTTCGGCATGTCGGGGCGGCGGCTCGACCGCGCGGTGCGCGCCCATTTCGGGCATCTGCCGAAAACGGTGCTGCGCCGCAGCCGTTTTCTCGACATGGCGGCGGTGATGCGCGGCCTTGCGGTGCCGACCGCCGACGAATTGGCGGAGCTGCGTTTCTACGACGCATCGCACCTCAATCGCGAGTTCCGGCAGTTCGTCGGCATGACGCCGGCGCAATTCCGGCGCTCGCAGACGATGCTGTTCACGCCGGGACTGGAGGTGCGCCAACAGCGCAAGCGCGTCGACCTCGCGCCGCATGTCGTCGCCGCGCCGTGGCGTGACGAGGCGGGGGCGGGGACGCCGGCGGCGAGCGCGTAGGCGGCTAAGATAGTCGATGCGAGCGCAGCGAAGCAATCCACGGCGTCCTGATCAGGCCCTGGATGGCTTCGCTAGGCCCGCGACGGCGGATAAGTACGGCGTTGCCCCGGAACACCAAGCCCCGGGGCGACAGGCCGGCTTACTTGCTGCGCTCGACCTGTTCGAAGTCGAGCTCGACGGGAGTCGCGCGGCCGAAGATGCTGACCGAGACCTTGACCTTCGACTTGTCGAAATCGAGTTCCTCGACCGTGCCGTTGAAGCTGGCGAACGGACCTTCCAGCACCTTGACCGCGTCGCCGATCTCGTAATCGACCTTGACCTTGGTCTTCGGCGCGGCGGCGGCCTCTTCCTTCGAGTTGAGCATCCGCGCCGCCTCGGCATCCGAGATCGGCTGCGGCTTGCCCGACGAGCCGAGGAAGCCGGTGACCTTGGGCGTGTTCTTGACGAGGTGATAGACGTCGTCGTTCATCGCCAGCTTGGCGAGGACGTAGCCCGGCATGAACTTGCGCTCGACCGCGATCTTCTTGCCGCGCCGCGCCTCGGTGACCGTCTCGGTCGGCACCTCGATCTGCTCGACCAGCTGTTCGAGGCCCATCCGCGTGGCCTCCGACATGATCGAATCGCGGACCTTGCCCTCGAAGCCCGAGTAGGCGTGGATGATGTACCAGCGCGCCATCTTTTGGAATTCCGTCCTTACTGCGCCAGGCTCAGCAACGCCTTCACGACGGCGTTGAAGATCGAATCGACCGAGAGGAAGAACAGCGCGAGCACCGTCGTCATGATGACGACCATCACGCCGGTCATGACCGTCTCGCGCCCGGTCGGCCAGACGACCTTGGCGGTCTCGGTCCGCACCTGACGGATGAATTCGATCGGGGTCGTCTTCGCCACGAAACTGCGCCTTCGTTGAGCCCTGGCCCGGTTGAGCCTGAAAATGAAGTCCCGGCATAGGATCGCTACCGCTGCCCGGTCCGAAACCGGGAAGCGGTCGGCAAGCCGTCCGCGATGTCGGATGTGGCAAGGGACATAGGATCGTGCACGGCAAAAGGCAAGCGGGGCAGGCGGGTGGCGAACCGCTGGACGATGCCCACGAAAAAGGGCCGGGTGCGCGATGCGCCCGGCCCTTTCGCAAGATCATCGCACGCCGCCGTCACCGGCCGCGTGCGCGTCCGATCAGTTGCTGTCGGAATCGTCGTTGTTGTCGTTGACGATCGCGATCACGCCGATCGCGGCAATGCCGGCGGCGATGATGACGCCGAACAGGCCGGCACCGGCCAGCTCGCTCTTCTTGGCCGACGGCGACGCGGCGCGCGACTGCGCAACCGACAGGCTGGCGGCCGGATTGCTGGTCGCGGCGAGCGCCGGGGTGGCGATGAGGCTGAGCGCAGCGGCGCCGGCGAGGATCGAACGCATAGTAGAACTCCCTTGAGTGGCTTTAACCCAGATCGCGCTATGGCGCTGTGCGGCACAACACGCAAGCGGCGTATTGGCTCCGGATTGACAAAAGGTTTCTGGCAGGAGTGGAGGGACTCGAACCCACGGCCCTCGGTTTTGGAGACCGATGCTCTACCAACTGAGCTACACTCCTGTGCGGGCTGCGCTGTTGAACGTATCCGCAGCGTTCGTCAAGCGATTGCTGCGACGATCCTAGGCGGCATGCGTCTGGAGGTGCCGCATCGCCAGCGCGCGCGCCTCGACGACCGGGAGCGGACGCCCGAAATAATAGCCCTGGATGCTGCGGCAGCCCAGCTCCTGCACCAGCCGAAGTTCGGCCTCGGTCTCGACGCCCTCGGCGGTGGTGGTCATGTCGAGGCTGTCGGCCATCGCGACCACCGCGCGGATGATCGCGATCGCCTCGACCCGTCCGGCCGCGGCGGTCTGGACGAAGCTGCGGTCGATCTTGATCGACGAGAAGCGGGTCGAACTCAGATAGCCGAGCGACGAATAGCCGGTGCCGAAATCGTCGAGGCTGAGCCCGACGCCGAGCGCCAGGATGTCGCCGAGCACGCGCGTCGCGCCGGTGCCCTCGCGCAGGAACACGCTTTCGGTCACCTCCAGCTCCAGCCGCCGCGCGGACAGGCCGCTCTCGGCGAGCGCCTCGGCGACGACCGTAACGAACTGCGGGTTGTGAAGCTGTTCGGGCGAGACGTTGACCGCGACCCGCACGTTGTCCGGCCACGCCGCCGCCTCGGCGCAGGCCGTGCGCACCACCCATTCGCCGATCGGCGCGATCAGCCGCGCCTCTTCGGCGATCGGGATGAACTTGGACGGCGGGATCTGTCCGAAGCCGGGATGGTGCCAGCGCAGCAGCGCCTCGAACCCGCGCAGCGCCCCGCTCGTCGCATCGACGACCGGCTGGTAATCGAGCGACAATTCGTCGTTCGCCAGCGCCTGGCGCAGCGCCATCTCGAGCACGCGGCGCTCCTCGGCCTGCGCATGAAGCTGCGGCTCATAGGCGTGGAAGACGCCGCCGCCCTGATCCTTCGAGCGGTAGAGCGCGAGATCGGCGGAGCGGATCAGCGTTTCGGCGCTGCGGCCGTCGCGCGGGGAGGTCGCGACGCCGACCGACGCGCCGATGTAGAGCGTATGCTGGTCGACCTCATAGGGCCGCGACAATGCCTCGATGATCGCCCGCGCCAGCCGCTCGACGCGCAGCGGGTCGGAGGCGTCGCGCACCACGACGGCGAATTCGTCGCCGCCCAGCCGCCCGACGATTTCCCGTTCTGCCAGCAACGTCGCCAGCCGCTCCGACACCTTGCCGAGCAGCCGGTCGCCGACCGGATGGCCGAGCGTGTCGTTGACCGCCTTGAAACGGTCGAGGTCGATCATCATCAGCGCACAGCGCGTGCGCTCGCGTTCGGCATTGGCGACCGCCTCGGCCAGCGCCTCGTTGACCGACAGGCGATTCGGCAGGCCGGTCAGCGTGTCGAACCGCGCGAGCCGCGCGATCTTCTCGGCCGAGGCGCGCTCCTCGGTGACGTCGGAGGCGACGCCGCGGAATCCACCGAAGTGACCGTCGGCGTCGCGGCGCGGCGAGGCGGCGATCCGCCACCAGCGCTGCTCGCCGGCGACCACCACCGGCAAATTGAGGTCGCGGATCGCCTCGCGGTTGCGCAGCCGCGTCGCGAGTTCGCGCAGCACGGGGGCGACCTGTCCGCTGTCCCAGCCGGTGCCGGCCAGCACCTCCAGCAGCGGCCGTTCGGCGAGCTGGTCGCGATCGACCCCGCAGGCGGCGGCGAAGCGCGCGCTCGGCGCGACGATCCGCCGCGAGGCATCGGTCTGCCACAGCCAGTCGGGCGAGGTCTCGTCGAAGTCGCGCAGCAACAGCCCGATCGTCCCGTCGCGCTCGGCCAGCGTCACGCCGACCGCGTGGAGCATCGCCAGCGCGCGCGCGCGGTCGAAGGTGGAAAGGCACATCAGCGTCGCGAACAGCAGGTCGACGATCGCGGCTGCGGCGTGCCCGGTGATGAACAAGGTGATCGCTGCCGAGAGCGCGGTCGCGCCGATGAAGGTGAGCGTCGCCAGCGGCACCGACACCATGGCCATCGCATAGGCGGCCATCAGCACCGCCACGACGATGTGCATCGCCAGCGCGGTCGTCACGTGGAGATAGGGGCCGAACAGCACCGGCACCGCGCCCCATGCCAGCGCCAGCGCCGCGCTTTCGGCGACGGGCGCATGCATCGCGCCGAGATCGGCATAGCCACCGGCACGATCGGGGCTGCGCAGCCGCCGGACCGCGGTGGCGACCGCGACCGCACCGATCGCCACGCCCCAGCTTGCCAGCCACGGCATCGGCACGCAGGCGTTGAGCAGCATCACCACCAGCGCCGCCGCGGTCAGATTGGCGGTGAGCAACAGCAGCGCGCTGTGTCGTGCCGCCAGCAGTTGCGCCGCGCGAATCCGGCCCCACAGGTCGGGATCGTCACCGTCGCTCAGCCCGAGCAGCGCGGGCAGCGGCGGTTGATGCACGAGCGGCGAGGCGGAGAAGGTGGTCACCTGTCCGTCTTACGCATGGTCTGGTTGACGAAGCGTTGCCCGCGGTGCGGCGTCTCGCGTCGCCCGCAGCCGTCCGCAATCATGCGGTGCAGCGGAAATTGCGCTGCAACTTCAATGGTAAAGGTGGGTGCGCAGGGTCGATCGCCACGCAATGCGCGCGGCGACACCCGCTGCTAACAGCCCGACTTCGCGTCCTTTTATACTTATATCACGCCGACGTGGCGAAAGAGCGGGTTGATCAAAGAATATCCGGCTCACATTGGCGGTCGCCGGCAAACGGGACCATGCGGCCCACGCCTGGGCGACAATCCGGAGGCGGCCGACCTGCCCGCTCAGGCGGCGAGATCGTACGGCTTGATCTCGCCGGCCAGATAGAGGTTGCGCGCCTTGGCGCGGCTCAGCTTGCCCGAGCTGGTGCGCGGCAGCGTGCGCGGCGGGATCAGCTCGACGACGCAGTTCATGCCGGTCACCGAGCGGACGCGATCGCGGATCTCGTCGCGCAGCCGGACGCGCTCGGCCTCGTCCGAGCTGCGGCATTGCACCAGCACCGCCGGCGTCTCCTCACCGCCGGGGGCGGTGATCGCGAAGGCGGCGATATCGCCGGCCTTGAAGCCGGGCAGCTGCTCGACCGCCCATTCGATATCCTGCGGCCAGTGATTGCGGCCGTTGATGATGATCATGTCCTTGGCGCGGCCGACGATGAAGATATAGCCGTCCGACATATAGCCCATGTCGCCGGTGTCGAGCCAGCCATCGACCAGGCACGCGTCGGTCGACGCCTGATCGCGGAAATAGCCGACCATCACGCTGGGGCCGCGACACCACACCTTGCCGATCGCGCCGTCGGGCAGCGGCGTGCCATCCTCCTCGCGGATCTGGATCTCCATGTCGCGCACCGCCTTGCCGCAGTTCACGATCGCGCGGTAGCGCTGCGGGCGATCCTCGCCGTGATGCATCCCCGACAGCTCGGTCTCCTCGACCAGCTCGACGCGGATGCCCTCGCCGACCGGCATCAGCGAGACGGCAAGCGTCGCCTCGGCCAGGCCGTAGCTGGGCAGGAAGGCGGTCGCCTGAAAGCCGGCATCGGCAAAGGCGTCGACGAACGCCTGCATCACGTCGGGACGGATCATGTCCGCGCCATTGCCCGCCACGCGCCAGCGCGACAGGTCGAAGCGATCCGATGCCTTGGTCTGCGACGAGATGCGGCGCGCGCAAATGTCATAGCCGAAGGTCGGCGAATAGCTGAGCGACGTGCCCTTGTTCCGGCTGATGAGGTCGAGCCACGACAGCGGGCGACGCGCGAAATCCTCGGTCTTCAGATAGTCGGTCGACACCTGATTGGCGAGCGGCGACAGGAAGCAGCCGACCAGCCCCATGTCGTGATACCAGGGCAGCCACGAGATGCAGCGATCGGTTTCGGCGATCTGCATCCCGTGCGCATGCGCGGCGAGATTGCTGAGCAACGCGCGGTGCGTCACCGCCACGCCGTGCGGAAAGCGCGTCGAGCCGCTGGAATATTGCAGGTAGCAGACGTCGTCGGCGCTGGCCGCGGGCAGCGAAGCGGCGGGGGCGGGGCGGGTCGCGAACGCGGCCCAGTCGACGCCGGTCACGCCCGATGCTTCGGCGGCGGCGCCGGCCAGTTGCGCCAGCTCGGCCGGATAGATCAGCAGCGTCGGGTCGCAGCTCGCAAGCTGGACACGGAGCTGGTCGATGTAGGACTCGCGCCCGCCGAACGAGGTCGGCAGCGGCAGCGGCACCGGCCATGCGCCGGCGAGCACCGCCCCGAAGAACAACGCGCCGAACTCCGCGCTCGTCTCGGCGACCAGCGCGACGCGATCGCCCGGCGCGACTCCGGCGGCGATCAGCCGCAATGCCGCATCATGCGCATCCGCGCGGAGCTGCGCGAACGGATAGCTGCGCACCAGCGTGCCACGCGCATCGTGGAAGTTGAGCCCGCGCACGCCCGACGCGGCATAATCGAGTGCCTCGCCCAGCGTCGTGAAGTCCGAGAAGCGGCGCGGCAGCCGGTCCTCGGTCGGGGTGGCCGTCGGCGCAACCGTCGCGGGAGCGGTCATCGTGGCGGGGTCGATCGTCATCCTGTGTTCCTGTCGCACCTGTCACGCGTGCGCAATGGTTGACCGGCAAAAATGGCGGTTTGCCGGATGTGTTAAAATTTTGAGCGTTAGAATCCACGGTCAGTGTGGCACAATCAAGGCGTGGCCCTGACACAATCCTCCGCGCGCGCGCCGCGTCGTGCGCCACCGCCGCTCGACGCCGCCGCGCTCGACCGGCTGGCGCTGCGTTATGTCGAGCGCTTCGCGACCTCGCGCGGCAAGCTGGCCGACTATCTGGCGCGCAAGATCCGCGAGCGCGGCTGGGACGGCCCTCCGGTCGATCCGCGCGCCGTGGCGCAGCGGATGGCCGACGCCGGCTATGTCGACGATCGCAGCTTCGCCGCGCAGAAAGGCGCCGCGCTGGCGCGGCGCGGCTATGGCGCGCGGCGCGTCGCGGATACGCTGCGCGCCGCCGGGCTGGAGGAGGCGGATCGTACGCCGGTCGTCGAGGAGGCACGCGCCGCCGCGCTCGACAGCGCGCTGCGGCTCGCGCAGCGCAAGCGGATCGGGCCGTTCGCCGCCGCGCGCGCCGATCCGCGCACGCGCGAGCGGCATCTGGCTGCGATGCTGCGCGGCGGACATGCAATGACGATCGCCCGGCAGGTCGTGGACAGCGCGCCGGGCGAGATTCCCGTATTAGACTGACATATCCCTTCTTGCTTTCGCTCATGGTGCAGTGCACCGATGTTAACCGGGGATGAAACTGGGACAGGACGACGTGCACGACGGGCCTGGCACACCGACCGGGGGCGCGGAACTTCGCGCCGGGACAACCGAGGGCCTGCCGCCGTCGGTCGCGCTGTCGGGCGTGCTCAAATGGTTCGACGCCACGCGCGGGTTCGGCTTCATCGTCCCCGACGATTCGACGATGGGCGACGTGCTGCTCCATTTCAGCGTGCTGCAGGCTTATGGTCGCCGCACCCTGCCGGAAGGAACGCGGTTGCAGGGCTTCGCCGCGCAGGGGCCGCGCGGCTGGCAGGCGGTCGAGATTTCCGCGCTCGATCTTACCGCCGCGACCGAGACGGTGCGCGATCGCGATCGCGAACGCCTGTCGCCCGAGGTCGCGCCCGACGACGCCGCGGCGCAGGCGCAATGGGAAGACGTCAGCGTCAAATGGTTCAACCGGATCAAGGGCTACGGGTTTCTGGTCGCGCTGGCGCGGCCCGGCGACATCTTTGTGCATATGGAGACGCTGCGCCGGGCGGGCCTTGCCGAGGTCGAGCCCGAACAGCGGCTGCGCGCGCGGGTGGTGCAGGGGCGCAAGGGGCCACTCGCGGTCGGCGTCGCGCCGGCCGAATGACCCGTCGGTGACGCGGGGCATTGAACGGGCGCGCGACGGCGGGTAAGCGAGGCGCCACGATGGGCATCAATCTCAACCCCTTCACCTGGTGGAACGGCGCAAGCTGGGGCACCATCCTCTATGGCCTGCGCGGCAAGCGTCAGGTGGGCGAGGATTATCTCGGCAACACCTATTGGGAGGGCGGCCGCGACACCGCGGGCGAACCGCGCCGCTGGGTGATCTATTCGGGCGCCAACGACGTCAGTCGCGTGCCGCCGGAATGGTTCAGCTGGCTCCACCGTCAGGTGGACGGCGTGCCGACCGAGGTGCTGCCCCCGCCGCGCGCATGGGAGAAGCCTGCGGTGCCGAACATGACCGGCACCGCCTTCGCCTATCGCCCGCAGGGTGCGCTGGAGAAGGGCGGTCACCGCGCCGCCGCGACCGGCGATTACGAGGCGTGGAGCCCCGACGCGTGAAGCGTCCGCTCGCGATCGGCGGGCTGGTGGTGGTGGTGGCAGCGGGGGCGACCTGGGCGGGGCTGAACCTGCGCTCCGGCCCGCGCACGCCGTCGCCCGAGGCGCCGATCGTGAGCAAGGCGGTCCCCGACACGCTGCCCGACGTCGCCGCGACGCCCGCCGCCGACGAGGTGCGTGACGACGCGCAGGAGGCGCCCGTCGATGCGGGCACCACGCCGATGGCGCAGCGCGTCGCGGTGCTGGGGCTGCTCAACAAGCGCAACGGCGTCAGCCGCGAACTGACGCTCCGCCCCGGGCAGGCGGGGCGGGTCGGCGACGTGATCGTGCGGCTGCGCGCCTGCGAGAAGACCGCCCCCTGGGAGCCGGAGCAGCTGACCGGCGCCTTCGTCCAGCTCGACGTGCGTGGGGTCGACGGACACTGGCGGCGCGCCTTTTCAGGATGGCTCTACAAGGAGCGCCCCGCGCTCAATGTCGTCCTCCACCCGGTTTATGACGTTTGGCCGAGGAGCTGCACCACCACCTTCCCCGGCACGGCGCCATCCGCGCCTGCTGCGCCATCGAGCGCGAGGAAGTCACCGGCCGCCGTGGCCGCGGCGTCCGGCGCGGCGGAGGAGGGAGCCGCGGACGAGCCGGTCGAGGAAAGCGCCGCGCCCAGCAACTCCATGTAATCGGCGCGGTCGATCTCCTGCGCGCCGAGCGAGGAAAGATGCGTGGTCATGAACTGGCAGTCGAGCAGCGAGAACCCGCCGGCGCGCAGCCGCGCGACCAGCGACGCGATCGCGACCTTCGAGGCGTTCGGTGCGCGGCTGACCATGCTCTCGCCGAAGAAGGCGCGGCCGACCGCCAGCCCGTACAGTCCGCCGACCAGCCGCTCGCCGTCCCAGCATTCCACCGAATGCGCATGTCCCAGCGCGTGGAGGCGCACGAACGCCTCTTCGATCATCGCGTTGATCCATGTGTCGGGGCGGTCCGCCGCCGATTCGGCGCAGAGCGCGATGATCCGCTCGAACGCCCGGTCGACCGTCACCCGGAAGCGGTCGGCGGCGATCACGCGGCGCAGCGAGCGCGACAGATGGAAGCCGTCGAGCGGCAGGATCGCGCGGCGGCGCGGCTCCACCCAATAAATGCTGGTCGCGTCGCGGCTGTCCGCCATCGGGAATACCCCGACCGAATAGGCGCCGAGCAACAGCCCCGGATCGAGTGTCCCGGTGCCGCTCAAGCCCGCCGCTGCTCGATCGTTCGCCACAAATGCGCGAAGGCGGTAGCGGCGGCGCTGCGTGGCGCGGCGACGCCGGTCGGCAGCCGTTGGGCGGAGGCATTCTCGACCGCACTTGCCATCGGGATCACCGGCCAGTCGGGGTGGCGCGCAAGCGCCTCGGCATGGAGCGCGCGGCGGCGGTCGACCATGACATGCACCGGCAGCATCGGCACCTGTCCGCCGAACTCGCGGTCGAGCGTCGCGAATGCCTGTTGCGAAAAGGCCGAGGGGACGACCGGCACCACCAGCAGGTCGGCGGCGCGCACCACCTGATCGGCGGTCTCGGTCAGCCCCGGCGGGCAGTCGAGCACCACCGTGTCGTGATCGCCCAGCTCGGCAACCAGTTTGCGCAGCCGGCGCTTCTTGTCGAGCTCGCGCAGTTGATGGTTGAGGTCGCGCAGCGAGGCGTCGGCGGGGAGCAGGTCGAGCCGGTCGAAGGCGGTCCTGGAGATCAGCTTGGCGGGGGCGACGCCCTTGCCGAACAGCGCCCCGGCGCGGTCGTGCGCGCGCCCGTCGCCAAGCGCCCAGGTCGCGGAGCCCTGCGGGTCGAGGTCCCACAGCAACGTGCGGCGCGCGGAGAGCGTCGCCGCGCACCAGGCGAGATTGATCGCCAGCGTCGTTTTACCGACACCGCCCTTCACGCTGTAGATCGCCACCGTCGTCATGCGCGCGACGCTACGGTCCGGCCGGACGCAGGGCAAGGAAGATGATGTAGATTGGTGCGTGTCCCGCGCCATCGCGGGTCAGGTGACCAAAGGCGGTCACACGAGTCGCCCGGCGACCGTAACGCCGATCGAATGATACCGGTCATCCCGGACTTGATCCGGGATCCCACTGTAGATGCGGCGGGGAAGAAGCTTGGTCCCGGATCAAGTCCGGGACGGCAGAAAAACGGCAGGCCGATCGCAGCCTGCCGATCGGAACCTTACGAGTGGCAGACCAGCTCGGGCTTGCCCGGACGCGTCAGCTTCACTTCGCTGGTGTTGCCGGTCAGCTTCCAGCCGCCCTCGGCGGTCAGCGGATCGCCGGCCTTTTCGGCCTTCAGCGTGGTGGCGGCGCCGCCCTTTTCGGTGCGGACCACGGCCTGCTTGTCACCGTCGAAGAAGGTGACATAGGCGAGGCTCTGGTCCTTGCAGCGCATGGTCTTGTCGGCCTTGATCGCGGGCGGCAGCTCGATCGGCGCGGCATTGGCGAGCGTCGAGGCCATCGGATCGGGGTTGCTGTCCAGCACCTGCGGCGAGGACGGTTCGGAGTTGCAGGCCGACAGCGCCAGCAGAGCGGCGGCCAGCGAGAGGGGGAGGAGCTTCTGCATAATATGTGCCGCTTCGCCGATGCTTTTTAGTCCGTCAAGTCACGGTTTGTTGCGGTGCATCAGAATCTGGGTCATTCGTGAAATTCGTCCATGTCCGGAATACGCCCGAACGCAATCTTCGTGCCGACCCGGTCGAGCCGACCGCCATGCATCGCGCCGACCGACACCGCATGACGCCCGAATCGTTCGTTGATGCGATCCATCGCGCGGCTTAGCGCCAGCCCGCGCGTTTCGCGCGCCAGCGGATCGTCGGCGGGAAGATGCGCGAACAGCGAATGCTGCTCGGCGGTGACCGGCTCGATCTCGGCCAGCGTCACCCCGATCATCCGGCAACCGCTGCGATGCACCACTTCCTGCGCGCGCAACCGCGGCAGCAATGTGTCGAGCGCCGCCAGCACCGCGAAACTGTCCTGCGTCGCCGGCAGCTTTGCGGAGGTGCGCCACACGCTCTTGTCATCCTCGAAGCGGGCATGGAGCACCAGCAGCCGCGCGCGATACGCCTTGCGGCGCAGCCGGCTCGCCGCCTTGAGCGCCAGCCGCCGCGCGGTCAGCCGCACCGCGCCATAGCCGCGCTTGCCCGGCGACAGGACGTGGCTGTGTCCGATCGTGCGGCTTTGCGTCGCCTTCTCGGCGAGATCGACGCCGTGGAGCAGATACCAGAGCCGGTCGCCGTTGGTGCCGCCCCAGGCATGGCCGGCGTCGCGTGGGCGGCGCGCGAGCAATTGCTCGATGTCGTTGACGCCGTCGCGGGCCAGCCGCCGCTCCATCTTGGCGCCGATCCCGCTGATGTCGCGCAGCGACAGGCGGTAGAGTGCATGCGGCAGATCGGCGGCCTCGAACACCACCAGCCCGTCGGGCTTCTGCAGGTCGGAGGCGAGCTTGGCGAGCAGCCGGTTGGGCGCGATCCCGACCGATGAGGTCAGGCACGCGCCGACCTTTTCGCGGATGCCGCGCTTGATCCGCACCGCCAGCGCCTCGGCGTGCGCGCGGTCGTTCTCGTTATCGAGCAGCCGGCACGCGACCTCGTCGATCGAGCAGACCCTGGTGACCGGAATATGTCGCTCGATCTCGGCGACGATCGCATGGTGGAATTCGACATAGCGTTCGTGCCGCGCCGGGGTGACGACCAGTTCGCGGCAACGCTGCTTCGCTTCCCACACCGGCGTTCCGGTCGAGATGCCGTAGCGCTTCGCCTCGACCGAGGCGGCGATCGCGACCGTCGTGTCGGCGCCGACCGGCGCGACGATCACCGGCCGCCCGCGCAGGCTGGGCTGCAATTGCTGCTCGACGCTCGCGAAATAGCTGTTCAGGTCGAGGAACAGCCAGCGCAGCGGGCGGGGCGGCAGGTCGGGCATGGGCGGCTCGGGGGCGACTCGGCTGCGAAAACGAAACGGGAACATGGCAGCTTTGCCGCGGCTTGGCGAGCGCGATGAAGGCGGGAGTGGGGGACGGATAGTTTCAATCGCTTGCGCATCGGCGGACGCGCCCGCATCTACGCCGCCATGCATACCACCACCGATACGCTGGCCCTGATCGGCAATACGCCGCTCGTCCGCCTGAAGGGACCGAGCGAGGCCACCGGCTGCGACATCTTCGGCAAGTGCGAGTTCGCCAATCCGGGCGCGAGCGTGAAGGACCGCGCCGCGCTGTTCATCGTCAACGATGCCGAGGAGCGCGGCGTGCTGGCGCCCGGCGGGACGATCGTCGAGGGCACCGCGGGCAATACCGGGATCGGGCTGGCGCTGGTCGCCAACGCCAAGGGCTATCGCACGATCATCGTGATGCCCGACACCCAATCCAAGGAGAAGATGGACACGCTGCGCGCGCTCGGCGCGGAGCTGGTGACGGTGCCCGCCGCGCCTTATGCGTCGTCGGCGCATTTCGTCCATACCTCGCGGCGGATCGCGGAGGAGACGCCGGGCGCGATCTGGGCGAACCAGTTCGACAATATCGCCAACCGGCGCGCGCATATCGTCGGCACTGCCGAGGAGATCTGGACGCAGATGGACGGGCGGATCGACGGGTTCACCTGCGCGGTCGGCACCGGCGGCACCTTCGCGGGCGTCGGGCTGGGCCTCAAGGCGCACGACCCCGACGTGTGCATCGCGCTCAGCGACCCGCATGGCGCGGCGCTCTACGAATATTATGCGTGCGGCGAGCTGCGCGCCGAGGGCTCGTCGGTCGCCGAGGGGATCGGGCAGGGGCGGATCACCGCCAATCTCGACGGCGCGCCGGTCGACGCGCAATTTCGCATCGCCGATCAGGAAGGGCTCGACTGGACCGACCGTTTGCTGCGCGAGGAAGGGCTGTGCCTCGGCCTGTCGTCGGGGATCAACGTCGCGGGCGCGGTGCGGCTCGCGCGGCAGCTCGGGCCGGGGAAGCGGATCGCGACGATCCTGTGCGACACCGGCTTCCGGTATCTCTCGACGCTCTACGATCCGGCGTGGCTCGCGGCGAAGGGGCTGGTGCGCGGCTCCGTGCACGATCGGCCGTTAACGAATTGATCGACACACGCGCGACGATCGGTTAGAAATGCGCGACCGATGAAGGCTCCTCTCAAAGACAAGGCCGCCGTCGAACGGCAACAGGCGGAACAGACCCGGCAGCGCGTGCGCGTCGGAATGATCGGCCTTGCCGCGGTCGTGCTGTTGATCGGGCTGGCGAGCGCGATCTTTTCTTCGGTCAATCAGCAACAACCCGTGAATGTCACCGGTGCCGCGCAACCGGAACTGGTCGCCAACATGAGCGCGCCGTCCTCTGCCCCAACGGCTGCGCCGACCAACGAACCGCTTGCTGAAATGGGCGTGACCCCCGGCGCCGCCCCCACGCCTGCCGAGCCGCAGCCGCAGCCTTCTCCCGACACACCGACCAACGGCATGTTGTGATCGCCGCGCCGCGGTGCAGGTCCGCGGCGGTTCGACGTGCGGTGCGTCGCCGATCGATTCGGGCGCACGGCGGTTTTCCTCCAAATGTCGTGAGCGCGCGGGCCGGTTTTGCCGTCCTGCCGGTGCATGCGAGTCGTCGGGGAAATCCGGGGATGGCGTGGTCAGACACGGAAAATTGGGAGGATCGAGCGGCATTCGGCGGCAAATCGGTTCTACGCGCGCAAGTGCCACCGCGGATTCCAGCGGGATTCAAGGCGCCAAGCGGCTGATCCCCTGATTTCCCCGAATTTCCCTTCTCTTCCCGGCGTGACCCTGATACGTAAGCGCTACGACATTGGGGGCAGAACCACTGTTGTTTGCTGACGGCAACGTCGGCGCGCGGCGAGGGCTGCGCGTCGGGCAGGGTGGTTGTGCGCTCCGGGTGCGAGGTGGGCGTGATCGACAGGGTGGACTATCAGGGAAAGGGGCTCGGTCTTGTCGATGACAAGGGCCGGGTCGCGATTCCGAACACCCTGCGCGCGACGCTGGCCAAGAACGCCCCGCGCGAGGACGGCAAGGACGGCGGCACCGTCATCATCGCCCCGCATCCCGAACATCGCTGCCTGATCGCCTATGATCCCGGCTTCGTGCCGTTCTGGAAGGCGAAGCTGGAGGCGCTGGATGCCGCGCAATTCGCGACCAGCGGGCGCACCGATTATAACATCCTCGACCGCGCCGGCGGGGCCGAGCCGCTGCCGTTCGACGGCTCGGGCCGCTTCATCATGCCGTCCTTCGAGCGTCGCTACGCGCGCATCCAGGGCGCGGCGGTGTTCCTTGGCGCGTTCAACTGGATCACGATCTGGGCGCCGAACGTCCTGATCGAGACGCCGGGGATCGATCCCTTTCTCAAGGAGTATGTGGAATTCGCCTGCGAGGACAAGGGGATACCCCTGTCATGAGCAGCGCCGCCGCCCCGCACGTCCCCGTCCTGCTCGACGAAGTCGTCGCCGCGCTCGCCCCTGCCCCCGGCGAGCGCCATGTCGATGCGACCTTCGGTGCCGGCGGCTACACCCGCGCGATCCTTGCGGCCGGCGCGGCGGTGATCGCGTTCGATCGCGATCCGGACGCGATCGCCAACGGCCGCGCGCTGGAGGAAGAGGCGGCGCTGACGCTCGTCCCCGCCACCTTCTCGGCGCTCGAAGCGGAGCTGGCGGCGCGCGACGCGGTGCCGGTCGACGGCGTGACGATGGACATCGGCGTGTCGTCGATGCAGCTCGATCAGGCCGAGCGCGGCTTCTCGTTCCAGGCGGACGGCCCGCTCGACATGCGGATGAGTCAGGAAGGCCTGTCCGCCGCCGACTTCCTCAACGAGGCCGAGGAAGAGGCGATCGCCGACGTGCTGTATCGCTATGGCGAGGAACCGAAGTCGCGGCGGATCGCACGGGCGGTGGTCGCGGCGCGCCCGCTCACCACGACCGCGCAGTTCGCCAATGTGGTGCGCAAGGCGCTCGGCCATCGCCCGCACGACAAGAAGGACCCGGCGACCCGCGCGTTTCAGGCGGTGCGCATTCACATCAACGGCGAGCTGGACGAGCTGACGCAAGGGCTGGAGGCGGCCGAGCGCGTGCTGAAGCCCGGCGGGCGGCTGGCGATCGTCACCTTCCACTCGCTGGAGGATCGCATCGTCAAGCGCTTCCTGCGCGACCGCTCGGGCGCGGCACCCGGCGGCTCGCGGCATCTGCCGGTCAGCGCGCCCGTGCGCGAACCGACCTTCGAGATCACCGCCCGCGCGATCCGCGCGGGCGAAGCGGAGCTGGCCGCCAATCCGCGCGCCCGCTCCGCCACACTTCGCACCGCCCGGCGTACCGGGGCGGCCCCTTGGCGTTTGGAGGCGTAACGATGGCGGCGATATATCGGTTGAAAGGGCTGGGGTGGCTGACCGGCTGTGCGATCGTGGCGATCGGCTTCTACCTCGTGTCGTCGCAGGTCGCGGCCGAGCGCAAGCGGCTGGAGCAGGTCGACCGCCGCATCTCCTCGGCGGAGCGCGACATCCGTGCGCTGGAAACCGAGTTCGACGTGCGCGCCAACCTCGCGCAGCTCGAGCGCTGGAACGGCAACACGCTGGCGCTGACCGTGCCGACCGCGCGGCAGTTCGTCGCCGACGAGCGTGCGCTGGCGGCGCTGTCGCCGGTGCAGGGGCTGCCCGTGCCGGGACGTGACGTGCCGGTGCAGACCGCGCAGCTGATCGTCCCCGCCGCACCGGTCGCCGCCATCGTTCCCGCGGTCGCCACCGCCAGCACCGCCACCGCCGCGCCCGCCGTGGTGAAGGTTGCGGCGGTGCAGGTCGCCGCGGCGACGCCGATCACGGTGACCAAGGTCGCCGCGCGCGCGGCCGCCGCGCCGGTCAAGGTCGCCAAGGTCGCGATGCTCGACCGCGGGCTGCTCAGCGAGAACACGCTCGGCGAGATCCTGAGCGGCGCGCGCGCCGAACGGAGCCGCTTGCGGTGAACACCCTGGTCGCCCGACCCCTTCGCGCCGGCCGTTCGGGCGACCAGCGCCAGCAATTGCTGGCGACGCAACATCTGCGCCTGATGATGCTGATGCTGCTGTTCGCAGCGTCGGTGCTGATCGTGATCGGGCGGCTGGCGATGCTCGGGGTGACCGAGGGCGGCGAGCGCGGCACCGCGCGGGTGCTGGCCGCACCGCGCGGCGATATCGTCGATCGCAACGGTGCGCCGCTCGCGCGCACCATCGACGCGTGGACGATCGGCGTCCATCCGAAGAAGCTGCTCGGCGACCCGTCGCAGATCGCGCAGAAGCTCGCCGACCTGATGCCCGACCGTGGCGATCAGGCGTGGTTCTATGCGCAAATCACGCGCCCGGTCAGCTTCACCTATCTCAACCGCCGCGCCAGCCCCGCCCTGGTCGAGGCGGTCAACGCGATCGGCGAGCCGGGGATCGTCTTCGAACGCGAGACGCAGCGGCTCTACCCGCAGTCGACGCTCGGCGCACACGTGCTCGGCTTCATCAGCGGCGGCCACGGCATGAGCGGGATCGAGCGTGCGCTCGACGAGCGGCTGACCAACCCCGCCACCATCAACCAGCCGGTCGCCTTGGCGATCGACACGCGCGTGCAGGCGGCGATGGAGAGCGAGCTGGGGCGCGCGATGACCACCTTCTCGGCGCGCGGCGGCGGCGGGATCGTGCTCGACGTCCACACCGGCGAGGTGGTGGCCATGGTGTCGCTGCCGACCTTCAACCCCAATCGCGTCGGCATGTCGGGCAGCGAGCAGCTCCGCAACATCACCACGCAGAGCGTGTTCGAGCTGGGGTCGACCTTCAAGCCGATCACGATGGCGGCGGCGATCGACAATGGCGTCGTCACCTCGATGGAGCGGCGCTTCGACGCGACGCATCCGCTGCAGGTCGGCCGCTTCACGATCCATGACGAGCGCGGGGATCCGAAGCGCTGGCTCAACATGGCGGAAACGCTGATCTATTCCTCGAACGTCGCCACCGCGCGCGTCGCCGACGAGGTCGGGCCGGAGCGGATGCAGAAGATGTTCCGCAAGCTCGGCTTCGACACGCGGCCGGATATCGAGCTGCGCGAGAAGGGCCGCCCGCTGTGGCCGACCTTCTGGGCGCGCACCACGACGATGACCACCGCCTATGGCCACGGCATCGCGGTGACGCCGCTGCATCTCGCCAATGCCTATGCCGCGCTGGTCAACGGCGGGACGTGGCGGCCGGCGACCTTGCTCAAGGTCCAGCCGGGGCATGAGGTCGCCGGACGGCGCGTCATCAGCGAGGCGACCAGCGCGCGGATGCGCCAGATGCTGCGGCTGATCGTGCTGCGCGGCACGGGGCGCAAGGGCGATGCGCCCGGCTATCGCGTCGGCGGCAAGACCGGCACCGCCGAGGCGGCGGTGGCGGGCGGCTATGACCGGTCGCGCAACGTCGCGACCTTCGCGGCGGCTTTCCCGATGGACGCGCCGCGCTATGTGGTCGTGGCGATGCTCGACTCGCCGCTTGGCACGAAGGAGACCTTCGGGTGGAAGACCGCTGCGTGGAACGTTGCCCCGGTCGTCGGCCGCACGATCTCGCGCGTCGGCGCGATCCTGGGCGTGACGCCCGACGATCGGCGCGACATCGACGTGTCGGATATCATCCCGACGCTGTGGGACGATCCCGACCGCGCGCCCAAGAGCGGCGGGCAGTGAGGATCGTGGCATGAAGCTGTCGCAACTGGTCGAGGGCGGCGGCGAGCAGTCGGTCACCGGGTTCGCGATCGACCACCGCAAGGTCGCGCCCGGCACGATCTTCGGCGCGTTCGAGGGCGCGCGGGTCAATGGGGAGGATTATATCCCCGCGGCGATCGAGGCCGGCGCCGTGGCGGTCGTCGCGCGGCCCGGCGCCCGCGTCGAGGGCGCGCTGCATATCCGCGATTACACCCCGCGCGAAACGTTCGCCCGGCTCGCCGCCCGCTTCTTCGCGCCGTTTCCCGAGACCGCCGTGGCGGTCACCGGCACCAACGGCAAGACCTCGACGGTCGAGATGACGCGGCAGCTGTGGCGCATGGCGGGGCATCACGCCGCGTCGATCGGCACGCTGGGCGTCGCGACCGCCGACGAGCGCGTCGTGACCGGGCTGACCACCCCCGATGTCGTGACGTTCCTGTCGAACGTCGCCGGGCTCGCGCGCGAGGGCGTCACGCATCTCGCGTTCGAGGCGTCGAGCCACGGGCTCAGCCAGTATCGCACCGAAGGATTGCCGGTGCGCGCGGCGGCCTTCACCAATCTCAGCCGCGACCATCTCGATTATCACGGCGACATGGCGGCCTATTTCACCGCCAAGCTGCGGCTGTTCGCGCAGGTGCTCGCCGATGACGGCACCGCGGTGGTGTGGGTCGACGACGCCAATTCGGAGCGCGTGATCGATATCGCGCGCGAGCGGGGCAACCGCGTCTTCACGGTCGGCGAGCATGGCGACGACCTGCGGCTGGTCGCGCGCGCACCGACCTTGCTCGGGCAGGGGCTGACGATCCGTGCCGAGGGTGTCGATCACCGGGTCACGCTGCCGCTGATCGGCGGCTATCAGGCCGCCAACGCGCTGGTCGCCGCCGGGCTGGTGATCGCGACCGGCGGCGATGTCGCGCAGACGCTCGCCGGGCTCGCGCGGTTGCAGCCGGTGCGCGGACGACTGGAGCGCGCCGCGATCACCGCGGGCGGGGCGCCGGTCTATGTCGATTATGCGCACACCCCCGATGCGATCGAGGCGGCGTGCGCCGCGCTGCGCCCACATGTCGAGGGCCGGCTGATCCTCGTCTTCGGCGCGGGCGGCGACCGTGACGCGGGCAAGCGCGTGCCGATGGGGCAGGCCGCGGCGGCGAGCGCCGATGTGGTGATCGTCACCGACGACAATCCGCGCACCGAGGATCCGGCGATGATCCGTCGCGCGGTCCTCGAAGGTGCGCCGGGCGCGCGCGAGATCGGCGACCGCCGCGCCGCGATCGCCACCGCGGTCGCGGAGGCGCGCGCGGGGGACATTGTGCTCATCGCGGGCAAGGGGCACGAACAGGGGCAGATCGTCGGCGAGCTCGTGCTCCCGTTCGACGACGTAACGGTCGCGCGCGAGGTGGCGGCATGATCGGTGCCCGTTCTTCGTCATTCCCGCGCAGGCGGGAATCCAGAACCGCCGATGTTCGCACTTCTTTCGAGAAGCCTGCGCGTCTGGATCCCCGCCTGCGCGGGGATGACGACTTCGGTATGACGCGCCCATGACGCTCTGGACCGCCACCGAGATCGCCGCCGCCACCGGCGGCACCGCCGCCGCCGACTTTGTGGTCGACGGGGTCGCGTTCGACTCGCGCGAGGTCGGCGAGCGCGACCTGTTCATCGGGCTGACCGGCGAGACCACCGACGGCCACCGCTTCCTCGATCAGGCGTTCGCGCAGGGGGCGGGCGGCGCGATCGTGTCGCAGCCAACCGCGCACCCTTCGGTGCGCGTCGCCGACACCTTCGCCGCGCTCGAGGACCTTGCCCGTGCCGCGCGCGCGCGGGTGGCGGGCAAGGTGATCGGCGTTACCGGGTCAGTCGGCAAGACCTCGACCAAGGAGGCGCTGTTCGCCGCGCTCGACCGCGCGCCCGGCCGCCGCGCGCATCGTTCGGTCAAGAGCTACAACAATCACACCGGCGTCCCGCTCAGCCTCGCGCGGATGCCCGCCGACACCGACTTCGCGGTGCTCGAAATGGGGATGAATCATCCCGGCGAACTGGCGCATCTGACCACTTTGGTGCGCCCGCACGTCGCCTTGGTGACCGCGATCGCGCCCGCGCATACCGAATTCTTGCCCGACGAAAGCGCGATCGCCGACGCCAAGGGCGAGATCTTCCGCGGTCTGGAACCGGGCGGGACCGCGATCGTGCCGTTCGACAGCCCGCATCGTGACCGGTTGATCGACGCCGCCAGGCCTTATGCGGGGCGGATCGTCACCTTCGGCATCAATCGCGAGGCCGATGTGCGCGCCAGCGACGCGATGGTGGTGCGTGGCGGCGGTACCTTCGTCAACGCGCGGGTCGGCGGACGCGACGTGAGCTTCACGATCGCGCAGCCCGGGCGGCATTGGGTGTCGAACGCGCTCGCGGTGCTGGCGGTCGTGGATGCGGTCGGTGCCGATCTGGCGCTCGCCGGACTCGCTTTGGGCGAGCTTGGCGGACTGCCTGGCCGCGGTGCGCGGCTGACCGTGCGCGTCGGCGATGGCGAGGCGACCGTGATCGACGAAAGCTACAACGCCAATCCGGCGTCGATGCGCGCGACGCTGGCGGTGCTGGCGCTGGCGGCCGGGCGGCACGTCGCGGTACTCGGCGAGATGCGCGAGCTGGGCGAGGGGTCGGCGGATTTCCATGCCGGGCTGGCCGACGATGTCGTCGCCGCGCGCGTCGAAACGGCCGTGCTGGTCGGCGAGGCGATGCGCCCGCTGGCTGCGGCGCTTGAGGGGCAGGTCGAATTCGTCCATGTGCCCGATGCCGGCCAGGCGCTCGAGCGCTTGCGGATACTGATCCGGCCGGGCGACACCATGCTCGTCAAGGGATCGAACGGCGTCGGCCTGTCGCGACTGGTCAGCGGCCTTGCCAACGGGATGAGTTGAGTTGCTGTACTGGATCGCCGAACAACTCGGTTTCTCGGGCGGGTTCAACCTGATCCGCTATCAGACGTTTCGCGCCGGTGCGGCGGTCGCGACCGCGTTGCTGATCGGGCTCATCATCGGGCCGCGCTTCATCGGCTGGCTGCGCGTCCGGCAGGGCAAGGGGCAGCCGATCCGCGCCGACGGCCCCCAGACGCATCTCGCCAAGCGCGGCACCCCGACGATGGGCGGGCTGATGATCCTCACCAGCCTGGTGCTGTCGGTGATGATCTGGATGGACCTGCGCAATCCATTCGTCTGGGCGTGCCTGTTCGTCACGCTCGGCTTCGGCGCGATCGGCTTCCTCGACGATTACGACAAGGTGCGGAAGGCCAGCACCGCGGGCGTTTCCGGGCGGGTGCGGTTGTTGCTGGAATTCGCCATCGCCGGCGTCGCGGCGTGGATCGTGATGCAGGAAAACGGCTCCGGCCTCTATTTCCCGTTCACCAGCCGCTATTTCATCGACCTCGGCTATTTCTATCCGGTGTTCGCCGCCTTTACGATCGTCGCGTTCGGCAATGCGGTGAACCTGACCGACGGGCTCGACGGGCTCGCGACGATGCCGGTGATCATCGCCAGCGTCGCGTTCATGCTGATCGTCTATCTGGCGGGCAACGTGAAGTTCGCCGATTACCTCGGCATCCCGCACGTCCCGCGCGCGGGCGAGCTGGCGATCTTCTGCGGCGCGGTGATCGGCGGCGGGCTGGCGTTCCTGTGGTATAATGCGCCGCCCGCGGCGGTGTTCATGGGCGACACCGGCAGCCTTGCGCTGGGCGGCGCGCTCGGCACGATCGCGGTGGTCGCGCATCACGAGATCGTGCTGGGGATCATCGGCGGGCTGTTCGTCGTCGAGGCGATGAGCGTCATCATCCAGGTGTTCTGGTACAAGCGCACCGGCAAGCGCATCTTCCGCATGGCGCCGATCCACCACCATTTCGAGCAACTGGGGTGGAGCGAGCCGACGGTGGTGATCCGCTTCTGGATCATCTCGCTGGTGCTGGCACTGGCCGGACTGTCGACGTTGAAGCTGCGATGATCGTTTCCGGCGCCTGGGCGGGGAAACATTATGCGGTGCTCGGGCTGGCACGCTCGGGCGCCGCGACCGTTCGTGCGCTCGTCGCGGGCGGGGCGCGGGTGACGGCTTGGGACAGTGACGTCGACAAGTGCGGTGTGCTTGAGGAGGAATTGAGCAACCATCCCTTCGCCGTCGAAAACCTCGAGATCGTCGACCTCTCCACCGTCGACGCGCTCGTCGTCTCCCCCGGCGTGCCGCTCAACACGCACCCGCTTGCCGCTAAGGCGCGCGCGGCGAGCGTGCCGATCATCGGCGACATCGAGCTGTTCGCGCAGGCACGCGCCGATCTGCCAGCGCACAAGGTCGTCGGAATCACCGGCACCAACGGCAAGTCGACCACGACGGCGCTCGTCCACCACATCCTCGACACCGCCGGCATCCCCGCGCGGATGGGCGGCAACATCGGGCTGCCGATCCTCGCGCAGGAGCCGTTGCCGGAAGGCGGCGTCTATGTGCTCGAACTGTCGAGCTACCAGATCGACCTGACGCAGACGCTCGACTGTGACGTCGCGGTGCTGCTCAACGTCACCCCCGATCATCTCGACCGCTACGACGGCTTCGACGCTTATGCCGCCAGCAAGGCGCGGCTGTTCGCGATGCAGTCGCCCGCGCACGTCGCCGTTGTCGATTACGAGGCGGAGGCCGAGCATGACGTGCTCGCCGATGCGCCCGTGGGGCTCAACGTCCGCTTCATCGACGGCGTGCCGCTGCCCGGCGAGCAGGCGCGCTGGCCGTCGCTGCAAGGCCCGCACAACGAACAGAATGCCAAGGCCGCGGTCGCGGTCGCCGAGGCGCTCGGGGTCGACACAGAGACGATCGAGCGCGCCCTTGAAACCTTCACCGGGCTGCCGCACCGCATGGAGCGGATCGCGACGCTGAACGGCGTGGCGTGGATCAACGACAGCAAGGCGACCAATCCCGAAAGCGCCGCCCCGGCGCTCGCCGCTTTCCCGCGCATCCACTGGATCCTGGGCGGCAAGGTGAAGGGCGACGATCTCGACGCCTGCATGCCGCATCTCGGCAATGTCGTGCGCGCCTATACGATCGGCGAGGGCGGACCGCGCTTCGCCGCGGTGCTGCGCGGGCAGGTGCCGGTCGCCGAGGTCGAGACGCTGGAGCGCGCGGTGAAGCTGGCGGCGCAGGAGGCGGAGCGCGGCGACGTCGTGCTGCTGTCGCCCGCCGCCGCCTCGTTCGACCAGTTCCGCGATTTCGAGCAGCGGGGCGCGGCGTTCCGCGCAGCGGTGGAGGAGCTGGCATGAGCGCGACCCGAACCGAGCCCGCCCGTCCCGGCGTCTCGCTGCGCAACCGCGGCGGGCGCGGCGATCCGTCGCCGCTGGGGACGTGGTTCTGGGACATCGACCGCGTGCTGCTGCTGCTCGCCTTGTTCCTGATCGCGATCGGGCTGATCGCGGTCGCCGCCGGCTCGCCGGTCAGCGCGACGCGTTATTCGGGCGAGCATCTCCATTTCGCGCCGCTACATTATTTCTGGCGGCAGGTCATGTGGGTGGCGGTGTCGCTGCCGGTGCTGTTCGGCGTGTCGATGCTGCCGCTGACGATGGCGCGGCGGATGTCGCTGATCGGCGCGGCGGTGTGCGTCGCGTTGATGGTGCTGGTCCCGTTCGTCGGGGTCAGCGTCAACGGCGCGCGCCGCTGGGTCGGGTTCGGCTTCGCGCAATTCCAGCCGTCCGAATTCCTCAAGCCGTTCTTCGTCGTAACAGTCGCGTGGCTGCTGTCGTTCAAGTCGCGCGATGCCGAACTGCCGGTGACGGCGATCACCGCCGCGCTGACCGGGCTGATCGCGATGCTGCTGATGTTGCAGCCCGATTTCGGGCAGACCGTGATCTTCTGCATCATCTGGCTGGCGCTGGTGACGATCGCGGGGACGCCGACGCGGGTGATCCTCGGCTTCCTGTCGATGGTGCCGGTCGCGCTGGTCGCGGCCTATCTGTTCTACAGCACCGCGCGGAAGCGGATCGATGCCTTCCTGTTCCCCGGCGTCGAGGGCGAGGGCGCGGCCGATCATTTCCAGACCAATGCCGCCCACAACACGCTGACCTCGGGCGGGTGGTTCGGGACCGGGCCGGGCGCGGGAACGGTCAAGTTCGGGCTGCCCGAGGCGCATACCGATTACATCTTCTCGGTGATCGGCGAGGAGTTCGGCCTGCTGGCGTGCATGATCGTCGGGCTGGCGTTCCTCGCGATCGTGGTGCGGGTGTTCGTCAAGCTGCTCGACGAGCAGGACCCGTTCCGCCTGCTCGCCGCTTCGGGGCTGGCGGTGCAGTTTGGCGCGCAGGCCCTGATCTCGATGGCGGTCAACACCGGGCTGGCGCCGTCAAAGGGGATGACGCTGCCGTTCATCAGTTATGGCGGGTCGTCGATGGTCGCGCTGTCGATGGGGATGGGGCTGTTGCTCGCCTTTACGCGCCGCAATCCGTTCCTGCTGCGCAGCCCGTATATCGCGCAGCAACGCTGGAGCGCCGAATGACGCAGGTCCGCGACTTCCGTCCTCGCCATTACGTGCTCGCCGCCGGCGGGACCGGCGGGCATATGGTGCCCGCCGCCGCGCTGGCGGCCGAGCTGATGAAGCGCGGGCACCGCGTCGCTTTGGTCAGCGACGCGCGCGGGGTGCGCTTTCCGGGGCTGTTCGAGGGCGTGCAGACGCATGTCATCCCCGCCGGGCGCTTCGCGGGCGGGCCGCTCGGCTGGGCGAAGGCGGCGCGGCTGATGGTGGAGGGGCGCACGTCCGCGCGCGACCTCTATCGCACCTTCAAGCCGGCCGCGGTGATCGGCTTCGGCGGCTATCCCGCCTTTCCGGCGCTGTCGGCAGCGTTCGCCGAGAAGATTCCGACCGCGGTCCACGAGCAGAATGCGGTGCTGGGGCGCGTCAACCGGCTGGTGGCCGGGCGCGTCGATGCGATCGCGACCAGCTATGCCGAGACCGAGCGGCTCAACCCGCGCCACCGCCACAAGGCGCATCTGATCGGCAATCCGGTGCGCGAGAGCGTGCTGGCGTTGCGCGCCAAGCCCTATCCGGTGCCCGACGAGGACGGCATCTTCCGCGTGCTGGTGACCGGCGGCAGCCAGGGCGCGTCGGTGCTCAGCCAGGTGGTGCCCGACGGGCTGGCGCTGCTGCCGGTCGCGTTCCGTCGCCGCTTGCAGGTGACGCATCAGGCGCGGATCGAGGATATCGATGCGGTGCGTGAAAAGTACGCCAGCCTCGACATCGCCGCCGATCTCGCCACCTACCTTCCCGACCTGCCCGAGCAACTCGGCTGGTCGCACCTCGTCATCGCGCGCGCCGGCGCATCGACGATCGCCGAGCTGACCGCCGCCGGCCGCCCCGCGATCCTCGTGCCGTTGCCCTCGGCGACCGACGATCACCAGACCGCCAATGCGCGCGAGATCACCGCCGCGGGCGGCGCGCGCACGATCCAGCAGACCGCCTTCACGCCGACGGAACTCGCCAAGCAGATGCAGAAACTCGGACTCGACCCCGAAGCGCTCGGCAATGCCGCCACCCGCGCGCGTTCGTGCGGCGCGCCCAATGCCGTCACCGACCTCGCCGATCTGGTCGAGAGCCTCGACGCGCCGCGCGCGCGGATCAAGGTCGGCAAGGCGCAGACGCGGAAGGCATTCGCATGAAGGGGGTCGCCACCGATATCGGCACGATCCACTTCGTCGGGATCGGCGGGATCGGCATGTCGGGCATCGCCGAGGTGATGCACAATCTCGGCTACAAGGTGCAGGGCTCCGACGTCGCCGAGGGCTATGTGATCGAGGGGCTGCGCAAGCGCGGCATCGCCGTGACGATCGGGCATGACGCCGCCAATGTCGACGGCGTGGCGGTGGTCGTGACCTCGACCGCGGTGAAGCGCGGCAACCCGGAGGTCGAGGCGGCGCTGCGCAACCGCGTTCCGGTCGTGCGGCGCGCCGAGATGCTCGCCGAGCTGATGCGGCTCAAGTCGACCGTCGCGGTCGCGGGGACGCACGGCAAGACCACGACGACCTCGATGGTCGCGGCGTTGCTCGATGCCGGCGGGGTCGATCCGACCGTCATCAACGGCGGGATCATCAACAGCTACGGCTCGAACGCGCGGCTGGGCGCGAGCGACTGGATGGTGGTCGAGGCCGACGAGAGCGACGGCAGCTTCCTGCGGCTTGACGGGACGATTGTGGTCGTCACCAATATCGATCCCGAGCATCTCGACCATTATGGCAGCTTCGACCGCGCCAAGAACGCCTATGTCGAGTTCGTCGAGAACGTGCCCTTTTACGGCGCGGCGCTGCTGTGCCTCGACCACCCGGAGGTGCAGGCGCTGATCCCGCGCGTCCGCGACCGGCGGATCGTCACCTATGGCTTCGCGGCGTCGGCGGACGTGCGCGGGGTCAATGTCACGCCCTATCCGGGCGGCAATCGGTTCGAGGCGCTGATCCGCGCGCGCGACGGTGACGTGCGCTCGATCGAGGGGATCGATCTGCCGATGCCGGGGCGGCACAACGTCCAGAATGCGCTCGCCGCGATCGGCGTCGCGCTCGAGCTGGGGATCGACGATGCGACGATCCAGAAGGGGTTCGAGCGCTTCTCCGGAGTCAAGCGCCGCTTCACCAAGGTTGGTGAGGTAAGTGGCGCGACGATCATCGACGATTACGGGCATCATCCGGTCGAGATCCGCGCGGTGCTCGCCGCCGCGCGCGAGAGTGCGCAGGGGCGGGTGATCGCGGTCGTTCAGCCGCATCGTTACTCGCGGCTCGGCAATCTGATGGAAGACTTTCGCGGCGCGTTCAACGACGCGGATCAGGTGTATGTCACTCCGGTCTATGCCGCGGGCGAAGCGCCGGTCCCCGGTGTCGATGCCGAGGCGCTGGTCGCGGGGTTGCAGGAGCGCGGGCATCGCCAGGCGGCGGTGGTGGCGGACGCCGCCGCGCTCGCCGATGTGCTGGCGGGCGAGGTGCGCGCGGGGGATCAGGTGATCTGCCTCGGCGCGGGCGACATCACCAAATGGGCGGCCGGGCTGGCCGCCGCGATCGGGGAACGCGCATGACCAACTGGTTCGACGCCGCGATCAACTGGCAGAAGCAATTGCTCGACACCCAGCGCAGCGCGCTGGAGGCCGGTCGGCACGCCACCGATGCGGGCGCGGCGTTGATCGCAGCGCAGGAGGCGACGCGGCGGGCGGGCGAGGCGAACATGGCGGCGTGGCAGGCCTGGGCGCAACTGTGGCGGGCCGGGCCGTGGTGAGCGCGCTCCCCGAGGTCCGCGGGCAACTGACCCGCCATGCGCCGCTCGCGCCGCTCGTCTGGTTCAAGGCGGGCGGGGCGGCGGAGTGGCTGTTCGAGCCCGCCGATGCCGACGATCTGTGCGCGTTCCTCGCGGCGCTCGATCCGGCGGTGCCGGTCATGCCGCTCGGGCTCGGCTCGAACCTGATCGTCCGCGACGGCGGGGTGCCGGGCGTGGTGGTGCGGCTTGGCAAGCCGTTCGCGACCGCTACCGCGCTCGACGAGGTGACATTGCGCTGCGGGGGCGGGGCGAGCGGCATCCTCGTGTCCTCGACCGCGCGCGACGCCGGGGTCGCGGGGCTGGAGTTCCTGCGCTCGATCCCCGGTACGGTCGGCGGGTTCGTGCGGATGAACGGCGGCGCCTATGGGCGCGAGACCGCCGACGTGCTGGTCGAGGCCGAGGTCGTGTTGCGCTCGGGCGAGCGGCGGACGCTGGCGGCCAGTGCGCTGGCCTATACCTATCGCCATTCCGAACTGCCGCAGGGCGCGGTGGTGATCGCGGCCACCTTCCGTGGGCAGCCGGGCGAGCCCGCCGCAATCCAGGCGGAGATGGACCGGATCGCCGCCGCGCGCGAGGCGTCGCAGCCGCTGCGCTCGAAGACCGGCGGGTCGACCTTCAAGAACCCCGACGGGCACAAGGCATGGGCGCTGGTCGATGCCGCCGGGTGCCGCGGGCTGCGGCGCGGCGACGCGCAGGTCAGCGAGAAGCATACGAACTTCTTGCTCAACCTCGGTGCGGCGAGCAGCGCGGACATCGAGGCGCTGGGCGAGGACGTGCGCGCGCGGGTGAAGGCGGCGAGCGGCGTGGAACTGGAATGGGAGATACAAAGGGTGGGTTTGGTGGACGAGCTTAGCCCTCTCCCCTCTGGGGAGAGGGTTGGGAGAGGGGCCGAGGTCTCACCGAGACTGATCTCTCTGCGAGACACCAACCCCTCACCCCGACCCTCTCCCCAAGAGGGAGAGGGAGCATGACCTTGCACATCGCAGTCCTCATGGGCGGCTGGTCGGCCGAGCGTCAGGTGTCGCTCTCCTCGGGCAACGGCGTCGCCGATGCGCTTGAGTCGCTCGGCCATCGCGTCACGCGCATCGACATGGGGCGCGACGTTGCCGCGAAGCTCTCCGAAGCAAAGCCGGACCTCGTCTTCAACGCGCTCCACGGCACGCCGGGCGAGGACGGGAGCGTGCAGGGCCTCATGGACCTGATGGGGCTGCGCTACACCCATTCCGGGCTCGCCACCTCGGTGATCGCGATCGACAAGGTATTGACCAAGCAGGTGCTGGTCCCCGCCGGCATCCCGATGCCCGGCGGGCGGATCGTGAAGAGCGCCGACGTGCACGACGCCGATCCGCTGCCGCGGCCCTATGTGCTGAAGCCGGTCAACGAAGGCTCGTCGGTCGGGGTCGCGATCGTTACCGATGCGGGCAATTACGGCAACCCGATCGCGCGCGACGCGACCGGGCCGTGGCAGGAGTTCGACGAACTGCTCGCCGAACCCTATGTCCGCGGGCGCGAGCTGACGACCGCCGTGCTCGGCGATCGGGCGCTCGGCGTCACCGAGCTGCGGCCCAAGTCGGGCTGGTACGATTATGACGCCAAATATACCGACGGGATGACCGACCATATCTTCCCCGCGGAGATCCCCGACGAGATCACGCAGGCGTGCATGGCGCTGGCGTTGCAGGCGCATCGCGTGCTCGGCTGCCGCGGCACCAGCCGCTCCGACTTCCGCTGGGATGACGAGCGCGGCGTCGACGGGCTGTTCCTGCTGGAAGTGAACACCCAGCCGGGGATGACTCCGCTCAGCCTCGTCCCCGAACAGGCACGGCACACCGGCATGAGCTATCCCGCGCTGGTGCAGGCGATCGTCGACCAGGCGATTGGGTCATGAGCCGCACGATCAAGCGCGGCGCGGCGCCGCCGGGTCGCCGCCCGACCCCGAACCGGCGGCGCGTGCCGAAGGCGTCGCTGGGCGACCGGCTGCTCGCCAAGATGCCGATCAGCGAGGACGCGCTGCGCAAGGCGGTGACGTGGACGGTGCTGGGCGGGGTCGGCGTCGCGACGCTGTTCGTCGCCAATCTGCTGGGCGTGCCGCAGGCGATCGGCGCGGGCGTCGCGGAGGCGGCGGGGCGGGCCGGCTTGCGCGTCGAACAGGTCGACATCACCGGGCTCAAGCGGATGGACCGCGAAACGGTCTATGCGGTCGCGCTGGAGGATCAGTCGTCGCGCGCGATGCTGCGCGTCGATCTGGAGCGCGTGCGCGAGCGATTGCTGGCCTATGGCTGGATTTCCGACGCCTATGTCGCGCGGCGGCTCCCCGACCGGCTGGTGATCCACATCACCGAACGCGAGCCGGCGGCGATTTGGCAGGACAAGGGGCAATTGACGCTGATCGACGCGACCGGGCGGCTGCTCGCGCCGGTCGCGCCGACGCATATGCCCGATCTGCCGCTCGTCATCGGTCCCGGCGCGAATCAGCAGGAGCCGGGCTATCAGGCGCTGCTCGCCGCCGCGCCTGCGCTGCGCCCGCGCATCCGCGCCGCGACCTGGGTCGGCAACCGCCGCTGGGACCTGACCTTCACCACCGGCGAGACGCTGGCGCTGCCGCAGGACGGCGCGCCGCAGGCGCTCATCAAGTTCGCGCAGATGGACGGCGCGGACCCGTTGCTCGGCAAGGGCTGGCTGCGCTTCGACCTGCGCGATCCCGCCAAGATGTATGCGCGCCGCGCCGGGCAGGACCAGCAACGGGTCGCGGACGACGGCCGCAACGACCCGCCCGCCGATGCCGCGGCGGCGACGGGCAACAACGTGATCGGCGACAACGACCGAACGATCGAGGCGCGCGCCGGGGAAGCGCTGCGTTCCGGCGAAGCATGAGGGGGTAGAGCGATGGCGAAGGTAGCACCTGACGGCCTGATTACCGCGCTGGACATCGGATCGTCCAAGGTATCGGCGATGATTGCGCAGAAAGGCGACGGCGGCGAACTCAACGTGCTCGGCACCGGCCAGCGCGAGAGCCGCGGGGTCAAGCGCGGCTATATCGCCGACATGGACGCCACCGAGGTCGCGGTGCGCGAGGCGGTCGAACAGGCGGAGCGGATCGCCGGCTTCAACATCGAGAATGTCTGGGCGGGTTTCTCGGCGGGCGGGCTGGTCAGCGACGAAGCGTTCATCGAGGCCGAACTCGGCGGGATGCGCATCGAACAGGCCGATATCGATGCCTTGCTCCACGAAGGCCGGCAGTCGATCGACCCGCAGGGCCGGATGGTGCTCCACGCGCAGCCGGCGCTCTACACGCTCGACGGGCTGACCGGGGTCAAGAAGCCGCTCGGGCTCCACGCCGACCGGCTCGGCGTCCACATCCATGTCATCGCCGCGGACGGCTCGCCGGTGCGCAACCTCGATCTGTGCGTCCGCTCCGCGCATCTGGAGGTAAAGTCGATCATCGCCGCGCCGGTCGCCACCGGGCTCGCCTGCCTGACCTTCGAGGAGCGCGACCTCGGCGTCGCGCTGGTCGAGATCGGCGCGGGGATCACCAACGTCTCGCTGTTCGCGGGGTCGATGCTGGTCGGGCTCAAGTCGATCCCGTTCGGCGCCGCGGACATCACCGACGACATCGCCTCCGCCTTCGGCACGACGCGGTTGCAGGCCGAGCGGATCAAATGCTTCCACGGCTCGGCCAACGCGTCTCCGCGCGACAATCACGAGATGGTGACGATCCGCGAGCGGACGCAGGAAGAGGATTCGGAGGCGTTGCAGATCACCAAGGCGGCGCTGATCGCGGTCATCCGCCAGCGGCTGGAGCATCTCGTCGGCGAGATTCAGAGCGCGCTCAAGGAACTCAAGTTCGAGGGGCCGGTTGGTCGCCAGGTGGTATTGACCGGCGGCGGTGCCGAACTGAAGGGCATCGCCGATTATGCCCAGCAGGCGCTGGGGCGGTCGGTGCGGATCGGCCGCCCGCGCGGGCTGACCGGACTGCCGGAGGCGCATGCCGGACCGGGGTTCGCGACTCTGGCCGGGCTGGCGTTCTTCGCGGCGAGCGATCCAATCGACCTGCGTGGCCTCGCGCCGACGCAGCAGATGGTCCACCGCCAGCGCGGGCTGCGCGGCTTCTGGAAGCTCGTGCAGGCCGCAAAGGCAAATTATTGACGCGACAACGGGTTGGTTAACGGTGTTTCCTCTTCCACCGCGCGCCCGCATGTTGCACATCGGTGTAAATGGCCCGTTTGAACAGTGCGATGCGGGCGGACGGAGTAATGTTGCGATGAGCATCGAATTCATCACGCCCGATCTCGACGACCTGACCCCGCGGATCACCGTGATCGGCGTCGGCGGGGCCGGCGGCAATGCGATCGCGAACATGATGCGCGCGGACGTGCAGGGCGTGAACTTCCTGGTCGCGAACACCGACGCGCAGGCGCTCAAACAGTCCGAGGCGGAGCAGAAGATCCAGCTCGGCGCGAAGATCACCCAGGGGCTCGGCGCGGGCAGCCGGCCGGAGATCGGCCGCGCCGCCGCCGAGGAGACGATCGACGAGCTGTCGCGGCTGCTCGAAGGCAGTCACATGTGCTTCATCGCCGCGGGCATGGGCGGCGGCACCGGCACCGGCGCGGCCCCGGTCATCGCCAAGGCGGCGCGCGACATGGGCATCCTGACCGTCGGCGTCGTGACCAAGCCGTTCAGCTTCGAGGGCAACCGCCGCTCGAAGTCGGCCGATGCCGGCATCGAGGAACTGCAGAAGTTCGTCGACACGCTGATCGTGATCCCGAACCAGAATCTGTTTCTCGTCGCCAATGCGAACACCACGTTCAAGCAGGCGTTCGAGATGGCCGACGAGGTCCTGCAGCAGGGCGTGCGCGGCATCACCGACCTGATGGTCATGCCGGGCCTCATCAATCTCGACTTCGCCGACGTCCGCTCGGTGATGCAGGAGATGGGCAAGGCGATGATGGGCACCGGCGAGGCGGAAGGCGACGACCGCGCGCTGATCGCGGCGCAGAAGGCGATCGCCAACCCGTTGCTCGACGGCGTGTCGATGCAGGGCGCCAAGGGCGTGATCGTCTCGATCACCGGCGGCGACGACATGCGTCTGCTCGAGGTCGACGAGGCCGCCAACCACATCCGCGAGCTGGTCGACCCGGATGCGAACATCATCTGGGGCTCGGCGTTCAACCCGGAGCTGGAAGGCAAGATCCGCGTTTCGGTGGTCGCGACCGGGATAGAGAGTGTCGGTCAGGCGACCGCACCCGCCGCCGCCAGCGCGCCGTCCGAGCCGCCGCGCACCTTCAGCTTCAACGCGCCGCGCCGCACCGATGCCGCACCGGCGCCGGTCGCCGCCGCGCCGGCCCCGACCCCCGCGCCGCAGCCGGTCGCCTATGAGCCGGCCGCCGCGGTGCCGCCGCAGCAGCCGAGCGGCGCCGCCGCCGGCGCGATGGCCGAGGGCGTGCCGCCCGCCAACGCCGGTGCGGGGATCGACCCGTCGCCCGCGCGTCCCGCCGAGGACGAGCTGGTGCTGGGTGCCGAGTCGCTGATGCCCGCGCCTGCCGCGACTGCGCCGGCCGGCGACGCGCAGCGCCGCCGCTTCCTGTCGCCGGGCACGCCCGAGGAGGAAACGCCGGCACCCGCCGCGCCGCGCGTCAAGCTGGGCGGGACGCTGTTCGAGCGGATGCAGAACGCCACCCGCAACGCCGGTGGCCGCGCGGTCGAGGACGATGGGCGCGAGCCGGGCGATCTGCCGCGCTTCCTGCATCGCCAGAACAACCAGTAATCCGATCGGCGGCGGGGCGCGGTTCGGCCGCGCACCGCCGCTCAGGCTCGCTTCGTCGCAGGCGGGTCGGCCGCATCATTGCCGGTTCATGCCCGAGCGGCTCTATGGCGCGATGACCGAGCGTCCGTCCGCCCTCGTCGCCCCCGGGTCCGTGGTCGCGGACGCGGCGATCGCGTCGCCCATATCCTTTTCCGGTCCGTCCGGCCCCGTCGCGGGCTGCGGCGGGGAGCTTTACGCATGACCCATGTCCCTCGATCGCGATCGGGACGTTTCCACCTCGCCGGTTGCTTGGCGGTGGTGCTCGCCGCCGGCCCGCTGACGGGGGCGGGGCGTGCGGCGGCGCAGGAAGTGGTCGCGACGCCCAACCCCGATGCCGACCGGCTCGCCGATGTCGTGCGCAGGCTGGGGAGCGCGCCGCGCGATCTTTCCGCGTTGATCGAGGCGGGCGATCTGTCGTTCGCGCTGGGCGACGCCACCGCGGCCGCGGCGCTCTACAAGCGGGCCGAGGCGATCGATCCCAACAACGGCCGCGTGGAGGCGGGGATCGCGCGCATCCTCGTCAACGGCGAGCGGCCGGGCGAGGCGCTGCGCTATTTCGAGCAGGCGCAGCGCCACGGCGCGCCGATGCCGCAATATGCCGATGACCGCGGCCTCGCCTACGACCTGATCGGCGAGCAGGAGCGCGCCCAGCAGGATTACCGGCTAGCGCTGGCGCAGGGCGGGCGCGAGGCGGCCAAGGAGGACGAGATCCGTCGCCGGCTGGCGCTGTCGCTGGGCATTTCGGGGCGGCAGGAGGAAGCGCTGGCGCAGATCGAGCCGTTGCTGCGGCGCCAGGATCGCGGCGCGTGGCGCGCGCGGGCGTTCATCCTCGCGATGAACGGCGACGTTTCGGGCGCGAACAAGATCGCCACCAGCATGATGCCGCGCGGGATGGCCGGTGGGCTGGCAGCGTTCTTCCAGCGGCTGCCGACGCTCTCGCCGGTCGATCGCGCCTTTGCGGTCCATTTCGGCGAGGTCGCGCCGACTCCGGCGCGGCTCGCCGATGCGCGGATGGTCCCGCCGCTGACGCCGCTCGCCGGCACGCCCGCGCGCACGCAGCTCGCTTCGGTGACGCCGACCGTCCAGCCGCTGCCCACGGCGCAGAAGAAGCTGTCGCGCAGCGAACAGCGCCGCCGCGACCGCGCCGAGGCGCAGCTGGCGGCGGCGAACACGCGCGCGCCGGTGCCGGCTCAGACCCCGACACCTGCGCCGGTCGTTGCCGCGGCCACGCCACGGTCGGTCCCGACGCCGACTCCGGCGCCGCAAATGGCCCGGACGCCGATTGCGACGCCGCAGCCGGAGTCGCAGCAGCCGGCCCGGACGGCTGCGAGTGCGCCGGTCGCGGTCGCGCAGACCCAGCCGCTTCCGACGCACCCGGTGACCCCCGCGCCGCAACTCGCCGCTGCGACCACCACGCCGCCGCAGCCGGCGGTGACGCACCGTGCCCCACCGTTGCGGGTCAGCCCGCCGCGGATCAGCGAGGATTCGATCCTCGCGCGGATCGTTGCGGGCATCTCGGTCCCCGCCGCCGAGCTGGGCGTCGCGCCGATGCCGGGCGCGCAGCGCGTGCCGGTGGTCGCCCCGCCGGCGCCCGCCGCCGCGACGCTCGACGAGGCCGCGCAGACCGCCGAGCGCAACGCGGCCGCGGACGAGCAGAAGCGCCCGAAGCTCGCCGCCGCCAAGCGCCTTTCGCAAAAGGCGGTCGCCGCCGCGGAGGAGCCGGAAGAGAAGCCCGCTGCGAAGCCACCCGGTCGGGCGGCGCGGGCCAAGGAACTCGCCGCTGAGAAGGGGCGCAAGCAGGTCGCTGCGGACGATAATGCGGAGAAGCCGGCCGCCAAGCCGCTCGATCGCAAGGCGCGCGCGAGGGAACTCGCCGCCGAAAAGGCCAGGAAGGAGGCTGCCGCCAAGGAAGCCGCCGAGAAGAAGGCCGCGCGCGCCGAGCCCGAGCGGATCTGGGTGCAGGTCGCCAGCGGCGCCAATGAGGGCGATCTGCCCAAGGCGTGGAAGAACGTGCAGGGCAAGGCCGACGCCTTGGCCGGCAAGCGCGCCTATTCGGTGTCGAACCGCGCCACCAACCGGCTGGTCACCGGCCCCTACAAGACCGAGGCCGAGGCGCGCGCGATGGTCAACACGCTCAAGAAGCAGGGATTGTCCGCCTTCACCTTCACCAGCGAGGCCGGGCAGAAGATGACGAAGCTGGGCGGCAAGTAACATGGCCGCGCGCGCGCCGTGGGCGGCCGATCCGGCGCGCAGCCGCGGGCGGCTCCACCCCGAGGAAAGCGCCGACCGCGGTCCGCGCGACGCGTTCCAGCGCGACCGCGACCGGATCATCCATTCGATCAGCTTCCGCCGCCTCCGCCACAAGACGCAGGTGTTCCTCGCGCCGGACGGCGACCATTTTCGCGTCCGCCTGACCCACAGCCTCGAGGTCGCGCAGATCGGCCGGACGATCGCGCGCGTGCTGGGGCTCAACGAGGATCTGACCGAGGCCTTGTGTCTCGCGCACGACATCGGCCACCCGCCGTTCGGCCATGCCGGCGAGGATGCGCTGCGGCAGGCGATGGGCGCGGCGGGCGGGTTCGATCACAACGGGCATACGCTGCGCACGCTGATGCGGATCGAGCGCCCCTATCCGCGCTGGCCGGGGCTCAACCTGACGTGGGAGACGCTCGAAGGACTCGCCAAACACAACGGCCCGATCGCGGTCCCGGCTTGGGCGCTGGCGGAGGCGGATGCGGAGGCAGCGCTGGAGCTGACCAGCCATGCGTCGCTGGAGGCGCAGGTCGCGGCGCTGGCCGACGACATCGCCTATGACAATCACGACATCGACGATGGGCTGCGCGCCGGGCTGCTGACGCTCGATCAGATCGCGGCGGTGCCGCTGGTCGCGGACGGCTGGCGGCGGGTGACCGCGCGCTTCGCGGACGTGCCGCACGAGCGGCTGGCCGGCGAGCTGATCCGCAGCCAGATCGGCGCGATGGTCAACGACCTGATCGCCGAATCACGCGCGCGGATCGCGACGGCGGGGGTGGCGAGCGTCGAGGACGTGCGTGCGGCGGGACGGGCGTTGATCGGCTTCTCGCCCGCGATGGCGTCCGCCGAGCGCGAGTTGAAGCGATTCATGTACGCCAATCTCTATCATCACCCACGGCAACTGGCGGCGGCGGGCGCGGCGCAGCGCGTGGTGTCGGGGCTGTTCGCCGCCTATCGCGACGATCCCCGCCTGTTGCCGGAGGAATGGCGCGATCGGCTGCCCGGGAGCGAGCCGGGGATCAGCCGACACATCGCCGATTTCATCGCGGGGATGACCGATCGCTACGCGATCTCGCGCTTTCGCGAGACGGTGGGTGCGATCGATCTGCCCGAAGGGTTCTGACCGGAAACGTCATTGCGAGCGTAGCGAAGCAATCCAGGGCATCCTGATCCGGCTCTGGATTGCTTCGCTGCGCTCGCAATGACGTGAACCTTTCGTCGTCCCGGACTTGATCCGGGACCCCGCTTCTTCTTCTGACCGTCGGCGAAAGAAGCGGGGTCCCGGGTCAAGCCCGGGACGACGAGCGATTTTAGCTAGCCGCCTCCCGGACCAGGTCCGGGATCACGACGTCAGCTCAATTCGCGGCGACCGCCACCGGCGCCAGCGGACGGGTGGTGCGGAACGAGACGTCGCGGCCGTTGGCCTGACCCGAAACGCGCGTGCCCTTGACGGTCAGGCGGAAGCGGCTGTTGCTGCTGCCGACCTCATGCCCCTGGATCAGCGTAGTGCCGTCCTCGTTCGGGGTCAGCGAATAGACATAGGTGTGGCCGTCGCGGGTGAAGCTGCGCTCGGCCGGCGTGGTAGCGGCGGCGGCGACGGCGGGAAGCAGCGCGGCGGCGGTCAGGACGAGAGCGATCGAGGAGCGCATGTGACGTTTCCCTGTCTGGAGTTGATGCGCTGCAACATCCATGCTGCGCTGCAACAGCGCAATTGTCGGTCGCGCATTCGTCGTTGCGGCTGCTGCAATTAGCGGTCGTGCCGGTGCATTTTGCGTCCGCGCCGCCCTTCGGCTAAGCGGCGCGCATGACGCTCTTCACCCGTTTCACCGCCCATGTCGACGCTGCGCTCGACGCGCTGACCGCCGCCGGCACGCTCCCCGCCGATCTCGACCGCCGCAACGTCACGGTCGAGCCGCCGCGCGACGCGACGCACGGCGATCTGGCGACCAACGCCGCGATGGTGCTCGCCAAGCCGGCAGGCACCAACCCGCGCGCGCTGGCCGAGGCGCTGGCAGGCGAGCTGCGCGCGCTGCCCGAAGTCGCCGAGGTGTCGGTCGCCGGGCCGGGGTTCATCAACCTGCGGCTCCACGACGACGTGTGGCGCGAGGAGATCGCGACGATCGTCGGCGAGGGCGCGGATTACGGGCGCTCGACGCGCGGACAGGGCGTGTCGGTGAACATCGAATATGTCTCCGCCAACCCGACCGGGCCGATGCACATGGGGCATTGCCGCGGCGCGGTGGTCGGCGATGCGCTCGCCAGCCTGCTCGAATTCGCGGGCAACAAAGTGATCCGCGAATATTACGTCAACGACGCCGGCGGGCAGGTCGACGTGCTCGCGCGCTCGGCGCACGTTCGCTATCGCGAGGCGCTCGGCGAGGATGTCGGCGCGATCCCCGAGGGGCTGTATCCGGGCGATTACCTGGTGCCGGTCGGGCAGGCGCTCGCGCAGGAGTTCGGCGACCGTTATGCGGCCGCGCCCGAGTCCGAATGGCTGGCGCTGTTCCGCACCCGCGCGGTCGCGGCGATGCTGGTGCTCATCAAGGACGATCTCGCGCTGCTCGGCATCCACCACGACATCTTCTCCTCGGAGGCCGAGTTGCAGGCGGCGAAGAAGCCCGAGGCGGCCGAGGCGGTGCTGCGCGCGCGCGACCTGATCTACGACGGCGTCCTCGAAGCCCCGAAGGGCGAGACGCCCGACGACTGGGAGCCGGTCGAACTGCCGCTGTTCCGCTCGACGCAGTTCGGCGACGATCAGGATCGCCCGATCCGCAAGTCGAACGGCAGCTGGACCTATTTCGGCGCCGATATGGCCTATCACTTCCAGAAGGCCGCGGGCGCCGACCAGCTGATCGACATCTGGGGCGCGGACCATGCCGGCACCGTCAAGCGCATCCAGGCTGCGGTCGCCGCGCTGACCGAGGGCAAGACGCGCTTCGATGTGAAGCTGGTCCAGATGGTGCGGCTGCTGCGCGGCGGCGAGCCGGTCAAGATGTCGAAGCGCGCCGGCAATTTCGTGACGCTGGCCGATGTCGTGCGCGAGGTCGGCAAGGACGTGGTGCGCTTCACGATGCTGACGCGGCGGTCGGACGCGCAGATGGACTTCGACTTCGCCAGGGTCGTCGAGGCGTCGAAAGAGAATCCGGTCTTCTACGTGCAGTACGCGCACGCCCGCGTCCATTCGCTCCACCGGCGGGCCGCCGAGGCGGGGATTGCGGCCGATGGCGCCGATCTGTCCCGGCTTGATACGGAAGAGCTGGCGCTGGTGCGGCTCGCCAGCCAGTTCCCGCGCGTGGTGGAGACGGCGGCGGCGGCGCGCGAGCCGCATCGCATCGCCTTTTATCTCTATGATCTGGCGGCGGAATTCCACTCGTTGTGGAACGCCGGCAACGACCGGCCCGACCGGCGCTTCCTGGTGCCCGACGATCACGCCGTCACCGCGGCACGGCTGGCGCTCGCCGCCGCGATCGGCCAGATCATCCGAAACGGCCTCGCCATCATGGGGGTAGAGGCGGTGGCGGAGATGCACTGATGCGTGAGGGGGAGCCGATCGGCCGGATGAGCGATGCGGATCGCCTGCCGTGGCTCGATACCGTCGAGGCCGACGATCCCTATGCGGTGCCCGTCGGGCGGATCGTCGCCTTGGTCGCGGTCGGCCTGCTGGTGCTCGGCGCGATCCTGTTCGGGCTATACCGCTGGCAGTTCGCGGGCAGCGGCGGCGACGGGCGGCTGATCGCCGCGCCGGCCGGCGACTATAAAATCCGCCCCGACGAGCCCGGCGGGATGAAGGTGATCGGCGAGGGCGATTCGGCGATCGCCGCCAGCGCCGGCAGTCACACCGACGCCGCGATCGATCTCGCCCAGGTGCCTGAAGCACCGGTGGCGCGCGCGACGGCGCCGGCAGCGAGCCCCAGCACGACCGCGAGCGGCGCACCGACCGCCAGCGTCGCGGTGCCGCAGGCTGCCGCGCCGCTGCGCGCGCAACGCCCGGTCAGCGCACCCGCGACGCAAGTGTCGGGCGCGGCGTCGGGCGGGGCGATGGTCCAGCTCGGCGCTTTCCCCAGCCAGGCGGTCGCGAACGGCGCATGGAGTCAGATCGCGCGCCGCTTCGGCTATGTGGCGACGCTGGAGAAGATCGTGCAGCCCGCGGTGGTGAAGGGCAAGACCGTCTATCGGCTGCGCGTCAACGCCGGCACCGCCGCCACCGCCGCCGATCTCTGCGCCCGGCTGAAGCTGGCCGGCGAGGGCTGTTTCGTCACCGGATGAGCCGGAAGATGCCGCGATCAGGCAGCCGCACCGAGAAGGTGTAATGCATCCCAATCGCGACCTGGAGCTGCGTCGCCGAATCGACGCGGCGGATGATCGGTGAATCGGCGGCGCCACCGACCAGCCGTTCGTAGGTCACGTTCGCCTCGACGCCCCAATGGCGTGAAATCTCCTTCGACGCGCTGCCGGTCAGCGCCAGCGAGCGCAGCCCGGCCTTGGGGGTGTAGCGCTGCAATCCCGTCGCCGCGGCGGCGCGATCGTCGACCCCGAACCACGCGCGCTGATATCGTCCGTCGCCGAGCAGCACGCGCGGGCCCAGCGACACCAGCCAGTCGTCGCCATCGCGGCGGACGTAATCCATCCCGAGCTGACTGATCCAGCCGTTGTGGCCGTTGACCCCTTTGCGCACGTCGCCGCGCCAGCGGACCTGATCGCCGGTCCATGTCTCGATCGAACCGCCCAGTTCCAGCGTCCGCCCGATGCCCGGCAGGCCGGGGACCAGATCGTTGCCGCGCCGTCGCCCTTCACGGCGCAGCGCGATCGCATATTCGGTGCGCCCGCGCCGGAGCAGCGTCAGGTTCGTCCCGTCGTCGGGCGCGCCGAACGCGAACGGCGTGTCGCCGCGCGTTCGCGAAAGGCTGAACCACGGGCTCAGCCGGCGCTGGTCGTCGCCGGGGAACCACGGCTGCCACTGCGGGCCGGCGGCGACCTGCACGCGCATCGGGACGCGCGGCGGGGGAACGTCGTCGGGGGTGGTGGATTGCAGCGCGCCGGGATCGGCCGGCGGCGGCGCGTCCTGCGCCAGCGCGGCATGCGGCAGGGCAGCGACGATGAGGCAAGCCAGGCAACCCGAAACGCGCATCGTCTTCTCCTGCAATCGTCACCCAAAGCGCTTCCCGGCCCGCCGGCATCACCCTGACCGTTCGTGCTGAGCCTGTCGAAGCACGTGCCCGTTCCCCCGCCCTTCGACAAGCTCAGGACGAACGGCAGGTGTGGGTCGACGGCCCGACATCGGCGCCCATAGCTAGGCCGGACGCGCGGACTTCCAAAGCCATTTCCTCCACGCCACGTTCCGCCCTAGAAGCGCGGGCATGAAGCCTGTGATCTTCGGCCTTTCCGGCCCCGTCCTCACCGCGGCGGAACGCGCCTTCTTCCACGCGGTGCGCCCTGCCGGCTACATCCTGTTCCGCCGCAACGTCGAGACGCGCGCGCAGCTGCGCGCGCTCACCGATTCGCTGCGCGAACTGGAAGGGCGCGACGATGTCGCGATCCTCGTCGATCAGGAGGGCGGACGCGTCGCGCGGCTCGGACCGCCGGAATGGCCGGCGTTTCCCGCCGGCCCCGATTTCGACCGGCTCTACGAACTGGCGCCGATGTCGGGGATCGAGGCGGCGCGCGCCAATGGCCATGCGCTGGGGCTGATGCTGTCGGAGGTCGGGATCACCGTCGACTGCCACCCGATCCTCGACGTCGCGCGCCCCGAGACGACCGAGGCGATCACGTCGCGCGCCTTCGGGCACGAGCCGATGCGCGTCGCGGCGATGGGCCGTGCGACGCTGGAAGGGCTGGCGGCGGGCGGCGTGGTCGGGGTGGTCAAGCACATGCCGGGGCACGGCCGCGCGCTGCTCGACACGCATTACCACCTGCCGACCGTCACCGCCTCGGCGGCGGAGCTGGAAGACGACCTCGCGCCCTTCCGCACGCTGGCGCACGCGTCGATGGGGATGACCAGCCATATCGTCTATCAGGCCTGGGACGCCGAGCGGCCCGCGACGCTGTCACCGGTGGTGATCGAGGAAGTGATCCGCGGGCGGATCGGCTTCGACGGGCTGTTGATGACCGACGACATCGACATGAAGGCGCTATCCGGCTCGGCAGGTGACAAGGCGGCGGGGGCGATCGCGGCGGGGTGCGACGTCGTGCTCGATTGCTGGGCGCGGATGGCGGAGATGGAGGAGATCGCCGCGCGGCTGGGCGACATCACGCCGGCGGCGCGCGAGCGGCTCGACCGCGCGATGGCGGGGCGGGTGGCGCCGACGGGCGACATGGCCGCGCTGGTCGACAAGCGCGACCGGTTGCTGGGGCTGATCGAGGGGCGAGGCTGACGCGGTTGATCCGGCTGAGACAATCGGCATCGCTGCAAGATGACCGTCGCCCCGGACTTGATCCGGGGCCCCGCTTCTTCAGGCGAATCGCTCGAAAAGGTCGAGCCAGTCGGGATTGTCGCGCTCTATCGTCGTTTACCCCTCCCCTTCAGGGGAGGGGCAAGGGGTGGGGCGTGTCTCACCGAGACCATTCTTCGTGACTTCCCCACCCCAACCCCTCCCCTGAAGGGGAGGGGCTCGATGTCGTGCCGCGATACCGATCGGCCATGGGCGACGTAGATTGGAGAAAGTAACCGGAAGAATACGGGTGAAAGCTATCTCACCCCTGCCTGGCCAGCCATTCCTCCAGCCACTTGATCGTATACGCCCCCTCGCGGAACTCGGGATCGTCGAGCAGCGCCTGATGCAACGGGATGGTGGTCTTCATCCCCTCGATCACGAACTCCTCCAGCGCGCGGCGCAGGCGGCGCAGCGCGCCTTCGCGGGTGGTGCCGTAGACGATCAGCTTGGCGATCATGCTGTCGTAATAAGGCGGCACCTTATAGCCCGCGTAGAGCCCCGAATCGACGCGGACGTGCATCCCGCCCGGCGCGTGATATTGCTTCACCAGCCCCGGCGACGGCGCGAAGGTGCGCGGGTCCTCGGCGTTGATGCGGCATTCGATCGCATGGCCGCGGAACACCACGTCTTCCTGACGCAGCGTCAGCGGATGCCCCTCGGCGATGCGGATCTGTTCGCGGACCAGATCCAGCCCGGTGATCGCCTCGGTCACCGGATGCTCGACCTGCAGCCGGGTGTTCATCTCGATGAAGTAGAACTCGCCGTTTTCCCACAGGAACTCGATCGTCCCCGCACCGCGATACGCCATGTCGGCCATCGCCTTGGCGACGATCCCGCCCATCCGCTCGCGCTCTTCGGCGGTGATGACCGGGGAGGGAGCCTCCTCGACAACCTTCTGGTGGCGGCGCTGGAGCGAGCAATCGCGCTCGCCGAGGTGGATCGCCTGGCCGTTGCCGTCGCCGAACACCTGGAACTCGATGTGCCGCGGGTTCCCGAGGTATTTTTCCATGTAGACGGTCGCGTCGCCGAACGCCGCCTTCGCCTCGCTGCCCGCCTGCTGCATCAGCGTTTCGAGCTGGTCGGCGGACTGGCACACCTTCATGCCGCGCCCGCCGCCGCCGCTGGCGGCCTTGATGATGACCGGATAGCCGATCTCTTCCGCCAGCGCCTGCGCCTCCGCGACGTCATGGATCGCGCCGTCCGAGCCGGGCACCAGCGGCAGCCCGAGCGCGCCCGCGGTGCGCTTGGCCTCGACCTTGTCGCCCATCACGCGAATATGCTCGGGCTTCGGTCCGACGAAGATCAGATTATGCAGCTCGACGATCTCGGCGAACTTGGCGTTCTCGCTGAGAAAGCCATAGCCGGGGTGGATCGCGTCCGCGCCGCTGATCTCCGCGGCCGAAATGATGTTCGGGATGTTGAGATAGCTGTCGGTCGCGGCCGGCGGTCCGATGCAGATCGCCTCGTCCGCGAGCCGGACGTGCATCGCATCGGCGTCGGCGGTCGAGTGGACCGCGACGGTCTTGATGCCCATTTCGTGGCACGCGCGGTGAATGCGCAGCGCGATCTCGCCGCGGTTGGCGATCAGCAGTTTCTTGATCTGCGGCATCCGCTTACTCGACCACCACCAGCGGCTGGTCGAACTCGACCGGCTGGCCGTTGTCGACCAGGATCGCCTTGACGACGCCCGCCGACGGCGCGGTGATCGGGTTCATCACCTTCATCGCCTCGACGATCAGCAGCGTGTCGCCCGCCGCGACGCTCTGCCCGACGCTCGAGAACGGCTTCGCGCCCGGCTCGGCGGCGAGATAAACGGTGCCGACCATCGGTGAGCGCACCGCATTGGCATCCGACGGCGCGGACGGCCCCGCGACATCCACCTGCGGGGCGGCCGGAGCCGCGGCCGCGGCGGGCGCCGGCGCATAATGCATCGTGGGCGCGGCGTTGACCGCCGCCGCCTTGCGCGCGACGCGGATCTTGCGATCGCCGTCCTCGACCTCGATCTCGGTCAGCTGCGTGGTGTCGAGCAGCTCGGCGAGCTGGCGGACCAGATCGACATCGACCTGCATCGACCCGCTATTGTGTGAAATGTCAGCCATTGAACCCCAATTATCCCTGACCTTTGGTCGCGGCTCCTGTCAGAAGCGCGCCGCGGCTTCAAGCGCGAGCTGGTACGACAGTGCGCCGAAACCGGCAATGCTGCCCTTCGCGGCGCGTCCGACGAAGGAGACATGCCGAAACGCCTCGCGCGTATGCGGGTTCGACAGATGCACCTCGATCACCGGCGTCCTGATCGCCTTGATCGCATCGTGAATCGCCACCGATGTATGCGTGAACGCCGCGGCGTTGAGCAGCACCGCGCGCGCGTCATGCGCCTGCGCCTCGTGCAGCCAGTCGACCAGATGGCCCTCGTGGTTCGACTGGCGCATGTCGATCGTCAGCCCCAGCTCGCGCGCACGATCCTCCAGCGCCCCGGCGATATCGTCCAGCGTGTCGTGGCCATAGATGTCGGGCTCGCGCACGCCGAGCAGGTTCAGGTTCGGTCCGTTGAGGACATAGACAAGATCGGTCATCGCCGCGCACCATCGCACCCGGCGTCCGGTCACGCAACATTGCCCCCCGGCACGCGCGTGCCTAGATGACGCGCATGGCACATACCGATGGCACCATCACCATTTCCGTGAACGGCGAGCACAAGCGCGTGACCGCCGGGATCACCCTCGCCGAGCTGGCGGAGTCGCTCGGGCTGGTTCCCGAGAAGGTGGCGGTGGAACGCAACCTCGAGGTCGTGCCGCGCTCGACGCTGACGCAGGTGGTGGTCGAGGACGGCGACGAGCTGGAGATCGTCCACTTCGTCGGCGGCGGCGATCATGTCCAGCCGATCGCCGACGATGCCTGGACGGTCGCCGGCCGCACCTTCCGCTCGCGGCTGATCGTCGGCACCGGCAAGTACAAGGACTTCGCGCAGAACGCCGCGGCGGTTGCGGCATCGGGGGCGGAGATCGTCACGGTCGCGGTCCGCCGCGTCAACGTCAGCGATCCGAGTGCGCCGATGCTCACCGACTATATCGACCCGAAGAAGGTCACCTACCTTCCCAATACCGCCGGCTGTTTCTCCGCCGAGGACGCGATCCGCACGCTGCGGCTGGCGCGCGAGGCGGGCGGCTGGAATCTCGTCAAGCTCGAGGTGCTCGGCGAGGCGCGCACGCTCTATCCGAACATGCGCGAGACGCTGAAGGCGACCGAGGTGCTGGTCCGCGAAGGCTTCAAGCCGATGGTCTATTGCGTCGACGATCCGATCGCCGCCAAGCAGCTCGAAGAGGCGGGCGCGGTGGCGATCATGCCGCTGGGTGCGCCGATCGGCTCGGGGCTCGGCATCCAAAATCAGGTCACGATCCGGCTGATCGTCGAGGGCGCGAACGTGCCGGTGCTGGTCGATGCCGGAGTCGGGCAGGCGAGCGACGCGGCGGTGGCGATGGAGCTGGGCTGCGACGGCATCCTGATGAACACCGCGATCGCCGAGGCGAAAGACCCGGTGCTGATGGCCGCCGCGATGAAGGCCGCGGTCGAGGCCGGGCGGCTGGGCTATCGCGCCGGTCGCATGGGCAAGCGCCGCTATGCTGACCCGTCGAGCCCGCTGTCGGGATTGATCTAAAGAAAGGATTGTCCGGCCGTTACGGAACCGCGTCGTTGCAGCACCGTTCTGTCGTCACAGGGTTTCGAGCAAGGAGATCGACGATGGGCGAGCTGACCGACAAGATCAAGGGCAATGTCAACGAAGCGATCGGCAAGGTGAAGGAAGCCGTCGGCGACCATAACCGCGATCCCAACCTCGCCGCCGAAGGCAAGGCACAGCAGGCCGAAGGCAAGGGTGAGCAGTTCAAGGGCAAGGTCAAGGGCGCGCTCGGCGACGACATCTGACCGGGCCATTGCCTGATTGAGTTAGAGGCCGCTTCGTGAACAACGAGGCGGCCTTTTCTCTTGCCGTCATCCCGGACTTGATCCGGGATCCCGCTTCTTCTTTGCGATGGGAGCAAGAAGCGTGACCCCGGGTCAAGTCCGCGGTCACGGCCTTAGTGCCACGTCATTGCGAGTGCAGCGAAGCAATCCAGAGCGTCCTGCTCCGGCCCTGGATTGCTTCGCTGCGCTCGCGACGACGAAACGGGGCTCAATCCCGTCCGCTCCACAACCCCACACCGATCCCGACCGCCGCCATCGCCAGCACCGTCGCGACGATCATCAGCAACCCGTCGCGCACGGTGATCGCCAGCCCGAACGCCGCGATTGCCAGCATCGGCGCGGTGGTGGCGAGCGGCAGCAGCTCCAGTGGCGGTACCGCGCAGGCGAGCGCGATCACCCCGATCGCCGCCGCGCGTACGAACGGCCCGCGCGTCAGCGCCGGCAACCGCCCGTGGAACCAGCGATCCATGAACCGCGCGACCCCGCGCGTCTTTTTGACCGCCTTGCGCACCTTGTCCGCCGACACCGCACGCCGCCGCACGAAGCCCGGCAGCCACAGATGCTTGCGTCCCAACGCCATTTGCACCGCGATCAGCATGATGACCGCCGCCATCGCGGTCGGCAGGCCGGGAATGCTGCCGATCGGCGAAATGTCGATCAGTGGCATGACGATCAGCAACGGCCCGAAGCCGCGGGCGCCCAGCGCCTCGACGACATCGCCGACTGCTACCTCGTCCTGCTTGCCGGCGAGATCGTCGATCGCGTCGAGGATGTCGCCGACACTGTGAGGTTCGTCCGCCATCGCCGGTCAACCGACCAGCGCGGCGCAGGTTGCGGGACGTCGGGCCGAAGCCGCCCCTCCGTCTGACGAATTGGCGCTAACCCCGCCCGCGCTACGATCCCACATCAATTCCGGTCACAGCCAGCATCGGCACGGGGGCACCAGCTGGCGCAACGCTCGAGTTTGGCCCATTCAAGCTGAAGCGCGACCCCGGCGAACGCCGGGGCTGAATTGGGGGACGCTGATGATGTAGGCCACCCTTCATGTCGTTGGCCTTCCCGACTGGCCCCCCGCTTTCGCCGGGGTGACGATGGGAAACGGTTCAAGCCGGGCGGATCAAACTCCACCGCCATCGCCGGTCAGCCGACCGGCGCGGCGCGGATGGCCTTACGCCTGCGGTGCCGCCGCCGCGCCCGCCTTCTGGAACAGCTCGCCCAGCTCGCCGGCCTCGTACATCTCCATCATGATGTCCGATCCGCCGACGAACTCGCCACCGACATACAGCTGCGGGATCGTCGGCCAGTCCGAATAGCCCTTGATCCCCTGCCGGATCGCCTGATCCTGCAGCACGTCGACGCTCTCGAACTGCACGCCCAGCCGCTCGAGGATCGCGATCGCGCGGCTCGAAAAGCCGCATTGCGGGAACAGCGGCGAGCCCTTCATGAAGAGCACCACCGGGTTGCTCTTCACCAGCGCGTCGATGCGGGCGTTGGTATCGTCGGTCATATCGTCTTCCTTGCGAATGCGGTCGTGCGTCTCGCGCTTACTTCGGAACGGCGGTCGTCAACTGCAAGGCGTGGAGCACGCCGCCCATTCGCCCGCCCAGCGCGGCATAGACCGCCTGATGCTGTTTGACGCGTGGCAGCCCCGCGAACGATGCCGACACGACCCGCGCCGACCAGTGGTCGCCGTCGCCGGCCAGATCGGTCATCTCGACCTCGGCGTCGGGGATGCCGGCCTTGATGAGCGCGGCGATGTCGCTTCCTTCCATCGGCATCGGCGTTACTCCGGCTGCATCAGCTGGCGACGCGCCTCGACGGTCTGCTCCGCCAGCGCCTGCCGCACCGCCGCCTCGTCGACGTCGACGTTCGCCGCGGTCAGGTCGCCGTAGATCTTGCGGACCACGTCCTCGTCGCCGGCTTCCTCGAAATCGGCCTGCACCACCGCCTTGGCATAAGCGTCGGTTTCGGCGGGGGTCAGCTGCATCAGCTGCGCCGCCCATTGCCCGACCAGCCGGTTGCGGCGCGCGATGATCCGGAACGCCACTTCCTCGTCGCGGGCGAACTTGGCCTCGAATGCGCGCTCACGATCGTCGAAAAGGGTCATGCTGGCTCCAGTGCTCTCTGAGCGATGGATAGTGCGCGCCCCGCCGACATTCAACGTCACTCAGTCGGCGACGCGCACCACCAGCTTGCCGATCGCGCTGCGCTGACCCAATCGGGCGATCGCCGCGCCACCCTGTTCCAGCGGGAACACCTCGGTGACGCGCGGCGCGATCCGCCCCGCGGCCCACAAATCGAGCAGGTGCAGGATATGCGCGCGATTGGCGGCCGGCTCGCGCCCGGCGAACGCGCCCCAGAACACCCCGCATACGTCGCAGCTTTTGAGCAACGTCAGGTTGAGCGGCAGCTTGGGGATGCCGGCGGGGAAGCCGACCACCAGATAGCGTCCCTCCCAGCCGATCGCGCGCAGCGCCGGCTCGGCATAATCGCCGCCGACCGCGTCGTAGATCACCTGAAAGCCATGTGCGCCGCCGGCCTGTTTGAACCGCTCGGCCAGCGCCTTGGAGGCCGGCTTGCCGAACGGCGCGTGCGGATAGACGATCACCTCGTCGGCACCGGCATTGCGCACCGCCTGTGCCTTGTCCTCGCTCGACACCGCGCCGACCACCTGCGCGCCGAACGCCTTGGCCAGCTCGACCGCCGCCAGCCCGACCCCGCCCGCCGCGCCGAGCACCAGCACGCGGTCGCCTGCCTTCACGCGCCCGCGATCGACCAGCGCATGGATGCTGGTGGCATAGGTGAGCAGCAGCGCCGCGCCTTCCTCGAACCCTCGGCCGTCGGGCAGCGGATAGAGCGCATTGGCAGAGACGGCACGTCGCTCGGCGAGTCCACCCATCAGCACCGTGCCCATCACGCGGTCGCCGACGCGCCATTGCGTCACGCCCGCGCCGACCTCGGCGACGATGCCCGCGATGTCACCGCCGGGTGCGAAGGGGCGGGGCGGCTGGAACTGGTAGCGGTCCTCGATCACCAGCACGTCGGGATAGTTGATCGAACACGCCTTGATCGCGACCACCACCTCGCCCGCGCCGGCGACGGGATCGGGCATCTCGCCGACTTCCAGAGTTTCAGGTCCGCCCGGCGCCCTCGACAGCAAAGCCCGCATGTGCCGCATCTCTCCTGATCCAGGGCCGCTCGTCATCGAGCTGCTCCTCGAATTTCGAAATCGCGGTATCCTTTGCCAGCGTCAGCCCGACCTCGTCCAGCCCTTCCATCAGGCAGCGGCGCCGAAACGCGTCCAGCTCGAAGGGGAAGCGGTCCTGATAGGGCGTGGTGACGGTCATCGTCTCCAGATCGACCGTGACCGGATCGGTCTTCGCCACCTCGATCAGCCGGTCGACCGCTTCCTGCGGCAGCACGACCGGGACGATGCCGTTCTTGAACGCATTGCCCGAGAAGATGTCGGAGAAGCTCGGCGCGATCACTGCCTTGATGCCCATGTCGCCCAGCGCCCAGGCGGCATGTTCGCGGCTCGACCCGCAACCGAAATTGTCGCCCGCGATCAGGATCGGCGCGCCGGCGTAGCGCGGATCGTCGAAGATGTTGCCCGGCTGCGCGCGCACCGTCTCGAACGCACCCTTGCCCAGCCCCGAGCGCTTGATCGTCTTCAGCCAATGCGCCGGGATGATGACGTCGGTGTCGATATTCTTGGCACCCCAGGGATAGGCGCTGCCCGAAACGCGCGTGACCGGCTCCATCAGCGCGCCGGACGGCTGGCCGGGATCGCGGGGCGCGCGATCGCGGCATAAGCGGCGACCCCGCTCAGCACCGAGCCGGCGATCAGGAAAATGAATATCTTCTTCATGTCGCGTCCCCTTGTCCTCAACCCATCAGTTCGCGCACGTCGGCGAGCCGTCCGGTGATCGCCGCCGCCGCCGCCATTGCCGGCGACAACAAATGGGTGCGGGCGCCAGGTCCCTGACGACCCACGAAATTCCGGTTGCTGGTCGAGGCGCAGCGCTCGCCCGGCGGCACCTTGTCGGGGTTCATCGCCAGACACATCGAACAGCCCGGCTCGCGCCACTCGAACCCCGCTTCGGTGAAGATGCGGTCGAGCCCCTCGGCCTCGGCCTGCCGCTTGACCAGCCCCGACCCCGGCACGACCATCGCGCGCACGCCGTCCGCGACATGCCGCCCGCTCGCGACCCCGGCGGCGGCGCGCAGGTCCTCGATCCGGCTGTTGGTGCAGCTGCCGATGAAGACATGCTGGACCGGCACGTCCTGCATCCGCATCCCCGGCGTCAGCCCCATGTAATCGAGCGACTTCTGCGCCGCCTCGCGCTTCGACGGATCGGCGAAGCTGTCGGGGGCGGGGACGAATCCGGTGATCGGCACCACGTCTTCGGGGCTGGTGCCCCAGGTCAGCGACGGCGCGATGTCGGCGGCGTTGAGCACCACGCTTTTGTCGTAGCGCGCGCCGACATCGCTCGGCAGCGTCCGCCACCACGCGACCGCCTTGTCCCAGTCCGCGCCCTGCGGCGCGAGCGGGCGGCCCTTGAGATAGGCGAAGGTCGTCTCGTCGGGCGCGATCATCCCGGCGCGCGCGCCGCCCTCGATCGACATGTTGGCGACCGTCAGCCGCCCCTCGACCGACAGGTTGCGGATCACCTCGCCGGTGAATTCGATGACATAGCCGGTCCCGCCGGCCGCTCCGATCCTGCCGATGATCGCCAGCACGACGTCCTTGGCGCTGACCCCGAAGCCGAGCGTGCCGTCGACGCGCACTTCCATCGTCTTCGACGGCGACAGGATCAGCGTCTGCGTCGCCAGCACATGCTCGACCTCGCTGGTGCCGATCCCGAAGGCAAGCGCCCCCAGCGCGCCATGCGCCGAGGTATGGCTGTCGCCGCACACCATCGTCGTCCCCGGCAGCGTAAAGCCCTGTTCCGGCCCGACGACATGAACGATGCCCTGCTTCGCCGACAGCGCATCGATATAGGGCACGCCGAACTCGGCGACGTTCCGGCGCAGCGCCGCGAGCTGCTCCGCACCCTCGCGGTCGGCGATCGGCAGCTCGTTGCCGGCCGCATCGACGCGCGGCGTGGTCGGGAGATTGTGGTCGGGCACTGCGAGCGTCAGGTCGGGGCGCCGCACCCGCCGCCCGGCGGCGCGCAGCCCCTCGAACGCCTGCGGGCTGGTCACCTCATGGACGAGGTGCCGGTCGATATAGATCAGACAGGAACCATCGTCGCGACGCTCGACCACGTGAGCGTCCCAGACCTTCTCGTACAATGTGCGGGGAGCGGAGGACATGATCCGCGGCTGTTAACCGAAAAGCATCGCGCATCCAAGTTCAGGCGTAACAAAATGGCGTGCGGAGGGTAATTACGCGTGATACCAGTCGCTTCGCCCGTCGACCGGAATGAAGCGCGGCGCGGCGCGAAGGTCTTCGGCATCGAACAGCGGTCGCGCACTCTGCCGGACCGCGCGTCCGAACGAGTCGTCGGACAGCGCTGCATAGCTGGTCACATCGGCGAAGATGCTGAGATAGCTGTCGTCGAGCGCCCGCGCGATCCGCGTCACCACTGCGTCGTCGACCGCTCCGTCCATCACCAGATCCACGTCGGAGCCGGGGCGGGCGCTTCCGCTCGCACGCGATCCGAACACATCCACCCGGGTCACCGCTGGCACGAACGCGCCGAAGACCTTGAGCAATTCGTCGCGCTGCGCGGGAGTCAGCAGGATGTCCGCCGATCCGGTCACATCATCCGCCCCGGCAACGCATCGAACAGCGACAGGAAACGACCGGGGATAGGGGCGACCAGCGCGGCGAACACGGCGGGGTCATAGACGTGTGCCATGCGGTTGCGGCGCTCGATTGCCGCCGCCCAGCCATCGCCATCCTCGATCAGGCCGGCGCGCATCGCCTCGCGGATCGCTGGCAGCGGTGCGGCCGGCACGTCGATGCCGTCGCTGCGCAAACGCAGCGCCATTGTTTTCCAGCCCAGTTCGGCGGTGAGATTGAAGAACTGGATGAGCCCAGCCTCCTCCGCCTCGGTCAACGGCCGCGCGCGCCGGATCGCATCGGTGCGACGGAGCAACACAAGCGCCCGCGCATATTCGTCCAGCCGCTGCCGCCAGCGCGGCGTTGCGAGGTCGTCGCTATGAGGCACGTCCCTCATCGCTCAACGCTCGCGATGATCGGCAATAACGATTCCAACCGCAGCAACCTCCGCCTCATGCGCTTCTTCGCGGAACGTCTCCGCCAACGCGGCATCTTCCCACGCGCGCATCGCCGGCTGCTCCAGCATCCGCTTGACCCATTCTGCGCCCACCGCGCCGACGTCGATGCCATAGGTCCGCACCCGGAACACCACCGGCGCGAAGAACGCATCGACCGCACCGAAGCGCTCGCCCGTCAAAAACGGTCCGCCGAACCGCGTCAGCCCCTCGGTCCACAACTCCGCCAGCCGCGCCACATCACGCGCGAGTCGCGGCGAGGTGGCGTGCGGCGTCACGCGTTGCCCGACCGTCATCGTCCGCTCGCCCCGCAGCGCCCCGAACCCACCGTGCATCTCGGTCGCGGCGCACATCGCCCACGCCCGCGCGTCCGCGTCGGTCGGCCACACACCGTCATGCCGCTCACCGAGATACAGCGCGATGCCGAGCGAGTCCCACACCGTCAGCGCGCCGTCGATCAGCACCGGCACCTGCCCGGACGGCGAGAAGGCGCGAAACGCCTCGTAATTGTCCATCGACACGAACGGTTCGATGCGATCCTCGAACGCGATGCCGAGCGCCGTCATCAACACCCACGGCCGCAGCGACCAGCTCGAATAATTCCGGTTCGCGGTGATCAGCGTATAGGCCATCCGCGGTCAGACCTCGTAACGCGCCGCCGTCTTCGCCGCGACCTCGTCCGCGGTCACACCCGGCGCCAGCTCGACCAGCCGGAACGGCGCGTCGTGATCGGGCCGCTGGAACACCGCCAGATCGGTGACGATCATGTCGACGACGTTCTTGCCCGTCAGCGGCAGCGAACAGGCCGGCAGGAACTTCGGGCTGCCGTCCTTGGCGACATGCTCCATCACGACGATGATCTTCTTGACGCCCGCGACCAGATCCATCGCGCCGCCCATCCCCTTGATCATCTTGCCGGGGATCATCCAGTTGGCGATGTCGCCGTCCTCGGACACTTCCATCGCGCCCAGCACGGTCAGGTCGATATGCCCGCCGCGGATCATCGCAAAGCTCTGCTCGCTGCCGAAATAGGCCGAGGAGGGCAATTCGCTGATCGTCTGCTTGCCGGCGTTGATCAGGTCGGGATCGACCTCGTCGTCATAGGGGAACGGCCCGATCCCCAGCATCCCGTTCTCGGACTGGAGCGTCACGGTCATCCCCGCCGGGATGTTGTTCGCGACCAGCGTCGGAATGCCGATGCCGAGATTGACGTAATAACCGTCCTTCAGCTCGCGCGCGGCGCGCGCCGCCATGCCGTTACGATCCCAGCCCTTCGCTTCCTGCGACATCAGTTCAGGCTCCCGTCCTGGATGGTGGTGATCTCGGTCGCCTGCTCGCGCAATTGCGCGCTCAGCCCGGCGACGATCGCCTGCAACGCCTCGTCCTCGGTCATGCCGTAATTGCTGGCATAGGCGCGCGCGGCATGGCGGACGGTATCGGCCATCAAATATCCAAAGACCTCCGCATCGCCCAGCACGCCCGCGTTGATCCACACCGATGCGCCCGCGCCGTCGGTGACCCAGATCCGCGCCACTTCGGCCGAACGGTCGGTCAGCACGTCGCCATGCTCCAGCGCGATCGCGCCCTTTGGCTCGTCGGTCATGGCACGTCCTTCCAGCGTTTGTCGGCCGGGAAGGTCTCGTCCCAGCTACTCCCGAGCCCGGTGCCGTAGACCGGATTGGGCAACACGAACCAGCCATTGCCCCAGCGCGCCTCGATCGGCGCGACCGCGGTCAGCATCCGTCTGCCGACCGCAGGGGCCGGGCCGGGCGGGTTGAACAGGTCCGCGAAGTCGCCGAGCTGGTCGCCGGCCAACGCCACGACGCAATATCTCGCCGCGATCGCCGCGCGCCGCCCGTCCTTGCCCGACTTGCCGTCGGCATCGCCCTTCAGGAACAACGTCTCGCCGTGGCGGAACGCGCCGAGCCCGGCAGAGGCCAGCGCCTGCGCGGTCGCCTCGGCATTACCGATCGAACGGTTGGTGTTGATGACCATCGTCACCCCCATCGCACGCAGCGCGTGAAACGCCGCCACCGCGCCCGGCACCGCCGTTACACGCGTCGCTCCGGCCTTTTCCCAGCGCTCCCAGCGCTGCTGGTCGAAACCGCGCGCGGTTTGCGCATCGTCATATTCATAGCCGAGGTTGAGCACCGCGGTTTCGTCCATGTCGAGCACCACCGCGGGCGGCAGCGTCCCGCACGGCACCGTCTCCGCGCTCGCCGCGGTCGCGCCGGGTGCCAGCACCACCGACGCCGGCCAGCGCGGCAGCGTGCCGGCGGCGCGCTGCGACGGCAGCCGCCCCCGCCGGTCGCGCGCCGCGGTCAGCACCTCGCGCACATAGCGGACCATGCCGTTATACGCCTGTTCGGACAAAGCCGCCGCCTCGCCCGAGCCATAGAGCCACGCCATCGCCGGCGGCACGCCGGGCGGGGCAGGGGGATCGACCGCAAGCGGCGGCGCGCTCGGTCGCCCGAGCAGCACCTGCCGCTGCGCCGCGCATCCGCCGAGCGTCGCGGCGAGCGCCAGCAGGACGCCCGCGCGCTTCACGCCGTCTGCACGCACGGGCGGGTGGTGCGGAACTCGATCTTCTTCTCGTAGGGGCTGCCGACGATCATCCGTTTCACATAGATGCCGGGCAGGTGGATGTGATCGGGATCGAGCGTGCCGACCGGCACCACTTCCTCGACCTCGGCGACGCAGATCCGGCCCGCGGTCGCCATCGGCTGGTTGAAGTTGCGCGCGGTCTTGCGGAAGATCAGGTTGCCGCTTTCGTCGGCCTTCCAGCCCTTGATGATCGACAGGTCGGCGCGAATGCCGCGTTCGAGGATATAGTCCTCTCCGTCGAACACCTTCACTTCCTTGCCCTCGGCCACCTGCGTGCCGACGCCGGTCTTCGTGTAGAAGCCGGGGATGCCCGCGCCGCCCGCGCGGCACCGCTCGGCCAGCGTGCCCTGCGGGCAGAACTCCACCTCCAGCTCGCCGGCGAGGAATTGGCGTTCGAACTCCTTGTTCTCGCCGACATAGGAGGAGATCATCTTCCTGACCTGCCGGGTGCGCAGCAGCTTGCCGAGCCCTTCGCCATCGACCCCGGCATTGTTGCTCGCGATCGTCAGATCCCTGGTGCCGGCGTCGCGGATCGCGTCGATCAGCCGCTCGGGGATGCCGCACAGCCCGAACCCGCCCGCGCAGATCGTCATGCCGTCGAACAGCAGCCCGCCCAGCGCGGCGGCGGCATCGTCATACACCTTATCGACCACGGCTAGCCCACTCCCGTCCGGCCCTCAGATCGTGCGCGCCCCGGTGCCCCGTGCCGCACACCCCCGCTCCTTAGCGCCGCGCTTGGCGAAGGCAACGGCCGTGCCGCCTCGTCCGTCATCCCGGACTTGATCCGGGATCCCGCTTCTTCTGCCCGGTCGACGGAAGAAGCGGGGCTCCGGATCAAGTCCGGGGCGACGGCGTGGAAGGGCTAGACCACAACCCCCTTGCGAGTCACTCGCCACACGATAGGCTGCGCGCCCATGACAAGCCTCAGAACCGGTGGCCGTATTCTGGTCGACCAGCTCGTCGCACAGGGCTGCGACCGCGTGTTCACCGTGCCGGGGGAGAGCTTCCTCGCGGTGCTCGACGCGCTCCACGACACGCCCGCGATCGACGTGGTGACGTGCCGGCAGGAGGGCGGGGCGGCGTTCATGGCCTGCGCCGACGGCACGCTGACCCACCGTCCCGGCGTCGCTTTCGTGACGCGCGGGCCGGGTGCGACCAACGCCGCGATCGGCGTCCATGTCGCGCATCAGGACTCGCAGCCGATGATCCTGTTCGTCGGCGACGTCGACCGCGGCACCCGCGACCGCGAGGCGTTTCAGGAAATCGACTTTGCGGCGATGTTCGCGCCGATGTGCAAATGGGCGGCGCGGATCGACGATGCGCGGCGCATCCCCGAATATGTCGCGCGCGCCTACGCCACCGCGGTCAGCGGCCGGCCGGGTCCGGTGGTGCTCGCGTTGCCCGAGGACATGCTGCTCGACACGGTCGAGGCGACCGACCGCGCGCGCGTCGATCGCGTGTCGCAGGACGTCGACGCCGACACGCTCGACCGGCTGCGCGACCTGCTCGCCACCGCCGAGCGCCCGCTCGCGATCGTCGGCGGGGCGGGGTGGGACACCGCCGCGGCGGCCGCCTTCGCCGACTGGGCGACGCGCGCGGGCGTGCCGGTCGCCGCCGCCTTCCGCCGGCAGGACGCGATCGCCAACGACTGCCCGGCCTATGCCGGCAACCTCGGCTATGGCCCGAACCCGGCGCTGGTCGCGCGGGTCCGCGACGCCGACCTGCTGCTGGTGGTCGGCGCGCGGCTCGGCGAGGCGACCACCGACGGCTATGCGCTCGTCACCCCCGATCACCCCGGCCAGCGGCTGGTCCACGTCCACCCCGACCCGCAGGAGCTGCACCGCGTCTACGCCACCGATCTCGCGATCTGCGCCGGCATGGCGGAGTTCGCCGAGGCGCTGGTCCCGCTCGACGGCGGCGCGCACCCGCACGCCGCCGAGGCGCGCCGCGAGTATGAGGCCTGGACCGCGCCGCAGCCGCGCGACGGCGTCGCGCTCGATCTCGGCCCGTGCGTCGCGGCGATGCGCGACGCGCTGCCCGCCGACACGATCATCTGCAACGGCGCGGGCAATTTCTCGGGCTGGTGGCACCGCTACTGGCGCTATGCCGGGCCGGGGACGCAACTCGCGCCGACGGCGGGGGCGATGGGTTATGGCCTGCCCGCGGCGGTCGCCGCGTCGCTGCGCCGGCCGGGGCGCAGCGTCGTCGCGGTTGCGGGTGACGGCGACTTCCTGATGAACGGGCAGGAACTGGCGACCGCGGTCCAGCACGGCGCGGACCTGCTCGTGATCGTCGTCGACAACGGCACCTATGGCACGATCCGGATGCATCAGGAGCGCGAATACCCCGATCGCCCCGCCGCGACCCGCCTCCACAACCCCGATTTCGCCGCGCTCGCGCGTGCATACGGCGCGACCGCCGAGACGGTCGAGCATACCGCCGACTTCGCCCCCGCGCTCGACCGGCTCCGCGCCGTCTCAGGCGTGCGATTGCTCCACTGCCGCACCGACATCGAGCAGATCACCCCCGCGACCACGCTGACCGCGATCAGGCAGCGCGCGCTGTAAGGAATAACCCGGCACCGCCCGTGAACCGCTATTGACTACAGACGTAATCGATATGATTACAGCTGTAGTCGATAGGCGTGACGAGGGAGCGAGTCGTGGTCGAACGGATCAGCGATGCCGAACATGCGGTCATGGAGGTGCTGTGGGACGAAAGCCCGCTCACCGCACAGGACGTGGCCGAACGGGTGGACCCGGAACGCGGCTGGAGCGCCGCCACCGTCAAGACGCTGCTCGGGCGGCTGCTCGGCAAGGAAGCCGTCCGCCACGAGGTCGACGGCCGCCGCTATCTTTACAGCCCGGCGGTGCGCCGCGAGGATTATGTCGCGCGTGAGTCCGACCGGCTGATCGATCGGCTGTTCGGCGGCCGGCTGACCCCGCTGGTCGCGCATCTCGCCGAACGCGACGCGCTCAGCGATCAGGACATCAGCGAGATCGAAGCCCTGCTCAAGGCGCTCAAGCAATGATCGGCTGGGCACTCGAGGCGATGCTGGCGTCGGCGCTGCTGATGCTGGCCGTCCTGGTCCTGCGCGGGCCGGTCCGCACCGCATTCGGCGCGCGCGTCGCCTATGCGCTATGGGCGCTGCCCGCGCTGCGGTTGGTGATGCCGCCGCTGCCCGAGGGCTGGCGCGGCGAGGCGCTGCCGGTGCTGCCGGCGCCCGAGCCGATCGTCATCATGCTCGGCGAACCGGTCGCGACGCTGCCGGTCGAGACGACCCACAGTGCGCTCGGCTGGCCGCCGGTCGCTTTGGGGCTGTGGCTGGGCGGCGCGGCGCTGCTGCTCGCGTGGCAGGCGGTCGGCTATCTCCGCTTCCGCTACAACGTGCTGCGGCTCGGGATCGCGGTCAACCGCGTCGGCTCGATCACCGTCGTGCAGAGCGCCGCCACCGACGGCCCGCTCGCCTTCGGCGTCTTCGACCGCGTCGTCGCCTTCCCGCGCGATTTCGCCGCCCGCTTCGACCCCGAGGAACGCGCGCTCGCGCTCGAACACGAATTGGGTCACCATGCGCGCGGCGATCTGGTCGCCAATTGGGTCGCGCTGGCGGTGCTCGCGCTGCACTGGTTCAACCCGCTGGCATGGACCGCCTTCCGCAAATTCCGCGCCGATCAGGAAATGGCGAACGACGCGCGCGTGCTGGCGCGCACCGACGGGGCCGCGCGCCACGCTTACGGCTGCGCGATCGTCAAGGCCGCGCATGGTCGCGCGGTGTCGCCCGCCTGCCACCTCAACACCGTCAAGGATCTGAAAGGGAGACTGAAGATGCTCGGCAAGAAGAAAGCCACGCGCACGCAGACCGCGACTGGCGCTATGGCGATCATGGCACTGGCGATCGGTGGCCTTGCCTTCACCGCCTCGGGCACGCAGGCCGCCGAGCGCGTCCGTGCCGGGGTGGAGGATGCGACGGGGATCGAGATGCCCGAGATGCCGGAAATTCCCGAGATGCCGGAAATGCCGGAGACGCCTGAAATGCCGGACGTGCCTGCGCTGCCACATGCGACCCCCGTGCCGGGAACCCGTCACATCGTCGTCCAGAAGCACAAGGGTCGCGACACCACCGTCACCGTCACGACCGACGGCCGCACCACCACCTACACCGGCGAAGCGGCAGAGCGTTACCTGGCCGCGCACCCGGCGCCGCCACCCCCGGCGCCCCCCGCGCCGCCGGCACCGAACGTCGCTCCGGTGCCGCCGGTCCCCCCGACGCCCCCGATGCCGCCGGTGCCCGGCGTCGACATGACCGAGCTGAACGCGCACGCCGCCGAGCTGGGGCGCAACGCCGCCCGGCTGCAACGTCAGGCCGCGCAGATGCAGCGTCACGCCGCGCTCGACTCGGCCCGGCTCCAGCGTCAGGCCGCCGCAATGGCGCGGGAAGCGGCCCGGATCGACACCGCGCAACTGCGCCGCGATGCGATGGAGACGCAGCGCCAGGCGCTCCGCGCCGCGCTGACCGGGCTGGAGCACGCCCGCGCCGGGCTGACCGTCAACCGCAACCTGACCGACGCGCAGCGCGCAGAGGCGATGGCGGCGATCGACGGCGAACTCGCCAACCTTCGTCGCCGCGTCGCCGACCGGGACTGACGCAGGTCCGTCGTTCCGGTCGTAGTCCGGGACGACACCTGTATCCGTCATTGCGAGCGTAGCGAAGCAATCCAAGGCGTCCTGATCCAACCCTGGATTGCTTCGCTACGCTCGCAATGACGATGAAGAAGAGCGGGAGCGCGAAGAGGCGAGTAAAGCCCAAACCCTTGCACCCGTCGCCGCCCGCCGCCATGTGAAGCAAAGATGGCAGACGACCTCCCTACCGGCGTGGCAATGACGCTGGAACCTTTGGTGACGCGCGTCCTCGCCCCCAATGCCAGCGCCTACACCTACACCGGCACGCAGACACACCTCGTCGGCACCACTGACCTCGCGATCATCGATCCCGGTCCCGCCGACGACGCGCACCACGCCGCGCTGGTCCGCGCGATCGCCGACCGTCCGGTCCGCGCGATTCTCATCACCCACCACCACCGCGACCATTCCCCCGCCGCACGCCGCCTCGCCGCCGAGACCGGCGCGCCGATCACCGGCTGCGCCCCGCTGGTGGTACGCGACGCGGGCGAGCAGGCCGACGCCGCCTTCGACAAGGATTACGCCCCCGATCGCGTGCTGACCGACGGCGAGCAGGTCAGCGGCAACGGCTGGACACTTCAGGCGCTCGCCACACCCGGCCACACCGCCAACCATCTCGCCTTCGCGCTGCCGGAGACGAACGCGCTCTTCTCGGGCGATCACGTCATGGGCTGGGCGACCAGCGTCGTCTCGCCGCCCGACGGCGACATGGGCGATTACATGGCGAGCCTCGACAAGCTGCTGCTGCGCGACGACCGCATCTATTATCCCGGTCATGGCGAGGCGGTCGAGCGCCCGCAGCGGCTGGTGCGCGGAATGCTCGGGCACCGCAAGCAGCGCGAGGGACAGATCCTGCGGCTGCTCCGCGAGGCGCCGCAGCCGGTCGCGGCGATGGTCGCGCGCATGTACGTCGGGCTCGACGCGCGGCTGCTCGGCGCGGCGTCGCGCTCGGTGCTCGCGCATCTGCTCGATCTCGCGCGGCGCGGGCTGGTGGTGGAGGAGGGGGATCTATGGCGGAGCATCTGACCGGGCTCGGCAAGCTGCTGGTATCGCTGGCGATCGCCACGGCGATCCTCGTCGCGACCTTTGTCGGCTATCGCTATGTCACCGAAAAATACACGGTCGCCACCGATGACAGCGGCGTCGCGGTCGCACGCGTTGTCGCCGGCCGGCTCTACGGCAGCAACGAGCTGCGCGTCAGCCATCTTTCCGGCACCGTACAGTCGACCGCCTCGGCGACGCGGATGTGGGGCTGGCTGAAATATGTCCGCGTCATCAAGGCGCCATATGACGTCGATTATTTCGTGCCGCTCGGCAGCCTGCGCCCGCGCGACTTCCGTTACGACGAACGCCGCCGCCGCTTGCTGGTCGAGGTGCCCGACGTGACGGTCGGCGCACCCAATATCGACGAGAGCCGCGTCACGGTCGACACCACCACCGGCGTGCTGCCGCCGCGCGGCGCGATGGCCGAGTTGCAGAAGAAGGTGTCGGCGAAAGCGACCGACGTCGTCGCCGCCAAGGCGCGCGAGCCCGAGAACATCGCCAAGGCACGCGAGAACGCCCGCGCCGCGCTTGAACGGCTGTTCGAGGGCACGCTGGAGGCGGCCAATCTGCCCGTCAACGTCGAGGTCCGCTTCGCCGGCGAGGCCCGCCCCGACAATCGCGACCAATGGGACCTGACGCGCTCGCTGGAGGAAGTGCTCGGCAACGCGCGCTGATAGCGTCTGCTTGCGTCCCCGCGTTACCGTCGTTCCCGCCATCCCCCCGTCATTCCCGCCATCCCACCGTCATTCCCGCGAAGGCGGGAATCCAGAACCTCTGACGTCTCGACTCTTGCGACGACCTGCGCGTCTGGATCCCCGCTTCCGCGGGGATGACGGCAATTGTTTGTGTTGAGCCTGTCGGTCCATCCCCCCTTTCCCCTCCATCGTTCCGCTTGATTGCGCTTCCCGCACAGGCCATCTGCTGCGTCATGGAACAGCCGACGAACCTGACGGGCCTCGACCTGCGCGCCGAGATCGACCGCCTCCGCAAGGAGCGCAACGCCGTGATCCTCGCGCATTATTATCAAAAGCCCGAGATCCAGGACCTCGCGGATTTCGTCGGCGACAGCCTCGACCTCAGCCGCAAGGCGCAGGCGACCGACGCCGACGTCATCGCCTTCTGCGGCGTGCGCTTCATGGCCGAGACCGCCAAGATCCTCTCGCCGCACAAGACGGTGATCCTCCCCGACATGGACGCCGGGTGCAGTCTGGAAGACAGCTGCCCGCCCGACCAGTTCGCCGCGTTCCGCGCGCAGCATCCCGGTGCGATCGCGCTCACCTACATCAATTGCTCGGCGGCGGTGAAGGCGCTCAGCGACGTGATCGTCACCTCGTCCTCGGCCGAGACGATCCTCGCCAAGATCCCGCCCGAGCAGAAGATCATCTTCGGCCCCGACCGCAATCTCGGCGGCTATCTCGCGCGCAAGACCGGGCGCGACCTGATCCTGTGGCCGGGTGTGTGCATCGTCCACGAGGCGTTCAGCGAAACCGAGTTGCTCAAGCTGCGCGCGCAGCACCCCAATGCGCCGATCGTCGCGCATCCGGAATGCCCGGCGGTGATCCTCGACCATGCCGATTACGTCGGCTCGACGCGCGGCATCCTCGAATATGCGATGGCGATGCCGGGCGACACGCTGATCGTCGCCACCGAGCCGCACATCATCCACCAGATGGAAAAGGCATTGCCGGGCAAGACGTTCATCGGCGCGCCGGGCGCGGACGGGAACTGCAATTGCAACATCTGCCCGTATATGGCGCTCAACACGATCGAGAAGCTCTATGTCGCGCTGCGTGACCTGACCCCGCGGATCGAGATGGATGAGGGGCTGCGCGTCCGCGCCAAGAAGAGCCTCGATGCGATGCTGGAAATGGCAAGCACGACGGTGGGGCAGGGCGATCTCGGCCCCGCAAAGGTGACCGGCGACTGACCAGCGCGTCGCCCCTGCGAAGGCAGGGGCCCATGTCTGTCTCGTGCCGCGCGACGCCGACACGAGAACCGGCGCTATTGTGTCGACCCGCCCACCCGGACGACACAGCCATCGGCCCCTGCCTCCGCAGGGGCGACGGCGTGAGGGCTAAGGTCCCCCGCCCCAAACTCCGTCATCCCGTGCTTGACCCGGGATCCCGCTTCTTCCCCTCGCAACCGCGACGAACCGCGCACCTGGTCGCAAACATCGACGAGGCTTTCCGAACCCCGGCAGCCAAGATTGACGCACCTTATCAGTGCGTTTCGAACTGCACCCCCGTGCCTGCGCCGCCGTTCTGCGCCACCATCGCCAACATCCGTGCCCCGCTTCCTATCCCCGACGCGCCCCGCTACGTTGGTCACCGATGAAACGTCTGATCCCGCTCGCGCTCGCCCCGGTCGTCCTCGCTGCTGCCCCCGCCGCCGACCCGTACCGCTGGCTGGAGGACATCGAGGGCACCCGCGCGCTCCAGCAGGTCAAGGCGTGGAACGCCGAAACCGAAGCGCAGCTCACCAAAAGCCCGCGTTACGAACAGGATCGCGCCCGCGCCAAGGCGATCCTCGACGACGAGGCACAGATCGCCGACGCCGATGCAGTGCTCGGCGACCGGGTGACAAACCTCTGGCGCGACGCGAAAAATCCACGCGGCTTGTGGCGCGTCGCGATGCTCGCCGACTATCAGGCCGGTCGCCCGCAATGGCGGACGCTGATCGACGTCGACGCGCTCGGCAAGGCGGAGGGCAAGAGCTGGGTCTGGCACGGCGCGAGCTGCCTGGAACCCGATTACGCCCGCTGCCTCGTCCGGCTCAGCCCCGGCGGCACCGACGCGCAGGTGGTCCGCGAGTTCGACCTGACCACCGGCCGCTTCGTCGACGACGGCTTCGTCCTGCCCGAGGCGAAGAGTGACGTGGCCTGGGTGAACCGCGACACCCTGCTGGTCGCGACCGATTGGGGCGCAGGTGCGCTGACCACCTCCGGCTATCCGCGCATCGCGAAATTGTGGAAGCGCGGCACGCCGTTAGCGGCAGCGACCACCGTCCACGAGTCACCCGCCAGCGCGGTGCAGGTCGGCGCGGCGGCGTTCGTCGACGCCACCCGCCGCTGGCCGATGGTCAGCGTCGGCCACACCTTCTTCGAGCGTGAGCTGCTGGTGCAGGCCGCCGATGGTCGGTTCGTCCCGCTCGGGCTCCCGAAGGGCGCGGATGTCACCGACGTGATCGGCGGACGCGTGATCGCCAGGCTCAACAAACCAGCTGACAATTTCCCGGCCGGCGCACTCGTCGCCTGGTCGCTCACCGATATCGTCGCCGGCCGTCACCCAAAAGGCGAGCTGGTGATGGCGCCGGGCGCGACGCAGGCGATCGAGGAAGTCTCGGCCAGCGACAACGTCTTATGGGTCAAGTTGCTCGACGACGTGTCCGGCCGTTTGCTCGCGCTGCGCCGCCAGACGGACGGGCGCTGGACGCCGACCCCGGTTGCGCTGCCCGGCAACAGCACGCTGCATCTCGGCGCGACCACCGGCAAGAGCGACGCGGCGTTCGTCACGGTGGAGGGGATGCTCACGCCGCCGACGCTCTATGCGGTGCGCGTCGGCGCGGCGCCGCGCGCGGTGCAGGCGCTTCCGGCACGCTTCGACGCTACGAAATATCAGGTGGTGCAACGCTTTGCGACGTCGCGCGACGGCACGCGTGTGCCCTATTTCCTCGTCACGAAGAAGGGGGCGACCGCTCCCGCGCCGGCGCTGATCCACGCCTATGGCGGGTTCCGCAGCGCGCAGACCCCGACCTATCTCACCGAACAGCCGTATCGCGCCGGGCCGCTGGCGCTGTTCTGGGTCGAGCAGGGCGGCGCCTATGTGCTCGCCAACCTGCGCGGTGGCGGCGAATACGGCCCGCGCTGGCATCAGGCGGGGCTGCGCGAGAAGCGCCAGAACGTGTTCGACGACCTTCACGCGGTCGGCGACGATTTGGTCCGCACCGGCGTGTCGACTAAAGGAAAGATCGGGATTTCAGGACGTTCCAACGGCGGCCTGCTGGTCGGGGTGGCGATGCAGCAGCGGCCGGACCTTTATGGCGCGGTGATTGCGGGGTCGCCGCTGGAGGATATGCAGCGTTACTCGCATCTGTCCGCGGGGGCGTCGTGGATCGACGAATATGGCGATCCCGACAAGCCCGCCGACTGGGCGTTCATCCGACGCTATTCACCCTATCAGAACGTCAAGGCAGGTGTCCGCTATCCGCCTGTGTTCTTTTATCTTTCGACCAAGGATGACCGGGTGCATCCGGGGCATGCGCGCAAGCTGGCGGCGTTGCTCAAGCAGTACGGCAACACCGTCTACTTCCACGAATATCTGGAGGGCGGGCATTCGGTCGGGGCCGATCACGCCGCGGACGCGCGCCGCGCGGCGCTGCTGGATGCGTTCCTGGGACGCGAACTGATGCGAAAATAGCCTAGACGGTGCGCTCATCGGCGAGCGTGCAGGCGGTGCCGGTCTCGATCTGTACCGTCGTATGGCCGATCCCGAAGCGTTCGTGCAGCATCGCCTGCACGTCTTCGAGGAACACGTCGCCCGGATGCCCGGCCGGGATGTGCAGATGCGCGGTCAGGCTCGGTTCGGTGGTCGACATCGGCCAGATGTGGAGATCGTGGATCGCCTCGACGCCGGGCAGTGCGGCGAGCGCGTCCTTGACGCGGTCGTAGTCGATCCCGCGCGGCACCGCCGCAAGCGACATCTCGACCGTCTCGCGCAGCAGCCCCCAGGTCTGCCAGAAGATCACCACCGCGATGACGAGGCTGACGAGCGGGTCGATCCACGCCGCCCCGGTCAGCCAGATCGCCACCCCCGCGGCGACCACGCCGGCCGAGACCAGCGCGTCGGCGAGCATGTGGAGATAGGCGCCGCGCACGTTGACGTCGCCCTTGCGCCCGCGCGCGAACAGCCAGGCGGTGATCGCATTGACGACGATTCCGAGCGCGGCGACGGCCGAGACGGTCAGCCCCGGCACGGCGGGGGCCGACCCGAAGCGCTGCACCGCCTCCAGCGCGATCGCACCGATCGCGACCAGCAGCAGCAGCGCGTTGGCCAGCGCGGCGAGGATCGTCGAGCCCTTCAGCCCGTAGGTGAAGCGCTTCGACGGGGCCGTCCGCGCCAGCGCCGCACCGCCCCATGCCACCGCCAGTCCGAGCACGTCGGACAGATTGTGCCCCGCATCGGCGAGCAGCGCGACCGATTGGTACAGGAACCCGGCGACGCCCTCGGCAACGACATAGCCGAGGTTGAGCGCGATCCCGATCGCGAACACATGATCCCAGCGCTCGGGCGGGGTGGCATGTGCATGAGAATGGCCGTGATCGTGACCGTGCTCATGATCGTGACCGTGATCGTGGTGGTGATGGTGCCCGTGACCCATGCGCGGCATCTACCATCAGGCCGGGGCGGGTGACAGTCGGTTAGCGTAAGTTGGTTGCGAAGGCTCGAGCGACCCCGCACCACCATTTACTATCGTCACCCCGGCGACGGCCGGGGCCCAGCTGCGAGACCCACGTGATGTCCGTTGCGCTTCGGCAGAAAGGCCTTCCCAACTGGGCCCCGGCCTTCGCCGGGGTGACGGATTTGGTTGGGTACACCTGTTAGCCCTCATCGTCATTGCTTCGCTCCGCTCGCAATGACGGAACAAGCTGACGTCGTGCGTGAAGGAGGATGAGCCCAAGCGACGCGCGTCAGCGCCGCGTGCCGAACCAGATGACGTGGGTCGCACCCTTGCCGTTTTCGCGCGCGCGGACCTTGACCTCGTCGACCGCGAAGCCGCTGTCGGCGAAGCGGCGCGCGAAGCGCGGGTCGGGCGCGGCCGACCACACCGCCAGCACGCCGCCGGCCCGCAAGGCGCTACGCGCCGCGGCCAGCCCGCGCGGGCCGTAGAGGCCATCGTTGGCGGGGCGGGTCAGCCCGTCGGGGCCGTTGTCGACGTCGAGCAGAATCGCGTCATAGCGGCCGCTGCCTCCCGCGATCGCCTTGCCGACATCGCCCATTTCAAGCGTGACGCGCGGATCGTCGAGGCAGCCGTCGGTGAGCGCCGCCATCGGCCCGCGCGCCCATTCGATGATGCCGGGCACCAGTTCGGCGACGGTGACCTGCGCCGCCGCACCCAGCCGGCCGAGCACCGCGCGGAGCGTGAAGCCCATGCCATAGCCGCCGATCAGCAGGTGCGGCGCGGGACGATCGGCCAACCGGTCGCAGGTCATCGTGCCGAGCGCGACTTCCGAGCCGCTCATCCGCGTGCTCATCAGCTCGTTGCGCTCGAGCACGATCATGAAGTCGGCACCGCGACGGAACAGCCGCAAGGGCGGCCCCTCCGGCACCTCCGCAACCCCGAGCAATTCGGGGCGGATCACTTCTTCTGGCGGGCCTTACGCGCGGCGTAGCGGGCGTCGCGCGCCGCCTTCATCTCGGCTGCGGTCGGCATGACCGGTGGGCGCTTGGCGGCAGCGGCCGCCTCGGCAGCGGCGGCTTCCTCGGCAGCAGCCTGTGCGCGCGCCTCTTCCTTGGCGGCCTTTTCGGCGGCGATCGCCGCCTTGCGCTGCTCGCGCTTCTCGGCCTCCGCGGCTTCCTTGGCCTCGCGCGCGGCGAGGCGGGCGGCGACCTCTGCAGGATCGGGGGCGGCCTTGTTCTTCAACGCCTCGAGCGCGCGTGCCTTGGCGTCGCGGGCGGCGGCGGCGCGTTGGTTGAAGTCAGGGGCCTTGTAACCTGCCATGCTGCGAAATTCTCCTTGGGGAACGACAACGCCGAAACCGGCGAAAAGCACAACGGCCCCGCATCGCTGCGGAGCCGTCGGGAAAGCCGATGAAGCGAAAGGCTACACCAGCCGCATCCGAATATACGAGCCGGACGGCGTAAGCGCAACCGCTTTATTCGGCGTCGTCCACCGCCAGTCGCCCGAGCGCCGGATCGTCGGTGAAGAACGAGTCGATGCCGAGCGTGATGTAACGGCGCATCTCGGCCACCGAGCCGGCGTCGTGGCGGGCGTCCGGCCCGGCGTTGCTGCGGAAGTCGGCGGCGAGGAAGCGGTTTTCGGGACGGAAGGTCCACGGGCAGACCTCCAGCCCGACGGCGTGCGCGTCGGCGACCAGCGTCGTCGGCGCGCCGAGCCGGCCGTCGGCGGCGAGCGGGATCAGCATCCGCGTGTTCGGCGCGACGATGTCGGCATAACGCGCGATCTCGCGCAGCCCGGCGGGCGACACCATCGCGCGGTAATCGAGCGCGCCACCGGCCTTGGCGACGTCGGCGGGCTTCTGCGCCGGATCGCCGATCAGCTGAACGAGCCGGAGGTTGCCGCCCTTCGGCAGCTTGCCTCGGACGTAGCGCAGGTTGGCGACCTCGAACGACTGCAATTGCACCGGTGCGCGGCGGGTATAGGCGTGTGCGGCGAGCACCGCGAGAAAACGGTCCTCGACCGGCAGGCCGATCCCGGTGAAGTAGGTCGAGTGCTTCAGCTCGGGCACCAGCCCGATCGTCCGCGCGCGCGCCGCCGCCTCGGCCGCGGCGAAGTCGATGACCTCGTCGAGCGTGACGATCTGGAACTGGCCGTCATAGCTGCGGCTTTCGGGCCGGACCGTGCCGAGCCGTTCCTTCGCGCGCAGCGTCTTCAGCTCGGCGAGCGTGAAATCCTCGGTGAACCAGCCGGTCTGCGTCTCGCCGTCGATCGTCCTGGTCGTGCGGCGCGACGCGAACTCCGGGTGGTCGGCGACATCGGTCGTCTCGGCGATGTTGTTCTCGTGCCGCGCGACCAGCACGCCGTCCTTCGTCGGGACCAGATCGGGCTCGATGAAATCCGCGCCGTCCGCGATCGCCTTGGCATAGGCGCCGAGCGTGTGTTCGGGGCGCAATGCCGACGCGCCGCGGTGCGCGAACACCAGCGGCTTCTTGGCGGGCGACGCCGCGCCGGCGGTGGAGGCCACCCCCAGCGCGATCGCGGAGCCGATGGCGGCGCGGCGGGTCATCACGCTCAGAAGCCTGCGCTGAGCGTGACGAACGCCTGACGCGGCGCGAGCGGGAAGAAATTGTACGTCCCCGATGCCGCGCCGACGCTGATCGTCGAATAGGCTTTCTTGTCGGTGATGTTGGTGACGTTGAGGCTGACGTTCAGCTTCTTCGCCAAGCCTTCGCCCGACAGCGGCATGTCGAAGCCGATGCGACCCGACAGGGTGAAATAGCCCGGCACTTTCAGATCGTTCGTGAACGTGGCATAGCGACGACCGATATAGTCGCCGATCAGTTGCAGCTCCACCCCGTCGCCATTGAGCGTGGCCACGGTCTTGTTGAGCCAGTCGGGCGAGCCGGGGACCTTCTTGCCGGCGGTCGGCACCACGGTCTGCGCGGCGCCGACCGTGTAATTATCGGCGTAGCGCGAGTTGTTGTACGACAGCGCATTGTAGAGCGAGAAACGGTCGCCGAAGCGCAGCGTCGCCGCCGCGTCGACACCGTCGGTTTTCACGCTGCCGACGTTGGCGATGATCGGCGCGCCGCTGATGATCGCGGTGATCGTGGTGGTCGGGCTGATCGCGAGCAGCCGGTTCGAGAAGTCGACGTGATAATAGCTGATCTGGCCCTCGAATCCGCTCAGCGGCCCGAGATCGAGCGGACGGCGCGTGCGGATGCCGGCTTCATAGGTCCAGCTGGTTTCCGGCTTGGTATTGTCCTTGAAGAAGTCGAACAGCGACTGGGTGCCGAGCGCGAACGGCGAGAGGCCGGCGGCGGCGCTGGTCTGGAACTGGCGGATGTTCTTCTGCGCGTTGACGAAGACCTGTTCGTGGTCGGTCGCATCCCACAGCACGCCAACCTGCGGCAGGAACCATTCGTCGGTGTTGATCCGCCCGACTGGCAATTCGCGCGAGCCGGTGAACGAGCCCGGGATCGGCTGCACCGGCACGCGCTGGCGTGCATGCTGGAAGGTGCTCTTGAACCCGGCCTGTAGCGTCAGCGTGGGGACGATCTTCCACGCGTCCTGGAGGTGCGCCTGGATTTCGGTGACGCGGATCTCGCTGCCATATTGCGTGATGAGGGGGTTCGCGAGGTCGAGCGGGCGCTCATAGGGCGAGGACGGGTCGTTGACGTCGAGCGCGTACCAGCGGCGATAGGCGGACGAGCTTTGATGCTCGTACCAGCCGCCCAGCTCGATCGTGTGGTTGCCGAGTTCGGCGCGCAGCGTCGAGATGCCGCCGACGCGGTCGATGCGATATTCGGTGGTGCGGGTCGCAAGGCCGGAGCCGCCGAAGATCGTCGACAGCCGCGCGAGATTGGCGGTCGAGGTCGGGCTGCTGCCCGCGACGCCGGGGTAATAGAAGGAGAAGAGCTGCGGCAGCCCGGCGACGGTGATCGGGCCGGCGACGATCCCGACGCCGTCATTGTGGTGGAAATACGCCTGGTTGGAGAAGGTCACGCGATCGGTGACGTTCCAGTCGTATTTGACATAGCCGAGATAGTCGGTGCGCAGCGCCGCGCTGTAGTAATTGCTGTAGTTCGCGCCCGACGCCGCATAGCTGGCGGCGCTGTTGTACGGTAGCTGGTTGGCGAGATATGCCTGCATGCCCGCGAAGTTCGGGTAGAGGAACGGGCGGATGTACGGCTGGTACGTCTGGGTCGCGGAGACGACGGTCGCGTCCTCGTTGGGCTCGGCCTTATCGGAATAAGCGAAGTACGCGGTCAGCTTGCCGGTCGCGTCGTCGTGGACCAGCTTGGCATTCGCCTGCCAGCCCTTCTGATAGCCCTCGAAATCCCATGCGCGTGCGCGCTGGCGCACGCCGGAGATGTAGAAGCGCGTGTTCTGGCCGATGTCGCCGCTGTCGACACGGACGTAGCTACGCGTCGCTTCGTAGCTGCCGACGGTCTGCGCCGCGGAGATGCCGAACTCCGGCTTCGGATCGCTGGTGAAGGTGTCGATCGTCCCGCCGAGGTTGCTGGTCGAGGCGGTGCCGAGATCGCCCGCGCCCGAGGCGAGCACGACGCGGCCGACATTCTCCGAAATCGTGGCCCGCTGCGGGCTGAGGCCGTTGTAATTGCCGTATTGCTGATCGCCGAGCGGGACGCCGTCGAGCGTATAGCCGAGCTGCTGCGCGTTGAAGCCGTGGACGAACAGCGAGATGTTCTGCTCGTTGTTGCCCCACGGATCGGCGGTCAGATAGGTGACGCCGGGTAGCGTCTGGAGCGCCTTGAGCGGGCTGATGCCGGGCAGCACCTTCTGGATGTCGGCATTGGTGATCTGCGTCACCGCACGCGTCGCGGCGCCGGTGACGATGATGTCCTCGCCCGCCGGCTCGGCGGGGGCGGTCTGGCCGTCATCGGCGGGAGCGGTCGGCGGCGCGGCGGGCGGGGTCTCCGCGGCACGGGCCGAAGTTGCGGTCACGGCGAACAGCGCACTGCCGGCGAGCAGCATCGAACGAAGCATGAGATATTTTCCCCAGATCGCCAGCACCTTGGCGGTGCGGCGTTGGCCGTTCCCTGCGCGCAAGTCTTTGCGAGCGCGTGACTAAACGATTTCGCTTTCGTGACGGCGCGCGCGGGAACCGCTGGGGGCTCACGCCATGCGATTGCGTCCGTGCGTCACCGTCGCGCTGTGCCCGATCGTCGCGGCCGGGGTGCGCGTCGCAATCGTGTCGAGCATGATCCAGTCGTTGCGGACGCGCCCGGCCTCGATCGTCAGCGCCATATAGCCGCGGCGCGACGTGTCGCACCATTTCAGCTCCGGGTTGGCGCGGACGAGATCGGCGGCGATGCGGCGCGGATCATAGGCAGTGCCGCTCTCGAACCCCGGCGAGGTGACGCTGTGTCCGGCGAATTCGACCGCGGCGGCATGGCCGTCGTGCGCGAGGTCATAGGCCCAGGCATTGTGGCTGTCGCCCGAGATCAGCACCGTGCTGCCGCCAAGCTGCTGCACCTGCCGCAGGAAGCGCGCGCGCGCCGCCGGATAGCCACCCCAATTGTCGAAGTTGAACGGCAGCCCGGCCCGCGCCGCGGCGATGCCGTCGCTGACATAGCTGTTCTGCCTGCCCTTGACCCACGTCCCGGCGTCGGCCGGCATCATCGTCTGTCCCATGATCGTTCCGAAACCGATCACCTGCCAGCGCCGCCCGCTGCGCACCGAGGCGGCGAGCGCATGGTCGAGCCAGCTCTCCTGCTGCCATCCCATCATCGTCGCGCCGGGATCCTGCCACGCGCCGTCGCGGAAGGCGCGCAGCGCGGCGGCGGGATCGGCGCTCTTGAACAGCGGATCGAGATCGGGCTGCTGCGTGCGGCCGAGCAGCCGCGTCTCGGTGCGGAAGAGCGTGGCCAGCGCGCCGATGTCGTAGCTTTTCCACGGCTTGTCGGAGACCGGCATCCATTCGCGATACGCCTGGATCGAGGCGGCGCGACGCTGGCTCCAGTCCCCCTCGCTGGCGGGGTCGTGGTTCTGCGCGCCGCCCTCCCAGCTGTCGTTGGCGCTTTCGTGATCGTCCCATTGCGCGATCATCGGCAGCCGCGCGTGGAGCGCCTGAAGATCGGGATCGGTGCGGTAGCTGGCGAAGCGCTGCCGGTAATCGGCGAGGTGGATCGTCTCGCCAAGCGGCTGCGGCTCGCGGCCGGCGATCAGCTGGCTGGTCGCCGGATAATGATCGGGCGCATATTCGTAGAAATAGTCGCCGAGATGGATCGCGCAGTCGAGATCATCGCGCGCGGCGGCATGGGCATAAGCGTTGAAGAAGCCGAAGCCGATGTTTGAGCAGGAGAAGATCGCCGCGCGCCAGGGACGGACGCCGTCGGCGGGGAGGGTGCGGGTGCGCCCGATCGCCGAGCGGGCGCCGTCCGGCGCGATGAAGCGGAACCAGTACCAGCGATCGGGCGCGAGCCCGTCGGCGGTGAGCTTGACGGTCCAGTCGCGCCACGCGCCGGTGATCTGCGCGCCGACCGGGCGTGCGCCGCGCATGTCGGGCTGTTCGGCGATCTCGGCGGTGACCTCGCCCGCGCCGGCCATCACGCAGCGCGTCCAGAGCAGGACCGAATCCGGACCCGGCTCGCCGCTGGCGACCGAATGGGTGAAGCCGCGCGCGGGAGCGGCACCGGCGGCGAGCAGCGGCGCGGCGGTCAGCGCACCGGCGCCGGCGAGCAGGGAGCGGCGGGAGACGAGCACGGGCGAACCTCTTTGTCTGCGCGGATCAGAATGGCCGCGCGGATGGGCGCGGTTTGTGGAGGCTTGATGACAAACCACGTCGCGACGAAAGTTTGTAGGCGATGCAGGGGCTTGGCGGCGCTGCGATGCGTTGGCGCACTTCCGTTACGTGACCCGAGGTGAACCGGCGTGCCCCGATTTCTGATCGCGCAGAGCGAAACCCCCGACGAGCGCGCGGCGCGGCGCGCGCATACCGGGCAAAGCTCGGGCGAGAGCTATGCCGACACGCTGGGGCAGATGATGCCCGGCGCGACGATCGAGATCTGCCAGCCCGCCGATGACGGTTCGCCGGTTTTCACCGCCGGGGAACTGGCGGCGTTCGACGCGGTGTTCCTGACCGGCTCGCCGCTGCATGTCTATGACGACACGCCCGAGGTGCGGCGGCAGCTGGCGTTCATGCGCGCGGTGTTCGCAGCGGGCACGCCGTCATTCGGATCGTGCGCCGGGCTGCAGGTGGCGGTGGTCGCGGCGGGCGGAACGGTGCGCAAGATGCCCGAACGGATGGAGGCGGGCATCTCGCGGCGGATCGTCGCCACGGCGGAGGGGCGCGACCATCCCCTGCTCGCCGGGCGCGCGCCGACCTGGGATGCGCCCGCGGTGCACGGCGACGAGGTCGAGACGCTGCCGCCGGGCGCGACGCGGCTGGCGGGCAATGCGGTGACGCATGTGCAGGCCGCCGAGATCCGCCACGACAAGGGGGTGTTCTGGGGCGTGCAATATCATCCCGAACTGTCGCTGGGCGAGATCGCGATCGCGCTGCGGCGGCAGGTCGACGGGCTGGTCGAGGCGGGGCTGGCCGAGACGCCCGCCGAGGTCGAGGAACGCGCCGCGGTGATGGCGGCGCTCCACGATGCGCCGGAGCGCCGCTCGTTGCGCTGGCGGCTGGGGGTGGATGGCGAACTGGCGGATACCGACGCCCGGCGGCGCGAGATCGCCAACTTCCTCGCCGCGCTGCCGTCGATCGACCGGCGCGGGGCGCGATGACGGCTAAGAAGCGGGCCCGGCACGCTCACCGACGCCGCGGCAGCGATCCGAACAATATTTGACCGCATCCCAGTCGCGCGCCCACTTCTTGCGCCACGCGAACGGGCGGTGGCAGCTCGCGCAGATCTTCTCGGGCAGATGCGGTTTCTTGTGCGCCATGGCGGCTGAACCCGTTTGGCGCGCGCCGCGATCCGTGCCAGCGTGCGGCTGTGCTGAAATAGCGAGGGGATGCAGGATGATGGCCACCGAGACGCTTCGGCCGGGGCGGCGCGCGGTGCTGGCCGGGCTGACGGGCGCGGCGCTGACCGGGTTCGCGGACGCGTCGCCGCCGGTCGAACTGCGACGGCTCACGCCCGCGTTCGACCGGATCGTCGCGCCCGGCACGCAGGTCGAGGTGATCGCCACCGGCATCCAGTGGGCGGAGGGACCGTTGTGGGTGCCGCAGGACGGCGGCTATCTGCTGTTCTCCGATCCGCCCGCCAATATCGTCCGGCGGTGGTCGCGCGGCGGCGGGGTGACGACCTTCCTGTCGCCGTCGGGCGCGCCCGATCCCGACCGCACGGTCCTGCGCGAGCCGGGGGCGAACGGCATGGCGCTCGATCGTGGCGGCGGGCTGCTGATCGCAAACAGCGGCGGGCGCTCGATCGACCGGGTCGATCTGAAGACGCGCCGGCGCACCATGCTGGTGGGGCGCTATGAGGGGAAGCGGTTCAACAGCCCCAACGACGTGCACGTCGCGCGCGATGGCGCGATCTGGTTCACCGACCCGCCGTACGGGCTGGCGGGCGACGACCGGTCGCCGGCCAAGGAGCTGGGCGTCAATGGCGTCTACCGCTGGCGCGCGGGCGGCGAGGCGGTGCTGGTCGACGGGTCGCTGACCCGCCCCAACGGCATCGCCCTGTCGCCCGACGAGCGGCGCCTGTACGTGGCGGTGTCCGATGCCGCCGACCCGCGCGTGATCGCCTATGATCTCGGTCGCGACGGGATGCCGCGCGCATCGCGGGTGCTGGTGTCTGCCAAGGCGTGGCACGAGCAGGGCAAGCCCGGTCTGCCCGACGGGATGAAGGTGGCGCGGGACGGGACCTTGGTCTGCTCGATGCCCGGCGGGATCATGTTCCTCACGCCCGAGGGCGAGCCGATCGGGCTGATCGAGACGTCGACCCCCGCCGCGAATGCCGCGTTCGGGGAGGGCGGCGCGGCGCTGTACGTCACCAACAACGACCGCGTTCTGCGCATTGCGTTGCGGCCGGGATGGCAGCGGTGACGGATCAGGGTTGATCTCCTACTGAAACGGTGTAGTTTGGCAGAGACGGTGGCGCTCTGCCGCCGAGCATGAAGGGGATGTGCGTTGATGAAGAAGATCGTTGCGGGCATGTCCGCGGTGGCGCTGGCGCTCTCGCTGGCGGCGTGCGGATCGAAGACCGACACCGCCAATGACACGGCGCTCAATGCCGAGATCGGCAACGACGTGGCGCTGAACGAGACGCTGCCGGCCGACGAAAATCTGTCGGACGTGGGCGCGCTGCCGCTGAACGCCACCGACGGCAACGTCGCGGGCGCCACGACCACCAACGCGCTCTGACGAATTCGCGGGCGGCCCGTCCGCGTCGCCCGCCACCTTTACCGTCTGGAGTTGCTCCCTAGACGAAACTGGTCCGGTGCCCCCCAGCGGCGCCGGACCTTTTGTCTGTCTTCGTCATTCCGGACATGATCCGGGGGACGAGTAGAGCTTTCGGAGCGTGATGACGTTGACTTGATCCGTCGTTGCGAGCGTAGCGAAGCAATCCAGAGCGTCCGGGCGACAACCCTGGATTGCTTCGCTGCGCTCGCAATGACGGCCGGTTCATTCGATCTTACGTCATCATCATCTGATGAGCGGTCAGTGGGACGCGGACATCGCGGGGAGTGCCTCCACGCCGGGCGCCAGCGCCGGCTCGGTCGCGGCGATCCAGCCGCCGCCCAGCACGCGATCGCCGGCGTAGAGCACCGCGGCCTGTCCTGGCGCGACGCCATATTCGGGCGCGTCGAACACCAGCCGGTCGCCCGTCATGCGCGCCGGCACCGGTTTCGCCATCGAGCGCACCTTCGCGGTCAGCGGGCCATCGAGCGGGCCGAGCACGTTGAGCCGCTCGAGTCGCGCTGCCGCGACCGCCAGCGCCGCGCGGGGGCCGACCACGACGCGGCGCGCCTCCGCCTCCAGCCGGACGACGTAGAGCGGCTCGGGCGTGCCGCCGATCTCCAGCCCGCGCCGCTGCCCGACCGTATAATGGACCAGCCCGCGATGCTCGCCGAGCTTGCGGCCGGCGAGGTCGACGATGTCGCCGCCGGTCGCCGCCTCGGGGCGCAGCTTCTTGACCAGCGAGGCGTAATCGCCGTCGGGGACGAAGCAGATGTCCTGGCTGTCGGGCTTGTCGGCGACCAGCAACGCGAGTTCGGCGGCGAGTTCGCGGACGCGCGGCTTGGGGAGCGCGCCGAGCGGAAAGCGCAGGAAGTCGAGCTGTTCCTGCGTGGTGGCGAACAGGAAATAGCTCTGGTCGCGCGCCGGATCGGCGGCGCGGTGCAGCTCCGCGCCTGCCGGACCTTCGACGCGGCGGACGTAATGGCCGGTGGCGAGGCAGTCCGCGCCGAGATCGCGCGCCAGCGCCAGCAGGTCGGTGAACTTCGGCCCCATGTTGCACTGGACGCAGGGGATCGGGGTGCGCCCGGCGAGATATTCGTCGGCGAAGGCGTCGACGACGTTCGCGCGGAAGCTGCTTTCGTGATCGAACACGTAATGCGCGATGCCGAGCTTGTCGCAGACCGCGCGCGCGTCGCGGATGTCGCGGCCGGCGCAGCACGCCCCGGCGCGCTTGGTCGCCTCGCCGTGATCGTAGAGCTGGAGCGTGACGCCGATCACCTCGGCGCCGGGCTGGCGCGCGGCGAGCGCGGCGACGACCGAGCTGTCGACCCCGCCCGACATCGCCACGACGATGCGCCGCGCACCGGGCGCGAGCTGGAATTCACCGCTGTCCATGATCCGTGTGTCATACAGCCGTGACCCGGGCGGCGTAAACCGAAATGAAGGAAGCGTTGCCGGGGGTTTTACCCGGCCTTCAGACCGTTTCCTCTACATTAGGGATATGACAGCCGAAACGCCTCCTCCTGAAACACCATTGCTGTGCAGCCTGCGCGCGCGTCAGTTCGCGTCGCGCACCGCACAGGTGGCCCGCGCGCTCGGCGAGCCCGCGCGCGCGCCCGGCGGTGCGTTCAACGCCGAGGCCGCCGCGGCGCTGAGCAACTGGAAACAGCCGTGAACCGGTCGTTTACCGAACCGCTTTAGGAGCCGTTCAATCCATCGCCGTTACGTGACAGTCACGACATGGAATGGGGTCGCGGCCCCGAACCGAGGTTTGGAATGATCGAACAACAAGAAAATTGTCGCCCTGCCAAGGTCATCGGTCCGCTTGGAGAACCGCTGACGCTTGACTCGCTGCCGCCCTCGGACACCACGCGCTGGGTGGTTCGCCGCAAGGCCGAGGTGGTCGCCGCGGTTAACGGCGGGTTGCTGAGCGTCGACGACGTCTGCTCGCGCTATGGGCTGACGGTGGAGGAATTCGCCGGGTGGCAGCGCGCGATCGACCGTTCGGGGATGCCGGGACTGCGCGTCACCCGCATCCAGCATTACAAGACACTCTACGAGCGCCAGCAGAAGTTCTGACCATCGCCGGCCGGCGTCCCGTGTCGATACAGCTTCGCGGGACCGTGCGCTAAAACCTTGCCGCATTTTGGATTACGCGACCGGAACAATGTGCCGGGCTCGTGAGTAATTCCCGCCAGAGCAGCCACTCCGGGCGCATCTGAGGGGAGTATTATCATGGGTATCATTCTGTGGCTTATCATCGGCGGTGTCATCGGCTGGCTCGCCAGCATGATCATGCGCACCGACGCGCAGCAGGGTATCTTCCTCAACATCGTGGTCGGCGTCGTCGGCGCGTTCCTCGGTGGCCTGATCTTCTCGGGCGGGTCGATCAACAATGCTCCGCTGACCATCTACTCGTTCCTCGTTTCGCTGCTGGGTGCGGTCGTTCTGCTGGCGATCGTCAATCTGGCCCGTCGCGGTCGCGTGCGTTAATCGCACCGACGACCGACGTCTGACGACAAGGCGGCCGCCCAGGAAACCGGGCGGCCGCTTTTGTTTGTGGATTTTCGATCGAGCGTGCGCGTGCGCGTTCGCCTTCGTCGCCCCGGGCCGGATTGGGCGCCCCGCTTCCTCTCGCGGGCAGAAGGAAGCGTCATCCCGGATCAGGTCCGGGATGACGTCGTGCGCTTACTTCAGCAGGAAGCGGACGTTGACGCTGGCAGTCACGTCGGTTTCGCCGGGCAACACCACCGTTGCGGCGTCCGATTGGACGGCAGCGCGTGCCATCATCGGCATCGGACGCGGCCGGTCGCCGCCATTCTCCCCGGCCTCGTCGATCGCGACGATGCGCGCCACCGACAGGCCCGCTGCCTTGGCATAGAGTTCGGCGCGAGCGCGCGCCTTGGCGATCGCCTGCGTCCGCGCCTCGTCCAGCGCGGCGTCCGGATCGGACAGCGACAGGTTGGGCCCGTCGATCTGGTTGGCGCCCGCGCGCACCAGCGCGTCGAGCACCGCGCCGGCGCGGGCGATGTCGCGGAAGCGGATCGCGACCGAATTGCTCGCCTGATAGCCGGTGACGACCGGCGGCTTGCCGTCCTGATAGCGATATTGCGGCGAGAGCGCGACGTTGCTGGTCGACAGGTCGCGCGCGGCCAGTCCGGCGGCCTTCAACGCCTTGACCACCGCATCCATCCGCTGCGCATTCTCCGACAGTGCGGCAGCGGCGACTGGCGCCTGCGTCACGACTCCCGCGGTGATCGTCGCGAGGTCCGGCGTGCGCGACACGCGGCCGGCGGCGGTGAGGTCGAGCAACGTGCCGTCAGGAACGACCGTCGCCATCGGCAGCGCGACCTGCGCCGCCGCCGGCATCGCCACAACACCGGCGGCCGCGATCGCCAGCAGGGGCAACATTCGGTTCATGCAGAAAAACTCCCTTGATCAAGGTGAAAGCGCCTCTGCCCTGAAGCGTCGGAATGCAAGATGAACGGGACAGGTCGTTGTAATCAGGATAAGAGCCGCCCGCCGCGCGCCGCTTGTCACGGTGACGTAGGCGTGTAATACACGCCGTCGCGCGAAAGGGGAATCATGACGTACCAGGGCGGGGAGATGCAGGGCGAACAGCTGGTGCTGGAGGACCGCTCGCCACGCGCGCGGCGACGCTGGCTGCTGATCGGCGGGCTGGTGGCGCTGATCGCCGCTGCCGTCGCCTGGTACGTGCTCCGTCCCAAGGGTGAGGAGACGCCGCCCGCTACCGCCGCCAGCCAGGCGCCGGCGGTGACCGTGATCGTGCCCGGCGCGGAATCGGTCGCGCGGATCATCAGCGCCACCGGCACGCTGGCGGCGACCCGCGAGATGCCGGTCGGGGTCGCGGGCGAGGGCGGGATGGTCAGCCGCGTGCTGGTCGAGCCCGGCCAGTGGGTTCGCGCCGGGCAGGTGCTGGCGACGATCGACCGCTCGGTGCAGGCGCAGACCGCGCAGTCGCTGGCGGCGCAGATCAACGTCGCCAAGTCCGACCTGACGCTGGCGCAGGCCGAGCTGGAGCGCGCGCAGAGCCTCGTCGATCGCGGCTTCATCTCCAAGGCCGACGTCCAGCGCCGCATCGCGACCCGCGACGCGGCACGCGCGCGGTTGCAGGTGGCGCAGGCGACGCTGTCCGAGCAGCGTGCGCGCAACGCACGGCTCGACATCCGCGCGCCGGCCGCCGGGCTGATCCTGACGCGCGGCGTCGAGCCGGGGCAGATCGTCAGCTCAGGGTCGGGGATGCTGTTCCGCATGGCCAAGGGCGGCGAGATGGAGATGCGCGCGCAGCTCGCCGAGGGCGATCTGCAGGTGGTGCGCGTCGGCTCGCCCGCGAAGGTGGTGCCGGTCGGCGACACGCGCGCCTTCCCCGGCAGCGTCTGGCAGGTCGCGCCGGTGATCGACCCGCAGACGCGGCAGGGGATCGCGCGCATCAAGCTGTCCTATGACCCGGCGCTGCGCCCGGGCGGCTTCGCGAGCGCGACGATCACCGCGGGCGGCGCACGCCAGCCGGAACTGCCGCAATCCGCCTTGCTGAGCGACGAGAAGGGCAATTACGTCTATATCGTCGACGCGCAGAACAAGGTCGAGCGCCGCGCGGTGACGCTGGGCACCGTCGCCGACGATCGCGTCGCGATCGCCAGCGGCCTCAACGGCGACGAGCGGGTCGTGCAATCGGCCGGCGCGTTCCTGAACCCCGGCCAGACGGTGCGTCCGCAACGCGCCAAGCCGACCGCGACGCGGTAAGAGGACGCACGTCATGGGCTTTCGCAACATCTCCGCCTGGTCGATCCGCAACCCGGTGCCGTCGATCGTCCTGTTCCTGATGCTGACGGTCGCCGGGATCGTCAGCTTCGTGCGGATGGACATCAACGAACAGCCCGACATCGACTTCCCGATCGTCTCGATCGACATCACCCAGCCCGGCGCGGCGCCCAGCGAGCTGGAGACGCAGGTCACGCAGCGCGTCGAGGCGGCGGTGCGCTCGCTGGAGGGGATTGACGAGATCCAGTCGTTCGTGTCCGAAGGCGTGTCGACGACGATCGTCCAGCTCGACATCGGCACCCCGATCGACCGCGCGGTGAACGAGGCGCGCGACGCGATCACGCAGATCCGCGGCAACCTGCCCGAGGGGATTCTCGAGCCGCAGGTCGCGCGGGTGAAGATCAACGACAACGATCTCGGCAGCTATACCGCGGTCGGCACCGACATGACGTTGGAACAGCTCAGCTGGTACATCGACAATACCGTCACCAAGGAGCTGATGTCGGTGCCCGGCATGGGCGGGGTGACGCGCAACGGCGGGGTCAGCCGCGAGATCCGCGTGATCCTCGACCCCGCACGGCTCGCGGCACAGGGGCTGACCGCCAGCCAGATCAACGCGCAATTGCGGCAGGTGAACCTCAACGCGCCGGGCGGGCGCGCCGAGATCGCGGGTGCCGAGCAATCGGTGCGCGTGCTCGGCAATGCCCATACCGCCTATGAGCTGGGGCAGTTGCAGATCAACGTCGGCAATGGCCGTACCGTCCGGCTGTCCGATGTCGCGACGGTGCGCGATCTGTATGCCGAGCAGCGTTCGGCCGCGTCGGTCGACGGGCGGCAGGCGCTGTCGTTCGACTTCACGCGCGCCAAGGGCTATTCGGACGTCACCGTGTTCCGCGAGGCGAAGGCCAAGCTGGAGGCGCTGGAGAAGCGCAACCCGCAGGTCCGCTTCAAGATGCGGCTCGACGGGTCGAAATATCCGCTGGAGCAGTTCAAGACCGCGATCCATGCGATGATCGAGGGCGCGATCCTCGCGGTGATCGTCGTGTTCCTGTTCCTGCGCGACTGGCGCGCGACGATCATCTCGGCGCTGGCGATCCCGCTGTCGGCGATCCCGGCGTTCTGGTTCATGGATCTGATGGGCTTCACGCTCAACAACATGACGATGCTGGCGCTCAGCCTGGTGGCGGGTGTGCTGGTCGATGATGCGATCGTGGAAATCGAGAACATCGTCCGCCATATGCGGATGGGCAAGACCGCCTATCAGGCGTCGATCGACGCCGCCGACGAGATCGGGCTGGCGGTGCTGGCGACGACGATGGCGATCGTCGCGGTGTTCCTGCCGGTCGGGCTGATGCCGGGGATCGCGGGCCAGTTCTTCAAGAATTTCGGGCTGACCGTCGTCGCGGCGGTGCTGATGAGCCTCGCGGTGGCGCGGCTCATCACCCCGATGGTCGCGGCCTATTTCCTCAAGGCCGGCGGGCATGTCGAACATGGCGGGGGCTGGTTGCTCAACACCTATCAGCGGCTGCTGATCTGGACGCTCGACGGCACCCGCGCGGCGCGTGCGCGCGCCAAGGGCGGGGTGCACCGCGTGCTCGGTTACTGGCGCGATCACCGCATGTGGATGATCGGTGCGGGCGTGCTGGCGTTCGTGGCGACGATCGCGATGTTTGCAACCTCGCCGCTGACCTTCCAGCCGGCGCGCGACATGCCGCGCTCGACCGTGACGATCACGATGCCGCCGGGCAGCACCTTGCAGACGACGCAAGGCGTGGTCGATCAAGTCTATGCCGTGCTCAGCAAGCAGCCCGAGGTAGAGAGCATCTACACCCGGACGCTGGTCGGCTCGGGGCGCGTCACCGCGCAATTGCGCGAGAAGCGGAAACAGACCTCGACCGAGTTCGAGCGTTCGCTGGCGCCGGAGCTGGCGAAGATCGCCGACGCGCGCGTCAACTTCCAGTCGCAGTTCGGCTGGGGCGACAACAACCGCGACGTCTCGATCACGCTGGGCGGCGACGATCCGGTCGTGCTGCGGCAGGCCGCCGACCGGCTGGTCAAGGAAATGGGGACGGTGCCGGGGCTGCTCGCGCCGCGCATCGCGGGCGATCTCAACCGGCCGGAGATCATCATCAAGCCGCGGCTCGATCTCGCCGCCAGCCTGGGGGTGACCACCGCGGCGCTGTCGAACGCGATCCGGATCGCGACGATCGGCGACATCGACCAGAACAGCGCGCGCTTCTCGCTCAATGATCGGCAGATCCCGATCCGCGTCGCGCTTGAGCAGAGTTCGCGCTCGCGGCTGGCGACGATCCAGAATTTGCCGGTGCAGACGCTGACCGGCGGCTCGGTGCCGCTGAGCGTCGTCGCGGAGATCGGCTTCGGCTCCGGCCCGACGCGCATCCAGCGCATCAACCAGCAACGCCAGCTGACGATCGGCGCGGACCTGAGCCCCGGCCAGACGATCAGCGTGATGCTGCCCAAGGTCAAGCAGCTACCGGCGATGAAGAACCTCCCGCTCGGCGTGGGCGAGCTGAGCGTCGGGCAGGCCAAGTGGCAGATGGAGATGCTCCAGAACTTCATCGTCGCGGTGGTGGCGGGGGTGTTCCTGGTCTTCTCGGTGCTGGTGCTGCTGTATCGCCGTCTGCTGCCGCCGCTGGTCAACATGGCGTCGCTGACGCTCGCGCCGCTCGGCGGGTTGATCGCGCTGCGGCTGACCGGCAATCCGCTGTCGATGCCGGTGTTCATCGGCCTGCTGATGCTGCTGGGGATCGTCGCCAAGAACTCGATCCTGCTGATCGACTTCGCGCTGGAAGAGATGCAGGCGGGCGTGCCGTCCTATGACGCCATCGTCGATGCCGGGCACAAGCGCGCGCAGCCGATCGTGATGACCACCGTCGCGATGGTCGCGGGCATGGTGCCGACCGCGCTGTCGCTGTCGGGCGACGGCGCGTCGCGCGCACCGATGGGGATCGTGGTAATCGGCGGGCTGATCGTCTCGACCGTGCTGACGTTGCTGATCGTGCCCGCGGCGTTCTCGCTGGCGATCGGGGTCGAGCGGCGCGTCGGGCCGTGGCTGGGGCGGCGGTTGCTGACCTATCGTCCGGGCGACGAGGGTGCGGTGATCGAACACTCGCCGGTGGATGCGATCGGCGCGCCGCATGGGCGGATTCCGTTCCGGGGTGAGGGATCGCATCCGGCGGAGTAGGGGGGTACGGTTCGGCTGACACATGAACGTCGTGGGTGTCGGGCGGTCATTCGCGCATTCGACAGACATGGGCCCCTGCCTGCGCAGGGGCGACGACATAGCGGGTCCGTCATTGCGAGCGGAGCGAAGCAATCCAGGGCGTCCTAGTCCGACACGGGATTGCTTCGCCGCCTTCGCAAGGACGAGCGTAGCTTGAACTTCGCGGGCGATCAGGGATTGTTACGGGGATGATCGTCCGTGCCGCCCCTCCGCCTGCCGCCCTCGTCCGGATGCGGCGGCTTGCGGCGTTGTTGCTGGTGGCGATGGCGGCGGCGTTCTTCGCGTCGCGCGCGCTGGAGCCGCGGCATCCGGCGTGGGGCTTCGTCCGCGCCTTCGCCGAGGCAGCGATGGTCGGTGGGCTGGCAGACTGGTTTGCGGTGACCGCGCTGTTCCGCCATCCGCTCGGGCTGCCGATCCCGCATACTGCGATCATTCCGCGCAACAAGGACCGGATCGGCGACCAGCTCGCGCAATTCCTGCGCGAATATTTCCTGATCCCGGCGGTGGTCGCACGGCGGATGCAGCGGATCGACGTCGCCGCTGCGGCGGGTCGCTGGCTCGCCAATCCGCGCGGGGCAGGGGGCAGCCGGCTGACGCGCGGCATCTCGCGGCTCGCGACCGAGGTGTTGCAGGCGCTCGATCAGGAGCGGCTGGGCGGGATGGTGCGCGCGATGATGGTGACGCGCGTGCGCGAGACCGAGCTGTCGCCGATGCTGGGGCGTGCGCTGGCGGCGGCAATGGCGGAGGAGCGGCACCGCCCGGTCATCGACGCGCTGGTGCGCTGGATGCGCGGCGCACTGGGGTCGAACGAGCATCTGATCCGCGCGATGGTTCATGACCGCGCCGGCACGGTGCTGCGCTGGACCGGGCTGGACGAGACGCTGGCCAACAAGATCATCGACGGGCTCGACAAACTCGTCGCGGAGATGGCCGACAACCCCGAGCATCCGCTGCGCCTGAAGGTCGAGGAAGCGATGGCGAGCGTCGCCGAGCGGCTCCAGCACGACCCCGAGCTGCGCACGCGGGTGGAGACGGTGAAGATCGAGCTGCTCGAAAATCCGGCGATGCAGGACTGGATCAACGGGCTGTGGGAGCAGGCGCGCGCCGCGATGCTGCGCGCCGCGCGCGACCCCGACGCGTTGATGGCGGGCAAGCTGGGCGAGGCGCTGCACCAACTCGGCGCGACCTTGCAGGACGATCCGCGGCTCGGGCGGATCATCAACCGCTTCGTCCGCCGCGCCGCAGTGGGTGCGGCGGCCGATTATGGCGACGCGATCGTGCGGCTGGTGTCGGAAACGGTGCGCGGCTGGGATGCGCAGACCGTGACGCAGCGACTCGAGAATGCAGTCGGCAAGGACCTGCAGTTCATCCGCATCAACGGGACGTTGGTCGGCGGACTGGTCGGGGTCGTGATCCATGGTGTCGACGTGTTATTGTGAGTGAACGATCACAAAAGTGGTAAGTGCGCGGAACGATTGGCGTGCTGGGCGCTTGTGAGCGGATGACGTTTGCCGCATGGATCGACCGATGAGTGCGGCTGCCGACTTCAGCATGGATCGTGATGGCGCTGCGGGCGCCGACGGGCAGGTGTTGCGCGTGACGGGCGACCTGTCGCTGGCGCGGCTCGGCGATCTGCCGAACCGGTTGGAGAAGCAGGGCGGCCAGGTGTCGGTCGTCGACCTGTCCGCGGTCGAGCGGATCGACACGATCGGCGCCTGGGTGATCCACCGCTTCGCGCGCGAGCATGACGCACGGATCGAGGGGCTGAGCGGGAACGGGCAGAACCTGCTGGAACAGGTGCAGGCCGCCGACCAGCCGGTGCAGATGCGCCCGCAATCGCGCTCCCCGTTCCGTCGCGTGCTCGCGGAAATCGGCGAATCGACCGCGAATTCGGCGCGCACCGCGCTCGGGCTGCTCGGCTTCATGGGCGAGACGGTGATCGCGTTCGGCGGAATCATCCGCCATCCCAGCCGCTTCCGCTTCAACGCCACAGTGCAGCGGTTTGAGGTGGTCGGTGTCTCCGCGCTCGCCATCATCGGGCTGATGAGCTTCCTGATCGGTGTGGTGATCGCGCAGCAGGGCGCAGTGCAGCTGCGGCAGTTCGGCGCCGAGGCGTTCACGATCAACTTGGTCGGGCGCATCTCAATGCGCGAGCTGGGCGTGCTGATGACCGCGATCATGGTCGCGGGCCGGTCCGGCTCGGCCTTTGCGGCGCAATTGGGCACGATGAAGCTGACCGAAGAGATCGACGCGATGCGCACGATCGGCGTGTCGCCGATGGAGGCGCTGGTGCTGCCGCGCACGATCGCGGCGATCGTGCTGATGCCGTTACTTGGCTTCTACGCCGCGGTCCTGTCGGTGTTCGGCGGCTGCCTGTTGTGCTGGTTCGCGCTCGACATCCCGCCGATCGCGTTCGTCGCGCGGATCCGCGAGGTGGTGCCGATCACCGATGTGTTCGTCGGGCTCATCAAGGCGCCGGTGTTCGGCGCGATCATCGCGGTCGCGGGTTGCTTCCAGGGCATGCAGGTGAAGGGCGACGCTGAGCAGGTCGGGTTGAAGACCACCTCGGCGGTGGTGCAGGCGATCTTTATGGTGATCGTCGTGGACGCGTTCTTCGCGGTGTTCTTTGAACAGATCGGCTGGATTTGATGCCGCAGCACAACGCCCGCCGTCCGGACGACGCGCCGATCATCAAGGTGACCGGGCTGCGCAACGAATTTGGCGATCAGGTCATCCACGACAATCTCGATCTCGAGGTGCGGCGCGGCGAGATCCTCGGCGTGGTCGGCGGGTCGGGGACCGGCAAGTCGGTGCTAATGCGCTCGATCATCGGGCTGCAATCGCCGACGCAGGGTGAGGTCGAGGTGTTCGGGGAGCCGACGCTCGATCGCAGCGAGCATGATACGGTCGAGATCCGCAAGCGCTGGGGCGTGCTGTTTCAGGGCGGCGCGTTGTTCTCGACGCTGACCGTCGCCGAGAACGTGCAGGTGCCGCTGCGCGAATTCTATCCCGACCTCGACCTCGCGCTGCTCGACGAAATTGCCTCGTACAAGGTGGTGATGACCGGGCTGCCGGCCGACGCCGGGCCGAAATTTCCCGCCGAACTGTCGGGCGGGATGAAGAAGCGCGCCGGGCTGGCGCGCGCGCTGGCGCTCGACCCCGAATTGCTGTTCCTCGACGAACCGACCGCGGGACTCGACCCGATCGGGGCGGCGGCGTTCGACGATCTGACCAAGGCGTTGCAGAAGACGCTGGGGCTGACCGTTTTCCTCATCACCCACGATCTCGATACCTTGTACGCGATTTGCGACCGCGTCGCGGTGCTGGCCGACAAGCGGGTGATCGCGGTGGGAACGATCGACGAACTGCTCGCGCTGGATCACCCGTGGATCCAGGAATATTTCAACGGGCCGCGTGGCCGCGCGGCGGTCGCCTCGCAGGAGCGCAGCGCAGCCCGCGATGCCGCCGCGCACCCGACCGAGGTGACGCAGCTGCAGAGCGGTCAGCGCTCGCAGGGCAGCATGGCGGACGATTATGCGCGCGGCGCGGATACGACGGATCACGGCAGGTCGGCCGGCGTCACCGGGTCGGGCGAGAGGGGCTGAGAGATGGAAACGCGTTCGAACCATGTCCTCGTCGGCGCGGTGGTGCTGATCCTGCTGGCGCTGGTCGCGCTGTTCACGGTGTGGATCGCGCGGATCGGCGGCGCAGAAGAGCGCGACTATGACATCTTCTTCCGCCAGGCGGTCGACGGGCTGGCGAAGGGCTCGTCGGTGACCTTCTCGGGCGTGCCGTCGGGGCAGGTGAAGAGCATTTCGCTGTGGAAGCCCGATCCGCAATATGTGCGCGTGCGGATCAGCGTGAACAACGACACGCCGATCCTGCGCGGCACGACCGCGACGATCCAGGGCAGCTTCACCGGCACCAGCACCGTCAGCCTCGACGGCGCGATCAAGGGCGCGCAGCCGATCACCTGCCCCGAAGGCGACGCCGCCAAGAGCGTCTGCCCGCTGGGCGTGCCGGTGATCCCGACCAAGACCGGCGGGATCGGCGCGATCCTCAATTCCGCGCCGCAGCTGCTGGAGCGGCTGTCGACGCTGACCGAGCGGCTGACGGGCATGCTGAGCGACCGCAACCAGGCGTCGATCGCCGGCATCCTCGACAACACCAACCGGCTGACCGATGCGCTTGCCGACCGCGGGCCGGAGATCGCCGCGACGCTGGCGCAGACACGGATCGCGATCCAGCAGGCGGGCAATGCCGCCGAGCAGATCGGCGCGCTGGCGCAGACCACCAACGGCGTGCTCGCGAACGACGTCCAGCCGGCGATGGCCAATCTCAACAAGGCGATCACTTCGGCGCAGCAGAGCGCGGACACGCTCAATTCCGCGATCGGCGATGCGCGACCGGGGCTGACGACCTTCAGCAAGCAGACGATCCCGCAGGTCAACCAGCTGGTGCGCGACCTGCGCGTGACCGCCTCGTCGCTGAAGTCGATCAGCGAGCGGGTCGAGCAGGGTGGCGCCAGCTCGCTGGTGGGGCAGCCGGCGCTGCCGGACTATAAGGGGAAGTGACCGTGCGTGCTTTGGCGAACAAGCTCCTGATCGTCGCGGCGCTGGTGCCGCTGGCTGGCTGCATCCGCTTCGGCGCGACGCCGCCGCCCTCGCTGCTGACGATCGCTCCGCAGGCGCAGCCGGCGGCGGGAACGGTGCAGAATTCCGCGACCGGCCGCGCGATCGTGATTGAGGTGCCGGCGGTGCCGCAGTCGATCGCCGGGACGCGCGTGCCGGTGCAGGCGACCGACACGTCGCTCGCTTACGTCAAGGATGCGCAATGGGCCGAGCCACCCGCGCGGCTGTTCGCGCGGCTGCTGTCGGACACGCTGACCGCGCGTGCGCAGATGGTGGTGCTGTCGCCGGCGCAGTCGTTCGACGCGCCGAGCGCGACGCTGGGCGGCGAGCTGCGGACCTTCGGCGTCGATGCCGTGCAGCGGCAGGCGGTGGTGACCTATGACGCCTCGTTCACGCCGGCGGGCAAGCCGACCGTCGAGAAGCGCCGCTTCGAGGCGCGCGTGCCGGTCGGCGCGATCGATGCGGCGCAGTCGGGCGCGGCGCTGAGCCAAGCGGCCAATCAGGTCGCGCAGCAGGTGTCGGACTGGGTTGGCACGCAGCGGTAGGGTTGGTCGGTCCGGCTGTTAGCCGGGAATCCTTGTTACCCGGCAAGCTGAGGGCCGCTGCACGGCTGGTTCCGTCACCCCGGACATAATCCGGGTGTGGATTCACATTCGAAGTGCAACGGGAAGAAGGCCTCAGCGGGGGTTTGGAAGCCGAGGCATTTTCTGGGTGTATGATTGTGTCTG
>NZ_JACIJN010000012.1 GCF_014199415.1 Sphingomonas endophytica
GCAATCGAACACCGCTCCTCGAGCGTAAGCTGACGATATCTCGACATGGCAGCACCTGTCTCAGGTGTTGCACTTCGTTTGTGAACTCAGGGGGAGAACGGCCAATTTGTCGTCATTCCCGCGAAGGCGGGAATCCAGAACCTTTGACGTTTCGCTTCTATCGACAGACCTGCGCGTCTGGATTCCCGCCTTCGCGGGAATGACGGGCAAGCGTGATGGGAAGGTCCGGGTCAGCCCAAAGCCGAAGGGGTGATGACGGGCAACGGCGACGGCGGGGTCCAGCGCTGGACGGATTCCAGCGCGATGCCCGCTAGATTCTGCGTGCGCTTGACGTAGCGGATGCGCAGTCGCCCGGCCGGGCGTGGAAGCGCGTGGAACCGCTCATAATGCTCGCGGTACGCCGGCGGGCAGCGGATCGCGCCGTGCGCCTGCGCGATCACCGCCGCGGCGTCGCCGAGCAGCACCGCCTCGGGCAAGCCGAGATCGTTGGCGAGCGTCAGCGCGGCGATCAGCGCCAGCCACTCGGCCGCCATGCTGCTGCCCTCGCCGAGATCGCGGCGCATATACGTCCGCCCGCCCGCGACCAGCGCATATTCCATCCCGGCGGGCGAATAGCCGCCGTCGAAGAAGATCTTCATGCCGTCCGCCACGTGCCGGGCGCGAGATCGCCGAGCGACCAGTCGCCGACGCGCCAGCGGATCAGCCGCAGCGTCGGGTGGCCGACCGCGGCGGTCATGCGGCGCACCTGCCGGTTGCGCCCCTCGCGGATCGTCAGCGCGATCCATGCGTCGGGGATGCTGGCGCGGTAGCGGATCGGGGGCGTGCGCGGCCACACGTCGGGCGCGTCGAGCGATTCGACGTCTGCGGGACGGGTCATGCCGTCCTTGAGCGGCACGCCCGATCGCAGCGCCGCCAGCGCGGCGGCGTCGGGGACGCCCTCGACCTGCACCCAATAGGTTTTGGGCAGCTTGAACTTCGGGTCGGCGATCCGCGACTGGAGGCGTCCGTCGTCGGTGAGCAGCAACAGCCCTTCGCTGTCGCGGTCGAGCCGGCCGGCGGGGTAGACGCCGGGCACGTCGATGAAGTCCGATAGCGTCGCGCGCGTCGTCGGGGAACCGCGATCGGTGAACTGGCTCAGCACGTCATAGGGCTTGTTGAACAGGATCAGCGTCATGCGCGCGCGATCTGCTGCGCCACCGCCTCCGCCACCCGGATGCCGTCGACCGCCGCCGACAGGATGCCGCCGGCATAGCCCGCCCCCTCGCCCGCCGGGTAGAGGCCGCGCGTGTTGAGGCTCTGCATGTCCTCGCCGCGCGTGAAGCGCACCGGCGAGGAGGTGCGCGTCTCGACCCCGGTCATCACGACGTCGGGATGGTCGTAGCCCTTGATTTGGCGACCGAACACCGGGATCGCCTCGCGCATCGCCTGGATCGCGAAGTCGGGCAGGCATTCGGCGAGGTCGGTCGGGGTGACGCCGGGCTTGTACGACGGCACGACGCTGCCGAGCGTCGTCGAGGCGCGGCCGGCGAGGAAGTCGCCGACGCGCTGCGCGGGGGCGTGGTAGGTCGAGCCGCCCGCGACGAACGCCTTCGCCTCGATCTCGCGTTGCAGCGCCAGCCCGGCGAGCGGGTCGCCGGGATAGTCGCGCTCCGGGTCGATTGCGACGACGAAGCCGGAATTGGCGTTGCGCTCGTTTCGCGAATATTGGCTCATGCCGTTGGTGGCGACGCGGCCTTCCTCGCTGGTCGCGGCGACGACGGTGCCGCCGGGGCACATGCAGAAGCTGTAGACCGTCCGCCCGTTCGAGCAGTGATGCGAGATGTGATATTCGGCCGCGCCGAGCACCGGATGCCCGGCGTCGGGGCCGAAGCGCGCGCGGTCGATCCACGATTGCGGATGTTCGATGCGGACGCCGACCGAAAAAGGCTTGGCCTCGGCATGGACCCCGGCCTCGACCAGCATTCCGAACGTGTCGCGCGCGCTATGGCCGATCGCCATCACGACATGCTCGGCCTCCAGATAGCCGCCGTCGTGGAGGTGCAGCCCCCTGATGCGGCGCTCCCCGCCCTGCTCGGCGACGTCGAAGCCGGTGACGCGGGTCGAGAAGCGATACTCGCCGCCGAGTTCCTCGATCGTCGCGCGCATGCTCTCGACCATCGTCACGAGGCGGAAGGTGCCGATATGCGGGTGTGCTTCGGTGAGGATTTCCTCGGGCGCGCCGGCCTTGACGAACTCGGTCAGCACCTTGCGGTTGAGGTGGCGCGGGTCCTTGATGCGGCTGTAGAGCTTGCCGTCCGAGAAGGTCCCTGCCCCGCCCTCGCCGTACTGGACATTCGATTCGGGGTTGAGGACGCTGCGCCGCCACAGGCCCCAGGTGTCCTTGGTCCGCTCGCGCACCACCTTGCCGCGTTCGAGGATGATCGGGCGATAGCCGGCCTGCGCGAGGATCAGCGCCGCGAACAGCCCGCACGGGCCGGCGCCGATCACCACCGGGCGCGGCGCGCCGTCTTTCGCGGGTTCGGGCGCGCGGTAGCGGGTGTCGGGGGTGAGCGAGACGTCGCGATCGCGGCGGTTGCGCGCGAGCACCGTGCCCTCGTTCTTCACCGCGACATCGACCGTGTAGACGAGCTGGATGCGGCCATGTTCGCGCGCATCGTTGCCGCGCCGCGCCACCGTGAAGCGGATCAGGTCGCGCGGGGTGATGCGCAGCCGCTTGACGATCGCGGCGGGCAGCGCCTCGTCGGCATGGTGGAGCGGCAGTTTCAGGTCGGTGATGCGGATCATGGCGGCGGGGCTTTAGCGGGGTTCGCGGAGCGAGGCGAATGTTGCGAATGTTGAGACGATGGCGGGGGTATTGGTCGGGTCTGCGGCTGTGGAATGAATAGCCTAAAGCGGGTGATGTAGGACATCGCCCTGCCCCGTCATTGCGAGCGTAGCGCGGCAATCCAGGGTTGGATCAGGACGCCCTGGATTGCTTCACTACGCTCGCAATGACGCACGTGGGAGTCACCGCCAGCCCAGCGCGGGCGCGACGTGGCGGAGGATGTTCTCCAGCACGTGCGTGTTGTAGTCGACGCCGAGCTGGTTGGGGACCGTCAGCAGCAAGGTGTCGGCCTCGGCTATGCCCTCGTCGGCGCGAAGCTGCTCGATCAACTTCTCCGGCTCGGCGGCGTAGGAGCGGCCGAACACCGCGCGCATATTGTCGATCACGCCGATCTGGTCGCCGCCGCCGTCGCGCCCGAAATAGGCGCGGTCGCGGTCGTCGGTCAGCGCGAAGATCGAGCGCGACACCGAGACACGCGGGGTGCGGGTGTGGCCGGCCGCCGTCCACGCCTCGCGATAGGCGCGGATCTGCTTCGCCTGCTGGACGTGGAACGGCTCTCCGCTTTCGTCGGCCTTCAAGGTCGAGCTTTGCAGGTTCATCCCCATCTGCGCCGCCCAGATCGCGGTGGCGTTCGACGCCGAGCCCCACCAGATCCGCTCGCGCAAGCCCTCCGCGTGCGGTTCGAGGCGGAGCAGCCCGGGCGGGTTGGGGAACATCGGCTGCGGATTGGGCTTGGCGAAGCCCTCGCCCTGCAACAGCCGCAGGAACAATTCGCTGTGGCGACGGCCCATGTCGGCGTCGCTCTCCCCGGCGGCGGGGGCGTAGCCGAAATAGCGCCAGCCCTCGATCACCTGCTCGGGCGAGCCGCGGCTGATCCCTAGTTGCAGCCGCCCACCCGCGATCAGATCCGCCGCGCCGGCATTCTCGGTCATGTAGAAGGGGTTTTCGTAGCGCATGTCGATGACGCCGGTGCCGATCTCGATCGACTTCGTGCGTGCGCCGACCGCCGCGAGCAGCGGGAACGGCGAGCCGAGCTGCTGCGCGAAATGGTGGACGCGGTAATAGGCACCGTCCGCGCCGAGTTCTTCCGCCGCGACCGCGAGGTCGATCGACTGGAGCAGCACGTCGCTGGCCGAGCGGGTGGCGGAGCCGTGTGCGTTCGACCAATGGCCGAAGGAGAGGAAGCCAATTTTCTTCATGTTCAATCCTTTACTCCCTCCGTTCGTCCTGAGGAGAGGCTGAGCCCGTCGAAGCCTCGTCTCGAAGGGCCTGCGCGCGGGGCGGTGCTTCGAGACGGCATTTCGACTTCGCTCAATGCCTCCTCAGCACGAACGGGGGTGGGGTGTGATGCGGTGAGCCGCTAGGGCGTCAGGCCGCCACCTTCTCGTCGAAGCTGCGGCGGGCCTCCTCGACGTGCGGCATGTTCTCGATCGTCCAGCGGTACAGCGCCTTGAACGGCTGGTGCAGCGAGCGCCCCAGCGGTGTGATCGCATATTCGACCGCGACCGGCGACGCCGGGATCACGCGGCGCGAGACCATGCCGTTGCGCTCCAAGCGGCGCAGGCATTGCGTCAGCGCCTTTTGCGTCACGCCCTCCAGATGGCGGCGGATCGCGTTGAAGCGCATCGGCCCGGCGTCGAGCACGGTGAGCACCATCATCGACCATTTGTCGGCAATCTGGTCGAGCAGCGCGCGGCTCGGGCAATCGACCGAAAAATGCTGGCAGACGTGCGGCGGCGAGAGGGTGGCGGTTTCCATGAGTATACCTAGTCGATCGCAGGTGCGTTATTGACCTCAGGTTTCCGATATATACCTGAAGGGCCGCAATCACAAGAAAAGGCGCCGTGGATGTCCTCCGCTTCGGTCGATACGTTGTTCCGTCCCTTCTCGCTCGGCTCGCTCGAGCTGCCCAACCGCATCGTCATGGCGCCGATGACGCGCACGATGGCGCCGGGCGGCGTGGTCGGCGAGGCGAACGCCGCTTACTATCGCCGCCGCGCCGAGGGCGGCGTCGGGCTGATCCTGTCCGAGGGCACGGTGATCGACCGGCCGTCGTCGCGCAACCATCCGGGGATCCCGTTCTTCCACGGCGACGCCGCGCTGGCGGGCTGGAAGGGCGTGATCGACGCGGTCCACGCGGCGGGCGGCAAGATGGGGCCGCAGATCTGGCACACCGGCGCGACCAATGGCCCGCCCGCCGGCGACTGGGCGCCGCCGCAGCCGGTCGAGAGCCCGTCGGGCTATAACGCGCCGGCCGAAGCGCGCGGACAGGCGATGAGCGACGAGGATGTCGCCGACACGATCGCCGCCTTCGCGCGCGCGGCGGCGGAGGCCAAGGCGCTCGGCTTCGACACGGTCGAGATCCATGGCGCACACGGTTACCTGATCGACCAGTTCTTCTGGGGCGGCACCAACCAGCGCAACGACAATTACGGCGGCGCGACGATCCGCGAACGGTCGCGGTTCGCAGCCGAGGTGGTCAAGGCGGTGCGCGCGGCGGTCGGGCCGGACATGCCGATGATCCTGCGCGTCAGCCAGTGGAAGCAGCAGGATTATCGCGCGCGGCTCGCCGAGACGCCGGAGGCGATGACCGACTGGCTGCTGCCGCTGGTCGAGGCCGGCGCGAACGTGCTGCATTGCTCGCAGCGGCGATTCTGGGAGCCCGAGTTCCCCGAGCTGGACGGCGAGCAGGGCCTCAACTTTGCGGGCTGGGCCAAGAAGCTGACCGGCGCGACGACGATCAGCGTCGGCTCGGTCGGGCTGTCGGGCGAGTTCCTCGCGGCGTTCGGCGGCGAAGGGTCGACCAGCACCGATCTCGACCGGCTGGTGACGCGGATGGAGCGCGACGAATTCGACCTGATCGCGGTCGGGCGTGCGCTGATCAGCGATCCGGAATGGGTGGCGAAGGTGCGTGCGGGCGACGCCGCGGGGCTGAAGGGCTTCGAGGCGAGCGCGCTGGCCGAATTGGTGTGAAGTAGGTCTGACGCCGTCATCCCGGACCCGATCCGGGATCCCGCTTCCTGCCCCGGCGCAAGCAAGAAGCGGGGCCCCGGATCGGGTCCGGGGCGACGGCAAACCGCGTACAGCGATCTGGATCAGGTTGTTTTTGCTCGGCTTTTCCGGAACGTCGCCGTCGCGGCACGGGTTCTTTTCTCATCCAGAACGGGAGAAGAACGACGATGCCGACCGATCAGGACACGCTGCGCGAATTGTTCGTGACGGGGCTGCGCAACGCGCACGCCGTCGAGAAACAGGCGCTGTCGATCATGACGCCGCAGGTCGCGCGGCTGGAACATTATCCCGAGGTCGCCGAGCGGCTTCGGCTGCACATCGACGAGACCAACGGACAGATCGAGCGGCTCGACGAACTGCTCGCCTCGTTCGAGACGAGCGGGTCGGCGCTCAAGGACGCGGCGCTGAGCATGAGCGGCGGGATGGCCGCGATCACGCACACGTTCGCGGGCGACGAGATCGTCAAGAACAGCTTCGCGAACTTCGCTTTCGAGCATTTCGAGATCGCGGCGTACAAGTCGCTGCTGACGCTCGCCGAGGATGGCGGGTTCGGGCAGGCGATGACCCCGCTGCGCCAGACGCTCGACGAGGAACAGTCGATGGCGCGGTGGATCGACGAGGCGCTGCCGAGCGTCACGCGCCGCTATGCCGAGCTGTACGCCGCGGGCGGCAGCAGCCAGGCGAAGGTCTGAGCGATGAGGGCGAACACGCGGAGCGGCGTCGCGGTCGCCGCAGGGGTCGCGCTCGGGCTGTCGGCGCACTGGCTGCGCAAGGCGGCGGTGCAGGGCGCGAGCGCGGCGACCGGCGCATGGGATACGGCGCTGGCAGCCGAACATGCCGCGGCGCTGCGCGTGTTCGACCTGATCGAGCGGACCGACACGCAGCAGAGCGCGCAGCGCAAGGTGCTGCTGGCGTCGCTGAAATATGCGATCGCGCGGCACGCGTTTCAGGAAGAGAATGTCATCTACACGATGATGCGCGACCACGGGCTGACCGAGGCGGCGGATCACCTCAACCACGATCACGGTTACGTGAAGCAATATTTCTTCGATCTCGGCGAGATGCCAGCGGACAGCCCCGAGTGGCTGCCCAAGGTGCAGGAGTTCCGGACGATGATCGTGGAGCATATGCGCGAGGAAGAGGACGAGCTGTTCCCGCGGCTGCGCGGGTCGCTGTCCGAGGCGCAGAACCGCCATGTCACGGTTGCGATGCACCGCGAGGGCGTCAAGCTCGCGTAGCTGCGTCCGTTTGGCGCGGCCGTGCGTAGGAGAGGTCTGGAGGATCTGATGACCGACAAGCAACCGATACAGGCCGATGGCGAGGGCACCACACCGCACGATCCCGACGGCAGCGGCGAAGTGGCGAGCCGGCGCGACAGCAGCGGCGAGAGCCAGGGCGGCGCCTATCCGAACCCGCACACCGGCAAGGAAGGCGGGCATTTCAAGGGCGGACAGTCGGAGCGCGGCTATCACGGCGGCAATCAGGCCGGCGACGAGAAGGACGGGCCGCAGCCAAACGCGCCGTCGACGGAGTGAGTTTTTTGCCGTCACCCCGGACTTGATCCGGGGTCCCGCTTCTGGCCGACTGCTGAGAAGTAAGCGGGGCCCCGGATCAAGTCCGGGGCGACGAGACTAAGATCAATAACCCGGCGGCAAGCGTTGCCCCTGATGTCCGTCCGCCTCGCAGGTATCCGGATGCTTGCGGCATTCCTTGTCGCGCTTTTCCTGTTCCTTGCGCATCTTGCGGACGTATTTTTCGTCGCGCTCCTTCGGGCTGGTCGTCATCAGGTCGGCGGTCTTGCCGACCGCCTTCACCGGCAGCGTCGCGACGTTCCACGCGGTGCGCACGCAGCCGCTGGTCGCCAGCAGCACCGCGCCTGCCATCATCACCTTACGCACCATACCGACCTCCCGCCTTTGCGCAGCGCATAGCAGCGCAAAGCTGAACGAATCCTATGAGAATCGTTCGCACGGACCCTCCCCGTCCCCGGCGACGTTCTTGGCGGGTAAGCGAGAGGCGGAACAGATGCACTTCACGATCAATGGCCAGTCGCACGAGGCGGAGGTGGATGTCCGGACCTCGTTGCTCGACCTGTGCCGCGAACATCTGGGGCTGACCGGCTCCAAGAAAGGCTGCGACCACGGCCAGTGCGGCGCGTGCACGATGCTGGTCGACGGGCGGCGGATCAATTCCTGCCTAACGCTGGCGGTGATGCACCAGGACGACGAGATCGTAACGATCGAGGGGCTGGGAACGCCCGAGAATCTCCACCCGCTGCAATCTGCGTTCGTGCGGCATGACGGCTATCAATGCGGTTATTGCACGCCGGGGCAAATCTGTTCGGCGGTCGGGATGCTCGACGAGGTCAAGAAGGGCTGGCCGAGCCATGCCTCGGCCGATCTGACCGGCGCCTCGCTCGACAATGCCGAGATCAGCGAGCGGATGAGCGGCAACATCTGCCGCTGCGCCGCCTATCCCAATATCGTCGACGCGATCCGTGAGGTCGCCGACGCCAGCGCGAAGGTGGACGCATGAAGACCTTCGACTATGCGCGCGCCGACAGCGTCGAAGCCGCCACGCGCGCGGGCGGGCGGTTCATCGCCGGCGGCACCAATTTGCTAGACCTGATGAAATTGCAGGTCGAGACGCCCGAGAAGCTGGTCGACATCAGCCGGCTCGACCTCAACACGATCGAGGAGCGCGAGGACGGCGGGCTGACGATCGGCGCGCTCGTGCCGAACAGCGATCTCGCCGCCGACCCGCGCGTGATCGCCAAATACGAGGTGCTGAGCCGCGCATTGCTGGCCGGCGCGTCGGGGCAGTTGCGCAACAAGGCGACAACCGGCGGCAATCTGCTCCAGCGGACGCGCTGCTATTATTTCTACGACACCGCCGCCGGCTGCAACAAGCGCCAGCCGGGCAGCGGGTGCGAGGCGATCGGCGGGTTCAACCGCATCCACGCGATCCTCGGCACCAGCGACCAGTGTATCGCGACGCACCCCGGCGACATGCCGGTGGCGATGCGCGCGCTGGACGCGGTGATCGTCACGCAGAAGGCCGACGGCGACAAGCGCCGTGTGCCGATCGGCGACTTCTACCGGCTGCCCGGCGACACGCCGCACATCGAGAACGTGCTGGAGGCGGGCGAACTCATCACGCATGTCGAGCTGCCCGCGCCGACCGTCGGGCGGCATCTGTATCGCAAGGTGCGCGACCGCGCGTCCTATGCCTTTGCGCTATTCTCGGTCGCGGCGGTGGTGACCGTCGAGGACGGCATCATCACCGCGGCGGCGCTGGCGTTCGGCGGGGTCGCGCACCTGCCGTGGCGGAACCCGGCGGTCGAGGCGGCGCTGGTGGGCAAGGCGCCGTCCGACGAAACCTTCAACGCCGCGGCCGATGCGCTGCTCGACGGCGCGACGGGCTTCGGCACCAATGACTTCAAGATCCCGCTGGCGCGGCGCACGTTGATCGCCAGCTTGCGCGAGGTGACGCAATGACGCTGATCAACAAGGTGCTCGGGCGCGAGGATACCCGCTCGCTGACGATGAACGAAGCGCATCCGCACAGCTGGCTGGATGCGGGTACGCAGGGCGTGATCGGCAAGCCGCTCGACCGCGTCGAGGGGCCGCTGAAGGTGTCGGGCCAGGCGACCTATGCCGCCGAATATCCCGTCGAGCGGCTGAGCTATGGCGTGCTGGTGCGCGCGCCGTTCGGGTCGGGCAAGATCACCGACGTGGTCGCCGACGCGGCGCGCAGCCTGCCCGGCGTGATCGACGTCATCACCGATTACCCCAGCTTCATCCGCAACCCCCAACAGGGCGGCGAGAAGAAGGCGCCGACGCAGGGGGTCGAAAAGGTCGATTACCACGGCGAGATCGTCGCGATCGTCGTCGCAGAAACCTTCGAGGCGGCGCGCGACGCGGCGGCGCAGGTCAAGGTGGAGTACGAGCCGCGCGAGGGCAGTTACGTCTTCGCCGCGCACCGCGATCAGGCGGACCGCCCGCCCCCCGACCAGATCCCGCCGCATATGGCGAAAGGCGATCTCGACACGGCGATGGCGGATGCCGCGTTCTCGATCGACGAAACCTATACCACGCCCAGCCAGAATTCGGCGGCGATGGAGCCGCACGCCTCGATCGCCGAGTGGAAGGACGGCGCGCTGGTCCTGCACGGCAGCTATCAGATGGTCGCCTCCGACCAGATGCAGCTCGCGGCGGCATTGGGGGTCGGCAAGGACAAGGTGCGGATCATCTCGCGCTATGTCGGCGGCGGCTTCGGGTCGAAGCTGGGGATCGCGCCGGAGAGCGTCGCGGCGGCGATCGCGGCGAAGCGGCTCGACCGGCCGGTGAAGGTCGCGATGGCACGCCAGCAGGTGTTCGACGCCACCGTCCGCCGCTCGAACACCGAGCAGCGCATCCGGCTGGCGGCCGACGCGCACGGCAAGCTGACCGGGCTGGGGCATGAGACGCTCGCCAGCAACCTGCCCGGCGAGGATTATTTTGAGCCGGCCGGGATCGGAACGCAATTCGCCTATGCCGCCGAGAACCGGCTGATCGACCACAAGCTCGTGCGGCTTAACTGGCTGCTGTCGGGATCGATGCGCGCGCCGGGCGAGGCGGTCGGGATGCTGGCGCTGGAAGCGGCGATGGACGAGCTGGCGTACAAGGTCGGCATCGATCCGATCGAGCTGCGCCGCCGCAACGAACCGGCGATCGATCCGACCAACGACGTCCCCTTCTCGACGCGGCAGCTGATCCCGTGCCTCGACAAGGGCGCGGACTTGTTCGGGTGGTCGGACCGCAAGGCCGAGCCGGCGGGCGACCGGCGCGGCGAGTGGCTGCATGGGACCGGCGTCGCCGCGGCGGTGCGGTCGAACATGCTCCAGAAATCGTCGGCGACGGTCGAGCTGACCGGCGAAGGACGCGCGATCGTCTCGACCGACATGACCGACATCGGCACCGGCACCTATACGATCCTCGCGCAGATCGCTGCCGAGACGTTGGGGTTGCCGCTGGAAAGCGTGACGGTCCAGCTCGGCGACGGTGCCGCCCCGCCCTCCGCCGGGTCGGGCGGGTCGTGGGGCGCGGGCTCGTCGGGGTCGTCGGTGTATCTCGCGTGCGAGGGACTGCGCGAGAAGCTGGCCAAGGCGATGGGTGTCGAGGTCGAGGCGATGACGCTCAAGGACGGGCGCGCGATCGCCGAGAACCGCGCGGTCGACATCGCCGAGCTGGCCGGCGACGGCATGACCGTCACCGGCACGATCGCGCCGGGCAAGCAGGAGAAGCTCCACCGTCAGGCCAGCTATGGCGCGCATTTCGCCGAGGTGAAGGTGAACGTCACCACCGGCGAGGTGCGCGTGGAGCGGATGCTCGGCGTGTTCTCGGCGGGGCGCATCCTCAACGAGAAGACCGCGCGCTCGCAATGCCTTGGCGGGATGACGTTCGGGATCGGCGCGGCGCTGACCGAGGAGCTGGTCCATGATCCGCGCAACGGCAAGGTGGTGAACCGCGATCTCGCCGAATATCACGTGCCGGTGAACGCCGACATTCCGCAGATCGAGGTCGCGTTTCTCGACGAGCGCGATATTCACGCCAACCCGATCCACGCCAAGGGGATCGGCGAGCTGGGCATCTCGGGCGCGGGCGCGGCGATCGCCAATGCGATCTATCATGCGACCGGCGTGCGGGTGCGCGACTATCCGATCACCTGCGACAAGTTGCTGGCGGAGCTGCCGGCGGTTTGAGGGCGGGTGGTCGACGTCGTTCGTCGCTGAGGACTCGATCCGGGGCCCCGCTTCTTTCTTGCGGCGGAGAAGAAGGAGCGGGATCCCGGATCAAGTCCGGAACGACGATGTTGGGGAGGTCAGCGCTCATGTCCAGTTCCAGCCCTTCCCGTCATTGCGAGGAGCGAAGCAACGCGGCAGTCCAGGGTGGTGCGCGGAACACTGGATTGCTTCGCTCCGCTCGCAATGACGAGGCTCCTTGAAAGACGATAATGGCCGACAATGATTCCGTCCTCGCCGCCGCTGCCGCCTGGAAGGGCGAGCCGCTGGCGCTCGCCACCGTGGTCTCAACCTGGGGCTCGGCGCCGCGGCCGCGCGGGAGCCATATGCTCGTCCATGCCGACGGGCGCTTCGAGGGATCGGTGTCGGGCGGGTGCGTCGAGGGCGATATCCTCGACACCGCCGCGCAGGTGATCGCGGGCGCGCCATTCGCGGTGAAGACCTATGGCGTCGCCGACGACAGCGCGTGGCAGGTCGGGCTGCCGTGCGGCGGCGAGATTTCGGTGATGGTCCAGCCGGTCAGCGCGGAGGGCTTCGATCCCGAATTGTTCGATCGCATCGCCGCGGCGCGCGCGGCGGGCGAGTCGCTGACCGTCACCACCGATCTTGCGACCGGGCATGCCGACCTGCGCCCGCACGAGACGGGCGAGATGTTCGTCAACCGCTATGACCCGCCGCGCCGGCTACTGATCGTCGGCGCGGTGCAGATCGCGCAAAGCCTCGCCGCGCTCGCGACGACGCTGGGGATCGAGGTGGTGGTGATCGATCCGCGCGGGCGGTTCCTGACCGAAGAGCGCTTTCCGGGCGTGACGCTCGACGATCGCTGGCCCGACGAGGCGGTCGCGGCGTGGAAGCCGGGGCGCGCGACCGCAGTCGTGACGCTGAGCCATGACATCAAGATCGACGATCCCGCGCTGCTCGCCGCGCTGGCGAGCGACGCCGCTTACGTAGGAGCGCTGGGCAGCCGCCGCAGCCATGCCGCGCGGCGGGAGCGACTGGCGGCGTCGGGCGTTGACGCGGATCAACTCGACCGCATCGATGGCCCGGTGGGCATCGACATCGGCGCGATCGGCCCGGCGGAGATCGCTTTGTCGATCGCCGCCGCGATGGTGGGAGCCTTTCATGATCGCCGTTGAAGACACCGTCCTGATTCTGCTGGCCGCCGGACGTTCCGACCGCTTCGGCGACGGCAACAAGCTGGAGGAACAGTTTCTCGCGCGTCCGCTGGGACTGCACGTCGCGGTCGCGTTGGAGGACATGCCGTTCCGCGAGCGGATCGTGGTCGTCGACGGCTGCACGATCGACTATGCCGCGCATCGGTTCAGCGTGCTGCACAATGCCGCGCCGGACCGCGACATGGCGTCGTCGGTGCGGATGGGGGTCGATTGCGCGCGGGCGCGCGACGCGAAGGCGGTGCTGATCGCGCTGGCCGACATGCCGCGCGTCACCGCCGCACACATCTACCGGTTGTTCGACGCCGCCGCCGATCTCGATGACAGGGCCGTTGTCGCGTCGAGCGACGGCACCACGCCGCGCCCGCCGGTGCTGTTCGGTCGCGACCGCTTCGAGGAGGTGCTGGCGATCACCGGCGATCAGGGCGCGCGCGACCTGATCCAGGCCGGCCGCCATGTCGTCGCGAATGCCGCCGAGCTGATCGACGTCGACACGCCCGAGGATCTGGAGCGGCTCCGCGAGCTGGTCCATGCGCCCGAAGCCCTGATGCGTCCCGACTCGCACCTGCTGCGTGCGGGGTCGAGCGAGGAGCGCCGCGCCGCGTTCGACGGCACGCTTTGAAGTTCGAGTCGGCGAAGCTGAGCGCGATAACGTCAGCTTGATCCGTCATTGCGAGCGTAGCGAAGCAATCCAGAGCCGGACCAGGACGCCCTGGACTGCTTCGCTACGCTCGCAATGACGGACGGTATGGTCGACCGCACGTGATCGCGCGCTCCACGTCTGGGTGGATCCCGCCGTAGCGGCGCGCCGCCCCTACTCGTGGCGGAGCGCGTCGATCGGGTTGAGCGCCGCCGCGCGCCGGGCGGGAAAATAGCCGAACACGACGCCGATCACCGCCGAGATCGCGAACGCGATCATGTTGATCTGCGGGTCGAACGTCCACGGCACGTCGAGCAGCGGCGTCAGCCCGGCGATCACCGCCTGCGCGATCACCAGCCCGATCAGCCCGCCGAGGCACGACAGCACCACCGCCTCGACGAGGAATTGCAGCAGCACCTCGTTCGCCACCGCGCCGATCGCGAGCCGGATGCCGATCTCGCGCGTGCGTTCGGTGACGCTGACCAGCATGATGTTCATGATCCCGATCCCGCCGACGACAAGGCTGATCGCCGCCACCGCCGCGACGATCCGCGTCAGCGCGGTGGTGGTGCCGGTCAGCGTGTCGCTGATCTGCTTGGTATCGAAGATGTTGAAATTATCCTCGCGCCCATCGGTGATCGTGCGGCGTTCGCGCAGCAGGTCGGTGATCGCGGACTGCACCCCGGCGGTCTGGTAGCGCTGGTCGACCCCAACCAGCATCAGCCGGATGTCGCGGCTGCCGGTAAAGCGGCGCTGCACCGCCTTGATCGGCATGATGACGACATCGTCCTGATCGCCGCCGAACCCGGCCTGCCCGCGCGTGCTGAGCGTGCCGATCACGTCGCAGCTGACGTCGCCGAGCCGGAAGCGCTCGCCGACTGCCTCGCCGCCGCGGAACAGGTTCTGGCGGACGGTATTGCCGATGATGCACACCGCCTTGCCGGCCTGTTCCTCGGGCGTCGTCCAATAGCGTCCGCTCGCAAGCGGCCATGGCTGGACCTGGAAATAGGCGGCGGTGGTGCCGTTGATCGTCGTCGACCAGTTGGCGCCTTCGTAGATCGCGGTCGCGCTGGCCTGCGCCTGCGGCGCGACCGCGGTGACGCCGGCGATCTGCGTCGCGATCGCGGTGACGTCCTCCGGCGTGAAGTCGGGCGGGCGCGGCCCGCCGCCGCCGCGGCCGAACCCCTGCCCGGGGCGGATCTGGAGGATGTTCGTGCCGAGCGCGGCGATCTGAGACTGGACCGCGGCGGTGGTCGCCTTGCCGAGCGTCACCATCGTCACCACCGCGCCGACGCCGATGACGATGCCGAGGATCGTCAGGAACGAGCGCAGGATGTGCCGGCGGATCGAGCGCAGCGCGAGGAGGAGCGTGGTGCCGAACATGTTACGCTGCTCTCGTCATTGCGAGGAGCGAAGCGACGCGGTAATCCAGAGCCGCGCGCGTGCCGCCCTGGATTGCTTCGCTTCGCTCGCAATGACGACAGGTCACGACACCTTCTCCCCCTGCGCGTGCTGGGTCTCGATCCGCTCGACCAGCCCGTCCTTGAAGTGGACGACGGTGCGCGCGAAGGCGGCCATGTCGGGTTCGTGGGTGACCATCAGCACGGTGATCCCGCTCTCGCGGTTGAGGTCGGTCAGCAATTCCATAATTTCGACCGAGCGTTCCGAATCGAGGTTGCCGGTCGGCTCGTCGGCGAGCAGCACGTCGGGGCGGGTGACGATCGCGCGCGCGATCGCGACGCGCTGCTGCTGGCCGCCCGACAGCTCGGCGGGGGTGTGATCCCACCAGCGATCGAGCCCGACCTTCTCCAGCGCCGCCATCGCGGTCGCGCGGCGCGCGCGCTTCTCGTCGCCGCGGTAGAGGAGCGGCAGCTCGACATTTTCGAGCGCGGTGGTGCGGCTGAGCAGGTTGAAGCCCTGAAAGACGAAGCCGAGATAGCGGCGGCGCAGCAAGGCACGCTCGTCGCGGTCGAGCGTCTCGACGTGATGCCCGCGGAACAGGAACGTCCCCGCCGAGGGCACGTCGAGGCAGCCGAGGATGTTCATCGTCGTCGACTTGCCCGACCCCGACGGCCCCATCACCGCGACGAAATCGCCCGCCGCGATGTCGAGGTCGACGCCCTTGAGCGCCTGGAATTGCGTGGCGCCCTGACCATAGACCTTGGTCACGTTGCGCAACGCGATCAGGGACGCGGCGTCACTGGCCACGCGAGCGGCCGCCCTTCGCCGCGCCACCAGCACCGCCCGCGCTCTCGCCCGCCGCGAGTTGCCCGGTGATGACCTGCTGCCCCGGCTGCAGCGCGCCAGCGGTCACCTCGGTCAGCGTGCCGTTGGTGTCGCCGGTCGTCACCTGCACCGGCTGCGGCGTGCCGTCCGCGCCCTTGACGTAGACGGTCTGCGTCGCGCCGCGCCCGAGCGTCGCGCTGCGCTGCGCGGCGTTGCGGCGCGGCGGACCGGCGAGGATCGTGCCGGTGATCCCACCGCGCTTGCCGCCGCCAGCACTCGGCTTGAAGCGGAACGCGGCATTGGGGACGAGCAGCACGTTCTGGCGGTCGGCGGTCACGATGTCGGCGGTCGCGGTCATGCCGGGGCGCAGCTGCAGCGTCGGGTTGGCGACGGTCAGGTCGGCGGCATAGGACACCACCTGCCCGGTCGTGCTGGTGGTGCCGGTGCTGCTCGACGACGAGGCGGTCGCGTTGCTGACGGTCAGGTTCGAGCCGAGGTCGACGCGGGTGATCGCCGCCGGGAAGGTCTTGCCCGGGAAGGCGTCGACGGTGAAGGTCGCCTTCTGCCCGACCTGCACCTCGCCGACATCGGCCTCGTCGATCGCAACTTCCAGCTTCATGCGCGTCAGGTCCTCGGCGATGACGAACAAGGTCGGGGTGTTGAACGACGCCGCGACCGTCTGGCCGGGATCGACCTGCCGCGCCAGCACCACGCCGTTGACCGGCGAGCGGATGATCGCGCGCGCGCGCTGCGTCTGCTGCTGCGACAATTGCGCGCGCGCGGCGGTGACGTTCGCCTCGGCGACGTTGAGCGCCGCCTTCGCGCGTTGCGCGTCGGCCTGCCCGGTCTGAAGCTCGGTCTTCGAGGGTACGCGGCCCTTCGACAGCCGATAGACCTCGTTGAGTCGCGCGAGCTGCGCCTGCGATTCGGCGAGCGTCGCGCGTGCCTGCGCGACCTGCGCCTCATTGGCGGCGAGCGTCGCCTTGGCGGCGTTGATCTGGTCGTCGATCTGTTCGGGGTCGATCAGCGCGAGCGGCTGCCCGGCGGTGACGCGGTCGTTGACGTCGACCACCACCTTGGTGACGAGCCCCGACAGCTGCGAGCCGACCGTGACCTGATTGGTCGGCGCGAGCTTGCCGGTCGCCGAAACCGAGACGGTCAGGCGCCCGCGCGTGACCGGCGTGGTGGCGTAATCGACCTTGTCGGGATCGCCGAACACGCAGCGCGACAGCAGCAGCCCGACCAGCACGACCGCGGCGAGCACCAGCACCCACTTGCCCCAGCGCCGCCATGCCGGCTGCGGCTTCACACCGAGGAAATCGTCGAGATTGGGGTCGGCCATCAGGGGTTCCCGTTGGTGGAGCCGGGGGTGGGCGCGGGTTGAGCGAGCGTCGGCGCGGGGGCGACGCGCGGCGGGGCGGTCGGCACGGTCGTGCTGTCCCAGCCGCCGCCGAGCGCGGCGAAGAGCTGGACCAGCGCGGTTGCCTCGTCGGCGCGCGCCTGTGCCGCGCTGTTGCGGGTGGTGAGCAGGGTCGCTTCCTGCTGGCTGAGCGTCGTGAAGTCGCTCAACCCGCTGCGATATTGTTCGCGCGACAACAGGGCGGCGTTGCCGGCGGCGTCGAACGCGACCGCCAGCTCGCGCTCGCGGCGGTCGGCGGTGTCGAGCGCGACGACGGCGTTCTCGACATCCTCCAGCGCGGTCAGGACGGTGCCCTTGTAGGCGGCGAGCGCGGCGTCGGCGGCGGCCTCCTGCCCGCGCACCTGACTGCGCAGCCGGCCGCCGTTGAAGATCGCCTGCGTCAACCCCGCGAACAACCCGCCGGTGACGGTGTCGAGCAGCGAGCCGACGGCGTTGGCGCGCGCGTTGATGTTCCCGCTGAACGTGAAGTTCGGGTAGAGCGCGGCCTGTGCGACGCCGATCTGCGCGGTGGCGGCGGCGAGCGCGCGTTCGGCGGCGCGCACGTCGGGGCGCTGGCGGAGCACGTCGGCGGGGATGCCGATCCCGGCGGGCGGCGCACCGGTCGGGATCGCGCGCACCGCGGCGAGCAACGGCTTGAGCGCGCCGGGCGCCTGCGCGGTCAGCACGCCGAGCCGCGACACCGCCGCATTATATTGCTGTTCGAGCGTCGGGATCGTCGCGGCGGTCTGCGCACGCTGCTGCCGCGCCTGTTCCTGATCGAGCGACGAGACGAGCCCGGCCTGCAACCGGAAACCCGCGATCTCGAGATTGTCCTCCTGCAACGCCAGGCTGGCGCGCGCATTGGCGAGCTGCTGCTGATAGAGCCGCGCGAGGATGTAGTTGCGCGCGGTCTCCTGCTGAACGGTCAGCAGCGTGGCGGCATAGTCGAAACCGGACGCCTCATATTGCGCGCGGCTCGCCTCGATCGTACGGCGCACCCCGCCGAACAGCCCGAGCTGGTAGGAGGCGCTGCCGCCGACCGAGAAGTTGTTCGCGCCGCCGCCGCCGCCGATGTTCTGGACGGTGCCGTCGGGAAGCGTGATCGTCTGGCCGCCGCCGCGCAGCGTCTCCGACCGGCTGTAGCCCGTATTCCCGCTGAGCGTCGGCAGCAGGTCGGCGCGGCTCTGCACCAGCGCCTCGCGCGCCTGCCGCAGCCGCGCGACCGCCTGCGCGACATCGGTGTTGGCGGCCGACGCCTGCTCCACCAGCTGCCCGAGCACCGGATCGTCGAACCTTTGCCACCAGCGGGTCAGATCCTCGGGCGTCGGGGCGGCGCGCACCGAATAGCCGGCGGGCACCGCCAGCTCGGCGGCGGCGGGCGGACGATAATCGGGGCCGACGGTGCAGCCGGCCGCCGCCAGCGCCATCGTCGTGCAGAGAAGAACGCGCCTCATATCGTCGTGCATGACGCACGCATAAGGCGCGCGTCCAGCGCTAATATGTCGCGGTATGTCGCGGCCGCATCATTCCAGCTCGAGAATGACCTGATCGACCGCCAGACTGTCGCCGGCCTGCGCCTGTACCGCGGCGACGGTGCCGGATTTCTCGGCGCGCAGGATGTTCTCCATCTTCATCGCCTCGACCACCGCCAGCGCCTGCCCGGCCTCGACGCGGTCGCCCTCCGCCACGTCGAGCCGGACGAGCAGTCCCGGCATCGGTGCGATCAGGAACTTCGACAGGTCGGGCGGGACCTTCTCGATCAGATGCGCGGCGTAGGGCGCGACATGCGCGGGAAGGACGCGAACCTTATGGCGCGCGCCGCGCGCGGTGAGCGTGAAGCCGTCGCGCTGCTTGGTGATCGCGACGGTCAGCGGATCTTGGCCGTTCACCTGCACGGTGCGCGCGCCGGGGGGTGTAGGCGATCGTGGCGTCGAGCGGGGTGCCGTCGACCGTGATGCGGCCGTCGCGGATCGTGACGTGATGATCGTGGCCGTCGACGCGTGCCACCCAGTCGGCGGGCGCGGAAAGGACATGGCCGAGCTGCCCGTCGATCAGGCGCGCACGCGTCACCTGCGCGTGCGCCGCGACCGCACCGACCGCGGCGAGCGTCGTCTTGAGCGCAGCGCTTGCGGGCGCGCCGTGGAAGCCATCGGGATATTCTTCGGCGATGAAGCCGGTGGTGATCTCGCCCGAGCGGAAGCGCGGGTGCTGCATCAGCGCCGAGAGGAAGTGCAGGTTGGTCCCCGGCCCCTCGATCGTGAACGCATCGAGCGCGGCGACCTGCGCGTCGATCGCAGCTTCGCGGGTCGGCGCCCAGGTGACGAGCTTGGCGATCATCGGGTCGTAGAACATGCTGACCTCGCCGCCCTCGGCGACGCCGTCGTCGACGCGGATGCGAACCGCGTCCTCCCCGCCCCCGCCGTCATTCCCGCGAAGGCGGGAATCCAGACCCGCGGACGTGTCGGCCCCATCGGCGACATAGGTTCTGGATCCCCGCCTGCGCGGGGATGACGGGTCGTTGTCGGTGGTCGACGGCGGCGCGTAGCGGACCAGCCGGCCGATGCTCGGCAGGAAACCGCGATACGGGTCCTCGGCGTAGACGCGGTTCTCGATCGACCAGCCGTCGAGCCGCACGTCGTCCTGCCCGAACGACAGGCGCTCGCCCGCCGCGACGCGGATCATCTGCTCGACCAGATCGAGCCCGGTGATCTCCTCGGTTACCGGATGCTCGACCTGCAACCGGGCGTTCATTTCGAGAAAGTAGAAGCTCTCGCCGGTCGTGTCCGCGCCCGAGACGATCAGCTCGACCGTGCCCGCGCTGTAATAACCGACCGCGCGGGCGAGCGCGACCGCCTGCTCGCCCATCGCCTTGCGCATCGCGGGGGTGACGAACGGCGACGGTGCCTCCTCGACAACCTTCTGGTGACGGCGCTGGATCGAGCATTCGCGCTCGTTGAGATAGACGATATTGCCGTGCTGGTCGCCGAGCAGCTGGATCTCGATGTGGCGCGGGCTCTCGATGAACTTCTCGATGAACACGCGGTCGTCGCCGAACGACGCAAGTCCTTCGCGCTTGGTCGCTTCGAAGCCGTCGCGGACGTCCTGTTCGGACCACGCCAGCCGCATCCCCTTGCCGCCGCCGCCCGCGCTGGCCTTCATCATCACCGGGAAGCCGATCTCGGCGGCGATCCGCACCGCTTCGTCGGTGTCGGCGATCTCGCCGAGATAGCCGGGAACGACATTGACCCCCGCCGCCTTCGCGAGCTTCTTCGATTCAATCTTGTCACCCATCGCGGCGATCGCCTTCGGCGGCGGGCCGACGAAGGCGATCCCCGCCTCGGCGCAGGCGCGCGCGAAGCTCTCGCGTTCGGAGAGAAAGCCGTAGCCGGGGTGGATACAGTCCGCGCCGGTCTCCTTCGCGGCGAGCAGGATCAGCTCGGCCTTGAGATAGCTGTCCGCCGCCGGCGCCGGCCCGAGCCGCACCGCCTCGTCCGCCATCAGCACGTGCGGGCTGCGCGCATCGGCGTCCGAATAGACCGCGACGGTGGCGATGCCCATCTTCTTGGCGGTGCGGAACACCCGACAGGCGATCTCGCCGCGGTTGGCGACCAGGATCTTCTTGAACAACGGCCTCTCCTGTTTTCGTTCTTCGTCGCCCCTGCGCAGGCAGGGGCCTATGTCTGTGTCGTCGTTCGGTGTCGGCTGACACAGGCACGTCGCTACTGTGTCAAACCGCTCGCCTCATTCGACAGACATGGGCCCCTGCCTGCGCAGGGGCGACGGTGGTTGTTGTCGGACGTCTTGAAGACCCGGATCAGCACGTCATTGAGCGAACGCCAAGTGAATTTCATCAGCGATTCCACCTTCTGAACAACAGAAGCGCGACCGCCCAGTAAGTCACAAAGCCGACGGCAAGCGTTATCGTGGTGGCATTTTTCTTTGATGCGACACATGCCACCACATCCATGCAGTCACCCATTGTAAAACCGATGAGAAAGAACCCGGTCACCAGCAGCACGGTCAACGACCATGCTACGAAGATAACCAGGTGGGAGGCTTTCACTCCGCCGCCTCGCACACCCGCATCGGCTCTGCCGCTTCCATCGGGCGGACGCCCAGCTTGGCGAACAGCGCCGCGTCGGCGCTGTCGCCGCGGTTGCCGGCGGTCAGCAATTTGTCGCCGGTGAAGATCGAGTTCGCGCCCGCCATAAAGCACAAGGCCTGCGTCGCCTCACCCATGCTCTCGCGCCCGGCCGACAGCCGCACCATGCTGAGCGGCATCGTGATCCGCGCGACAGCGACGGTGCGGACGAACTCGATGTCGTCGATCTTCGCGAGCGGGGTGTCGGCGAGCATGTCGCCGAGCACCGTGCCCTTGACCGGCACCAGCGCATTGACCGGCACGCTCTCCGGGTGGCGCGGCAGCGTGGCGAGCGCGTGGACGAAGCCGACGCGATCGGCGCGCGTCTCGCCCATCCCGACGATCCCGCCGCAGCAGACGTTGATCCCCGCCGAGCGGACGTTCTCGAGCGTGTCGAGCCGCTCGCCGAAGGTGCGCGTGGTGATGACGTCGCCGTAGCGCTCGGGCGAGGTGTCGATATTGTGGTTGTAATAGTCGAGCCCCGCTTCGCCGAGCCGCTGCGCCTGCGCGGTCGTCAGCATCCCCAGCGTCATGCAGGTTTCCATCCCCATGCCGCGCACGCCCTCGATCATCTGGATGATCGCGTCCATGTCGCGGTCCTTGGGGTTGCGCCACGCCGCGCCCATGCAGAAGCGCTGCGAGCCGCCATCCTTCGCCTCGGCGGCGCGCTGGAGCACGGCCTGTACGTCCATCAGCTTGGTCGCCTTGACCCCGCTCTCCGCCGCGACCGACTGCGAGCAATAGCCGCAATCCTCGGGGCAGCCGCCGGTCTTGATCGACAGCAAGGTGCAGAGCTGCACTTCGGAGGGCGCGTGATGCATGCGGTGGACGGTCTGCGCGCGGTACATCAATTCGTCGAACGGCAGGTCGAACAGGTCGGCGATCTCCTCGCGCGTCCAGTCGTTGCGGGTCGTCGTCTCGGTCAGCGTTGCCACATCAGGTCCTTCAATTGCGTGGTGCGCTCCTTGGTCAGGCGCGCCAGACACTGCAAGCGCGCCATCGGCTGGAGCGAGCCGCCGGCGAACTCGCCGCCTTCGATCGTGCACTGTTTGTCGCGGAACGTCAGCCACGCGCGCTGACTGGCGAGTGTGGCGGCGGCATAGCCGAAGCCGTCGCGTGCGGTGGCGTCGCGGCGCTTCATCGCGGCATAGGTGCGCGGCCATTGCGCGTTCATCGCCGCGTCGGCCGTCTTGTAACTGGCGGCGGCCTGCGCGTTCATGTCGGCCTGCGTCTGGGCGGTGGCGGAGGTGGTCGTCGCCGCGAGCAAGGCGAGGATGGTCGCTACCCCCGCCCGCTTCGTCATTCCCGCGCAGGCGGAAAGCCATCGTTCCGCACATGCTGCCGCCGATGTGTATGCGGCACCATAGATCCCCGCCTGCGCGGGGATGACGGAGTGTGTGGCGCGCGTGTTACGTACGACGTGCAGAACCATCATGCCGCTTCTCCTTGCGGGGGCATGTTGTGGCCGAGCAGCCGCAACACCTCCTCCGCCGCCGTGATCAGATTGGTGCCCGGTCCGAAGATCGCCTGCACGCCCGCGTCGAACAGCGCCTGATAATCCTGCGCGGGGATCACCCCGCCCGCGATTACCTTGATGTCCGCCCGCCCCGCGTCGCGCAGATGGCCGATCAGCTCGGGGATCAGCGTCTTGTGCCCCGCCGCGAGGCTCGACGCGCCGACGATGTCGACGTCCTTGGCCAGCGCCAGCACCGCCGCCTCCTCCGGCGTCTGGAATAGCGGGCCGGGGACGATCTCGAAGCCGAGGTCGCCGAACATGCTGCTGACCAGATTGGCGCCGCGGTCGTGACCGTCCTGCCCCATTTTCGCGACCAGCATCCGCGGTTTGCGACCGAGCCGGCGCTCGGTAGCGGCGACGCCGTCCTCCAGCCGCACCCACCGCGCATCGTCGGCATAGGCACCGCCATAGACGCCCTTCACCGGCGTCGGCTGCGTGCCGTAGCGGCCGAAGACATCCTCCATCGCCGAGGAAATCTCGCCGAGCGTGGCGCGGGCGCGGGCGCACTCGACCGCAAGCGCGAGCAGGTTCGCGTCGCCGCGCGCGCCATCGCGCAGCGCGTCGAGCGCCGCGCGCGCCGCCGCCTCGTCGCGCGCCGCCTTCACCTGCCGGATGCGGCGGACCTGTGCGTCGCGGACGGCATGATTGTCGATCGCGAGGATCTCGACCGGATCCTCATTGTCCTTACGGTATTTGTTGACCCCGACGATCACGTCCTCGCCGCGGTCGACGCGTGCGGCGCGGGCGGCGCTCGCTTCCTCGATCATCGCCTTGGGCCAGCCCGCCGCGACCGCCTTGGCCATCCCGCCCTCGCGCTCGACGCGCTCGATGATCGCCCAGGCGTCGTCGACCAGCCGCTTGGTCAGCGCCTCGACATAATAGCTGCCGCCGAGCGGATCGACGACGTTGGTCATCCCGGTCTCTTCCTGAATCACCAATTGCGTGTTGCGCGCGATCCGCGCCGAGAAGTCGGTCGGCAGCGCGATCGCCTCGTCGAGCGCGTTGGTGTGGAGCGACTGCGTGCCGCCGAGCATCGCTGCCATCGCCTCGATCGTCGTGCGCATGACGTTGTTATACGGGTCCTGCTCGGTCAGCGAGACGCCGCTGGTCTGGCAGTGGGTGCGCAGCATCTTGCTGCGTTCGTCCTTCGCGCCGAGTTGCGTCATGACGCGGTGCCACAGCACGCGCGCGGCGCGCAGCTTGGCAATCTCCATGAAGAAGTTCATGCCGATCGCGAAGAAGAAGCTCAGGCGTCCGGCGAATTTGTCGATGTCGAGCCCGGACGCAACGCCGTATTTCACATATTCCATGCCGTCGGCGATGGTGAAGGCCAGCTCCTGCACCTGCGTCGCCCCGGCCTCCTGCATGTGATAGCCGGAGATCGAGATGCTGTTGAACTTCGGCATCTCCGCCGAGGTATAGGCGAAGATGTCGGAGATGATCCGCATCGACGGTTCGGGCGGGTAGATATAGGTGTTGCGGACCATGAACTCCTTGAGGATGTCGTTCTGGATGGTCCCGTCGAGGAGCTTGCGATCGACGCCCTGTTCCTCGCCGGCGACGATGAAGAAGGCGAGGATCGGGATCACCGCGCCGTTCATCGTCATGCTGACCGACATCTGATCGAGCGGGATGCCGTCGAACAGGATCTTCATGTCCTCGACGGTGTCGATCGCTACCCCGGCCTTGCCGACATCGCCGGTGACGCGCGGATGATCGCTGTCGTAGCCGCGATGCGTCGCGAGATCGAACGCGACCGACAGCCCCTCCTGCCCCGCCTTGAGGTTGCGGTGGTAGAAAGCGTTCGATTCCTCGGCGGTCGAGAAGCCGGCATATTGGCGGATCGTCCACGGGCGGCCCGCATACATCGACGCGCGCACCCCGCGCGCGAACGGCGCGAACCCGGGCAGGCCGGGGTCCCAGCCCTCCACATCGGCGGGTGTGTAGAGCGGCTTGACGTCGATCCCCTCGGGGGTGTGCCACGTCAGGTCGCGGCCCTTCACCTCCTTCGCGGCGGCGGCGGCCCAGCTTTCGGTGCCGGTGGGCGCGGGCGTGCCGATCGACGCCGCCGCGCCGCTGTCTTCGCCGAGGTTGCGCTCTTCGGTCATCCTCAGCGGCCCTCGAACACCGGCTTGCGCTTCTCGCCGAAGGCGCGGACTGCTTCGGCGAAGTCGCGGGTATGGCCGGCACGGGTCTGGTTCTCGCGTTCGACCGCCAGCGACTGGTCGAGGTCGAGCGACAAAGCGGCGGCGACCTGCTTGCGGATCATCCCGATCGCGACCGATGGCCCGGCGGCGAGCTTCGCGGCGAGCTGCTGCGTTTGCCCGAGCACCTGCTCATCGTCGACGACGCGCGTCACCAGCCCGGCGGCGAGCGCTTCCTCGGCCGACACGCGCTCACCGAGCAGCGCCATCTCCAGCGCCTTGGTGCGCCCCGCCGCCTTGGCGACCAGCCACGTCGCGCCGGCATCGGGGACCAGCCCGATGTTGACGAACGCGAGCAGCACATAGGCCGAGCGCGCCATCACGCTGATATCGCCAAGCAACGCCAGCCCGAGCCCCGCGCCGACCGCCGGGCCGTTGATCGCGGTGAGGAACGGCACGTCGAGCGCGGCGACCTTGCGGACGAACGGGTTGTAGCTGGTGTCGAGCGACTCGCCGAGATCGCGCGGCATCGGCGCGCTGCCGTCGCCGACGAGGTCCGCGCCCGAGCAGAACGCGCCACCGGTGCCGGTCAGCACGATCGCGCGCGCGCCTTGCTCCAGCGCGGCGTCGATCGCAGCGGTCAGCTCGGCGAAGACGCGCGGGGTGAGCGCATTCATCCGCGCCGGCCGGTCGATCGCGAGCGTCGCGACGCGGTCGGTGAGGTCGAAGGTGATCGTCTCGTACGTCAATGCGCGCCCTCCTGCGGCGTTTCCATCAGTTCGACCAGCACCCCGCCCATGTCGCGCGGATGGACGAAGACGATCGGCGTGCCATGCGCACCGATCCGCGGTTCGCCGAGGATCGTCGCACCCTTGGCCCTGAGATCGGCGACCGCGGCATGGATGTCGGGCACCTCGAAACAGACGTGGTGCTGGCCGCCGGCCGGGTTCTTCTTGAGGAAGCCCGCGATCGGGGAAGTGTCGTCATAGGGTTCGATCAGCTCGATCTGCGTGTTGGGCGCGTCGATGAAGCACACCTTCACGCCCTGCGCGGGCAGGTCGAACGGTTCGCCGATCGCGTCTGCGCCGAGCAGCGTGCGATAGGTCTCGACCGCGCGGGCGATCGACGGCGTGGCGATGCCGACGTGGTTGAGGCGGCCTAACATCACCGCGACTCTCCCGTCATTGCGAGCGTAGCGAAGCAATCCAGGGCAGCGCGCGGAACACTGGATTGCTTCGCTGCGCCCGCAATGACGATCGGAGCGTGTGTCATGTCGTTATCCATGGGCAATTTGCTCGTAGAGGTCGTGCCAGTGAGGGTTCATCGCTTCGATCAACGCGATCTTCCTGGCGCGCGATCCGCTTTTGATTTGCTTCTCGCGGGTGATCGCGACGTCCATCGTGTCGGCGATCTCGAACCAGACCAGCAGCTTGCAGCCATATTGCTTCGTAAAGCCTGCGACGACACCTTCACGATGCTGCCAGACACGCTGCGCCAGGTTCGACGTTACGCCGGCATAAAGCGTTCCATTACGGCAGCTAGCCATGATGTAGACTGAAGGCTGCTTCACGCCACCGCCTCGTCATTGCGAGCGCAGCGACGCAATCCAGTGTTCCGCGCGACGCCCTGGATTGCTTCGCTCCGCTCGCAATGACGGATCTTACAGCGGAATATTGTCATGCTTCTTCCACAGGTTCTCCAGCGTCTTGTTCCGCAGCTTGCGCAGGCCGAGCGCGATGCGGCGGCGGGTGGAATGGGGCTGGATCACTTCGTCGATGAAGCCCTTGCTCGCCGCGACGAAGGGGTTGGCGAAGCGCGCCTCATATTCCGCCGTCCGCTCGGCGATCTCCTCGGGAGTGCGGCCGCGGAAGATGATCTCGACCGCGCCCTTCGCGCCCATCACCGCGATCTCGGCGGTCGGCCATGCATAGTTCAGATCGCCGCGTAAGTGCTTGGAGGCCATCACGTCATACGCGCCGCCATAGGCCTTGCGGGTGATGACGGTGATCTTGGGCACGGTCGCTTCGGCATAGGCGAACAGCAGCTTCGCGCCGTGCTTGATGATGCCGTTATGCTCCTGCGCGGTGCCGGGCAGGAAGCCGGGAACATCCACGAAGGTGACGATCGGGATCTCGAACGCGTCGCAGAAGCGCACGAAGCGCGCCGCCTTGCGACTGGAGTTGATGTCGAGCACGCCGGCCAGCACCATCGGCTGGTTGGCGACGAAACCGACGGTCCGCCCTTCGATCCGCCCGAAGCCGCAGATGATGTTCGCGCCGTGCGCGGGCTGGATCTCGAAGAAGTCGCCCTCGTCGACCACCTTCGCGAGCAGCTCGTGCATGTCGTAGGGCTGGTTGGCGTTGGCGGGGATCAACGTGTCGAGACCCGCTTCGGCGCGGTCCCACGGATCGTCGGTCGGGCGCTCGGGCACGCCCTCCCGGTTCGAGGACGGCAGGAAGTCGATGAAGTCGCGCGCCGCCAGCAGCGCCTCGATATCGTTGTCGAACGCGACATCGGCGACGCTGGTCTTCGTGGTGTGCGTCACCGCGCCGCCCAGCGCCTCCTGCGTCACCACCTCGTTGGTGACGGTCTTCACCACGTCGGGGCCGGTGACGAACATGTAGCTCGAATCCTTCACCATGAAGATGAAGTCGGTCATCGCCGGCGAATAGACCGCGCCGCCCGCGCACGGCCCCATGATGAGGCTGAGCTGCGGGACGACGCCGCTGGCGAGCACGTTGCGCTGGAACACCTCGGCATAGCCGCCGAGCGACGCGACGCCCTCCTGAATGCGCGCGCCGCCCGAATCGTTGAGCCCGATCACCGGCGCGCCGACCTTGAGCGCCATGTCCATGATCTTGCAGATCTTCTGCGCGTGGCGTTCGGAGAGCGAGCCGCCGAAGACGGTGAAGTCCTGCGAGAAGACGAACACTAGCCGGCCGTTGATCGTCCCCGATCCGGTGACGACGCCGTCGCCGGGGACAATCTGGTCCTGCATCCCGAAATCGGTGCAATTGTGCTCGACGAACATGTCGAGCTCCTCGAAGCTGCCTTCGTCGAGCAGCACGTCGAGCCGTTCGCGCGCGGTCAGCTTGCCCTTGGCGTGCTGCGCATCGACCCGCTTCTGCCCGCCGCCGGCGCGGGCGGCGGCACGGCGGTTCTCGAGTTCGGCGATCGTCGCTGACATTCTTCTCTCCCGGACGTCCCGGAGCGTTGTGCCCGGCGCGGCGCGACGGGGCAAATGTGAAGTTGCGAATTTGCGAAGGATGCAGTTGCAAACCCTGTCGCTCCTGCGTAGGCAGGAGCCTATGGCTGTCGATTGCTCGTGGATCGTGGACCCATTCGCCGCGCCGAATGTGTGCAGCCGCGCGCGGCACGATACAGACATGGGCCCCTGCCTGCGCAGGGGCGACGGCGCGTGAAGGCGCGGCTCTACGCCGGGGCGCAGTTGCGCGCGTTGCGGGCCGCGGCGCAGCTCAACCAGCGGGCGATGGCGGCGCGGCTCGGGCTGTCGGTCAGCTATCTGTCGCAGCTCGAAAGCGACGAGCGTCCGCTGACCGCGGCGGTGAGCGCGGCGCTGGCGCAGCATTTCCCCGCCGCGCTCGCCGATATCGAAGGCGCGGCGCCCGCGCGTCGACTGGTGGCGCTACGCCATGCGCTCGCCGACCCGGCGGTCGCGCCGCTGCCCCCCGAAGACGTCGCGCGGCTGGCGGAGGAGCGCCCGGCGCTCGCCGACCGGCTCATCGCGCTCCACGCCGCCAAGCGCGCCGCCGAGGAGCGCGTCGCGCTCGCCGAGGAGGCGCTGACCGCCGGGGCCGGGACGCGGCTGCCGTGGGAGGCGGTGCGCGACTGGTTCCACGAGGCGGGCAATTACATCGACACGCTCGATCGTGCCGCCGAGCAATGGGCGCAGGCGCATGACGCCGCAACGATCGACACCGCGCTGGCCGAACATGGCGTGACGTTGCGCCTTGCGGCGCAGGAGGATGCGCCGCTCGCGCGCTTCGACGGCAGCGTGCTGCACCTCAACGCCGCGGTGCCGCCGGAAAGCCGCCGCTTCCTGATTGCGCACCGCATCGCCGCGCTCGCCTTTGCCGCGCCAATCACCGCGACCGTCGCCGCCTCGGGGCTCGCGCAGCCGGAGGCGCGGCGGCTACTCGCGATCGGGCTCGCCAATTACGCCGCCGGGGCAATGCTGATGCCCTATGAGGCGTTCCGCAGCGCCGCGCGCGCGCTGCGCCACGATATCGACCGGCTGTCGCGGCGGTTCGGCACCAGCTTCGAACAGGCGTGTCACCGGCTCTCGACGCTGCAACGTCCGGAGGCCGAGGGCATCCCCTTCTATTTCTGCCGCGTCGACATGGCGGGCAACATCACCAAGCGCCATTCCGCCACCCGGCTGCAATTCGCGCGTTTCGGCGGCGCCTGCCCGCTGTGGCACGTCCATGAAGCGGTCGCGATCCCGGACCGGATCCTCGTGCAACATGCCGAGACCCCCGACGGCGTGCGCTACGTGTCGATGGCGAAAGGGCTGGTGAAGCCGTCCGGGCGCTTCGCGCGCGCGCCGCGCCGCTATGCGGTCGCTCTGGGGTGCGAGGCGGCGCACGCCGCCGACTTCGTCTATGCCGATGCGGTCGACCTGCGCGCGGCGACGCCGATCGGGATCAGCTGCCGGCTGTGCCCGCGCCCGGACTGCGACCAGCGCGCCTTTCCACCGACCGACCGCGCGATCGCGGTCGAGGCGGAGGTGCGCGGCGTCGTACCCTATCGCGTGATTTAGGACCGGTCCGACACTTAACTGCTTCTAAAACTCTCGTGGCTAACCCTGGCCGGATCAACTCCGACTCGGTGAAGGCCGCAGCGATGAAAAATCTGGCGATTGGCCGCAAACTCCTGCTCGCGTTCGGCATCCTTGCGCTGGCGCTGGTGGCCATGGCGGGCATGTCGCTGTGGACGCAGAGCAAATTGAACCAGTCCACCGAGGTGCTCGGCAAGGAGCGCCGCGACAAGCTGGTGGCGATCGCGACGATCAATGCCGCCACCTCGGACTATCGCATCGCCGAAGCGACCGTCATCCTGTCGACCGAACCCGACAAGATCCACGAGGCGGATCAGGCCGCGTCGGCGAAGCTGGCGCTGATCGACCACAATCTCGCCTTCCTCGACAAGGCCGTGACCAACCCGAAGGCGCGCGCATCCTTGTCGCGCCTCAAGCAATTCTGGACCGCGTTCGTCACGCGCTCGGACGCCACGCGCCGACTCGGCGAGGCCAATCGCAATGAGGAAGCGACGCAGGCGTTCCGCGCCAGCCAGCCGCTGTTCGATCGCGCCAATGCCGAGGCCGCGACATCGCAGGCCGTGCAGGTCGACCTGATGGACAAGGAGATGGGCGACGCCCGCGCGCTATATTCCTTCTCGCGCGTGCTGTCGCTGGCGCTGGTGATCGCGGCGCTGCTGCTCGCGGGCGTGCTGCTAACCGCGTTGATCCGCGGGATCGCCGCGCCGATCAAGGCGATGACCGAGGCGCTGGGCAAGCTCGCCGCGGGCGATCTCGACGCGCAGGTCGCGGTCGACGAGCGCGGCGACGAGGTCGGGCAGCTCGCGAAGGTGATGGTGCAGTTCCGCAACCAGCTCGCCGCCGCCGAGCGCGCCAAGGCCGAGCAGACCGCGCTGATCGTCGACAATATCGGGCGCGGGCTGAGTGCGCTGGCGCAGGGCGACCTGACAGCGCGGATCGACGCCGAACTGACAGGGCCGTTCGCCAAGCTGAAGAGCGACTTCAACAATGCGATGACCGCGGTCTCGGCGGCGATGGCGGCGGTGACGACCAGCGCGACCGGAATCACCAACGGCGCCAACGACATCCGTCAGGCGTCCGACGATCTGTCGCAGCGCACCGAGCAGCAGGCCGCCTCGCTGGAGGAAACCGCCGCGGCGATGCACGAAATCACGACGACGGTGAAGGAGACCGCCGAGACCGCGTCGCACGCCGATGCGGTGGTGGTCGAGACGCGCCGCGATGCCGAGGCGTCGGGCGACGTGGTGCGCCGCGCGGTCGAGGCGATGACCGGCATTGAGCGCTCGTCGAGCGAGATCAGCGAGATCATCGCGGTGATCGATGGCATCGCGTTCCAGACCAATCTGCTCGCGCTCAATGCGGGGGTCGAGGCGGCCCGCGCGGGCGATGCCGGCAAGGGCTTCGCGGTGGTCGCCAGCGAGGTACGCGCGCTGGCGCAGCGGTCCGCCGATGCGGCGAAGGACGTGAAGAGCAAGATCACCGCCTCCACCGAGCAGGTCGATCTGGGGGTCGGGCTGGTTGCGGAAGCGGGCGCAGCGCTGCAGCGGATCACGGCGCGGATCGGCGAGATCAGCACGCTGGTCGGCACCATCGCCTCTGCCGCCGAGCAGCAGTCGACGGGCTTGCAGCAGGTCAATACCGCGGTATCGGAAATGGACGGGGTGACGCAGCAGAATGCGGCGATGGTCGAGGAAGCGACCGCCGCGGCACGGAGCCTCGTCGAGGAAACCGACGTGATGGCGCGCGAGGTCGGTCGCTTCCGGCTGGCGATCGGCGCGGCGGTCGCGGTTCCGCCGTCCGCCTCGCCGGTCCACCAGTTGCAGGCGCGCGCGGCGCAGGCCGGGGCGCGGATCGCCGCCAGTGCACGCAGCCGGGGCGCAGCCGCGGTGGCGGTGCAGGAGGATTGGTCGGAGTTCTGAAGGGGCGACGCCGCCCTATCCTCGACGCCCCGGACTTGATCCGGGCCCCCGCTTTTTCTGGCGGGCGGCTAGGTAGAGAACGCCAACGATCGTCATTGCGAGCGTACGAAGTTTCCGCCGCCACGCACCGTCGACCGCGAAGAAAAGGAAGAAGCGGGGCTCTGGATCAAGTCCGGGGCGACGTAAAGTCGGGACCAACGCAGCCTACTTCCGCTCCCACGCCTTCGTCCCGCCGATCCACGTCTCCAGCACCTTCGTCTGCCGCAGGTCGGCCGGCGTCGCGGTCATCGGATCGCGGTCGAGCAACAGGAAGTCGGCGCGCTGGCCCGGCGCCAGCGTCCCGAACTTCTGCTCGCCGAAGCCGGCATAGCTCGCGCCCCCGGTATACGCCCACCACGCCTGCTCGCGCGACACCGCCTGTTCGGGGTGCCAGCCGCCGACCGGCTGCCCCTCGGCATCGGTGCGCGTGAACGCCGCCGCCCAGCCCGCCCACGGATCGGGCTTCTCGACCGGCGCATCGGAGCCGAATGCCAGCGTCGCGCCGTCATCGAGCAACGTCTTCCACGCATAGGCACCCGCCAGCCGCGCCGGCCCGAGCCGCGCCTCCGCCATCACGCGGTCGCTGGTCTGGTGCGTCGGCTGCATCGAGGCGACGATATGGTATTTTCCGAACGCGGCCATATCGACCGGATCGACGATCTGCGCATGTTCGATCCGCCAGCGGCGGTCGCCCTTGTACGTCTCCGAGAGTTCGGCGATCGCGTCAAGCACCTGCTTGTCGGCGCGGTCGCCGATCGCATGGACCGCGACCTGATAGCCGTCCATCGCGGCGCGGCTCATGATGTTCTGCAACTGGTCGTCGGCGAGGAAGCCGAGCCCGCGCTGCCCCGGCGCATCGGCGTAATCGGCCTTCAGCCACGCGCCGCGCGAGCCGAGCGCACCATCGGCGTAGAGCTTGACGCCCTCCAGCCGCAAGCGATCGTCGTACAGCCACGGCGTCGGGCCGGTGCCGCCGATCGTCACCGCATTCTCGATGCCGAGGCCAAAGGACATGATGCGGACGCGCAGCGCGTTGATGTCGCCCATCCGGCGATAGGTCATCCAGTCGTCGACGCTGGTGCCCATGTCGGCGATCGCGGTGACGCCGTAGCCGAGCAGGATCTGCTGCGCCTTGAGGAAGGCGGCGGTGCGGTCCTTGGGGCTTACCTTCGGCACGACGCGCTCGACCAGTTCCTTCGCGCGATCGACCAGCACGCCGAGCGGCTTCTCGACACGACCGCCCGCCGGGGCAGCGGTGGCGGCGGTGACGCCGGCCAGCTTGAGCGCGGCGCTGTTCGCCCACCCGGCATGGCCATCGGCACGCGCCAGCCACACCGGGCGGTCACCGACCACCGCGTCGAGATCGGCGGCGGTCGGGAAGCGCCCGAGCTGCCACACTTCCTGATTCCAGCCGCGCCCGATGATCCACTGCCGATCCGGATTGGCGCGCGCATAGTCGGCGATCTTCGCCTTCGCCTCGTCGAGCGAGCGCGTATCCGACAGGTCGAGCGTCAGCGCCGCCAGCCCCAGTTCGATGACATGGCCGTGCGCATCGATCATGCCGGGCACCAGCACGCGCCCCTTCATGTCGGCGCGCCAGTCGTAGCGCGGGCCGGGGTTCTTCTTGGTCGGCTTGGGCGGCTGCTCGTCGGGGGCGATCAGGCGGACGACCTTGCCCTGCGCGTCGATCACCATCGCCTTGAAGCGCACCACCTGCCGGTCGCGGTTGAGCGTCAGGCCGTTGACGTTGTCGATCAGCGCGTCGCCCCCCGCGGGGAGCGTCGTCGCGAGCCCGGCGAGCGCGACGATCGCGGCGGTGAGATGGCGTCGGTTCATGTCCGCTGCCATATGGAAGCGGCACGGTTTTGGCGAGGGATGTCATGCGGCGGGTAATGGGGTTGATCGCGCTGTTGTTGTCGATGCCGGCGACGGCGCAGACCAAGGTCGAGGCGAAGACCGCGACACTCGACTTCTCCTATACCTACCCCGCCGCTGCCGCGCGGGTCGCGCCCTTGCGCCGCTGGCTGGAGGCCGACCGGGCGTGGCTGCGCACCCGCACCGCGAAGATGGCGGCGGCGGACCGGCGCGAGGCGGCGAAGAGCGACTTCCCTTTCCACCGGCACGACGCCACGCGTGAGTGGAAGGTGGTGACCGAGACGCCGCGGCTGCTGAGCCTGTCGGGCGAGAGCTACAGCTTCACCGGCGGCGCGCATGGCAATACCGTGCTGGAGCCGCTGGTGTGGGACAAGGCCAAGGCGCGGCGGATCGACCCGCGCGCGATGTTCGAGTCGCCCTCCGCGATGCAGCGCGTGTTCGGCGCGGGCTGGTGCGCGTGGCTGAAGGGCGAGCGGCGGCGACGATTTGGGAATGATCCGGGTGCGGACGACATCTTCCCGTGCCCGCCGGTGTCGGACCTGACGGTGCTGCTCGGCTCGACCGACCGCCGCGCGATCGACCGCATCGGGCTGGTGGCGGGGCAATATGTCGCGGGCTCCTATGCCGAGGGGATGTACGAGATGACGGTGCCGGTGACCCCGGCCGTGCTGGCGCTCGTGCGGCCTGAGTGGCGCGGGGCGTTCGCCACGAAGTAACGTCGCCCCTGCGAAGGCAGGGGCCTATGGCTGCTTCGTGCGTCGGGGCATCTGACACAATGCAGGCGGATGGTGTGTCAGCCTTGTTCTTTAACTCGACAGACATGGGCTTCTGCCTGCGCAGGGGCGACGGCGTACGGGTCGCGCGGGTGTTCCTTTCGTAACGGTGTTCCGCTACGTCCCACGGATGGCAACCCAGCTCGCGTCCGCCCCGGCCCTTCCCGTCTCGATCGAGGACGTGCGCGCCGCGCAGATCCGCATCGGCGACGCGATCGTGCGGACGCCGACACTCATCAGCCAGACGCTGTCGAAGCTGACCGGCGCGACCGTCTACCTGAAGTTCGAGAACCTGCAATTCACCGCCGCCTACAAGGAACGCGGCGCGCTCAACACGCTGCTGCAACTCTCCGACGCGGCGCGCGCCAAGGGCGTGATCGCCGCCTCGGCGGGCAATCATGCGCAGGGCCTCGCCTATCACGGCAACCGGCTGGGCGTGCCGGTGACGATCGTGATGCCACGCAACACGCCCGTCGTGAAGGTGGTGCAGACGCAGGGCCACGGCGCGACCGTGATCCTCGAAGGTGACACGTTCGACGCCGCTTATGCCCATGCGCGCGTGCTGGAGGCGGAGCGCGGCTTCACCTTCGTCCACCCGTTCGACGATCCGCGGATCATCGCGGGTCAGGGCACCGTCGCGCTGGAGATGCTGGAGGAGCATCCCGAGATCGACCTGCTGGTGGTGCCGATCGGCGGCGGCGGGCTGATCTCGGGCATGGCGACAGTGGCGCGCGCCGCCGATCGCCCAATCGAGGTGGTCGGGGTCGAGGCCGAGCTGTATCCGTCGATGTACAATCGCATCAACGGCACCGACATGCCGTGCGCTGGCGATACGCTGGCGGAGGGGATCGCGGTCAAGGAGCCGGGCGGGATCACCGCGCAGATGGTCGCGCAGCTCGTCGACGACATCGTGCTCGTCTCCGAACGCTATCTGGAGGAGGCGCTGAGCCTGTTGCTCCAGATCGAGAAGACCGTGGTCGAAGGCGCGGGCGCGGCGGGGCTCGCCGCGTTGCTGGCGCATCCCGAGCGGTTCCGCGGGCGGACGATCGGCGTGGTGCTGTGCGGCGGCAATATCGACACGCGGCTGCTCGCCAACGTGCTGCTGCGCGATCTGGCGCGGTCGGGACGGCTGGCGCGGCTGCGGCTGCGGCTGCAGGATCAGCCCGGCGCGCTCTATAATGTAATGCGGGTGTTCGATCGGGAGCGTGTCAACATCATCGAAATCTATCACCAGCGGGTGTTCACCACCCTCCCCGCCAAGGGGCTGATCACCGATATCGAGTGCGAGGCGCGCGACCGGGCCCATCTCGACGGGCTGATGGTGGGGCTGCGCGAGGCGGGGTTCGAGGTGAGCACCGTCGAACTGGCCTGAAACGGTCCACCGCTTTCATGGTAAAGCGGCTTTTCACCGGATATGCGACATCGCATATGAAGTGTCTGGGGCATAAGCGCTTTGCGGTGAAGGTAGGTGGTCAGATGGGCAGAGCAGGAAAGGGGCGGCACGCATGACGGCACCGTTCCGCTTCCCGCGCTTCTTCGTCACCAGCCCGCAGCCGTGCCCGTACCTGCCCGGCCGGCAGGAGCGGAAGGTGTTCACCGAATTGTCCGGCCCGGAGGCCGGCGAGCTGAACGACGCGCTCGGCCGGATCGGTTTCCGCCGCAGCCAGTCGGTCGCCTATCGGCCGAGCTGCGCGGGCTGCGCCGCCTGCGTCTCGGTGCGGGTGCGGACGCACGAGTTCGAGCCCAACGCCACGCAGCGCAAGCTGATGCGGCGGCATGCCGACCTCGACGTATCGGCGTGCCGGCCATGGGCGACCGACGAGCAATATACGCTCATGCGCCGCTACCTGTCGGCGCGGCATCCCGGCGGCGGAATGGCGGCGATGGACGAGAGCGACTTTGCCGACATGATCGAACATTCGCCGGTCAATTCGGTGGTGGTCGAATATCGCGAGCTATCAGATGGCGCGCGGCCCGGGAAGCTGGTCGGCTGTTGCCTGACCGACCGGCAGGCGGACGGGCTGTCGATGGTCTACAGCTTCTTCGACACCGATCAGGACGCGCGCCCGGCGCTCGGCAATTACATCATCCTCGACCATATCGCGCGCGCGCGTGAGGCGGGCCTGCCCTATGTGTATCTCGGTTATTGGGTAAAGGGCTCGCAGCGGATGGCGTACAAGACGCGCTACCGGCCGATCGAGATGCTCGGCACGCAAGGCTGGGTGCTGATGCCCGAGGTTGAAGCGGCAGCGGTGACCGCCTGATCTTCAAGTCGTCATTGCGAGCGTAGCGAAGCAATCCAGAGCCGGACCAGGACGCCCTGGATTGCTTCGCTACGCTCGCAATGACGAACTACGCCAGCGCGCGCACCTCACATGCGGCGCGGATATCGGCGGCGAGCTGGTCGACGCGCGCCGGGTCGGCGTCCCACGCGAACATGAAGCGCGCGCCGCCGCCGATGAAGGTGTAGAACCGCCAGCCGCGCGCGCGCAGTTCGTCGAGCACCGCATCCGGCGCGACGAGGAACACCGAATTGGCCTGCACCGGGAACAGCAACTGCACCGCAGGGAGATCGGCGACCCGCGCCGCGAGCCGCTCGGCACAGGCGTTGCCGTGCTCGGCGTTGCGCAGCCATGCGCCGCTCTCGATCAGCCCGATCCACGGCGCCGACAGGAAGCGCATCTTCGACGCGAGCTGCCCGGCCTGTTTGCAGCGGTAATCGAAGTCCTCGGCAAGCGCGCGGTCGAAGAAAATCACCGCCTCGCCGACCATCAGCCCGTTCTTGGTCCCGCCGAAGCACAAAACGTCGACGCCCGCCTCCCAGGTGATCGCGGCGGGCGTGCAGCCGAGCGCGGCGCAGGCGTGGGCGAAGCGGGCGCCGTCCATGTGCAGCTTGAGCCCCAGTTCGCGGCACACCGCCGAGATCGCGCGCACCTCCGCAACCGAATAGACCTGCCCGGTTTCGGTCGGCTGGGTGATCGTGACGACACGCGGCTTGGGAAAGTGGATGTCGGAACGGCTGCCCGCGAGCGTGCGGATCGCCTCGGGGGTCAGCTTGCCGTCGGCCGATGGCGCGAGCAGCAGCTTGGAGCCGTTCGAGAAGAACTCGGGCGCGCCGCATTCGTCGGTTTCGACATGCGCCGCCGACGAGCAAATGACGCTGTGATAGCTCTGGCACAACGAGGCGAGCGCGAGCGAGTTGGCGGCGGTGCCGTTGAAGACGAAGAAAATCTCGCAATCGGTCTCGAACAGGGTGCGAAAGCTGTCGGAGGCGCGCTGCGTCCAGCCGTCATCGCCATAGGCGACCGCCGAGCCGGCATTGGCGGCAAGCATCGCCTCCAGCGCCTCCGGGCAGGCTCCGGCATAATTGTCGCTGGCGAATTGCTGGGGCTCGGTCGTCACGGTCGCTGATCCTGTTGCTCGGTTCGGGCATCAGGAGTCGGAACGATATGTGGCGAGAGGTCCCGTTGGTTGCCGGTCCGGCCACATCCCCCCATCGCTGGAGGCGCCACCTTGCTCGGGAGCAGGTTGGCGTCGAACTAGGTCGACTCTTGATGTCGGCGCGATCGGTATACGATCCGACGGTTGCGGTCAATCCTGTCCGCTGACCTGCACCTCGACGTCGAGCCATTCGCGTCCCTCGCCGAGCCGCGAGCCCGCGACCGGCGAGCAGCCGGCGGCATCGAGCGCGACCGCGACGCGCACGTGATGCGCCTCGGGCGAGCGGCCGAGCGTCGGATCGAACCCGACCCAGCCGAGCCCCTCGACCCACGCGTCGGCCCAGCCGTGCGGCGTCGGACGGCCGTTGGGCAGCGCATCGCAATAGCCGGTGACGTAGCGCGCCGGGAAGCCGGCGGCACGCGCGGCGGCGACGAACATCTGCGCCAGATCGCGCGCGGTGGCGGTCTCGCGCGCGAACGCCGCGGTGACGGTCAGTCCGGCTTCGGGGCGCCCGTCGACGAGGGTGAATCGCTCATGCACCGCGGCATTGAGCGCGTGGAGCGCGGCGATCGGCGCGCGGCCCACGGTCGCCGCCTGCGCGAAAGCGGCGAGTGCGGGCTCGGCGTGGGTCGCGGGCGTGCTGCGCAGGAAGAGCGCGGCGGGCAACGGCTCGAACGTGCCGTGCAGCACGCCGCTCGACGAACTCGTCACCACCTCGCCCGAGACGCTGATCTCGATCCCCGACAGCGGACCTTCGGCGTAGAGCATCGTCGTGATGTTGCCGAAGCCATCGCGGTGCTCTCGCAGCCGCGCGTCGCAATCGATGTTGATGTCCCACGCCGCGACCGTCTGGTCGTGCGTGTTGCGCGGGGTCATCCGTAACAGCTGCACCACCCGGCCCTGCGGCGCGGTGAAGCGGTAAGTGGTGCGATGGTCGATGGTCAGGCGCATCAGTGGAACTTGAACTGCCGGCCGATCGCGTCGTGCAATTGCGCATTTTCGACGATCAGGGACTGGAGATGCTGGTGAAGCCCGGCGGCGATCACGTCACCGGTGCGGGTGCGCGCGACGCGTGCCTGCCGCGTGCGCGCCATCCGGTCGGCCTCGCCCTGCGTGCCGCTGGCGCGGGCGAGCGCGGTGAGCGCCGCGACGGTCTCCTCGGTCGATGCGGCGAGGCTGCGCGGCAGTTCGGCGCGGCTGAGCAGCAGGTCGATGACGTTGGTCGGGTTGAGCCCGTCGTTGTAGAGCCAGCGGAAGGCGGTGACGGCCGAGACGGTCTGGAGGATCGTCGTCCACTGGTCGCGATCGACCGTGCCGCCGACGCGTTCACCCTCCGGCAGCAGGATGTGATATTTGACGTCGAGCAGCCGCGCGGTGTTGTCGGTACGCTCGACCGCCTGCCCAAGCCGGATGAACGAGGTCGTCTGGTTGCGGAGCATCCGGTGCACCGCTCCCTCGAATCCGCGCGTCTCGGCCTTTACCGCATCAACCACCCCGAGCACCGCGGTCGGATCGAGCCGCCCGATCCGCTGGTCGAAGATCAGCCACGCACCGTTGATCGCCTGCCACGCCTCGCGGCTGAGCGCGGTGCGCACCGCACGGGCGTTGTCGCGCGCCATCGCGAGGCAGCGCAGGATCGAGCCCGGATGCGTGCTGTCGGCGAGCAGGAAGTGCGCGACCTCCTCGCGGCTGAGCGTGTGGCCGCCCGCGGTGAAGGCGTCGGCGGTTTCACTGACCGCCAGCGCAGTACGCCACGCATCCTCGCCCGCCGAACGCGGGGAGAGCACATCGAGGCGCAGCGTCGCCTCGATCAGCCGCGCGACGAAATCGGCGCGCTCGACATAGCGGCCGAGCCAGTAGAGCGAGGCGGCGGTGCGGCTGAGCATCAGCGCTGCCCCTGCCCGAGCGTCTGGGTCATGTTTCCCATCGTCTGGGTCATGCCGTGCGGCTCGTCCATCAGCACGAAACTGTCCTTGGTCCCACCGCCCTGCGACGAATTGACGACCAGCGAGCCTTCGCGCAGCGCGACACGCGTCAGCCCGCCGGGAACGACCTGCACGCCCTTCGCGCCGGTCAGCACGAACGGGCGGAAGTCGACGTGGCGCGGCGCGACGCCCTGCTCGACCAGCGTCGGGACGGTCGACAGCGCGAGCGTCGGCTGCGCGATGTAGCGTTCGGGCGCGGCGACCAGCGCGGCGCGGAAGCGCTCGATCTCGGCCGAGGAGGCGGTCGGGCCGACCAGCATCCCATAGCCGCCCGAGCCATCGACCAGCTTGACGACCAATTGGTCGAGATGGTCGAGCACGTATTTGAGCGCCTGCGGCTCGCGGCAGCGATAGGTCTCGACGTTCGGCAGCCGCGCGTCGCTGCCCGAGTAATATTTCACGATCTCGGGCATGTAGCTGTATATCGCCTTGTCGTCGGCGATACCGTTGCCGGGCGCGTTGAGGATCGCGACATTGCCCGCGGCATAGGCGGCGATCAATCCGGGCACGCCGAGCATCGAATCGGGGCGAAAAACCAACGGATCGAGATAATCGTCGTCGACGCGGCGATAGATGACGTCGACGCGCACGCGGCCGTCGATCGTACGCATGTAGACGACATCGTCATCGACGACGAGGTCGGCGGCCTCGACCAGCTCGACCCCCATCGAGTCGGCGAGGAAGCTGTGCTCGTAATAGGCCGAATTGTAATGGCCGGGCGTCAGCACCACACAGGTCGGGCGTGGGCCGCCGCAGCCGCGCGGCGCGACCGAGCGCATCGTCTCGAGTAGGCGGTCGGGATAGCTGTCGACCGCGGCAACGCGAAATTTCGAGAACAGCTCGGGGCAGAGCCGCACCATCGCCTCGCGGTTCTCCAGCATGTAGCTGACGCCCGAAGGCGTGCGGGCATTGTCCTCCAGCACGAAGAAGTCGTCGGGGCCGGTGCGGACGAGGTCGATCCCGCAGATATGCGCCCAGACGTCGTGCGGCGGGCGGATGCCGGCGATCTCGGGGCGGAATTGCGCATTGCCGAGGATCAGGTCGGCGGGCAGCACGCCGTCGCGCAGGATCTTCTGGTCGCCGTAGATGTCGACGAGGAAGGCGTTGATCGCCTCGACGCGCTGGACCAGCCCTTCGGACAGCCGTGCCCATTCGTCGGCGAGGAAGACGCGCGGGACGATGTCAAACGGAATGATCCGCTCGCCCGCCTCGCTCTCGCCATAGACCGCGAAGGTGATGCCGAGCTGGCGGAAGGTCGTCTCCGCCGATTGCTGACGACGGCGCAGTTCGCCGTCGGGCGTGTCCGCCAGCCAGCGACACAAGTCCCGCAATTCGGGGCGCGCGCCGTCGACGCTGCTTGCCCCCATGATCTCGTCGAACGCCGCTGTCCCCATTTGTCCCCTGCAACGTCCGACGACCGGATTCGTCGCATGCTGAGCGAGATCAACGGTGCGCGCAACACTTCATTGCAGTGCAGCAGTCCCTCAGCGCAACGATGTGAGCATCGCCGGGGTGAGCACCTGCGGCAGCACGCGCGGGTCGGCCGTGCCGCGCGGGTAGAAGAGGTAGAGCGGCACCCCGGCGCGATTGTGCTGCGCGATGAAGCGGCCGAGCACCGGATCGCCATCGGTCCAGTCGCCGACCAGCACCGCGACCTTGTTGCCCCTGAAGGCGTCGGCCACGCTTTGCGTCTCGATCGCGGCCTTTTCGTTGACCTTGCACGTCAGGCACCAGTCGGCGGTGAAATAGGCGAAGACCGGCCGCCCCTCGGCGCGCAACGCCGCGAGCCGCGCCTCGGTGAACGGCTCGGCCCCCGCAACGCCAGCGACAGCCGCACCGGCCGGCTGCGCCCGGACCGTGGCGATCGCGACACCCCCCAGCAGCAGCGCGACCAGCGCGGGCGCCCAGACGAGCCGGCCGCCCTGCACCTGCCGCCGCCCGCTCCACCACAGCCCGAGCCCGGCGAGCAACGCGGCGGCGAGCGCGATCGTCATCCCGTCGACCCCCGCCTGTCGCCCGAGCACCCAGGCGAGCGCCAGCGCGGTCGCGAACATCGGCACCGACAGGATATGACGCAGCCGCACCATCCACATCCCGGGCTTGGGCAGGCGCCGCCGCAGCGCAGGGACGAAGCCGATCAACAGGAACGGCAGCGCGATGCCGAGCCCCAGCCCTGCGAACACCATCAGCGCCGCGACCGGCGGCAGCACCAGCGCCGCGCCGAGCGCCGCGCCCATGAACGGCCCCGTGCACGGCGTCGCGACGAAAGCGGCGAGCGCACCGGTCATGAACGCGCCGCTCGCGCCGCTGCGGCCGGCGAATTGCGGGGTCGGCAACTCGAACAGCCCGGCGAGGTTGAGCGCGATCGCGACGACCAGCAGCAGCAGCACGCCGACGACGCGCGGGTCCTGCAATTGGAATGCCCAGCCCGCGCTCGCCCCGCCCGCGCGCAGCGCCAGCAGGGTCGCGCCGAGCGCGAGGCATACCAGCACCACGCCCGCGGTATAGGCCAGCGCCTCGCTGCGCGCATGGCGCTCGCTCTCGCCCGAGCGCGCCAGCCCCAGCGCCTTGAGGCTGAGGATCGGGAAGACGCACGGCATGATGTTGAGCAGCAACCCGCCGAGCACCGCGCCGCCGAACGCCGCCAGCGCGACGCCCCAGTCGAGCTCTGCCGACGCCGCTGCGGGCGCGACGGTGCCGGGCTGCGCGACCAGCGCCAGCGCGGTGCCGTCGCCGAGCGTCAGCACGCCCTCCAGCGCGCCGCGCTCCGGCGTGGCGGCGGCCTTGGTCTCGATCACCAGCCGCTCGCCGTCGCGGGTGACGGTCTGCGCCGCGGGATAGTCGGTCGCGCCGCCGCGTGCAGGGTAGAACCACGCCTGCCCCAGCGGCGCGTCGGCGGGATACGGCACCGACAGCCGGAAGCGTTCGGCGTCGATCTGCCAGGTCGCGGTGCTGCCGAGCGGGCGCGGCAGCGCGCGGCGCCACGCGTCGAATTGCGCACGGCGCGCGGGCGTGACCGCGCCGTCGCCGACGGTCAGTTGCGTGTTCAGCTCCTGCGTCTCGGGAACGCAGATCGTCTCGGTACAGACGAGATAGTCGAGCTTGACGCGCACCGGCAGCGCGGTGCCGGGCGCCAGCCCCTTGGGAACGGTCAACGTGGTCAGCATCGTCCACGGCCGTTCGTAGACGTGGTTCATCAGTCCGGCGATCACCAGCCGCCCCGGCGGCGGATAGGCCAGCGCGCCCGCGGTCGCCCCAGCCGGCAGCGTCCAAGTGGCGCGCGTCGCCACCCCTGCGTCGCCGGGGTTGAGCCAATAGCCGTGCCACCCCGAAGCGGGGACGGCATGGATCGCGAGCGCGACGGTGCTGCCCGGCGCGGGCCGGTCGCTCTCGGCGAGCAGCGTCATCGCGACATGCCGCGCCTGCGCGCCCGCCATGGTGGGCAGCAGCAGCGAAACGGCTGTCATCAGAGTGAAAAGCGCCGCGCGCACTGCTTGCCTGATCATCGGAGCGGGATCATAGCCGCTTCGCCCCCACGTTGCATCAAGGTTGCCCGATGAAATCACTGTTCGCCGCCGCTTTGTTGACCAGTGCCGCGCTGGTGTTGCCCGCCCTCGCCCAGACGCCGGCCGCCGCGCCCGCGGCCGCCGCGACGCCGCAGGGCAAGCCCAAGCTGATCGTCGCGATTTCGGTCGACCAATTCTCCGCCGATCTGTTCGCGCAATATCGCAGCCGCTACACCGACGGGCTGGCGCGGTTGCAGCAGGGCGTGGTTTTCCCGTCGGGCTATCAGAGCCATGCCGCGACCGAGACCTGCCCCGGCCATTCGACAATCCTGACGGGCATGCGCCCCGCGCATACCGGGATCATCGCCAACACCTGGATCGACCAGCGCGCCGGCCGGCCGGACAAGGCGGTCTATTGCGCGGAAGACGAGCGGGCCCCGGGCTCGGATCACGACAAATACCAGCCGTCCGACCTGCACCTGCGCGTCGACACGCTGGGCGACATGATGAAGCGCGCCGATCCGCGCACCCGCGTCGTCGCGGTGGCGGGCAAGGACCGCGCGGCGATCATGATGGGCGGGCACCACACCGATCAGATGTGGTTCTGGGCGACCGACCATTTCATCACTCTCCCCTCGCGCAGCACCGCGCCGGTGCCGGCGGTGGTGACGCGCGCCAATGACGCGGTCGGCAAGCTGCTGGCGGGGGCGCAGGCGCCGCTGCCGCTGCCCGGCTATTGCAAGGGACTGGCACAGCCGATCGCGGTCGGCGGGCAGACGATCGGCACCGGGCAGTTCCAGCGCGCCGCGGGCGACGCCAGGTCGTTCCGCGCCTCCCCCGCGCTTGACGGTGCGGTGTTCGCGCTGGCGGCGGGGCTGATCCAGGACATGAAGCTCGGGCAAGGCGCGGGCACCGATCTGATCGCGGTCGGCGGGTCGGCGACCGATTATGTCGGCCATGCGCTGGGCACGCAGGGTTCGGAGATGTGCATCCAGATGGCGCAGCTCGACCAGACGATCGGCGCGTTCCTCGCGCAGCTCGACGAATGGGGGCTCGACTATGAGGTGATGCTGACCGCCGACCACGGCGCGCACGACATGACCGAGCGCCAGCAACAGCGCGCGATGCCGATGGAGGAACATGCCGACGCCAGCAACGCCGCCAAGCTGGTCGGCGCGGCGATCGGGCGTGATCTCGGCATTGCCGGGCCGGTGCTGATCGGGCCGGAGAGCGACGTGTACATCGCCGACAGCGTGCCCGCCGCCCGGCGCAAGCAGGTGCTCGCCGAGGCGAAGCGCCGCTATCTGGCGATGCCGCAGGTCGCCGCGGCGTTCACCCGCGACGAGATCGCGGCGACGTCGTTCGCGAAGACGCCGCCGGAGACGTGGACGCTGCTTGAGCGCGCGCGCGCCTCCTATGATGCGGAGCGGTCCGGCGACCTGATGGTGATGCTCAAGCCGCGCGTGACGACGATCGTCAAGCCCGCGCCATTCTATGTCGAGACGCACGGCAGTCCATGGGATTACGATCGGCGCGTGCCGATCCTGTTCTGGCGCAAGGGGATGGTCGCGTTCGAGCAGCCGCTGTCGGTCGAGACGGTCGATATCGCGCCGACGCTGGCGGCGACGATCGGACTGCCGGTGTCGGGGCTCGACGGGCGGTGCCTCGATCTGGATGCGGGTGCGGAGGACAGCTGCCCGAAATGACGGGCGCTTTCATTTCCTTGTAACTTCGTCGCCCCGGGTTTGACCCGGGGCCCCGCTTCTTCAAGTCGCGCTGCGGTGAAGGCGGGGCCCCGGATCAGGTCCGGGGCGACGAAAGTGATTACATGCCCGCGAGCATGTCGATGTGATGCTGCACGACCGGCGCGATCTGGCCGGCGGCGGTCTTCAACGAACCGGCGGTGCCGTTGGCGGCATAGCCCTGATGCAGCGCCAGCGCCTGCTGGTGCGCGGTCTGCTGCTGGGTCAGATAGGTGCGGTCGCGCGCGGTGCCGCTTTCCTTGCGAAGCTGCGCCACCATCCCGCTCTGTTCGGGCGTCATGACCGGCGGCTTGGGCTTCAGACCGGCCTGTGCGGCGGCGCTCTTGACCATCGCGGTGCTCTTGTTGTGGTCGCGGATCATGCCTTGCGCGAACGAGCGGACCTTCGGGTCCTTGGTCGATTGCAGGACGAGCTGGCTCGACGTCTTCTCATAAAGATCGCCTGCCCCCGCGGCGGCAACATAGGCGGCAGGGGCCATTTGCTGCGCGACGGCCGGCGTGGCGAGCACGATGGCAAGGGCAGCGACCGGCAGGAAACGCTTCATCTTCTCTCTCCGTCAATTTGCTTAGAAACGTGCTGTCGCAAACGCGCCGCGCCCCGCGAACGTCCCGGAAAGAGGCAGCTATTTCTGTGTGATCCCGATCAATGCAGCGGCCAGAAGAACAGGATCAGCGGCGTGCCGACCAGCAGCACCAGCGCGGAGAGCGGCGCGCCGAGTCGCGCATAATCGCCGAAACGATAGCCGCCCGGTCCCAGCACCAAGGTATTGCACTGGTGCCCGATCGGGGTGAGAAAATCGCTGCCGGCCCCGACCGCGGTCGCCATCAGGAACGCCTCCGGACGATAGCCGAGATCGCCCGCGAACTGCGCGGCGATCGGCGCCATCACCAGCACGGTCGCGGCATTGTTGAGGAACGGCGTCACCGCCATCGCCGCCGCGAGGATCAGCGCCACCGCGCCCCACGCCGGGAGCACGGTCGCGGTCTGCGCCAGCCACGTCGCGATCACGTCCGACGCGCCGGTGGTGCGGAGCGAATCCGACACCGGGATCAGCGCGCCGAGCATCACGAGGATCGGCCATTCGATATGATTGTACGCCTCGCGCACCGGCAGCAGCCCGGTCACGACGACCACCGCCGCCGCCGCGAAGAAGGCGACGCCGACCGGCACCCAGCCCATCGCGGTCGCGAACATCGCCGCACCGAGCACCGCGACCGGCAACCAGCCGCGCCGGCTGGTGCCGAGCCGCAGCTCGCGCTCGGCGAGCGGCAGGCAGCCGAGTTCGCGCAATTTTTCGGGCAAGGTGTCGAGCGTGCCTTGCAACACCACGACGTCGCCGGTGCGCAGCGCGATGTTGCCGAGCCGGCGCGACAGCCGCTCGTCGCGCCGCGAGATCGCGATCAGGTTGACGCCGTAGCGCGCCTGCATGTCGAGTCGCCCGGCGGTCTGGCCTTCCAGCGGCGAGCCGAGATTGATGACCGCCTCGATCACGCCGATCTCGCTTTCGCCGCGATCGGTGCGCTTCTCGCGCTCCTCGCTTTCCAGCGTCAGCCGGTCGCCCGCGATCGCGCGCTCCAGTGCATCGGGGTCGCCGCCGAGGATCAGCGTATCGCCCGCGCGCAGCTCGGTCGCCGCGAGCGGATGGCTGCGCATCCCGGCGCGCACCATGCGGGTGATCGTCACCTCATGTTCGTGGCGGTCGAGGAACGCTTCGACCGTCTCGCCGACCGCGGGCGAGCCTTCGGGGATCACGATCTCGGTGACATAGCCGTTGATGTCGAGCGCCTCGGCCATGCTCGGCGCGGCGCGGCGGTCGGCGGGGATCAGGCGATAGGCGATGCTGAGATACAGCAAGCCGACGACCAGCAGCCCGAGCCCGACCGGCGTATAGTCGAACATCCCGAACGGCTCGCCGAGCATCTGTTCGCGCGAGCGGCTGACGATGATGTTCGGCGAGGTGCCGACCAGCGTCATCAGCCCGCCGAGCAGCGACGCGAACGACATCGGCATCAGGAACACCGAGGGCGAGGCGTTGTTCTTCTTCGCCATCTGGATCGCGGCGGGCATCAGCATCGCCAGCGCGCCGATGTTCTTGACCAACGCGCTGGCGACACCGACCGAGCCGGTCAGCACCAGCAATTGCCCGCGCACGCGGCGGACGCGGCGCGCGACCTGCCGCAGCACGCGCTCGATCACCCCCGAGCGCTGCACCGCCGCCGACAGGACCAGCGCCGAGGCGACGATGATGACGATGTCGTCGGAGAAGCCCTTGAAGGCATCGGCGGGCGCGACGATGCCGAGCGCGAGGCTGGCGAGCAGCGCGATGCTCGCGACCACATCGTAGCGGAAGCGCCCCCAGATGAAGAGCGCCATCATCCCGATCAAGGTTGCGATCGAGAGAAGTTGTGGGGTGGTCATCGTCTGGCGCTCAACAATGGCCCTGTCGCGGGGTTCCGGCGTGTTGCCGCAGGATAGGTTGAATTGGCGTGGCGGCGGGTGCGCTTGTCCTTCGAGACGAGGCACGAACGGATGTGGGTGAGACAAAGCATCATCCTGCCGCCAATCACTTCGTTCGTGCTGAGGAGCCATCGAGCGAAGTCGGACTGGCGTCTCGCAGCAGGTTATTTCAAGCCTCCGCTCAATAATCCTTCGACACCCGCACGTTGCCGCTCTGCCGCCCCAGCGTCGAGATCGACGACAGCAGCGACAGCCAGCGCGTCACCTGGAACTCCACGCGCGTCGCGGAATAGCCCGCCCCATCGGTGATGATCTCGGCATAGAGCCGCCGCGTCACGTATTTGCCCGCGGCGATCGACGTGCCCTGCCCGGTCTGCGGATCGGCGGGGAGGATGCGCAGCCGGTCGAGCCCTGCCGCGCGGCGCACCGCGTTGATCGGATTGAGCCCGTTGCCGCCATCCTGCAACGCCGCCACCGCGGCGGCGAGCTGGAGCGCCTCGGGCGCGGACAGGTTGGTGATCGAGGTGCCGAACAGCAGTCGCGAAAGCAATTCGTCCTGCGGCAGCGCCGGGGTGCTCGCGAAGCTGATCTCCGGCTTTTGCGCGACGCCGGTGACGCGGATCGTCGCGTTGAGCCCGGTGGTGTTCGCCGCCGCCTCGATATCGAGCGCGGGGTTGGCCGGTACCTCGCCCGCAAAGCGGATGATCCCGCGCGACAATTCGAACTCGCGCCCCGCGAATTCGTAATCTCCGCGAACGAGATCGGCGCGCCCGGTGATCGCGGGATTGGTCGGCGAGCCGGCGATCTGGACATCGGTGGTCCATTCGCTCGAGAGCCCCAGCCCCGAGACCATCAGGCCGTTGCGCGCGCGGGCGTGAACGTCGAGCCGCCACGGCGCGGCGGCATCGTCGTCGGCCTGATCGCCGCCGGGCACGTTGATCTCGCGGACGTTGATCTGCGGCAGCGCGCTGGCGACGGTCGCCTGCCCGAGCCGGTAGCGGCTGCTGTCGAGCCGCACATCGCCCGAAATGACCCCGCCGACGCCGTCCGACGTGAAGGCGAGCGGCCCGGTCGCGGTCGCGCCGATGTCCTCGCGGTCGATCAGCACGGCGTGATCGGCGTCGATGCGCAGGTCGAACGCGACACCGTTCGCGGCGGCGAAATCGAACGTGCCGGTGCCGGTCACCCGCCCGCCGCGCCCGGCATCGCCGGTGAAGCGCTCGATCCGAAGCCGTGACCCGTCGAAGCGCCCGGCGGTCTGGATGTTGGTGACGACGGTGCCGGTGGTCGCGCTCTGGATGCGCGCGTTGCTGGCGCGGACCAGTCCGCGGATTTGCGGGCTGGCGACGGTGCCGGTGACGTCCGCGGACAGCGCGACCGGTCCGGAGAGGTCGAACAGCTCGATCCGGGTAAGCCGCCACAGCGTGTCGGCGGGGCCGGAATAGCGGAGCTGCGCGAACACACCCGCCTTGGTCAGCCGCTCGACGAGATCGCCGCTGCCCAGCGGCTTGAGCAAAGCCTGCGCACGACCCACGGTGCGCCCGCCCGACGCCATCACCATCCGCACGCCGAGCTTGTCGGGGCTGAGCACGCCCGCAACGCCGATGTCGATCGGCGCGGACGAGCTGAGCAGCCCCGAGCGGGTGAGGCCGCGGATCGTCAGATTGGTGCGCCCGGTCGGCGCCGCGCCGTCGCGCGCGTTCAGCTCCAACGTGCCGGTCGCGGTGCCGCCGAGCCCGAGCCCGCTATAGCCGATGTCGAGCACGCCGAGCGGCAGGCGCGTGAGCGACGCGCGCACCGCCGTCTCGCCGTTGCCGAGGCGACCGGACACTTCCGCCGCACCGCCCGCGAAGGTCAGCTTCGTCGGCGCGAGCGCCCACAGGTCGCCGTCGCGGCGGAAGACCGCAGGCGTCTCCAGCCGGATCGGCTGCGCCCCGATCGTCCCCGAGGCGCGCACCGCATAGCCGTCGGCGGTGATCTGCGTGACGGTGTCGACGCGGAAGCCGACCCCGCGCGAGCCGGCGATCGACGCGCGGACCTCGCCGGTGTCGCCGGTCAGCGCCGCCTGCCCCGAGAAGCGCGACACCGACAGCGCACCACGCCGCAGCCCCGCGCCGCTGGTGGTGGCGTTGACGCGCGCGCCATCGGGTTCGAGCAGCACGTTGAAGTCGACCCGCGCCTGCCGGACGGTCGCCGCACCGGCGAGCCGCGCGTTGCGCGCGTCGATCCGGCCGCTGATCCGCTGCACCGCGCCGACCGGCGCGAAGTCGAGCGCGCCGCTGAAGCCGCCGCCCGCGACGGTCATCCGCCCGCGGAACCCGCCGTCGACGATGTCGAGCGTGCCGGTGGCGCGGGTGCCGCTGACGTCGAGCCGCGCGATCGCGATCTGCGCCTGTCCGCCCGGCGGCAGCAGGATCGCGCCCGCGCTCTCGAACGGCCCGAGCCGCGACCCGCCCGCGGCGGTGAAGGCGAAACCCTGCGGCGTCGGATCGAGATGCGCGCGGACATTGCTGAGCCCGAGCGCGGCATTGGGTCGCGCGAAGACGAGATCGATGGTCGGCTTCTCGATCCTGCCGTCGAGCTTGAGCTGGACGGGGCCGTAGCTGCTCTGCGTCCCCGCGCCCTCGAACACGAACGTGCCGTCGCGGCGACGATAGCCCGCGCCCGCCAGTCGCAGCGACGGCGCGGTGAGCACGAGCCGCGTGAAGTGGAGCACGCCGTCGGGGGTGCGCTCGAGCAAGGTCTCGATCTGCGGCAACCCGCCGGCGAGGCTGCGGAAGAAGCCGTTGTCGAGCCGCAGCATCCGCGCGGTGCCGCGCCCGATCACGCGCGTGCCGTGGCCGTCGGGTCCGGGAACGACGCGCAATTGCGAGCGGACATCGACCACGCCGAGCCCGGGGATCAGATAGCGCCCGAGCGCGCCCGACAGCGCGACGTCATAGCGCCCGGTGTGCAGGTCGAGCGTCAGCCCGATGTCGCCGGAGAGCTTGTCGGAACGCAGCTTGAGCCCGTCGCCGGTGATCGTATCCGCGGTGACGCGCAGCACCCCCGCCACCGACAGATTACGCAGGATCCCGCCCGCGACATCGCCGACCCCGGTGACGCGCGCGGCGGTGAACGCGACCGGCAGCGCGATCGGGCGTGGTCCCCAATGTCCGCGCCCGGCGGCGCGCGCCTGTTCGAACCCGGTGTCGTCGAACGCGAAGCGGTCGGCGGTGAGGCGATAGTTGAAGGCGAAGGTGCGGAAATTGCCGTCGAGGATCGCGCGCAGCCGCAGCTCGCGCGCGGTCATGTTGCGGAACAGCGCGGGCGGGCGCAGCAGGCGGCCGGTGACGCGCAGGTTGCGGAACGCGCTGTCGGCGAGGTCGACCATCCCCTCGGCCTGCAACGCCAGCGACGGCGAGCGCAGCGACAATGTCCCGTCGAGGCGGCGGCTGGCGAACGTACCCGCGCCGGTGACCAGCACGCGCGGCGCGGTGAGCGACTGGAGCTTGCCGCGCGTCACGCTGGCCGGCGCGACGGTGCCGGTCAGCGTGTAACGGCCGGCGTTGTTGCCGAGCGCGAGGTCGACGAGCCGCGCGCCCCCCGCCACCGCCACCGCCTGCCCGCGCCACTGCCGCCAGTCGCCCGCGCCGTCGATGTCGAGCGCGATCGTCCGCCGCAGCCCGGTCAGTTGCGCGAGCACCCCGGTCGCCGCGCCCTGCGCGTGCGCGGCGATGTCGAACTTGCCCGCGTCCGGGCGCGAGTCGAGCCGCAGCCGGACGCGGTCGCTGCCCGCCACCAGCGCGTCTAGCGCGACCACCGCATGGCCGTTGCGGATATCGGCGCGCGCGAGCAGCCGCCCATCGCGCACCCGCCCGGTCACCGCCGGCGCGACGATCAGCCGTGCGATCGACAAGCGGCCGATCGCGATGTCGAACTTCGGCAGCAGCGGCCCGGAACGGCCGGTGTCGCGCGGCTCGGGCAGCTTGGCGAGCGTCGCGACCGGAATGTCGAGCGCATGAATGTCGAGCCGGTTGTGGAGCCACGCGAACGGCGACCAGTCGAGCCGCGCGCGCGGCACCGACAGCACCAGCCCCTTGGGATCGTACAGCCGGAAGTCGACCAGCTCGGCCTTGCCGTACAATGACCCCTCGATCCGCCCGAGCCGGAAGCGCAGGCCATTGTCGGGCTTGAGCGCGTTAACGCGATCGGCAACGATCCGGTGGCCGATATCGGTGTCGATCACCACCGCGACGATCGCGACCAGCGCCAGCAGGGCGGCGACGACGAAGCCGAAAATGCGCAAGGCGCGCATCAGAACGCCTGCCCGAGCGAGACATAGACCGCGATCCGCGAATCGCCGCGCTGCGGGTTGATCGGGGTGCCGACATCGACGCGGATCGGGCCGAAGTTGCTGTAATAGCGCACGCCGACCCCGGCGCCGTAGCGCAGCCCGCTGAAATCGGGGAGCCCGCCGGTGTAGATGTTGCCGCCGTCGAGGAACGGCACAACGCCGAAGTTGCCGAACGCCTTCACGCGCGCCTCGATCGCGAACTCGGCGAGGCTGCGACCGCCGATCGGATCGTTGTTGACGTCGCGCGGGCCGATCGACTGGAAGCTGTAGCCGCGCACCGACGCGCCGCCGCCGGCATAGAAGCGCCGCGACGGCGCGATCTGGTCGCGCGGCGCGCCGAGGATCGTGCCGACGCGCAGCCGCCCCGCCAGCACGACCGCATCGGTGACCGGCTGATACTTGCTCGCGTCGAGCTGGACGCGGGTGTAGCCGAACACACTGTCCTGCAACGACACTTCGGGGCTGACCCGCCCCGACAGCCGGAAGCCGCGCGTCGGGTTGAGCAGATCGTCCGAGCCGTCATAGCCGAGGCTGGTCGGCAGCGCGCCGATCAGGAAGGTGCGGCGGCGCGGCACGCCGGTCGCGGCGATCACGTCGCGCTCGTCGGTCGCGACCAGCTCTGCTCCCAGCGACCACGTCCAGGTCTTTTGGAAGAAGATGTTGGTCTGCCGCTCCAGCGCCGCCGACAGCGAGATCGTCTGCGCGTCGAACGCGTCGCGGCGCAGGTGCGCGGCGGAGAGCTGCGCGGTCAGCACGCGGTCGCGAGCGTGGAAGTTGTTGCGGCGGAAGGTGATCTGCCCCAGCTGTTCGCGTGTGCCCGCGACGCCGCGCAGCGTCACCGCGCCTTCGGGCGGGAACAGATTGCGATGCGTCCAGCTGATTTCGGAACGCGCGCCCTCGCCGGTGCCATAGCCCAACTCGACCGCGACGGTGCGCGGCGGCGCGGATTCGAGCCGCACCGCGACATCGACCACCGCCGGGTCGGCGCCCGGCACCGCGCGTACCTCGGCGGTCGACACCAGTCCGGTCTGCACCAGCGCGCGGCGCAGATCGTCGATCTGCGACGTCTCATAGGGCTCGTCGGGCTTGAACCGCGCGATGTCCTGAACGTGCGCGGCGTCGAACACCTTGTTGTCGGCGTTGACGGTGATCCGGCCGAAGCGCCGCGCGGTGCCGGGCGCGACCTCCATCGCCAGCGTCGCGGTCTGCGTCGCACGGTCGACCACCACTTCGGGGTCGCCGACCTGCGCGAAGGGGAAGCCCTCCTCGCCGATGCGGGTCTTCAGATTGGCCTCGGCGGCCGCGATCGCGTCGGCGTTGACCGGATCGTTCGCCTTGACCCCGAAGGCGTCGCGCAACGTGGGCTCCTTCGCCCCCGCCGCCTCGACCCCGGCGAGCGTCACGCCGGTGAAACGGTAGAGCGGCCCCGGCGTCGCGGCGAGCACCACGACCGGACGCCCCTTCTCGCGTTCGACCCGCGTGGCGACGGCGACATCATAATAGCCGTCACCCTTCAGCAGGGTGACGAGCAGGTCGGCATCCTGCCGCGCGCGTCGATCGAGTTGTGCGGCGTTCGCCTCCTTGCCCTCGGCACCGGCGAGCACCGACAATTCGCGGAAACGTTGCCGCAGGAGTGGGCCGCCGATCGCGTCGACGCCGTCGATCCGCCAGCCGTAGCGGAAGCTGGCGGCGACGTTGCTCGCCGCGGCGGTCGGCTCCCCGGGGGCGGTGGCGAGATCGGGCCAGTCGACCCCGATGTCGGGCAAGGGCGCGAGCTGGTCGTTGGGATCGACGTCGCTCATCGGCGCGGGCGGCACGACCAAGGGCGGCGCGGGCGCGGTCTGCGCGAACGCCGGTCCCGTCACAATCATCGCGCCGCACACGACGTGACCCAGCACGCGGTGCCGCCCCACGTCCGGCCACATGCCTGCGGTCTAGCGGAGCGATTCGCCGAGAAGAAGGGCCAATGCGCAACGATTGCGTAACCATGTCCCGCGCGCGCCCCGGCCCGTCGCGGCGGCTGGCGCATCGCGCATCGGCGTGGCACAGCGCGGCATGGCTCCTCCCCCGCGCACCCCCTCCGCCGGCGGCTTCCCCATCGCGATCGGCGCGCTGGGCGGCACCGCGATCGGCCTCTATGCCGGACAGCCCTCGATCGGGTTCCTCGCCGGGATCGCCGCGGGCGTCGTGCTGGCGGTGTTGATCTGGTGGCGGGAGCGGTAGACCGTCATTGCGAGCGTAGCGAAGCAATCCAGGGTGCCCTGGTCCGACCCTGGATTGCTTCGCTTCGCTCGCAATGACGGACGACTACTTGACCGGCGCGACCCAGCCCAATGCCAGCGGCGCGGGCGGCGTGCCGATCTTGCGCGCGACGCGGTCGAGGCGCTCGTCATAGCGGATGCGGTCGGCGACGTTGAGATGCGCCTGCTCGTTCACCTCGCGCGGGACGGCCTTTTCGACATGGCGCAGCGTATGGCCGACATCGGCCGCGCGCATCTTGCCGATCGCCTCGCGCTCGCGCTGTTCGGCGGTCGTGGCGCGCAGCGTCGCGACGCGGCGCGCAAACCGCTCCTGCTGGCGGCGGTCGATCCGCCAATGGCCCTTGTAGCGCGCCGCTTCCAGCCCGCTGCCGCGCAACGAGCGATAGAGCGCGTCGCGCGGGATCATCCGCCCCTTCAGCCGCCGCGCCTGCTTGTCGGCGAGCAACGTCGTGTCGACCTCCATGAAGCAGCCCGACAGATGCGCCAGCGCCTGCACGCGCTCGTCCATCCGCTGTTCGGGCAGATCGACGCGCACCTTCTCGCGCGTGCATTCCGCCGCGGCCGGCAGCGCGGCGAGCAGGGCACAGGCCGTGCCCAGCAGGGCGAGCGGACGAACGATCGGCGAGAACATGGACGGTACCCCCGGAGACAAGGACCATGGGTTAGCGCGCGGGCGTCAGCCCGGCAACGCCTCGCCGGCGCGGCGCACGCCCTCCAGCGCGACCCCGAAGACGAGGTGCGAGGCGAGGCCATAAGCGTTCCCCGGCACCTCCGCCTCCGGCCACGGCCCCCAGCCGGCCGCGGGGACCAGCACGTCGTCGAGCAGCAGCATCGTCGTCAGCCCGGTCGGCACGCCCCAGCCCTTCGCCAGATCCGGCCATTGCCGCACCGCCAGCGCATAGCCGCCACCGATCGCTGCTCCCAAAGCGTAATGCATCGCCGCGCCCGCGGCTTCGCGATGCTTCTGCGTGACCGGGCGGCCCTCGACCGCCTTGCTGAGCGTGTCGGCAGCCTTGACGGTGGACGGGTCGTCATTGCCGCCGTCCATCCCGAACGCGGGTGCGGCGAGGTCCTGAAAGCGATCCATGACGAACGAGGCGGCGAGGCCGGCGCCGACGCCGATCAGGGCAGTGGTGAACAACGAACGCATCACGATCTCCCGAGCCATCGCACGCTAAACGCACGATCAGGCCGGGCGACGCATCACCGCCGGCGGAAGGTCGCGCGCGCCAGCCACACGCCCAGCGCGAGCAGCACCAGCGGCGCGAGCCACAGCGGCAGGGTCGCGGCGCGCAGCGGCGGGGCGTAGCTGACGTAATCGCCGTAGCGCGCGATCAGCCACGTCCGCACCGCCTCGGGTGCCTCGCCGCGCGCGATCCGCTGCCGCACCAAAGCGCGCATCTCGCCCGCCATGTCGGCATCCGAGTCGGCGATCGACTGCCCCTGACAGACCACGCAGCGCAGCGTCTCCATCAGCGCGCGTGCCTGTCGCTCCTGATCGGGGTCGCGCAATTGCGTATAGGCGAGCCGTGGCAGCGCGGTCTGCGCAGCGAGCGGCGCGGCGAGCAGCAGCGCCACGATCGCCAGCGCCCTCACTTCGCGTCCGCCAGCGCTTGCAGCAAGTCGGGCACGTCCTCGGCGCGAATGTCGCCGACATGCTGCGCGCGGATCACGCCCTTGCCGTCGACCACGAACGTCTCGGGCACGCCCGACGAGCCGAGCGCGAGCTGGACGCGGCTGTGCGCGTCGGCGCCGACGCGGGCGTAGGGGTCGCCGTTGCGGCGCAGGAAGGCGGAAACGTCGCCGGGCGTATCCTTGATCGCGATCGCGTCGATCGGCACGCCCGCGGCCTTGAGCGTCAGCAATTGCGGGGCCTCGGCGACGCACGGCACGCACCAGCTCGCAAAGACGTTGAGCAGCCGCGGGCTGCCCTGTCGGAAGTCGGCGCTGGCCAGGCCGGGCTTGCCGGGCGCGATCGCGGGCAGGACGAAGTCGGGCAAGGGTCGCCCGACCAGCGCCGAGCGCACCGTGCGGTCGGCGGGCTGCCACAGCCCCCAGGCGATCACCGCGACGATGACGCCGAACGCGCAGAGCGGCAGCCACACCAGCCAGCGCTTCACGCGAACGCCTCCGCGCGCTGCCGCGTCCGCCACAGCCGGTATTGGTGGCCGACCAGCGACAGCGCGCCGCCGACCGCGATCATCGCGCCGCCCAGCCAGATCAAGGTCACGAACGGCTTCCACCACAAGCGCAACTGCCAGCGCCCGTCGTCGCCCAAGGCGCCGAGCACCGTGTAGAGCTGCCCGTTCCACATCGTCGCGATCGCGCTTTCGTTGGTGGTCGTCACCGGCGTGGTGAAGTAGCGGACCTGCGGGCGCAGCACGAAGCGCGCGCCGCGCTCGTCGGTGATCGCCAGCCGCCCCTCGAGCGCGCTCCAATTGTCGCTGACCAGCGGGCGCACGCCCTCGAGCCGGACGGTATAGCCCGCGATCCGCGCCGGATCGCCGACCCCGACCGCGAGCAACGTCTCCTGCGTATAGGCGGTGCTGATCGCCATTCCCGTCAACGACACCGCGATCCCGAGATGCGCGATCACCATCCCCCACAGGTGCAGCGGCGCACGCGCGAGGTTGCGCTTGGCGAGCGGCGCGACGCTCGCCACCGCCAGTCCGGCCGCTAAGGCGACCCCGGCGAGCGGCAGCACGCCGATCGGCCCGCCGAGCAGGAACACGCCGACCCCGGCGAACAACGCCGCGGCGATCGCGGGAAACGCGCGCTGGATCAGCGCCTCGGCCTCGTCACGCCGCCAGCGCAGCAGTGGCCCGACTGCCATCACCGCGACCAGCAGCAGCGCGATCGGCCCGGCGGTGGAATCGAAGAACGGCGGTCCCACCGAGAGCTGGATGTCGAACGCGGCGGCGATGATCGGGTAGAAGGTGCCGATCAGCACGATGCCGAGAATCACGGTCAGCAGCAGGTTGTTGGCGACCAGCGAGCCTTCGCGGCTGAACGGCTCGAACAACTTGCCCTGCCGGACGGTGCCGACGCGTGCGCCGAACAGCGCCAGCGCGCCGCCGATATAGAGCAGCAGCAGCACGAGGATGAACGCGCCGCGTCGCGGATCGACCGCAAAGGCGTGGACGCTGGTGAGGATGCCCGAGCGGACCAGGAAGGTGCCGATCATGCTCATCGAGAAGGCCACGACCGCCAGCATCACCGTCCAAGCGCGCAACCCGTCGCGGGTGGCGAGCACCGTCACCGAGTGGAGCAGCGCGGTCGCGGCGAGCCACGGCATCAGGCTGGCATTCTCGACCGGGTCCCAGAACCACCAGCCGCCCCAGCCGAGCTCGTAATAGGCCCAATAGCTGCCGGCGGTGATGCCGAGCGTCAGGAAGATCCACGCAGCCAGTACCCATGGCCGCATCGCGCGCGCGAACACCGGCCCGACATCGCGGGTGACGAGCGCGCCGACCGCGAAGGAGAAGGCGACCGACAACCCGACATAGCCGGCGTAGAGCGTCGGCGGGTGGAAGGCGAGCCCGGGGTCCTGCAACAGCGGGTTGAGCCCGGCGCCATCGGGCGGCGGCGGGTTGAGCCGCGCGAACGGGTTGGAGGCGAACAGCAGGAAGGCGTAGAAGCCCAGCGCGATCGCCGCCTGTGCGGCGAGCGTCGCGACCAGTGTCGGCTGGGCGAGGCGATGCTCGAACTTCGCGACCGCCGCGCCCGCGACGCCGAGAATCGTCACCCACAACAGCATCGAGCCTTCGTGATTGCCCCACGCACCCGCGAATTTGTAGAGCCACGGCTTCATCGAATGGCTGTTGGCGGCGACCAGCGCGACCGACAGGTCGGTGTCGAGAAACGCGCGGATCAGCGCACCCATCGCGACGGCGGCGAGCGCACCCTGTACGATCGCCACCGCGCGGATCGCGCCGACCGCCTGCGGCATGTCGCGCCGCAGCGCGAGCACGCCGAGCAGCACCTGCAACGCGGCGAGCGCGGCGGCAAGCCACAGCGCAGCGAGCCCGGTTTCGGCGGTCATGCGGGAAAATGCCGTTGAATCACCTGCCCGCCTTACGCCGGTTCGCGGGCGCGCGTCGAGACATTCGCGCCTCTCGTTACGGCGTTCGTCATCCCGGACTTGACCCGGGATCCCGCTTCTTGGTCGGCGGTCGAAACGGGGCGATGCTCCTGCCCGTCATTGCGAGCGCAGCGAAGCAATCCACAGCCGGACCAGACGCCCTGGATTGCTTCGCTGCGCTCGCAACGACGGAAGGGGACGTCCCGGACCGAAGAAGCGGGGCTCCGGATCAAGTCCGGGGCGACGAGATGGGATGGCCCTCTTCGTCGTGCCCGCTTGCGCGGGGATGACGGACCTGGCGTTGCAACGCGCCTCAGATCCGCCGGTGCTTGCCGCCGTAATGCTGCCCGATATAGTCCTTGATCCGCGCCATCTCGGTTGCGGCGGCGCGAGTCGCCTCGGCGCAGCACGGCATCGGATCACGCTCCGCCGCCGAGGCGCGCATCGCGACACGCTCACACAAGGTTTCGACGTCGGCGCGCGACAGCACGTTCTTCTCCCGCAGCACGCACAGCAACGTCTGAAGGATCACCAGGCTTTCTTCGCCTGCACGCGCGTCCGGGGTGACCATGGCCTCGTCCTCTCCGTCGTTTTTCCACGACAGGGTACGCCGATCACCACCGGACGCAAGGGGCCTTATCGATCGGCCGTCACCGGCACCTCGCCTGCCAAACCGCCGCCTAGCGCACGGTACAGCTCGATCAGGTTGTTGGCCTGCGTCAGCCGGGTCGTCACCAGCTGCTGCTGCGCCGAATAGGCGGTACGCTGCGCATCGAGCGAGGTCAGGAACGAATCGACCCCGGCGCGATAGCGCGCGTCGGACAGGCGCGCCGCCACCGACGCCGCATTGGCGCGCGCGCCCTGCGCGGAGAGCTGCTCGCCGATCGTGCCACGCTGCGCAAGCGCATCGGCGACCTCGCGGAACGCGGTCTGGATCGCCTTCTCATAGGTGGCGACCGCCGCCTCGCGCGATGCCTTGGCATAGTCGAGGTTGCCGGCGTTGCGCCCGCCGTCGAACAGCGGCAGCTGCACCGACGGCGCGGCATTGTAGTTGAACGTGCCGCCGCCGAAGAGCCCCGACAGCGCCGAGGAGATCGTCCCGATCGTCGCGGTCAGCGAAATACGCGGGAAGAACGCCGCGCGCGCCGCGCCGATGTTGGCGTTCTGCGCGATCAGCTGATGCTCGGCCTGCAACACGTCGGGGCGGCGCAGCAGCACCGCCGACGACACGTCGCCAGGCAGCGCGTCGCGGGTGAAGGCGACGGTACCCAGCGAATCGGGCAGCTGCTCCGCGGTGACGGTGGTGCCCGCCAGCAGGTTGAGCGCATTCTGGTCACGCGCAACCTGCGCGGTCAGCGTCGCAATGTCGTTGCGCGCCGCCTGATAGTTGGTCTCCGCCTGCCGCGCTTCCAGCTCGGAAGCGACCCCGATCCGGAACTGCGCGCTGGTGAGCCGCACGGTTTCCTCGAAGGTCTTGAGCGTCTCGCGGCTGAGCCGGAGCTGCTCCTGATCGGCGGCGAGTTGCAGCCATGCGCTCGCCACTTCGGCGATCAGGCTGATGCGGGTGCTGCGCTGCGCTTCCTCGGTCGCGAAATATTGCTCGAGCGCGGCGCGGTTGAGGTTGCGGACGCGCCCGAACAGGTCGAGCTCGAACGCCGAGAAGCCGACATTGGCCGAATAGAACTGGATGTTCGACGAGCTTTCGCCGACCGCCCCGCCCGCCGCAGCGCCCGTGCCGCCGCCGGTGCCGCCCGTGCCGGCACCGGTCCCGCCGGAACCGGTACCGGTTCCCGTGCCGGTCCCGGCCGCCGCGCCACCGCCGGCGCCAGCACCGGCGGCGCCGATCGCGCCGAACAGGTTGTTGGTATAGGTCGCCGAGCCGGTGACGCCGGTGGTCGGGACGATCGCCGAGCGCTGGACGCGATATTGTGCGCGCGCCTGAAGCACGTTGGCCGCAGCGACGCGCAAGTCACGGTTGTTGGCGAGCGACGTCTCGATCACCTGCCGCAGCCGCGGGTCGAGGAAGAAGTCGCGCCAGCCGATCTGCGTCACGTCGGGCGCGTCGGTGGCGGCGCGCGGGTACACGCCGCCCTCCGGCAGGGCGAGCGGCACTGCGCCGGTCGGGCGTTCGTATTTGGGTGCCATGTTGCACCCGGCGAGCGCGCTGGTCAGCGCCAGCGCGGCGAGAAACGAACTAGTCTTCACGTCAGGCCCCCTGATGGGCGGTGTCGCCCGTGGGATGATCGTCATGCGCAGGCGCATCGTCGTGCGGCTTCTTGTCATCCTTACCGTGCCCGAACAGGCGCAGCACGACGACGAAGAACATCGGCACGAAGAAGATCGCCAGCACCGTCGCGGACAACATGCCGCCGACCACGGCCCGGCCGATCGCATTCTGGCCACCCGCACCCGCGCCGGTCGACACCGCCAGCGGCATCACACCGAACACGAAGGCGAGGCTGGTCATCAGGATCGGACGCAGCCGCAGCTTGGCCGCCTCCACCGCCGCGTCGAAGGCGCTCATCCCCTCGGCGATCCGCTCTTCGGCGAATTCGACGATCAGGATCGCGTTCTTGGCGGACACGCCGATCGTGGTGATGAGCCCGACCTGCAGGTAGATGTCCTTGTTCAGACCCGTCAGCCACGCCGCCAGCACCGCGCCGATGATGCCGAGCGGCACGACCAGCAGCACCGAGATCGGCACCGACCAGCTTTCGTAAAGCGCGGCGAGGCAGAGGAAGACGATCAGCAGCGACAGCCCGTAGAGCGCCGGCGCCTGCCCGCCCGACAGCCGTTCCTCATAGGACAGGCCGGTCCATTCCAGCGTCGTGCCCGGGGGCAGCTTCGCATGGATCTCCTGCAACGCTTCCATCGCGGCGCCGGTGCTCTGCCCCGGTCCCGGCGAGCCTTGCAGCTGCATCGCCGGCTGCCCGTTGTAGCGGGTCAGCGAGACGGGCGCATTGGCCCATTCGAGCGTCGAGAAGGCAGTGAACGGCGCCATCTGCCCGTTCGCGCCGCGGACGTAGAGTTCCCCGACATCCTCGGGCGACATGCGATACGGCGCGTCGTTCTGGACATAGACGCGCTTCACGCGACCGCGGTCGATGAAGTCGTTGATGTACCCGCCGCCCCAAGCGGTCGCGATCGTCGTGTTGACCGCCGACAGATCGAGGCCGAGCGCGCGCGCCTTGTCCTCGTCGATCTTGACCTTGAGCTGCGGCGCGTCCTCGAGGCTGAGCGGGCGGACCTGTGCCAGCCGCGGATCCTGCGCGGCCATGCCGAGCATCATGTTGCGGATCTGCGTCAGCTTCTCGTGCCCGACGCCGCCGGTATCGACCAGCTGGACGTCGAAGCCGGTGGCATTGCCCAGCTCCTGCACCGCCGGCGGGATCAGCGCGAAGATCAGCCCGTCCTTATATTGCGACAGCGACCCCATCGCGCGGCCGACGATCGCCTGTGCGCGATTGTCGCCGCCCGACCGGTCTTCCCACGGCTTCAGGTTGACGAAGACCAGGCCGGTGTTCTGGCCCTGTCCCGCGAAGCTGAAGCCGTTGATCGTGAAGACGCCCTGGACGTTCTTGCCTTCCTGCTTGAGGAAGTGGTCGCGCGTGATCGCCAGCCCCTTTTCGGTGCGCGCGGTGCTCGCGCCCGCCGGGCCCTGCACCAGCGCGATCACGAACCCCTGATCCTCGTCCGGCAGGAAGCCCGAGGGCAGCCGGATGAAGATCAGCGCCATGCCCGCGACGATCAGCAGATAGACGAACAGCGAGCGCTTCCAGTGGCGCGCGGTGCTCTTCACCCCGCCTTCGTAGCGGTGCTGCGCGCGATCGAACTTGTCGTTGAACCAGCGGAAGAAGCGCGCCAGCGGCCCGTTGCCCTCCTTTTTGTCCGGATCGTGCGGCTTGAGGATCGTCGCGCAGAGCGCCGGCGTCAGGATCAACGCGACCAGCACCGACAGCACCATCGCCGAGACGATCGTGATCGAGAACTGGCGATAGATCACGCCGGTCGACCCGCCGAAGAACGCCATCGGCAGGAACACCGCCGACAGCACGAGGCCGATGCCGACCAGCGCGCTGCTGATCTCGTCCATCGACTTGCGCGCGGCTTCCTTCGGGGAGAGATGCTCGGTGACGATCAGGCGTTCGACGTTCTCGACGACGACGATCGCGTCGTCGACGAGCAGGCCGATCGCCAGCACCATGCCGAACAGCGTCAGCGTGTTGATCGTGTATCCGGCCAGCGCCATCACCGCGAAGGTGCCGAGCAGCACGACCGGCACCGCGATCGTCGGGATCAGCGTCGCACGCCAGTTCTGGAGGAACAGGAACATCACGAGGAAGACGAGCACCACCGCCTCGATCAGCGTGTGGATCACCTGCTCCACCGACAGCCGCACGAACGGCGTGATGTCGTAAGGGTAGATGACCTTCACGTCGGCGGGCAGCGTCTTGCCGATCTCGGCGACGCGCGCCTTGAGCAGGTCGACGGTGTCGAGCGCGTTCGCGCCCGCCGCCAGCCGCACGCCAAAGCCCGAGGCCGGCTTGCCGTTATATTGCACGTCGAAGCCGTAATTCTCGGCGCCGATCTCGATCCGCGCCACGTCGCGCAGCCGGACCACCGAGCCGTCCGTCCCGGTCTTCAGCCGGATGTTGCCGAACTGCTCAGGCGTCTGGAGCCGCGACTGCACCGAGACGGTCGCGTTGAGCATCTGCTCCTTGGGTGCGGGCTGCGCGCCGATCTGACCGGCGGAAACCTGCGCGTTCTGCGCCTGCACCGCCGACGTCACGTCGGCGACGGTCAGCGCGTAATTGTTGAGCTTGAGCGGATCGAGCCAGATGCGCATCGCATATTGCGAGCCGAACACCTGCAATTCGCCGACGCCGTTGATGCGGCTGATCGGGTCCTGGAACTTCGACACGACCATGTCGGCCAGATCGTTGTTGCTGTGCGAGCCGTCGGTGGAAACGAGCCCGACCACCGCGAGGAAGCTGGCCGCCGACTTGGTCACCTGGATGCCCTGCCGCTGCACTTCCTGCGGCAGCAGCGGGGTCGCCGCCTGCAACTTGTTCTGGACCTGCACCTGCGCAATGTCAGGATCGGTGCCCTGTTCGAAGGTCAGCGTGATCGTGACCACGCCCGCCGACGAGGAGGACGATGAGAAATAGCGCAGATTGTCGATGCCGCGCAGCTGCTGCTCGATGATCTGCGTGGTGGTGCGCTCGAGCGTTTCGGCGTCGGCGCCCGGATAGGTGGCGGCGATCGCGACCGCCGGGGGCGCGATCTCGGGGAATTGGGCGATCGGCAGGCTGCGGATCGCGATGATCCCCGCCAGCATGAGTCCCACGGCGATGACCCATGCGAAGATGGGCCGGTCGATGAAAAAGCGCGACATGCGGCGTTACTTTCCCTGGGCCTGCTGGCCCTGACCCTGCTGGCCATTTGCGCCGCCGCCCGGCGCGCCGGGTTGCGCGGGCGCGGCGTTCGGATTGTAGGGCACGGCCTTCACCGGCATGCCCGGACGCAGCATCATCGCGCCCTCCATGACCACCTTGTCGCCCGGGTTGAGCCCGGCGGTGACCAGCCAGTTCTCGCCGATCGTGCGCGGCGCGGTCAGCTGGCGCGGCTGGAGCTTGCCGTCGGCGCCGACGACCAGCGCGGTGGGATTGCCGCGCTCGTCGCGTGTCACCGCGCGCTGCGGCACCAGGATCGCGTTGCTCTTCGTCCCCTCGACCAGCTCGGCACGGACGTACATGCCCGGCAGCAACAGCCCCTTCGGATTCGGGAACAGCGCGCGGATCGTCTGCGTGCCGGTGTTCGGGTCGACGCTGACGTCGGCGAACTGCAGCTTGCCCTCGATCGGATAGACCGAGCCGTCCTCCAGCCGCAGCCGGACCCGCGCCGCGGTGCCGCCGCGCGAAAGATCGCCCGCGGCGATCTGCTGGCGCAGCTTGAGCAGGTCGGCGCTCGACTGCGAAACGTCGACATAGATCGGATCGAGCCGCTGGATCGTGGTCAACGGGTTGGTCTGCGCCGCGCTGACCAGCGCGCCGGTGGTCGTCACCGAGCGGCCGATGCGGCCCGAGATCGGCGCGCGGATCGTGGTGCGCGCGAGATCGATCTGCGCCGAACGCAGGGCCGCCTGCTGCGCGGCGACATCCGCCTGCGCCTGCGCGGCGGTGGTGACGGCATTCTCATAGTCCTGCCGCGCGATCGCATTGATCTTGACCAGTTCGCCGTAGCGGCGCTGGAGCGCGGCGCTCGACGCGATCGCGGCGCGCGCCCGCGCCACGGCGGCGCGCGCACTGGCGACCTGCGCCTGATAGGGCTGCGAGTCGATGCGGTAGAGCGGCTGGCCCGCGCGGACGAGGTCGCCCTCGGTAAAGAGTCGCGCGGTGACGAGGCCGTTGACCTGCGGCCGCACTTCCGACGTTTCGAAGGCGGTCGTCCGCCCCGGCAACGTCGAAGTCAGCGTCACCGACTGCGGCTGCAGGGCCAGCACGCTCACTTGCGGCGGCCCGGCCTGCGCCTGCTGCTGTTGCTGCTTTTCCGCGTCGTTCCCGCCGCCGCACGCCGCGAGCGGCACCAGCATCATCGCGGCGACCGCGAACCCCGTTTTCGGCCCCATTTTCGGCATGGACATCTCTTATGAAGTGTGTGAGTGATCGCTCACTCACGAATGCTGCTACTGCGAACAGGTGGCACCGTCAAGCTGGGAAGAAGATGGTCGGCGTAAATTGATGCAGCGGTGTAACCAAGGATGTCCCGAACCCGACGCTGTCTTCCCCCGCGACCGGACCGGGAAAGCAAACGCGCGTCGTGCAAAAATTGTTCAGGCGGCCCGGGAACTTTTTGCGGAACACGGCTTCCACGCCACCAGTATGGCGAAACTGTCGGAACGATCGGGGGTGCTGGTCGGCCAGATCTATCGCGACTTCGCCAACAAGGAGGCGATTGTCGCCGCGCTGGTCGAACATGACCTCGACGAGTTTCTGGCCGGTGACGAACTGTGTGCGGCACGCTGTACGGCCGACCGGACGATGGTGCGCGACTGGATCGCGCGCTTCATCGCGTGCAACGACCTCAACGACACGCGACTGATCGCCGAGATCATGGCGGAGGCGAACCGCAACCAGCGGATCGCCGAGATCTTCGACGCGATGGACGACCGGCTGCGCGGACAATTGGTACGCGCGCTGAAGATCATCGTGCCGGCCGCGCCGGACGAGGCGCGGCTGGCGCGGCTCGGCGAGTCGATCCTCATCATGGCGGGCGGCATGTGCCAGCGCCGGCTGATGAACGCGCGCTGCACCGACCCGGACGTGCTCAAGCTGTTGATGGACTTCATCGACAGCGAGATCGCCGCGATCGAGCGCGACCAGGGCTGACCGGCCCGACCCGCGACCATGACCCGCATTGCGACGCGCCGTCGACCGCTTATGAAGAACTCGAACAAAGCGGGGACATGACGCGGTGGCGACGGCGATGAAGCTGGCCGATCTGGCAGCGATGGCAGGGGTTTCGACGGCGACCGTGTCGCGCGCGCTGTCGGGACATCCGTCGGTCAGCAAGACCACGCAGGAACGGATCCGCGCGCTGGCACGCGAACATGGCGTGCGTCCCAACCAGCTCGCGCGCAACCTGCGGCTGCGCAGCACCGGTGCGATCGCGCTCGCGATGCCGCTGGGCCATGCGCGGACGCAGCATCTAACCGATCCGTTCTTTCTCAGCCTGCTCGGCTTTCTCGCCGACCTGCTGGTCGATCGCGGCTATGACATCCTGCTGTCGCGCGTGCTGCCGGAGAACGACGAATGGCTCGACCGGCTGGTCGATTCGGGGCGGGTCGATGGCGTGCTGCTGGTCGGCCAGTCCGATCAATATGACACGATCGAGCGCGTCGCCGCGCGTTATGCGCCGCTGGTCGTCTGGGGCGTCAACCGGCCGGGGCAACGGCATCTGACGATCGGCTCCGACAATATCCGCGGCGGGGGGATCGCGGCGACGCATCTGCTCGGGCTCGGGCGGCAGCGGCTGCTGTTCCTCGGCGACCCTGCGCCCCCAGAATTCGCCGAACGGCTGGCGGGGTTTCGCGACGCGGCGGGCGCGACCGCGGTCGAAGTGCTGTCGTGCGAGATGGACCCGGACGCGGTCCATGCCGCGGTGCGCGCGCGCCTTGCGGCGGGCACCGCGCCCGACGCGATCTTCGCCGCCTCCGATGTCGCGGCGATGAGCGCGTTGCGCGCGCTGACCGAGGCCGGGCTCGACGTCCCCGGCGACGTGGCGGTGATCGGCTATGACGACGTGACGCTCGCCGCGCATACCTCGCCGCCGCTGACGACGATCCGCCAGGATCTGGTGACCGGCACGCGGCTGATGGTCGAGACCCTGCTGCGGCGGATCGCCGGCGAGACCGCGACGAGCGCGATCGTCCCGCCGGAGCTGATCGTGCGCGCCTCCGCCTGAGCACGGCCGCGCGCCTTGCAAACGATTGCAGAGCTGCTATGTCCTTGGGATGCCTCATAGGGGCGGCACGGAGGGGAGCGGCGCGCGATGACGGTTGAGCGGCGGCTGGAGGCGATCGGACCGCGGCTGCATCGCCAGCTCGGGCGGCTGTATCCCGAGCACGACCAACAGGCCTTGCGGCAGCAGGTCGAGACGCTGCTCCGCGAACGTGCCGCCGAACGCCCGGCCGCGCTGCAGGCGCTTGATGCCGCACGGCGCGCCGATCCCGACTGGTTCGTCCGCCCCGACATGCTTGGCTATTCGACCTATGTCGATCGCTTTGGGGGAACGGTCGCCGGGCTTGCCGCGCATGTCGATCACCTCGCGGCGCTCGGCGTCCGCTATCTCCACGTCCTCGCGCTGCTCAAGGCGCGCGCGGGCGACAGCGACGGCGGGTTCGCGGTCGCGGACTATCTCGCCATCGAACCGCGGCTCGGCACGATGGCGGATGTCGAGCGGTTGGCCGAGCGGCTGCGCGCGGCGCGGATCAGCCTGTGCGTTGACCTCGCGCTCAACCACACCGCCGACGATCACGCCTGGGCCAAGGCGGCGCGTGCCGGCGATCCTTTCTACCGCGCCTTCTACATGGTGGTCGACGATGCGGAGGCGGCGGAGCGCAACGCCGAGCTGCCGCAGGTCTTCCCGACCACTGCGCCCGGCAATTTCACCCATGTGCCGGAGATGGGCGGCAATGTCTGGACGACCTTCTATCCCTTCCAATGGGATCTGAACTGGCGCAACCCGCAGGTGTTCGTCGCGATCCTCGACGCCGCGCTGCGGCTCGCCAATCATGGCATCGAGGCGTTCCGGCTCGACAGCACCGCCTTTCTCTGGAAACAGCCGGGCACCGACTGCCGCAACCTGCCACAGGCGCATCATATCGTCCGCGGCTTGCGCGCCGCGCTCGACATCGTCGCGCCTGCGACCCTGCTCAAGGCGGAGGCGATCGTCCCGACCGCGTTCGTCCCGCCCTATTTCGGGATGGACGAGGGCGACGGGTTCGAGCCCGAATGCCATCTGGTCTACAACAACTCGCTGATGGTCGCGGGCTGGGTCGCGCTGGCCGAGCAGTCCGCACAACTCCCTGCGGTGATCGTCGCGGCCAGCGGCGGGCTGCCGTCGGGCGCGAACTGGCTGAGCTATGCGCGCTGCCACGACGATATCGGCTGGGGCGCGGTGCTGGGTGATTTGCGTGCGATCGACGCGGAACCCGAGGCGCGGCTGCGCGCCGCCGCCGCCTTCCTGCACGGCACGGGCGACAGCTGGGCGCGCGGGGTCCCGTTCCAGTCCGATGGCGCGGCGCTCCACGGCACCAACGGCACGCTCGCCTCGCTCGCCGGGCTAGAAGCGGCGCAGGACGATGCGGCGCGCGAGATGGCGTTGCGGCGCATCACTTTGCTCAACGCGCTGTCGATCGCGAGTGGCGGGCTTGCCACCACGTACATGGGGGACGAAGCCGGGCTGCTGAACGATTACGATTATGCCGGCGATCCCGAGCTGGCGCATGAAGGACGCTGGATCCACCGCCCGGCGATGGATTGGTGGGCGCTGGAGACGCCGGCGGCGCTGCGGATCAGCGGCGACCTTACCGCGCTGCGCGATGCGCGGATCGCGAGCGGCGGGGCGGGTGCGCCGACGCCGACCGCGACCGGGGATGCGGCGCTGCTGGGCATTGCGTGCGGGCGCGACCGGGTGTTCCTCAACTTTGGTGATCGCGAGGTGGCGGTGCCGGAGGCGGGGCGCGATCGGTTGAGCGGCGCGGTGGTCGAGGCGGTGCCGGCGTGGGGGGTGGTATGGCTGGAGGCTGGGGCATGATGCCCGGCGATCCGTCATTCCCGCGCAGGCGGGGATCCAGACGCGCGACGGTCGCGCCTCTTGCGGTGAGGTCGGAGGTTCTGGATCCCTGCCTTCGCGGGAATGACGGGAGGGCCGTGGCGGGCATCCCGCGCTTTTCCACAGTCGCCCGCCCCTCTTCGACAGGCGCCATGGGATGACCAGGCCGCGGCTGTCGCTGGCGCGGATCGTCGAGATGAACCTCGGCTTCCTCGGCCTGCAATTCTCGTTCGGGCTGCAACAGGCCAATATGGCGCCGATCTACGGCTATCTCGGCGCTGACGAGGCCAGCCTTCCCTTGCTGTGGCTGGCGGGCCCGGTGACCGGACTGCTCGTCCAGCCGCTGATCGGCGCGATGAGCGACCGGACCGATACGCGGCTCGGGCGGCGCACGCCCTATTTCCTGATCGGCGCATTGCTGTGCAGCCTGTGCCTGTTCGCGATGCCGTACAGCCGCGCCTTGTGGATCGCGGCCAGCCTGCTCTGGATCCTCGACGCCGCCAACAACGTGACGATGGAGCCGTATCGCGCCTATGTCGGCGACCGGCTGGCGGAGGATCAGCGCGCGACCGGGTTCCTGACGCAATCGGCGTTCACCGGGCTGGCGCAGACCTTGTCGTATCTCGCGCCGTCGCTGCTGGTGTGGATCGGGTTCGACAAGGATGCGGTCGACGCCAACGGCATCCCCGACATCACGCGCATCGCGTTCCTGGTCGGGGCGGTGCTGTCGCTGTCGACGATCCTGTGGTCGGTGTGGCGCGTGCCGGAACTGCCCTTGCCGCCGGAGGAGCAGGCGCGGCTGGCCGCGGAGCCGCTGACGCTGCGCGCGACACTCGCCGATCTGAAGTCCGCACTGGTCGAGATGCCGAAGCCGATGCGGCAGCTCGCGCTGGCGATGCTGTGCCAATGGTACGCGATGTTCGCCTATTGGCAGTTCATCACCTTCGCGCTGGCGCGGTCGCTGCACGGCACCGTCGAGACCGGCAGCACCGCGTTCCGCGACACCGTGCTGACGGTCGGGCAGTTGGGCGCGTTCTACAATGCGGTCGCGTTCGTCGCGGCGCTGGCGTTGATGCCGCTGGCGAGGCGGTACGGGGCGAAGGCGGTCCATGCCTGCTGCCTCGCCGCCTCGGGCGCGGCGATGCTGGCGATCCCGGCGCTGCCGTCGGAGGGGTGGCTGTTCGTCGCCATGATCGGGATCGGGATCGGCTGGGCGGGGATGATGGGCAATCCGTACATCATGCTGACCGGCATGATCCCGCCGGCGCGCAACGGCGTCTATATGGGCATCTTCAACATGTTCATCGTCATTCCCATGATGATCGAAAGCCTGTCGATCCCGCTGTTCTACCGCAGCCTGCTCGGCGGCGACGCGCGCGGGGTGATCGTGCTCGGCGGGGTGCTGATGCTGGTCGGCGCGGTCGCGACGGTGATGGTCGGGCGGGGAAAGCAGGAGCAGGTGGCCATGTAGCTCGTCATCGCGAGCGCTGCGAAGCAATCCAGGGCGTCCTGGTCGGTCACTGGATTGCTTCGCAGCGCTCGCAATGACGAACACCGCTCATTCCGCATCCGGCTGTCGCTCCGGCGCGGCGTCGGCGAAGGCCGGCAGTGCGAGGCACGCTACTTCGACCGCCAGCAAGCGCGGCCACGCCAGCTCGACCCCGAACCGCCGCGCGTTAAACAACTGCGGAACGAGGCACAGATCGGCGAGCGTCACCCGCGCGCCGAAGCAATACGGTCCTTCTTCCTCCCCGATCAGCGCGTCGCAGGCCGCGAGCCCGGCGGCGATCGTGTCGCGCGCCCAATCGTTGACCGCCGCCTCGTCCAGCCCGGCGGCGCGCAACCGCTGCAACACGCGCAGGTTCTGCACCGGATGGGTGTCGCACGCGATCACCTGCGCGAACGCCCGCACCTGCGCACGCGCGACCGGATCGCCGGGGAGCAGCGGCGGCGTGGGGATGCTCTCATCGAGATATTCGCAGATCGCGAGGCTCTGCGTCAGCACCGCGCCGTCCCATTCGAGCGCCGGCACCAGCCCCTGCGGGTTGAGCCGCAGATAATCGGGCGCACGCTGTTCGCCGTGGCGCAGATGGTGGAAGGCGTCGCGCCACGCCACCTGCTTGAGGTTGAGCGCGATTCGCACGCGCCAGGCAGCGGTTGAACGGAAATAGCCGTGGAGCACCGGCCGGTCGGCTGTCGCGGTCATCCTTCCTCCCCTGATCTCGGGGCAGTCTACGCGGACCGCGTCAGTTGCGCAGCAACGGAATGATCCCCTTGCGCCGCCCCGCTCCATCCGCCGCCGCGCGCAGCGCTGCCGCCTCCATCGCCAGCCGCTGCGCCTCGCCGAGCGACAGCGCCTCGCGTGCCTTCGCCTCCAGCGCCGTCGCCCGCTCGCGGGCGATCGTGCGGTGATCCGACCACCAACTGCGCAAGCGACGCCACAGGATCGACGCGACGGATCGGGCGGGGGAAGAAGCGCTCATCTTTCCCCCAACGCGCGACGGCGTTATCGGTGGCGTGCCAACACCTCCGAAATGGCGGAGTATACGCGGTCGAGATCGTCGTCGCCGATGCAATAGGGCGGCATGACGTAGAGCGTGTCGCCGAGCGGGCGCAGCAGCACGTCGCGCTCGCGGAACGCCACCATCAGCCTTGGCGCGCGGTCGGAGAGATACCCCTCGCCCGCACCGATCTCGAACGCCGCGATCGTTCCCAGCACCCGCGGATTGCGGATGCCGTCGACCGTCGCCAGCCGCGCCGCCTGCGCCGCGCCGAGCCGCGCGACCCGCGCCAGCACCGGCTCCTCGCGCCAGATCGCGAGGTTGGCGGCGGCGGCGGCGCAGGCGATCGGGTTGGCGGTGTAGCTCGACGAGTGGAAGAACATCTTCGCGCGATCGGTCGACCAATGCGCTTCGAAGATCGGCTCGCTCGCCATCGTCACCGCCAGCGGCAGCGCGCCCCCGGTCAGCCCTTTGGACAGGCACAGGATGTCGGGCTCCACGCCCGCCTGCTCGCACGCCAGCAACGTGCCGGTGCGGCCCCAGCCGGTCATCACCTCGTCGGCGATGAACAGCACGCCGTGCCGTGCGCAAATGTCGCGCATCCGGCGCAGCACGTCGGCCGAGTAGAACAGCATCCCACCCGCGCCGAGCACCAGCGGCTCGACGATGAACGCCGCCGCGCCCGCCGCACAGGCGCGGTCGAGCGCGTCGAATGTCGCCTGCTCCGCGCCCGCCGCCGGGAACGGGATCGTCTCAACATCGAACAGCAGCGGCGCATAGGCGCGGTTGAACACCCCGCGCTGCCCGACCGACATCGCGCCGATCGTGTCGCCGTGATAGCCATGCTCCATGACGAGGATGCGGTGGCGCGCGTCACCCCGCGCCAGCCAGTACCCCAGCGCCATCTTCAGCGCGACCTCGACGCTGGTCGATCCCGAATCGGAGAAGAACACCCGCGTCAGCGACGCCGGCATAATCGCGCGCAGCCCGGCGGCGACCTCCTCGGCGGGCTCATGCGTCCAGCCGGCGAAGATCATCTGGTCGAGCCGCCCGGCCTGCACGCGGATCGCGGCGGCGATCCTGGGGTGCGCATGGCCGTGCGTCGTCACCCACCATGACGAGATCGCATCGATCACGCGCCGCCCGTCGGTGGTGTGCAGCACCGCGCCCTCGCCGCGCACGACGCACGGGATCGGCTCCTGAAGCCCGTGCTGGGTGAAGGGATGCCAGACCGAACTCACCGGAAATCCTCGACGTCGAACTGCGCGGCGAAGGCGGCGGCGAGCGTCGCCGCGTTCAGGTCGGCAAGGCGCGGTAGTCGCCCGAGCCGGCGCACCTTCCCGATCGACGCGATCATCGCCTCGCTGTCCTCGACGGCGTCGCCGATGAACGCGACCCCCAGCAGCGGCACGCCGCGCGCGCGCAACGCCTCGATCGACAACAGGCTGTGGTTGATCGTCCCCAACGCAGTGCGCGCGACCAGCACCACCGGCTGCCCCCATGCCGCGGCCTGATCGGCGAACGACCAGTCGCGGGTCAGCGGCACCAGCACCCCGCCCGCACCCTCGACGACCAGCGGCCCGTCGCCGGCAGGCAGCGTGAGCCGCGCGCGTTCGATCGTCACGCCGTCGATCTCGGCGGCGCGGTGCGGCGAACACGGCGTGTTCAGCCGATACGCCTCACGCACCACCCGCCCCGGGTCGACGCCGAGCTGCACGACGCTCCTCGCATCGCTGCCGTCGGCAAGCCCGGCCTGCACCGGCTTCCAGTAGCGCGCGCCGAGCGCGACGGTCAGCGCGGCGGCGAACACCGTCTTGCCGACATCGGTGTCGGTCCCGGTGACGACGATCGTCCCGCTCATGGCAGTACCTCCCTCAACACATCCGCCAGCGCGGCGATCTCGGCTTCGGTGACGTGGAGCGTCAGCGCGATCCGCAGCCGCGCGGTGCCCGCCGGCACGGTCGGCGGGCGGATGCCGCGCACGTCGAACCCGGCGTTCTGCACCGCCGACGCGACGCGCATCGTCTCGCGGTCGTCGCCGATCACCAGCGGCACGATCTGCGATTCGACGCGCGCGCCGAGCGGGGCGAGGTGGCGCCGCGCCGCCGCGACCAGCGCGTGGAGCTGCGCGCGCCGTTCCGGCTCGTCGGCGACGCTGCGAAGGCTCTCGCGCGCCACCGCGGCGCTTAGCGGCGACGGCGCGGTCGAGAAGATGAACGGCCGCGCGCGCGCCACCAGAAAGTCGCGGATAAGCGCCGGCCCGCACAACACCGCGCCCTCACAGCCCAGCGCCTTGCCGAAGGTGTTGAGCGTCACGAGGTTGGCGCGCCCGTGCCACGCCTCCGCCACGCCGCGCCCGCCCGCGCCCCACACGCCGGTGGCGTGCGCCTCGTCGACGACCAGCATCGCGTCGTGCCGGTCCGCGACCGCCAGATAGGCGGCGACGTCGGTCAGGTCGCCGTCCATGCTGTAGAGACTCTCGATCGCGATCCACGGCGTGCCCGTGCCGCCGCCCGCGCGCCACGCCGCGATCGCATCGTCGGCGGCCTGCGCGTCGCCATGCGCGGCGGCGACGCAGGTCGCGCGCCCGAGCCGCATCCCGTCGTGCATGCTGGCATGGACCAGCGCGTCGTACACGATCAGGTCGCCGGACTGCGGCACCGACGACAGCAACGCGGTGTTCGCGGCATAGCCGGAGCCGAACGACAGCGCCTCCGCGCCGAAGAACGCCGCCGCCTCCGCCTCCAGCGCCTCATGCTCGGCGTCGTTGCCGCGCAACAGCCGCGACCCGCCCGAACCGAGCGCGATGCCGCGCGCCAGCGCCGCCTGCGCCGCCGCCACCAGCCGTGGCGCGGTCGACAGCGCGAGATAATCGTTCGACGACAGATCGACGCCGTGCCGCGGCGCCAGCGTGCGCAGGCGTCCGGCATCGGCGAGCGCGGAGAGATGGGCGCGTTGGGCGACAAGCTGCATCGCCGCTCCTATGCCGTCGCGGGTGCCGCTTGGCCAGTATCCGTGCCACCGATCGCGGCGCTCGGGCGTTGGCAGCGCTCGATCGACGGATGCAGAGGGAGCTGACCGATGGACCGTAACACCAAGCTCGCGCTGGGCGGCGCGGCGGTCGCCGCCGGTGCGGTTGCGTGGCTGGCGGCGCGCGAACGCAACAGCGACGCCCCCGCCAGCTACCCGCCGCTCGACGTGCTCAAACCGTTCGGCAAGCACGTGTGGATCGTCGACAGCGGGCCGATGATCGCCTCCGGCCTGTCGCTGCCGATCCGCATGACGGTGCTGCGGCTGCCCGACCGCTCGCTGATGCTGCATTCCCCGACGCGCTTCACCCCGGCGCTGGCGGCGGCGCTCGCGGAGCTGGGCGTGGTGCGGCATCTGATCGCGCCGAACATCGCGCACTGGACGCGGCTGCCGGCGTGGCAGCGCGCCTATCCCAAGGCATTGTTGTGGGCCGCGCCGGGGCTCGGCGAGCGCGGGCAGGTGCAGCGCAGCGGGTTGAGGATCGACCGCGAACTGGGCGCGGTGCCGCCGCCCGAATGGGCCGAGGCGGTCGACCAGGGCCTGATCGCGGGCGCGGCGGGGTTCAACGAAGTGTGGTTCCACCACCGTGCCTCGCGTACTTTGGTCCTCACCGACGTCGTCCAGCATATGGAGCCCGAGCGACTGCCGCCGGTCACCGCCTTCATCGCGCGGCTGAGCGGCGGGGCATGGGGGACGACGCCGCGTTATCTGCGCCCGGTGCTGCGCTTCGGCGGGCGCGATCTGCGCGCGGCGGTGGCGACCTTGGTCGCGCTCGCCCCCGAGCGGGTGGTGTTCGCGCACGGACGGCCGTTCACCGAGGACGCCGCCGGGCAATTGCGCCGCGCGCTCGCCTGGGCTGAATAGGCGCGCCTTGCTCCTGCCGCGCGCATCCGCCTAAGCTGCGGCATGACAGCGGGAGGCATGGTGGAGAGAAGCGAGCGGCGCGGGCCGGCGCATGTGACGATCGCGCACGATTTAGGCGTCGCGATCGTCACTGGGCGGCATCCGGCCAGCGTCACGCTGCCCGGCGAGCTGGAGCTGGCCGAACAGTTCGGCGTCTCGCGCAGCGTGATCCGCGAATCGCTGCGGATGCTCAGTGCCAAGGGGCTGGTCGAGAGCCGGCCCAAGGCGGGGACGCGGGTCCGCGACCGCGCGTATTGGAATTTGCTCGATCCCGACATGCTGGCATGGATGTTCGAAGGCGCACCGTCGCTCGACTTCGTGCGCAGCCTGTTCCAGCTCCGCCTGATCGTCGAGCCCGCCGCCGCCGAGCTGGCCGCGCTCCAGCGCAGCGCTGCCGAGCTGTCGCGGATGGGGCATGCGCTGGAGATCATGGCCGCGCACGGGCTGCGCACGCAGGAAGGGCAAAGCGCCGACCAGCGCTTCCACGCGACGATCCTGCAGGCGACGCGCAACGAGCTGCTGGTGAGCCTGTCGAGCAGCATCGCCGCCGCGGTGCGCTGGACGACGTTCTTCAAATACCGGACGCCCGCGCATTATCAGGACCCGATCCCGCTCCACCGCGCCTTGTTCGAGGCGATCGCCAACGGCGATGGCCCGGGCGCGCGTGTGGTGACCGAGCGGCTGATCGGGCAGGCACAGCGCGATACCGAGGTCGCGCTGGCGGCCTGACGGCGGGCGCGAGGCGTCGCCGCGGCAAGCGTCGCGGTCGAACCCAAAGAGCGGCCTCGCGGGGTTGCCCGCCTGTTGCCGCCGCTGGGCGTGGCTGACCTTCCCGAGCGCCCGTCTGCGAGCGTCCCGTACTTCGACAGGCTCAGCACGAACGATATGGGAGATGCCCCCTCCCCTTGTCCATCACCCCGGCAAGGCCGGGCTCAGTTGGGGGACGCTGATGCCGCATCTTTCCCCGTTCGTGCTGAGCCTGTCGAAGCACGCGCCATATGCGAGCCATCGGCTTGTCGGAGTCTGGCCGGAAGACGAGCACGCGTGAGACCCGCGCTTCGACAAGCGCGGCCTGAACGGCGTGGGAGCACTCCTCTCCCCCTCGTCGCCCCGGACTTGATCCGGGGCCCTGCTTCTTCTCCCCGTCGCCGGGTAAAGCGGGGGCCCGGGTCAAGCCCGAAGCGAAAGGTCAATGATTGTCGCGCGGCAGCCCCATCGTCTGCGCGATGCGCTGGTACTTCTCGGCACCCTCGAGGATCGCGCCGGTGCTCATCTGCCCGACCACGGCGCG
>NZ_JACIJN010000013.1 GCF_014199415.1 Sphingomonas endophytica
GGATCAGCACGCGCAACTCGGCGGGCATCGTCTGCCAGCCGGCCCCAAGCAGATTGGGGTCGAGCCCCATCAGCAGCCCGGCGATCGCCGCGGCGGCGCCGGCGGCGTGCGCGTACCAGGCGCGCGCCAGCGCGCGTCCCTTCGCAAGAAGCGTCATGGTTTCGTCCTTGGTGGAGGGTCAGGTCAGTGGCGGTCGGGCAATCGCTCGATCACCAGCGACAGCTTGGCGTCGACACGCTCGACCTTGCCATCGACGCGCTCGATCGCGCGGCCGATCTCGGCGAACTTGTCGTCACCACGATCGACGCGCCCCTCGAGCTTCTCGACACGTCGCTCGCGGTCGGAGTCGCGACTGTAAGCCTGGCCCCCGGCAAAGATCAGCCCGACGACCGTCATCAGGTGGGGCAGCCAGTCGCGCAGGAAGCCGCGCGGGCCTGAGGGATCGGACATGGCAAGTCTCCGCACCACGGTCGCTATGGGGTTGATGAAGTGAGGTTGAGGACCTGTCAGGCCGCAAGCGGGCGGCGCGGCACCCATTTGCGGCGCGCCGCGTCGAAGGTCAGGACATCGCCCGCCTGCGTGCCGCTGGTCAGGTCGACATCGAGCACATCGCCGAGCGTCCAGCGCGGTGCCATCGGCATCGTCGGCACGTAGCCGTCCCGGAGCACCTGCGTGTAGGCCCAGACGAAGACCGCGGCGACGCCCTCGTCGTAGGCGGCCTGAATGGCGTTGCTGGTGCTCCGCCAGACCTGCCCGGTGTCGCGGAAAAGCGCGAAGCCGCCGAAATAATGCTGGCGAGATCGCGGGTAGCCGAGACGCGCCTCGACCACGGCGCGCGCGGTCGCAGAGCGATCGGGGCGGTTGTCGATGACGAAGTCGTAATCCTCGAGCTGGAGGATATCGAGCGCCGGCCAGGCGAGCGCCGGTGGCAGGTTCACCCGCCGCACCTCGGGCGTGTCATCGTGCAGCAGCTGCGGAAGGTACAGCAATGCGTAGCTGGTCATCGCCGGGTGGTCGGCACGGACCGCCGCTATGAGCGCAAGGATCGATTGTGCGAGCTGCGCGCCCAGCCAGTCGAGGTATGCGCGCTCCGCATCGTCCTTCGCTCCCTCCATCGAAGCGATCACCGGCGGCGCACCGCCGGTTGCGGTCTGGAAGCGCCCGACGGTCGCCGCGTCGTAGAAGCATGGCGTCAGCGTGCGATAATCGATCCAGTACCAAGGCTCACCCACCTGGAAGTGGACGTCGTGCCCCGCGGCCGCGGCGATATTGCAGAATTGCCGGGCAACCCGCTGGAGGTAATCCATCGCTCCGGCATGGCAGGGCGAGAAGAGCGTCGACGGCGGATCCCAGCCCGTTTGCGCCGGCGCGCCGCTATGGTCGAGCTGGCGGAAGGCGCGCGGCGCGAAGGCGTCGAGCATCTCGTAACTCAACGACACGATCAGCCGGATGCCCGCCGCGTGCAGTCGTTCCGCCAGGTCCCGATGCCAGAGCGTACACGGCGTGTTGAGCGGCTGGGCTGTGTCCTCGGCTACGTAACGCTTCTCGGTGTCGCTCCACGCCCAGCGAAAGTAGTGGCTCATGCCGACATAATGGTTGAGCGTGCCGCGGTAGCCGAGCAGCTGCAGGTTGCGCAGGATTCGCGCCGGCGCGACATTGTACGTGTCGTCATAGCCGTTGGTCATGCGGATCTCGTGCGTACCGCCCGGCCCAAGTCCGCAGACGAGCGTCGACGAAGCGCCTGTCGCGCTCACGTCGGACAGCGTCATCCCGCCCTCGAGCGCGGTCGACAGCCGGCCGCCATCACGCCGGTATCCGGTAGGAACAAGGGAGAGGAACATGCGATCGATGTCGCCGGCGTAGACGTCCTCGGTGCCGTGATACCCGGCGGTCAACCTGTCGAAATCCAGCTCGATCTGTGCGTCAGTGCCCGAGCCGGAGCGCTGCGCATTGACGAGGCGAACATACCAGGTGCGGGGCTTGCCGGTATCGTCGCGCCCTTCGATCGTCAGGACCGGGCCGTCGTCATTGTCGATCGGCAGCACGTCGCCGTGCAGCCGCAGGCGGAACCGCAGGATGCAGCCACGATAGTCGCGATTGGTATCATAGGCGGTGGTCGGATGATCGAAGCGATCCTCCGACTCCCAAATGACGCCGACCAGGTGATCCTGCTCGTGAAATACCGCCTCGACGAGCAGCTCGTCGCCACTCGCGCGCACGCTCGCCATCATCGTGCCGGGAAAGTTGCAGGTCCAGAACAGCGGGTCGAACCGTGCGCGGCGTTCGGTGCCGATCCGCGCCGCACGGGTCACCAGCGCGAAACGCGCGCGCTCGATCGCATCCGCGGTCACGTCGGCACCGTCATGAGGCTTGGTGCCGGCGGGATCGGCGACCTTGCCCCAAACCGCCGTGGTTGCCGCATCGCCGATCCCTTGTGCGAGCGGCCAGAGCGCAGGATCGTAGCGGGTCGGCTCGGCTCCCACGATCGGCGCGGCATCGCTCGCATCCCACGCGTAAATGGCCGGATGCTCCTCGCGCAGCATCATCGGCACCTTGCCGTCCAGCTGCGTCGCCATGTCGGCGATCCGGAACAGCTTGCGCTGCCACCCGAGCGGCGCGAAGGTCAGGCGTATCACGTCACCCTTCTGGTATTTCCACGCGGTCGTCTGGAAGATCGCGGTGAAGGTGCCGCCGTACAGCATCCGCTGGAGGCGCTGTTTCGACAGGCGTTGCGCCTGGCTGGCCGACTGGACGAGCGGATAGTTGATCGTCTGCGACCGCTCGATCCCGTCACGGCTGGCGATCGCCACCTCGGGATAGTCGGCGGTCTGGTAGAGCGAGATCGGCCCGGGATCGGAAAAACCGCCGCGGATCACGCTGACGCTGTCGTTGAGCGGCAAGGTCTGCTGCCAGGTGAATGCGCCCAGCACGTCCGCGGTGGACAGGTCGCCGATCGGTGCGGCGAGGTCATTGTGGAGCACCGAAACGCGCAATCGCCCGTCGACGTCGTCGAGGACCGCGTTCATCGTCGCCTTGAGGTTGTCGAGCACCGCCTGGGTGTCGTCGCCCTCGCTTACAACGCCGTCGCAGCGGTAACGCGGCTCGAACCCGCCGGCCGACCGCGCAACCGGCTCGTCGCACAGGTTGGCGGCGTCGACGAAGCTGGCAAGATCGATCCGCCCGGGCGGGATGCCCTTGCCGACGGCCAGCCGGCGGTTGATGCGCCAGCCAAGCAGATAGAACAGCATGCACAGCGCCGGGTTGCGCGACGCGCTGGCGTCCCATGTCCACGTCGCCTGATCGTCGGCGCGCTGCGGCCCCGAGCCGCCCGGCACGGTGCTGTCGCGGCGCGGATCGTAGACCGGCGCGCCATCGCCGACGATCGTGACACGGCTCGGCACCGACTGGCTGAAGACGCTATCGAGCTTCTTAGAATGCGCGAGAATCTGGTAGCGCAGGTAGACATAGGCGCAGCCGGTGAAGCGCCGGGTCGCGCCCATCCGCGGGCCGATGTAGATCGCGTTCGCCGCCGATCCTTCGAGCACGGGTGTCACGATGAGCCAGCGGGCGAACTCACCCTGCGCTCCGCCGGCCACGGTCCACGCCAGCTTGTCGTCGAACCAGATCTCGCGGACCGCAGCGATGCGGTGTGAGGCCACGACGATGAAGCGGTGCAGGTACGTCTGGTCGTCGCTCCATTCCTGATCGCGCAGATCTGTCGCCATCGCAGTCGAGCCGAAGACGATCTTCCGCGGCTCGCGGACGTTGATCGACACGGTGAGCCGGTCGGCATGCGACAGACCCGCCGGCGCCTTCGGCCGGGGAGCGAGCAGTGACGAGCCGACCCCCAGCACCGCGCTCGTCGCCAGCAGCGCCCCCGCTGAAACGCCGAACACGCTGGTGCTGAGCGCAACCCCGAGCCCGAGCGCTGCGCCGCCGGTGATGACGACCACGCCGGCGATCGCGGCGATGCTGGCGCCGATGGCGAGTGCCTTCGCCATCAGCCGACCTTCCACGCTTGCTGCCAGGCGGGCCGCGCGTGCGTGACCCAGCCGGGCTGGCCATCGACCTCGCCGACGAAGAGCGCCCGTGCGCCGAGACAGACGCCGGCAATGCCGCCGGTCATGACGATGTCGCCGCGCCGCGCGAAGGCCGGAGCAATCCCGGGAAGGCGCGCGTCGATCGTCGCCGCGAGCGTGCCGGCACCGAAGCGGCGAAGCGCGCGAACGCTGCCAGCGGCGCTGCGGTACCGGTCGCGGAAGTCCGCCGCGGGATCCACCCCGGTTTGCGCGCGCACCGCTCCGGCGGCGAACAGCGCGCAATCGAGCGTGCCCCACGCGAAGGACGCACCCTCGAGCGCGCTGACATAGTCGTGCAGCCGCTGCTCCCAATCGGGCAGTCGTTCGATCATCCCGACCTCCTCAGAAAGCGGCGCGGCCCGCAGCGGCGTTCATCGCGTCACTGTCGAAATTGACCGAGGTGTTGCCGGTCAGCGGGCTGCCACTGTTGCCGTTGGCGATCGCAAGCGCCGCGCGCGACGACAGGTCGTCGGGATCGAACAGCGCCTGGTCCATGTAGCTGCGGTTCGACGCCTGACTGTAGGCCGCGAGATATGCCTCGATCGTCAACGTGATCGTCTGGCCGTTCGCCGGGTCGCCCGTGATCGCCAGCGCCGTCATCCACCCGGTGAAATAATGCTGGATCGCGCCGTGCTGGACGCCGTCCGCATCGCGGATCATCCGCCAGAGCCGCGCGGTCCGCCCCTGCCAGGTGGCGGGGTCGCCCACCAGATTGAGCAGGGGAGCATCGAGCGCGACAATGCCGGACAGCCGCGCCGATACGGCGTCCGATCCCCCATCCTTCGCGCGAACCGGGCCGATCTCCACCACCGTGGGGTCCAGTCCGTCAAAGGTGAGATCGTCGAGGTCGAGGTCCCCTGTCCCACTCAGTCTGAGCGACCGTCCCGCGGTGCAGGCGCGCAGCGGATCGCCGAGAATATCGAGGAAGCAGAGGAATACCGGGCGCACCACAGCGGCGTCGAGCGCCGCGGCGGCCGCGGCGTCGGGCCGGCTCACCGGGCCTCCTCGACCGCAAACGGGAAGGTGTAGGTCTGCCCGACGTCGACGTCCCAGCCGGGCGGTTCGCTCGTCTGGCGCACCAGCGCGAACGGCGTGCCGATCTCGACCACCGCATTCTCGACCGGCACTTCGCCCAGCTCGGGCCCGAACCGCGCGAGCGCTGCGCCGGCGGCGTCGCTGACCAGGTCGGCCGTCAGGCAGACGAGCCGTTGGTGGCCGCTGGGCAGCGGCACCGTCATCAGCTCGCCGTTGAGCAGCACTGTAGCGTTGGCCGGCAATCCCTTGAGCGGTAGCGCGTCGGCGCTGCCCGCGCCGGCGGCGACGAGCGGGTTCGCGATGGCCGTCTGACGCACCCGCTCGGTCGCAATCAGCGGGAAGCTGTTCCGCTGGCCGCGTAGCGCGGTGAAGAATCCCCGCCAGCGCAGTGCCGCGCGCTCGCCTATGATCGTCACGAAGGTGCCGGTGGCGCTCCACAGGCCCGCGCCGGGCAGACCGACCACCTTGCTGGTGTTGGTCCATCCCGAGCGGTTGACGATCGCCGGCTCGGCACACCGCCATTTGATGCCGCTCAGCGGAAGCCGCGCCGGAGGCTGGATGATCGCCATCTATCGCCTTTCAGAGGTTTGGCCGTTGAAGGATCGTCATCGTCTGGGCCGACGCCGCGTCGACGATCTCGGGCGCGGTGGCGCGCACCACCTGCACCGCGACGCCGGCGGCACGATTGTCGATCGTGGCGTGCAGGTCTTCGCTGAGCGCGAGGCGGACCGTGACGAGGCCGCCGACGCCCCCTGCCGCCATCGCTGCAAGGCTCGGCACCGTCGGCGTGCTGATCGTCGCTGCGGGCGGGCGGCCGACCATGCCGCCGGTTGCGAGCTTCTGAAGCGTGCCCCTGTTCATTGCATCGATGATCGGCCACCAGCGCGCGGTCGCCTCGGCGGTGACGATGCTTTCGCCGTTCGAGACCATCAGCGGTTTGCGGCCGTCGACCAGCGCGAGGATGCTGTCCGACGTGCCGGTCCCCGGACCCGAGATCCGCCCCCCGGCGGCGAAACCTTCGATCTTGCCGCCGGTGCTCAGCCCGAAGAAGCCGCCCCCGCCGATCGCCGATACGATCGCCTTTTCGATCGCGATCCGCGCCAGATCGGAAATGATGCTCGCCGCCATCCGCTTGAAGGCCGAGCTGACCGATTCCGTGCCGTTGACGATGCCGATCAGCCCGTTCTCCAGCTGCTCGAGGCCGTTGACCGCGACACCCTGAAGCGCGGTGTTCATGTCCGTCGCCCCCTCGCGGAGCCGCCGGCGATATTGGTCGAGCGGCCCTTCGTTCTTGCGCTCGACGCCCTTCTCGTCGGCGGCCTGGAGCTCGTCCAAAATCGCGCGGCGTCGGCGCGCGATCTCCTTTTCCGCCTCGGTCGTGTCCCGCGACGCGATCACGCCATCGAGGCGCGCGCGCTCCTCATCATACTGGAGCGCGAGGATCCGCAGCTCGAGGTCGCGACGCTGGGCCGCCGTGGTGACCAGCTCGGTCTCTTTGCCGAGCAGATCGACCTGGTTGCCGCGATCGGCCTGCGCGATCGCCAGCGCCTCGTCGGCTTCGCGCTGCTTCTCGCGCGCGGTGACCACCTCGGTTTCCAGCGCGGCGCGCTGGTCGTTGAGGCGCTGCAACTCAAGCGCGCGGGTCTGCGCCTGAACGCCATCGCCGAGGCCGCCCTGCTTCGCCTGCTGCGCAATCTCGTTGTTGCGGTTGACCCGTTCGGCCTCGATCCGCGCCTTCTCGATCGCGGCGCGCTCGACTGCGGAATTGGTCAGGTCAGCGCGCGCGGCGGCGATCTGGTTGTTCGCCTGGCGCTCGGCGGCGCTGTAGGCGCGTTCGTCCGAGGCTGCGTCGCGGACTTGCGCGGCCTGGCGGCGCCGCGCCGCCGCCGCCTCGCGGTCGGCGGTCGCGGCGGCGCGGCGGCCGGTGCGCGCGTCGCGATCGCCCTGCGCCCCGGCGCTGGCGGAGCGGAACGCGCCCGCATCGCGGCTGGCCGCTTCCTGCGCCGCCTGCGGTGACAGACCCTTTTTCCGGTAATCTTTATATTGCGTCAGCTCGAATTTCTGCGCCTCGAGCGCCTCGACCTGACTGCGGATGCCGCGCTTGCGGGCGACGACCAGATCGCGCGTGACGCGCGCCAACTCGCCCTCGATGTCGCGCCCGCCATTGCGGTCACTTTCGCTGATGCGTGATTCTAGCGGGCGGCGCGCCGCCGCCTGCATGGCCCGGTAGGCGCTGGCCTGCATTCCGCGGTACTGTACGACAAGCGCGGCATCGTCGGCGTTCGCGGTCGCATCGGCGAGCGACTGGAATCCACGGTTCGCCTGACGCGCGCGGCTCCGTGCGTTGATGCGTTGCGCGGCCAGATTGGCCTGATGCTCGGCATCGGCCGATTGCCGCGCGAAATTTAGAATCTCCTCGCGGCGCCGTGCCTGCGCGAGCACCTGCAGCTTTGCCGCTGCCTCCCCCACGGCGCCGGCGAAGGTAAGCATCTTGCCGGTCGCGCTGTTCGCTGCGCCGCCCGCCAGGGCGATGCCCGACGCCGCAGCGGACCCCGAGTTGGCGACGGCAAGCAGGTCGACGTTGAGCTTGCGGCTGGCCTGCGCGGCGTGCTGCATCGACTCGGCGGTGGCGCGATTACGATCGTCTGCCTGCTGCGACGCGTCGCGGTAGAGCAGGATCGCGCCGACCAGCGCGCCGATCGCCAGCACCGCCGCGCCACCGGCGACGGAGCCGCCGATCAGTGTCAGTCCAGCGGCAAATAGCTGAGACGCCGCGGCCGATGCGCGGCTGGCGATCGTCAGCTCCGCCGCCGCAGCCGTCGATGCGGTTTCGGCTGCGGTGGCGCGTCCCTGCGCGACCGCGAGCGCATTGTTCAGCTCGATCAGCTCGGCGTCGACCACGGCCAGCGCGCGCTTGGTGGTCAGTTGCGCCTTCAGATCCGCGTTGACCCGCGCGGCGTCGGCCGACGTCACGGCGCGCCCAAGCCCGAAATTGAGCCGCGCGTTGAACGCCTGCTGTTCGGCCGCTTTCAGCGACTCCGCGCGCTGCGCCTCGATCAGCGCCAGTGTCTGGGCGATCGCCGCCTGATCCTGCTTGCGGGCGGCGATCGTCGCCTCGATTGACGCGACCTCGGTGCGCGCGGCCGCGGCGGTGAAGTCGGCTTTCTGTGCCGCCGCCACCCTACCGCCGATGAGGACGAGCTTTTCGGCGTCGAGCGCCTTGGTCAGCAGCAGGACCTCGGCGGCGACGGCCGCGACCGGCCCGGCCACGAAGCGCGTTGCGAAGCCGGTGGCGACGATCGCCAGCGCCGGAATCAGCGTGTCGAGGTTCTGCGATAGGGAAATGATCGCGCTCGACACCCGCGCGGTGGCGCTGAGGCCCGCATCGGTCTCGCCGATGTATTTGCCGAGCGCGTTGTTGAGGATGGTGAATGACGCGGCGATCGTCAGGTTCGCCTTGGCGGCCTGCGCCTCGAGGTCGGTCGAGCCCTTCAGAAAGGCGCGGAAGAAGTCGGTGTTCGAGACCTTGCCGTCATTGACCAGCGACTTGAGCTTCGAGATCGAACCGCCGGCGCCGTCCAGGTTGTTCGCGACCGCCTGAAGGATCGGGCGCGCGCCGTCCGCAACCGAGTTGAATTCCTCGGCCTGCACGCGGCTGCTCCCGAGCAGCTGCCCGAGTTGCTGGAGCGCGCCGCTCGCCGCCTCGGCCGATCCACCCTGCACGCGCAGCGCGGCCGATACGCCGCTGGTGAAGCGCAGCAGGTCGGCGTTCGAGCCCCCCAGCTCCTTCGCCGCCGCGGACGCCTTGCCGTACAGCGTGCCGACGGCTTCCAGCTCGACGCCGTTGCGCTGTGCGACCGCGTACAGGTCGTTCTGCGTCTTCGCGAGGACCGCGCCCTCGAGCCCCGCGACCTTCAGCTGGTTGGTGTAGCGGGTGTAGCCGTCCGCATATTCCTTGATGCGGTCGACGGAGAAGGCGGCGGCGAGACCGGACGCCGAGCCGAGCAGCGCGGCCTTGATCCCGCCGGCCGCCGCGCGGATGCGGCTTTCGGTCCGCTCGACCGACGTGCCGATCGTCGCGATCTCGCGGCGAGTGGCGTCGATCGACGTCCGCAGCCCGGCGAGCGGGCGTCCGAACTCGCCGAAGCGGCGGTCGGCGGCGTCGAGACGGCGCTGCGTCTCCGCGGTGAAGCGGTCGACCTGCGCCTGTCCCGCGGTCAGGTTCCGCCGCAGCAGCTCGACCGAAGCGTCGACCTGGAGGAGCAGTTGCTTGACGTCGGTCGCACCCGCCATCGCCTCACTCCTCGCTGGCCGTGTTCATTGACTTCCATGCCTCGAAGGCAGCCCAGAATTCGTGCGGCGTGGATGACCAGAAGCGTTCGGCCGGCCAGTGGAGCGCGGCCGCGGCGATGCCCGCTAGTCGGCGACGGGGATCTCGGGGATCGTCATCCCCGTCGCCTTGACTTCCCCCGAGGGCAGGCACCCGCCGGTGGCAGCGAGCCCCAGCACGATCGCGACCCGCGGCTGCACCACCAGCACGCCGACCGGGAAGAGCAGCTCGGCGATCGTGTCCTGGTTCGCCGCCTTCGCCGCGGTGACCATCGCGCGATCGGACGCCGAGGCATATTCGTCGAGCAGCTGCTCGCGCCCCCAGGCGCGGACCAGCTCGGTCACGACGATCGCCTGCACCTCCTGCGTGAGCGCGCCCTGCTCGGCGAGCTGGACGAGTTGAAGCAGTGGGAGGCCCGTCTTCTTCTCCATGGCGACGATCGCGGTGTACGACGGGCGGAGCACGAAGCGCTGCCCGTCGAGTTCCAGGTCGACCTCGCCGCGAAGCGCGTTCGCGTCGGCCATGCTCAGGCGAGCTTGTCGATCGTCGGCGCCGCAGCGGCCGAGAATTCGATCTTCGACTTGACCGCGTCGTTCTGGCCGAACTCGGTCGAGGCGATGTTGCCGTACACCGAGCCGGCGAAAACGGCGTCGGCCGCGACCGCGGTTTGTCCGTTCTTGCGAATCTGGATGTTGAACGGCGCCGCCGGCGTGGTGTTGCACAGCGTCTCGAGGCGGGTGTAGCCGCTCGCGTCGGGCAGGTTCGGGATCGTGTCGAGCGAGATCTTCAGCGACTTGAGCCCCGGCGCAGAGGTGCCGTAGCCGGACTCATCCTTGCTGGTCGTGTCGATCGAACCGGCGTCGCGGCTGATCGAGACGGTCTGCTGACCCTTCACCAGGCTGTAGGTGCCGGCCTGATCGCCTTCGACCCAGACCAGGTAATCGTTGCCGAGCTTCTTCGCCATCGTGCTTCTCCCATGCGAAAAGCCCCGCTGGCGCGGCGGGGCGGAGGTGGATCGGTTGGTGAGACCTCAGTCCTCGCGGAAGGCGAGGAGCGTCAGGATCGTGGTGCCGACATAGCCGGTGCCGTCCTCGGACAGCACCGCATCGCTGCTTTCCAGCGCGACGTGCAGGTTCCATTCGTCGACCCGGAAGGATCGGCCGGCGAGAATGGCCTCGACCTGCTCCTGAAGATCGACGCACGGGGCGCGCTCGTCGCCCTCGGTGATGACGATCAGGGTCAGCGTGATCCGGCGATCCGGATCGTCGGCCCCGGCGAATGGCGCGCTTTCGATATCGCCGATGATGACCAGCGGAGGCGGCGCGTCATCGGGCACGTCCTGAAACACCGCGGCCCCGTTGACGCCGGAATGGAGCTGCTCGAACGCGAGCAGCTCGGTCGCCGCCTTGGCGCTAGTCATTGGCGACGCCTTGCGACAGGCGCGTCAGGATCCGGTTGAACAGCGGCCTCACCTCGCGGTTGATGCCGTCACGCAGGTCGGGATATTCGCCGCTGACGAAGTGATCACCGGGCAGCGCGCGGATCTTCATGCTGGCACCGGCGCGGGGACCACGCGTGATCCGGACGGTCTGGGCCTTGCGGCCCTTGTCGAGCACGAAGCCGTAGAACAGTTTCGAGCGGCCGCGCTTGGTGCCCAGCAGGCCGACCTGAAGTCGCAGCGTCGTCGGCGACACGCGATATTTGATGCCCTGCTGAAGAGTGCCGGTCTTGTGCTTGGCGCGCGCCCGCATCGCGGCCTGCGCGCGACGACCGGCGCGACCGAACGCTTCGACCAGATCGCGGCGCGCCTCGTCTGGCAGCTGCTGGAGAATGCGGCGAAAGCGCTTGCCGCCCTTGAAGCCGCTCATTTGCCGTTCGCCCCGCTTTCGCAGGTCATGACCAGCCCGTCCCCGGCGTCGTTCGGCGCGACCGATTTGATGTCCATGACGATCGCGCCCCACCGCAGCCGGTGGTGGGTGGTGACATCGCGACGCATCCGGACCTCGACACGCCACAACTGCACTGGGCGCTCGATGCTCTGTCGCACCGCCTCATCCCCGCGCAGCGCAATGACGTCGGCCCACAGATCGGCGACCGCTTTCCACCCGTCCGAGCCGGGGCTCGGCATGCGGCCACCGCGACCATTTTCGATCGTGTCGGGCGCGAGCAGCGCCACCCGGAAGCGGAGACGACCGGCGGCGATCGTCACGCGTCGTCTCCGCTATCCCAGCGCACCAGCGGTTCGAGCAACCAGCTGACGGTGAGCGGCACCTCGGCCGGCGCGCTCCGCGCATCGATGGTCGAACCCTCGCGATGCGCGTACCACGTCCCGACGATCAACAGGATGGCATGTCGGGCGGACGCCAGGTCATCCCCGGCGATCGTCGGCGCGGCGCCGACGATCGAGCGACGCGTGCGCAGCTCGACCGCGCGCCGCGCGGCGGTGATCAGGATTTCGAGGTAGCGGTCCTCGACCGTCTCGCTCGCATCGAGGCGCAGATGCGCCTTCACCTCGGCGAGCGTGACGGGCTCGGTCACGCGGCGAGGCTTCTGGCGAAGGCGACGGCCTCGGGATGGTCGTCGGCCCAGCCGGCCTCGCGGCCGGCGCGCATTTCGGCCGGCGTGAGCAGCGCGACATCGTTGGGGCGCCATGCGGCCTGATCGAGCAGGATCCGCGCCTCGATCGTGCCGATCGCCTCGCTGTCGGGTTCGTCGGGCTCGTTGCTGGCGGCGGCCTCGATGTCGGCGCTGGCGGTGTCGGGCGTGGTGCCGGTCGTCGCGTCGGCGTTCGTGGCGTCGGACGTGTTGGCCGGAACGGGGGTGCGGGCCATGCGGGCCTCCTTCGGTCAGGGGGAAACGGGGCCGGAGCGGCGATCCGCCCCGGCCTGCGTCGATCACGAGGCGGAGTGCTGCATCGCCTTGATCGGCGCGCCGGCCGAGATGATGCGACCATCGTGGCGCGAGAAGGCGAGGAAGCCGACCTGACCCTTGGTGGCGAAGGCGCTGTCGTCGAAGCGGAACAGCGTCACCTGCATCGCGTCGCGGATCATGTATTGCGACAGGTCGCCGAACAGCACCGATTTGGCGTTGGCGGCCATCGTCGGCATCTGCTGGTTGATCGTGTAGCGATAGCCGTTGATCGTGTCGGGATCCTTGGCGTTGAACCCCGGCTTCCAGAGGTAATTGCCGTTCCCGTCCTTCAGCTTCTTCGCGTAGCGGAGCGTGTTGTCGTGGAACATGTAGCCGACGCCCGGCATCCGCCGGTACGCCGGGTCGACCGAATGTTCGAGGTCGATCAGCGCGTCGGGCGCGAAGCTCGTCGAGCTGCCGGTCGTCAGCGCGGCGCCGACCGGGGCGGCGGTGACGACGCCCTGCGGCTGCCCGACGCCGCTGCCCGTCGTGAACAGCCGGTTGGTGATCCGCGCGATCCGCGTCGCCAGCGCGCGGCGCGTGAACGCCTCCATGTCGATCCCCGGCCCCTGATCCTGCAACAGCTCGATCGGGATCGCGACGATCTTCGAGCTGAACTTGTAGGCACCGATGCCGGTCGTGCCGAACTGGAAGTCGCCGGCGCTCGCCGCCTGGCTCTCGGGCACCAGCTCGCCCTCGACCGCGGTCTCGTCGACGGTCGGCCACGGAATGGTGTTGCCGCCGGCGGTCGACAGCACCGTCGCGACGTCGCGCATCCCGCCGAATTGCGCCAGCGCCTCGAGCAGCTGCCCGCCCCAGCCGGTCGGGACGAGATAGCCGCCCTGCGCGCCGTTGGACTGCTGGCCCGACTGCGCGGCGCGGATCGTCGCCTCGCGCAGGAAGGTCTGATCCTCGGCGCTGATCCCGCCCATGCCGAACAGCATGAAGTTGCGGAACGCCGCGGCGTGGCGATCCTGAAATTCGCGCTGCTCCGGGGTCAGCTGCGAGCGGATCCGCTCGCCCGCCTCGCGATCGCGCTCCAGATCGGCGCTGTCGCCGTCGATCCGCGCCTGACGCTCGGCGCGCGTGATCTGCGCATCGATGCGGTCGATCTCCTCGTAGAGCGCGTCGATCTGCGTCTCGACCTCCTTGGTGAAGGCGTCGCCGGTCTTGGTGTCGAGCAGGTTGCGGGCCTCGCGCGCCTTTTCGGCACGCTGTTCCCGGAGCGCCTTGATGTTCAGCATAGGGTCGTTCCTCACGAAAAAGCCCCGCACGATGGCGGGGCCGACAGGGGCGTCCGGGCGGGACCGGCGCGGGGAAGAGCGGCCGTCAGGCGGCCGTGCGCTCGTAGAGCGACAGGCGGGCGAGCGAGCGCGCGCGGGCACTCTCGTCGATCGCCGGCGGCGCCTCGGTCAGCGCCTTTGGTGCCTTGTCGTAGACGCCGAGGTTGAAGGCGCGCGCACTGGCCTTGGTCGCGGTCGTCGGCATGATCCGGTCGCAGAAGCCGGCATCGACCGCCTCCTGCGCGCCGAACCACGTCTCCGCCTTCATCCAGGCGACGATCTCGTCGGCCGACTTGCCGGACTTGCCGGCATAGGCGTCGACGATCGCGCTATCGACCTTGTCGAGCAGGTCCGCGGCGTCGCGCAGGTCGTCGGCGTTGCCCATCATCCACGTCCAGCCCTTGTGGATCATGTAGAACCCGCCTTCGGCGATCTCGACCTCGCTGGCGGCGAGCGCCAGCACCGACGCCGCCGAGGCGGCAAGGCCGTCGATCCTTGCGGTGACGGTGGCGCTGTGCCCGACGAGCTGCGCCATCATCGCGCGGCCTTCGAACACGTCGCCGCCCGGGCTGTTGATGCGCAGCGTGATGTTGGGGGCGGTGATCCCGGCAAGCGTCTTGGCCAGATCGGCGGCCGACACGCCCCAGTAGCGGTCGATGACATCGTAGACGTAGATCGTCGCGGTATCGTTGGACACGTCGGCGCGGATGCCCTGACCCTTGCCCTGGTTCGCCTGCGCGAGGTTGAACAGCTTACGATGCATTCGCGGTGTCCTTGTCGTCGGCGAGCGCCGCATCCAGCGCCGGGTCGACCGGAGGTGCCGCGGCGGTTGCGCTGTCGGAGGGGGAATAGACGTCGTCGCCGCCCGGCCCGTTCTTCGGGGGCAGGTTGACCTTGCGGCGCGCCTCGTTCTGGCTGAGCCAGCCGGGCAGCTGGTTGCCGCCGAGCCCGGCGCGCAGGTAGGCGGCGATCGCCTTGCTGTCCCCCGAGAGCAGGAAATCGTCGTCCCACCACACGAAGAATTCGGGCGTCCGCGCACCGACGACCGGGAACAGCTTGCGGGTCCATTCGCCCGCGATCCGCACCTTGTGCGGCATCACCGTCCAGCGATCGAAGCCGATCGACTGCTGCTCGACCCCGGTGCCGAAATTGGAGGTGTTGGCGACCTCGCCCGCCATGTTCGGCGGCACGCCGAAGATCCGGCACACGTCGACCACCGAATATTGCAGCAGCTCGAGGAGCTGCGCGTCCTTGGCGGTGACCGCAACCCGCTTCCACTCCGCGCCATGTTCGAGGAGCAGCGGATTGTGCGCGTTCGCAACGCCGCGCGCCTTGTTGCGCAGATATTCCTTGAAGTCCCGCCGCTGGTCCCCGCTGACCGCTTCCTTGAACTGGAAATAGTCGTTGGTCATCAGCCCGCGCTCGAACTGGCCGGCCTCATAGTCGCGTGTCGCGAGGCTGATCCCGATCGACTGCGCGTGGTGCGAGATCGGCGACAACGCGCGGATCCCGTCGGGCGACAGGCCCGGCCCCTTGAAGTGGAGGACGTAGCTGGCGTGGTGATCCTCGGTCGACCCGTCCTCGTTGGTGAACCGGTACCAGATGTCGCGATTGAGCGAGCGGAAGGGCAGCACCTGCCACGGAAAGTAGAAGTCGACCGCGGTCATCGTGCCGTTGCGCGCCTGGCGGATCAGGCCGTAGCCGTTCCCGCGCAGCAACATCTGCACCGCGCTGTTCTCGACAAAGACCGCACCGGTCATCTCGGCATTGGGCTCGCGGTTCAGGAACCGGTCCATCGGGTGGCCGTGGACGCGGATGAAGTCGCCCTTCGGCGTCGAGCGGTAGACGCCCAGCTCCTGCGTCATCAGCGCGCCCGAGATCAGCGTCACGCAGCGCCAGACCGCGGTGCTGCGCATCGCCGTCTCGGGCGTCACGACCATCCCGGCCGCGCGCTGGCCGCCCCCGAACCATTCGACCATGTCGACCGGGTCGCCGCCGGTGATCACCGCCGTGCTGCTGGCGGCGTTGACCGTGCCGTTGCGGCGCGCCTCGGCCGCGGCGGCGCGGGGCGACAGGGTGTAACCTGCTACGCTCATGCGGCCTCCTCGGCGTCGGAGTCGTCGCTTTCGAGATCGACGAAATAGGAACCGGTGTAGCGATCGGCTTCCAGCTCGGCGCCGTCCGCCGCGCCTGCGCCCATCGCGCCGGTGACGATCCCGTCGATGCGGCCGCGTGAGCGCTTCTTGTTGAACGCCCGGTTCCTGAGCCCGTCGGTGTCGAACGCCGCGTTCGACGCGCACATGTAGGTGACCGGGGATTGGTCGATGACGATCGTGCCGTTGAGGATCCGGTCCTCGAACCGCTCGATCGAGCGCGGCATGCAATATTGCCTGTCCTCGAACACGACGCGGGTGCCCTGCGCGTGGCGGACCAGCTTCAGCCCGGTGCCCGCCGGCTTGTCCGGCCCCTCGTAGACCCACACAGGCAGCCCGACGAGCTTGCACGCCTCGAGAAAGTCGGCGAACTGCGCCGGGTCGAACACCAGCTCCTGGACGTTCTGCCCGGCGGCCAGCTCGGCGACGCGCGCGGCCGGGAAGGTCTTCTCGATCGTCGGCCCGTCGACCGCGGTCAGATATCCCGCCTCGACCCAGTCCTGATACGGTGCCTGGTCGGCGGTGGCCCGGTCGTCGAGCCCTTCGCTGGTCGTCCAGTACCAGGTCTTCTGCCACAGCACCCCGGCACCGTCCCGCCACGTGCAGGTGAGCGCCGTGAGATCGTTCTTCTGGCTGAGATCGAGGCTCAGCCAGCACGGGCAGCCCTTGAGCGCCGCCATGATCTCCGCGTCGACCGGCTGGAGCACCGCCGCCCATTTGTCCTCGCGGATCCAGAAGTCGGCCGCGCCGGTCGCGATCCCGAAATAGAGCCGCTTGACCGACGCCGCGGTCGACAGCCGCGTCTGCGCAGTCGCCACCTCCTCGCGCAGGTTCTGGATCGGATAGGTGATCCCGAGCGCGGGCAGCGCCTTCGGCCAGCATGTCTCGTCGGTGAAGACCGTGTCGTGATCGCGCTTGTCGACCCGCGCGACGAACGCGAATTGCGTGTCGTCCTTCACGTCGCCCTTCGCGATCGCGATCGCGGTGTTCGAGTAGGACGTGCCGACCAGCTGCGACGTCGCCGGCGTGTTGGTCCCCATCACCATCATCGCGCTGCCCGCGACCTTGGTGATCGCGCGCCGCCAGATCTCGATCTGCGCGTCGGTGGTGAACTCGTGGATCTCGTCGGCCAGCACCATCCGCGGCCGCGGCCCCGATTGCGCGGTGCCGCCAGCGAGCGGGAGGAAGAACGACTGCGAGCCGGGATGCTCGATCTTCCAGACGTTGTCGCCTTCGCCGCGCAGCAGGACGTGACCCTGGCTCTCGAGCGTCTCGTCCTCGTCGTAGCCCGGGATCTGCGCGCGGCACATTGCGAACGCGTCCTTGAAGAGCACGTTCGCGGTCTGCTTGTTGGCGGCGATCGAGTAGATCTGCGCGCGCGGAAACCCGCACCAGCCGAGCGCATAAAGCCCGAGCCCCGCCATCATCGGCGACTTGGCCTGACCCTTTCCCGTCTCGACAAACGCGTTGCGGAAGCGCCATCGCCCGTCCGCGTTGACCCAGCCCATCAGCGACCCGACGCAGAAGGTCTGGTACGGGAGCAGGTGGAACGGCTTGCCCGCGGCCGGGCCGTCGGTGATCGTGAACACCGACGGGAAGAAGTCGAGCGCGCGCTGCGCCAGCTTCGGTCGCCAGAAGTAACCGCGCCGTTCGGCGTCGCGCAGGTCGCGCAGGTGCCGCTCGGCGGCGTGGCGGACCAGATCCCCGGTGACGAAGTCGCCGCGGACCGCCGCCTGCGCCCAGGCGGTGGCCGGGTCGACCGACCGCGCGCTACCCTTGCGGGCCGAGGAACGCATCGGCGCCCGCGGTCCGCGTGCGCTGCCTGGCGACCTTCGCCACCTTTCCGCGGCGTCCGGGCGACAGACCGAGCTGCGCTTCGAGCCGCTCGGCGGTGTTCTCCGCCTCGCGCATCGCCTTGTAGTGGATCGACAGGCGCGCGATCGCCTTCGGATTGTCCTTCGCCGGCTCGTCGACGATCCCGCCGGCGCCGACCGCGACCGAGCAGCGGTCGTAGACCAGATAGGCCATCACCAGCCGTTGCAGCGCGTGGCCGTTCGACGACGACAAGATCTCGCGCGCGGTCATCTCGACGACCAGCCGCCGCCAGTGCCCGGCGGCGACGATCCGCTCGGCCGGGCTGTTGAGCAGCGCTGCCCAGTCCGGTTCGGAGACGATGCTCTGATCCACCGGCGGCACAACCGCTTTCGTGCGGGAGCGGGACGTTTTCGCCATCGACGACCCCCGATCTTTTTACTCTGAAAACCCTCCCGCAGCGTACGGAGGGTGGGCCCGGTGTCCGGCAAGGGGCGTCGGGCACTTTCGACCCCCCGGGGGCGCGCCAGGTGAACCCGCTTGGCTCCAGGCATGGTCAGCGCCGGTCGGGCGACCAGATGCGTTGACGCCGCGCTCTCCCGACCAAGTCTGATGCCCGAACTGCTCGGCGGTGACCTTGCGGCTATGCTCGGCGCACACGTTGCGGGTGTTGTCGTCCTCGTCGCTGCCACCGTGGGCGAGCGGCACGATGTGGTCGACGATCGTCGCCTCGGTCGTCCGCCCGTCGGCGAGGCACAGCTCGCAAAGGCCGTTGGTTCGTCGTAGGCGCCGCTGGCGCTGGCGCTGGCCAGCGCGCCCGCGGAGCCGCTGGGTCAGCCGACCGCTGCGATGTCGAGCGGGATCGCGCGCCAAGCCGCGTCGGGAGCGTCGCGCTCGTAGAACCGCACGTAGGAGCGAGAGCCAATCACCCGGATGCTCTCGCGAATGGCATTCATGGCGCGCTGCCAACGCTCGTCCGCAATCTCGACGCGCAGCAGCATGAACAGCTCGGCGCGGTTGATCTGGCCTTCCTTGTCGACCGAAAACACCCGGTTCACCAGCGCGCGCAGCTCGGCCCCGCTGCCCGCCGCCCACTCGGCCAGGCACTCGTCGATCAGCCCCTTCGCCGCCTGCAGCTCCGGCCCGAACTCGAGGATGTCGGACACCTGCACCTGCACCTTGCGACAGCCATCGTAGGACGTGAGGGTGATGTTGCCCTTCTTGCCGCCGATCGCCGCATCATACTCCTGCGCCAGCAGCGCCTGAAACTCACCGACGCTGGTGAAGGCCATCTCCTTGAACCGCTTCAGCCGCGCCGACAGCGCCGCTGCCGTGTCGGTAGCCTTGCGCACCACTTCGTCCATCAGCAGGTCGGTGGCCTTCACCGCCGCCAGCGGCACCAGCGCCCCCTTGGCGTCACGCAGGTAGGGCTGACCCGCAACGTCGATCGCAGCGGGATGCACACGCGGCGCGGTCATGCGGCCACGCCCGGCTGAACGGCCGCGACGATCGGCGCGACCGGCGTCGAGGCGACTGCAGGCAGCTGCGCCGCCCAGGCGCGCAGCGTGGCGAGCGGCACGCCGACCAGCGCGTTGCCGGGGTTCGGTGAAGCGAGGATGTCGGCCAGCGTCTTCATCAGAACATCGCACCCTTCCCGTCGGCGGTGACGAACAGCGGGGCCGCGCGCGGGGTCGGCGAGCGGAAGACCGCACGCAGCTCGCGCGCGATGGCAGTCGCCGTTTCCTCGAGCTCGTCGAAGTCGGCGGTGGATGTTGCCAGCCGCGCCCGGTGGATCAGCTCGTCGAAGCGCGGTGTGAAGCGTTCGAGCTGATCGGCCACGGTCGGGCGCGGCCGTAGCGCCGCGCAGGGGACGCGGCGCTGCTGCGCAGGGAGGCGGTTCACCGGGGGATGGGTCATGGCGACCTCCACGAAAAAGCCCGTTAGCGCGGTGGCGTAGCGGGCTCCGGGCGCAGTTGTGGCGGGGTCGTTCGTGCCGTCGTCACGACCGTTTCGCACCGTGACCTTTGGGGCACTGCCCACAAGGTCACCCCCGGTCAGCGGGCACGCCCCCATTGGTCGAGCGCCTCGACCAGCAGCCGGCGCGCGCGGCGGTCGGACATGCGCCACCGCCGCGCCGCGGTGCCAAGCGCCATGCCGTCGACGATGATCGCCAGCATCATCGCGGCGAACGGCCCGACGCGCGAGCGCCAATCGGTGTAGCGCCGCTCCAGAATGACCGCGGCGAGGCGCTCGGCCGCCGCAGCGTTCGCGCCGCCGCCCGAGCCGCGCGGCTCGAGCTTCGCGATGCGCACCGCCACGTCGGCGGTGATCCGCTCGTGCGCGGCGACGATCAGCTCGGCCGCAGCCGCCTGATGCGCGTCGATCGCGCCCGAGCGTTGCAGCCGCGCGAGCGTGCCGTCGATCTTCGCGGCGGCCGCGGCGCGGGCGTGCGTCTCGGGCGTGCCCTGCTTGTGCGACCAATCCTCGCGCAGCTGGACGCGCTCCTCGATCCCCGGCGCGAGCCGGATCACAGGTGCCTTCGTCTTCTTCCGTTTGCTGGTCAGCTTTCGGCGCGGCCGCGGTGCGCCCAGCACGAGATGCGTGATGCGCTGCTGTTCGCGCTCGGCGGTGCTAAAGGCGGGCAGCCCCGCCGCATTCCGATCCGTCATGATGCTCCCCGGCTGATTTGTCGGGGATCTGCGCAAGAATGGCGATGAGGGGCAGATGACCTTGAGGGCACGGCTCGCCCGCGCTGACGATCAGCCCTTCGCGCCGCAGCTCCTCGAGCACCAGCTCGCGCGCGAGCCCGGGGATGCTGATGCCGCGCTGCGCGCCTGGCACGCGCTCGATCGCCTTCACCGCGGCGAGCTGGTGGACCAGCGCCTTCGCGCGCGTCTTGCTGACCCCGAGCGCGAGGCGGATGTTCTCGATCGAAGGGCTATGGCCGTGGCGCACGATGTACGAACGAATGAAGTCATACGCTTCCTGTCGCCGGCCCGTGGGGCGGTCACATTCGACAGTCAACGCGATCGGAACGCCCATGACCAGAGGATAGTAGAATTCGCGATAAGCTGAAAGTGAGGCGTAATGGACCAAGGCGGAGAAGCCCTCTGCCTCGTTGACATTTTGCCGTCAGATTTCGGTCCGATTTGCAACTAAGTACCCGTGCCGTTTCCGTACGTGAGTCCCTATTTTGAAGGCGATCCGAATGGGTTCAGATCGTGACAACGGTTTGCACTTGACCCATAGCCGCAACGCTTGCGCGTACCTCGGCGTATAGATCGGCCTCGGTTTGCTCCGCGTCGATCTCAACAACCAGTGCAAAGCGCGCCTTCGGTAGGGTGCTTTTAAGTAAAGTCTTATTTTTCCACCAACCAGCCACTGGATGAATAGCGATCAGGTTCCGGCGCGCGAGATCGGATGCTGCGCAAGTTAGTTCATCTATATGTAGGGAGCCCACGTCCCTCCTGACGCTTCCATAATTCCAGCTGTCATCCTCCTCACTCGTTAATCCTTCGACTGGATCTGCAAGCTTGCTGATACGAGCAAGAAATTGATCAGCCTTTTCGCCCGCGCGATTAAGCTTGAAGCGGAGGTTGTGCGAGGCGTAGCGATAGCGGGAACCTCGCGCTGCCTCGGAGGGATTTGGCGCAACAAATGAACTTAACGCAACACGAAGCGTCACACGCGCGCTGGCTAGCTTACGAAGCTCCTCGACCGGCCACGGAAGCTCAAAAAGCAACATCTCCTTGTGAACATCGCTTCCGGTCGCCTCTGAAAGGCCGTATGGAGTAATTTCATCTTGAACTATCAGAGTCAGCGCATTTGAGGCGCTGCGTCTAGCACGCGCTAAATCCGGTACGCCAAATCCATAGCGCCGGAATAAGGATGCGTACGCTCCTTTCAACGGACTTGTCGGCAAATGCGACTTCATTTGGTTAGTCCAGCGCGCTGAGCTGACGTACAAGGCACGAATAGTCTCAGGCCAGAGTTCGGGATAGTCCGACCATAGCTGAGTGATTTGGCGCGCAGCTAAAGCTGCCGCGGCGCTCGTGTCCCCAAATAAGCTAAATGATCTAAGCGGGTACCGGTGACTTGTCGTTAGTAGCGACAGAGCGCTATGCGACATCGGCGGCTTACCAGAGGTCCAATTACCACCCTCCATCACGATATCGGGCTTGAGCGGCCACTGCGACGACCACGAGGCCGTGCGAGAAACTGGCGAAAGATCCCCAAAGGGCGCTAAAGGGGTGTCCTTTTCACCGGCGGGCATGAACGTTTTCTCGGTGAATGCGCCCACACATATGGCGTTCCACGCTTGCGCGGGTGATTCAAGTTCACTGTCGGCGTGATCGCATACATCCAGGTAGTGCTTGGTGCCGAACCTGCTGGCGTCATTATTACCAGCCGAATTAAGGATTAGCCGTTTATTGCCTTGAAGGCCCGAGACTCCGGCGGCGAGCTGATCAATTTCAGTGGACCAAGAGGTTGGTGCGCCATCATGAGGCATATCATCGCTGGTAGTTGTTGCGAACGCAAAGGTTCTACGTCTAGCGGTCACTTCGACAGCATTTACACCGTCTCGAGTTACAGCTCCCAATAAATAATGCGGATTGAAGTCTGCATCAGGGAATATCTTAACCGACTCCAATCGGTAATTGATAGATATCGGAAGAGTATCTTGAAGCCGTGAGGTAAGATCACCAAAAACAGCGAGCCCGGCAAGCGCCGTTCCGTGTCCCTTGATGTCCTCCAAGGCCCAAGCCGGATTTGCCGCATGCCGATCGCCTGGCGCGAGCAGCGGTTGAACGAGAGGATGAGCTCTACTGACGCCGGTGTCCATCAATGTGAGGAAACCAGTATCCGCTTCACCGGGCCAATTTGTGCGCCGCGCTAGGTCAGTTACCCAATCGGCCTGATCGACGGCTTCGAGTTCGTCGAAATAGGCCGCGGTGACAGAAGGTGCCGCCAGAGCGCGCACTGCGCCTGTTCGCCGCACCGCAAGTGCAAGCTGTTCGCGCGACGCTTCACCGATTACGACGGTGTCTTCGGGGAATAGAAGGCGGTCGGCACCAATGACGACGCCGTCCTGCGTCGCTCGGGAAATGAAGGTTTCCACGAGTTCTGGCGCGAGCCAAATTTCCCAGTAAGCGCGAACTCCATTTTCAGGGAATTTGCTGTGCGGACCTCGCCAGAGTGCCCGTAAGCCGGCCTCTACGATCATGGCTAGGCTTTGCACTAGGTCAGCGTTCTTGGGCCGTCCGGGAGTGACTACACCATTTTTCTCCCTGTCAGGCGTGTCATCGGTGGCGAACTGCTCAACCTTTTTTCGGAGCTTCTCAATGCCTTTCGCGGTTGCAAATACCGTGGCAACTTCAGAAGGTATTTCGCTATCAAGTGCCCGGGCGACGCGGAGTAGTTCAATCCCGCTCGAGTCGAGGCTATCCCGCTTAAGCTTTTCGCCAGCCCGACTCTCGATTTGTAGGTAGAGGCCGGGAGATGCTGCAGAGACGGCTGGTAAAGCGTCAATGGCACCTAGAAGAGCTTGGGCATGTGCCGCGCGATCGCGAACGTCACTCGATGACTTCCCGCCGCCGCCTACTTTTGACCGGAATGGACGAGACGCGCCGATTCCCTGCAGAACGAAGTGAGGTAGGTCGCGTGCCATCAACGCCTCTTCCTAATCCCTGCAACGAGCGGCGGCGTTCCAGCGACCCCAACAAGTCAGTTGTTGTAATCTGTTCGCAATCCCCAAGGACCGCCCTCCGCGCCGCATCCTCTGCGGCTGCCACTACATCTGCTGTTGACAGACCAATTGCGCAATCCGTCACCTTCTTCCACGATAAATTCGTGGTTTGAAACCCGATCAGCCGTCGCTCTAATGCCTGCCTGATTGAAGCCTCGTCAGGTAATTCGTACGATAGGACGAGGTCGAACCGTCGCAGTACCGCGCGATCAAGAATTTCTGCGAGATTGGTTGTAGCGATGACAAGGGATGGCCCAGAGTCCTCGTCAAGAAACTGCAGAAATGAATTTAGTACGCGGCGCGCCTCTCCGACGTCGTTTCCGTCGCCACGGGCGGCTGCAAGGGCATCAATCTCGTCAAATAAATAGACGCCGCGAGTCGTTTTAATTGATTCGAATACGAGTTTCAGCTTCTGAGCCGTCTCGCCCATGAATTTGGTGATGAGCCCATGCAACATCACGGTAAAAAGGGGAAATTTCAGCTCGCCTGCTAACCCGTGCGCGCTCAGTGTCTTGCCTGTGCCAGGAGGTCCGGACAGCAAGATGCGGCGTCGGGGTCTTAGTCCTTTGCTCTCGAGCTTTTCGCGGAGCTTCTGCTCAACAACAATGTGAGCAAGCTCATCCTCAATAAGCTCCGGCAGAATAACGTCTTTTAGCCGCTCAGAGGGATATGAAGCCGCTAAAAATTGCGCCAAGTCACCCCGTGGGGCGGAAATCGGGGTTAGGTTAGAGAGAGGCTTTGTCGGACGTTGACCGGCTTCGGCCCACAGGCGCAGTTGCTCTGCTAAGCGGGTATGCCCCTTCTGGTCCTCGGCCGCAGACAACTGCATCGCAAGATCGAAAAAACGATCGGCATCGCCTTCGGCGTGGCTCTTGATGAGCCCGATCAGTTGTTGCGCAGATGCCATAACCACCATGTATCGCGGGAACACCGCAGATACACCCCCCTCTTGCCCGCCTGTAACCTAATCTCGACTAAATTATGAGGAAAATCGCAAATCGCGACCAACTTGCTCAGCAGAAACCGGCCGCCGCAAGCCATCTCGTTCATGGCCCCACATGACGGGACAGAGGCGGAGGCGTCCTCCGCCCCGGTCAGCTCTTCTCCTCAGGCGAGAAGGCGAACCAAAGCGATCGCACCCGCGTAATACCCGCCGTTCGGTGTTCCCGTTCACCGCCACCCGCCCCGTATCAGCGCGAGTACCGGTTCCACCTGACCGCAGTGCCGGCCGCTATCGCGTCTCAGGGCAGCGATCGATCATTCTCAGCTCGATCGTCTGTAGGAGTAGCGCCGATCCTCTTAACCGAGCTGCACCGCCAGCCGACCAGACTCGATCCGATCGTTCAAGCGTCTGACGAGTGCGTCAAACGGCATCGGCCGATCGATGAAATAGCCTTGTGCATAGTCGCACGAGACGGAGCGAAGAAACGCTAAATTCTCGGCATCCTCGATCCCCTCGGCAACCACCTTCAGGCCCAGTGCGTGGGCGAGCTCAATGGTGGAGCAGACAAGTTTGGCATCGCTTTCGCGCTCATGAGCGTATTGCACGAAGCTGCGATCAATCTTGAGCTCGCTCAGTGGCAATTCTCGAAGGTAGCTGAGCGTCGATTGCCCGGTGCCGTAATCGTCCATTGAAATGGCCACCCCGCGATTGCGGAAATGACGCAGCGTTGCTGTCGCGGTGGCCGGATCCGACATTGCAGCAGACTCGGTAACCTCGAAGATCAACCCGTCGGGCGCAATCGGCGCGCTATCAAGCAGCTTGTCCACCGCGGCGATGAACGCTGGAGAGTCGAGCAGCTTGGCGGAGATGTTGACCGCCGCCGTCACCTCGTGGCCGCAGGCGCGCCATTGTGCGGCATCAGCAATCACCTGTGCCAAGACGTGAAGGGTTAGTGGTCCAATCCGGTCCGTCTGTTCAGCCAGCGGAATGAAAGCACCCGGCGATACGAAACCGTGATCGGGGTGTCGCCATCGCACCAGCGCCTCGACGCTGGCGATCCGGTCGGTCGCGAGCGCAAGCTTGGGCTGATAATGCACCTCGATGTGCCCCGCGGCGATCGCCGCGTCGAGCTCACCCATCAGCGATACCGCATTCTCGACGCGTTGGCGGTTCAGGGCTGCGCGACGCCAGAATACGCCCGCCGAAGCGGCCTCGCCGGCCGCCAACGCTGCGGCGGCCATGTCACCGTCCTCAGCCACGCCAAGCGCGACGGCGACATCGACCTTACGCCCTGCAATTTCGACGGGCTGGAGCAGTAAGGTACGCAGGGTCGCCAGCACGTCCTCGACGATCTCGCGAGTCGGCATCAATAGCGCGAGCTGGTGGCTGCGAACGCGATAGACGATGTCGTAAGCGCTGCAGAGCCGCAGCCGCTCTGCGGTACGAACGATGCCCTGCGCGACCTGCGCGGCGTCGAACACCGCAGACAATTCTTCGAGATTGGTGAGCTGTACGACACACGCGACCCCTCCCCGGCCCCCGCCCTCGCTGGCCATCGCTCGCTGATTGGGCAGCCCGGTCGCTTCGTCATGCAGCCGCCCCTTGCGGAAACGGCGAAATATGTCTCGAGCGGCAAACAGGCCTCCCGCTGTAGACAGCATCAGCCAGCCAAGGCCGAGCGGAAAGTGGATCGCCAGCCAACGCTGCGCCGCCAGAACCACGACAGCCAGCGTGATCAGCCCGGCCGCGAAAATGCAGGCCGACACATCACGGCGACGCGCGCGGACACCTGGGATGCACAACAGCAAAGCCAGCGCGACGGTCGCCAGCGGCGTGCCGCGCGCCGGCACGCCGCGCAGCAGCGTCTCGGCGCCTAGCGCCTGGATGGTGACGCCGGGCAGAACACCACGCAAGGGCGCGGGGTAGCGATCCCCCATCTCGATTGCGGTCGCACCGATCAGGATGTTACGCCCTCGCACCATTGCAGGATCGAAGGCGCCGCGCTCGACCGCAACAAAGCTTAAGCGTGGGATCGTTGCGGGATTTATCGAGAAGTCGACCGGATATTCGGCGTCGGCCTCGCCAGCACGCGCCGCTATATAAGCTGAAAGCGAAGGTCGCGGGGTTCCCGCGGTGATCGTGGCAAGCGGCAGCGAGCGAACGAGCCCATCGACATCTGGCGAGAAGCTGACCGAAGCAAGCGCAGCATGCGCGCGAAACGCGCCAAGCGGCAAGGCGTCGAGCGTGCGGCGATCACCCGCCCCGGCCTGCTGACCGAACGTCGGCAAGGTCACCAAGCCCTCGGCGCGCTTAAGCGCTGCGGCGAAGGCGCGATCATCGTCCGGCTCAGAAGCGCTGGAGAAGTCGACGTCGAAGACGATAGTCGCCGCCCCCGCCGCACGCAGCTGATCAACTACTGCGGCGTAGTGACGCCGCGGCCATGGCCAGCGCCGAATTTCGGCGACGCTGCGTGCATCCATCTCGACGATTGCGACTTGCTGGCTGGCGGCGTGCGATTGGACCGCGAAACGTAGAGGCTCCAGCGCGCGCATGATCGGCCCGCCGATGTCAGGCAGCATCCCCGCCATGCCGACAAGCGCAGCGGCAAGGAGGATCAGTGCGTTGCTGGTCAGACGCATCAGAAGGCGCGAGCGACGCGCAGCGAGATACGCGGACGTCGATCACCGGTGTCAAACCGTACGTCGCCCAAGGGCAGCGCAGCCTCCGCCATCCAGTCGAACCGACCGGTGCCGATGCGCAATCCGACACCCGATGAGACGAGACTGCCCCCACCGGTGCCGCCGCCAAGATTGCCGACCACGCCCCCGTCTACAAAGGTGTAAAGCTGCCCGCGGTCGACGACGCTACCGGGAATTCGGCCGATGTCGGCGCGCAATTCGAGCGATCCCATCGCACCATGGTCGCCGGTCCGCTCGGCGTAATCATAGCCGCGCGCGAATGCCGGGCCGCCGAGGCCGATTTCCATTGCCGCAAGAAGTGGACGCGAGGCGAGCTGACCGGCGCTGGCGATGACGATGCTGAACGGCTTGGCGAGCCTTACTGTCCAATCGACCAGATAGGTTCCGGCTACGAAACGCGCATCGCCGTCGAAGCGCGAGCCGAGCAGCGAACCGGCGTGAGTAACGCCAGCGAACGGAAGTCCGACGAGCGCAGCTACTTCGCCACGCAGCGTTCCCCCGCCAAACGCCATATTACCGCCCACCGTCCCCGTGAGGGTTGCGATGCGATCACTGCGTAACCGCCGCCGCACGATGTCCTGGTCGGTTCCCAGGGCGCGGAGCTCGGCGGTCGCGAACAGGCTTCGGGTTCGAGTCCGCAGCAGCGGATATTGCAGCGAGACGGCCGCATCGGCGCTGCGACCGCGAACGTCGAGTGTTCTCAGGAAGCCACCGGGGCGCGTCCGCGCAAGTGACCCGGACGCCGAAAGAACCAGACCATCGTCGCTGATGATGGAGCTATAACGCGCCCGTGCGAAGGCAAACTCGCTTGGCTGGAACGGCGTCTGAGACACAATCACGGCCAGCTCGTCACCGTCGTTGAGCAGCGAGTGCAAGGTCGCAAGCGCCGTCGAGCGGATCGGGCCAACTTCCTTGCTGCCACGATTGTCAATCTGGACATAGCCGGACGCCCGGTCGGTCTCGATCGTCACGAGCAGGATCCCGAAGCCATCCTGTCGAACCAGCCGACTGTCGGTGACCCGGACGCCGGGCACGTCACCAACGAGCAACAGCGCTCGCTCGAGCTGCTTTTGCCGCACCGGCTGACCGGTGGCGAGCGCATTGCCGAGCATCCGATCCGCAGTCGCGCTGCGACCGCCAACAACGCGTACCGCGTCGATTTTGCCGAGATCGAGCGTCACGCGCAGCACGCCGTCGCTTTGTGCCTGTGCCGGCACACGCGCGGTGGCAAATGGATAGCCCTGCGCCCGCGCAACACCCGCGATAGCTCCGGCAAGCGCCGCGACCTGATCGCGGTCGAGCTGCTGCCCAATCACCGCTGTGATGGGAGCGGCAAATAGGGACGGTGCCAGCCGGTCACGCCCTTCAACGATCACCGCGCGCACAGCCCGCGTCAGTGCTGACGACGTGCCTGCCACCGCTGCCGCCGGTCCCGGGTGCGGAGCCGCGACCGGGCCTTGCGGCCCCTCCGCTGCAGGCAAGGTCTTCTCGATCAATCGCGGATCGGCCCGGTCAAGCGCGGTTTGCGCCTGCGCCCCTTGTGAGGCCAGCGCCACCAGCAGCGACCATCTTATTACACGCGTCATGCGATCCGATCCGGATGAAGGAAGCGGAGCAGTAACCGGCGAAAGATTGTTATTTGGTTGAGGGGGTTAGAATCAGGGTTACCATCAATTCAACCATGTCCAGTGTACGGCTCTAAACAATATTGCCGCCATGCGGAGCGCTGTTCGGGACGATTCTGGCCCGACCCCGGGGAGCTTATCATGCGTCGCACCTTGTTGGCCGTGCTGGCGACAACCTGTTCTGCCCCGGCACTAGCGGCGCCTGCGGGTTGGACGATCAGTGAAGCAAGCGGCGCAGTGACGATCGCGCGGTCGGGTGTCAGCACCATTGCGACGCGCGGAACGGCGGTCAGTGCTGGCGACGTGGTAACCACCGGCCCCGGCGGGCGAGCAGTGCTGGTGCGTGGCACCGAGTTCATGATGGTCGCACCATCGTCGCGCCTGCGCCTGCCCGCCGAGGCACAAGCGGCCGGGGTAACCCGCGTGGTGGAGGAGTTCGGCAACATCGTCTTCATGATTAAGAAGAAGATGACTCCGCACTTCGAGGTAAAGACGCCCTATCTGGCCGCCGTCGTGAAGGGCACGACCTTCTCGGTCGGCGTTTCCGATCAAGGCACCGCGGTACAGGTACTCGAGGGGGCGGTGGACGTTTCGACGCTCGACGGCGGCGCGCACGATCTGGTGACTCCCGGCGCGGTGGCGATGATATCCGCATCGAACCGGATGCGTATGACGATCGAGGACAACGGCCGCTCCCGCGTGATCGAGTCACCGTCAGCGGCCGCAACCGAGGAAGCGGCACCGACCGCGCCGGCTGCGTCTTCTGGCGAACCAGCGAGCGCCTCGCCATCCGTCTCGCCGGTCGGCGAAGCAGTCGCTGTCCCCGCGTCGAACGTAGACGCTCCGGTCATCGCGGCGTCAGCCGGTGAGGTCGCGGCTGTCGAAACCACCGCAGCACCGAACGAGACCGTGGAAGTGGCCAGTCTAGCCCCGGTGCTGGCGCAGGCGGTTTACGCGCCCGCTGCGTCGCTGACGACCACGACGGGCGGTCTCGTGTCCGGGTCGGTCGGCGGCGATGTCGCCGGCGTTGCCGCTGCGACGCGGCTTGCCACCGAAGCGGCGATCACAACGACACGCGTCGTGGAAGCGGCGACGGTGATCGTTGAGAAACAGTCTGCCACGCTTGCCGCCACGGAAGCTGCCGAAAAGATCAGCGTCAGCGCCGCGGCCGCAACGCAGGTCAAACTGGATGCGGAGCGCGAAGCGTCAGCCGCTGCTGCTGCCAGCGCAAGGGCCGCCGACGCAGCTGCCCGCGCGCAGGCCGAGCAAGAGCAGAGTGCCGCGGCAAGGATCGCAGCCGCCGCAGCGGCGGATCAGGCCGCCAGAGCCGCCGCTGCGGCCGCTGAGCAGGCCGCACAGGCCGAAGCAGCACGTCTTGCGACGGCCAGCGCACAGGCCCAGGCGGAGGCCGAGGCGGGCGTCGCGACGAAGCTTGCGCAGCAGCAGATGGAAGCCAATGCGCGTGCCTCCGCACAGGCGGCCGCACAGGCGCAGGCGCAGGCCCAAGCCGCTGCAGCACACGACGCAGAGGCAACGCGGCTGGCGCAGGCCGCACAAGCCGCCGCGACCATGCTTGCAACTCAGCAAGCGCAGCAAGCCGCCGCGCAGGAGGCGGCGCGAATGGCGTCGGAAATCGCCGCACGGCTTGAAGTCGAAGCCGGGCGTGCGAACGACCCCGCCGCACGCGCCGCCGCGGACAAGGCCGCGCGCGATGCTGCGAAAGCGGTCGCTGATGCGGCACGCGCCGCGGACGAGACCGAAAAGGTCAAGATGGACAAGGTAGCCCGCGACGCGGCGAAAGACGCTGCGGATCAGGTGGCCAAGGCGGCACGCGATGCAGAGCGCGCATCCAAGGACGCGGCCGACAAGGCCGCAGAAGCCGCCGCCCGCGAGGCGGAGCGTGCCGCGAAGGCCGTAGCCGACGCCGCCGAGCGCGCTACCAAGGCTGCCAGTGAGGCCGCCAAGGCAAATGCCGACAAGGCCGCGAAGGAGGCAGACAAGCTGGCGCGCGACAAGGACGCGGAGCAAGCAGCGAGGGACGCGGCGAAGGCGGCGGCCGAAGCGGATAGCGCCGCGCGCGACAAGGCTTCGAAGGAGGCCGAAAAGGCTGTCAAGGAAGCGGAAAAGGCAGCGACAAAGGCAGCCGAGGATGCTGCCAAAGAGCAGGAGAAGGCAGCGAAAAACGCGCAGAAGGCAGCGGAGGATGTGACGAAGCAGCTTGCCAAGGAAGCTGATGGCGTAATCAAGGGTGTCGGGAAGGGTGTCGAGAACGCGGCGGAAAAGATCAAAGATCTGCTGAAAGGTAAAGTTGGAGGATAACGGTCTCCCGCTACGCGCGTTGGCTCCGCCATACATACAATAAATTATTATCGCATTTTGATGGAATTCTTCAATGTTGGAGGTGCTGCGAGCTCACCACGAGCGTATTCGCGAATGTTTATCGGTCCATCGGGAACTTTGCGCAGAAGTCGAACCGCAGACCGGGCGCCTGGCCCTGTCAAGATTGCGCATCACGGGCGCGAACGCTGACCGTTCGCGTTTTATGGCTCGCGAGATCCTCCCAATCCTGCAATCCCGTGTTCACCCAGACGCCGACAGGATAATAGACCTGCTATCGAATGATTCTACCAAGAGACAGGAAGCAGCCAAAGCTCATATCGGTCGCTGGAGTCTCGAAGCAATCGAGCAGGATTGGACGGGATACAAGGTGGCATCTACCCGGGCGATCGCCAGCATCGAACAGCGCATCACCTTGGAAGCTGACTGCCTCCGATCCATTTTTCTATGAACAAACGCTTTCGCCTTTGGGAGCTTACCGATCAGTGGTGACTGGACGGGGCGTTACTCAACGGCGACGATCGAACTGACGTTCGCCAAACGTGAATCGCCGATCTGGTTCACGATCCACCTGAAATGCGGCGAAGCTCCCTTACTTCGGCTCGGCTCACGACCGAGACGAAAGGCTGGAGAGGGTGAGCAATCGGAAATACCGCGCAACACCGGCGTGCGAGCGCGGCTGTACGCCTTGTGAGATGAAATGCGCTGTCATGACCGCGATCGGCGCGCACCTGTGGCAAGAGCTTCGGCCAGCTCTTTTCCCCTATCAGGCTCCGGTGCCGGATCAGAATGGGGAATCAGATCGCGCAGCTGTGACAGGCCGATGGGCAGCCACTGTGCAAGCAGCCGCGCGCGCTCGTCCCGGCCCGGATTGTCCGGGAACGCGTCCAATATCTCCAACATCGCGTCGAACATTCGCGTGAGCGCCCGCTCGCTCGGGAGCGCCACCTGCATCGAGACGAGCTGAACGGGTCGTACCGGCTCCGACTCGGGCGCGTCGTGCGGCGAGTCGGATTTGCCGAGCAGATAGTCGACCGAGATGCCCAATTCGGATGCGATCCGGGGCAAATGCCGCGAGTTTTTCGTTGTCCCGTTTACAATCTTGCTGATCGAGCCCTGCTGAATACCAATCGCGTCAGCGAGCGCGGTTTGCTCAATCCCGCGCTCTTTCAAAATTTTATTGAGGCGATCGCCGGTTACAGTCACACCGCACTCATATTCCGAGGCGAATACGATGCGAGCTTCGATTGCGATTGCGCACGTATTCTTTTGCGAATAGTAGTGGCTCATGGAGTTGGCGCTCACCCCTGCCTCGGCCTTCCGCAAAGCTGCGACGATCGTCGGATCGCAAGCTCGGATGGCAGAGGTTTGCGGAAAAAAGCAGCCGACCATTTCTAAGCGGCTCAAGGCGGGCAAGCCCGCCGAGCCAGAAGAGGTGCTGGCGATCGAGGCCGAAACCGGCATCAGCCGCCACGACCTCCGCCCGGACCTCTACCCTCAAGAAATGGTCAGCCGTGACAACGCTTCTGTCGACCAGAGACCCGAGCGATGAACGCCAGAACGACAATTGCAGCGAGCCGAGCAACCAGCTCGTCCGTCGAACAGCACCAGCTCCGCGCCCTTCACCCTTGGGCGCGGGCTGGACGGGGACGGGAGAATACCTCGCGAGGCGTTGAAGCCGAACGGCGCCTGGCCCCGGAAGGCACACCAGTCTACCCCGTCGACCGCTGGCAGACCGGTCGGTCGCCGTGCGCAATCTCAATCCTCCAGCGCGTTGAAGCAGTCTGCCCATCCCTGTCCAGCGCGACCCTCGGTGCCGGCAGGCCCATCCGGCTGGCACCGCTTTTCCGGCCCTCGGTCGCATGACGCGGCCGACGCGATCAGCGGGTGATACCCCGCGCGTGCCCCGCAGCGATGCGCATGGCGCGGTGCGCGACGCACTCCGCTGCTACGTCGGCCCCGGTCGCGCGTGGAAGTCGATCGATCTCGCGAGCGAAGCGGGGGTGCCGGTCAAGTCGATCGAATGCGCCCTCGCGCAGGTTGGCTCCGAACACTGGCGTCCGATCCCCTTCGACCGGCTGCTGTCGATCGCTGCGGTGCTCGGCGGTGCTTTCGCAACGGGCTGCCTGCGCCCCGCCTCGCTCGGCGCGTTCGTGTTGCCGTCCGCTGCTGCGCTCGATCCTGCGGCCTTGATGATCGAGAAGCTGCGTCTCGCCAACGCAGTGGTCGCGCTTGCGGCGGACAATGACCTGTCCGCCGACGATCTGGAGAAGATGATCCCGATCGCGAACGCCGGGCTCGAACTCAACATGCAGATGCTCGCCGCGCACGCGGCGGGCATCCCGCGGGCCGGCGCATGACCCGGGGCAGGTCGAGCGCTCCTGGAGCCGGGCCTGCCCGGCACCCGTGCGCGCCGCCCGACACGAGCTGATCGCGCCACCGCCCGCACCGATGCCGACCTGCCCGCCGGACCCGTTCGCTTCGTGCTTTCGGGGACGGTTTTCTACTGCCCGAAAGCCTCGCCCGTGCCCCCCGACGAACTCGACACGATCCGGTCAGCGATCAACGTGCTGCGCGGCGAACTCGCCGAGGCGAACGACCCCGGCGACTTCGCCATTCCGGTGCGCGAGCTGGCCGAAGCCGTCCGTGTGCTGGCCGGGTCGGGCAGGGAGTGCCTGTCGTTCGCGCCGGGCGGCACGCCGCGCGACCTCGACACGATCTGGTGCCTGCTCGTGGATCAGGAGCGGCTGCTGCGCTCGCGCCTCCTTGATGCACCGGAGTCGCACCGCGCGTTGCCGGTCGCGCTCGCGCACGTCAGCCGCGCGGTCAACGCGATGCTCGGTGCCTTCTACCGCCGCCGCCGGACCGCGCGCGCATGACACCGCCGCCGGAACATCGCTACGCGGTGAGCGAGCATTTCGCCTTGCCGCTGTCGGTCGCCGCCGTGGTGCTCGGCCTCGCGCCCGTCGCGATCCTCTACCTCGATGCCATGCGCCTCGCGCTGGCCGCGCTGATCCTCGTCCTCGTCGTCGTGCTCGCGATCCTGCGGGCGATGCTCTTTCCCGGAGACCGCTGATGCGTCACGTCACCGCCCACGCGCCGCGCCGCTACGATCGCGCCCCCGCCCCGCTAATCCGCCCGTGCCCGGCATCCCGCGCGCCGCGGCTGACCCCGCTCGATGTGGTATCGTTGCAGGTCGTCGCCGGCTTCGTCGGCCCCCTGCCCGTCATCCAGCTAGGCCACCTGCTGTTCGGCTGGCACAGCGTTACGGTGATGTTCGGCCGGCAAGCATGACCAGCCCGGTCGGCCTTACCGGCAATCGGCTCGCACATCGTCAGGGTCGAGGGAGCTCGGCGCCATGACGGGCGCTCCAGAACGCGTCGGCATATCCGGCGCCGTATTGATCACAGGCATGTCGCGCCGCACGCTCCAGGACCTGGCGCCATCGATTCCCGGCGCCTCCAAGCCGGCCGGCCGGTGGCTCTTCGTCGTGTCCGAGCTGCGCGCTTGGGTCACCCGCACGACGAGAGGAACGTCATGCCGAAAAACCTATACCTTCGAGAAGGAATATACTGGGCGCGGTTCAAGGTCCGCGGCCAGGAACACCGACAAAGCCTACGAACACGTTCTGAGCGGGTCGCGATGAAGCGACTCGCCGCCCTGCGTGAGCAGGTCGAAGATCAGGCCGTCTACGGGATCGCTGGGCCGGTCGGCTGGCGAGATGCGGTGATCAGCTGGAGCGAGAATGTCGCCGGAAGCTTGGGCGACCGTACCTATTCACGCTACTGCTGCTCGCTGCGCCAGCTTCGCACGGTACTCGATCCGCTTTCGGTGCAGGAGATCACTCCGGAGCTGCTTAAGGAGCTGATCAAGCAGCGCCGCCGCGCTGGCGTGAAGAATGCGACGATCCGCCGCGATCTGACGGCGCTGTCCAGCGTCCTGAACCACGCCGCCGATGAGGGATGGATCGCAGAGAATCCGGCCGGTGGATTAAACCGTCGACGGCTGGTGCCCGAACGCACCGTTCGGATCATGCTCCCTCAGCCAGAGTCGATCGCGTTGGTCTTTGCCCGCCTGCCCTCGCGGATCCGCGACGTCTGCGAATTCACCCGCGAGACCGGCCTGCGCCTTGAGGAGGTCACCACCCTCGCGCATGCCGATATCGATCGCGTGGAGCGCACCATCACGGTGAACCGCGGCAAGGGTGACAAGACCCGAGTTGTGCCGCTGACGAAAACGGCGGAGACGATCGCCGATCGCCAGCCCCGCTACATCGGCAAGCCTTGGGTCTTCTGGAAGGGCAAGGGCGTGAGATTGACCGACCTGTCCTCCCGGCTGGGCGGCTTCATGCGCCGGGTGGCACGAAAGGCGGCACGCGAGAACGTCGAATTTCACGCCTTCAGCCACCACGATTTTCGGCACCTGTTCGCCGTCGAGTATCTGCGGAATGGCCGGGGATCGATCTACGACCTGCAAGGCGAACTTGGCCACGGGACGATCACGATCACCGAGCGCTATCTGGCGTTCCTGACGCCCGATCAGGTGAAAGCCGCCAAGTCGACGATGGCACAGCGTGGGGCACAAGCGCCGCGGTCTGAGGCAAGCGCCTGATGCAAAGGTGGCGGAAACGTTGGAAGATTAATGCGCATGGCGAGGTTCGCCGCCAAGAATTTGTAAACCGAAGGTCGTGGGTTCGATTCCTGCAACCGGCACCATCGTCATCCCGCGATCGCCTCTCCCTGACTGACGAAATCGAGCTGGCGCTTCCGCACGGCCGGTACACCCGCGACCATGGTGTGCGCCGCGACATTCTCGCGAACCACTGATCCGGCGGCGACGACACTGCCGCGTCCGATGGTGACTCCGGGCAGGATGGTACAGCCACAGCCGATCCACGCTCCGTCCTCGACGACGATCGGCGCGGGCGTTACGGCTCCCGCCCGCCGCTCCGGGCCACCAACATCATGGTTGGCCGTCACGAACAAGGTATGATGCCCGACGACCACATCATCCCCGATCCGGACCGGCGCGCTGAGGTCGAAGTAACAGCTTCGGTTGATAAAGACGCGATTGCCGATCCGCAGACCAAAGCCATTGATACGGCACCCGCCTTTGATCGTCGGCGCCGCGCCGAAGCGGAACGACAACCAACGATAGAAATAGGCGCGCAACCGCGAGCTGAACGGATCGTCCGGCAGGTTCGAGGCCACTCCATTGACGATCGCAACCCACCATGTCCGCACTGTCGCCCGGAACATCGATCCTCCGTCAGACTTTTGTTTTTATCAGGCCAGCAGGATTGACCCGCATCCGCCCTAATGCTGCCCTGCATCTTATGCGCGATAAGTCCGCGAAGGTCCATCGCCTTCGTCAGATAGCAGGCTCCGCTGCAACCCAGGCCGCGCTCGCTCGTTGCGGCGGGGCAATGATATTGAAAGTGGCCAGCTATAACATTCGCAAGGCGATCGGCTCCGATCGCCGCCGGAGCCCGGAGCGGGTGTTGCAGGTGCTCCGCGAGGTAGACGCCGACATCGTCGCGCTACAGGAGGCCGACCGTCGCTTCGGGCAGCGCGCCGCCGTCCTGACCCCCCATCTTCTGGAGGAGCACAGCGACTGGCAATCGGTCGGCCTGGGAATGCGCGCGACCAGCATGGGGTGGCATGGCAACGCGATCCTTGTGCGCAAGTCGGCGCGGATCCTTGATTGCGAACAATTGCATCTACCCGCGCTGGAGCCGCGCGGTGCCGTCATGGCGGACGTGGCGATCGCGAACGCGACGGTTCGGATCATCGGCATGCACCTCGACCTGTCCGGGCTCTGGCGTCGGCGGCAGGCCGCGGCGATCCTCGCGCATGTCGGGGCGAGCGGCGACGCAATGCCGACGGTGATGATGGGCGACCTCAACGAATGGAGCCGTGCCGCCGGCTGCCTGCGCGATTTCGGCGCATCGTTCCGGTTCGCGGACACCGGACCCAGCTTCCACGCGCGTCGTCCGATCGCGCGGCTCGACCGTATCATGGTGTCGCCCGAGCTGCGCATCGACGCCTGCGGCGTTCACCAGTCGCCCGCCGCGCGCGTCGCTTCCGATCACCTGCCGATCTGGGCGAACCTCGCGACGCAAGAAGGGGCTTCGGTCCGCAGGCCGAGCGAGGATTGATCCGGGGCGCGGGTATCAGATCGCGCGCGCAGGGCAGTTTCCCCACGCCGGCCGGAGCAATGCCCGCGACCTTCCGTCTCGTGCTTCCTTGTGTACGCGGACAAAACCACTGATAAGACGTGCTCAGGATGAACTTGCGCCGCACCCGGGTGTTGCGCCATCCGAGAGTAGTTCAGGAAGGGAGCTTATCATGGCGAAGTCGGCGGAGAAGCGCGGCAAGGACGAAACCAAGGCCGCGGAGAAGAAGGTCAAGGCGACCGGCAAGCCCGCCGGCGGCGCACGCGGCGGCATCACCGCGCCCGTCACCCCCTCTGCCGATCTCGCCGAGATCGTCGGCAAGAACGACCTGCCGCGCAGCGAGGTTGTCAGCAAGGTGTGGGAATATATCAAGAAGCACGATCTGCAGGATGCGAAGGACCGTCGCCAGATCAATGCGGACGACAAGCTGGAGAAGATCTTCGGCAAGAAGTCGGCGAGCATGTTCGAGATGAACAAGTTCCTCAGCGCGCATCTGACCGCGCCGAAGGGCTGACCCGCACGCGCCGCGCGCTCGCCGTTGTCGATCACGACACGGCGGGCGCGTGCCCAATCAGACGCGACAGATCGCGCAAGGTGCGGATCATCGTGATCCCCTTCGGCCCGGCGATGTAGCGCGGCTCCCAGCGCGGGGCGAATTTCTCTTTATAGCTGCGCAGCCCTCGAAAGCCGTAGAAGCGCTCGCCATGGTGGAACACCAGCGACGCCGCGCGCGCCCAGGCCGGCGCCAGCCGCCGCCCGGATATTCCCGACAGCGGCGCGATCCCCAGCGAGAAGCGCTGGTAGCCGCGATCTTTCGCCCATTGCAGGATGTTGACGAACAGGAAGTCCATCGTGCCATGCGGCGCATCGTCGCGATGGCGCATCAGGTCGACCGACGCCTCCGCATGGTTCTCGGTCAGCCACAGATTGGCGAAGGCGGCGATCCGCTCGCCCTCCATCACCAAGGCGACATCGAAGCGCTGCATATAGTCGCGGCTGAAATGGCCGAGGCTGAAGCTTTTCTCGGCATGCCCCTTTGCCGCCATCCATTCGTTCGAGATCGCCGCCAGTTCGTCCAGCACGACCGGCACCGCCGCGGCGGGGACGATCCGGAAGCTCAGCCCGCGCCGCGCTGCCGCACGCTCGGCCTTGCGCACCGACCGCAGCCGCGGCGTGTCGAGCGTGAAGTCGGGGAGGTCAATGATCGCCTCCTCGCCATATTTGATGACGTGCAGCCCCATGCCGATCGCCAGCTCCAGCACCGGCCCGGTCACCTGGTACAGCATCAACCGGCCCTGCGCCTGATCGGCCTTGTCGCGGATCCGCCACAGCAATTCGGGCCAGTCGTCCCGCGACCCCACCGGGTCGCCCATCACGATCCAGCTCGCACCGCGGACCTGGTACATCAACATCGCCGCGCACGACTCGGAAAAGAGCAACCGCTTGTCGTCGATCATCGCAAGCATCGCATCGGTGCGATCGGCGGATGCGAGCACCCGCAAGAGCGCCGCCGGTTCGAAGGCGCGCGGCTCGGGTGCCTGTGGCGGCGACATCCACCGCCAGACCAGCGCCGCGAACAGCGCCACCGTCGCCGCAAGGGTGCCGCGCAGGAAGCGGGGCGCATCGCCGCGCAGCGCGAATTGCCACCACAGATCATCCTCGTACGGGACGCGACGATAGGCGAACAGCCCGATCCACACCGCCGCGGCGAGCACCACCAGCACTGCCGAGAGCCATCCCGCCGACCAGCGGATCTGAGTCAGCGCCGTCCGGCGGTAAAAGGCGCCACGCGTCCATTGCAGCATCGCAGCGAGCGTGAGGCAGGCGATCGCCTCTTCATAATCGATCCCCTTCGCGAGTGAGAAGGCCGCGCCGGCGAGCAGCAGCGCGCGGGTCGCGACGAACGCGCCGTCGAGCCGGCGATAGAGGCCGGGGGCAAGCAGCAGCAGCCCGGTGCCGACGAGGCTGCCCGCGATATGGCTTGCCTCGATGAACGGCAGCGGCACGATCGACGCGAGCGCCCCCAAGCGCGCATGGAGCGACGGCAGCGACCCCGAAAGCAACAGCATCGCGCCGCCCATGAAGGTCGCGGCGCTCAGTGCGAGCGGCGCGATGCCGTTGGCAACCGCCCGCCCATCGCGCAGCAACCGCGACGACAGCGGATGGTTGAGGAGGTGGCGACGCCGCAACCCCTCGCGCCAGGCCAGGATCGCGACGGCGACCGCCAGCGGCAACAGGTAATAGATGACGCGATAGGCGATCAGCGCCGCGAACGCGATCGAGCGGTCGCCGGGCAGCACGGCGAGCACCACCGCCTCGAACACGCCGATCCCGCCGGGAACGTGCGCCAGCACCGCTGCGACGATGCCGAGCGCATAGGCGAGGATGAAGGCGGGCAGTAACGCCGGTGCCGCCCCATGGACGAGCACGAACAACGCCGCTGCCGCGGTGCCGGTGTCGAGCACCGCGAGCGCGATCTGCGCGAGGGCTTGCGGGATCGTCGGCAGCGGCACGCTCAACCGCCACAGCCGCAACGGCCCGCGCGCATTGCCGCACAGCATGATGATCGCGGCGATCAGCACCAGGATGGTCGCGGCGATCGCGTGGGACACGGCGGCGGGGATCGCGACGCCGGCGAGCTCGATCGGTCCGCTGCGCGCCAGCAGCGCGACCGACGCGACGGTGACCACGCCGCTCCAGAAGGTCGCGCTGGCGATGCCGATCACCCGCGCCACGTCCGGCCCGTCGAGCCCGGCGGCGGTATAGATGCGATACCGCGCCGACCCCCCGGTCAGCAGCGAAAGCCCGAGATTATGGCTGAGCGTGTAGCTGGTGAACGACGCGAGCGCGGCGACCCGCCACGGCAGCGGCCGCCCGATGATCCGCAGTGCCAGCACGTCGTAACCGGTCAGGGTCAGATAGCTGAGCGCGGTAAACAGCAGCGACGCTGCGATCTGCCACGGCGTCAGCGCATGAAGCGCGGCGCGGATGTGCGAGAAATGCAGTTCGCGCGTCAGTTGCTGCATCGCCGCGAATCCGAGGGCGATCAGCACCAGCACCATGACGAGCGACAGCGCGGTGCGATGCCGCGTCAGCCACACCCGCGCCTCATGCATGCGGAACGTCCGCGATCCGGTGCCATAGCTGCGACTTGCAGAGCAGTCCGCCGAGGATGCAGCCCTTCACCTTCATCTGGTCCGGCCCGACCTGCTGGATGATCGAATAGAAGCGGCGGTTCATGTCGGGGACGAACACCGTGCCGGACCAGCTCCCCGGCTTTTCGGCACGGTAGTTCTCGAGCAGCGCGGTGCCGATCAACCGTGGCGTCCCGCCGTCGCGCGCATCGTTTTGCGCCTCCTCGTTCGCCCAGACGATCCAGCCGCACAGCCGGTCGCCGCACGGCCCGGTGCGCACTGCGACGCTTTTGTACGGGTTCATCCAAACGCCGTAGATCGTCGCCGGTGCCACAGCATTCTGCGGTTGCGCCGCGGCGGGAACGGCGACGGCCGTCATCAGGGCGGCGACCGCCGCGGCGAGGCGAAAAGCGAACATATGTGATCCCCTGTGATCTGCCAATCATAGGCCGTCGTTGATTGCGGCCACGTCGACGACGGCTGAATTATCTGTAATGAAGATGACGGATCAGCGACCGTTTGCGATCACCCCGCGCAGCGTCCGCGCGATCAGAGACACGTCGTAGTTCATGAAATGCCCGCCCGGCAGCGCGATCCGGCGCATGTTCGGGCCGCGCAGCAATGGACACAGGCTGTGGCTCTCCGCCGCGCCCTGGATGCAGGTCAGCGGAGTCCAGTCGATCCGCCGCGCGCTTGGCAGCGCGGGTGCATCGGGCGCGCCATCCAGCACCCCGCCCGGGCTGGCCTTGAACAATAACGTATTGCCGGGCACGAGCAGGATCACCCGCGCCACCGCGGGTCGCAAGGCATGTGGAAGGTGCGCACTGGCATATTGCAGCATGTCCGCACCGAACGACTGGCCGATCAATACCACGCGCGTCGTACCGGGATTCCGCTCGGCCCGGCTGATCGCTGCCGCCACGATCGCAACCGCCTCGGCGGGAGTGCGGCGGGTCCCGAACGCGGTCAGCGAGTTGAAACCCAGAACGGACAACCCCCCGGCGTTCAAGGCCGCGATCACCCGCGGCGCCATGCCGGCGTTCAGCCCCATGTCGCCCGACAGGAAGAGCACCTGCGTGCCTTGGGCGCCATGCGGCGCGGGCGCGGTTGCCGGGAAGGCGCGCAGAACCGGACCGCCGAAATAGCCGAGATACCCGACCCCACCCGTGATGAGCAGCATCAGCGCGGCAAGCGTCGCCACGGTGATCGCGAACCGGTTGCGGCGCGGCCCCGGCATGGTCAGGCGCTCACCGCATAAGTGATGACGAAACACGCGGCGGTCAGCAGGAGCATCGCAACGATGAAGCTCGCGTCAGCCACTTGCTCCAGCCGGTGCAGCCACGCCCGCCGCCGCGCGTCAGGGGTGCGCACCGCAAGATAGGACGCCAGCATCGCGATCAGGAAGATCAGCGAGTCGATGGCCAGCAAATCGTCGGCGAAGCTCGCGCGTTTGCCCCATGCGATACCGACATGGAGCAACCCGATCCCGGTCAGGCAGACCCCGACCATCGCCGCCGCCATCGGGCAGATCAGCCGGCAGACTCGCTCGTCAAGCGCCGATCGTGAGCGTTGCCGGTCATCGGGGTCGCGGCGCGACCGGTCGAGAGGAAAGGGATCGCCCATGCCGTGCTTCTGCCCGGCACCTCTTCGCAATCCCCTGTCCGGAACATGACCGTTCCGTCATCTTCCGCTGCTACGGGGATTTTTTCGCCCTGTACGACTTATACCAGTTCGGCCTGCATCCCCATCATCGTCGCGAGCGCGCGATGGCGCTTCTGCACAGTCTCGCCATAGAGCGCCGGATCGCCCGGCTGGAGCCGCAGGACGCCGCCCTGTGCGCTGACTGTCGCACGGGTCAGCGGAGCGGCAAGCCCGCCGCTCAGCCTCTGCCCGAGCCGGATCGCGAGCCCCCATTGCGTCGCGCGGCGCAGGCTCGCCTCCCCCGCGAGAATGGCGAGCGGCGCGGGGCTGTCGATCGCGCCGCCCAAAGCGGTCCAGAGCGCCTGCGCCAGCATCGCGCGCCCACGCGCATCGATCGCCACCCAATTGCCGTGCAGCGCGATCTCCATGCCGCGTTCGGCACGGAAGTCCGGATTGGCGCGCCAGCCGACGTCGGCGAGATGGCAGGCAGCGACGCGCAACCGTGCGTCGGCGTACGGATCGTCACCGAACAACGGCGCGATCCAGCGATCGAGCAGGTCGCCATGTTCGGGAAAGCGACCGCTGCGTCGGCCTTCGTCGCGCGCCGCGACGATCAACGGGTCGGCGGCGCGTTGCTCGGGCGACAGACGTTCGTAGAGCAGCCCCTCGCGCAGGCCGTAGGCGGAGACGACCGTGCCGCTGCTGCGCAGATGCTTCAACATCGCCGCGAGCAGCGCGGCGGCATCTGACAGCGTCGGAATGCGCCCGGACGACAGGCCGGGCACGTCCTTCAGCCGCGGCTTGCCGACATGCGCAAGCGTGCGGCGGAGGCGGGTAACGGTCTCCTGCGACATCGCATATTGGTGAATTACCGGCAGCGGATAGCGAGTCGCCTCCATGTCGAGCCGCGCCAGCGCGCGCCACGATCCGCCAACCAGATAGAAAGGCAGCCCCTTTCCTGCGCCCAGCCAGCCATGTTCGTCCAGCACGGCGCGGACCTGCCGGTCGAGCCGCCCCTTCTCGCGCAGCGCGGCGATCCGCAGCACGCCGAGCGGAAAGGATGCGCGCCGCGACAATTCGCCGCGCCGAACCTGCACCAGCTCAAGGCTGCCGCCGCCAAGGTCGCCGACGATGCCATCCGCATCCGGGATCCCGGACAGCACACCATAGCCGGCGGCCTCCGCCTCCTTTTCGCCGGGCAGGATTTCGACCGACAGTCCGGCGCCTTCGGCCATCGCGATCAGATCGCCACCGTTGCTCGCGTCGCGCACCGCAGCGGTCGCGACCGTTCGCAGCGTGCTGACCTCCATGGCGCGCGCCAGCGCCGCAAAACGGTGGAGCGCGGTATAGGCGAGCGCCATCGCCTGTTCGTCGATCGACCCGCTCTCCGCGAGGCTGCGCCCCAGCCCGGCCAGCACCTTTTCGTTGAAGAGGATCGCCGGCAGTCGCGGGGGCCCCTGGTAGACGACCAGCCGGATCGAGTTCGAACCGATGTCGATGATCGCGGTGCGCGGTTCCGCGGAGGTCACCGCTTCCGGCGGCTCCGCGGCGCGCTTCGGCCACCTCAACGCTTGCGCCTCAGCGACAGCACCGGCACCTCATCGCCGTCCAGTGCCGCACCGCGACCCGACAGCGACGGATTGACCATGAAATAACGGTGGAGGTTGAACGGCCTTTCGCCCGGCGTGTCGCGAACATAGCTACCATCCGCTTCCAGCTCCCAGCTCTGCTCATTGTCGATCAGGTTCGCGACCATGACCTGATCGAGCACCTGATCGTGCACCGTCTCGTTCTGGAGCGGTAGCAGATACTCGACCCGGCGATCGAAGTTGCGCGGCATCCAGTCCGCCGAGGAGATGTAGACCACTGCGCCGTCGTTGGGGAGCGCCGCGCCATTGCCGAACGCCGCGATCCGGCTGTGTTCGAGAAAGCGGCCGACCACCGACTTGACCCGAATGTTCTCCGACATGCCCGGCACTTTCGGGCGCAGGCAGCAGATACCCCGCACGATCAGATCGATCTCCACGCCGGCGCAGCTCGCCTCGTAGAGCTTCTCGATGATGATCGGATCGACCAGCGAATTCATTTTCGCCCAGATCGATCCCGTCCGCCCGGCGCGGACATGCGCGATCTCGGCGTCGATGCGCGCCAGCAACCGTTCGCGCAGCGACCGCGGGCTGAGCACCACCAGTTCCATGTCGGCCGGCTCGACATAGCCGGTGATGTAGTTGAACATCCGCGCCGCATCGCGTCCGATGCGAGGATCGGCGGTGAAGAAGCTGAGATCCGTATATATTTTCGCCGTGATCGGATGATAGTTGCCGGTGCCGAAATGGCAGTAGGTGCGGAACTTGCCGTTCTCGCGCCGCACCACCATCGCGACCTTGGCGTGGGTCTTCCATTCGATGAAGCCATAGACGACCTGCACGCCCGCGCGCTCCAGCGCGCTGGCCCATTGCAGATTCTGCTCTTCGTCGAACCGCGCCTTCAGCTCGACGACGGCGGTGACCGACTTGCCCGCCTCGGCCGCGGCGATCAGTGCGCTGATGACCGCAGACTGTTTGCCGGCGCGGTAGAGCGTCTGCTTGATCGCGACCACGTCCGGATCGTTCGCCGCCTGCTTGAGGAAGGCGAGCACGACGTCGAAGGTCTCGTAAGGGTGGTGGACGACGATGTCCTTGCTTCGGATCGCCGCGAAGCAATCGCCGCCAAACTCCCGAATTCGCTCGGGAAAGCGCGGTGTGAACGGCACGAACTTCAGGTCGGGACGATCCTCGTCGGCGAGCAGCGACAGATCGCCGATGCCGAGGAACGAACCGGTTTCGGTCACGATCGTATCCGCGCCCCCCAGTTCCTCGCGCAGCGCCTGCGCGAGCCGATCGGGCATGCCGGTTTCCAGCTCCAGCCGAATGACGCGCCCACGCCGTCGCCGCTTGATCGCATTGGCGAAATAGCGAACGAGGTCCTCGGCCTCTTCCTCGATCTCGATATCGCTGTCGCGCAACACGCGGAATTCGGCGGCACCGAGCACGTCATAGCCAGGAAAAAGCTGATGGGAGAACCGCTTGAGGATCGACTCTATCGCAACGTATGAAGCGCGGTCGTTGCCGGGCAGCCGCACGAACCGCGGCATGGCGGCCGGCAACATCACCAACTCGCGGATCGGCTCGGCGTCCGACCGGCGCACCAGATCGAACATCACCGCCATCCCCTTGTTGGGCATGAACGGGAATGGATGCGCCGGATCGAGCGCCTGCGGGGTGATGACCGGAAACAATTGCTCCTGGAAATAGGTCTCGAGCCACGCGCGCTGCTCGGCATCGAGCCCTTCGAGCGAACGGCTGCCGAGCACCGCGATCCCAGCGTCGTCCAGTTCGCGGCGGATGTCGCGCCATACCGCCTGCTGGCTGGCCATCAGGGCATCGGCCTGCTCGACGATCGCCGCCAGTTGTTGCCCGGGAGTCAGCCCATCGGCAGAACGTGCCTCGACGTCCTGCAACTGCTGTCCTTTCAGGCCGGCGACGCGAACCATGAAGAATTCGTCGAGATTGCCGCCGGAAATGGCGAGGAAGCGCAGCCGTTCGAGCAACGGATGCGCCGGATTGCAGGCTTCTTCCAGCACGCGGCGATTGAAGGCGAGCCACGATTGCTCGCGATTGAAATACCGATTCCCGTCGCGTTCCACGAAGGGATCGTCCAGCTTGAGCGCCGCCTCGGCATCCTTACGCACGATACTTACGGGCCGTGTCATGATCGAAAGTCGCTCCGGTTCCTTGCCGTCTTGTCCAGATCAAGGGTTTCGCGCGCCAACGGGATCGTCAGCCGGCGGCGCCCCGCCAGCGCGGCACGATCGAGCGTATCGATCGTGTCCATGACGGCGGTGTGACTCCGCTCGGTCCGGGCGGTCAGCCAGGCGATCAGGTCGGCGCGCGCCTCGAGGTGCCGCCGCGCGAAGCCGCGCTCGAATAGCGCCGACATCAGCGTCTCCTCCGGCGCACCGATCGTCGCGGCGGGGCTGGCGGCGAGCCGCGAACGGAGATCGGGCAGGGAAACCTGCCACGCCGGCGCGACCGCCGAGGCAATCAACAGCAACGGCCGGCGTTCCTCTTGCGCGCGGTTCCAGGCGTGGAACAAGGTGCCCTCGTCGATCGCATCGGCATCGTCGATCACCCAACCACCTGATCGCGCGGCGAAGATTCGACCGAGCAGCGAGCGCCCCGACTTGGGCGGTCCGCCGAGCACCGCGGTGCGCACCGGCCAGGTCGCCCAATGTTCGAGCATCCGCACCGCGCGCGCGTTCGATTCGACCACTAGAAATTCGCCCTGTTCCTCCGCCGGCCATGCCAGCGGCAGCGCGATCTGGTTCATGTCGCCGGCCCCGTCCGCGGGCTTGGGCTCGGCGTCGGCGCAGCACGGCGGATCCGCAAGGTCGCCGCAGTGCCAATGACTTGCCAGCCGCGCGCCTCCAGCGCAGCGCGCAATGCCTCGACCGTGCCGGCATAGCTGACGTTCATCGAGGAGACGCCGCCCAGCGCGAGGCTGGTGGTGGCGGCGCTGGCCACGCCCGGCACGCCGCGCAGCGCCGCCTCGGCTCCTGTCACCGCACCGACATCCGGGCTATCGTACTGAATGGTCAGCGCAAGCGTCGTCGGTGCCAGCAACGGCTGGTCGGCGAGCAGGTCGGAAACCTCCTCCACCGGCTTCTCCGTCACGGGCGTGATCGGATTGAGCCCCGGATCGAGCCCCAGATATCCCTCGCGCAGCGCCCGCTGGTATATGTCATCGAGCCGCTTGACCCCGGCGTCGAGCAGCGCGGGGACACCGGCGCCGGTGCCGACGCGTAGCGAGAAGCGCTGCAAAATACGATGGTCCGGGCCGTAGCGTGCCTCGAAAACGCCGATCACGGGGCCACCGGGCCATTGCCGGAACAATCGGACGCTCGGCATCAGCACGTCGCTGGCGCCATATTGGTCGAGCAGCGCGCGCCACCAGCCGCGATCGGGACGCTGCGTCTGCCCGACGTTCAGCAACAGCGAATCGGGACCGGTGCCGGTCGGGCGGACATAGTCGATCGCGCTGCTGCCGGTGCGGAAGCGCGCCCACGCCTCCTGCCAGACGGTGCGTTGCTCGAAGACGGTGCCGACGCCGGTCGACCATTGCACCGGCACGACCAGGAACGGCGACGAGCGCGCGACCGCGGCCGAGACCCCGAGCAACCCGGCGGTGCGCGCGCGGTCGAACAGCACCCCCAGCCGCGCGACATAGCGGTTCGGCCCGATCTGCTCATTCTCGACGACGATGCTCGACACGATCGAGTCGAGCGTGCCGTCGCCGAGCGATCCGCTCCCTGCCCCCATCCGCTGCGCCAATTGGACATAGGCCTTGCGCTGCGCCTCGCGCCAGCCGGCCAGCCGCGCCGCCTCGGCATTGGGGCCGGGTACGTCGACGCGGACGCCGGTCACCTCGAAGTCGTTGGAACTGTCGACCGCGGCGACGCCGCGATCGCCGCCCTCGATCTGCGCGAACACGCCACGCGTGCCGAGCGCGGCGGCAAGGGCGGTCAGAACCAGGGCGATCGGGAGGCGATGGCGCATCGGAAGGTCTTTTGGCGAAGCAGGCGTGGAAATCCAAGCGCGATGTGGCTAGTCGGCGGACATGAGCAACGAAGCCTATACCTACGAGAGCGCCGGCGTGTCGATCGCGGCCGGCAACGCGCTGGTCCGTGCGATCGCGCCGCTGGCCCGCGCCACCCGCCGCCCCGGCGCCGACGCCGATCTCGGCGGGTTCGGCGGATTTTTCGATCTGAAGGCGGCCGGCTTCACCGATCCGCTGCTGGTGGCGGCCAATGACGGAGTCGGCACCAAGCTGAAGCTGGCGATCGAATGGGATCGCCATGCCGGGGTCGGGATCGATCTGGTCGCGATGTGCGCGAACGATCTGGTCGTTCAGGGTGCCGAACCGCTGTTCTTCCTCGATTATTACGCGACGGGGCAGCTCGACACCGCCGTCGCGGAAAGCGTCGTCGCCTCGATCGCGGAGGGCTGCCGGATCGCGGGCTGCGCTTTGATCGGCGGCGAAACCGCGGAGATGCCGGGCATGTATGCCGCAGGCGATTACGATCTGGCCGGCTTCTGCGTCGGCGCGGTCGAGCGCGGCGACGTCGTGACCGGCGCGGAGATCGGCGCGGGCGACGTGATCCTCGGGCTCGCGTCCTCGGGGGTGCATTCGAACGGCTTCTCGCTGGTCCGGCGGCTGGCGGCGGACAAGGGCTGGAAGCTCGATCGTCCGGCGTTGTTCGATGCCGACCGGCTGCTGATCGACATTTTGATGGCCCCGACGCGCATCTATGTCGCGAGTCTGCTGCCGCTGCTCCGCGCCCACAGGATCAAGGGACTGGCGCATATTACGGGTGGCGGGCTGCTGGAGAACATCCCGCGCGTGCTGCCGCGCGACGCGCACGCGCAGATCGACGCCGACGCGTGGGAGCAGCCGCGCCTGATGGCGTTCCTGCAGGCGCAGGGCGCGATCGAGCCCGAGGAAATGGCGCGCACCTTCAATTGTGGTATCGGCATGGTGGTGGTCGTCGCCGCCGATGAGGCCGACGCGGTCGCGGCAGCGCTGCGCACTGGCGGCGAGACGGTCCATGTGATCGGGCGGGTCGAGGCGGGCGCGCGCGGCTGTACCGTGTCCGGCAGGACCGAGACGTGGAGCGCGCGCGCCGACTGGACGGCGACGCACCACCAATGAGCGCGTTGACGCCTGCACCCGTCGCGGTGCTGATCTCCGGCCGCGGCTCGAACATGCAGGCGCTCGCCGCCGAGCAGGGCGCGGCGTACCGGATCGTGCTCGTCGCCTCCGACCGACCCGACGCGGCGGGACTGGCCTGGGCACGCGAGCAGGGTCTCGCGACCTTCGCCTTGTCGCCGAAGGGGATCGGCAAGGCCGCCTATGAAGAGGCGCTGGACGCCGCGCTGCGCGAGGCCGGTGCGGAGTGGATCGCGCTGGCGGGCTATATGCGGCTGCTGTCGGACAAATTCGTCGCGCGGTGGCGTGGCCGGATCATCAACATCCATCCGTCGCTGCTGCCCAAGTACAAGGGGCTCGACACCCATGCCCGGGCGATCGCCGCCGGCGATGCGGCGGGCGGCTGTTCGGTGCATGTCGTGACCGAGGAACTGGACGGCGGCGAAGTGCTTGGCCGCGCCGAAGTGGCGATCCGCCCCGACGACACGCCCGAGCGATTGGCGGCACGGGTGCTGGTCGAGGAGCATCGCCTCTACCCGGCGGTGCTCAAGGCGTTCGTCCGCGCATGACCGCGCTCGACCAGGTGCGCGCGGTCGCGCTGCTGTTGCCGGAAACGGTCGAACAGCCGACGGCGGACGGCGCAGACTTCCTCGTCGCGGGCGAGGTGTTCGCCCGCGTTGCCGCGGATGCGGCGACGGTGCTGCGGCTACGCGAGCCCGCGGGCGAGCTCGCGATCACACTCGACGCGGATGTCGATTGGCCGCTGGTCGAGGACCGGATCGCACGAAGCTGGGAGCTGACCGCGCCGCGGCGCTTGCTGGAGGCCGGCGGCCGTTAGGCGTCGAGCCGCGGCGTTCCGGCTTCCCTGACCGGTTCCCGAACCCCGCGGTTCGCCGTTGCGCCCCGAAAGACCGTTCGGTTGGTGCCCGAAGGCGACCGACGATGTAAACGCGTAAGACGTCAGCGCAGTCCTAGCGCGTTGCGCCGTTCGCATTGTGGACGATCGCCACGTCGATCGGATGATCGAAGGCAACGCCCGTCCGGCCCTCGGTCTGCCAGACCACGCGGCCAGCAACCCAGCCGAGCCCGTTGAGCTTGATCTCGACCGCGCTGTCGGGCGGCAGCGGGTGCGGCAGTTCCGCCATCAGCCCGCCGGCCGACACGTTGCGGATCCTCACAAGAAAACCCGCATCCTCGGCATGGACGCGCATCCGTGCCGACAGATGGATCTCGCCCCGCCCGCGTTCGTCGGGCTGGCCCGCAGCCTTGTGGTCGTCAACCAAGCTGTGTCTCGACTGCCCCATAAAACCCGCCCGCTCGTTGTTCCGGACGGTTACGTCAAAATGATTTACGAATGGTTAAGATCCGCATCAATCGTCGCGCGATACCTTTTCGGCACGCTCGTGCCGCTCCTGTGCCTCGACGGTCATCGTCGCGATCGGCCGCGCCTCAAGCCGCCCGAGGCTGATCGGCTCGCCGGTCACTTCGCAATAGCCATATTCGCCTTCCTCGATGCGCCGCAGCGCGGCGTCGATCTTGGCGATCAGCTTGCGCTGCCGGTCGCGGGTGCGCAGTTCGAGCGACCAGTCCGCCTCGCTCGACGCGCGGTCGTTGAGATCGGCTTCCCGCAGCGAGTCGACCTGCAGCTGCGACAGCGTTCCCTGCGCCTCGCGACGGATCGCCTCTTTCCAGGCGAGCAGCTTGTGACGGAAGTACGCCTGCTGGCGCGGGTTCATGAACGGCTCGTCCGCGCTGGGGCGATAACCGTCCGGCGTCGGGCTGGAGAGCGCCTCCGGCTCGTCAAACGCGTCTTCGACCTGACTCATCACCGTCGCCATGACCTTCTCCCGCCCACGTGAAGGATGTCGTCAGCATCTCTGCACGCCCCTTTGGGCGCGCCTATAATCGTCTGATTGATCCTCCACAAGCGAATGACTTGGCCCCGTTCGATCCGAAGTGTCGCAAGGCTGTACATCGATGCCGACGGGTGACGGACACCCGCCGGCGAGAAGCGATCAGGCCGAGAGCAACGCCTTCTCGATGTCGGGGATCGGGTGGCCGGTCAGATCCTTGTCGAGCTCACCCGCCAATCGCGCGCTGACCTCCTTGTGATAATGTTTGCGCAGCTCGCCCAAGGTGCGCGGCGGCGCGATCACGATCAGCGATTCGAAGTCGTTCGACAGCGCGCGTCGCTTCAGCAGATCGGCGGCATCGGCGGCAAAGCGATCCTCCTCGAGCTGATGGAAATCGGTCTGCTCGAAGCTGCCGCGCGAGGGCGCGAATTGCGCGCCGCCGCCCTGCGCATGGCCCGAGCCGCCCTGCGCCGCATTGGGCGCCCCGGCCCCGCTCTGCGTCGACGAGGCGCCGCCCGCGGCGTCGGTCGCCTGATCGCGGGTCGCGGGATTGGCGCGTTCCTCGGCGTGCTCGACCTGCAAGTTCGGGTATTCGGCATCACCCTCGTTGCGCAGGAACAGCAGCTTGCGGCCATCGGCGACCAGAACGACCGAATTGTGGGGGACCTGCATGGACGTTTCTCCTTCTGCTCGTTGCGTCACGGGCGAAGAACGCCGCGCGCGCGGCGCGGGTTGCCTCGCGGCGGAGCCGGGTTGCCTCAGCCCGAGCGCGGAGTCATAGCGCGGCCATGCACGACATCCGCCTGCTCCGCGACGATCCCGCCGCTTTCGATGCCGCCATGGCCAAGCGCGGCCTGCCCGCCAGCGCCGAAACGCTCGTCTCGCTCGACCGCCGCCGTCGCGAGGCCGCCACCGAAGCGCAGACCGCGCAGGCGCGCCGCAACGAGGCGTCGAAGGCGATCGGCGCGGCCAAGGCGAAGAAGGACGAGGACACCGCCGCCGCGCTGATGGCGGAGGTGGCGACGCTCAAGGAACGGCTGCCGCAGCTGGAGGCTGAGGAGGCGGAGACGGGACGCGCGCTCGACGCCGCGCTGGCCGCGCTGCCCAACGTCCCCGCCGCCGACGTGCCGGAGGGCGCGGACGAGGACGACAACCAGCTCGTCCACGAACGCGGGCAGCGCCCCGACTTCGCCTTCACCCCGCGCGAGCACGATGCGATCGGCCCGGCGCTGGGGCTAGATTTCGAGACCGGTGCGGCGATCGCGGGCGCGCGCTTCACGCTGTTGCGCGGCGACGCGGCGCGGCTGCAACGCGCGCTCGGGCAGTTCATGCTCGACCGGCTGACCCGCGAGCATGGCTATGAGGAAGTCGCCCCGCCGCTGCTGGTGCGCGACGAGGCGGTGTTCGGGACCGGGCAATTGCCCAAGTTCGCCGAGGACCTGTTCCGCACCACCGACGGGCGCTGGCTGATCCCGACCGCCGAGGTGTCGCTGACCAATATCGTGCGCGAGAAGATCCTCAGCCACGACGTGCTGCCGCTGCGTTTCGCGGCGCTGACGCCGTGCTTCCGTTCCGAGGCGGGTGCGGCGGGGCGCGACACGCGCGGCTATATCCGCCAGCACCAGTTCGACAAGGTCGAAATGGTGTCGATCGTCGCCCCCGAAGCGAGCGAGGCCGAGCATGAGCGGATGACCGCCTGTGCCGAGGGCGTGCTGGATGCGCTGGGGCTCGCCTATCGCCGGATGAAATTGTGTACCGGCGACATGGGGTTCACCGCCGCGCGGACCTATGATCTGGAGGTATGGCTGCCCGGGCAGCAGCGCTATCGCGAGATTTCGAGCTGCTCGACCTGCACCGATTTCCAGGCGCGGCGGATGAACGCGCGCTATCGCCCCGAAGGCGAGAAGACGACGCGCTTCGTCCATACGCTCAACGGCTCGGGGCTGGCGGTCGGGCGGACGCTCGTGGCGGTGCTGGAGAATTACCAGCGCGAGGACGGGACGGTGACGGTGCCGGAGGTGCTGCGCCCGTATCTCGGCGGGCTCGAATTGCTGGGTGCGCGCTGATGCGGATCCTGCTTTCGAACGACGATGGCTATCATGCGCCGGGGCTGGCGGTGCTGGAGAAGATCGCCGCGCAGCTCTCGGACGACGTCTGGGTCTGCGCGCCGGCCTCCGAGCAATCGGGCACCGGGCGCTCGTTGACGCTGACGCGGCCGTTGCGGGTCAAGCAGTTCGGCGAGAAGCGCTTTGCGGTCGGCGGCACGCCCACCGATGCGGTGATGTATGCGCTGGCTGAAGTCATGCGCGACGGGCCGCCCGATCTCATCCTCTCCGGCGTCAACCGCGGCGGCAATATCGCCGAGGACGTGATGTATTCGGGCACCGTCTCGGCGGCGATGGAGGGCGCGCTGGCCGGCGTGCGCTCGGTCGCGCTCAGCCAGCGCTATGGCCGTCGCGAGCCGGGCGAGGACGTGTCGTTCGCCGCCGCGGAGGAATGGGGCGCGCGCGTGCTGCGGCCGTTGCTCGACCATGACTGGGCGCCGCGTTCGGTGGTCAACATCAACTTCCCCGAGCCCGAAGCGGGCGCGGTCAAGGGCGTGCGCGTCGTGCCGCAGGGGCTGCGTGACTACGGGCGGGTGCGCTTCGACCGGCGCACCGACCCGCGCGGCTTCGACTATCACTGGCTGTCGATGGGACGGGCCGCGCCGGCCGCCGACGACGGCAGCGACCTGACGACGATCACGCAGGGATGGATCACGGTGACGCCGCTCCAGCTCGACCTGACGCTGCATGACTCGCTCGCGGCGCTCGGCGACGCTTTCGCCGGAGTGTAACGCGGTTTGACGCGGCGAGCGGCGAGATCGGCGGCGCTGCTGCTGGTGCTGGCGGGATGCATCCCCGCCGCCGATCCGCGCTTCCCGCCACCCACGGCCGCGCCGGTTCCTGCCGCCGAGCTGCCTCCCGAACCGCTTTCGGAGCCAGAGCAGGAGCCAACGGTCGAGGCGCCGCACCCGGCCCGTCCCTCCCGCCCGACCCGCCGCCCGCCCGTCGAGCAACTCGCTGCACCGCGTCCCGCGTGGGAAGCGGCGCCGGTCACCCCCGACGCGCGGCTGGTCCGCACGCAGGACGTCGTCGTCCGCTCCGGCGACACGCTGAGCGCGATCGCCGAGCGGACCGGCGCGTCGATCACCGCCATCGCGCGCCGCAACAGGCTATCGTCGCCCTATGCCCTCCGCGCCGGGCAACGGCTGGTGATCCCCGGCGGGCGCTATCACCGCGTCGATCCGGGGCAGACCGGTATCGGCATCGCACGGGCTTATGGCGTGCCGTGGAGCGAGGTGGTCGCGGCGAACGACCTGCGCGAACCGTTCGTGCTGGTCACCGGGCAACGCATCCTCATTCCGTCGCAGACCGCCTCCGCCGCTGCCCGCTCGGCAGCGTTCACGCTGGATGTCGACACGATCCTCACCGGCGGCGAGCCCGCGGTGGCGAGCGGCCGCGCGCCGGTCCGTCCGGTCAAAGGCGCGACCAACGTGCCCGCCACCACCGTCCCCGTCGCGCCGCCGAGCGCCGCCCCCGGCCGCTTCATCTGGCCGCTCACCGGCCAGATCGTGCGTCGCTTCGGCACGGGGCGCAGCGGCGAGCGCTTCGACGGAATCGAGATCGCCGTACCGTCCGACACCGAGGTGAAAGCGGCGGCGTCCGGCACGGTCGCCTATGCCGGCGACGGCATCGCCGCGCTGGGCGGGCTCGTCATCGTCAAACATGGCGACAACTGGACCTCGATCTACGGCCACGCCGGCAAATTACTGGTGCGGCGCGGTCAGGCGGTGACGCGCGGACAGGTGATCGCGCTGAGCGGCGCGACCGGCTTCGCCGACCAGCCCGAGCTGCATTTCGAGCTGCGCCGCGGCCGCTCCCCCGTCGATCCGGTGACGCAATTGCCGCGCCGCTGACGCGCGTGTAACGACGCCAGCGCTATGACCGTATATCAGTCCGACCTGCTCCGCACGCTGACCGCGCGCGGCTACATCCACCAGATGACCGACGCCGCCGCGCTCGACGCGCTGGCTGCCAAGCAGGTCGTGCCCGGCTATATCGGCTTCGACCCGACCGCGCCGTCGCTGCACGTCGGCAGCCTGGTGCAGATCATGCTGCTGCGCCGGCTGCAACAGGCCGGGCACAAGCCGGTCGTGCTGATGGGCGGCGGCACCGGCAAGATCGGCGACCCGAGCTTCAAGGACGAGGCGCGCAAGCTCAACAGCGACGAGGTGATCGCCGCCAATGTCGCGGGCATCAAGCGCATCTTCGACCGCTTCCTGACCTTCGGCGACGGCCCGAGCGATGCGGTGATGCTCGACAATGCCGAATGGCTCGACAAGCTCGAATACATTCCCTTCCTGCGCGAAGTCGGCCAGCATTTCAGCGTCAACCGGATGCTCAGCTTCGACTCGGTCAAGCTGCGGCTCGATCGCGAGCAGTCGCTGTCGTTCCTCGAATTCAACTACATGATCCTGCAAGGCTACGACTTCCGCGAGCTGGCGCGGCGCGCGGGCGTGCGACTTCAGATGGGCGGCAGCGATCAATGGGGTAACATCGTCAACGGCGTCGAGCTGGCGCGGCGGATGGACGGCACCGAGGTGTTCGGCGTGACCACCCCGCTGCTCACCACCGCCTCGGGGGAGAAGATGGGCAAGACCGTCGCGGGCGCGGTGTGGCTCCATGAGGACCAGCTGCCGCACTTCGATTACTGGCAATTCTGGCGCAACACCGACGACCGCGACGTCGGCCGCTTCCTGCGGCTGTTCACCGATCTGCCGCTCGACGAGATCGCGCGGCTGGAGGCGCTGGACGGCGCGGAGATCAACGAGGCCAAGAAGGTGCTCGCCAACGAGGCGACCTCGATGTGCCGCGGCCGCGCCGCCGCGGAGGATGCCGCCGAGACCGCGCGCAAGACCTTCGAGGAAGGTGCGAGCGGCGCGGGGCTCCCGTCGATCGTCGCGCCGGGCGCGACGCCGCTGGTCGACGTGCTGGTGGGGCTCGGCTTCGCGGCCTCGAAGGGCGAGGCGCGGCGGCTCATCAAGGGCGGCGGCGCGCGGATCGACGGCGAGAAGGTCGCCGACGAAGCGGCAACGGTCACGGTGACGGACGCGCCGGTGCGCATCTCCGCGGGCAAGAAGCATCATGGGATGGTGAACCCGGCTTAACGCCTTCGCTCACGCCACGTTAACCCCGCACACGCGATAAGGCCGGGTTAGCGTAGGAGGAAGACATGGCCGTACGATCGGCGACGATGGCGTATGAAGACCGTGTCGAGCCACGCGACGAGACGCTGCATCGCACACGGCTGGGCGTCGCCGGCGGCGAGACGCGGCTGGTGACGATCGTCAACGTGTCGCCCAACGGCTTCATGGCGCGCAGCGAGGAAGCGATCACGGTTGGCGAGACGGTGACCGTCACCCTGCCCGTCGCGGGCAGCTTCGTCGCCGAGGTGCGTTGGGCGCTGGGCGGGCGGATCGGCTGCAAGCTGGCGCAGGAAGTGCCGCCGGCCTTGTACCAGTTCGTGCTGGCAGCGATGCGATAGCCGACCCGCCGCGGACGGCGGGCGGCTCAACCGCGCCGAAACACCACCACCCCGATCAGCACCAGTGCGATGCCGGCGAGCTTGGTGAGCGTCACCGACTGCTGCGGCAGCTGTAATAGCCCGAAATGGTCGAGCGTCAGCGCGGCGACCAACTGGCTGGCGATCGCGATGCTGAGCGCGGCGGCGATCCCCAGCCGCGGCGCGGCGAAGGCGAGCGCCGCGACGAACGCCGCGCCGTAGAAGCCGCCCAGCCACGCCCACCACGGCGCGCCCCTCAACGCGGACAGCGGAGTGCGATCAAAGGCCCAGACGATCAGCAACGCCGCGGTCCCGACGGTGAACGACACCAACGCCGCCAGCCACACCGACCCCGACACTCGCGCGAGGGCGGCATTGGTCGGCGGCTGGATCGCGAGCCCGAGCCCGGCAAGCACGACGATGATGATCGGCATGAGACCCGGCAATCAACTTCTCCTCTTTCCGTCATCGCGAGCGTAGCGCAGCCATCCATTGCCGGACCAGGCACGCCGGATTGCTTCGCTACGCGCGCCATGGCGTCCACTTACCCGGACCGCAGCAACGCCACGCCCGCATCGCGCTCGAACAGATATAGCGCAATACGCGCCGCCTGACCGCGCGCGCCGTTCAAACCGCCGTCGCGATCGATCAGCAACCGGGCATCGTCGGTAGCGGCAGGCAGCAGCTCCGACAGCAACTCCGGCGTGGCGAGCCGGAACATCGCCTCGCCCGATTGCCGCGTGCCGAGCAACTCGCCAGCCCCCCGCAACCGCAAGTCCTCCTCGGCGATCCGGAACCCGTCGTTGGTCTCGCGCATCAACGCCAGCCGCGCACGCGCCGTCTCGCTGAGCGAACCGCCGCGCAGCAACAGGCATACCGAGCGCCCCCCGCCGCGCCCGACGCGCCCGCGCAACTGGTGCAGCTGCGCCAGCCCGAAACGATCGGCATGTTCGATCACGATCAGCGTGGCGTTAGGGACATCGACTCCGACCTCGATCACCGTCGTCGCGACCAGCACGCCGGTCTCGCCGGCCGAGAAGCGCGCCATCACCGCGTCCTTCTCCGCACCCTTCATCCGACCATGAACCAACCCGACGCGGTCGCCAAACCGGCTTGCCAGCGCGGCGGCGCGGGCCTCGGCGGCTTGCAGGTCGCTGGTTTCACTCTCCTCGACCAGCGGGCAGACCCAATAAGCCTGCTTGCCCTCCGACAAATGCCGCCCGAGCGCATTGATCACCTCGTCGACGCGTTCCTCCGACAGCACACGCGTCTCGACCGGCTCACGCCCCGGCGGCATTTCGTCGAGCCGGCTCTGGTCCATCTCGCCATGCAACGCGAGCGTCAGCGTGCGCGGGATCGGGGTGGCGGTCATCGCCAGCAGGTGCGGCGGGGTGCGGCCCTTGGCCTGCAACAGCATCCGCTCGGCGACCCCGAAGCGATGCTGTTCGTCGACCACGACCAGCCCAAGGTCGCGGTAGCTGACCGCCTCCTGGAAGATCGCATGCGTGCCGACGAGGATATGGATCGATCCGTCGGCCAGCCCCATCAGCGTCGCCTCGCGCGCGCGGCCCTTGTCGCGCCCGGTCAGCACCGCAATCTCGACGGGCAGCCCGGCGAGCGTGCGGCGCAGCGTCTCGTAATGCTGGCGCGCGAGGATCTCGGTCGGCGCGAGCATTGCCGCCTGCGCGCCGGCCTCGACCGCGATCAGCAGCGCCATCGCCGCCACCAAGGTCTTGCCCGAACCGACATCGCCTTGCAGAAGCCGCAGCATCGGTGCGCTCTGCGCGAGGTCGCCCTCGATCTCGCGGACGCTGCGCGCCTGCGCCCCGGTGAGCTGATAGGGCAGCCGCAGCAGATCGCGCAGCCGCCCGTCGCCCTGCAACGCACGGCCACGGCGCTTGCGCGTGTCGGCGCGGACGATCGAAAGCGCGAGCTGGTTGGCGAACACCTCGTCATACGCCAGCCGCGCGCGCGCCACCGTGTCGGCGGGGTCAGCGTGGAGCCGCGTCATCGCCTCGCGCCATGCGGGCCAGTCGCGCTGCGCCTTGAGGCTCGGCTCGATCCACTCGGGCAGATCGGGCGCGCGCGCCAGCGCCTGTTCGACGAGCGCGCCGAGCCGCCGCGAGGTCATGCCCTCGGTCAGCGGGTAGATCGCCTCGCGCTCGCGGAAGTCGCCGTCCTCGCCGCCGACTTCCGGGTGGATGATCTGGAGATCCTGCCCATATTGGTCGAGCCGTCCCGACACCCGCCGCGGCTCGTTGAGCGGCAGCAACTTGCGTACTCGCCCCGAACCGCCGCCGAAGAACACCAGCGCCACGGTGTTGCCGTGTTGATCGGTCGCGACGACCCGCGTCGGCGCGCGCGGGCTGCTGCTGGTGCGGTAATCGGTCGGGGTCAGCGTGATCGCGATCGTCCGCCCGACATCGCTCTGCATCAGCTCGTCGCGCGGCCAGCGGTCGACCCAGCCCGAGGGGACGTGGAACAACAGGTCGAGCACGCGCGCAATTCCCAGCCGGTCGAGCGGCTTCGCCAGCGCGGGGCCGACGCCCTTCAGCGCCTCCACCTCGGCGAACAACGGATTGAGGATATCGGGTCGCATGACTATCTGGAGCCGATACCCTGCCCCGACGGTCGCCGCCAGCGCCCGCCGGTCGTTTTGCATTGGACCTGTGATGGATCACGACATCCGCCTGAAACGCCTCCGCTTCCGCGCCTGGCACCGCGGCACGCGCGAGGCCGATCTGATGATCGGCGGCTTCTTCGACGCGCATGGCGCGACATGGAACGCGGAGCAGCTCGACTGGTTTGAGCGGCTGCTGGAGGAGCAGGACGTCGACATCATGGGCTGGGCGATCGGCTCGCTCCCCTGCCCGGCGGAGTGGGAGGGCGAGATGATGCAGACGATGCGGAAGGTCGATTTCGTGACGGTGCTCGACACGGGAATGTGACCTTCATTTAGCCCCTCCCTTTCAAGGGAGGGGTTGGGGTGGGTGAGGCCTGGCAATACGGCCGCCGCCGCCCCCCGCCCTTGCCGTATCACCCGGACGCCACCCACCCCCTGCCCCTCCCTTGAAAGGGAGGGGGGAGATGAAATGCCCGACCTCTCCAAGATCCTCAAAGCCACCGTCCCGCTCACCCTATCGGGCGTCCCCGGCGGCTTCCTTCCCTCGCTGCTCGCCGATCTCGCGCGCGCCGCGCCGCGCCGTGCGGTGTTCGTCGCCGCCGACGAGGCGCAGATGCGCAGCATCGCCGCCACCGCGCCGTTCTTCGCGCCCGAGCTGGAGGTCGTGCAGCTCCCGGCTTGGGATTGCCTCCCCTACGACCGCGCCTCGCCGACGTTGCGCGTGATGGCGGAGCGGATCGGCGCGCTGCACCGCTTGCAGCAGAAACCGGCCGGGCCGCAGCTGGTGCTGACCACGGTCAACGCGCTGACGCAGCGGACGCTCACGCCGTTTCGCATCCGCCAGCTGGTCGCCGAGCTGAAGCCCGGCGCGCAGATCGACCGCGACGCGCTCGGCGCGCTGTTGCAGGCGAACGGCTATGTCCGCACCGACACCGTCCACGACGCCGGCGAATATGCAGTGCGCGGCGGGATCGTCGACCTGTTCCCGAGCGGCGAGGAACAGGCGCTGCGGCTCGACTTCTTCGGCGACGAGATCGAGAGCGTCCGCACCTTCGACCCCGGCGACCAGCGCACCACCGGGCGGCTCGACGGCTTCGTGCTGCTCCCCGCCTCCGAGGCGTTGCTCGACGACGACAGCGTCAAGCGCTTCCGCACCCGTTATCGCGAGAAGTTCGGCGCCACCGCGACCGGCGACCCGCTCTATCAGGCGGTCAGCGACGGCCGGCGGCTGGCCGGCATGGAACATTGGCTGCCGCTGTTCGAGGAGAAGCTGGCGACGCTCTGGGACCATCTCGGCGACGATGCCGTGGTGGTGCGCGACGCGGGCACTCCGGCGGCGGTCGAGGGGCGGCTCGACGCGATCGCCGATTATTACGAAAACCGTAAGCGCGCCGAGGCGGCCGAGCCCGGCAGCTACCGCGCCCTCCCCGCCAAGACGCTCTACCTCGACGAGGACGAATGGCGCGCCGAGGTCGCCGGCATGCCCGCGCATCTGGTGACGCCGTTCCACGAGCCCGAATCCTCGACCGTGCTCGACTTCCAGGTCGACGGCCCGCGCGATTTCGCGCCTGAGCGCGCCAATCAGGCGAACGTCTACGAGGCGGTGGTCGCGCATGTCGCGCGGCTGAAGAAGGACGGGCGCAAGCCGATCCTCGCCAGCTATTCGGTCGGCGCCCGCGACCGGCTGAAGAATTTGCTCGACGATCACGGGCTGGTCGGCGCGCGGCTGGCCGATACGTGGCAGGACGCGCTGGGGGCCGCCGACCGCGGCGTCGCGCTGACCGTCGTCGGGCTCGATCACGGCTTCACCGCGCCCGACGTCGCAGTGCTGACCGAGCAGGACATGCTCGGCGACCGGCTGATCCGCCGCGCCAAGCGCCGCAAGTCCGCCGACGCCTTCCTCGCCGAACTCGCGACGCTGTCGCCGGGCGATCTGGTCGTGCACACCGATCACGGCATCGGGCGCTATGTCGGGCTGACGCAGGTGCCGGTCGCCAAGGCGCCGCACGATTGCGTCGCGCTCGAATATGCCGGCGGCGACAAGCTCTACATTCCGGTAGAAAATCTCGAGGTCCTCTCGCGCTATGGCTCGTCGGAGGAAGGCGCGAGCCTCGACCGGCTCGGCGGCGAGGCGTGGCAGCGCCGCAAGTCGAAGATGAAGGAGCGCATCCGCGAGATTGCGGGCACGCTGATCGCGGTCGCGGCCGAGCGCGCGCTGCGCCCCGGCGAGGTCGCCGAGCCCGACGCGAGCGGTTATCCGGCGTTCGTCGACCGCTTTCCCTATGAGGAAACCGACGATCAGGACCGCGCGATCAGCGACGTGCTCGACGATCTTGCCGCCGGCAAGCCGATGGACCGGCTGATCGTCGGCGATGTCGGCTTTGGCAAGACCGAGGTCGCGCTGCGGGCCGCCTTCGTCGCGGCGATGGCGGGGATGCAGGTCGCGGTGGTCTGCCCGACCACCCTGCTCGCCCGCCAGCACTACCAGAATTTCTGCGCGCGCTTCGATGGCTTCCCGGTCGAGATCGGACGCCTGTCGCGGCTGGTGACCGCCAGCGAGGCGAAGAAGGTCAAGGACGGGATCGCGAACGGCACGATCGACATCGTGATCGGCACCCACGCGCTGCTCGCCAAGAACGTCGACTTCAAGCGGCTCGGGCTCGTGATCGTCGACGAGGAACAAAGGTTCGGCGTGACCCACAAGGAGCGGCTCAAGACATTGCGCGCCGACGTCCACATGCTGACGCTCACCGCGACGCCGATCCCGCGCACGCTCCAGATGGCGATGGGCGGCCTGCGCGAACTGTCAGTGATCCAGACCCCGCCGGTCGATCGTCTCGCGGTGCGCACCTATGTGATGCCGTGGGACCCGGTGGTGCTGCGCGAGGCGTTGCTGCGCGAACATTATCGCGGCGGGCAGAGCTTCCTCGTCACCCCGCGCATCGCCGACCTGCCCGACATCGAGGATTACCTGCGCCGCGAGGTGCCTGAAATTCGCTACGTCATCGCCCATGGCCAGATGGCGCCGACCGAAGTCGAAGAGCGGATGTCCGCCTTCTACGACAAGAAGTTCGAGGTGTTGGTGTCGACCTCGATCATCGAGAGCGGGATCGACATTCCTTCCGCCAACACGATGATCGTCAACCGCGCCGACCGCTTCGGCCTCGCGCAGCTCTACCAGCTTCGCGGTCGCGTCGGTCGCTCGAAGACGCGCGCCTACGCCTATATGGTCGCGCCGCCCGAGCGGCAGATGACCGAGGCGGCGGAAAAGCGACTCAAGGTGCTGAGCGATCTAGATACTTTGGGCGCGGGGTTCCAGCTCGCCAGCCACGACCTCGACATTCGCGGCGCGGGCAATCTGCTCGGCGACGAACAATCGGGGCATATCAAGGAGGTCGGCTACGAACTCTACCAGTCGATGCTGGAGGAGGCGATCCTTGAGGCGAAGGCCGGCGGGCTGCGCGAGCGGCAGCGCGACTTCTCGCCGCAGATCAGCGTCGATGCGCCGATCCTGATCCCCGAGGAATATGTCCCCGATCTCGACCTGCGGATGGGGCTGTATCGTCGCCTCAACGAGGTCGACGAGGTACAGGGGCTCAACGCCTTCGCCGCCGAGATGATCGACCGCTTCGGCCCGCTGCCCGAGGCGACCGACAATCTGGTCAAGATCATGGAGATCAAGCTCAACGCCAAGAAGGCGTGCGTCGCCAAGCTCGACGTCGGTCCGAAGGGCGCGCTGGTCGCGTTCCATGACGACAAGCCGCCGAACGTCGCCGGGCTGCTCGCCTATGTCGACAAGCTGGGCGGGATCGCCAAGCTGCGCCCCGACAGCAAGCTGGCGCTGACCCGCGTCTGGGCCGATCCGAAGGCGCGGCTGCACGGCGCGCTGCAATTGTCGAAGGGGCTGGCGAAGGCGGCGGGATAAGTGCCGTCGTTGCGAGCGTAGCGAAGCAAGACGGGCTCGGCCTTCAGCTGCTATGGTCGGAGATGATCTTCCAGCCGTCCTTGCGGCGCTCGAACAGCAACGTCGTGAGCCCGGTCTGCGGCGTGCCGCTGGCGGGGGTGAGCGTCCAGCGCGCGACGTGCAGCACATGGACGGCGCTGAGCGGCCGCCACGCCATCGGCTGAAAGCTGAGCCGCCCGCGCGTGTTGCCGCCATTGGCGAAGCTCTTGGCGTAGCGCTCGGCAATTGCGGCCTTGCCGCGCACGACCTTGTCACCCGCGACATAGACCGCGTCGGGGGCATAAATGGCGGTGAAGCGCGCAAGGTCGCCGGCGTTCCAGCCCGCGGCGCTGTCGGCCATCGCCGAGTCGATCGCCACCTGCGGCGTGGCGGCAGCAGCCGCGGCGATCAGCATCGAGACGACCGGCATCATATCACTTCCCCTTCGGCGATCCGCTGCGCACCAGATCGATCAGCGCGGCATCGTCGAGCGGCCCGGCGCAGAGGAAGCCCTGATAGAAGGTGCAACCGCGCACCGCGAGCAACTGACGCTGCGCCTCGGTCTCCACCCCTTCGGCGATCGTCTCGAGCCCAAGTCCTTCGGCGATCGAAAGCACGCCCTGCAGCACCACGCGGTTGCGCGCGTCGTTGACCGCGGCGGTCGTCAGGCTGCGGTCGATCTTGATATAATCGAGCGGCAGCGATGCGACATAGGAGAGGCTGGAATAGCCGGTCCCAAAATCGTCGAGCGCGACGCGACAGCCCGCCGCGCGCAACGCCGCCAACGCTACGCCGGCGGCGCGCAGATTGTCGATCATCGCCCCTTCGGTCACCTCGGCGGTGACGCGCCCCGGCGCGATCCCCGCTTCGTGGACGCGCGCGAGGAACCGGCTGACGAACGGCGTGCGCGACAGGTCGGTGGCGGTGACGTTGACCGCAACCCGCAAGCCCGAAAGCGCGTCGGGCCAGTCGGCGGCACGGCGCAGCGCCAGGGCCTGGACATGGTCGGACAGCGCCACCCCCAGCCCGGCGCGATCCGCCGCCGCGAGCAGGGTTTCCGCGCCGAGTTCGCCCAGCCGCGGATGATGCCAGCGCGCCAGTGCCTCGACTCCGACGATCCGCCCGTCGATCATGTGCACCTGCGGCTGGAAGCGGACGCCGATCTCCTGTCGCTCCATCGCGCGATGCAGGTCGGCGGCGAGCGCGGCGATCGGCACGCCGCTGCTTTCGGTCGCGACGCGCGTCGTCACGCCCTCGCTGGCGCGGGCATGCGACAGCGCCTCGGCGGCACGGCGCAGGAGATGGTCGGGCGCCTCGTGATCGACCCGCCGCGCCACGCCAATCCGCGCGCCGAGGTGGATGGTCTCGCTGCCGATCGTAAACGGCTGCTCCAGGGCGCGCTCGACCGAGTCGACGGCCGCATCGCCGACCTGTGCGTCGCCGGCCACCACGATCGTGAAGGTCGCCCCGCTGCGCACCGCGGCGGTGCGATAATCGGCCAGCGCATTGCTCAGCCGCTCGTCGATCGCCTCGACCAGCTGATCGCCCGTCATCCGCCCGTAAGCGGCGTTGACGATCTCGAAGCTGGTCGGTGCCGCGGTGATGGCGGTCACGCCGTCGGGCGCGGAGGCGACCAGTTGCAGCTGTTCCTCGCTGGCGGTTCGCTCGCCACGGCGGCGCCCGGCGGCGCGCTGCATGGTTCGTGTCTGACGCTCCATGACAATCGTCGTAGGCGGTGGGGCGCGGCGCGGCAATCCGATCTTGCCGGACGGTGAACGACTCAATAGCCTCGTGCGTTGTGACGGCAATGATCGAACCATGTAGCACGGCCGCGCCGCTCATCGACGGCTTCGGCCGCACCATCCGATACCTGCGCGTCTCGGTGACGGATCGCTGCGACCTGCGCTGTCGCTATTGCATGGCGGAGCACATGACCTTCCTGCCGCGCGACAAGATCGCGACGCTGGAGGAGCTGGCGATCATCGCCGAGCGGTTCGTGGCGCGCGGGGTCCGTAAGGTGCGGCTATCCGGCGGCGAGCCGCTGGTGCGGCGAGACGTGCTGCAACTGGTGCAGCGGCTCGGGCGGCACGTCGGCGGTGCGCTCGACGAGTTGACGATGACGACCAACGGCACGCGGCTGCGCGACCATGCCGCCGCGCTGCACGAAGCGGGGCTGCGCCGGCTGAACGTCAGTCTGGACAGCCGCGATCCGGGGCGCTTCCGCCACATCACCCGGCACGGTGATGTCGCGCAGGTGCTCGACGGAATCGCCGCGGCGCGCGACGCCGGGCTGGCGATCAAGATCAACATGGTGGCGCTCAAGGGCGTCAACGAGGACGAGATTGCGGCGATGCTGGACTGGTGCGTCGCCGAGGGGCACGACCTGACGCTGATCGAGACGATGCCGCTCGGCGCGGTCGACGAGGACCGGACGGACCGCTTCCTGCCGCTGACGGTGGTGAAGGAGCGGCTCGACGCGCGCTTCACGCTGTCGCGCGATGCGGCGCAAACCGGCGGACCGGCGCGTTACTGGCGCGTCGACGGCGGCGCGACCCGCCTCGGACTGATCTCGCCGCTGACGCAGAATTTCTGCGACGGTTGCAACCGTGTCCGCCTGACCACCGAGGGGCGGCTCTATACCTGTCTCGGCCACGACGATCATCGCGACCTGCGCGCCGCGCTGCGCGACGGCGGGGTCGCCGGGCTCGACGCGGCGATCGAGGATGCGCTGACCACCAAGCCGCGCCGCCACGATTTCCGCATCGGCCACGGCGATGCCCCTGCGGTGGCACGACACATGAGTGTCACCGGCGGATGACGCTTTATCCCCGGCGGGCGCTGGTCGCCTCGCCCACCGCTCCCGCGCAGGCCGCGCGTGCCGAACTTGCCGACGCCTGGGACTGGTGCCCGCTGGAAGAGGCCGATCTGGTCGTTGCGCTCGGCGGAGACGGCTTCATGCTCCAGACGCTTCACCTGCTGCTCGAACGGCGGCGCGCGATCGTTCCGGTGTTCGGGATGAATCTCGGCACCGTCGGGTTTCTGATGAACGAATGGCGCCGCCACGATCTCGACGGGCGGATCGAGCGCGCACGCGCGTTCAAGGTCACACCGCTGACCGCGACCGCGACCGGCTTCGACGGCAGCGTCCATACGCTGCCCGCGATCAACGAGGTATCGCTGTTGCGCGAGACGCGGCAGACCGCGCGGCTGGAAGTGCGGATCAACGATCGGATCGTGCTGGAAGAATTGTCGTGCGACGGCATCCTCGTCGCGACGCCCGCCGGGTCGACGGCCTATAATTTGTCGGCGCACGGGCCGATCCTCCCGCTCGGCTCGCAGATGCTGGCGCTGACGCCGATCAGCGCCTTCCGTCCGCGGCGCTGGCGCGGCGCGATCCTGCCCGACAAGACGCGCGTGTCGTTGCGCGTGCTGGAGGCCGGCAAGCGCCCGGTTTCGGCCGTCGCCGACCAGCGTGAGGTCCGCAACGTCATGCAGGTCGACATCGCGATGGACCGCGCGCGCGAGCTGACGCTGCTGTTCGATCCCGAGCACGCGCTCGACGATCGCATCACCATGGAGCAGTTCGTCGCATAAGTCAGAAAGATGAAATAAGGGTCTTGCGCGGCCGAAATCCGGCTTTATAGACCCCCTCCACGACGTTGAACGCCGTTCCCTGATAGCTCAGCGGTAGAGCTCTCGACTGTTAATCGAGCGGCCGTAGGTTCGAATCCTACTCAGGGAGCCACCTCTTTCCGCCGAAGCCGCGAGCTCGTGATGGCGCCGAGGTTCACGCTTCTCACGTTCTTACCCTGCGGTTGTGGAAGGTGGCGCTATCGTCACTGTGGCCAGGCCGAGTCGGCGCGTCGGGTCTTCATCGCCTCGTCGGCTGCATCCGCACCAGCCTTGTCGAGCTGAGCCCATTCGGCGCGGGTATGACACGTCTTTTTGGTGAAGCGGCTGCCGGTGACCTCGACCGCCTTGCAGATCCGCTGGTTCGGATCGACCGGCTTGCCGTCCCGTGCGGCGGCGAGCGTCGGACCGGCAAGGACGAGCAAGGCGACCGGAACCAGTATCTTCATCGAAGCGCTCCCATTGTATCGGCGTTCCCGACTCACCGTCAGCACGGAATGTACGCTGGCCCATGCCCGCGCAACAGAGGCGCTGCCGCGCGTGCCGGGTCGCCCCGCCACCGGGCGGAGCGTTTTCGTTCATCGCACGTTCCACTCATCTCGGCTATGCGACGGCTCGTCGCACCGCCCGGGTGCGTTGGAGAGTACGCCATGATGATGAAGTTTGGCCGCTCGGCGATGGTGCTGGCCCTGGCGGCCAGCACGACGCTGGTCGCGGCCTGCGCGACCGAGACTGCCTATCGGCCCGCCACCGGCAGCGGCTTCTACCGTACCGGCTATAGCGATCTGCGGATCGAGCCGAACCGCTATCGTGTCACCTTCGCCGGCAACACCGTGACCGACCGTGACGTCGTCGAACGCTACCTGCTGTTCCGCTCCGCCGAGCTGACGCTGCAGAACGGCTATGACTATTTCGTGATGGCGGATCGCGACACCGACCGTCAGGCGCGTACCTATTCGACGCCGGGCTTCGGTAGCGGCTGGGGACCGGGTTTCGGCGCCTTCGGCGGCGGGCTCTGGGGTCCGCGCTGGGGCTTCTACGGCCGCGGCTTCGGCTATCGCGCCTGGGACCCGTTCTGGGGCGGACCGTGGGGCGGCTTCGGTGGCGGTCAGGATATCCGCACCGTCGATCGCTACGAAGCGTCGGCCGAGATCGTGATGTTCAAGGGCACGCCGGATCGCGGCAACGTCCGCGCCTTCAATGCGCGTGCGGTGGTCGACTCAATCGGACCGACGATCCGTCTGCCCAAGGCGTCGTAAGAAAAAGGCTCCGCCGGATGGCGGCAGGGGCATCGGTCCGGGTGACCGATGCCCCTTTTTCATGCGCTCAATGCGGCGCGACCCCGAGTTCGACGCCGGTCTTGTCGTGCAGCGCGAAGCGGTCGATCAGATCGGCGCTGGCGTCGTTATAGCCGACGACGTCGACGCGTGCCCCGTCGCGGCGGAGCCGGGCGACGATCTTGTCGAGCGCGGCGACTGCCGAAATGTCCCAGAAGTGCGCGGCGGTTACGTCGATCACGACCGCTCCCGTCTCCCTTGCCGCAAAGGCGCGGGTGAACAGGTCGACCGAGGCGAAGAAAATCTCGCCACGCACACGGTAGCGTACCGGCTCGCCCGGCTCGCGCTCGACCGCGAACATCCGGCGTACCTTGCCCGCGAAGAAGATTCCCGACAGCAGCACGCCCGCTGCGACGCCCTGTGCGAGGTCGCGGGTCGCCACGACCACCGCGACGGTGACGAGCATCACGATCGAAGAGGTCGGCGGGTGGCGGCGCAGGTTCGGGATCGAGTTCCAGCTGAACGTCCCGATCGATACCATGATCATCACCGCCACCAGCGCCGGCATCGGCACGCGCCCGACCACCGGGCCCAGCACGGCGAGCAGGAAAAGCAGGAAGGCGCCGGCTATAAAGGTCGACAATCGCTTGCGCCCTCCGGAGGTCACGTTGATGACCGACTGCCCGATCATCGCGCAGCCGCCCATGCCGCCGACCAGCGCCGCCGCAAGGTTGGCGCCGCCCTGCCCCATACATTCGCGGCGTTTGTCGCTGTCGGTATCGGTCATATCGTCGACGATCTGCGCGGTCAGCATCGACTCGAGCAGCCCGACCGCTGCCATCGTCATCGAATAGGGCAGGATGATCCGCAGCGTATCGAGCGTCAGCGGCACCTGAGGCAGCATGAGCGACGGCAATCCTTCCGGCAGCCGCCCCATGTCGCCTACGGTGCGCACCGGGAGGCCAAGCATGATCGCGAGCACCGTCAGCACGACGATCGCGACCAGCGGCGACGGCACCGCCTTGGTGACGCGCGGCAGCAGGTAGATGATCGCCAGCCCGCCCGCGACCAGTGCATAACTGTGCCAGCTCACACCGATAAGCTGCGGCAGCTGCGCCATGAAGATCAGGATCGCCAACGCGTTGACGAAGCCGGTGATGACCGAGCGTGAAACGAACTGCATCAGCAGGTCGAGTCGCAGCACGCCGGCGATGATCTGGATGACGCCCATCAGGATCGTCGCGGCAAAGAGATAGTCGACGCCGTGTTCCCGGACCAGCGGCGTGACGACGACCGCGACCGCGGCGGTCGCGGCCGAGATCATCGCCGGGCGGCCGCCGAGCAACGAAATGACGATCGCGATCGCGATCGAGGCATAAAGACCGACGCGCGGGTCGACCCCGGCGATGATCGAAAAGCCGATCGCCTCGGGGATCAGCGCGAGCGCGACGACGATGCCGGCGAGGATCTCGCGGCGTACCTCGCCCGCGTCCGCGCACCACGCGGATCGAAAATGGGAGATGAAGTTGGTCATGAGCCTGTTGAAACCACAACACGTATCGGCGCCCGCACGGAACGCTGTTTTCAGGACGATACGTGGAGGTTGCCCGGCGGATCGGCGGCCGGGATAGCCACCCGGAGTTGCACCGGGTCCATGCGGATGCCGGGCGCTTTAGACGCGATCGGGGGCGCCGGGCAAGGGGGTGCAGCAGATTGGCCGTCGCCCCGGAGTTGATCCGGGTGTGGATTCACATTCGAAGTGCAACGGGAAGAAGGCCTCAGCGGGGGTTTGGAAGCCGAGGCATTTTCTGGGTGTATGATTGTGT
>NZ_JACIJN010000014.1 GCF_014199415.1 Sphingomonas endophytica
TACGCCAGCCGCGCAAAGGTGAGGCGCTACCCCAAAACTCACTTTTAGGCCAAGGCCGTGTCAGTATAGCCGTATACGGCTATACTGACACGGCCTTGGCCCACTTGGCATCGACACTGCGCTACCGCTCATCCTCCATCTCGTTTTTGAAGGCGTGCGATCTAGGCTCGGCGGCTTTCGTTGCGCGCCTTCCGCACCTCCCACATCCGTTCCGCATCGGCCCAGCGTTCGTAGTGCAGTTGGAAGACGGCAATCAGGTGCTTTCTGACAGGCCGCTACGTGCTAATTCCATGTAGGTGGTAGCTGTGAGCCAACACGCCTCCAGCGCCGTCGCTTGTCCTAATTTCACGTGAGTTTGCCGGTCGAGAGCAAGCCGATCGCCTATCATGTGGCAAGCTCGCCCTCATAAATTATTACGAGTAAATGGATGCCCTATGCCATGGGTGAGCCGTGGTGGTGGCGCTATTTCGTCGCCTGTGATTCCTAGATTGACGGGTAGAGACGATATGGCAGTTTATGCGGTTTGGAATAACAAGGGCGGTGTTGGAAAAAGCTACCTGACATTCCAGGTCGCGTCTGAATATGCCCGAACGCATCCTAATCAGCGAGTTCTTGTCCTCGACCTCTGTCCACAGGCTAATTCGTCCAGTATGATTTTGGGCGGGATTGAAGCGGGTGAAGCTGCTATTGAACAGCTTTCGGGGATGACGCCTCCCCGGACGATTGCGGGTTACATCAATGATCGCATTGTCAGTCCGTATGTCGACACGCACAGCGGAGCCAGTTATCTTACGCAAGCTCGGACCATTAATAACGCCGTTCCCGCCAATCTCTACCTTATTTGCGGTGACGAGGAATTGGAAATGCAAGCGTCGTGAATTCAACTTGCTTGTACGGCTGGTCCGCCCAACGCATGGCAGATTGTCCATACTTGGATACGAAACCTCATTGATGACGTTCGGAACTCGTGGAATCAACAAGATATAACGGTTTTTATTGACTGTAACCCAAGCTTCACGGTCTATACCGAGTTGGCGATTTCCGCCGCCGATCGGCTAATTATTCCTTTCTCGGCGGATGGCTCTTCAAAGCGAGCGGTTCGCTCGGTTTTATCGCTTGTATATGGTGTGGTCCGCCGCCCGGGGCAGATCCAATCTCAATACTACCGGAACACGCAACAGTTTCTTATGAGGCTTCCTCAGATATATAGCTACGTGGGTAACAGGCTCACGCAAATGAATAGCAGTTCGGCCACAGCATTTAGGACGGTCGTTCTTGAGATCTTTGCCGAGGTATTCAGGGTTTATCAGTCAAACCCTGGATTGTTTGCTATACACCCCGGGGGCAGCCCCGCTCCTATAAATAGGGCTACTTTTCGTGCAATGTTCGAAGAGCAGATCAATGATGCAAATACCGCATCGGTGGTTTCTGGTGCGAAAGGTATTCCGATTTGTTTCCTAACCTCGGGAACTAAGCAATTTTCAGGACGAACAGTTCAAGTGAATCAGTCGCAGCTAGATAAACAACAGCCAAACATTCGAGACTTTGTCGCCAGAATTGAATGATTCCGTTGGGCACCCGTCCTTTCGCGGCCTTCGCACTTTCCCTACTAGTATAACTGTATACGCCTATACCCGCCTACTTGCCCGGCTGCGTCCCTTCTTCACAAACAGGTCGTCCAGCGCCTCGCCCAGCAGGCTCTGCACAGTCGTCCCCTCCTCAGCCGCTAGGATGCGGAGCTGCGTGCTGACCTCCGGCGCGAAATGCCCACCGATCAGCTTGGTCCCTTGTCGTCCCGCCTGCGCGGGTTTGGCGGGGGTTGGCGTTGCCGCGACGGACGGGGCGGGCGTTGCCGGCGCGTCGCCGCCAGCCTTGGCCCGATCAAGCATCGCCTGAAGTGTATTGCCCTTCGCCATCATACCGCCTCCACTTCATCGTATAGGCGTATAGCCGTATACTCGTATAGACGCTTGATTTCCGCTGCGGCGGGGCCGTTAGGCTCGAACTCCTGCACTGCCTGGCCCGCAGCCTGAGCGCGGAAGAACGCCTTGCGGTTGCCGATCGTCACCGGACAAACCGCCGCGCCCAGCTCCTCTACCGCCTTCATCGCGTCGCCCGTCTCCTGTCCCTGCGGGGGGACGAATGTCAGCACGACGGCGAAGGCGCGATCGAGCTGCCGCACCACGTCGAGTGTGTGAGTCATGCTCATGGTGTCGAACACCGCCGTCTTCGTCGGTACGAGGATAAAGTCGGCGTGCCGCGCAGCCTCATAGGCAACATCGCGCGCAACGGCAGCGCCGTCGATCACCACAAGGTCTGTGCCGGCGTCGGCACACGCCTTGAGCATCGCCGCGAGCCGCACCGGCTGGATCGAAGCGACGGCCGGCGTATCGAGCTGGCGCACGTCTTTCCAGAACGATGCTGTCGCCTGCGGGTCCAGATCGATGATCGCGGCTTCCTTGCCCGCCTGCTCAGCCGCTACGGCGAGGCACGTCGCCAACGTCGTTTTTCCAACGCCGCCTTTCTGGGACAGGATGGCTAGAACCTTCATGCTGCACTCCTGCGGTATAGAATTATACTTGTATACTTATATACGACGTGGATGGGAAGGGAAGCGTTACGGCTTCGGATCATCGCCGTCAGTGTTGAGCGGATCATGATGCATCGGCCCGTGCCCCCAACCGGGCATAGCGGTGCGCCGGCCGTCTCGAGCCACTTGCGCGCGGTCCTGACGGTATAGCCACATGTCCCGCACTCGCATTTGAGCAACCGCGTCGCCTGCTTCTTCGGGCGCGTCGTCTCGCCGCCGGTATCGAGCCGGGCATGGGGAAGGGGGCCTGCAGCCGCGAGGATGGGCGCAACTGCGGAGAGGAAAGCATCGCCCGGCGTCGTGGCGGTCAGCCGCCAAGCGAGCGCGGGGCATCGCTGAATATTAGCAGCCGCTCTGGCTCGGCAGCAAACCAAGCGTAGCTGCCCCAAGCGAGGCTATCGACCGTCTTCTTGAATGGCCCAGCGCTGCGATCGAGAAACGCCGTCACGAATGCAACATGCTCGGCGGGGAAGCCCGTCTCGGCGACCAACGCCTCCAGCGCCTCCTTTCGACGTTCACTGATCGGGCCATCGGTCGCGACCACCTCTACGAACACCAGCAACGGATGCGTCGGCCCAAGGTCGACGAGGATCGTGTCGGGCAGGTTCCGGTCGGCTTGAATCGCGAGGCCGATCGACCGCGCCAGCTCGTCGTCGCGCGCGACCACCTTGTTGCCGCTCTCGCTGAGGAACAGGACGGCGGGATCGGTGAGGAAGGTGGGGGCGAACACCTCGACCACCGCCTTGGTGATCGCCGAACTGGGGCCGGGCTTCATCCGGCGCGTCTCGCCGTTCGGGAAGGTGACCAGTACCTGATCGGCGCTGACGCCGGCACCGCGGCGAACGATCGCCAGTCGGGCGAGCGCACCCTTGTTCAATGCCTCGGCCTGCCACGCCGCGATCCGGACCCGCAGCGCTTCGTCGGCGAGGTCCGGGTCGAACAAAGCGGCGAAGCCCGCCTTCAGCGCATAGCGCGGCTTGCTCGACGTAGTGGCAAGGTCGGTGCGCTCGGTCACTGCGCCGATCGCCACCAGTCCCTCGCGCAGCGTCTCATCACGGATCGGCTCGCGGGTGTTGTCCTGATACCAGCGTCGGCCCTCGACTTGGCTCCCGGTGCGCAGAACGCCGGTCGCATAGCTGGCCCGGTCGGCAGCATCAGTACGCGCCGCCCGTTCGTCGGTCATGCGATAGACGTGCTTGGGACCGAGATACGTCCCGCTGCCCTCAACCGCGTCGATATAGAGGGCGACGAACACTGTGCTCGCCGCCAGCATCCGGGTCAGATAGGCGCGATTGGGCGCTCCATCGGGGAAGATCTCCTGCAGCCGGACATGGACCTGTTCACGGGTTAGCAGCGGCGTCATGGGACGACCTGCCCATAGAGGCGCGCCAGTTCGTCCTCGATGGCGGCACCGCGGCGGACCAGCGCCTCCACCGTTTTCATCGCGGCGGGTGAGGGCAGGGGCAGCGCCTCCATCTCGAACGCCGATACCGCGACGCTACCGTTGATGCAGCGGAAGAGCTGATCGACGACCGCGCTGTTCAGCACCGCCGCGACCGTCGCCGGCGATACCGCGGGCCGCGCGGAGGGCCTGACCATGTTCAGGTGGTTCTCGACCACAACGCCGCCATGCTGCACGATGAAGTCCGCCGGCAGCTCGGCCGCGATCAGGCGACGCGCCTGCTCCTTCGCGGTGGTGCGCTGGACGAGGACGCATGCCTCCTCGACAAGCAGCCAGGCATCGCCCCGCTCGACCTTGAAATAAGGCGCGTGATTGCGCTTCTCGGCCCGGAACGCGAAGCGACCATCCGCCGACACCGCCTCCGCCCAGATCAGCGGATGTGCGCCGCGTGCGGGGCGGAGCCGCATCTGGTCCTTGTAGCGGTTCCACACCAGCGGTCCCGTCGAGACACGGTAACCCCAGTCGGCAAGCCGCGCTGGCATCGTCTCGGCCTTGGCGATCAAAGCGCTGTGCCGTGGCTCGCGCGGTGCGAGCCACGGTTGCGACGCCGGGGAGGGCAGGCCGATCGTACCGTTGCGGATGACGCGGGCCTCGCGCTCGTTCGCGACCTCGACATAATGGATCTGAGCGCGGCCAGGCTTTGCGCCGCGCTTGTAAGCCGCCAGCAACGTCTCCTGCAGCACGTCCTCGAACACGCCGCGCCGGGCATGGACGAAATCGATCGCGACGGGCGGCGCCTCCTTGGCGATCAGCTCACGCAGCGCGGAATAGTAACTGCCCGACAGGAAACTGGTCGGCGTCAGATAGGCGATGGTCCCGCCCTTCTTCGTCCAGCGCACGGCGATATCCGTGAACACGCCGTAGAGATTGGCGTGGCCGTAAAGGCTGCGTGCGAACCGCTGGCGCTGTTCGGGCGTGAGAGTGACACGGCCATAAGGCGGATTGCCGATCACCAGGTCGAAGCGGGCCACCGGCGCTTCCTCCAGCGTGTCGGCGACGCGCACGACGATCGGGGCTGCACGGCCTGCAGCGGCAGTCACATCCGCCAGCAGCAGTTCGATCGCATTCTGCCCGAAGCCCGCGGCATAGGGATCCAGCTCCAGCCCGGTCAGGCGGGTGCCGATCTGCCGCAGTACGATCGCCGGCTCGGCCGCGGGAAGCGCAGCGATCATCCGTTCGGCTGCAGGCAACAGGAACGCGCCTCCGCCGCTCGCCGGATCGAGCACGCGCGCACGGGTCCAGTCGATCCCCTGTTCCTCGGCCATGTCGAGCAACCGGTTCGCCAGCGCCGGCGGGGTGTAGAACGCCCCCATCGCCCCGCGCTCCCGTGCCGCGAGCAGGGTCGTGTAGAGGCCGGTCAGGAAATAAACCGCCTCGGCGATCGGCAACGGCGCGGCCTCACGCCCCACCACTGCAGCCAGCTCGGCGACCGCGCGATCGAGCCGGCCATAGGGTGCGGCGAATGGTGGACTGAGGATCGCATGGGGTCGGGCCTCGGCGCGATAGGTGTCGATCGCATCGCGAGTGAACAGCGCGGCCATGTCCCGGCGTCGCGGTTCGGGCAGCGTCTCTGCCCATGCCCGAGCGAGCTGGCGGGCACGGGCCAGCTCGTAGCGTTGCGCATCGAGGTCTGCAGGCAAGTCGCGGAGCAGGGCAGGGGCAAGGCTCATGCCACGGCCGATCGGTTACGATGGTCGCGAAGCACCCGCTGCACGGTGGAGCGAGAGACGCGGAACAGGCTGGCAAGCTGCGCCGGTGATCCTTGGCCGGATTCCGCTTTGGCGACGATCTCGGCGCGCTGCTGCCGAGTGAGGCTTGGTCGGCGACCCAGCAGACGCCCAGCTTGGCGCGCGTGCGCGAGCCCACTCATGGTGCGCTCGCGGATCATGGCGCGCTCGAACTCGGCGAAGGCGCCAAGCGTCTGTGTCATCAATCGTCCCGCCGGCGTCGTCGTATCCACGGCCTCGGTCAGCGAGCGGAATCCGGCACCGGCCGCCGCGACTTCCTCCAGCGTGAACAGAAGGTCACGCAGAGAGCGCGACAAGCAATCGAGCTTCCACACCACCAGCACGTCACCCGGCTGCAGGCTCCTGATCGCGCGCGCCAACTCGGGCCGATCGGTCTGTCCGCCTGAGGCTTCCTCGCGAAGGATCGGATCGCACCCCGCTGCAGCAAGCGCGGCGACTTGGGCATCGAGGTCTTGGTGATCGCCGCGAGACACCCGCGCATAGCCGATTTGCATACCGGCCTTCTGACACGGGATTCTGACACCTGTAAACCCGCGGAAATGCGTGTGTCAGTCGGTGGTGTCAGAACCGGACGGCTCCGACACCGTCCCGATTGGGATGGTATTTCGGGATTATGGAAGTAGATCGGTTAGCCGGTTCCACCTGAGACATCAGGAGCCACTTTGGGGTCTGGGTCCTGCGCCTTGCCGGTCGCGGGTGCCACCTTCTGGCTCGGCATAGCGGTGAGATAAGCAACGATCGCATCAACGTCCTTCTCGGCCACCGGCGCCTTGTACACCTCACGCATCTTGGTGACGGTCGCCTTCCACTGGTCCGCCGATAGCGCAGGCTGGGTCAGCGCCATGCTGGCCGAGTGGCACGAGGTGCAGTTGGCGTTGATAACGTCGGCGTGCGGGCCGTCGGGATAGGTCGCGTCGTCGACCGGCAGGTCAACGCTAGTTGAGGCAAGCGAAAAGCCGCGCGCCGACACGCTGGCGGGCGGCGCCGGCTCGGACGTCTCGGATATCGGAACGGGCGCCTTGCGGCTGCTCGGCGCGCCGATCGAGACGAGGATGATGCCGGTCAGGCCGATCAGGCCAGCGGCCAGCACGCCGGGGGAGAGGGTCTTCATGCTACTCGCTCCTCAAGCCGCGATGATGGTGGTGGTCTCAATGTTGCCGCGCATGAACCCGCCCGGGTTCCAGATCGGCTTCATCGGCTGGGCGACGCCGTTGGTATTCCAGCAGCGCACCATGATGGGGTTGGGCCCGCGTCGCAGCGGCACGCGACCATCCCAGCGCCGGAAGCTGTACCTGCCCTCGTCCGCGCCGAGCGTCGTCCTGTACCAGGTGCGGCCACCGTCCGACGACACATCGACCTTGGCGACGCCGCAATCGCCGCCCATCGCGATCCCGCCGACCGGGATCGACGCTTCATAGGCGATGGCCTGACCATCGGGCAGGCTCGTCATCCAGCTGCGCGGGATCATCCGGTTGATGGGGACAGTCGGGAAGTCCTTGGCACCGGGCGCGACATTCGCGCCGGGTGTCGCGGGGATCTTGTAGGCCTTGGCCATCCAATACTGGTCGTCAGGGCCGGGCAGTACCTCGATCGCGTTCAGCATCTTGACCCAGTAGGTCGAATACCAGCCCGGCACGATCAGCCGGCAGGGAAAGCCGTTGAGGAGCGGCAGTTGCTCGCCGTTCATGCCGAAGGCGATCATCACCTCGCCGTCGCGGGCATGGTCGATGTCGAGTGCCTTCTCGAAGTCAGGGGCGCCCGCCACGACCGGCTGATCGAGCGCGCCGAAGCGCACCTGTACCGCGCCTGCCTTGACCCCCGCGAGGTCGAGCACGTCGCGTAGCCGCACACCGAGCCATTTGGCGTTGCCCATCGCGCCGTTGCCCCATTGGGCACCGGCGACCCGCGGCTGGAATAGCCCGCGACTGTTGCCCGAGCACTGATTGACCGCCGCCATTTCGACCCGTGGAAGGCGCAGCAGCTGAGCGAGGCTGATCGACAGCGGCCGGTTGACGTGGCCGAAGACGTTGAGGCGGAAAGTCTCGACATCGATCGAGGTCGGGATGTCGGCCCAGTGCCAGCGGACGAAGAACTGGTCGTTGGGCGTGAACACCGACTTGTCGAACACGTCCATCGGCGTTTCCAGCAAAGGCGGATGGACACGCTGGAGGATCATGCTGCCCTTGCCGGGAAAGGCGCTGGTCATCGGCCGTTCGGCATTGCCGCCAGGCAGCTTCAGGTCGACGAGCTGCTGTGCCAGCGCAGGTGCTGCGGCAAGGCCGGCGCTGCCGAGCGCGGCATGCCTAAGAAAGCGGCGACGGCTGGTCTCACTCGCCAGCCCGGCGTCGAAATTGTCCATGACAAGGCTCTCCTGTGGCCAGCCACGCTGGCGGATCGAAGGGGCGTTCTGCAAGTGATCGAACCGACTGATCCGATCACCACGGCGGATCAGTTCGGGGTGGCGATGCAGGGCGAGACGAACAGGTTGCCCCGCCATGCGCCAGCCAGCGTCTTGGCACCGACCAGCAGCCACATCGCCGCAAGCGCGACTGTCAGCACCGTGCCAGCTATGCCGAAGAAGCCGAGGTTCAGCGTCGTGCCGAGGCGGAAGGTGGCGACGGTGTAGACGCCGAGCGGAAAGGTATAGCCCCACCAGCCCAGGTTGAACGGCACACCAGCGCGCCAGTAGCGGATGGTGATAAGCGTCGCGAGCGCCAGCCACCACAGGCCGAAACCCCACAGGCAGAGTCCGGCGACAACGCCGATCCCTTGAGCGACGCTACCGACATCGGCCAACCCGTGCGCCGCGAGGATCGCCGGCGCATCTGCCCCGAGCACCAGCATGCCCAGAGCACCCGTGCCGATCGGCCCCAGCGCCAGCCAGGAGGATGCCGCCATGCTTTCATGCGGCAACTTATGGAGTGCCATGCGCAGGATGAGGATGGCGAGGATGCCAAACGCGACCGGCACCGAATAGGCCCACAGCACATAGGAGGTCGCAAGCGTGACTAGCTGCGCGTGGGGATCGGCCAGATGCGGCGCGAGCAGCCCGCCGCTGGCACCCGCCACTTCGGCAGCGACGACCGGCAGCAGCCATACCGCGGTCATGCCGTCCAGGCTATGCTCGTGGCGGGTGAACATCAGGTACGGGATCAGCACGCCGCAGGCGAGCGACATGGCGACGTCGATCCACCACAAGACCTGCGCGACCGGTACGATGCCATTCCCGAACCGCGCGATGCCGAAGGCGAGGCAGCCGTTGATGATTGTCGCCAGCCCCATCGGGATGGTCCCGATGAACATTGACACGGTGTTGTGCCCGAAGATGCGCCGCGCCTCATGCCCGAACATCACCCAGCGCGCGCCATAGAGGCCGGCGAACAGCGCGAAGAGTGCGATGTTGAAGAACCACAACACCTCGCCGAATGGCTTCAGCGAGGGTCCAATGCCGGGTACCTGCGGCAGTGCGAGCGCGAGGATGCCCGTGCCCATCGTCGCGGCGAACCAGTTGGGCGTGAACTGGCGGATCATCTCGCGGGGGTGATCGAGCCGGCTGAGCGGCTTGAGGCCGCTCAGAACGGAGTGCGTGTCGGCAGTCATGCGACCTGCTCCTTGATGAGGTCCGTCAGCGCGTCGGCCGCGCGGGTGCGATAGCGTTCCTTGTGGCGCAGCGCGTGAAAGGCGCGGTCGGGCAGCCCGAGCGGCAGCTCGACAAGGTCACCGGCCTTGAGCGCACGAGCTACGACCAATCGCGACAAGACGGCAACGCCGGCACCGGCCTCGACCGCGGTACGCACCGCCTCGTTGGACGGCAGCGTCATCGCTATCGTCAGCTGGGCCGGATCAAACCCGCGCGTTCGCAGCACGTCCTCGAAGGTCGAGCGCGTACCGGATCCCAGCTCACGGACGATCCAGCGTTCAGTGCGCAGCCAGGCCTCGTCGACACGTTCGGCGTCCTCGCGGCCGACCAGCACCATCGGATCACGCCCGACAGTCCAGTGGGCGAGTGCCGGTTCGTCCACCTCGCCCTCGACAAAGCCGAGTTCCGCCGCGCCGCTCAGGACCTGCGCTGCCGCACCTTCGGTGTTGTCGATCGCGAGCTCAACCGCGATCTGCGGGTGGCGTTCGTGGAAGGCGGCGAGCTTTGCCGGCAACCAGTAGCTCGCGATCGTCTGGCTGGCGACGATCCGCAATGAACCACGGGCAAGCCCGGCATAGTCCGCCAGCATCGTCTCGGCATGCGCTGCCCGCCCCAGCACCGCGCGCGCTTCCTCCAGAAAGCCGCGGCCTGCTTCGGTCAGCTGGATGCCACGCCCGACGCGGTGAAACAGAGGAACCCCGTAGCGCGCTTCGAGGGCAGCAATCGCGCCGGAGGCAGCAGACTGCGTGACGTTCAGCACCTCCGCTGCCTTGGTGACGTGTTCGCGCTCCGCGACACCGACGAATATTCTGAGCTGCTCCAGGGTCATGCAGCTTATATCGCGCAATCTGATCGATACGACCAACCGTTTGATCTGCTCATTCCAATCTGGATATCAGAACGATCGGCAGCCTTTCGTCTGTGATGGTCTTGAAGACTTGAAGCGATCCGCGCGCTTGCGGCGTTTGTTCGTCCATGACCGATATGATCGAGCGCAAATCCGATCCCTACAACGCCGAGCCGACGCCCAGTGCGTTGATCGAGCGGTTCCTGACGCCGCAGGCGCTGTTCTACGTGCGCAGCCACGGGCCAGTGCCGGATCTGCCCGCCAATCATCGGATCGAGGTGAGCGGGACGGGCATGGCGAGCCGCTCTTTCTCGGTAGAGGAACTGAAAGCTACGTTCCCCACGCGGACGGTGACGGCAGTTCTCCAGTGCGCCGGCAACCGGCGCACTGACCTCCAGCAGGTCGGAAAAACGTCGGGTGATCCTTGGGATGTCGGCGCGATCGGCAATGCAGAGTGGACCGGCGTACGCCTGGCCGATGTGCTCGATGCGGTCGGCGCACCTGATTCGTCCGACCTGTTCGTGGCGTTCACCGGCGCGGACGAGGTGGACGTGGAGGGCGAGGAAGCCTTGTTCGGGGTATCGATCGCCATGAGCAAGGCGCGGCAGCCCGACGTCCTCCTCGTCTGGGCGATGAACGGCGAGCCGCTGACGCCCGAACACGGCGCACCGCTCCGCATGGTGGTGCCGGGCTATGCCGGCGTGCGCAGCGCCAAATGGCTGACACGGATCGAGGTGCGAGACATGCCTTCCGACGCACCGATCCAGGCGCACGACTACAAGCTGTTTCCCGCCGATGTGACGAGCGACACCGTCGACTGGAGCCGGGGTCTGACCATCAATGCCATGCCGCTCAACGCCGCGATCTGCGTGCCCGGCTCTGGCGAAAGCCTGCCGGCCGGGGAGGTGCGGATCGAGGGCTATGCCATCGCCTATGATCGCCGCGTCTCTCGGGTCGAAGTGTCGGTAAACGGTGGTCGCGAGTGGCAACAGGCGACGTTCGCCGATGATCCGGAGACGCACTGGGGTTGGCGGCGCTGGACCCTCGACGCCACGCTTGCCAAAGGTCGCCAGCACCTTGTCGTGCGCGCCTTCGACGGGGCTGGACAGGGACAGCCCGAACGGCCGGACACGATGTGGAACTTCGCCGGATATCTGTGCACCGCCTGGCATCACGTCCACGTGCTGGTCGAATGATCGAAGCGTCAGCGGCATCGGACATCGGCTTCTGGATCGATGCGATCGGGCGGCTGGTGGTGGCGACCGCGGCCGGGATGGTGCTCGGCTGGGAACGCTCGCGCGAGAACCGGCAGATCATGGGCTTGCGAACGCTGGGTCTGGTCGGTCTGGCGAGCTGCATCGCCGTGCAGGCGGTCGTGCATAGTGGCCTGCCAAATGTAAACGCCGACGCCGCAGGGCGGGCGATGCAGGGCATTCTGACAGGCGTCGGTTTCATCGGTGCCGGCGCGGTGCTGCGGGTCGGCCAGGGTCAGGAAGTGCATGGATTGGCGACCGCCGCGTGCATCTGGGTGACGGCCACGATCGGCGCGGCAGCGGGGTTGGCAGTGTGGCCGCTCATCATCGGCGGGGTGAGCCTTGCAATGCTCGTCCTGTTCGTCGGTGCGCCGCTGGAACGCCGCATCCGCGAGCGGGCTCGCCGGACGCCGGCCGAGGCCGACAGGAAGGACGTCGAGCGCAAGCCGTGATCCCGCTGGATCGCCCGGTGCCTGTCGGCGTCGGGAAGCGGCAAGGTGCAATCAGGACACCAGCGCCGCATCGGCCTGGCGCCGGACCTCGTCGGCGATCGGATGCAACTCGGCCGCGGGTCGCTCGCCCACCACACTATAGCCGATCCCATCAACCGCCCATGTGACCCGGCCCATGGTCCCGCTGGACGTGCTGGTCATGCTCGCGGTCTTGTCGATCTGCATAGGCCTCGTCAGCACCGCGAGTTTCGACGCTTGCGGTCCGTCGTAGAGGAGCAGTGCCGCAGGGCCGTGAGGCGTCGCGACCAATCGCCCCCCGCCATAGCGATAGCCGGCTGTGCTGAGGTCCGGGATGGTGACGCGCTCACCCAGTCGGGCGGAGGTCCACCGGATCAGCATGGCGCGCTGGTCGGGGCCGATTTCCGCCGGTCGTATCCGGTCGGCGGCATAGACACGGAAATTGTCACTCGCCTCGTTGGCCAGCGCCGCGATGCCCGCGCGGGGTTCACCGCTCCACCGCGCGCTCGACCAGCCCCCGCCAAACCCCAACGCCAGCAGAAGTGACGCGGCAATGGCGAGTTGCCAACGCGGTTGCCTTTGCCGTCCCCTGATCGCTGCCACGCGCATCGTCGCCGGAATGGGTTCGTCCGCGATCGTGGTGAACAGGGATGCGAGGGCTCGCGCCTGCTCCGCCTGCTCCCGCAAACGGGCATGCAGATCCGGCTGGCCTTTAAGGTAGGCGTCAACCAGGCGCTGCCGCTCGGGCGACAACCTGCCATCGATCCATGCGGCCAGATCGTCCTCGCCGATCGGGCCGGTCATTGCACGCTCCTCAATCGCGGCCGTTCACCCTCCCGGAGGAGTGTCGCCAGACGGTCGCGCCCCCGCGATATGCGCGACATCACCGTGCCCAGCGGCACGCCGACGACGGCAGCGACCTCCGCATAGGGCAGACCCTCGACCGATACGAGGAGCAGCACCGTTCGCTGCTCTTCAGGCAACGCATCAAGCGCGCGCAGCAGGTCGCGGTGGTGCAGGCCTGTGTCCTGATCGGCCGGACGGCCGAGCGCGGTGTCGTCCACGAGGTGGAGCGGAACCGCTGTGCCTCGCCGGCTACGCTGCCGCTGATGGTCGACCAACAGATTGTGCAGGATCGCGTAGACCCATGGGCGAACCTCCACCCCGCGCCGCTGTCGCCATCGCCCGACCGCGCGCTCGAGGCAATCCTGCACCACGTCGTCCGCCATCGCCCGATCGCGCAGCCACGACCGGGCATAGCGGCGCAGGCCGGGGATCAGGGGTTCGATCGCGGCGGCAAGAGGGTCCATTTTAGTCGCGCTGCACCTGCACGATGCGTCCAGGCGCGCCGTTCACCACCTCCGCCACCGCCAGAAAGCGGCGGGGCGTCGCGGTGCTGCCCTGAACGATCTGCCGGATCGGACCCGATGCGTTGACGATCGCCGCACCTGCCGGGTTGCTCATGAAGTTCGCAAGCGGCTCTACCGCACCACTGCCGTCCGCATTGGCGGTCAGCACGAGCATGTAAGGCTTTTTGGGCTGCAAACCGGTAACGGCACTTTGCACGACCTGAATGATGCCCTGGTCGAAGAGGGTGATGCTGCTTGCTGTACCTTTGCCGCCGATCGGCCCCATGGTCAGATGCAACGCCTTGCCGGCCGTGCCGAGCGGCTGGAGATTGTCGGTGCCGGGGCCTGTCGGAACTGCGTTCGACACATAGGCGATCGCCTGCGGTGCCTGTCCGACCGGCACGGTGGCAACGACCGTGTTGCCAGCGGTGTCGATCGCGGCGAGCTCATCGGCATTCTCCAGCCCGACGTAGATGCGCCGGCCGTCGCCCGATGGCCAGACACCGTGCGGCATCTTGCCGACCGGGATGGTGGCGACGGGCGCGAAGTCGGATGTGCGGAACACCTTCACCGCATTCTCTCCGCCGACCGTCACATAGGCGAACTGCCCCTTGGCCGTGCGGGCGAAGTTGACATGGTTGGTGATCGGCCCGGTATCCAGCACCTTCAGGATCGCGAAGGGTGGTCTCGCATCGAATGCGACCGTCTTGCCGATGTCCTTCAGCGTGAACCACACCTGCTTGCCGTCCGGCGTCGCGGCAATATTGGGACAGAACGGGCTTGGCTGTGCCACCTGTCCGACCTGCGCGTGGGTCGCGACATCGAACACGGCCAGCACCGGATTGAACGACGAACAGACATAGCCGTACCGGCCATCGGGAGAGAAGATCGTCATGCCCGGACCACCGGGCGTCTTGATGCGCCCCGTCTCCTTGTACGTCGTGGGGTCGAGCACGGCGATATAATCCTCGCCGCGGACCGTGACCCACACCTCCTTGCCGTTTGGCGTGAAGAACGCCTCGTGCGGACTGCGCCCGACATAGGTCGTGTGTTTGACCGTGTTGGTGGCGGTGTCGATCCACGACACGGCGTTCGATCCGATCGACACGACCGCCAAGGTCTTCCCGTCCGGCGAGAAGCCGAGGCCGTGGACCAGCACCTGTCCCTTGTAGAGCGGCGAAAAGTTCATCGGCTGCGGATCGCCGAGCTTGATGACGCCGAGCAGCCGGTTGTCGGCCGGGTCCGTCACCGACACCGTGTTGGAGAATTGTTCAGACGCATAGACGCGGTCGCGGTGGCTGACGGGCATGTCCTTAGCGTTCCACGGCGCCTGCTGGGCCATGGCGAGGCCCGGTGCGGCGCTCATCAGCAAGGCGGCCGAGCGCAGGATGGTCCGGATCATGTCAGTGCTCCATAGGGCTATGGTGGCCGCCGCCCTGCGTCGGGGCTGGCGTCGAAGGGGGTAGCGGCTGACCGATCGCCAGCTTCATGGCGGCGATCTCCTGCTGCTGGTCGATGATGATCTCCTGCGCGATGCGCTTGAGCTGCTCGTTATGGCCATAGCGCAGCTCCGCCACCGCCATATCGATGGCGCCCTGATGATGCGGGAGCATCATCGCCACGAAGTCGCGGTCGACGTCGCCGGACGGCTTGACCATCATGCCCGCCATCATCCGGTCCATCGCGGCAGACACTATGCTGGCGTAGCCATCGGCAGGGGAGGCCGCGGCTGCGCCTGTAAGTAGGGCCGGAGCAGTCAGACCCAGCATCCAGTTTCGTCTATGCATAAGCCTCCGGCGCATCAGTCCTGAAAGCATAGACGACGCTCGTCCGGGTTTATTCCATGGGTGAGCCGGTTATCAGCCTTCCCGATTGGGAACCTCCAACGGGACGGATCGGACCAGCATAAAAATGCGCCCGATGAACGCCGGAGCTTTCCCAAAATATGTTCCCGAAATATGAGTCCCGAAATTCGCTGTTCGAGTTGGGATAACGGGACTCATGCTGGTTGGTTATGCGCGTGTCTCGACGTCCGATCAGGACCTGACGCTGCAAACCGATGCGCTGACCAGAGCCGGGTGCGAAAAGCTGTTCACCGACAAGGTTAGCGGCGCGAAGCTGAACCGGCCCGGCCTGATCGAGGCCCTCAATTTCGTGCGGGCCGGCGACACGCTGGTCATCTGGAAGCTCGATCGGTTGGGCCGCTCGATCCAAGGCCTGATCGAACTGGCGGCCGACCTCTCGGCGCGCAAGGTCGATTTCCGGTCGCTGACGGATGGGTTCGACACGTCCACGCCATCGGGGCGGCTGCTGTTCCATATCCTTGCCTCGGTCGCGGAAATGGAGCGCGAGCTGATAAAAGAACGGACCATCGCCGGCCTAGCGGCAGCGCGTGCCAAGGGTGGCACCGGCGGGGGTCGCAAATCGGTGATGACGCCAGACATGCTCGACACTGCGCGCAAGCTGCTGGCGGCGGGCGACAGCCCCGCCAAGGTCGCCAAACTGCTGCAAGTCGGCCGCTCGACCTTCTACCGTCACTTCCCAGCCGGCGAACGATAGCCGGTGTCATAACCGGACGGTTTTGACACCTTCGTGCTATCCATGCGATATCAAAAGTCGAACGCTGTTAGGATAGGGCAGGGGCCTTCCGATCCAGTGCCGCACTCCTGCGCCAAGCGCTGAAGCGATGCACGAACACGGCTAAGTTCCTCGATCTGGGCATCCAAAGCCGCGATCCGCGCACTGGCAAGCTCACGGGCGCGAGCTCGATCATCGGTCGCGTCGAGCGCTACCAGCTCGCCGATCTGCTCCAGCGTGAAGCCCGCTGCCTGAGCCGATCTGATGAAACGCAGACGACGCACATCGTGCGCACCGTAGCGGCGAAACCCGCCGGCTGACCCGGAGCCCTCGGGCCGATCCGGCGTGTCGAGAAGTCCTCGGCGTTGATAGTAGCGGACCGTCTCGACACCGACGCCCCCCTCGCGCGCAAAACCGGCGATCGTGAGGGATACCATGCTTGACTCCGTACTATACTACAGACCCCATATAGGGGTCGCGAGTACACGGAGAAGACGATGGCAAACGCGGCCCCTAAGAGAGCGACGATCTATCGGATGGTGATGCCGGAGCACACCTGCCCTTACGGCCTGAAAGCGAAGGATCTGCTTCGGCGACAAGGCTATGAGGTCGAGGACCACTGGCTGCGCACGCGGGAGGAAACCGACGCGTTCAAGGCAAAGCACGGGGTCAAGACGACGCCGCAAACCTTCATCGGGAGCGAGCGGGTAGGGGGCTATGACGATCTGCGCCGGTTCTTCGGAAAGACGGTGCGCGATCCCAAGGCCGTCACCTACCGCCCGGTGATCGCGGTGTTCGCCATGACGGCGCTGATGGCCCTTGCCGCCAGCTACGCCGTGTTTGGCACGCCCGTCACGGTGCGTGCGGGAGAGTGGTTCATCGCCTTCTCGATGTGCGTGCTCGCGATGCTCAAGCTCCAGAACGTCGAGAGCTTTTCGAGCATGTTCCTCAACTATGACCTGCTCGCCAAGCGCTGGGTGCCCTATTCCTACATCTACCCCTACGCGGAAGGTCTTGCGGGCGTGCTGATGGCAGCGGGCGCGCTGACTTGGCTCTCGGTGCCGGTCGCGCTCGTCATCGGGACGATCGGCGCGGTGTCGGTCATCAAGGCCGTCTATGTCGACAAGCGCGAGCTGAAGTGCGCCTGCGTCGGCGGAGACAGCAACGTGCCGCTCGGCTTCCTGTCGCTGACCGAGAATGTGATGATGGTCGCGATGGCGATCTGGATGATCGCCGCGCCGGCAGCGCTCTCGATGGCTCATTGACATCGATCGTCGATCGGGATCGATAAGCCTGTGGATCGTCGACTGAACCGCCTTGCCCGCCCGCTTCGCCTGGCGGTGCTGACTATGCTGGCGGTGATGCTCGTCCTGCGCCTCGGCCCGATCTGCGAGGCCGTGGCGAACGCCGCGCCAGTCGCATCCGAGATGGCCGGTTGCGAGGGAAGTCACAAACCCACGAAGGCCCCGCAACAAGCGGCCTGCTCGACGCCCTGCCTAGCGGTTCGGGGGGAAGCCTTGGCACAGGCCGGGCCTACCGCCCCGGTTCGCATAGCGATCAAACCGCTACCCGTCGCGGGACTGATGGGAATGCCCGTTCCGCCTGCGACCCCCCCTCCGCGAGCTGTGTGACGATCCGAACCACACACATTCAATCGACGGAGTTACTGATGACCAAGTTCAAATTGATCGGCGCTGCCCTGGCGCTGGCGATTCCCGGCGTTGCATTCGCGGCCGATGCCGGCTGCTGCGGCGCGGACAAGACCTGCTGCAAGGACGGCAGCGACTGCTGCAAGAAGGATTGCTGCGCGGACATGAAGAAGGGCGGCGATCACGCCGGCCACGACATGTCGGGCATGAAGCACTAATCTGATGGCGGGCGGGAGCGGTTCACCGCTCCCGCCCGCTACCTAGCCGTGCCGGGCATAGATGCGGCGACCGCCAGGGCCGAACGCGATGACGGAGAATGGCTGGGACTTCATACCCGCCACCTCCATGCCGGGCGATCCGAGCGGCATCCCGCCGACTGCCAACCCACTCACGCCTCTGGGGCGCTGCGCCAGAACGCGCTTCATGTCGGCGATCGGAACATGGCCCTCGAAGGCCATGCCGTCGACGATGGCGGTATGACAGGAAGCCTAATCCGCCGGGACGCCGACGCGACGCTGCAAAGCGCCGCGATCGGCATCGTCAATGATCCGCACCTTGCGGCCGAATTGCTGGCGGACCTGCTCGGCCCACTTCTCGCAGCAACCACACCCCGGATCGCGGTGCATGGCGATGTCGGCTGCGGCCATCGCGGTCGCGGGAAGCCCCATCAACAAGGCGGCAATCGCGGCTCGAAAAGGTCGGTTCATCATCGGCTCCTCGATAGCTGCCCTGTGTCGCCCAAAGGCGAGGGCGGGTCGGCTACTGTGGGTTCTTGCCCATTTTGCGCAGCATGGCGTTCAACGTCGCGATCTCGCGATTTTGGCTGTCGATCGTCTTCTGCGCCTCACGACGGATTTCCGCATTCCGGGTGCTGCGGAGCGCCGTCTGCGACATCGTGACCGCGCCGCGATGATGCTCGATCATCTGACGAATCCACGTCTCACCGGCATCGGCGCCCTTCGCCGCCATCATCCGCTCATGCATCTTCATCATGTCGGGGCCGTAGGGGTTGGCCGCGCTCGGCTGCATCATGCCCGAATGATCCATCCCCTGATGGCTCATCCCCTGGTGCCCGGCCTGCTGCGCCAATGCCGGGGTAGCGGCGAGCAGTGCGGCGGTCATGATCGCGATCGTCTTCATGTCTGATTTCTCCTCGTCACCCCGCCCATGCGAATAGGTACGTGCGCCAGCACGCCACCCCTCAACCACGGCCGATCTATCGGATCGGCTGCAAGGTGTTGATGCCGGTGCTCTGATCCGTCTCGGGGGGCGGAGGCGGCACCTGCCGGTCACGATAGGAAGGCAAGTCCGGCGCGTTCGGGGGCGTGGGGTTCGCTTCCAGTCGGGCGATCATCTGCTTCATCTGCGTAATTTCGCGAACTTGGGCGTCGATGACGCCATCGGCGAGCTTACGCACTTCCGGGTCTTTGATATGCGCCCGCTCGCTCGTCATGATCGCAATCGAGTGGTGCGGGATCATCGCCTTCATGTAAGCAACGTCCCCGACAGTCTCCTGGCTGCGGACAAGCCACAGCGCGCCGGCGAACACGATGACAGCGCCTGCCACGATGCCGAGATTGGCGCGGCGGCTCGGGTACATGCCCCACATGAAACCGAGCATGATGATCGCCATCACGGCGCCCATGACGATCGCCATCCATGTCCGGGTCTGGCTATATTCGACGTGGCTCAGGGCATAGGTGTTGAGGTACATCAACCCGAACATTACGACGGTCGATGTCACGATCATGGCGGCGAAGCGCCCGTAGCTCATGCCCATTCCGCCACGTGGGCCGGATCGGTGCTGGTCGTGGTCCATCGCCCGTTCTCCTCTGGCGCCCCCACAAGAGACTACGCGGCGGTTCGGCCTGTCCCTTGCGCTTTTCTTCGACGGCGCCGGGGCCAGCGCATGAAAAGCAGGATCGCGCCCGCGACGCCGAACACGAGGCCGCCTGCGGCGAAGGCCATAAGCCAAGGCGTGTTGAACCGTTCGTGCTCGGTCCAGTCCATAATGTGAAGGCCCCAGAAGAAGTCGTAGAGCCGCCACGTTCCGGTGCGCACGGAGGTCAGCCGGCCGGTTTCGGCCGCCACGTAGATGCGCGTCGCATCGTCATCGGCGAACGACGCCCGCCATGCGGGAAGGGCACCCCGGTATTCGGTGCTCGCGCGCTCCACCCATTCGATCGTCGGAACTGCGGTTCCGCCCCGATAGGCCCTGCCGGCAATGGCCGCCGCGGCCCTCATGTCGATCGGCGGGAGCGGCGCGGCGGTCCGGGCGTCCAGCAACCGAATTTTGCCATCGGCAAGCTGCGCCTCGACGACGGGTCGCCCGAGCAGCATCCGGTGCTGAAGCTGGCGGACAGGCGCGCCGGCCGTCGCGAGCAAGGCGGGAACCGGCGCGAATGTCTGATCGAACGACAGCGCAGGCTCGGCGTTGCGATCGATCCGGTGATCGCCGTGCACCGTGTCGATCGGCAAGAGGCTCATAATGAGCCCGCTGGTGAACCAGACGATCACCTGCGCCCCGATCAGGAGAGCAAGCCAGCGATGGACCTTGCTCGCCCCGATATGAAGGCGCAGCCGCGGGCTCAGAACCAGGTCCTCACGCCCGCGACGAAGCTGAACCCGCCCGTGTCACCGCCGCGTGCCCGACTGTATCGCGCTGTGTCGCCGAACTGCCGTTCCCACGACACGCCGATGTACGGCGCGAACTCGCGGCGGCCCTCGTACCGAAGCCTCAAGCCCGCCTCCAGGTCGGTGAGCCCCGATCCGGTGCCGGTTTCCGGCACATCCTGCGCGGAGAAGTTGGCCTCGACTCTAGGCTGAAGCGTGAAATAGTTGGTGATGCGCTGGTCGTAATAGCCCTCGGCACGACCCAGCACTTCGCCCTTGTTCGACAGGAACAGCGCACCTTCTACCTCGAACCAGTAAGGTGCCAGCCCCTCGATACCCACGGTCGCATAGGTCCGGGAGGGATTGGGCTTGATGTCATAGCGGACGCCCGCCTGGAGGTTCCAATAGGGGTCGAGCGCATGGCTGTAGAGCGCCTGGACTTCAGCGCTGTCGAGCGACTTGCCGAAGCCACCTTCGCCCTCCGACTTCAGCCACAGGCGATCAATGTCGCCTCCGACCCACGCCTCGCCATCCCAACGATACCCATCGCTACCCTTGCGAGCCTGGTATTCGGCCAAATTGAAGAGCACCTGATAGTAGGTCATCCCGCCATGCTCGCGACGCAAATCGTCCTCGCGAGAGGTAGCCATCGCCTTTGCTCCCCAGAAACGATCAGCAAGATGATCGTCGGAAGGCGCGGGAGCGGGCTTGTTGCCGGGGGGCAGGTCGGTCCCGACCTTGGCGCCGCCCTGATCGCCAGCCATCGCCATGCCCGGCATCGCGCTCATGTCGTGCCCGGCGTGCGGGTCCTGCGGCGTGCCTGCCGGGGCATCCATCCCGGACATGGCGGACATGTCGTGGCCCGCGTGCGGGTTCGCGGCAGGAGCGGATTGCTGGCCGCCCATGTCCATCCCCTGCATCCCGCCCATATCGTGACCGGCATGCGGATCGGTCGCTGGAGCTTGGGCCTGCGCACGTCGGGACGCCGCCTGTCTGGCAGGTGCCTTGCGCTTGGACGCCGGCTTTGCGGTCGCCTTCCGCGTGGGTTTTGGGGCGGCCTTGGCGGCAGGCTTAGCCGGCATGGTCATGCCCGGCATGTTATGCATGGAATGATCCATGCTCTGGCCGAAGGCAGGTCCGGCGATGACGGCCGATGCAAAACCGGCAAGGAGGATCGACCGGCTCATGCTGCGGCCTCCCCTGCCTTGCGGACCTGGACGACGCGCATCATGCCCGCGTGCATGTGGTAGAGCATGTGGCAGTGGAACGCCCAGTCGCCTTCCTCTCCCGTCACGTCCCAACTGACGGTTCCGCCCGGTTGGACCAGCACGGTATGCTTTCGGGGCGCATAGGCGCCTTTCCCCGTCACCAGCTCGAAGAAGTGACCGTGGATGTGGATCGGGTGGCCCATCATGGTGTCGTTGATGAGGGTGACGCGCACCCGCTCGCCATGCAGCAGCGTGATCGGATCGGGGTTCTCCGACAGCTTTTCGCCGTCGAAGCCCCACATGTAACGCTCCATGTTGCCGGTGAGGTGGAGCTTGATCTCGCGCTCTGGTGCCCGCGTATCGGGGTTGCGATCGAGCGCCGTCAGGTCGCGATAGGTGAGGACGCGGTGCCCGACGTTCTCCAGCCCCTGTCCCGGGTCTCCGGTCCGGTCGACCGGCATCGCCGAGATGGTCTGCACACCCGGCCCCTTCTTGACCTCGGGCGCCTTGGAGAAGTCACGCATGTTCATGTTGCCCATGTCCATGCCGGCCATCGACTGATCGCCTGCCATGCCGGGCATCGTGCCCGAGCCATGATCCATCCCGGTCATCGTGCCGCTTTGGCCCTGCGGCATCGTCATTCCGGCCATCCCTCCGGCAGCGGCACCGGCCGCGCCGCGGTTCATCTGGGAATGGTCCATGCCCTGCATCGAGCCGGCGCCATGGTTCATCGCGCTGTGGTCCATGCCCGCCATCGAGCCGGCCTGCGCGCCTGTCGCGCCGTTCCCCATGCCTTGCATGGCGCCGTGATCCATGGTGCCCATGTCGTGGCCGCCCATACCCATGTCCTTCATGGTCGCGAGCGGACGCTTGCGTAAGGGAGGAACCTCGGCCGCCATGCCTTCGCGGGGCGCGAGCGTCGCACGCGCCATGCCTGAACGATCGACGCTTTCGCCCACCAGCGTATAGGCGCGCATGTCGGGAGGCGAGACGATCGCGTCATAGGTTTCGGCGGGACCGAACTGAAACTCGTCGATCTGGACCGGCCGCACGTTCAGGCCGTCCGCCGCGACGACCGTCATCGGCAAACCCGGAATGCGGACGTTGAAGGTGGTCATGGACGATGCGTTGATGAAGCGGAGCCGCACCCGCTCGCCGGGCTTGAACAGCGCGGTCCAGTTGTCGCGCGGGCCATGGCCGTTGACCAGATAACTGTAGGTCGATCCGGTCACGTCGGCGACGTCGGCCGGGTCCATCCGCATCTTGCCCCACATCAGCCGCTCTTGCAGCGGCTGATCCTTGCCCGCGAGCAACCCGGCCAGGGTCTGACGCTGGCGATTGAAATAGCCCGACTCCTTCTTGAGCCGATCGAACAGGTAGTGCGGATGCTGGAAGCTGTGGTCGGACAGCACGATGACGTGCTCGCGATCGAACTGCACCGGGTCCGGGTTCTTTGGATCGATCAGGATCGGGCCGTAATGCCCCTCCTGCTCCTGCAACCCCGAATGGCTGTGATACCAGTAGGTGCCGCTCTGGATAATCGGAAATTCATAGGTGAAGGTCGAGCGCGCCGGGATGCCGGGGAAGGAGATGCCCGGAACGCCGTCCATCTGGAACGGCACCAGCAGCCCGTGCCAGTGGATCGACGTTTCCTCATCCAGGTCGTTGACGACATGGATGCGGACGTTCTGGCCTTCGCGCAGACGGATCAGCGGCGCCGGCACGGTGCCGTTGATACCGATCGCGTGGCTTTCCCGCCCGTCGATCATCATCATCTGATGCGCGACCTTGAGCGTAATGTCCTCGCCCGAGACGGTCGGCAACGGCTTGGCGATACCCGCAGAAACCGGCTGCGCCCACGCCGGCATATACGCCGACAGGGCAAGACCGCCTCCCGCCATGGTGGCACCGCGCAGCACTTGGCGGCGATCGAGAACGCGCGACATCGAAGCTCCTCAAGGGTCGGGCCGCGATCGGCCCTCACCCCTTCTACGCGTCTCGCCCGTCCATCCCTTGGCCGGCGTTCAACTTTTCCATGAGCCGCGCACGCGCGCGGTAGAGGCGGGTTTCCACCGCCTTCTGGCTGATGCCCAGCACCTCGGCCGTCTCGGCCTGGCTCAACCCTTCGATCGTTCGAAGCACTAGCGGCTCCTTCAGATTGGCCGGCAAGGTCGAGATAGCGCGCGTCACCCGATCAAGCTCCTGGCGATCGGCTGCGCTGTCATCGATCGCCACGGCGTTGTCGGGGAGGGTGTCGGCCTGATCCTCGGCCGCGAAGCCGAAGGACAGAAAGCGGCGGACGGCGCGCTTCCTCGCCCAATCCCGGCATTTGTTGATCGCGATCGTCGACAACCATGCCTTCATCGCCCGCTGCGCGTCGTAGCGCGGCAACGCCTGATGCGCGGCGACGAAGGTTTCCTGCACCAGATCGAGTGCCTCGTCGGGCTCACCGACACAGGCGCGCGCGAGCCGGAAAACCGGCTGACGGTAACGGCGCATGATTTCCGCGAAGGCCGCCTGACGGCCGGCGATGCTGAGCGTCGCCAGTTCGCCGTCAGACAACGCGGTCCAGTCGAGGCTCACCCCTGACCGTCGGTGAGCGCCTTCACCACCGCGGCATCGAATTGGGAGGTCTGATCGGTTCGCAGCAACTGTCGCATGGCGAAGATATGCGCGAGCGTCGCCTTTTGCAGCTCGCCCATCGCCGCATGGCTCTGGTCCACCGCGGCTGCGACCTTGGGGCCGTTGCCGTGTTCGGTTTCGATCGCTTCGGCGAGCCGGGTGTTGGCAGCGCGCATTTCAAGCTCAAGCGCACGCCGCTGCATCGCGAAGCGATCTTCCAGCACCTTCAACCGTGCCTGCTGACCGTCATCAAGCGTCAGCTTATGGTGCAACACGTCATGCAGCGCGGCGCCTGGCTGCTGGGGTTGCGGCAACAGCGCCCGCCCGACGAACACGCCTCCGATCGCGGCCAGAAAGGCGAGCACGACACCGAGAACGATGCGCGTCGTCGAGGTCATTGCTCGCCCAGGAGCAAGGAGGAAGGCGCAAGCGGCGACGCTCCGCCAAGCGGGGCCAAGGAAACGGTCGGGCGGGCAGCGGCGGGCAGTTCGGCTCCCACGATGCCGATCGCGAGCGCCGCTGCCGTCACAACGCCAAGGCCGATGCCGGCCTGCCGCACGACGGGCCGCGAGCCGATCCGTGCAAGTACCTGCGTCTCGATGCCATCCAGCTCAGCCGGGGCGGGTGCGCCTGCCAGCCTCGCCAATGCCCTGTCCAGTTCGTCCATGCTTTCCACTCCGCCCCACTAGCATTTCATACGCAGGATTGCCCGACATCCCTCATCGGGCGGGTGAGGGGTGCGCGACCGCGGCGCGTAGATAGGGCACGAACCCACGGAGTAACCCCATGCGTCGCATCTTCCTCCCTACTGCCATTGCCATTCTCGGCGTAGCCAGCGCAGCGCAGGCTCATCCAAAGCTGGTGACAGCCTCGCCGGCCGCAAACGCGACTGTCGCCAAGCCGGCCCGTGTCGAGCTGCGTTTCAGCGAAAAGCTGATGCCGAAGTTCTCCGGCGCCGATCTCATGATGACCGGACATGGCGGGGCGACGCACGCGCCGATGAAGGTCACGGCGACGGCTGCCGTCGCCGGTGACGGCAGCACGCTTGTCCTGACACCCAAGGCGCCGCTCGCCCCGGGCCGCTACACGGTCGCCTGGCATGTCGTGTCGAGCGACACGCACCGCGTCGCAGGCAACTACGCCTTTGCGGTAAAGTGAAGTGGAAACCGACTGGCCGCTGATCGCTGCCCGCTTCGCACTCTATCTGGCGCTGGGCGGGCTGTTCGGCCTGTCGGCATTCGGCCTCTACGGCCTCAAGGCAGGCGAGCGCGCCAGTGCGTTCGCGTTGCGCCCCTGGCTCGTCGGGCTCGGGCTGCTGGGTCTTCTGCTCTCCGCCATCGCGCTAGCGCTACTCGCCGCGGCGATGGCAGGCACGCCGCTCTGGCCGATCGATCGCGAGGCGATCGGGATGCTGCTGTCAGGGTCGACCATAGGCACGGCATGGAAAGCACGCGTGATCGCGCTGGTCGTGGCGTCGGGCGCCGCATTGATGGCGGCCGGACGTACGCCCCTCCTTGGCGTCGTGGTGATCGCCAGCGCTATCGCGGTCGCAACGCTCGCCTGGACCGGGCATGGTGCAATGGACGAGGGCGCAAAAGGCTGGACGCACCTCCTTGCCGACATCCTTCACCTGCTCGCAGCCGGCGCATGGGTCGGGGCGCTGCTTGGCCTTATCCTGCTTGTGGCTCGTCCTGCCCGCCGGGCCGATACGGCTCATCTGATTCTTACGCATCGCGCACTGCACGGGTTCGGCCTGATCGGTACGATCGTGGTCGGCACCCTTATCGTTACCGGCCTCGTCAATACATGGCTGCTAGTTGGCTTAGGCAACCTTCCGAAGCTCGCCGCGTCCCTTTACGGTCAGCTCCTGCTTGCCAAGCTCGTCCTGTTCGGCGCGATGCTGGTGCTGGCATCGCTCAATCGCTACCGTCTGACGCCCGCATTGGAGCACGCGATGCCGCGTGGCGATCAACGCGGCGCACTCAGCACCTTACGTCGCAGCCTCGGCATCGAGGCGCTCTGTGCCATTACGATCCTCGCGCTCGTCGCATGGCTCGGAACGCTCGAACCACTCATGTCGGCGATGTGAAGAATGGGGCGGCCGATCACGGCCGGGTAGAAATTGCAAACCGCTGTGCCGCCCTTGGTGTCACAACCGAACGGTTGTGACACCAGGACGAAATTCAAGAAATTTGCACCGCCCTACCCTCTCTCTAGAGGCCGCCGTTCAATCTACGCCAAACGCGTTTACAAGGCTGGTCTCAGCGTCGTTCGAGTCTAACGACGATTCTCCATTCATCCGGCTGCCACGCCTGCCGCTTACACTCGACACAGTAGCTTGCGTTGTCTTCTCACAAATGACACCCTGTACCAAAGTGAGGGGCTCATATGAAAATCGAGAACGTCCGTATTCAGCGGCTTCGTGGATACGACGACGTTTCGATAGATTTTAACGAATACACCTGCTTTGTCGGAGCAAACGGCGCAGGCAAATCGACGGTTCTATGCGCGCTAAACATCTTCTTTCGTCAGACGGAAAATACCGGAACCGATCTCCTCAAGCTTGACAAAGAGGATTTTTATAGGGGATCGACGGAAGAGCCAATTAGAATAACCGTCACCTTCGGTGGGCTTTCCGATCGTGCATTAGAGGTATTTAAGGATTACGCTCGCGGCGGATCGCTAGTTATCACGGCACAGGCGACCTTTAGTGAGGACACCGGCCGGGCTGATGTAAAGCACTTCGGGCAGCGCTTAGGAATGGCTGCCTTCAAACCATTCTTTGCGGCATTCGGTGACGGTGCATCTGCAGCGGATTTGAAGGTTTTGTATGAGGGACTGCGCGAGGCATTTTCTGAACTTCCGAAGGCGGGCACCAAGGAAGCGAATAAGAGTCAACTCCTCGAATATGAGGCAAGTCGCCCGGGTGAGTGTGAACTCATACCCAGCGAAGATCAGTTTTACGGCGTGTCGAAAGGCGCCAACCGGCTCGCCGAGTTCGTACAATGGGTTTACGTACCTGCTATAAAGGACGCGGTTAGTGAGCAGGTTGAGGCTAAAGATAGCGCGTTAGGTAAATTGCTCGCTCGCACGGTTCGGGCTAAAACCAATTTCTCGGATGTGCTCGACGCATTGCGGATCGAAACCAGCAACCGGTATCAGGAGCTTCTAGACGCCAACCAAGCTGCGCTAGACGAAATATCGCAATCATTGACCGTACGACTTGCCGAGTGGGCGCACCCTGACACGTCTCTACGACTTCAATGGCAACAAGAGCGCGATAAGTCGGTGCGGATTGACGAGCCGTGGGCGCACGTAAAAGTCGGCGAAGGGCAATTCGCAGGCAAGTTGGCGCGCTTGGGGCATGGGCTTCAACGATCTTATGTCATCGCTCTTTTGCAGGAGTTGGCGGCAATCGACGGGGATGATGGACCGCGCCTACTACTCGCAATCGAAGAGCCGGAGCTCTATCAACACCCGCCTCAGGCAAGGCACCTCTCTGGAGTGCTTGCAAAGCTTTCCATGGAAAACGCTCAGGTCATGGTTTCCACCCATTCTCCCTATTTCGTCTCTGGGGAGGTTTTCCAGGACGTTAGAATGGTAAGACGCCCTAGTAACGAGGGCAGCGCAACAGTTACCTGGTCACAGCTCTCGGCGATCTCGGCAGATATGGAGAGCGCAACAGGCAAGCCGTTCGGAAAGCCTTCGGGAGTGATCGCTAAGCTTCAGCAGACACTCCAACCTAACCTGACAGAGATTTTCTTTGCTTCTAGGGTCGTTCTTGTCGAAGGCCGAGAGGATGTCGCTTATTTGCAGACCTATTTACAACTATCGGGTCTATGGGATGATTTTCGTAAGCATGGATGCCACATCGTACCAGCGGACAAAAAGAGCGAAATGCTACGCCCTCTGATCGTTGCGAAGCACACGAACATTCCGGCATTTGTCATCTTTGATGCGGATGGACACGAGCAAAAAGACGCTCGGCGCGCGATGCATCGTCAGGACAATACCTCGCTTATGAGGGCTTTAACCGGCAAGTGTGATAATCCTTTTCCAGACTCAATCGTCTGGAACGACAACCATGTCATTTGGCCGGATTGCTTTGGTGAACGTATTCGCGCTGATGTTGGTGATTTGGCATGGACGAAAAGCCAAGCTTCAGCAGATAAGCAATTTGAACATGCCGGTGACTTGAAGAAGAACGTTTTGCACATAGCAGCACGCCTGGAAGACCTCTGGAACGACGGTGCCCGGCCCGCCTGCCTTGAAAAACTAGCTGCTCAGGTTATGGCTTTTGCGAGAGCATAAGGGCATAGATCGGCGGCAAAACCTGATAAGGTATCACTGGTTGAAAATTCTCTGCTCGACCGATTTACCGTAAGCCCGTGCTAGCGTGCCGTTTCACTCGTCCACGTCACGAAAGAGTGCAGCAAGGCCCGATGACCGTGGTGTCGAACTGCTTACAGGCGCTGATGTGGAAGACGCAGGCTCATAGTCTTCTTCCATGGAGGCGACGGCAGTCTGCACTGCTTTTCTGAGGTCCGCTAGCGCAGCGGTATCGTCTGTTGCCACATCCTCTAAAATTCTCTTTACGGCTTGTTCCAAGTCGTAAAAGTAGTCTTCAGGCGGATATTCTTTATCCCATTCCGCTTTCAGACGGGCAACGTGGTTGCCAACCTTATTGAGCACTTCGTTTTTTGCCGTCTGCCGAGCGATGTTTAACTCGTCGGCGTCCAAGACGTTTTTTAGACTAGTCTCCTCGAAGATGCTGCTGTCTGCACTGTCAGCAATAGCTTCGATTACGGCCGTAGCGAAATTAGCGCGAGTTTCCTCATCCAACAAACCGAGAGCATGCAATCGCGCCAACAACTGTGAGTCTGGATCGTCCTTGATCGGAGTGACAAAGCTACTTAACCCACTTATCAGGTCGGGCCGTCGCTTGATAACCGCCTCGGTAAATGTCCGATTTGCACGGTATGTTACAAAGGTTCTGAGAAAGCTCTTGTCTATCCCAGCGAGTTTGTCAACGAGCACGTTGACCAAGGTATCGGGAATTATGAGCGGGGCCCCTTGAATTGATATACCCGCGCAAACGACTTCGTAGATGACCGAGTAGGGCTTAGCTCCACGCAGGTAAACTTCCACTAGTTCGGGCTTGCTAGCGAGGTACTTAGCAAAAGCGTCGCTGACGGTTGGGTGCTTATACGTCCAAAAACCGCCTGCCTTGTCTTGCGCTAACAGCAGTAGGCTTCCGTCCAAGGCTTCCAGCTGTGCACGCACACCACCAGGCTCTGCGCCGAAGGCCGTCGCGCCAGCAGCGATATTCTCTGAACTGACGGGCGACCGGGCGATCCCGCCATTCAGGAAAACGGTCGCGATCGCTGCCCGGCAGTCGATCGAGAGCGATACCACCGTGTCAAAAAGAAAGTCCTGTGGCTTTGCAAAGAACTTCTCGACGTTCGCTGCATCTGGCTTTAAGCCGTTAGCGAAGAAGCGTGACCCAAAGCGCCGGGCCGTTTCGGGCAAAAAGTCCTTACGCTCAGCCAAGGTCGGCAACAAGTCCTTTACTGCTGCTCGAAATGTGGCAGGCTGATCACCCATTTTTAGATGATTGTAAAGCATCTGCGCCTTCTCGGCGGTAGAAAGCTTTTGGACATTGATGACAACTTGGCTTTGGCGCAACGTTGGTATGGCGCTGAGCTTTAGGTCGCGTTGCGCTGCGTGCCAAATGTAGTCGCGAGAGGTTATCAGAAACCGCGTGTCCCGGCGCATAGCACCCTGCATAAGGGGAAAGACCTGGTTCCAGCGCTCTGCCGTTTGCTGTTGGTATTGGGTATTGCCCCAAGCGTCGTCGATCCAAAAAAACTGGGAGCCCTTGGGGTCGAGATGCCGCTGCACGTCCTCGGGTGAGGTCGCACGTATGGTATTGCTCTGCCAAATGTCGGCCGCGCCGATCGCAATGCTAGCCCCGATGGTCGACTTCCCGGCCGCTGGTGCTCCCAAGAGCAGCACAAGGTTATGTTCGCTTATCGCCCTGACACTACGCCGATGAGCGTCGGTCACAACCAATCGCTCCAGGTCGTTCCCCATGGCGCTCAGGATCAACTGCGCCTGCTCGTAGGCCCGGGCGTCTATCAGTTCAGTGAGATCGCCCATTCCGTATAAGCGCGGAGCCATCATCCGGAGTCGCGGTGACGTCTTGATTTGTCGGCTGATCCAGTCGCTACCGAAAATGCGGCACCGCCCTACACCTTCTTTCTGAAAAGCTTCCCGGATAACAAGATCGCTTGCACCGGTGACCGGGTGGTTGGTCAGTATTATATAATCATGCGCTAGGCCTTTTGCCGCAAGTTTGGCTGCCTTCGGTAGTTCGTCGGACAACATTGAAAGGGTAAGGTTCAAACCTTCCTTGGACGTGAATTTACATTGGATGGTCGACTCGCCGGAAGCTGGATCGTCGCCGTCCCACTTGCCCACGAAAGCACCGTCACGCCCTGCATCTGCCGATGGCAGAAAGTTTTGCACGGGTCGGCGAAGGCACTCCTCCGCCACACTGACGCATAGGTCCTGAAACGACTTCCAGCCAAGCCGATGCAGCGGATAGTCAGCGTTAGCGCTCAAAATTGAGCCGTCGATTCCAATCGTCATGCTCCATCATGTCAGTCTGGGGCCTAAGGCGGAACTACCGACGTGAGGTTCGTTTCAGTAAGCAGTCACGTCTGCGCTTTCAGCCCAAGCCGTGTCGTGTAGCGAGGCGAGAGGCGCGTACGCTTTGCGGTATAAAGACCAATGAGCTTGGAGGGATATCGGGTCGCAAGACGGAACGACGGCGATCATGCCGGCTCGTGGGGCTTCTACTCGGACGCCCGTAACCGTTGGCTGGATCTCGTCTATCCGACCGAGCGGGAAGCGACCGAAACGATGAAAGCTGTCGGGGCGAAGCCCCGCACTCGGCAGGTCCGCTGATCGCCGATGGTTGTGCGCGATCGACGGTCGATCTACGAGGCTGGCATGTCGCTCCGGGTCGTCCCGTTTTTCCAATTCGCGCGCACCGCGGCGATCGTCGTCCTGGCGGTGATGATGCTGGTGAGGCTCGGCCCGCTCTGCGAGACGGTAGCGATGGCCGCGACACCGATCGCGTCCGCGACGATGGATTGTGCGGACACGCCGGGCCATACGCCAACCAAGAAGATCCCACCCTCGGCGTGTGCCATGCCGTGCGCGGCGATGCCTGGCGAAACGATCGCGCAGATCGAACCGATACCGTTCGCGCCGCTCTCGCCCTGGGCGGTCGCCCATTCGGGCCTGCTTGGGCTGACCAGCGCGCCGGCTACACCCCCTCCGCAGATCGTGTGACGTCGAACCGACCCCACACGAATCTATTCAAACGGAGAATATCATGACCAAGATCAAGCTCATCAGCGCCGCTTTCGCCCTCACGCTCTCGACCGGCGCGTTCGCCGCGGTCGCGAACTGCTGCGCCGACATGGCGTGCTGCAAGGACGGTGCTGACTGCTGCGATCATGGCGACAAGGCGAAGGGCGGCGATCATGCCGGCCACGCCATGCCGAACATGAAGTAAGACGACGGGACGGGGGCGGGCGACCGCCCCCGTCTTCATTCCTTCCCGGTCGGCTGAGGGATCGATCGCGGCATCCGCGGTCCCCGCTTCACGGTCTCGCGCCACGGGCGCATCGTGGACGGCAGGGCGATACGCAGCATCGCCGCCCGGCCGCGGATAGCATCCTGGGTCCGGCCCATCTCTCTCGCGATAACCGTCACGGGTTCGCGAGAGACGACGCGCCGGCGCAGCTCAGCGTCCGCCTCCTGCGTCCAGCGCGCGCCCTTTCGCCCGGTCATATCGCCCTCAAGGGTGCAGGTGGTGATTATCCTCGCACGCTTCGGCCAGCGCCTCGGTCTGGATCGTGCAATGCTCGATGCCGAACTGGCGATCGAGCGTATCTGCGACCGCCTTCCTGACCGCATCGGCATCGGCGCCTTCGGCGAGGGTGACGTGCGCGGTGCAGGTGATGTCGTCCGACGACATCGACCAGACGTGAAGGTCGTGAACCCCGGAGACGCCGGGAAGCCCGGCGATTCCCGCGCGCAGCTCGGGTAGCTTGATCCCTCCGGGGACGCCTTCCAGCAGGACGTTGGTGGTATCGCGGAGCAGCACCCAGGTTCGTGGCAGTACCCATAGCCCGATGCCCACTGCGACGATCGGATCAACCCACGTCCACCCCGTGAAGCGGATCGCAACCGCGCCCGCGATCACGCCGATCGAGCCGATCATGTCCGCCCATACCTCGAGGTAGGCGCCCTTGACGTTCATGCTCGCGTCCTTGCCCGACGTCAGCAGCTTCATGGATACGAGGTTCACCACGAGCCCGATCGCGGCGACGATCATCATGCCGGTCGACTGGACGGCTTCGGGTTGACGGAAGCGCTGGATGGCCTCCACCAGCACGTAGATCGCTACCGCGAACAGCAGCAGCGCGTTGAAGGCCGCGGCGAGGATCTCGAACCTCTTGTAACCGAACGTCCGCTTGTCGTCGGCCGGCTTCTGGCCGAACCGGATCGCCATCAGCGCGATCACCAGCGCGGCGACATCGGTCAGCATGTGCGCCGCGTCGGACAGCAGGGCGAGGCTGTTGAAGACGAACGCGCCGACGACTTCGGCGACGAGATAGGCGGTGGTCAGCGCCAGCGCCCACCCCAGCATCCTGGCGTTGGCCCCGGCGGTATGATCGTGGGCGTGTCCGCCCGCTGCATGGTCGTGCATCGTCTGGTCTTTCAATGGGCCGGAGCGGGGAGGGGGGGCAGTTCGAGATGGTCGCTCGACGGTGCCGGCAGCGTGCGCGCGCCGAAGCGCGCGTAGAGCGTCGGCAGCACGAACAAGGTCAGCAGCGTCGCCGAGATCAGGCCACCGATGACGACGGTGGCGAGGGGCTTTTGCACCTCGGCACCGGCACCATGTCCCAGCGCCATCGGCACGAAGCCGAGCGAAGCGACGAGCGCGGTCATCGCCACCGGCCTGAGCCTGGCGAGTGCCCCTTGGTGCGCCGCCACGGCCCGATTCACGCCGGTACGCATCAGGTCGTGGATGGAAGACACCATGACCAGCCCGTTGAGGACGGCGATACCCGACAGCGCGATGAAGCCTACAGCTGCGGAAATCGAGAACGGCATCCCACGCAGCACCAGCGCCAGCACGCCGCCCACCAACGCCAGCGGCACGCCGGTGAACACGATCAGCGCGTCCCGCACCGAACCGAGCGCTCCGTAGAGCAACAGCATGATGACGGCGAAGCAGATCGGCACGACGATGGCGAGCCGGTCCCGCGCCGACGCCAGGTTCTCGAACTGTCCGCCCCATTCGAGATAGGTGCCGGCAGGCAGTTTCACCTGGGCGTCGATCGCAGCGCGCGCGTCGGCGACGACGCCCGCCACGTCGCGGTCGCGGACGTTCGCCTGCACCACGACACGCCGCTTGCCGTTCTCGCGGCTGATCTGGTTGGGGCCGTCGACCACGGCGATATCCGCAACAGTCGACAGCGGCACGAAGCCGCCGCTGGCTGTCGGCACGGGCACCTGCGCGACCGCAGTCAGGTCGGAGCGTGAGCTTTCCGCCATCCGGATCACGACGGGGAAGCGTCGATCCCCCTCGAAGATGACGCCCGCCTGTCGTCCTCCGATCGCCGCGGCGACCGTGTCCTGCACGTCGCCGGCCGTCACCCCGACCCGCGACATGGCGGTGCGGTTGGGGCGGATATCGAGCATCGGGAGCCCCTCGGTCTGCTCGACCCGCACGTCTGCTGCGCCTTGTGTCCGGCGCAGGATGCCGGCGATGCGATTGGCGGTCGCGTTCATCTCGCCGAAGTCGTCGCCGAAAACCTTGATCGCGATGTCGCCGCGCACGCCCGCGATCAGCTCGTTGAAGCGCATCTGGATCGGCTGGGTGATCTCGTAAGCGTTGCCCGGCAGAGTAGAGAGACGCTTTTCCAACCGCTCGACCAGCGCCTCCTTGGACAGGCCGGGGTCGGGCCATTCCTTCTTGGGTTTCAGGATGACGAAGGTGTCGGTCGCGTTCGCCGGCATTGGATCGGAGGCGATCTCCGACGTGCCGGTGCGCGAGAAAGCGAACCGAACCTCCGGCGCCTTGGCGAGCGCCTTTTCGACCTGGAACTGCATCGCCTGGCTTTGGTCGACCGACGTGCCGGGGATGCGGACGGCCTGCACGAGGACGTTGCCTTCATCGAGCTGGGGCAGGAACTCTTGGCCCAGGGTGGTGAAGGCGACGCCGGCGAGCGCCAGCGCGCCGATCGCGACGCCGATCGTCAGGCTCGGCCGGCGCATGGCCGCGTCGAGGCCCGGTTCGTAGCGTTGCCGCAGGAACGCCACGACGCGGCTTTCCTTCTCTTCCACCCGCTCGCTGAGCCAGATGGCGATGGCCGCGGGCACGAAGGTCAGCGACAGGATGAAGGCGAAGACGAGCGCGATGATGACGGTCAGCGCCATCGGCTCGAACATCTTGCCCTCGACGCCGGTGAAGGTGAGGAGCGGCGCATAGACGAGGATGATGATCGCCTGCCCGTAGACCGACGGGCGGATCATCTCGCGGGCGGACGCAGCGACTAGGCCGAGCCGCTGTTGCATCGTCAGCTCGCCCTCGCGACCGTGTTGGGCCTCGGCAAGGCGGCGTAGCGCATTCTCGACGATGATGACGGCACCGTCGACGATCAGGCCGAAATCGAGCGCGCCGAGACTCATCAGGTTCGCCGACACGCCGGCTTCCAACATGCCGATGCTGGTGAGCAGCATCGTGATGGGGATGACGAACGCGGCGATCAGCGCCGCCCGGAAATTGCCGAGCAGCGCGAACAGGACGACGATGACCAGCACCGCGCCTTCGGCAAGATTGCGGGCGACCGTGGCGATGGTGGAGTTCACCAGCTCGGTTCGGTTCATGACCGGCTTCACCACCACGTCGACGGGCAGCGATCGGCCGATCTGCGTCAGCCGCTCCGCGACGCCCGTCGATACGGTCCGGCTGTTCTCGCCGATCCGCATGACCGCGGTCCCGACCACGACCTCATGGCCGTTCTCGGATGCCGAACCCATGCGCAGTGCCTGGCCGGTGCGGACGGTCGCGATCTGGTTGAGCAGGATCGGCACGCCCTCGCGCGTGGCAACGACGGTTCGGGCAAGCTCGTCGGCATTGCGCACGCGGCCGTCCGAGCGGACGGCAAGTCCTTCGCCGTTGCGGTCGACGACGCCCGCGCCGGCGCTGGTATTGTTGCGGTCGAGCGCGGTCGAGAGATCCTGCAGCGTGAGGCGCATCGCGGCCATCCGCTGCACATCGGGGACGACGAGATATTCCTTGGTGTAGCCGCCGAGTGAGTCGACGCCGGCGAGCCCCGCCGCACTCTTGAGCTGTGGCGTGACGATCCAGTCCTGCACCGTGCGCAGATAGGTCGCCTTGTCGGCATCGCTGACGAGGTGATCGCCTTCGGGCGTGATGTAACTGCCGTCGCGTTGCAGCCCGGGTTCGCCGTTGCGATGGTGGACCTGATCGAGTTCACGATATTCGACCGTCCACATGAAGATGTCGCCGAGCCCGGTCGCGATCGGCCCCATTTCCGGGTTCACGCCTTGCGGCAGATCTTCCTCAGCGGTGCGCAGTCGCTCCGCGACCTGCGCCCGCGCAAAGTAGATGTCGGTCTTTTCGGTGAAGACGGCGGTGATCTGCGCGAAGCCGTTCCGACTGAGCGAACGGGTATATTCTAGGCCCGGGATGCCGGCGAGCGCCGTCTCGACGGTGAAGGCGACCTGCTTCTCGATCTGGTCGGGCGATAGGGCAGGAGCGACGACGTTGATCTGCACCTGGTTGTTGGTGATGTCGGGAACGGCGTCGATCGGGAGCTGGCGCAGCGCGCCGATCCCGAGCAACGCCGCGGCGATCGTGAGGAGCAGGACCAGCCAGCGCTTCTCGACGGAGAGGGTGACGATGCGACCGATCATGGCTCAGTCCTCGTCCTCGGCCGTGCCTTTGCCGAGTTCGGCCTTGAGCGTGAAGCTGTTGGTGGATGCGATCCGCTCCGAGCCGGTGAGGCCCGACGTCACGACGACCTGACCGCCGTTGGTCCGGCCGAGTGTCACCGGGGTCGCGCGGAAGCCGGTCGGGGTGCGGACGAAGACGAACGGCTTGTCCTCGATCATCTGCACCGCGGCCGATGGCACGGCGACGGTGCGGTCCCCGCTGGCGGGCACGAGGATCGACACGTTGACCGTCTCGCCGACCCGCCACGTGCTGCCGGCATTGTCGAGCGTCGCGATCACCGGCACCAGTCGGGTGGTCTCGTCCAGCACGGGCGAGACGAACGTCACGCGTCCCTCTTGGCGACGGCCGGGAGCCGTCACCTCGACGCGCGCACCCGGCTTCACCCGACCCGCATCGTTCGGCACCAGCGACGTCGTGACGGTGACTTTGGAGAGGTTGGCGACGCGGAACAGTTCGGCGTCGGCCGCGACCGTCTGGCCGAGCGTGGCGGACCGCGCGATGACCTGACCGCCGATCGGCGAGCGCACGGCGATGCGGTTGAGCGCACCACCCCCGCTACCGGTCGCCGACAATTGCTGCTGGGCTAGGCGCAGTGCGATGCCGGCTTCCGTGGCGGCCGTGCGCGCGGCGACGAGATCCTGTTCGGGCGATACGCGCTCGGCGAACAGGCGTTGCTCGCGGCGCAGGTTCGATTGAGCGAGGGCGGCGCGCGCGCGCGCCGCTTCCACCTCGGCCTTGAGCGAGGCCGCCTCCCGGCTCTCGATGATCGCGAGCGGATCGCCGCGCCCGACCGACTGGCCGAGATTGCGGGTCAGCGAGACGAGCCGTCCTCCGACCGCTGCCGACACCACCTGGACGCCCTGCGGGTCGCCCTCGATCGTCGCCGACAGCTCGATCGCGCCGGCTTCGCCGCCTACGGTCGGCCGCGTGACCTCGATACCGGCGTCCGCGACCTGCTGGGCGGACAGCGTGACGATATCCTTAGGGGCCTCCTTGCCCTCGGCACCTTCGGCCGCCTCCGTCTTTTCGGCGCCGGCATTGCCGCCTGCCTCGCTCCCGCCCTTGCCGCACCCGGCCAGGAGGATCGCCAGTGTCACGGGCGCGAGCGCCCGCACGATGTTCTTCTTCATCGGTCGTTTTCCTCGCGCGAGGGCGCCGCGGCAACGAGCCGTTCCAGGCGTGCCTTGGCGTCATGATAGGTGGCGAGCGCGTCGATCGCGGCAGTGCGCGTCTCGGACAGGGTGCGTTCGGCATCGAGAAGGTCGAGCTGCCCGAACTTGCCTTCGCGGTAGCCGATCCGCGCGATCCGCGCGGCCTCGGTCGCGGATGCGAGTGCCGGTCCGCTGGCGTTGCGGGCGGACGTGGCCGCATTCGCCACCTCGACCTGGGCGCGGGCGATGTCCTGCGCCGTGTCCAGCTCGGCCGCACGCCGGAGCGCCTGTGCCTGATCGCTCTGCGCGCGCGCCTGCGTCACGCCCGCGCGACCGTTGTTGAAGAGGGGAATCGGGATCGACACGCCGAACACCGCGGCGACGTCGTTCGTCGCTTCGAGACGCCGCGCGCTGGCGCTGAGCGTCACGTCGGGAATGCGCTGCGATCGGGCAAGCCTGACCTGGGCCTCGGCGCTGGTTGCATCGGCGCGCGCTGCGGCGAGCGCGAGCGTGCCGGCCGGTGCGATCGGCTGCGCCGGCCCATAGCCCTCGACGCGATCGTACCATGCCATGTCGAGGACGCCGGTGACGGGCTGCCCGATCCGGCGCGCCAGATTGTCGCGGGCGACGTCGGCAAGGCGCTGCGCGCGCTCCACGGCGGTCTCGGCGTTGATGCGCAGCACGTCGGCTCGCTGCTGTTCGAGCGGCGAGGCACGCCCGGCCTGCACGCGAACCCCGGCCGCACGCAATGCCTCGCGAGCGATGCCCGCCTGTTCGCGCGCGGTGACGAGACGCCGTTCCGCCGCAGTGGCCTCGATATAGAGTTGGGTGACGGCGAGACGTAGATCGGCCTCGGCAAGGGCCGAGCCGATCCGGGCGCGATTGCCGATCGCGTCGGCGACGGCGATCCGCGCCGAGCGCTTGCCCCCCAGCTCGATCGGAAACGCCAGCCCTGCCGTCGTCTCGGCGCTGCGCACGCCGCGGTACTGGCCGCTGCCGGCGATATTCTCGGTTTCGGCGACGATCGACGGGTTGGGACGATAGCCGGCAACGGTGCGACCGGCCTCGGCCGCGCGCACCCCCGCTGTCGCTGCTTCGAGCGTCGGCGCGGCTGCGCCGGCAAGCGCCAGCGCGCGTTCGAGCGTGAGCGGGGGACTGGTCGATGCCGGCTCGGATGATTGCGCGTGCGCGATCGACGCGCACGACGCCACGGCCAAAAGGGCCGCGATAAAACGCTGCATGGGTAACGGACTCCTGACGAACGCTGGATTCCGCGCGGGCGTGCCCGGCGGAGCTTAGACGTCGCTCAGGCTTGGGGTGGTCGAAGCGCCGGGTCCGAAGGTGCGCGCGGCATCGGACCCTTGTCCCATGCCGACAGGGCTACGCGCAGTCCGGTGACGGACGCCACGGGATCGGGCGCCATCGGAACGCCGATATCGTGGCCGTGGCATCCACCATGATGATGCGGATAGCCCTTCTGGCTATCGGCCGGCACCTGATCGCCATCGCCATCGGCATGGCCGATCGACGTCACCGTGGACACCTCGACGCCCGGCCCCTCGGCCGCGTGCGCGACCGATCCGAACCCGAGCGACAGCACGAGCATCAGACAGAGGAAAAGGGCCGACAAACGGTGCATCGACCCTGCCCGTAGCAGTTTACCGGCTGCCATGTAACGATCCCTGGAAATCGACGGGCGCGGAAGGCGGGAAGGACCGCAACTCAGCACGGGCCTGCCGCATGATCTGGATGCCGCCCGACAATCCCAGCGCGGCCATCAGCGCCGCGACGACAAGATCGGGCCAGGCACTGTTCAGGCCGAAGACGCCGCCCGCGGCCAGGACGACCGCGATGTTGCCGATCGCGTCGTTGCGCGAGCAGATCCAGACCGATCGCATGTTCGCGTCGCCCTCACGGAAACGGTAGAGCATGACCGCCACGATGAAATTCGCGATCAGCGCGGCGATGCCGACGATCCCCATCACCTCGGCGTGGGGCGCGGCGCCGTAAACGGCCGCCCAGCCCGCGGCGGCGAGAACATAGAGGCCGAGCAGCGCGAGAGTCGCCCCCTTCAACATGGCCGCACGGGCGCGCCACGCTATCGCCATTCCCGCGACGCCGAGGCTGATCGCATAATTTGCGGTGTCGCCGAAGAAGTCGAGCGCGTCGGCCTGGAGCGCCTTCGATCCGCCGGTGATACCGGCGACGATCTCGACGCCGAACATGGCGCCGTTGATCGCAAGCGCAATCCACAGCGCGCGCCGCCATTTCGGGTCGTTGAAATTGCCCGCCTTGTCGGACGCGCAGCTCGTGCAGGCCATGTTTCCGCCACCTCGATAGAATCGATCCGGCAGCCTATATGCACCCTCTAGTCACTAGAGGGTCAAGCGCCATGTCCGGCCAACTGACGATCGGAAAACTGGCCGGGGCGACCGGCACCAAGGTCGAGACGATCCGCTATTACGAGCAGATCGGCTTGCTGCCGGCGCCAGCGCGATCCGCTTCGAACTACCGGACCTATGACGCCGGGCATCTTCGCCGCCTGTCGTTCATCCGGCGCGCGCGCGATCTCGGCTTCTCGATCGACCAGGTGCGGGAATTGATGGGGCTTGCCGACCGGCGCGACCAATCCTGCATGGCTGTCGACGTCATCGCCAACCAGCACCGCGATGCGATCACCCGCAAGATTGCCGACCTGACGGCGTTGGCCAGCGAGCTGGATGCGCTGATCGATTCCTGTAGCCGCAACACCGTCGCCGACTGCCGGATCATCGAAGCCCTGGCTCCAAGCGTTTAGTGAAGCCGGCGCGGAGACAGCATTAGACAAGCTCCGTATATCCACTATGCTGGATACATGGAAAACGACTCAGCTATCGTTGCGCTAGGCGCACTTGCGCAGAGCACGCGCCTCGACGTGTTCCGGTTGCTGGTGCGTCACGAGCCGGACGGCATGGCCGCAGGCGATATCGCCCGCCAGCTCGACGTGCCGCAGAACACCATGTCGGCGCATCTTGGCATCCTCGCGCGCGCCGGCTTGGTCCGCTCCGAACGGCATAGCCGCTCGATCATCTACCGTGCCGATCTGGACGGCCTGCGCACATTGACGCTGTTCCTCGTCAAGGATTGCTGCGCCGGCAATGCGGCGCTGTGCGCGCCCCTTGTCGCCGAACTCACCCCCTGCTGCTGAAAGGACGTCCCATGGCCGTCGATATCGTCATCTATCACAACCCGGAGTGCGGCACGTCGCGCAACACGCTGGCGATGATCCGCAATGCCGGCATCGAGCCGCATGTGGTCGAGTATCTGAAAACCCCGCCCGCACGCGCGCTGCTCGTCGAGTTGATCGACCGCGCCGGCATGACACCCCGCGAACTGCTGCGCGAGAAGGGGACGCCCTATGCGGAGCTGGGCCTTGGCGACACGTCGCTGTCCGACGACGCGCTGGTGGACGCGATGATGGCGCATCCGATCCTCATCAACCGGCCCCTGGTCGTCTCGCCGCTCGGCGTGAAGCTGTGCCGGCCGTCCGAAGCCGTCCTCGACCTGCTGCCGAGCGACCAGCTCGGCGCGTTCGCCAAGGAAGACGGCGAGCAAGTGGTCGATGCTTCGGGCCAGCGCGTCGCCTGATGCTCCTTGCCGTCCTGATTTTCGTCGCCACGATCGCGCTCGTCATCTGGCAACCCAAGGGACTCGGCATCGGGTGGAGCGCGATGGGCGGGGCCGTCGTCGCGCTGCTCGCGGGCGTCGTCACGCTGTCCGACGTGCCGGTGGTGTGGGGTATCGTCTGGAACGCGACGGCCGCGTTCGTCGCGATCATCGTCATCAGCCTGCTGCTCGATGAGGCCGGATTCTTCGAATGGGCGGCGCTCCACGTCGCCCGCTGGGGCAGGGGGCATGGTCGCCGGCTGTTCGTCCTGATCGTGCTGCTCGGCGCGGCGGTGTCCGCGCTGTTCGCAAACGATGGCGCGGCGCTGATCCTGACGCCGATCGTCATCGCCATGCTGCGGGCGCTGGGGTTCAAGGACAAGGCGACGCTGGCGTTCGTCATGGCGGCGGGATTCATCGCCGACACCGCCAGCCTGCCGCTGGTCGTCTCGAACCTCGTCAACATCGTGTCGGCCGACTTCTTCCACGTCGGCTTCGGCGACTATGCGGCCGTGATGGTGCCGGTCGACCTGGTGTCGATCGCCGCCACGCTGGGTGCGCTGCTGCTGTTCTTCCGGCGCGACATACAGGCAGACTATGACGTGAGCGCTCTGCGCGCGCCGCGCGACGCGATCCGCGATGCCGCGACGTTCCGCGCCGGATGGATCGTTCTCGCGCTGCTGCTCGCCGGCTTCTTCCTGCTCGAACCGCTCGGCGTGCCGGTCAGCGCCGTGGCCGCAGCCGGCGCGATCCTGCTGTTGGTGATCGCGGGGCGGGGCCATGTGATTCAGACCGGCAAGGTGCTGCGCGGCGCACCGTGGCAGGTCGTGATCTTCTCGCTCGGCATGTATCTCGTCGTCTATGGCCTGCGGAACGCCGGCCTGACCGACCATCTGGCGGCGCTGCTCGATCGTACCGCGCAAGGCGGCGTATGGGGTGCGGCGCTGGGTACGGGCGTCATCGCGGCGGTCCTGTCGTCGGTGATGAACAACATGCCGACCGTGCTGGTGGGCGCGCTCTCGATCGACGCCACCCACGCCACGGGCGCGATCAAGGAAGCAATGATCTACGCCAACGTGATCGGCTGCGATCTCGGCCCCAAGCTGACGCCGATCGGGTCGCTCGCGACGCTGCTCTGGCTCCACGTCCTCGGGCAGAAGGGCGTTCGGATCGGATGGGGCTATTACTTTCGGGTCGGCGTCACGCTTACCGTGCCGGTGCTGCTCGTCACGCTCGCGGCGCTCGCGATCCGGATCAGCCTCGGGTGACGGGACTGACCATCACGGCGCTTGAACCCGCCGAGCTGGCCGGGCTGGCATGGTTTCTCGATGCCGCCAGCCTGCCGAGCGCTGATCTCGCCGATCCCGGCCGCCTGTTCTTCCGGTTCGAGGCTGATAGCCTCGTCGGATATGGCGGCCTGGAGGGGGAGGGGGCCGACCGCCTGCTCCGCTCGATCGTCATCCTCGCCGATCGTCGCGGGCATGGCCTGGGCCGGGCGCTGGTCGCCACCCTCGAACAACAGGCGCGCACCCTCGGGGTGCGGCGCCTTCATCTGCTCACAACCACGGCCGTGCCATTCTTCCGGGCGCTCGGCTATGCCGACGCCGATCGCGGCGCGGCCCCCGCGGCCGTGGCCGCATCGCGCGAGTTTACCGCGCTATGCCCAGCGTCGGCCGTCTATCTCGTGAAAGCTCTCTGATGCCGCTCCGCACGCTTCCCGATCCCGATACCCTGCCGGCACTCGATCCCGCCTATGCCATTCAGCGGCCGGCGCTGGGGCTTGGCCCGCTTGATCCCGCACCGCGTATCCTTCTGCTCTACGGTTCGCTGCGCGAACGGTCCTTCTCCCGGCTGTGTGTCAAGGAAGCGGCGCGCCTGCTCCGCTTCTTCGGGTGCGAGACGCGCATCTTCGATCCATCGACCCTGCCGTTGCCCGACCAACATGCCGGCGACGATCATCCAGCCGTCCACGAGCTGCGTGAGCTGTCTTTATGGTCGGAGGGTCAGGTGTGGTGCAGCCCGGAACGTCACGGGCAGATCACTGGCATCATGAAGCTGCAGATTGACCATCTGCCGCTGTCGATGGGCGGGATGCGCCCGACGCAGGGGCGCACGCTCGCGGTCATGCAGGTATCGGCCGGATCGCAGTCGTTTAACAGCGTCAACACGCTACGCGTGCTGGGTCGCTGGATGCGGATGGTGACGATCCCGAACCAGTCGAGCGTCGCCAAGGCGTTCAACGAGTTCGATGACGCCGGACGCATGAAGCCGTCCAGCTACTATGACCGGATCGTCGATGTGATGGAGGAGCTGGTCCGCTTTACGGTGCTGCTGCGCCCGCACGCCGCCCAGCTCGTCGACCGCTATTCCGAACGCAAGGAAGCGGGCGTGCCGGTCGATACGGCGACGGATCTATCAAGCATCGCGACTGCCCGCGAAGGATAGCAGCCAACTCGATAGATAGCCGAGCGGAGCCATAGACGTTATCTTGGTGGTCAATCGAACCTAGCCGCAAGAGGACAGGAGATGGCGATCAATACGATCATTCAGCTCGGCGCGCACAGGGCAAAGACCTGTAAGACGCGGTTCGGCAATGTGACAGTCACGGCTCCCCCGCCCTCTAAGGCGATGGTCCAGCACAACGTGAAGGCCAGCACGCAAGCGCTCGAACGGGTAACGAAACGTTTGGCTAAAGCCGGCGTCCGTCTTTACGCTAAAAAAGACGTTCCTCTCTACTCGCTCGACAGCGACAATCCCGACGTGATGATCCGCAAGCTAAACGGGAAGGTCGAGCGAGGGAGCTTCATCGACGGCGCGTTTAACGCGGAGGCAAGGTAGGGTCGGCAGGAGGGTCGTTCGCCAGGTTCGCGTTCAAACTCTCACGATTGACCACCCATGTGCATCATGGTTGTCCTTTGTCGCGTAGTTTTCTAGATAGAAGATACTCGCGGCCTTCCTTTGGAAGTGTCCGTTTCCCGTAAGGGAACTAACAGGCCAGGGCCGTCCGAAAGGGCGGCCCTTGGTTTATCCGCCGCATCGTAAGCAGTGCCACGTGGCACACCCTCCGGTTGTCAGCGCTGAGCGCGCGCGCTCTCGATCCTGATAGTACATTGAACCGGCTTCCCGGTTTTGGTTGCCGCGCGCTGACACCGCTCGACTGCTGTGCGATTGGCGGTGACGATCCGGTCGCCCGCGGCGATATTGGCGAAGGCATCCGGCGCTGCGGTCCGCATCATGCGCTGCCCGCCTTCCCACATCGGCATGTCGAGCGTGCGCGCAGCCATCCGCTCCGACCATTGCCAACCTGTCGGCACTGAACGTGCCACGACGCCGGCGAACACTGCCCATACGATCATGCCGACGACGATCCCGCCGATCGCCGCCCGGACCAGCCATCGGTTCTGCTCGTCACCGCGCCGGGCTGATGCCGCGACACCATGCAGGGCACGCGTGGCGTCGCGCAGCTCGCCCGCCGCAGTTTTCACCGCCTGCCGGTCCTCGGCGACGGCACCCGTGATGCGGTTGGCGACTTGGCGGGCGACCGCTTCCTCCTCGATCGCCTTCCGCATGAACTCGGCGCGCTGGAGGGTGGCGTTCGCCAGCTTTGTGATCTGACCCAGCGTCTCGCCATAATCGGGCGGTTCGGGTCGATCGTCGCGCGCCGCGATCCCCTCGATCGCGCGCCTGAGCAACGCCAGCTCGCCGCGCACGCCCTCGAACGCTTCGGCCGCGGCATCCCGTTCATGATCTTCGTCGTCCATCCCGCCTCCTTCTCGTATCCGAAAGCACGAACTCTAGCGGCTCATGCCCCTGTCACGGTCGAGCGCCGGCCCGATCGATCGCGCCAGCGCATCGCCGATCGACCGCTCACGCTCGATCCTGATTTCCAGCTCGGGCGCACGACGGCGCAGCGCGGACTCAAGTTGCGGATCGCGGGCAAGCCCGCCCGCCGCCTGCGCCATGCGCCCGCGCGTCTTCTCCGCACCTTCATGGTCGCCGGCCCGTTCCAGGCCGGCACGCTGGCGCTGCATCGCCTGCCAGCCCGTCACGAACCGATCGGCACGCGCGTCCGGATCAAGCCGGATACGCTGCTCCTCGGCCATCGCGCGCGCCGCACCGCCCGTGTTGCCGCCCGATGCCTGCTCGATCAGCGACGGATCGCGACGGATCGCCGCGGCGAGATCACGCGCGGCATCGGGCCGGACGGCGTCCAGCGCTGCGCCCGCCTTGCGCAGCGCGTCTTCCTGATAGGGCAGCACGGGCAAGTCCCTAGCCGTCTGCCGGGCGATATCGCCGGCGGCACGGGCATAGTGTCCGATCGCCCTGGCCTGGTCGGGACGGTCGTTACCGATCGCCGCCCCGCCCCTTTCGGTTGCCGGTGCCTTTTCCATCGCGGGCTTCGGTTTGAACCCCGCGAACATGCCCCGCGCCTTGTCGCGCACCTTCTCGACCACTTGGCGCGCGAGTTCCGGGAACCGGATCTCGCGCCGATCGGCGAACGCGCGGGCATGGTCCTGCTCGCCACGTGTCGGCGCATAGTCGCCGGCCATGTCCTTGCCGCGGTCGCGCGACAGGGCCCGGACGAGCTGACGCTGATCGGCGAAGTCGTCGCGGCCATAATGGAGCTGCACATCGTCGCGATGCCGCGACATGCCGACATAGGCGCTGTGCCGGTCCATGCCGGGGGTAGCGAGGATGTGCGCGCGATCGACCGTCACGCCCTGCGATTTGTGGAATGTGGCAGCGTAGCCATGATCGACATGGGCATAGTCCTTTGCGTCGAACGCGACCTGACGCCCCCCGTCCAGCCGGACGGTCATGCCCTCCGGCGTCACCTGCTCGATCGTGCCGAGCGTGCCGTTCTTCACCCCCAGCGACCGCTCGTTCCGCAGGAACATCAGGCGGTCGCCGCTCGCGAACTGGCGCGCGCCCCGATCGGCGCTGAACGTCACGTCGCCGCCAAGGTCGCCGGTCGCGCGAAGTCGCCCGCGCGCCTCCTCGTTCAGCTCGCGGACCTCGGCGTTGGTGTGGGTGAGGATGACGCGGGATTTGTCCGGCTCGACCTGCCGCGCGCGATCCCAACCGTCCACCAGCTCGCCCCGCGCCTGCTCACGCGTGTCGGCCGCGTGGACCATGCCCTTGGCATCATAGGCATGGATCGCCTCGCCGGTGCGCCCCGTCGCGAGCGCGCGCGTCGCGTCGCGCTGCCAGTCCTCACGCTGCCGCCTGATCTCGGTAATCTCGGCCGCGCCGTGCCGCTCGGTGACACTGCGGAACGCCGCGCCGGCCTCGATCGCCTGCAACTGCTCGGGGTCGCCTACCATGACGACCTTGGCACCGGCGTCGCGGGCTTGGCCAAGCACGCGCTCCATCTGGCGCGTGCCGATCATACCGGCCTCGTCCAGGACCAGCACGTCCCTGGGGCCTAGCTGCTCGCGCCCCTGGCCCCATGCGTGTTCGAGGCTGGCGATCGTCCGCGACGTGATGCCGGACCCGCCCTCAAGGTTCTCCGCCGCGATGCCGGACAAGGCTGCGCCGCGCACCGTGTAGCCCTCCCGCTCCCACGCCTCGCGCGCGACGCCGAGCATCGCCGACTTGCCGCTGCCGGCGTAGCCGACGACGGACGCCAGCCCGGCGCTGCCGGTGACATGATCGAAGGCGTCGCGCTGCTCGGCCGAAAGGACAAGCCCCTTGGCGCTGGCCGCGTCGATCGCGGCGTCACGGTGCCGATCGCCGACGCCATGCCCGGCGCGACCCGCCAGCTCGTCGCCGGCCCGCTCAAGCCGGGCTTCCGTCGCGATCATGTCGCGGGACGTGAACCGCTCCTGGTCGCGCCCGTCCTTCCCCAATGCTACCAGCTCGGAGCTGCCACGCACCGCGCCCATCACCTGGTCGAACTGATCCTTGCCGTCGCTATGCCGAAACGCGAACGTTGCAAGGTCGCGGGTGGTGAACGTCGCCTGGCTGCGCGTGATAGCGTCCAGCGCAATTCCCGGATCGGCGATGATCTTCTCGCCGTTTTCGCGGGCGATGCGCGTGTGATCCTCGATCCGCTCGGCCTCAAGCCCCTGCTCCGGTCGCCGGGACGCTGCGGGGCCGATCTTGTGCTGCGGCTCCAACCCGATCCCCTGCGCCTCGTAGGAACGGTGATCGATCCGCCCCTCCAGCCCCAGCTCGGCCATGCGCTCGTTGACGTGCGCCGCCCACGCCTCGCGCCACTCCTTCAACAGCTCGGTGCCGTTCCAGTCGCGGTTCTTCCTGCCAAACCCCTCCGGGCCTACGTCGCGCATGGTCATCATCACATGCGCGTGCGGCTTGGGGGTGCCGTCCTTCGCCTTGTCCCAATGCACGTTCAGGTCCGCGACCATCCCGCGATCGACAAACTGCCTCTTCACGAAATCCCGCGCGAGCTGGACGCCCTGCTTCTCGTTCATCTCGCGCGGAATCGAGAACTCCACCTCACGGGCAAGCTGCGCGTCCTTGCGCTTCTCCCCTGCCTCCACCTCGTTCCACAAAGTCGAGCGGTCGTTTAAACGTTCCGGCGCGCCCTCCGGCAACATCACTTCGGAATAGATGACGCCGGCCTTGTTGCTGAAATCATGATCGCGTCCGAGCCGGTCGTCGTGCAGCTCGGATGCCGAACGATAGGCAGCACTCGCGACGGCGCTCGATCCGTTCGCGCGGCTTACGATCTTGGCGGAGAAATGGTAGATCGCCATGACGCTTCGTACACTGCCTTACTTAGCGCACGTCGGCAACGACGTATAAGCGCGCACTCACGATCTGCTGCGCATCTCCTGACTGACTTGATGCTGCTTTCTGTTCGTTCCGGCTTTACCCATGTGCCGGACGCGCTAGGATGCTGCTGACCGATACGCGGAAAGGTGAAGGCGATGCGGAAGGTTCGCGATTACGATGCCGAGTTGAAGGCGCTGGGTGACAAGACTCGCGCACTCAAGGCGAAGCGGGTCGAACAGCTTGGCCAGCTTGTCACCGCGACCGGAGCCGACGCGCTCGATGCAGAAACCCTCGCCGGCGTATTGCTCGACGCGATCGGATCGAAGGATGCGGGTGCGAAGGAGGCATGGCGCGCGAAGGGCGCGGCCTTCTTTCAACGGCGTGGGCGCAAAGGTGGCGGCGCTGCTGCAATCGACGGATCGGGCGCTGCGGCTGAACCGGGCGGCGATGCTGCGGGCGGAAGCGGCGGAGCGGCGAACGGATAGCAGGGTCTGGGTCGTGCAACGTCGGACAAGAACACGCCATCTGATTGAGCTGGGCGGGCTGGTCCAGAAAGCCGGGCTTGTCGAACTGACGGATGACGATCGCGCCACGCTCTACGGCGCGCTGCTTGATATCGCCGGACGCGCGCGCGGCGATGATGCCGGTGATACGCTGGCGTTGTGGAAGCGCCGCGGCAGACGGGCGTTCGACGCGGAAGCGGAGAAGGTTGAATGACCGGGTTGAACATTGAAGCAATCCGCGCCGAAGTTCGCGCGCTCGACTATGTGCGGGGCACCCTGACCGACGCCGCGATGTGGCGCGAGGACGACGAGGATTCCCGGGCCAACCTCGCGATCGAAAACATGGCGCTGTCTGCTGAGGATGACGCGCTGTTCGACATGCTGCGCGACGAATGCGTGCCCCCTCCCCTCGCCACGCAAATACTCCTTAAACTGCTCGGCCATCCCGACGCCGATCCGGCGCTGGCGATCACGCCTGCCGGTGCGAGCTGCTGATGCCAGCGCGCATCGGACCGCTAGCGGCGCTGTTCATCGGCTTCGTGGTGCTGATGGCGAGCAATTCCTGGCTCAAAGGGATCTTCGGCGTCGGTGAAATCGCGACCGATGTGCCGTTCCTGCTGACGGGCCTGACGCTGTTCGCGATCTGGAAGTTCAATCGCCGCGGCGGCAACCGCGGTAACACCCTGTTCGGCTCGGCCCGGTTCGGCGATCGGCGCGATCTGGCGAAGCTTGAAGGCGCGGGCGATCTCATCATCGGCCGTTCGGGCAAGACCAACAAGCTGCTGCACTATGGCGGCGCGGCACACCTGCTGACGATGGCCCCTACCCGGTCGGGCAAGGGCGTCGGCACGATCATCCCCAACCTGCTGCTGCTCGATCGCGCCGTGATCTGCATCGATCCCAAGGGCGAGAACGCGCGCGTCACCGCCCGTGCGCGCGCCGCCAAGGGCAAGGTGTGGTGCCTCGATCCGTTCGGCGTCTCGGGTCAGCCGGTCGCGCGCTACAACCCGCTCGATCGGCTCGATCCCGCCTCGATCGACCTCGCGGAGGATGCCGGCACGCTTGCCGACGCACTGGTCCATGACGCGCCCGGCCAGGCCGGAGAAGCGCATTGGAATGAGGAAGCCAAGGCGCTGATCGCCGGGCTGATCCTCCACGTCGTCACCACCGAACCCGCCGATCGCCGCACGCTGGCGACGCTGCGCGAGCTGCTGACGCTTCCCCCTGCCCGCTTCGCGGCCCTGCTCGATGCCATGTCGGACAGTCCGGCCGCCGGCGGTCTGGTGGCGCGCGCCGCCAACCGCCACCTCGGCAAGTCCGATCGGGAAGCCGCGGGCGTGCTGTCTTCGGCTCAGCGTCACACCCACTTTCTCGACAGTCCGCGTATCGTGGACAGCACGTCCACGTCCGATTTTCGTTTTGCCGATTTGAAGGAGCGCCCCGCCACGGTGTTCCTCTGTCTGCCGCCCGATCGGCTTGACACTTACGCGCGCTGGCTGCGCCTACTGGTTGCGCAGGCCGTTACCGATATGGCGCGCTCCCCTGCCCGTCCCGATAAGCCCGTGCTATTCCTGCTGGACGAATTTGCCGCACTCGGCCGATTGGAGCCGGTGGAGCGGGCGATGGGTCTGATGGCAGGCTACGGGATGCAGCTCTGGCCGATCCTCCAGGACATGCATCAGCTCAAGGCCACCTATGGCGAACGTGCCGGCACGTTCATGTCCAATGCCGGCGTGATCCAAACGTTCGGCGTCAACGATCACGCTACGGCCGATATGCTCTCGAAGACGATCGGCGACACCACGATCGAATACACCACTTTTGGCTCGTCCGGCCCGGGAAGCGTATTCAGCAGCGGCACATATTCCGAAAGCTCCAGCAGCCACGTTGCGTCGCGCCGGCTAGCGACGCCCGATGAAATAATGCGGATGGACTCAGACAGCCTGCTACTGTTGCGGCAGGGCCAGATCCCTCTCGTAGTCGGCAAAATCCGCTATTACGCCGAGCGCGAATTTGCCGGCCTCTACGATCCGGGCTGAAAGGTCGTCGAAAGCACGAAAGGCATCCGAAATCCGCTTGCCAGTCGGCGCGACCACAGTGGTGGCCCTTCTGATCCATAAAATTTGCGGGCAGATTCGTGCTTTCGGCGACCGATTGATCCTGCCGCAGAAGGCCAGCCTAATCGCTGCCCTCCCTGTATACGCGTATACCGCGCAGACGTCTCCACCTGCCTGGCGTGAAAAGTGAGTTTTGGGGTAGTTCCTCACCGTTTGAGGGTAACAGTCGACACTGACCCGAACTGAACACCACAAGCGTCGCTGGCATCGCGGTTTAAGCGCCGCTGGTGGCGTGCGCTGCGTCCGGTACCCGGTTTGGTCCCGGAATGCCCTTCTCTCGCTCTCACAGCGCTTCTGTGCGGCTCTGGGGTGTAATCAGGCCCCGGCCGCCCTTCTTCTTCTCGCATAGCCTGCGGCGCTTGCGCCGCTCTGGTGACGGCGTAGCCGGCACGCGGCAAAAACGTATCGGCCGTATGGCCGATTCCTCATTATCTGTTTCTCTTGGTTATCCACAGATCGGCCTACCCTAAAGCTCACTTTTCGCCATTCAGATTCTCTAATTCTTCTGATTCAAGATTCAGGGTGCTGAAAGGCCAGGATTTCTGGGGAAAATCGGGCCTAACGGTGAGCTTTAGGGTCGATTCGCGTGAGTTTCGGGGTAGCGTGCGGTGAGCTTTGGGGCCGGTAAAAGTGAGTGTTCGGGCCGGTTGCGGTGAGCATTGGGGTAGCTGGCCGGCAGTGTCGGGAGTGACGGTGAGTTTTGGGGTAGCCCCTCACCGTTCTATCGGGGAGCCGGATCATTTGCCTGGCTCACTTTTCGCGTTTAAGGTGAGGCGATAAGTCCCTCTTGCTCACCGTTGGTCAAGTCTATGTCGCAACCTGCCGTGGTCGATATGTCGTTCCGCACACTGGCCCAGAAGGGGCGCGGCAACCCCTTTGATCCCGCCAACTATGGGGAAATCGTCAAACCCGGCGAGCTGGTCGATATTGTCGAGCTGAGCCCCCTCACCCTCGCCGATCGCCGTATCTATAACCTGCTCATCGCCAACGCCTGGGAGCGCATCGGCGAGCCGATCATCCATCGCATCGCAAAATCGGGACTGAAAGGGACGCATCAGGGCAATGAGCGCGTGGAAAGCTCGCTGCTGCGTCTCATGGGCACCATCGCGATCGTCACGATCCGCAAGGACGGCAAGAGCTACAAGCGCCGTGTTCAGCTCCTCGGTCCCAGCGATGAAAGCCTCGAGAAGGACGGCTTCCTTCACTACCGCATCCCGGAAGAGCTAATCGAGATACTACGGAACAGTCAGGTCTATGCCCGTCTCAAGACGCAGGTGATGTATTGCTTCGAGTCGAAGTACGCCCTTTGCCTCTATGAGATGATCGAGCGGCGTATCGGCCTCGAATACAAGCAGAAGGAGGAGTTCACGATTGAGGAGCTGCGTGGCTTGCTCAACGTCCCCGAAGGCAAGCTCGAACGCTTTGCCGATCTGAACAAATACTGCCTCAAGGTCGCCGTTGAGGAAATCAACAAGCTCTGCCCCTTCTATGTCGATTTCACGCCGATCAAGAACGGGCGCAAGGTCGAGCGGGTGGCACTCCATTGGTTCCCGAAAACGTCCAGCGGCAAGCGCGACGCACAGAACCTGATCGATCAACACAGCATCGTGCGGCGCGCCAAGCTGCGTGGCGGGATACCCGAACTGCCCGTGCTGGTGGATTTCAGTACGCCAGCCGCGCAAAGGTGAGGCGCTACCCCAAAACTCACTTTTAGGCCAAGGCCGTGTCAGTATAGCCGTATACGGCTATACTGACACGGCC
>NZ_JACIJN010000015.1 GCF_014199415.1 Sphingomonas endophytica
AGAAAATGCCTCGGCTTCCAAACCCCCGCTGAGGCCTTCTTCCCGTTGCACTTCGAATGTGAATCCACACCCGGATCAAGTCCGGGATGACGGAACTGGGGCTTCCGTATCGCCTGCAACGATCCTACCCTGCCAACATGACCGATTTCGCCGCGACCCGTGCGCTCTTCCATTTGCCCGAAGGTGTCATCTACCTCGACGGCAACTCGCTCGGCCCGCTGCCCGTCGCCGCCGAGGCCCGCGCCGCGCAGGTCCTCCGCAAAGAATGGGGCGACCGCCTGATCCGCGCGTGGAACGACGCCGACTGGACCACCCTGCCCGCGCGCGTCGGCGACCGGATCGCGCGGCTGATCGGCGCGCCCGCCGGCAGCGTCACCACCGGCGACACGTTGTCGATCAAGGTCTTTCAGGCGCTCGCCGCTGCGCTCGCGCTCCGCCCGGAACGACGCATCGTACTGTCCGACACCGGCAATTTCCCGACCGACCTCTATATCGCCGACGCGCTGACGCAGGCATTGAACCGCAACCTCGAGGTCAAGGTCGTCGCCCCCGAGCAGGTCGCCAACGCGATCGACGACAGCGTCGCAGTGGTGATGCTCACGCAGGTCGACTACCGCACCGGCCGCCTCCACGACATGGCCGCGCTCACCGCCCGCGCGCACGCCGCCGGCGCGCTGACCGTCTGGGACCTCGCGCATTCCGCGGGCGCGCTACCGATCGACGTCACCGCCGCGCGCGCCGATTTCGCGGTCGGCTGCACCTATAAGTATCTTAACGGCGGTCCGGGCGCGCCGGCCTTCATCCATGTCGCCCCCGAGCATGCCGATGTCGCGCAGCCGATCCTCGCCGGCTGGTTCGGGCATGACGCGCCGTTTGCGTTCGAGCGCGGCTATCGCCCCGCGCCCGGTGTCGAGCGGATGCGCGTCGGCACCCCGCCGATCGTCGCGCTGTCGATCCTCGACGCCGCGCTCGACGCGTGGGACCATGTCGACATGGCCGACCTGCGCGCCGCCTCGATACGCCTGTCGGAACGCTTCATCCGCGAGGTCGAGGCGCACTGCCCGCAGGTCACGCTCGCCTCGCCGCGCGATCCGCACGCGCGCGGCAGTCAGGTCAGCTTCACGCACCCGCACGCTTATGCGGTGATGCAGGCGCTGATCGCGCGCGGCGTGATCGGCGACGTCCGTGCCCCCGACGTGCTGCGCTTCGGCTTTACGCCCTTGTACCTGACCGAGGACGAGGTCGCGCAGGCCGCGGCGATCCTCGCCGACATCCTCGCCACCGGCGAATGGGACCAACCGCACTTCCACCAGCGCGCGAACGTGACATGACCGACACCCATCACGACGCCGAACTCAACTTCGCCGACCGCATGGGATACGGCGATTACCTCGCGCTCGATCGCGTGCTCGACGCCCAGCACCCACGCAGCGACGCGCACGACGAACTCCTGTTCATCATCCAGCACCAGACCAGCGAATTGTGGATGAAGCTGGCGGTCCACGAACTGGAAAGCGCGCGCGACGCGATCCTGTCCGGCGCGCTGCCGCAGGCGTTCAAGCTGCTGGCGCGCGTGTCGCGGATCCTCGAACAGCTCAACGGCGCATGGGACGTGCTGCGCACGATGACGCCCAGCGATTACACCACCTTCCGCGACGCGCTCGGCCAGTCGTCGGGCTTCCAGTCGTGGCAATATCGCGCGATCGAATATCTGTGCGGCAACCGCACCGCCGCCACGCTCGGCCCGCACCGCCACCGCCCGGCGACGCTCGCGCGGCTGGAGGCGATCCTCGCCGCGCCGAGCATCTACGACGCCGCGCTGACCCGTCTCCACGCCGCCGGCCTCCTCGCCGACCCGCTGCGCGACTGGCGCACGCCGCACGCGCCCGATGACGCGATCACCGCCGCCTGGGCGACCGTCTACCGCGACCCGCAGGCGCACTGGCCGCTCTACGAGCTTGCGGAAAAGCTGGTCGATCTCGAGGATTACTTCCGCCGCTGGCGCTTCAACCACGTCACCACCGTCGAGCGCGTGATCGGGCTCAAGCGCGGCACCGGCGGCACCGCGGGTGTCTCCTATCTCCGCCGGATGCTGGAGGTCGAACTCTTCCCCGAATTGTGGGCGGTCCGCACGCACCTGTAGCATCCCGCTACCCTCCGGTCGTCGCGGCTGTTACGATCGCGCCCGAGAAGGGGATTGATCCGATGAAGACCTTGCTGCTCGCCTCCGCGGCGCTGCTGTTCACCGTGCCCGCCGCCGCCCAGACGCCGGAGGTGCCGCTCGGCCGCCTGACCGACGCCGCGCGCCCGACCGCCTATCGCCTCGCGCTGACCATCGACCCGACGCAGCCGCGCTTCACCGGGCATACCGAGATCGACACGCAGGTCGCGCGCGCCACCCGCTCGCTGTACCTGCACGGCAACGACCTCAACGTCGCCCGTGTCATCGCCACCGCCGGCCAGCGCACGCTGACCGCGCGCTACACGCAGGTCGATGCCTCGGGCGTCGCGCGGCTCGACTTCGACGGCGCGCTGCCCGCCGGCCGCGTCACGCTCACCTTCGACTATGACGCCCCGTTCATGACCGGCAGCGAGGGGCTGTACCGCGCCAAGGTCGGCGACGACTGGTACGCCTGGACGCAGTTCGAACCGATCGACGCGCGCCGCATGTTCCCGTCGTTCGACGAGCCGGGCTTCAAGACTCCGTTCACGCTGACGATCACCGCGCCGACCGCGCAGAAAGTCTTCGCCAACACCCCCGAGATCGCGCACGGCACTGCCGGCGGCGGGCTGACCGTCCACAAATTCGCCGCGTCGAAGCCGCTGCCGACCTATCTGGTCGCGCTCGCGGTCGGCGCGTTCGACGTCGTCCCCGGCAACGCCCCCGCCAATGCCGTACGCAAGACCGCGCTCCCCTATAGCGCGATCGCCACCAAGGGGCAGGCCGCGCGGCTGCAACTCGCCGCCAGCGAGGGCCCGAAGATCCTCGCGCTCCACGAGGATTATTTCGGCATCCCCTATCCGTTCGAGAAGCTCGACCAGATCGCCTCGCCGGTGATGAGCGGCGCGATGGAGAATGCCGGGCTCGTCACCTACAATGACACGTTGCTGCTGTTGTCACCCGACGCGCCCGCGCGGCAGCGCAGCGACTTCGGCATGGTGGTCGCGCACGAGCTGGCGCACCAATGGTTCGGCGATCTCGTCACGCCGACCTGGTGGACCGACATCTGGCTCAACGAGAGCTTCGCCGAATGGGCCGGCAACCGCGTGGGTGAGTTGTGGCAACCGGGCCTGGGCACCGAGGTCGGTCAGCTCGCCGAGGCGCTCGCCGCGATGGATACCGACAGCCAGTCGGTCGGCCGCCCGATCCGCCAGGAGATCAAGCGCAGCGACGAGGTCTCCAGCGCCTTCGACTCGATCACTTACCAGAAGGGCGGGCAGGTGCTGACGATGGTCGAGCGCTATCTCGGCCCCGACCGCTTCCGCCGCGGCGTGCAATATCACCTCAACCGCTTCCGCTACGGCAATGCCGACGCCAACGACTTCTTCGCCTCGATGGCCAAGGGCTCGGGCGACGCCGGGATCGTGCCCGTCTTCCGCAGCTTCGTCGAACAGACCGGCGTGCCCGTCATCAGCATCCGTCAGGACGGCACCGGCTGGCGCGTCACGCAGGCACGCTACCGCCCGATCGGCGTCGCCGCGGTCGCGCCGCAGACGTGGAACGTGCCGATCTGCGCGCGGCAGGGCGAGGTGCGCAGTTGCACCCTCCTGACCGGCGCGACCGGCACGCTCGCGCTCAAGGGTAGCGGGCTGGCGGTCCCCAATGCCGATGGCGCCGGCTATTGGCGCTACAGCCTCGACGATGCCGGATGGCAGACGCTGATGGCCGGCGCCGCCGCGCTCCCGGCGCGTGAGGCAATGGCGGCGGCCGACAGCCTGTGGTCGGACTTCACCGCCGGCAACGCCAGCTTCGCGCGCGTGGTGTCGAGCGCGCGGATCCTCGCCGACCATCGCGAACGCTCCGCGACCCTGCTGCTGCCCTCGGCGATCGACGGCGTCGAACGCTTCGGGCTCACCCCCGCCGCCGACGCCGGGCTGCGCCGCCTCGCTGCCGATCTCTCGCTGCCACGGCTGCGCAGCCTCGGCGCGCTCAAGCTCACCACCGGTGCTTATGCCGGCGAGGAGACCGGGCAAAGCCAGTTGCGCCAGTCGCTCGTTTCCTATGCCGCCTTCGTCGCCAAGGATGCGGAGGTGCGCCGCCAACTCACCACCGCCGCACAGGCATCGTTGGCCGGCAACGCACAGGCGCTCGACCCCAGCTACCGCGCGGTCGCGTTCGTCGCGGCGGTGCAGGATCTCGGCGTGCCGTTCATGGACCAGCTCCGCACCGCGCTGCTCGCCAGCACCGATCCGCTGTTCCGCCAGCAGGCGGTGCGCGCGCTCGGCGCGGCCGATACCCCGGCAGCGGTGACGCGCGCGCTCGCATTGACCGAGGATCAGGCGCTGCAATCGAGCGAGCGGGTGTCGATGCTGCGCACCTTGCCCACCCGCCCGATCGGGCGCGACGCGGTGTTCGCACGGCTACAGCAGAATTTCGAAGCGATCGCCGGGACCATCCCGGCCTTCAGCCGCCCGCGGCTGCCATTGTCCTTTGCGGGCTATTGCAGCGCCGACAAGGCCGCGGCGGTCGAGGCGCTGTTCCGCCCCAAGCTGGCGATCCTCGGCGGCGGCGCACTGGAACTCGGCCAGACGCTCGACGCGATCAACCAGTGCGTCGCGCTCAAGGCCGCCAAGGGCGCCGAGATCGAGGCGGTGCTGACCAAGGCGCAGTGACCTACCGCGCGTCGCCCCGGACTTGATCCGGGGCCCCGCTTCTTCTTGGCAGCGGCGAGTGTTACCCTTCTTCCGTCATTGCGAGCGTAGCGAAGCAGTCCAGGGCGTCCTGGTCCGGCTCTGGATTGCTTCGCTGCGCTCGCGATGACGGCGTGCCCTCCACCAAAAAAAAGAGGGCGGCCACCGCAGCGACCGCCCCCTTCTCACCGCAGGAAGCGCAACCTCACCCCTGCATGTCTTCCAGTTCGCGCCCGCGCGTCTCGTGCACCATCTTGCGCACGAAGAAGAACGAGATCGCCGCGAACACCGCATAGCCGGTGTAGGTCACCGCCAGCCCCGGCGACACCGCCAGCGCCGGGAAGCTCACCGAGATCGCCGCATTGGCGATCCACTGTGCGAAGCCCGCGACCGCCAGCCCCGATCCGCGGATCTGGTTCGGGAACATCTCGCCCAGCATCACCCACATCACCGGGCCCCAGCTGGCGTTGAAGAAGATCACGTACAGGTTCGCCGCGACCAGCGCGATCACGCCGTTGTTGCCCGGCAGGCTCACCGCACCCGCGGCATCGGTCACCGCTGTCGAGAACGCCCAGGCGACCACCGCCAGCGTCACCGCCATGCCCGCCGATCCGATCAGCAGCAGCGGCTTGCGCCCGATCCGGTCGACGGTGAAGATCGTGAACACGCACGCCGCGATCGACAGCACACCCGACAGGATGTTGGTCTGCAACGCATAATCCTCGGAGAAGCCGACCGCCTCCCACAAGGTCGCGCCATAATAGAAGACGACGTTGATCCCGACGAGCTGTTGGAACACCGCCAGCCCGATCCCGGCCCAGACGATTGGGCGGATCTTGCCGCTGGTGCGATCCTTCAGGTCCGACAGCTTCGGACGGTGATGATCGGCGGCGAGGCTGCCGCGGATCTCGCCGACCTTGCGATCGGCCTCGGCGGTGCCGAACAGCCGCGTCAGCACCTTGTGCGCCTCGTCGTCACGCCCGCGCGCGACCAGATAGCGCGGGCTTTCCGGGATCACGAGCAGCGCGAGCAGATAGACCAGCGCCGGGATCGCCTGGAGCCAGAACATCCACCGCCACGCGGTGAAGCCGAACCAGAAGCTCGCGGTCGAGCCGCCGGCATAGCGCGCCAGCGCGAAATTCGCGACGAACGCGCCGGTCAGCCCGGTGATGATCATCACCTGCTGCAGGCTGGACAGACGTCCGCGGATCGCCGCCGGGGTCACCTCGGAGATATACACCGGCGAGATGACGCTCGCCGCGCCGACGCCCAGCCCGCCGACGATGCGCGCGAGGATGAAGATGAACGACGACGAGGCCGCCCCCGCGACCAGCGCGCTGACGAGGAACAGGAACGCCGAGCCCATCATCACGCCGCGCCGCCCGATCCGGTCGGCGAGCCGCCCGGCCCCGAACGCACCGATCGACGAGCCGATCAGGATCGCGCCGACGTTGACGCCGATCCCCAGCTTGCCGAGGTCGAAGGCGCTTTCCAGCCCCTTCTGCGTCCCGTTGATGACGCCCGAATCATAGCCGAACATGAAGCCGCCGATCGTCGCCACCGCGACGATCGCGGCGATGAAGCCCATGTTCACCTGCCCCATCGCGGCGTCGCGATCCGCCGGTCCGCCCGGCTCCATCATCACCATCGCCATCCCAGTCCCGCTCCCATCCGTGTTTTGTTTCTTGTCCGTGCCGCCGGTCGGTTCAGCGCCAGCCCGCATCGACGAAATATTCGTGGCCCGTGCACATCCGCGCGTCGTCGGAGGCGAGGAACAGCGCCAGCGCCGCGACATCGGCGGGCTGGATGCGCCCGTCGAGGCATTGCGCCGCGACGATCTCCGCCTCGCCTTCGGGCGTGTACCATTTCTCCTGCCGCGGGGTCTGGACGTTGCCGGGCACGATCGTGGTGACGCGGATATTGTCGCGGCCCAGATCGCGCGCCATGCTGCGCGTCATCCCCTCGATCGCGGCCTTGGCGGTCTGGTAGAGTACCAGCTCGGGCAGCCCGAGGTGCCAGCTGATCGACCCGAAATTGACGATCGCGCCGCCCCCCGCCGCCTTCAGGTGCGGCACCGCCGCCTGCGCGGCGAAGAACAGATGGCGCAGGTTGACCGCCATCCGGTCGTCCCAATAGGCCGGCGTCACCTCGGCGATCGTGTGGCGATCGTCGTTGGCGGCATTGTTGACGAGCACGTCGAGCCCGCCGAGCTTCTCGACCAGTGCCCCGATCGTGTCCGGCAAGGCCGCGACATCGGTCAGGTCGCAACGCCGGAAATGCGTCTGCTCGCCCAGCTTTTCGGCAAGCGCCCGCCCGGCCTCTTCCGCGACATCGACGAACGCGACGTGCGAGCCCTGCGCGGCGAACGCCTCGACCAGCCCCGCCCCGATCCCGGTCGCGCCGCCGGTGATCAGGACCCGCTTGCCCGCCAGCGACGGATAGCTTGCGCCAGCGCTCACTTGCCCGCCTCTAGCAGGCCGCGTTGCGCGAGGTTGCGGAACAGCGCGCCGATCCCGTCGGTCCACGGCGCGGCGTCCTTCGACGTCACGACGCGATTGGTGAGCCGGCCGAGCTTCGCGCTTTCGATCGTGACAACGTCGCCGACCTTGTGCGTGAAGCCGCGCCCCGGCTCGTCGCGATCCTGCACCGGCGCGAACAACGTGCCCAGGAACAGCACGAAGCCGTCCGGATACTGGTGTTCCGAAAGAGTCTGGCGCACCAGATCGAGCGGATCGCGGCTAATCTCGGCCATGTTGCTGACCCCGTCGAGATCGTAGCCGTCCTCGCCGTGAATGTTCAGCCGCACTTCGGCGTGCCGCACGTCGTCGATGGTGTAATTTTCGTCGAACAACCGCACCAGCGGCCCGAGCGAGCAGGATGCGTTGTTATCCTTGGCCTTTCCGAGCAGCAGCGCCGAGCGCCCCTCGAAATCGCGCAGGTTCACGTCGTTGCCCAGCGTCGCGCCGACCGCCTCGCCGCGGCTGTTGACCAGCAGCGCGACCTCGGGCTCGGGATTGTTCCAGCTCGAATCGGACCGGATCCCGATCTCCGCCCCCGCCCCGACCGTCGCCAGCACCGGTGCCTTGGTGAAGACCTCGGCATCGGGTCCGATCGCAACCTCAAGATATTGCGACCAAAGTCCGTCCTCGATCAGCGCACGCTTCAGCTCGGCGGCTTCCGGCGTGCCGGGCACGACCGAGCGGATCGACCCGCCCATCCGCGTTTCCAGCCGTCCTCGGATCGCCGCCGCCGCCGACCAGTCGCCGCGCGCGCGCTCCTCGATGACCCGCTCGAGCGCCGATACCGCGAACGTCACGCCGCACGCCTTGACGCATTGCAGGTCGATCGGGCTGAGCAGTTCGAGCCCGGCCTCGTCGAGCGCGCCGAGCGACCGTCCGCCCGCTCCCGACAGATCGCCGGCCTCGACCAGCATCGACACCGTCGGCGCGACCGTCGACATATCAAATGCCTCACCGCCAATGACGAGCAGCGGGATCGGACCGGCCGGCGTCGCGGCACGCCCCACAAACCGTCCCGAACGCCAGTCCTGCGGCAAGCCCGACGCGATCGCGTCGTGAAGCTGCGCCATCATCCCCTCCACCTTCTTGACCTGATAGCGCTAACAACACCGCTGCCGAGCAAGTGTCAAGCGACGGCCGCCAGAACGCGACGCGCGGATGATCGGTAGCGTCCCGCCGAAGCTCGGGTCAACCGGCACGATCGCGCCGCGCGGGCCTGCCGGCAACCGCGAGGCTGGTCAGGAACGCGCGACCCACTGCGGCGCGACCGGACGCGCGCTCAGCGTGGCGGCCGGATCGGCGCAGTGGATCGCCTCGCGCGACGGGCGGCCGATCAGAAAGCCCTGCACCTGCGGGATGTCCCATTCCCGCAACCGCGCCAGCTGCGCGACCTCCTCGACGCCCTCGGCGACGATCGGGATGCCGAGGCTCGCGCCCAGCGCCGCGATGCTGCGCACGATCGAGCCGGATGGCGCATGGTCGAGCATCGTCGCGACGAAGCTGCGGTCGACCTTCAGCTTGTCGAAGCGAAACTCGCGCAGGTTGCCGAGCGAGGAATAGCCGGTGCCGAAATCGTCCATGACGATCGCCGCGCCGTGATGCTGCAAGGTGCGCAGCACCGTCAGCACCGGCTGCCGCCGCTTGTCGAGCAGGGTCGCGCTCTCGGTGACCTCGAATTCCAGTCGCGTCGGCGCGACGCGGTGCCGCCGCGCCAGCGCCAGCAATTCATGCGCCAGCGTCGGCTGGCGGAACTGGATCGCCGACAGGTTCAGCGCCAGCGTCATGTGATCGGGCCAGCGGCTCGCCGCGGCCAGCGCCTGGTCCGCCATCCACAGCCCGATCGAATCGATGCGCCCGCTCGCCTCGGCCAGCGGGATGAAGCGATCGGGACGAATATCACCCAGCTCGGGATGCGCCCAGCGCAACAGCGCCTCCTGCCCGATCACCTCCAGCGTGTCGGCATCGGCGATCGGCTGGAAAGCGAGGTACAATTCGCCGCGCTCCGCCGCGCCCTCCAGATCGCGCGACAGCCGCCAGCGCAGCCGCACCTCCTCCTTGAACTGGTCGTCGAAGAACCGCGCGGTGTGCCGCCCTTCCGCCTTGGCGCGGTACATCGCCATGTCGGCGAGATTGTATAGCTCCTCGCCGGCCTGCTCGACGCCCGACAGCGCGACGCCGATGCTCATCTGCACCGGCACCGTGTCGCCGGCGGTCGCCTCGCACGCGCGCAGGATGCGCTGTACGAGCATCTCGGCGGTGGCGGGCTGATCGGCGCTCACCTGCACGATCGCGAACTCGTCGCCGCCCAGACGCGCGACCATGTCGCTGGCGCGGACGCACGCGCTCAGCAATTGCGCCGCGGCGCGCAGCGCCTCGTCGCCGCCGGCATGGCCGAACCGGTCGTTGATCGACTTGAACTCGTCGAGGTCGATCGCGAATACCGCCACGCGTTCGCCGGTACGCGGCGCGCGCAGCAGCTCCTGCGCCAGCCGCTCCTCGAACAACAGCCGGTTGGGCAGGCCGGTGAGCATGTCATGGTGCGCAAGGAACTCGACGCGGCGTTCGGCACGCCGCCGCTCCTCGACCGCGCCGCGATATTCGGCGATTCCGCGTGCGAGATCGCCCACCTCGTCGCGCCGCGCAGCGCCCGGCACGTCGAGCGCGGTCTCGTCACCGCCGCTCAGTTGCCGCACGCGCTCGGCGATGGCGACGATCGGGCGAATCACCCGCCGCCGCAGCCACGCCATGCACCCCAGCAACATGAGCAGCACGACCCCCGCGCCGGCCAGCCGGAAGTGGAGGTTGCTGACCAGCGCGTGCGCATTGCGCGTCAGCCCGGCGTCGACCCGCTCGACCAGCGCGCCGCGCAGCCCCGATCGCGACCGTTCGAGCGTCCGCAACTCCGCGAGGAACGCAGGCATCCGGCGGGCGATCCGGTCGGGCGTGCGATGGGCGTCGTGCAGCAGGTCGAGGCTGACCGAGGCGAAGCGCGCCTCCGCCGCCCGGCTCGTCGCGACCGGCGCGCGAAGATCGTCGGGGACCGGCAGGCGCGGCAGCACATGCGCACTGCCGCGATGGAAATCGCCCAGCGCCGCGCCGACCGCCGCCCAGCGCGCGGGCGAGATCTCGCGCCGCTGCTCTGCCAGCCGCGTCACCTCACCGACGCGCAGCCGCAGGCGACGCTGCAACTGATCCTGTCGCTCCTCCGCCCGCAACAACACGGTCAGCTGCCGCAACGTCGCATTCTCGGCGATGATCGTACGACCAAGCATCAGCCCGCCGACGAGCGACGCCAGCAGCAGGACGAGGACGGCGCCGAACGCAACGGCGACTCGGGTCGATATGGATGTCGGTAGCACACAACCTCCGGGGCTGCCTGACGTACACGAGAGAGTCTTACTGCTTTATGAGCGATATCAATCCGCGACCCGGTAACCTGGATTAGCGCGAAACGCTGTCTTAACGTTCAATGTACGGGTAATTGGCAGCCACCGGGGCCGCCATTGCTTGACTCACGCGCCACCGATCAGGGAAAACGATGTGGAAACAACGGGATGCTTGTGAATGTTCATGGCAGGCTCAATGATCGGCACCGATGAGACCGCGCGGCAGGCTGCGGTGGACCGGCTCGATCTGCCGTCCAAACGTTGGGACGAGCGCTTGCAGCGGATCGCCGAACGCGCAGCCGACATCGCCGGCACTCCGATTGGCGCGATCTCGGTCGTCGACCGCGCCCGGCAATGGATGATCGCCAAGCGCGGTGCGGTCGCGGACGAGGTGCCGCGCGCGCTGTCGTTCTGCGCGCTGGCGATACACCGCCCGGGCGAGGCGATGATCGTGCCCGACGCCGCGCAGGACCCGCGCTTCGCGACCAATCCGTTCGTCACCGGCTCGCCCGCCGTCCGCTTCTATGTCGGCATCCCGCTGGTCGATCGCGCCGGCTATCCGCTCGGCGCCCTGTGCGTGATCGATCACGCGCCGCGCAACCAGATGCCCGATCTTTACGAGCTCGGCGCGCTGGCGCGCGAGGCGGAACGGATCGTCGAGCGGCCGAATTGACGCCGCCGCGCTTTCCGGCTTGCGATGTCGGGCGGGGGCGGGCAGCTAAGCGCCCGTAATGGCGCGCGCCGCATTGGCGCGTGACGGTCGGGGGAATGGGTGCAGCAACGAAAACGCATCATGCTGGTCGAGGATACGGCCAGCCACCGCAAACTCTATTCCTCATGGTTACGGATCGGCGGCTATGATCCGCACGTCCTCGACGATGAACGCACCGTACAGAAGGCCGCCGAGGAAGTACGCCCCGCCGCGATCATCGTCGACATCCGCCTGCCCAACGTCAGCGGGCTAGACGTGATCGAAGCGCTCAAGACCGACACGCGCACCCGCGCGATCCCGGTAATGGCGCTGACCGTGCTCGACAGCGCCAGCGATCGCCGCGCCTGCCTCGACGCCGGCGCCGATGTCTTCGTGACCAAGCCCGATCGGATCGCGACCTTCCTCGACCGGATCGCCGCGCTGCTCGACTGAGCTCATCGCCGCGGCCGGCGCAGCCGCGGCTCGGTGAAGCCGGCCTCCATCAGGTTGGCGACCAGCAGGTCGCGCTCGGCGCTGGTCGGCGCGCCCATCACCACCACGATCATCCGCTTGCTCCCGCGCCGCGCCGAGGCTGCGAGATTGAACCCGGCCTCCACGGTGTAGCCGGTCTTGAGCCCGTCCAGCCCCTCGACCTTGCCGAGCAACTTGTTGTGGTTGGGGCGCACGCGCCGCTCCCAGGTGATCGAGCGCGTCTTGAACAGCCCGTAATGCTTCGCTTCGGCGCGGATCAGGTGCCGCGCCAGCGTCGCCATGTCGCGCGCGGTGCTGCGCCCGGCGCTCGGCGAAAGCCCGGTGGCATTGCCGAACCGGGTGCGCGTCATGCCGATCTCGGCCGCGCGCGCGTTCATCCGCGTCACGAACGCGCGCTCGCTCCCGGCCAGCCGTTCGCCGACGGCGACGGCGATGTCGTTGGCGGAGATCACCGCCACCGCGCGCAGCGCCGCATCGACGCGGATCGTCCGCCCGGGTCGCAGCCCCAGCTTGGACGGCTGCTGCCGCGCGGCCGCCGCGCTCATCGTCACCAGCGTGCCCGGCTTCAGCGTACCGGCGTCGAGCGCCTCGAACGCGAGCAGCAGCGTCATCATCTTGGCGAGCGACGCGGGCGGCCGCTCGCGATCGGCATTGTCCTCTTCCAGCACCTGCCCAGTGCCCGCATCGATGACGATCTCGGAGACCGGAGCGCGGGGGGCGGCGGCCATCGGTGTGGCGGCGAACAGCGCCAGCCCCGATATCGCGATACGCAACACATTCGACATGGCCCTGACACCTAACCGCTCGGCGCGCCCACGACAACGCCGCGCGGCGGTTCACACGCCGTCGCGAGCCACCATATCGACCAAATGAACCGCGCCTTCTTCGCCCGCGACGTCGTGACCGTGGCACGCGCGCTGATCGGCGTGACGATGACGGTCGACGGGGTCGGCGGCACGATCGTCGAGACCGAAGCCTATGACGCCAATGATCCCGCCTCGCACAGCTTTTCCGGCCCCGGCGTGCGCAACGCGGCGATGTTCGGTCCCGCCGCCGCTGCCTATGTCTATCGCATCTACGGGCTGCACCATTGCCTCAACGTCACCTGCGGAAACGGAGCGGCGGTGCTGATCCGCGCGCTGGTGCCGACCGATGGCGTCGAGATGATGCGGATGCGCCGCACGACGACACAGGCCGAGGCGCTGCTCTGCGCCGGTCCCGGGCGGCTGTGCAAGGCGCTCGGCGTCGATCTGTCGCTGAACAACGCTCCGCTGGACCGCGCGCCGTTCGCATGGCGTGATCGCACTGCCGAACCACCGATCGCCACCGGCCCGAGGATCGGCATCACGCGTGCGAGCGAGGTGCCATGGCGCTTCGTCCTCGCCGGCTCGCCTTCCCTCAGCCGCCCGGCACCCAAGGTGCGATGACCACGCACCGTCATCCCGGACTTGATCCGGAATTTCGCTTCTTTCCCCTGTCGACGGGAGGGAGCGTCGCCTCGGATCGGGTCCGGGACGACGGCTTGCTCAATCCTTCAGACCGCGGATCCAGATATTGCGATAGCTGATCGGCTGGCTTGGATCGCCGTGATCCTGCAGCTTGATCGGCGCGCGCCCGTGCGCGACGTACTTCGGCTTCCCGATATACACCGTCCCGCCGCGCACTTCGGTATGGTTCTGCGTCAGCACGCCGTTGATATAGGCGGTGACAAAGGCCGGACGCGTCACCGCGCCATCGGCACCGAACTGCGGCGCGGACCAGGTGACGTCGACCGTCTGCCACTCGCCGGGCTTGCGCGCCGGATTGGCGAGCGGCGGTGTCTGCTTGTAGATCGCGCCCAGCTGCCCGTTGACGTAGGTCGGGTTATTGTAGCTGTCCATGATCTGCATCTCATACCCGTCGTCGCCCTTGCCGGTCGACGCCAGGAACAGCCCGCTGTTGCCGCGCGCCTGCCCCTCGCCCGTAATGTTCGCCGGGATGCGATATTCGAGGTGCAACTGGTAGCTGCCGAAGGACTGCTTGGTCTGGATGTTGCCGGTGCCCTTCTTGACCGTGAACACGCCGTCCGCGACCTTCCAGCCCGCCGCGCCGCCGGTGTTGACCGCCGACCATTGGTCGAGGTTCTTGCCGTCGAACAGCACCACTGCGTCGGCCGGTGCGTTCCAGCCGGCGAACGTACCGGGCGTTACCACCGGCACCGCGGGCGACCATTGCTCGGTCGCCTTCGGATCGCCCTGCGGCGTCTGCGCGACTCCGGCGGAAGCCGCGAGCAACAGCCCGCCGCCCAGCACGATACCCTTCATAGCTCCCATCCCTTTCGATACTCCCGATCCAGATAGCGGTTCGCATCCGCGACGTTGGTAACGCGGGATGCAGCGCCGTCATAGTCGATTGGCTGCCCGGCCTTAAGCGCGACGACGCCCAGCAGCATCGTCTCGGTCAGCGGCACCGCGGTGGCGAACGGGCTGGAGATCGCCTCCTGCCCGCGGATCGCGCGAATCCAGTTCATCTCATGGCCGCCCATGCCGCCCTGGATGCGCGGCAAGGTCTGCGCCACCGCCTGCGCGCGCTCGGCGACGCCGTCGCCGATCAGCGTCGGCTTCTCGCCATAGGTCTCGTGCATCAACATGCCCTGATCGCCGATGTAGAGCACGCCCCCGCCGGGATCCATTCGCGCGCCCGCCGGCATCCCAAGCGGCGTCGGCGGCATCAGCCCGCCATCGTACCAGGTCATGCGGATCGGACCGCCCTTGGCATTGCCGAAGTCGAAATAGGTGACGGTCGCCAGCGGATAGCTGCCGTCGCCGGGGTTCTTGGGGCTGCCCCACACGCTGTGCCGCGTCTCGACGCGGGTCGGCAGCCCGAGTTCAAGCGCCCAGACCGGAAAGTCGACCAGATGCGCGCCCATGTCGCCCAGCGCACCGGTGCCGAACGGCGCCCAGCCGCGCCAGTTGAAATGCGCGTACATCGGGTTGTAGCCCCAGTCGACCGGCGCCGGGCCGCGCCACGCCTCCCAGTCGAGCGAGGCCGGCGCGGCCACCGCATCGGGTCGCGCGACGCCCTGCGACCAGATTGGGCGGTTGGTCCACACCTGCACCTCGCGCACGCGCCCGATCGCGCCCCCGCGCAGGATCTCGACCGCGCGCCGCCCATCGTCGCCCGAATGGCCTTGATTGCCCATCTGCGTGACCAGTTTGGCATTGTCGCGCGCCAGCCCGGCGAGCACGCGCCCTTCGCGCACCGTATAGGTCAGCGGCTTCTGCACATAGACGTGCAGCCCGCGCTGCATCGCCCATTTCGCCGCCACCGCATGATGATGATCGGGCGCGGCGATCACCACCGCGTCGAGGTCCGTGCGGGTGTCGAGCATCCGCCGATAATCGCTATATTTCTCGGCCTTGTCGTAGGCGGCCTTGAGCGCGGCGCGCTTCGGGTCGGACACAGACTTGGCGACATGCGCCAGATCGACGTCGCACATCGCGACGATGTTCTGCGAGGTCAGGTTCGCCATGTTCGACGCCCCCATCCCGCCGGCGCCGATCACCGCCAGGTTGACGCGGTCGTTCGCGCCGCGCCGACGGGTGCGCGCGGCGGCGGGCACGGGCGTCGCGCCCAGCCCCGCCGCCATCGCTGCCGCCCCGCCCAGCCAGCTTCGCCGGTCGATCGTCATTCGTGCCTCTCCCGCTATGTTGCCGGCACGATGATCGGAAAGGACAGCAAGCACAACCCATTGTGAAATTGTTTTGTTTTAAAAGCCTGCGTTTACGGCAGCGGGTATGGCCCCTTGCCCCCATCCCTGATGAACCGGTCGACGCGCTGGTCGATCATCGGCAGCGGCACCGACCCGAGGCTGAGCATCGCATCGTGGAAGGCACGGATGTCGAACTTCTCGCCCAGCGCCTTCTGCGCCTTCGCCTTGGCATCGAGGAAGGCCAGCTCGCCCATATAATAGCTCAACGCCTGCCCCGGCCACGCGATATAGCGATCGACCTCGGTGGTGATCTCATGGTTCGACAAAGCGGTATTGTCGCGCAGGTAGTTCTGCGCCTGTTCGCGCGTCCAGCCCTTGGCATGGATGCCGGTGTCGACCACCAGCCGCGCCGCACGCCACATCTGGTAGGAGAGCATCCCGAACGTCTCATAGGGTGTCTCGTACATCCCCATGTCCTCGCCCAGCGCCTCGCAATATAGCGCCCAGCCCTCACCGAACGCCGAGATATATTCGTCGCGGCGATAGGCCGGCAGGTCGGTCAACTCCATCGCGAACGGCATCTGGAAGGCATGGCCCGGCGCGCTTTCGTGCAGCGTCAGCGCCGGCAGCGAGTACAGCCCGCGCGACGGCAGGTCATAGGTGTTGACCAGATAGATGCCCGGCCCGCCGCGCCCGCTGGTGTAGAACGGCGCGATATCGGGCGCGACCGGCTTGATTGCGAAGCGCATCCGCGGCAGCCGCCCGAAATAGGTGCCCGCCTTGCCGTCGAACGTCTTGGCGATCCACGCCGCGCGGTTGAGCAGATCCTGCGGCGTCTTGGCATAGAATTGCGGATCGGTGCGCAGGTAATCGAGGAACGCGGGCAGGTCCTTTTGCCACTTCACCTCACGCATCACGCCCTGCATCCGCGCGCGGATCTTGGCGACCTCCGCCAGCCCGATCGCGTGGATCTGCTCGGGGGTCAAATCGCGGGTCACGAACTCGCGGATCTTCGACTGATAATAGGCCCGCCCGTCCGGCAGGTCATAGGCTGCCAGCGATACCCGCGCGTTCGGGATATATTCGTCGCGCAGGAACGCCTGCAGCTTCTGGTGCGCGGGCACGACCGCCGTCGCGATCACGCGCTTCGCCTCCGCACGCAGCGCCGCCTGCTTTGCGGCGGGGATCGATGCGGGCAGCGTCTTGAACGGTGCGTAGAACGGCGAATCCTCGCCCGCGCCCGCCGCGACGATCTCGGCCACGCCCTTGTCGCGACCGTCGAGCGTCACCTTGGGCGGCGTGAAACCGCGCTTCAGCCCGGCGCGCATATTGACGATCTGCTGGTCGTAATAACGCGGCAGGCTGCCGAGCTGCGACAGATAGCGGCGCAGCGCCGGCTCATCGCGATAGCTCTCGCGCGCCATGCCGCCGATGCTCATCCAGAAACTGGTGTCGGCATTGAGCGGCTTCTCGAATTCGCGATATTGCTGCTCGGCAAGCAACGCGCTGATCTGCCCGCGATAGACGGTGTAATCGTCGCGCGCCTTCGGCGACAGCGTCGCCGGATTGATCCGGTCGAGCGCCGCCATCGTTTCGGTCCAGCGCTTCGTCATCGCCGCCTGCGCCGCCGGCCCGACATCGGGCAGTGTCGCATTCTGGCTCGCCGGGGCATCCTCGTCGGGGCCGTTGAGCGTCTTGCGCCACGCATATTCGCTTTCCGACAACTTGCGGAACGACGCGTCGCCCGCGCGCGCCGCGCTCGTATTCGCGGCGGGCGGGGTGGCGGCCTGCACCGCGGTGGGCGCCGCCAGCAACAGCGTCAGCGCAAGCGTGATCGTCATGCCTTCTCCTTCGTCACTTCATCGATATCATCAAGCAGCTTGCGCGAGACGAGCACCCCGTCGCGCGTGCTGACCGGGCGCAGTGCATGCCGCCGGGCGCCCGGCACGCGCGCGCCCTGCCCCTCGATCGCCGCGAACACCGTCTCGGCGCGCGCGAGATGTTCGGCCGCCGCCGCCCCGAGGAACCCGGCCGCATCGAGCGCGATAATCAACTCGCCCCCGAGCGGCGATCCCTTGCGCCCGGCATCCCAGGCAATCGACTCCGCGCTGGTCAGGTCGCCGATCAGCGGTCCGGCGAGCAGCTCGACCATCAGCGCCAGCGCCGACCCCTTGTGTCCGCCGAACGTCCGCATCGCGCCCGCCAGCACCGCGGCGGCGTCGTTGGTGTCGCTGCCGTCGGGGGCATGGCCCCAATCGGCCGGCACCGGTTTGCCCGCGCGACGATGCAATTCGATCTCGCCACGCGCCACCGCGCTGGTCGCGAAGTCGAACACGAACGGCGGCTTGTCTTTGCGCGGCCAACCGAACGCGATCGGGTTGGTCCCGAACACCGGCTGCGTGCCCCCGGCCGGTGCGACCCACGCGTGGTTGGGCGTCACCGCCAGCGCGACCAGCCCGTCCTCGACCAACGCCTCGACCTCGGGCCACAGCGCCGCGAAATGCACGACATCGTTGATCGCCAGTGCCGCGATGCCATTGGCGCGCGCCGCCGCAACCAGTGCCGCCCGCCCGGTCTCGAACGCCAGTTGCGCGAAGCCGCCCTTGCCGTCGACCCGCACCACCCCGCTCGCGCGCTGTTCCAGTACCGGCGCCGCGTCGGGCACCACCACCCCGGTCGCCACCGAATGCGCCGCGACCAGCAGGCGATAAAGGCCATGCGCCCCGCATCCGTCGCGCTCGCCCGCGACGATCGTCTCGGCGACCGCCGCGACATGCGCCGGTGCAAGCCCGACGCGCGTCAGCGTGGCGCGCGCATAATCGCGCACCGCGTCCAGCGTCATTCGGACCTGTACGTCGCTCATGCACGCGGCTCCTGCCTGGCGGTGAACAGCCGCACGCCGAACACCGGCCCGGCGCTGTTCTTGTCATGCGGCACGAAGCGCACCTTCACCTTCGCCTTCCCCTTGGTCAGCGCCTCGGGCACCGGATAGTCGACGTCGAAGAACGACCCCGGCTTGTCCGCGTCGAGCGTCTGCGTGGCGATGCGCTGGTTGTCGACCAGAATGTCGAAGGTCCGCTTGCGCTCGTCGCCCCAATAGGACGCCTGCAGCAGCAGCGGTCCCGGTTTCACCGTCATCGTGAACTCGAAGAAGCCGCCGGTCCGCGCGTCCCGCCCGTTGCGGCCACGATAGGCGAGCGGATAGGAAATCTCGGAGGTCAGATTGTGGTCGCGCTCCGGCTGCATCTCGCCGAGGTGCATCACGTCGACCGAGCGCGCCGCGAGATCCTTCTGCCGCGCCTGTTCGGCGAGGAACGCAGCTTCCTCCACCTTCCACTGCGCATCGGTGAAGCGCTTGAAATACACTGCGCTCCGCCGGTCGTACTGGCGATAGAAGGGCACGAACGTGAGATCGGCAGGGCGGATCAGCCCGGCCGTCGCATATTGCGCGCTCTCCTCGTCGACCGGGCGGAACGCGGCGAGCAGATCCTGCCCGACCATCGCCGGCTCGGGATGATCCCATTCGCCATCCGCGCGCCCGAGGTCGGCGGCGAGCACCAGCGGCCCGCGCAGCACCGCGATCGTCTGCTCGTCGCCCGGTGTCGGCTCCAGGCGCAGGTCGAGCGGCAGCCGGATCGTTACGCTGTCGCCCGCTTTCCAGCGCCGCGTCACGATCGCATAGCCCCCGGCCTGCGTTGCGTCGGCGGGCTTGCCGTTGACCAGCACCTCATGCCGCTTCGCCCAGCCCGGCACGCGCAGCGCGACCGGGAAGCGCCCCGCCTTGCCCAGCTTCGTGAAGGTGAGCGTCGCCGAACCGTCGAACGGATAGACGGTGTCGAGCCCCAGCACCGCGTCGCGTTCCTTCCACGTCGCGTCGGCGGGGATGTAGAGGTTGACGATCAGCGTGTCGTCGCCGGTCCAGAAGATGCTCTCGCCATGCTTGGAATGGCTCTCCATGCCGGTGCCGACGCAGCACCAGAATTCCTCACCCTCGCGCTCGGAATAGGCGCGCTTCGCCCCCGACATCAGCGGCATCATATAGGTGAAGCCGCCGTTCACCGGCTCCTGATGCGCCATGATATGGTTGAGGTGCGCGCGCTCGTAGAAATCGAACAGCGCGCCATCGGGCTGCCACGCGAACAGATGCCGTGTCAGCTTGAGCATATTGTAGGTGTTGCAGCTTTCGCACGTCTGGTCGGTGATGTGCTGAGCAATCGTATCGGCACCGCTGAAATATTCACGGTCGGCATTGCCGCCGATGACGTAGCTGTGGTGCCGCGTCACCTGCTCCCAGAAAAAGCGCGCCGCGGTCGCCTGTTCGGCCTTGCCGGTGATCTCGTGCAGCCGCGCCAGCCCGATCAGCTTGGGCACCTGCGTATTGGCGTGGAAATTGGCGAGCTGGTCGCGCTTCTGCGTCAGCGGATCGAGGTTGCGCTTGTCGTAGATGCGCTCGGCGAGCCGCAGCCAGCGCGCGTCGCCGGTGCGCGCGTGCAGTTCGGCGAAGCTCTCGTTCAGCCCGCCATATTCGCACGCCAGCATCACCTGCACCTGCTCGTCGTTCAGGCTGGCGAAGACGCGCTCGATATAGCCGCCGAGCCCGACCGCAATCGCCATCGCCTGCTCGTTCGGGCCGATGTGATCGACGATGTCGAACAGCCCGGTGTAAAGCTTGTGCCAATTGTAATAGGGCACCCAGCAACCGTTGAGATCGAACCCGGCCGAGCGGATGTCGCCGCGCATGATCTCGGGGAAGATCTCCTTGCCGTTGACGACCGTGCCGTCCTTGCGCTTCCGCGAGAAGCCGGCGACATAGCCATCGCCGTGCGCCGCCTGACAGCGCGCCAGTTCGCCGACGATATAGTGTGCGCGCTCGACGCAGTCGGCGCAGCCGGTCTGCGCGTGCATCAGCGCCAGCGCGGACAGATAATGGCCGAGCGTATGCCCGGCGATCGTGTCGCTCTCCCAGCCGCCATAAACCTCGGCCTTGGGCGACAATCCCGCGAACTCATGGTAATTGTGCAGCAGCCGATCGGGTGATAGCCGTAGCAGATAGGCGCGGTTCACCTCCACCGCGCGCGCATAGTCCGACGGTCGCAGGCGGACCGCCGACAGCGGAAACGCCTTGGCCGTCGCGGGAAGTCCCGCGCCCGCCTGCGCCGCCGCCGGAACGGCGAGCATCGGCAGCGTCGCCGACGACATCAGAAACCCGCGACGACCAACAAGCATTTCCATCTCCCCGGAATATGGTATACGATACGGCACGTTGGTGCGAAGTCAATCGAACCGCGAAGAAAAAGGGTGAGCGATGCGACGGTTGGCTTTCTATCTCGCGGGGGCGGCGCTGGCGAGTGGCGCGCTGCTCAATGCGGCGCCGGCGCGAAAGTCCGGTGACATGGGTGGAGCGCTGACGTTCACGCTCGATCCCGTCAGTCAGACGCTGCGCACCCTGTCGCCACGCGCCGAGCCGGCGTTCGACTTCGTTCCGAGCGGCAGGGCGACGGCGCGCAAGGGCGACGGCTTCAACCAGATCGGCGATCTCCACCTTCGCGTGCGCAGCGCTGGCGGCGAATGGCGCGACTTCTCCTCCGCGCAGCATCGCGTACCGGTTCGCGCGCTTGCCGCCACCGGCAACGTCATCGCGCGCGCCGACATCACCGCGACAATGGGCGGCGGCTTCCCGCTCACCGTCGAACGGACGTGGCTGCGCGACAAGGGCGCGCCGGTGCTCCGCTTCACGCTCGCCAACCGCGGCACCACCCCGGTTCAGATCGGCGCGCTCGGAATGCCGATGGTGTTCGACAACATCATCACCGACCGCTCGCTCGAACAGGCGCATGCGCAGGCAAGCTTCGTCGATCCCTATATCGGCAGCGACGCCGGCTATCTTCAGGTGACGCGCCTCAACGGCAAGGGGCCGGCGCTGCTGGTGCTGCCCGACGGGCGTACCCCGCTCGAACAATATCGCATCCTCGACGATGCGCGCCGCACGTCCGCGCCGCCGGTCTTCACCGATCGCACCCCGCGCCAGCAGACGTTCGAGGGCTTTTACGACTGGATGGTCTCGAGCAGCGCGATGGCCGACAAGGGCCAGCCGTGGAACCCCGCCACCGGCTTCACGCTCGCGCCCGGTGAGAAGCGCACGTTCGGCGTGCGGCTGGTCGCCGCGCCATCGATCCGCGCGATTGAGGCGACCTTGCAGGCCGAACGCCGCCCGGTCGCGGTCGGCATCCCCGGCTATGTCGTCCCCAACGACAGCCCCGCCGACCTGTTCGTCCGCGCGTCGCAGCCGGTGCGCGACGTCAAGGTCACGCCAGCCGATGCCCTCACGCTGACCAAGGTGGCGGGGCCGCAAGGCTGGAACCGCTGGCGCGTCACCGGCACCGGCTGGGGCCGCGCACGCGTCGCGATCACCTATGCCGACGGCAGCGTGCAGAGCGTCCATTATTACGTCACCAAGCCGCTGGCGCAGGTCGCCGCCGATCTCGGCCGGTTCAGCACCACCAGGCAATGGTTCGACGACGCCGGCGACCCGTTCAAGCGCGCGCCCTCGATCCTCACCTACGACCGCGAGGCGAACCACATCGTCACGCAGGACCAACGCGTGTGGATCGCGGGGATGAGCGACGAGGGCGGCGGCGGCGCCTGGGTCGCGGCGACGATGAAGCAGCTCGACAATCCCGATGCCGGTGAAGTCGCCAAGCTGGAGCGGATGGTCGACGAGACCGTGCTCCCCAAGTTGCAGTCCGCGGACGGCGGCGTGAAGAAGAGCCTGTTCTACTACGATCCCAAGACGTTCGGCTCTTACTATGACAAGGGCATCGACTGGTCGACCTGGGCGTCGTGGGACAAGAACCAGGCCGACGATCTCGGCCGCTCGTACAATTACCCGCACGTCGCGATCGGCCATTGGGTGCTGTACCGGCTCGCGCGGCATCACACCGGATTGGTGACGCGCCACGACTGGCGCTTCTATCTCGACCATGCGTACCGCACGACCGTCGCGATGATGCGCGACGCGCCGCATTATGCGCAGTTCGGGCAGATGGAAGGCGAGATCTTCCTCGAGATCCTCGCCGACCTGAAGCGCGAGGGGCTCACCGCGCAGGCGGATGAGGTCGAGGGGCTGATGAAGGCGCGCGCCGATCACTGGCGCACGCTCGCTTTCCCGTTCGGCAGCGAGATGGCATGGGATTCGACCGGCCAGCCGGAGGTCTATGCGTGGATGCGCTATTTCAACCACCCCAAGGAAGCGGCGGTCACGCGCGAGGTGATCCTCGGCTACGATCCTACGATCCCGCACTGGGGCTATAACGGCAATGCGCGCCGCTATTGGGACTTCCTGTACGGCGGCAAGGTGAAGCGGATCGAGCGGCAGATCCACCATTACGGCTCGGCGCTCAACGCGGTGCCGCTGTTCGACGCCTATCGCCGCGATCCGGCCGACCTCCACCTGCTGCGCGTCGCGTACGGCGGGTTGATGGGCGGGATCACCAACATCGACCGCGAGGGCTTCGCGTCGGCGGCGTTCCACTCCGAACCCGACATGATGCGCTGGGACGCCTACACCGGCGATTACGGCATGGGCTTTTTCGGCCATGCCTATGCCGCCGCGACCTATCTGGTGAAGGACGCGACGTTCGGCTGGCTCGGCTTCGGCGGCACGGTGCGCGAGGACGGTGCGGCGGTCGAGATCGTCCCCCACGACGGCGCGCGCACGCGATTGTTCGTTGCGCCCGCCGGGCAATGGATCACGCTGGCGGCAGGCACGATCGCGAAGGCGCACTGGGTGCCGGCGACGCATCGCATCGAACTGACGCTCGACCCGGCGACCCCGACTACGCCGGTCGCGCAATTGTCGGTCGAGGCACCGGCAGGCGGCGCGGCCTATGCGATCGGCAAGGGCACGGCCGAGCGCGGCTTCACCACGATCGCGCTGTCTCCGAGCGCAACCACCGTGACCCTCACGCCCCGCTAACCTTCAGCGTCGCCCCGGGCTGGACCCGGGGCCCCGCTTCTTTTTCTCGACCGACCAAGTAAAGCGGGATCCCGGATCAAGTCCGGGATGACGATGATGGAAGGCGCGCCGCCAACTGTCGTCATTGCGAGCGCAGCGAAGCAATCCAGAGCCGGATCAGGACGCCCTGGATTGCTTCGCCACGCTCGCAATGACGGACAATCACCGCGCCCCACCCAGCGCGCGCAGGAAGAAGTCATACTCCCGCCGCTGCCCGTAAGCGACCGGCCCGGTCGACCGCCCCACGGTATGTTCGCCGTTCGGCACCACCAGCAGTTCGAAGTCCTTGTCGGCGCGCACCAGCGCATCGACCACCTGCATCGTCGAGGCCGGATCGACGTTCGAGTCCTGCTCGCCGACCACCAGCAGCAACTTGCCCTGCAACTTGTCGGCGTGCACCACCCCCGACGCCGCCAGATAGCTCGCGTCGACCGGCCAGCCGAGCCATTGTTCATTCCAGTCGATCTTGTCCATGCGGTTATCGAAACATCCCGCGAACGCCACCCCGGCCTTGTAGAATTCCGGGTGGAACAAGAGCGCGTTGAGCGTGCTCTGCCCACCCGCCGACCCGCCATAGATGCCGACCCGCGACAGATCGACCGACGCGTCCTTCGCCGCCAGCGCCTTCATCCATGCGATGCGATCGGGAAAGCCGCTGTCGGCGAGGTTCTTCCACGCGACGTCATGGAACGCCTTCGAGCGGTTCGCCGTCCCCATCCCGTCGATCATCACGACGATGAAGCCGAGATCGGCGATCTGCTGCATCCCCATCGCCTTGTCGCCGCCGGAGAAAGCGCCGAACGGCCAATAGCCCTTTGGCACGAAGCTGTCGTGCGGCCCGGCGTAAATGTTCTCGATCACCGCATAATGTTTGGCCGGATCATAATCGCGCGGGCGCACCACCAGCCCGTAAATGTCGGTCGCACCGTCACGCCCCTTCGCCACGAACGGCTCGGGCGGTCGATAGCCGGCGGCAGCCAGCGCGCGCACGTCGCCGCGCTCCAGCGTCGCCAGCACCGTGCCCGTCACCGCGTCGCGCACGTCCGCGACCTCGGGCACATCGGTGCGCGAATGCACGTCGACGAACGTCCGCCCGTCCGGCGCGAAGCTCGCCTCGTGCGTCTCGTTGCCATCGGTCAGCCGGGTGAGGTTGCGGCCGTCGAAGTCAACGCGGAACCAGTGTTTGTGATACGGGTCCTCGCCCGGCGTCACCCCGCTCGCCGAGAACCAGATCCGCCGCTGCTCGTCGTCAACGTGCGCGATGTCGCGCACCACCCATTTACCGCGCGTGATCTGCCGCTTCACCCGCCCGGTCGCGGCGTCGATCAGGTACAGATGGCGCCACCCATCGCGCTCAGACGCCCAGATCAGCTCGCGGCCCTGATCGCCGACATCATGCGCATAGCGCCGCTCGTTGAAGATGAAGGTCTTGGCATCCTCGCGCACCGCTTCATGCGCCGCGCCGGTCTCGGCATCGACCGCGATGACGCCCGCGTGCTGGAAACCGCGCTGCATATAATCAAACGCAAAGCTGCGTCCGTCCTTGCGCCAGCTGATCGCGCCCAACTGCCACGGGTTCGGAAACAGCGCGTTCGACACATCGACACGCCGCCCGGTCTCCGCCTCGAAGAGCACCGGCCGCTCCTGATCGATCGCATCGCCGGGTTTGGGATAGAGCTGCTCGGCGAGCACCGGCTGCACCTCTCCCTTCGGCGACGACACCACGCGCGTCACGATCCGGCGGTAACCGGGCCGCACGCGATAGAGCGCCACCCACTTGCCGTCCGGCGACCAGCTGATCGTCTCGGGATCGTAGAAGTCGCCGGGGCTGCCGTCCTGGCTCCGCCATGCCTCCGCGCCGCCGCCCGCCGCCCGCAGCACGAGATTGTCGTCGATCACCAGCGCCTCGCGTGCGCCATCGGGCGAGCGGTGCGGCACATTACGCGCGGGCACTTTCAGGTCACGCACCACCCCGAACCCACGCGGCCGCGGCCCCTCGCCGCTGGCCGGCGCGCAGACATAGTCGGTCAGCGTGCACCGCCACGGCGCATAATCGATCGCAAAGTCGATCGCGCGCCGCTCGCCCGCGAACGCGAAATGCTCGAACGGCAGCCGCCGCGGATCGACCGTCTTCCTCAGCGCCTTGCCGAGCCCCTTCGCCACCGCCGCCGCGTCGAACGCGACCGTCTTGGCGCGTGTCGCGGCATCGACATCGACGAACGCGAACCCGCCCGCGACGGTCTTGCGATAATGGAAGTGCCGCCCGTCCGCATCCCATTCCGCCGGGAAGGCGATGTCGCGCGTGAGCCATTGCCACTGGTCGCGCAACGCGATCGACCGGGCGACCCGCGGATCGGTCTGCGCCAGCGCCGGGGTGGCGAGCAGCGCGAGCGTCAGCAACGCGCGCCTCATTGCGCCGCCCCCAGCGTGTAGGTCCATTCGAGCGGCGCGAGCGGCACGCGATATTTCATGTGCGGCCGCCCATCGAGGCTCCACCCGGTATCACCCCCCACCCCGCTCTGCGCGGCATCGATCAACAACGTGCCATCGCCATGCGCGCGAATTTCGCTGCTATGCGCCTTGGCGGGCAGCTTCTCCATCAGATCGGCATAGGGGAACGGCAGCGCGTTGATCGCCAGCGGCCGGTCGCCGCTGACCCGCACGCCCGCGCCATTCGCACCGGTCACGTCGAACCAGCGCACATCCTGCTTCGTCCCCGATTCCTGCGGTCGCGCGTAATCGTGGTACTGATCGGCCAACGCGCCGCGCCATTCGCCGACCAACGCCGCGGTCTTGCGATCGGCATAATTCTCCCACGGCCCGCGCCCGTACCAGTGCAGCCGGTCGAGCGTCGGCGTCATGTGGAACTGCACCCCCACACGCGGCGGGTCGGGCAGGTCGTCGCGGATCGGCACGAAGCGCACCGTCGCGCGCGCCTGTCCCTTCGTGTCCATCGTCCAGCGCGTCGTGACCTTCACCGATCCGACGCCCATGTCGTGCGTCACGACGATCGCGCCGCCATCGACCGCCAGCGCGTCGAGCCGCCGGTTGTTGCTGAACTGCTCCCACATCTTGTGCGTCTTGGTCACGCCGATGCCGACGTCGTTATCCGTAGGTGCGCGCCAGAAATCGGGCGCGCCGCCGGTCAATAACGTCGCCCCGCCGCGCGCATAGCGCTTCACCAGCCCGGTCGCCTTGTCGATCTCCAGCACCGCATCGCCCGCCGCCAGCCGCCACGCGTCGCCGCCATCGACCGGCGCGACGCTCCCGACCGGCGCGGCGAGCACACGCGGCGCCGACAGCGCGAATTGCTCATAGCCGACGACATGCCCCGCCTCGACCAGCGGGATCGCCCCCCTGGTCGCGCGCGCGCGCAGCACCAGCATCCGCTCCGCCCCGCCATCGCGTGCCGTCGGCAGCGCCAGCGACAGCGGCGCACGCGCGCCCGGCGCGACCTGCGGCATCGGCACCGAACCACGCGCCACCTCACGCCCGTCCTCCAGCACCGCATAGTCGAGCGTGAACCGCGACAAATCGATATGGTCGTGGCGGTTCACCACGACATAGCCCGCGCCGTCACGCTCGAACTGGATCGGCGCATAGACCTTCGCCAGCTCATAATATTCCGGGTCGGGCGTCCGGTCGGACTGGATCACGCCGTCGCCGACCGGGCTCTCGTCGCCATCCGGCACGAAGTCACGCCCCTGCGCCCAATAGTCGCGGCCCTGCGCATCCTTCTGGATGATCGTCTGATCCACCCAGTCCCACACGAACCCGCCCTGCAATTTCTTGTGCGCGTGGATGACGTCCCAATAATCCTGGAAGTTTCCGAGACTGTTGCCCATCGCATGCGCATATTCGCACAGGATCAGCGGCTGGGTGAACTCGGGCCGCTCGGCATAATCGACCAGTTTCTCGACGTCGTCGTACATCGGCGCGAAAATATCGACATAGGCATTGGTCGGGTGCCGCCACCCGCTCATGCTATAGCCGAGAAAATTGATCAGCCGCGTGTTGTCGCGCGCCCTCACCCATTTCGCCGCGGCCTCGAAGCTGCTGCCGATCCCGGTCTCGTTGCCCAGCGACCAGAAGATGATCGACGGATGGTTCTTGTCGCGCTCGACCATCCGCTCGACGCGATCGAGATGCGCGGCCTTCCACTCGGGCTTGTAGCCGAGCAGCGTGTGTTCGGGATCGCCGTTCTGCTGCGCCTCGGCCAGATAGCCGTGGCTCTCGATATTGGCCTCGTCCATCACATACAGGCCGATCTCGTCGGCCAGATCGTAGATGCGTGGGTCGTTGGGATAGTGTGACAGCCGCAGCGCGTTGACGTTCGCCGCCTTCATCAATTCCAGATCGCGGCGCAGCGTCGCGTCCGACACGACGTGGAAGGTATGCGGATCATGCTCGTGGCGGTTGACCCCGCGGATCGTGATCCGGCGTCCGTTGACGCGCACCTCGCCATCCTCGATCGCGACGGTGCGGAAACCGATCTTCCGCGCGGTCGCCTCGACCACCTTGCCCTTCGCATCGAGCAATTCGACCAGCAGGGTATAGAGTTCCGGTGTCTCGGCGCTCCACGCGCGCACCGCCGGAATGCTCCCCTCCAGCCGCGCGTTGCGCTCTGCGTCCGGCGCGCCCTCGCGCTTGAACAGCACGCGCCCGCGATCCAGCACGGTCGCGCGCACCCGCACCGCCGCCGCCCCGCCGCCGACCGCGACGTTCAGCGCGAGCGTGCCGTCGCGATAGTCATTGGCCAGCCCCGCGCGTACGTCGAGGTCGCGCAGGTGCGTCGCGGGGGCGGCATAGAGCGTCACGCTGCGCTCGATGCCGTTGACCCGCCAGAAATCCTGATCTTCGAGATAGCTGCCGTCGGCGTAGCGATAGAGTTCGATCGCGACGGTGTTGCGTCCCGGGTGCATCGCCTTGGTAACGTCGAATTCGGCGGGCAGCTTGGAATCCTCCGAATAGCCGACCCGCTCACCGTTCACGAACAGATAGTAAGCCGCGCCCGCCGCGCCGACCGTCAACAACAGCCGCCGCCCCGCGAACTGCGCCGGCACCACCACCTCGCGCCGGTAAGAGCCGACCTCGTTCAGCTTGTGATCGATCCACGGCTGGTTGCGCGGGAACGGATAGCCCGCGCCGATAAACACCGGCGTCCCCTGTCCCTCGGCCTGCAGGATGCCGGGCACCGCCACCTTGCCCCATTTGCTGACGTCATAATCGGGCTTCTCAAACCCAATCGGTCGCGCCTCCGGGGTCGGCGAGTGATGGAACGACCATTGCCCGTCGAGCGACAGATGATAGCGCGAGCGCGCCGGATCGTCGCGCAACGCCGCCGCCTTGCTCTCGAACCCGGCAAAGGTCGCGTGCATCGGCTCGGCGCCGGTGCGGATCACCTCGGGCCGCTCCCACTCGGCAGGCGCCGGCGTCGGCGGCGATGCGCCCTGGGCAGTCGCCTGCGCGACCGCCAGCGTTGACACCAGCACGGCAAGTGCGACCCGACCCGTCATCGTCTTTTCTCCCACGACGACGGCCGACGCGAGCGCGCGCCGGCCGTTCCTTCCCCTCGCCTTCCTCAGAACTCGGCGGACAGGCCGACGAAGAAGCTGCGCCCGGCGACGTCGTACACGCCGGGATAGGTGTTGCCATTGCCGAATAGCGCCAGAACGCCCTGCGCGATCGCAGGTGGGTCACGATCCAGCAGGTTGTTGACGCCGGCGCGCAGCGTCAGCGCCTTGGTCACGCTCGCGGTCGCGGCGAGATCGAAGTAATTGGCGACCGGCAGGCGGGAGTTGATGACATAGGTGGCGCTGCCCGGGAATTGCGCCTTGTCGTTGAACGACACCTTCGTCGGACCGATGTAGCGCCAGTTGAGCGAGATCGAGCCCTTGTCGTCCGGCGACGTCCAGGTGAAGCGCGCCTGATGCCGCCACTCGGGGCTCGGCTGACCGCAGGTGCCACCGAACAGCCCCTTGCAATCGTAGGAGGCCAGCCCCGGCAGCGGCTCGGTGCTCAGATCGCGCAGCCACGTGCCGACCAAGCTGCTGCTCAGCGCGCCGATTGCGGTGCGGAACGTGTAATCGGCGGTGAAGTCGATGCCGCTGGTCGCCAGCGACCCGGTGTTCTGCGTCGTCGACAGGACATAGCCCGCCGTGTTTGCATCACCCGAGAACAACACGCCGTTGCGCGGGTTACGGTTGAACAGCGAGCAGAAGAACGGATTGCCGGTGCCGATGCACTGATCGATCGTCAACTGCATCGGGATCGCGTTGATGTAGTTCTTCACCTTGATGTTGTAATAATCGACCGAGAGCGTCAGCCCCTTTATGAAAGTCGGGGTCAGCACCGCGCCGGCGGTATAGGTATCCGCCTGCTCGGGCTTCAGCGCCGGATTGCCGCCGAAGAAGCCGGTGCACTGCTCGCTCGGGCATTCCGGGATGCGGCCATATTGCGCCGCCGTCACGCCGGTGAGCGCGCATTGCGCGGCAGTCGCGGTCGGCGTCTTGCCGGCGCACGGATCCTGGGTGCCGACGTTGCCCGGATATTGCGCCGAATACAGTTCGGAGATGTTGGGCGCACGGATCGCGCGATTGTAGCCGCCGCGAAGCCGCAGGTCGCGCGTCGGCGCCCAGGCGATCTCGCCCTTGTAGGTCGAGATCCCCTTGCCGGTGGTGCTGTACTTGGAGAAGCGATAGCCGCCGGTCAGCGACAGTTCCTCGAAGAACGGGCGGTTCTCGACCAGCGGCACGCGAATTTCGGTGAAGCCTTCGGTGACGTCGAACGCGCCCGCAATTTCCTTGGTGCCCTTGGCCAGCGCCAGCGCATCGGCCCTGAACTCGAGGCTTTCGCGGCGATGCTCGACGCCGACCACCACGCCGACGCCGGTATCGGCCCACGGCAGCTTCGCGCCATATTCACCGCCGTCGAAGGTGACCGTGCCCGACAGCACCGTCTCCTTGTCCAGTCCCTCGGTGCTGGTCGGCGCATAGATATACCCGAGCGCCGCCGCGGTCGGTCCGCCGTACTGGAAGACGTTGAGCGGAACGCAGCTCGGATCCGACTTGTCGATCACCGACTGGCAGGTCGGAACGCCGTTGACCAGGCCGACCTTCAGCGCCCGGTTGGCGCGCGCCGGATCGATGTCGTTCTGATAGGTCTCGTTGAAGATCACCGTCGAGAACAAGGCGTTCGCATCATAGCGAATGCCCTTGGCGATCTCGCCGCGCACACCGCCGGTCACGCGATAGTCGGTGTGGCGCAGATCGTCGCGCCGCGGCTGCGCGGGTGCGGCCACCGGGCGATAGCCGATGTACGTGTCCTGCACCGTGCTCGTCCCCGCGTTTGCGCCGCAGAGCAGGCTGGCCTGTTGCGCGCTCATCAGCGGATTGTCGCAATTCACCGAATAGCCATAGCCATAGAACAGCGCCGATGGCGCGACCTGCGAATTGGTGCGGTCGTCCATGAACATGAAGCTGCCGTACAGCTCGACGGCGGAGGTCACTTCGTATTTCGCGAACGCGCCGGCGGTGAACCGGGTGTCGTTGCGCTGGAAATAGTTCAGCGGCGCGTAATTGTAGCGGAAGCTGTTGTCATACGGCACCCACGTCTTCTGGCCGTCCTTGGTGTTGTTGAAGTCGCCGGCGCCGTCGCGCTGCGGCGTGAAGCGGCCGTATTCGTTGTTCGACGAGCCACCGCACACCAGCGCCGTGCGCGTGTCGTTCGGGTCGAGCGCGCAGGCGGAGACGTCGCGGCTGGACTGGAGGATCGGCTTGACGTCGCGATAGCCGAAATAGGCGGTCACGTTGCCGCGATTGTCGGCGAAATTCGCGCCCATCGCGATGTTCGCGTCGAAGCGCTGCCCGTCGACCGGCGTGTCGAGCGCGCGGCTGAAGCCCGCACCCGCGACGCGGTCACGGTTGGTGGCATTGTCGTTATGGTGCGCCGAAAAACCGTATTGGACATTGCCCAGCACGCCGTTCAGATCGTCGCGCAGCACGAAGTTGATGACGCCCGACACCGCGTCCGATCCGTACACCGCCGATGCGCCGCCGGTGACGACGTCGATGCGCTTGACCATGAACGCCGGGATGAAGTTGAGATCGGTCGCCTGGATCGGCAACAGACGCTGCCCGTTGACGAGCGTCAGGTTCCGGTTGGCGCCGAGATTGCGCAGATTGACCGTGGCGGTACCGTTTGATCCGTTGGAAACGTTCTCGTTCGCGTCCGGCGTGATCTGCGGCAGGCGGTTGAGCACGCTCTCGACGTTGGTCGCACCCTGCAGCCGGATCTCGCCCGCGTCGACCGTGGTGATCGGGCTGTTGCTCATCACGCCGGGCTGCGCGAGTCGCGTGCCGGTCACGACCACGCCCTCGCCTTCGACATCACCCTGCGGATCGGCCGCGGCCGACGCCTGACCACCGGCTGCCACCTGCGCCGCCGCCGGCAACGCCCCGCCGAACACCAGTGCGCCCATCGCGGCGGACGCCAGCCACCTCTTCGCTCCAACCATGTCTACCCCCTTCTTCTCGCTTGTTTGATACCGCGATCATACAGGGGCAGGTGCGTACATCAAATATATTATACGAAACTATGCAGCAAAACTGACTCTTTTTCATGTCGTTACGGAGCCGTATTGCTCTTTGAACGGGCAGCGTGCCTAAAGGTCAATCACCAGCCGGCGCACATCAGCCGAGATCGGTGATAACGGCACCAGTGCGAAACTCACGCCGCAGGTCGAGCACCGTCTGCTCGATGTGCGCATACATGCGCTCGCGCACCACCGCGGTGTCGCGCGACAGCCAGCTTTCCAGCAATTGCGCATGTTCGTCGTTGGCGCGCTGGTCGCGACCAAGCGGTTCGAGATGCTTGCGCACGTAACGCTCGCCCAGCACGTGCAGCCGCTCCAGCATCGTCGTCGTGATCGGCTGGCGTGACGGGCGCAGCAGCGCGAGGTGGAAGGCGCGGTTGAACGCGCCGACGCCGTCGCCATGCGCGTTGGTCGCCTCGTCGAGCTGCGCCAGCGTCTGCATCGCCACCGCGCGTTCCTGCTCGCTGGCGTTGGCCGCGGCCTGCGCCGCCAGCTCGGGTTCCAGCTTGAGGCGCAGCGCGTAGACTTCCTCGGCCTCCGCGATCGTCAGCTCGCGAACGAAATAGCCGCGATTGGCGCGCGAGCGGACCAGACCTTCCTGCTCCAGCCGCGTCAGCGCCTCGCGCAACGGGATCTTGCTGACCCCCAGTTCGGCGGCGAGCGCATCCTGCCGGATCGCGCGATCAACCTCGACCTGGCCCGCGAGAATGCGGTCGCGGACAAGGTCGACGAGTTGCTCGGAAAGATTGCGGACGATGATGCCGGTCATGAAAAGCCCCAACCGGCAGAGATATACCGGTAAATCACTTAACCAGCGCGTCACGCCGCGCGCAATGGCTCCGGCCGGCCTGCCCCGCATTGCAACACAAAATCATGGTTGATGGCGGGGTGGCGCGACAGGCGCCGGCCCATCGCTATCCGAACCGCGCGAGATCGAAGGGCGCGAGATCATAGGCCGGCGTTTCGTCGTGCAGCAACGCCGCCAGCGCCTCGCCGCTCGTCGCCGACAGCGTCAGCCCGAGGTGCTGGTGCCCGAAGGCATAGGCGACCGCACCACGCCGGCCGATCGCGGGCAGATAGTCGGGCAGCGTCGGGCGCGCGCCCATCCACGGCGTGACCGGCTCGTGCAACGGCAGGCCCAGCGCCGCGACATGCGCGCGCAGCCGCGCCCATTTGCGCGGGTCGGCGGGGGTCTCGACCGCGGCGAATTCGACGATGCTAGCCGCGCGCAACCGCCCGGCGAAGCGCGTCACGATCATCGCGCGGTCCTCAAACACCACCGGCGGCTGATCGGCGGGCCAGTCGCCCGGATCGCCCTCGATATGATAGCCGCGCTCGGCGATCAGCGGCGCGCGCAAGCCCAGCGGCGCGACCAGCGGCGCGGAGGCGGCACCGGCGGCGATCACGACCACGTCTGCCGCCCGGCTGCTTCCTTCGTCCAGCGTCACCGTCGCTTGCGCCGCCTCGACGGCGATCGCGCGCACCCGCCCGACGACCCGCTCGCCGCCGCCGGCGGCAAAGCATCCGGTCAGCGCCGCGCCGAGCGCCGCGGTGTCGGTGATCTGGCCGCTGCCCGCGAAGCGTATCGCTCCCGCGATTGGCACCTCGGTCAGCGCACGCAGCTCCGCCAGTTCCTCGCCGGTGGCGTTGCGCACCGTCGCAGTGCCGGTGTCCGCCGCCAGCCATGCCGCGCGCCCGCGCGCCGCGCTGGCCGGCGTCTCCCATACGACATAATGACCGTCGACGCGCAGCAGTTCGGAAGCGCCCGCCGCCGCCAGCACCTGCTGCCACGCCGGAATCGCGGTGGCGAGCATCGCCGACAAGGCCGTTTTGCCGCGCGCGAACCGCGCGGGCGTACTGGCGCGCAGCAGCCGCAGCGTGAACGGCAGCCAGCGTCCCACCGCCCGCGCCGGCAGCGCCAGCGCCCCGCCGCGCGAGAACAGCCGCCGGGGCACGCTCGCGATCGTCGCCAGCGAGGCCAGCGGCTCGACCTGCTCGACCGCGATATGCCCGGCATTGCCCCATGACGCGCCACGCCACGGCGCGTCGGGGGCGACGATCGTCACCTGCGTCCCGCGCTTCTGCAAGGCGAGCGCGACGTTGAGCGCCACCACGCCATCGCCGACGACGATCGCCGAGCGGATCATGCCGCGGCCCGCACCAGGCTGCGCGCGCGGCCGTAGCCGAGATAGAAGACCACGCCGAGCACGTTCCATAGCGCGAACCGCACCAGCGTGTGCGTCGGCAGGCTGACCAGCAGATAGATGCAGCCGAGGATCGCCAGCGTCCCGACCAGCATCGGCGCCGGGCAGCGGAACACGCGCTTCAGCTCGGGCGCACGCTTGCGCAGCACCATCATGCACGCCGCCACCGCGATGAACGCCAGCAGCGTGCCCGCGTTCGCCAGCTCGGCGATCTCGTCGAGCCGGAAGAACCCCGCCACGGCGGCGACGAACACGCCGGTCACCATCGTCACCAGCGCGGGCGAACCGGTGCGTGCCGATACGCGGCTCAGCGCGCGGGGCAACAGCCCGTCGCGCGACATGACGAAGAAGATCCGGCTCTGCCCGTACATCATCACGAGGATCACCGAGGGCAGCGCGATCAGCGCCGCCAGCCCGATCGCCCAGGCCGCGAACGGATGCTGGAGCGTGCGCAGCACATAAGCGAGCGGCTCGGCCGACTTGCCCAAGTCGATATAGCTCACCGCGCCGATCGCCGCGACCGCGACGCCCATGTAGATCAGCGTACACGCCGCCATCGAGCCGATGATCCCGATCGTCAGGTCGCGCCCCGGATTGCGCGCCTCCTCGGCCGAGGTCGCGACCGCGTCGAAGCCGTAGAAAGCGAAGAAGACGATCGCCGCCGCCGCCATGACCCCGCGCGTCGCGCCATTCTCGACATGACTGCCGAAGCCATAAGGCATGAACGGCTCGAAATTGCTTCCCGAAAAGGCCGGCAGCGCGACCGCGACGAACACCGCCAGCGCGACCATCTTGATCGCGACCAGCACGATGTTGAACGTCGCGCTCTCCCTGGTGCCCGCGACCAGCATCCCCGCGATCCCGAGCGCGACCAGCACCGCCGGCAAATTGACGATCCCCCCGCCATGCGGTCCCGACAGCAATGCGGCGGGCAGATGCACGCCCGCGCTCTGCAACCAGCCGACCAGATAGGCGGACCAGCCGACCGCCACCGTCGAGCAGGCCAGCGAATATTCGAGGATCAGGCTCCACCCGACGATCCACGCGATGCTCTCGCCGATCACGGAATAGGTATAGGTATAGGCGCTGCCCGCGGTCGGGATCAGCGTCGCCATTTCGGCATAGGCGAGCGCGGCGCACGCACAGACCGCACCGGCGATCGCGAACGACAGGATCACCGCCGGCCCGGCGCGATCCGCGCCCACGCCGGTCAGCGTGTAGATGCCGGTGCCGACGATCGCGCCGATCCCCAGCGCGATCAGATGCGGCCAGCTCAATGTCTTGCGCAGCTTGCGCTCCGGATCGGCTTCCCGCGCGTCGAGCGGCTTCAGCGGCCCCAACAATCCTCGTGCCAAATGCCTCTCCCTTTTTGTCGTTTACTCCGCCGTCATTGCGAGCGCAGCGAAGCAATCCAGAGCGTCACGCGCCGGGCCCTCGATTGCTTCGCTGCGCTCGCAATGACGGACAGGCCGGTCACACCACCGTAAACCCGCTCCAGAACGGATCCTCGCGATCGATCCAGATCGTGTTGAACCCGGTCGCGATCGCCGAGCCCTCGATCGACGGCACGATCGCCGGCTGCTCGCCGATCCTCGTCTCCGCCTCGACGCGTCCGATGAAGCGGCTGCCGATATAGCTTTCGTGCACGAAGCGGTCGCCGACCTCCAGCCGCCCGGTCGCCGCGAGATGCGCAAGCCGCGCCGAGGTGCCGGTGCCGCACGGGCTGCGATCGATCGCGCGCTCGCCGTAGAACACCGCATTCCGCCCGTCCGCGCCCTCGCCCTTCGGCTGGTCGGCCCACAGCACATGACTGACCCCGCGGATCGTCGGCTCAAGCGGATGGACCGGCTCATAAACGGCACGCACCAGTTCGCGGATCGTCCGGCTCAGCTCGACGATCCGCGCCGCGCCGAGATCGTCGAGCCCGGTATATGCACCCTGCGGCTCGATGATCGCGTAGTAATTGCCGCCATATGCGACGTCGATCGACAGCGGCCCGAACCCCGGCACGTCGATCCGCAGCCCCTGCGTTGCCAGATAGGCGGGCACGTTGCGGATCTTCACCGAGCGGACGCGATTGCCCTCGGCCACATACTCGATGTCGATCACCCCGGCGGGCACCTCGACGCGCAGCCGGCCCGGCTCGCGCGGGGTGATCAGGCCGTTCTCCAGCCCGAAGGTAATCATCCCGATCGTCCCGTGCCCGCACATCGGCAGGCACCCGGAGGTTTCGATGAACAGGATCGCCGCATCCGCATCGCCGCACGGCGGGTACAGGAATCCGCCCGACATCATGTCGTGCCCGCGCGGCTCGAAGCACAATCCGGTGCGGATCCAGTCGAACCGCGCCAGAAAGTCCTGCCGCCGCTCCGCCATGCTGGCACCCCGCAGCAGCGGGGCGCCCCCGGCCACCAGGCGGACGGGATTGCCCGCCGTGTGGCCGTCGATGCAGAAGAAGGTGTGGCGCATCAGGCCGCGACCGCTTCCTTCAGGACCGGCCGCGTCGCCGCGCACTTCTCGACCATCGCGATCACCTCGGCGCGGCGGGCGCCTTCCAGCGGCAGACGCGGCAGACGCACGCGCTCCGACCCGCGGCCCATGATCTCTTCGGCCAGCTTGATCGACTGGACCAGATCATGCTCGGCATCGAGGTGGAGCAGCGGCATGAACCAGCGATAGATGCGCCGCGCCTCTTCCCAGTCGCCGCGATCGACCGCCGCGATCAGCGCCACCGATTCCTGCGGGAAGGCGCTGGTCAGCCCCGAGACCCAGCCGCTCGCGCCGAGCAACATGCCCTCCAGCGCGACGTCGTCGAGCCCGGCCATCACGATATAACGGTCGCCGAAACGATTGATGACGTCGGTGAAGCGGCGCGGATCGGGCGCGCTTTCCTTGACCGCGACGATGTTCTTGACCGGCTCGAGCAGCTCGAGCGTGTTGAAGTCGACCGACACGCGATACGCGGGCGGGTTGTTGTAGAGCATGATCGGCAGCCCGGTCGCCTCGGCGACGGTGCGGAAATGCGTCGCCAGCTCGTTGGGCGTCGGCACATAGACCATCGCGGGCAGCAGCATCAGCGCGTCGACGCCGATGTCCTCGACCTCCTTCGCGAACGCCGCGGCGCGCCGCGTCGTGAATTCGGACACGCCGCACACCAGGGGCACGCGCCCGCCGACCGCCTCGACGCCCGCACGCAGCACCGCATGCTTCTCGTCGACGTCCAGCGAATTGTTCTCGCCGCAGGTGCCGAGCAGGATCAGCCCGTCGACGCCATCCTCGACCAGCGCCACCAACCCGCGCTGCGTCGCGTCGATGTCCACCGAACCGTCAGCCGCGAACTGCGTCGTTGCCGCAGGGTAGACGCCCGTCCACATGCTCGAACCAGAAACCACATCATCCTCCTGAATAACAAGGTTCGTATACGATATAAGGTCGAGTTCACCAAGCTATTTATCGAGGGGGAGCGCAAAGGTGCGCGCAAGACCATGGTACAGTTTCTCACGGCATATGAACTGGCTGGCGCCATCGGCGACGAAGGCGGTGGCGAACATCGGCAGCATCAGCCCGCGGCTGCCGGTCGTCTCGGCCAGGATGATCACCGCCGTCAATGGCGCGCGGACCACCCCGGTGAAATAGCCGACCATGCCGAGGATCACGACCGCCGACGCCGGCGAATCGGCGAAGATCGGCCGCAACAGATTGCCGATCCCCGCCCCGACCGCCAGCGATGGCGCGAAGATCCCGCCGGGCAGCCCGGCGACCGCGGTCGCCAGCGTCGCCACCAGCTTGGCCGGCCCGAACCACAGCGGCGCATCGACCCCGCCGATCATCGCGCGCGCCGCGCTATAGCCGGTGCCCCAGGTCAGCCCGGTGCCGCATCCCAACACCGCGACCACCAAGCCGCAGCAGACCGCGAACCAGATCGGGCGGCGCTTGCTCCACGCCGCCAGCGGATGCACCCCGTTGGCGAGCGCCAGCATCGCCCGCGCGAACGCGCCCCCGGCCAAGCCGCCGACCAGCCCGGCGACGCCCGCGACGATCAGCGCCGAGCCGATCGGCATGTGCGCGCGGACCATGCCGAAATAGAGGTAGTCGCCCTGCACCGACTGCGCGACCATGCCCGCGATCACGATCGCGCCGACCACCAGCAACGTGACCTTCTGCTCATATGCCGACGCGAGTTCCTCGATCGCGAACAGCAGCCCGGCCAGCGGTGTGTTGAACGCCGCCGCGACCCCGGCCGCGCCGCCCGCGATCAGCGCCCCGGCGCGCAGCGGCACGCGCAAGATGCGATGCGTCAGCCCCATCACCGCCGCGGCGATCTGCACCGTCGGCCCCTCGCGCCCGACCGACGCCCCCGCCAGCACCGCGACCAGCGTCAGCGCCGCCTTGCCGATCACCGTCGGCACCGACACCAGCGAGCGCGTCGCCCGCTCGGGATCGGCCTGCGCCGCCATCACCTGCGGTATTCCCGAGCCGCGCGCGAGCGGCACGAAGCGCCGGGTGAGCCAGACCAGCGCGCCGAAGGTCAGCGGGGTCGTGACCAGCGGCACCCAGCGGTTTCGTCGCGCCAGCCCGGCGAACAACTCGCCGCACGCATCCGCCGCCAGCGCGAAGACGGTCGCGGCCAGCCCGATCGCCACCGCCCCGGCGAGGAGTGCCAGTCGCGCGCGCAGCCGGCGCGCGCGCGGCCGCTGCGAGCGGAGCAACGCCCGCATCCGCGCCCGCGTCCAGCCGAACGGCCCGTAGCGCAATGAAGATTGCTCGGTCATACCGACGCCTTACACGCGCGCGGCGCGGAAAGGCCAGCATAGAGCCGCAGCGTTCGTGCTCGCCGCGAAGTGCGTGAAGCGGCCCACTCACCGCCTACGGCGAAGCGTCAACGGTGAACAGACACCCCGAGCCGACACCCCGCGCTTGACCCCGCGCTCCGCTTCTTCTGCTTCGTCATTGCGAGCGAAGCGGAGCAATCTAGGGCATCCTGATCCGGCGCTGGATTGCTCCGCTTCGCTCGCGATCACGGCTCACCAAATCACCCGGGTCGCCTACATCTCCCCGCGCGCGTGGCGGATCGCATACCATTTCTTCACATTGGCATTATGCTCGGCCAGCGTGTCGGCGAAGACATGGCCGCCGCTGCCGTCCGCGACGAAATACAGCGCCTCCGTCTGCGCCGGATCGAGCACCGCATCGATCGACAGCCGCCCCGGATTGGCGATCGGCCCGACCGGCAGTCCCGGCGAGGCATAGGTATTGTACCCGTTCTTCGCGCGCAGCTCCGACTGGCGGATCCGCCGCCCGAGCGGCCGCCCTTTGGTGATCGGGTAGATGACGGTCGGATCGGCCTGCAACGGCATCCCGAGCCGCAGCCGGTTGCCATAGACCGCGGCGACCGTCCGCCGCTCCTCGGGCTTGGCGGTTTCCTTCTCCACGATCGAGGCAAGGATGATCGCCTGCGCGGGCGTCGTGACCACCGCGCCCGGCTTGCGCGTCTTCCACGCCGCGGCGAGATATTTCGTCATCGCCGCCTGCATCCGCGCCAGCACGGCCGCGCGCGACTCCCCACGCTCGAATGCATAACCGTCCGGCAGCACCGACCCCTCGGCGGGCACCTTGACGTCGCCGGTCAGCGTCTCGGCCTTCAGCAGTGCGTCGCGCACCATCACCGACGGCAGCCCTTCGGGCACCACCACCAGCCGCTGCACCGCCTTGCCGCCTTGCAAAATCGCGAGCACCTGCGCCGCGCTGGCGTGCTCGGGGAAGGCATATTCGCCGGCCTTGATCGGCGCGCCCGACCCGAAGATCCGCGCCTGCACGCGGAAGCGCCGCGCCGAGCCGATCACCCCGGCCTTCTCCAGCGTCCGCGCCGCCGCGGCGAGGCTCGATCCCTCGGCGATCTCGACATTGGCGGCGCGCGGCAACGGCCCCGCGCCCTTCCAGCCGTATCCGACCCAGAAGCCGGCCGCGATCAGCAGCAGGCCGGCGACAAAAGCGAAGCAGCCGAGCCTGCGCATGGGTCGAGCCTCAGAGCGCCTTCATCACCAGCGAAGCGTTGGTGCCGCCGAAGCCGAACGAATTGTTCAGCACCGCGCGCACCGGCCGCTTCCTGGCATGATGCGGGACGAGATCGACGCCCTCGGTGCCCTCGTCGGGATTGTCGAGGTTGAGCGTCGGCGGCACGATCTGGTCGCGCAGCGCGAGGATGCAGAAGATGCTCTCCACCGCGCCCGCGCCGCCCAGCAGATGCCCGATCGCCGACTTGGTGCTCGACATCGACGCGCCCGAAAGATCGTCGCCGAACACGCGCTTTGCCGCCGCCAGCTCGATCGTGTCGGCCATCGTCGAGGTGCCGTGCGCGTTGATATAGTCGATGTCGGCCGGGGTCATCCCCGCCTTGCGCAGCGCCATGCGCATCGCCAGCTCCGCGCCCTTGCCCTCCGGATGCGGCGCGGTGACGTGATAGGCGTCGCCCGACAGACCGTAACCGACTACCTCGGCATAGATCTTCGCGCCGCGCGCCTTGGCGTGCTCATATTCCTCGAGCACGATCACCCCCGCGCCCTCGCCCATCACGAAGCCGTCACGGTCCTTGTCATAGGGGCGGCTGGCCTGTTCGGGGCGGTCGTTCATGCTGCAGTTGAGCGCGCGCGCCTGCGCGAAGCCCGCCACGCCGAGCGGATTGACCGTGCTCTCCGCACCGCCCGCCAGCATGATGTCGGCGTCGTCGTCGCGGATCATCCGCGCCGCGTCGCCGATCGAATGCGCACCGGTCGAACAGGCGGTGACGACCGCATGATTCGGCCCCATCAAGCCGTACTTGATCGAAACCTGCCCCGAAATCAGGTTGATGAGCCGCCCGTGGACGAAATGCGGACTCACGCGGCCCGGACCGCGCTCGTGCAGGTTGATCGACTCGATCTCGATCCCCGGCAAGCCGCCGATCCCCGAGCCGATCGACACGCCCGCGCGCATCCGCATTTCCTCGTCCATCTCGGTCAGCCCGGCGTCTTCCAGCGCCTGCCCCGCGGCGTCGATGCCATAGACGATGAACGGGTCGACCTGCCGCTGGACCTTGTGGTCGACGCGCTTGTCGGGATCGAAGCCATATTCATGGTCCTTCGGCTTCACCTCGCACGCGATCAGGCATTTCTGCCCGGTGGTGTCGAAGCGCGTGATCGGACCCGCGCCCGATTTCCCGGCGATCAGGTTCGCCCAGGCGGTTTCCACATCCGCCCCGAGCGGGGTGACGAGACCAAGTCCGGTGACGACGACGCGACGCATAGGCTTCCCTTCTTCCCGCCCCTTGCGCCTCTCCCACGCATCCGGCGGTCTTCATAAACGAAACGGCTCCCCATCCTCTAGCGAAGGACGGGAAGCCGCTCAAATCTGTTCGACGACCGGGCGTCGGCAGGGGCGCATCGCCCCGCCACCCGGCGCATCAGGGCCTTAGCCCTTGTGCTCGTCGATATAGGTGATCGCGTCCTTGACGGTCGAGATCTTCTCGGCGGCGTCGTCCGGGATTTCCACCCCGAATTCCTCCTCGAACGCCATGACCAGCTCGACGATGTCGAGGCTGTCCGCGCCCAGATCGTCGATGAAGCTCGCGTCCTCGGTCACCTTGTCGGCTTCGACGCCGAGATGCTCGACGACGATCTTCTTCACGCGGTCGGCGGTCTCGCTCATAACTTTCCCTCTTTCGATTTGGGGGGGTGATTTAAATTTCCTGAACGCAGGTAGAGCCCGTTAACCCGCCTGACAAGTCCGCGTGTGCGGTGCCGGCCGAGCGGATGGCTCAAACCATCGCCATCCCGCCGTTGACGTGGATGGTCTGCCCGGTGACGTAGCCGGCCTCCCTAGACGCCAGATACACGACCGCGGCGGCGATGTCCTCGCCCGTCCCCAGATCGCCCGCCGGGATGCGCGCCGTCAACTGCGTTTTCTGCGCCTCGGGCAGCCCGTCGGTCATCGCCGAGCGGATGAAGCCGGGCGCGACGCAATTAACGGTGATGTTGCGGCTCGCCAGTTCCTGCGCCAGCGCCTTGGACATGCCGACCAGCCCGGCCTTCGACGCGGCATAATTCGCCTGCCCCGGATTGCCGGTCTGGCCGACGACCGACGTGATCGAGATGACGCGGCCGAAGCGTTGCTTCATCATCGGCTTGGCCGCGGCGCGGATCAACCGGAACGCCGCTTCGAGATTGACGCGGATCACCTGATCCCATTCGTCGTCCTTCATCCGCATCGCCAGATTGTCGCGCGTCACGCCGGCATTGTTGACGAGCACGTCGATCCGCCCGCCCAGTGCCGCCACCGCCTGCGGCACCAGCGCGTCGACCGCGGCGGCATCCGACAGGTCGCACGGGACGGCGACATGCCCCTCCCCGCCCAGCTCGCCGAGAAACGCCTCCAGCTTGGCGACGTTCGATCCCGACACCGCCAGCCGCGCGCCCTGCGCCGCGAGCCCCCTGGCGATCGCCGAGCCGATCCCCCCCGATGCGCCGGTGACCAATGCGGTCATGCCTGACAGGTCGAACATCTCTGATCCTTCACAATGACGCGCCCGCTTTATCGCCTCGCCGCCGCCCGACAAGTCCCGCAACGGGCAAGTGCGTGCGACGGCGCGCTGGAAGTCCGGCGATTATCTGCCTAATCCAGCGCGATCGTCCGCGGGGGACACTGACAGGGGAACACGGCGGGTGACGCTGAAACCAGCCGGCGACGCACTCGCCGACGACATGCCGCATGCCGACGACCGGCCGCACCGCCGCCATCGCGGGATCGACGGCTGGCGCGCGATCGCCGCCGGTTTCGTGGTCTTCTCGCACGCCGTCAACTTCCGCTTTCCCGACATGCCCGGCGCGGCCATGCATCTGGTGCAGCGCGTCTCGGGGCCGCTGGCGCAGATCGGGGTGCAGCTCTTCTTCGTCATTAGCGGGTTCATCATCACCTCGCTGATGCTGCGCGAACAGGCGAAGCGCGGCCGCGTCAGCATCGCCGCTTTCTACGCCCGGCGCTTCTGCCGCATCCTGCCGCCGCTGCTGGCCTATTTCGCGGTGGTCGGCCTTCTGTCCGCCGTCGGCGCGCTCACGTTACCCGCCGCCAGCTTCGCCAGCGCGGCGACCTTCACCTGCAACATCGGCTTCGTCGATTGCGACTGGTGGGTGGCGCATACCTGGTCGCTGGCGGTCGAGGAGCAATTCTATCTGGCCTGGCCGCTGCTGATCGCGCTCGCCGCGCCGCGCTGGCGCGTGCCGCTGCTGATCGCGGCACTGGTCGGCTGCACGATCGGCATCGCGCGGGCGCCTTATGTCTTTCACAGCAATTTCACGTCGTTTGGCTGCATCGCCGCCGGGGCGCTCTATGCGCTCAGCCCGGCGGTGCGGCACGCCTGCCAGCGCGCCACCTTCACGCCGCTGTGGCTGGCGGCGGTCGCGCTGCTGGTGCTCGGCCCGCTGACCCGGCTGGAGGCGGTGGCGACCGTCGCGCTGCCGTTCCTCGTCACCTATGTCATCTTCGCGGGCAATGCGCTGCGCTGGGTGCGCGTGATCCTGGAATGGCGCGTCCTGCAGATCGTCGGGGCGGGGTCGTACAGCCTCTATCTGTGGCAGCAGCTCTTCCTCGCGCCGGCCGCGCATTATCCGCGCGCGCCTTTCCCGCTCGTGCTGCTGCCGGTGGTCGTGCTGCTCTCGGTCTGGCTGGTCGAGCGCCCGTTCATCCGCCTCGGCCGCCGCCTGTCGCGGCGGTTCGAGGGCGCGCCCGCCTGACGCCTGATCCGGCAAAGCCGGATCAGCGGCGGCAGCGGCCCGCTTCCCACCCGACCTTCCATTCAGGACAAGCTTCGGGAGGTCGGTTGGGGGAGCGGGCCGGCCCCGCTTCCACGTAAATGGATCAAATTGTCGCGCCTGCCCTCACAGCCGCTTCAGCAGTGCCTCGACATCGTCCATCGACACCACGCTGACCGCCTCCGCATCCGGCGCGATGCGCTTGACCATCGGCGCCAGCACCTTCCCGCCGAACTCGACGAACTCGGTTACGCCGGCCTCGACCATCGCCAGCACCGACTCGCGCCACCGCACGCGCCCCGTCACCTGCTCGACCAGCAGGCGCCGGATCGCCCCCGGATCGGCGACGGCGACCGCATCGACGTTGGCGAACACCGGCACCAGCGGCGCGCGCAGATCGGCCGCGGCCAGCGCGTCTTCCATCACCCGCGCCGCATCTTCCATCAACGCGCAGTGGAACGGCGCCGACACCGGGAGCAACACCGCGCGCTTCGCGCCCATTTCCTTGGCCAGCGCGACCGCGCGCTCGACCGCGACGCGATGCCCGGAGATCACCACCTGCGACGGATCATTGTCGTTGGCGACGGTGCAGACCAACGTCTCGCCGGTTTCGGTCACGAGCAGGTCGACCGCCGCGCCGGCGATCGCCTGCGCCTTCTCGACGTCCGCCCCCAGCAGCGCCGCCATCGCGCCCTCGCCGACTGGCACCGCCGCCTGCATCGCACGCCCGCGCGTCTTGAGCAGCCGCGCGGTGGTACCGAGATCGAACGTCTCCGCCGCGCACAGGGCACTATATTCCCCCAGCGAATGCCCGGCCACGTAGTCGGCCTTCTCGGCCAGCCGGACGTTGCCCTCGCGCGTCAGCACGCGCAGCGTCGCGATCGCATTGGCCATGATCGCGGGTTGCGCATTCTCGGTCAGCGTCAGCTCGTCGGCCGGGCCTTCGGCCATCAGCCGACGCAGATTCTGCCCCAGCGCCTCGTCGACCTCGCCGAACACCTCGCGCGCGACCGCCGAAGCGTCGGCCAGCGCCGCGCCCATGCCGACCGCCTGGCTGCCCTGACCGGGAAAGATGAACGCGCGCATGAAGGCCTCCGTGAAAATTGCCCGCGCTGCTAGGCCGCGTGCGCGCTTCCGGTCAACTACTGGCGATTGGGCGCGCTTTCTGGCATAAGGATGCCACAAGGTCGAAATGTTTAATCCAACGCGCGATCGTCTCAACATTCGCAACATTCGCGCGTCAACATTCGGTTGCGCCGGACGCGATTTGGCGTCATAGCGCGGCGGCGTCGGGCGGAAGGGACTCACCCTTGCCGCCCTTTGCCATTGGAACGACAGCCGGAGGGGCGTTGCGCATGGGGCGCACGTCAGCGATCGGCCAACATGAAGGTACATGCATGGCTCTGTACGAGCATGTGTTCCTTGCGCGCCAGGATCTGGCACAGGCGCAGGTGGACACGCTGGCGGAAACCGCCACCAAGATCGTCGAGGAACGTGGCGGCAAGGTCGTCAAGGCCGAGACTTGGGGCCTGCGCTCGCTCGCCTATCGCATCGCGAAGAACCGCAAGGCGCACTACGTGATGCTCGAGATCGACGCACCGGGCGACACCGTCGCCGAGCTGGAGCGTCAGACCAGCATCAACGAGGACGTGATCCGCTACATGACCGTCCGCGTCGACGGCCATGAAGAGGGCCCGACCGTGATGATGCGCAAGCAGGAGCGCGACCGTGAGCGCCGCAGCGACCGCGAAGGCGGCCGTGGCGAGCGTGGTGACCGCGGCGGCGATCGTGGCGATCGTGGCCCCCGTCGTGACCGTGAAGAGGAGGCCGCATAATGGCGCGTCCGTTTTTCCGCCGCCGCAAGTCGTGCCCGTTCAGCGCCAAGGATGCGCCCCGGATCGACTATAAGGACGTCCGTCTGCTCCAGGGCTTCGTGTCCGAGCGTGGCAAGATCGTCCCGTCGCGCATCACCTCGGTGAGCGCCAAGAAGCAGCGCGAGCTGGCGCAGGCGATCAAGCGCGCCCGCCACCTGGGCCTGCTGCCCTACGTCGTGAAGTAAGGAGAAGAGCAGATGGATATCATCCTGCTTGAGCGCGTCGAGAAGCTCGGCGGCATCGGCGACGTGGTGAAGGTCAAGGACGGGTTCGCCCGTAACTACCTCCTCCCGAACAAGAAGGCGCTGCGCGCCAACGAAGCCAACCGCAAGGTGTTCGAGGCGAACCGCGCGCGTATCGAGAGCGAGAACGCCAACCGTCGCGGCGAGGCCGAGAAGGAAGCCGGCTCGTTCAAGGACGCGCAGATCACGCTGATCCGCCAGTCGTCGAACACCGGCCAGCTGTACGGTTCGGTCGCGGTGCGCGATCTGGTCGAGGCGCTGGTGGCCGATGGTCACAAGGTGACCAAGAGCCAGGTGGTGCTGGATCGTCCGATCAAGTCGATCGGCCTGTACGACGTCAAGGTGCAGCTGCACCCGGAAGTCGTCGTGAACGTCAAGGTCAACGTCGCGCGCTCGCCCGAAGAGGCCGAGATGCAGACGGCCGGCGTCGACGTCATGCAGCAGGTCTTCGAGGAAGGCCGCGATCAGGGCGGCTTCACCGAGGATTACGATCCGAATGCCGAGCCGGGCGCGACCGCCGAGGTTCAGTCGGACGACGCGCAGGGCTGATCGGCCCCACGCATCGCCTGCACGAAGAAAGGCCCGCCCGGATCGCTCCGGGCGGGCCTTTCCTTTTGCGGCACCGCCACTTCGGGGGGGGGGGGGGGGGGGGGGGGGGGGGGGGGGCGGGGGGGGGGCGGGGGGGGGGGGGGGGGGGGGGGGGGGGGGGCGGGGGGGGGGGGGGGGGGGGGGGGGGGGGCGGGGGCGGGGGGGGGGGCGCGGGG
>NZ_JACIJN010000016.1 GCF_014199415.1 Sphingomonas endophytica
GAGCCGTTCCTGCACAATTTCACGTATGGAAAACGTAAAAAAGACACATGAAACGACTTAAGCTTCTATCGACCCCCGTGCACCTTGAATGCACAAGACCCGCAGAGCCGCCGCCCACATGTCCCTTCATCTAACCTACAATGTCAAAGAGCCCGCCGACAGCAAACCGGACAATCGATCAATCCCGCTATCCCTAGCGAAAGACCGCTGTCCGTCGATGTGGCGACCGTCAGAACCGCGCCCTCAATAGGTGCGCCCCGTCGGTGAACAGCCCTCTAAGGGGGTCCGCCAGATCGGTCAAGCGATTCGATGACACTTTTTTTGCCCGGGTGCGACGAACCTGCGTCAGCGCCCGCGCTACGCCCTCAAACAGGTTGATCGAGGTGACTTGAGGGAACGGCGCGGGGCGGCGGCTCATTGGTCGCGCTCCCTCCCCTTTTCCAGGAGCTTGCCGTCATGACCGATCGCCCCACGCCGCCCTATCCCGAGCAGCAGCAGTCGATGCCGGGCAGCACCGCGGCGATGAACCCCCGCCCCGATCATGGCGAGGACAGCTATGTCGGCCACGGCCGGCTGACCGATCGCAAGACGTTGATCACCGGCGGCGACAGCGGGATCGGCCGCGCGGTGGCGCTTGCCTATGCGCGCGAGGGAGCCGATGTCGCGATCGCCTATCTCGACGAGCATGACGATGCCGAGGAAACGAAGCGGCTGGTCGAGGACGCCGGGCGGCAGGCGCTGCTGATCCCCGGCGACATCAGCGATCCGGCGCATGCCCGCGCGGTGATCGAGCAGACGGCCGCGGCGTTCGGGCGGATCGACGTGCTGGTCAACAATGCCGCGCATCAGGCCAGCTTCCAGTCGCTCGCCGACATCCCGGACGAGGAATGGCAGCTGACCTTCGCGGTCAACATCCATGCGATGTTCTATCTGTCCAAGGCCGCGTTGCCGCATCTGCGCGCGGGATCGTCGATCATCAATACGACCTCGATCAATGCCGACAGCCCCAACGAGCAGTTGCTGGCCTATGCGACCACCAAGGGCGCGATCCACAACTTCACCGCCGGACTGGCGCAGATGCTCGCCGAGCGGAAGATCCGTGTCAACGCGGTCGCGCCGGGTCCGGTATGGACGCCGCTGATCCCCTCGACGATGCCGCCGGAGAAGGTCAAGACCTTCGGCAGCAACACGCCGCTCGGCCGCGCCGCGCAGCCGGCCGAACTCGCCCCGCCTTATGTGATGCTCGCCAGCGACGAGGCGAGCTACATTACCGGCGCGACGATCCCGGTCACGGGGGGACGACCTTTCCTCTAGGCGGGCCGGCGCCCCATCCGTCGCGCGGGTGGGGCGCTTCTGCTATCGGCCGGCAATGCCGATCCGTCCTTCGATCCGCGCCGCGCTGGCGCTGTTGCTTCTGTTGCTCGCGCCGCGCGTCTACGCCCAGGAGGCCGAGGTCAGTCCGGCGACACGGCTGGCGCGCGCCGAGGCCGATGTCCGCGCGGTCGATCGCGCGCTGGACCTGCGCGTCGACGATGACGCGCGCGGCGCATTGCGCGAGCGGATCATCGCGGCGCGGGTCGCTGCGACCGCCGCGACGGCCGACCTCGCCGATCAGCTCGCGCTGGTCGATGCGCGACTCGCCGGTCTCGGACCGGCCGGCGGCGCCGAGGCCGGCGATCTGCGCGCCCAGCGCCAGCAATTGTCGCGGCAGCATATGGTACTCGATTCGAGCGTGAAGCGCGGGCGGCTGATCGGGGTCGAGGCGCAACAGCTCGCCGACGAACTCGACCAGAGCGTCGCCGAACGCTTCAGCCAGACGATCGCCGCGCGCAGCCCGTCGCCGGTGCTGCCCGGCTTCTGGGTAGCGGTGCTCGACGCGCTGCCGCGCGATCTGCGGCGCGCGGAAGGCTATCTGGCGAACGGCGTGGATGCGGTCACGCGAAGCCGCGGGCGGGTGTGGCCGGCGTTGTTCGGACTGCTCGCGGCGCTGGCGATCGGCTTTCCGGCGCGCACCGCGGCGCAGCGGCTGGGGCAGCGCTTCCTGATCGAGGACGCGCCCGGTCACCGCGTGCGGCGCTCCGCCGCCGCGATCTGGCGCGTGATGATCGGGACGGTCGCGCCGTTCCTCGCCGTCGCGGTGCTGATGGCCGGATTGCGCTGGGCGCGGCTCCTGCCGACGACATGGGAGGCGGTCGCGGATGCGCTAACCGTCGCTACCACTTACGCCTGTTTCGCGTCGGCGGTGACGGGGGCGCTGCTGATGCGGAACCAGCCGAGCTGGCGGGTGGCGCCGATCGCCGACGATGTCGCGATCGAGCTGCGCCCGTATAGCTGGCTGCTCGCCGCCATCGCCTTCGTCAGCTATATGCTGGAGGCACTGAACGGCGCGATCGGCACCAGCCCCGCGGCGCAGAGCGCTACGCATGTGCTGGAAATCATTCTCCATCTCGCGCTGCTTGCCGGAGCGTTGCTGGCGGTCGGGCGGCTGCGCGCCAACCGCGCCGAGGAGGCCGCGACCGCGCCGATGCGCGCGGGGCTGGGCGCGGTGGCGCTGGTCGCGTGGCTGCTGGCGCTGGCGACGCTGGCGGCGTTGTTGCTGGGATTCCTCGGCTTTGCGCTGTTCGTCATGCAGTTGATCGGCTGGAGCGTGGTGCTCGCTGCCGCAACCTATCTGCTCATGGCGGCTGCGGACGATCTGGCGGTGACGGTCTTCGCCCGCGACAGCGCGCTCGGTCGCGCGCTGTCGCGGGGATTGGGGCTGCGGGGCGCTGTCGTCGACCAGTTTGGCGTGCTCCTGTCCGGGGTGGTGCGGCTGACGCTCGCGCTGGTCGCGCTCGGGCTGTTCTTCGTGCCGTTCGGGACCGGCAGCGGGATCGGCACGCTGCTGGCGCGGCTCGGGCTGCTGGCGCAGGGCGTGCAGGTCGGCGGGATCTCGGTCTCGCCGGGTGCGATCGTCCGCGGGATCGCGGTGCTGTTCATCGGGCTGGCGCTGGTGCGCGCGTTCCGCCGCTGGCTGGAGGACAAATATCTGCCCGCCACCGATCTCGACGGATCGGCGCGCAACTCGGTCGGGCTGGTCGCGCGCTACGTCGGCATCGCACTGGCGGTGATCTGGGCGCTGGCGTCGCTGGGGATCGGCGTCGAGCGGATCGCGCTGCTGCTGTCGGCGCTGTCGGTCGGAATCGGCTTCGGGCTGCAGGCGATCACGTCGAACTTCGTCTCGGGGCTGATCCTGCTCGCCGAACGCCCGATCAAGATCGGCGACTGGATCCGCGTCGGCACCGACGAGGGCGACGTCAAGCGGATCAGCGTCCGCTCGACCGAGATCGCGCTCGCCGACCATTCGACGCTGATCGTCCCCAATTCGGAGCTCATCACCAAATCGGTGCTCAACAAGACGCTGGCCGGGCCGCTCGGCCGCATCCAGATCCAGTTCGCGGTGCCGCTGGAGGCCGATGCCGACCGGGTGAGCGCGATCGTCGCCGAGACGTTCGCCGCTGAAACGGAGATACTCGACGACCCCGCGCCGAAGGTGTTCATCGATTCGATCGCCGACGGCAGGATTTTCTTCAACTGCTTCGCGCATGTCGCCTCGCCACGCGTCGCTTATGGCACGCGCAGCGCAGTATTGACGGTCTTGCTTCGAAGCTTTCGCAAAGAAAACATCGACATAGGTACAATACCACAACGTATGGAATTGATCGGACGAAAAGAAGACATGGATTAATGTGATGCCTCCATTTTAACGCTAGATTAAGTTCTGGATAGTTGAAAGCGGGGGGGGGGAGGCAACGCACGTGCGCAGGGGGCAGCACCGGCGATTTCGTCGCTGGTATCAGGATCTGGGAAGACACCCGCGGCTTGCCGTTGCGCAAGTTGTCGCACTTCAGCGGCAATTATCCTTTCTTTACGCGCTGTTACTCGTCAACTCCATCGCGATTGCCGTAACCCACCACGCCGTCGCGCCGATGGTGTTGAGCACTGCCATCCCGCTGCTCCTCTTCGCGCTGAGCGGCATACGCCTGTTCCACTGGTGGCGCCGCGATCGGCTGGCGGAGATACCGACCCCCGCCGAGGCGCGGCGCCTGTTGCGGATGATCACCATCGCCGGACCGCTGCTCGCGCTCACCTACGTCCTGTGGTCGATCGCGTTGCTGGAGTACGGCAGCCCGATCCAGCAGGCGCATGTGATGATCTACGTCACCACCACCGCGATCGGCTGCATCTTCTGCCTGAGCGCGCTGCCGCAGGCCGCGCTGCTGGTCGGGCTGGTCGTGATCCCCGCCTTCATCGCGGCGTGTCTCGCGCACCAGGACATGATGTACACCGTCATCGCGGTGAACGTCGGACTGGTGCTGGCGGTCTTGCTGCGCGTGCTGTTCAACAGCTTCGACCATTTCCACCAACAAGTGATGTCGCAGGCGCGACTCGCGCGCCAGCATGGCGAGCTGGTCCGGCTGAACCAGGAAAACGAGCGACTGGCGCATACCGACAGCCTGACCGGCCTGCCCAATCGCCGCCGCTTCCACGACGATCTCGCCGAACTGGTCGCGAGCGACGCCGCCGGGCCGTTCGCGGTCGGGCTGCTCGATCTCGACCGCTTCAAGCCGGTCAACGACACGTTCGGCCATCATGTCGGCGATACGTTGCTGATCAAGTTGGCGGAACGGATGCGGTTGCTGCTCGTCGGCGGGGCGACCCTTTACCGGCTGGGGGGCGACGAATTCGGATTGCTGGTCCCGGGCAACCCGCATGCCGCGGCGGTGATCGGCGAGCGGCTCTGCGCGGCACTAAGCGAGCCGTTCGTCATCGCCGAACTGACCGTGACCGTGGGCGGCTCGCTGGGGATCGCCCTGTTCCCCGACGGCGGGACCGTCGCGACCGAACTGTTCGACCGCGCCGATTACGCGCTCTACCATGCCAAGCGCGTGCAGGGTGGCGGCCTGTGCATCTTCACTCCCGATCTGGAGACCGCGATCCGTCGCGACCGGGAGATCGAGGCGGCGCTGCACGCCTGCGCGTTCGACGAGGAACTGCACCTCCACGGCCAGCCGATCGTCGGCGCGCGCACCGGGCAGGTCGAGGCGATCGAGCTGCTCGTCCGCTGGCACAGTCCGCTGGTCGGCAACGTGCCGCCGGGCGATTTCATCCCGATCGCCGAACGCTCGACCCTGATCCACGGGATCACGCTGGCGGTGTTCCGCAAGGGGCTGGCGGTGGCGCGGCTGTTGCCGGCGCACATCGCGTTGTCGTTCAACATCTCGGCCTGCGACCTCCACTCGCCCGCGACGCTGGGGGCGATCGAGCATGAACTGCTCGCCTCGGGGATCGCGCCGACGCGGATCTGGATTGAGGTGACCGAGACCGCGGTGATGCGCGATCCGGTCGCGGCCGGGCGGGTGCTGCAACGCCTGCGCCGGCTGGGCATGAAGGTCGCGCTCGACGATTTCGGCACCGGCCATTCCAGCCTCAGCAACCTCCACCAATTGCCGCTCGACAAGGTCAAGATCGATCGCAGCTTCATCAACGATCTGCAGGCGCAGCGCGGCTGGGCGGTGGTGGAGGCGATGGTCGGGCTGTGCCGCGCGCTGTCGCTCGAATGCGTCGCCGAGGGGGTGGAGACCAGCGAACAGCTCGACACGCTGCTGCGAATGGGGTGCGAACATATGCAGGGCTATCTTTTCGGAGAGCCACTGCCGGTCGCGATGCTTCCCGATGCGGTGCCGCTCATCGGACACCGCGCCGCCGCCTGACGGCGCGATACTGCAAGGTCGATGATCCGCGGTGCGTTCGTCGCCTCGAAGGACGGATGCGCGGCGGATCGGTGCAGATTGGTCCGCCCGGCCCGTCGCGCCGAACGGACATGTCGATGCCCGCCGGGACGAATGATCGCTTTCCGCAATTGCCGTCGCGCCTTAACGGCCGCGCATGCCGCGCCCGTTCGCCCCGACCCACCGGCTGCTCGCCGCCTTTTCACTCGCCCATGCCGGCGCGGTGATCGGCTATCTGCCGTTCCTGTCGCTGCTGCTGCCGCTCAAGATCGATCGACTGGCGGGCGAGGCGCGGATCGGGTGGCTCACCGTCGCGATCGTGCTGGGCGCGGCCACCGCCAGCGGCGCCAATATTCTGTTCGGCTGGCTCAGCGATCGGTCGTTTGCGCGCGGCGGCGGGCGCCGCGGCTCGATCGCGGGCGGGCTGGTCGCGGTCGCGCTCAGTTATGGCGCAATCGCGCTCGCCGACCGGCCCGTGACGCTGATCGGCGCGGTGCTGGCGTTCCAGATCGCGGTCAATGCGGTGCTCGCGCCGATGATGGCGATCATGGCCGACGAGATCCCCGACGATCAGCGCGGGCTGGCCGGTGGGTTGCTCGCGATCGGGCCGCCGGCCGCGGGCGCGGTTTCGGCGCTGCTGGTCGCCGATGCCGGGCGGAGCGAGGCGGCGCGGCTGGCGCTGATCGCCGGGTTGACGATCGCCGCGGTGCTGCCGCTGCTCGTCGTCCGCCGCCCGCTGGTGGCGGTCGCACCGCCGTCGCCTGCCACCGCACCGAGCCACCGCTTGTGGGTCGCGAGCCTCGCGCGGCTGCTGGTGCAGCTCGCCGGGGGGGCGCTGTCGCTGTACCTGCTCTATTATTTCCAGAGCATCGCCGGCAGCGTTCCGCCCGCGACGCTTGCCGCACGGGTCGGGACGCTGCTGACGATCAGCTATATCCTGCCGCTGCCGATCGCGGTGGTCGCCGGGCGGCTGTCGGATCAGGCAGCGCGGCGCACGCCGTTCCTCGTCGGCGCGGCGGTGGTGGCGACGCTTGGGCTGCTCGCAATGGCGACGGTCGCGCACCCGGTCGCCGGCGCGATCGGCTTCGTCACCTATTCGGTTGCCGCCGCGGTGTTCCTCGCGCTGCATCAGGCGTTTGCGGTGCGGTTGCTCCCCGACCCGCGGCATCGCGGACGCGATCTGGGGCTCATCAACCTGTCGAACACCGTTCCGTCGCTGCTCGGGCCGTTGCTGACCTGGGCGCTGGCGACGCCGGGAGACTTCACGCTGCTGCTGCTGGTGCTCGCGGCGCTGACGCTGGCGGGCGGCGTGCTGATCCTGCCGCTGCGGCGGATCCGCGCAGCGGACGGCGGCGCGCGCTAGACTTCGATCCACTCACGTGGCAGCGGCACCGGCCCGCTGATCCAGCCTTGCTGGGTCGGACTCTAGCGCCCGAGCGCCTCGACCAGCGCCTGCACCTTGCGCTGCCGCCATTGCGGAGTCGGCGCGACCAGCCAATAGCCCAGCCGCGACGGCTGCGCGTCGCCGACCACCACGACGCGGCCGGCGGCGATGTCGCGCGCCGCGAGCATCTCGGGCACGGTCGCGCGGCCCAGCCCGGCCGCGGCGGCGTCGATCGCCAGCCCGGCGTCGCCGACCCGCACCTGCCCGGCGCTGTCCGGCTCGGGCGCGCCCGGCCACAGGATCGCGGTGTCCGCCGCCCCGTCCGCGCGCGCGACCGTCACCAGCCCCTCGCTCTCGATCGCCTCGCCCTCGTGCGTGCCCGGCCCCTCGCCCCAGCGGATCGCGAGGTCGAGATTGGCCTCGGTGAAGTCCATCCCCTCATCGGCCGCGACCAGCACGAAGCGCAGGTCGGGGTCGGTCGCGGCGATCTCGGCGAGCCGCGGGAGCAGCCACTTCTCGGTCACGTCGCGCGGGGCGGCGATCGTCAGCGACTTGGACGATTGCCCGGCCTGCATCGCGCGCACCGCTTCCTCGAATTCGAGGAACGCCTGACGCAGCGGCGCGAGCCCCGCCTCGCCCTCCGGAGTCAGCTCCAGCCCCTTGGTGGTGCGGCGGAACAGCACGACGCCGAGCGTATCCTCGAGCGCGCGGATCTGCTGCCCGACCGCCGCCGGGGTCACCGCCAGCTCGTCGGCGGCGCGGGTGAAGGACAAATGGCGCGCCGCGGCGTCGAGCACGCGCAAGCCGTTGAGCGGCAGGTGGGTCCGCTTCACCGCGTCACTCCGCCACCGCGGGCGCGTGGAGCGCGAAGCGCGGGATCGCGACGTCGAACACGCGCCCGTCTTCGGCGACCATCCGGTAGCTGCCCTGCATCGCCCCGCTCGGCGTGGCGAGCGGACAGCCGGAGACGTAATCGTAGCTGCCTTCGGGCTGGATGACCGGCTGTTCGCCGACCACGCCCTCGCCCTCGACGGTATGGCGCGTGCCGGCGCCGTCGGTGATGATCCAGTGCCGCGTCAGCAATTGCACCGCGCCCGCGCCGTCATTCTCGATCCGGATGTGATAGGCCCAGAACCACCGCCCGCGCGTCGGCTCGGACTGTTCGGCGAGATAGCTGACTGAGACGCGGACGGTGACGTCCTCGGTGGTGGCGGCGTCGGTGAACAACGCCTCCATGCCGGTGGCGGTGCTCACAGCCCGACCTGTCGCAGCGCGCGGTCGAGATCGTCGATCAGGTCCTGCGGGTCCTCGAGCCCGACGTTGAGCCGCAGCAGCCCCTCGGTGACGCCCATCTCCGCGCGCGCCTCGGGCGCGACGCCGTAATGGGTGGTCGAGGCCGGATGGGTCATCAGGGAGCGCGAGTCGCCGATGTTGTTCGAGATATCGATCAGCTCGAGCGCGTTGAGCAGGGCATGCGCCTGCGCGCGGTCGGCGACCTCGAACGCGAAGATCCCGCCGACCGCGCTCATCTGCGACATGGCGAGGTCGTGCTGCGGATGGCTCGGCAGCCCGGGGTGGAGGATGCGCGGGACGCGGCCTTCGAGGAAGCGCCCGACCGCCAGCGCGTTCTCCGACTGGCGACGGATGCGCAGGTCGAGCGTTTCCAGCCCCTTGAGCACCACCCAGGCGTTGAACGCGCTCAGCGTCGGCCCGGTGTTGCGCGTGAACGGCAGCAAGGTGTTGTCGATGAAGTCCTGCGTCCCGCACACCGCACCGGCGAGCACGCGGCCCTGCCCGTCCATCATCTTGGTCGCGGAATAGGCGGTCACGTCCGCGCCGAAGTCCATCGGTCGCTGGAGCGCCGGGGTGGCGAAGGCATTGTCGACGACGCTGGTGATCCCGCGCTCGCGCGCGATCCCGCACACCGCGCGCAGATCGACCACGTCCATGGTCGGATTGGCGGGCGTCTCGAAGAAGAACACCTTGGTATTGGGACGCACCGCATCCTCGAACGCCTGCGGATCGCGCGCGTCGACGGTGGTGCTCTGGATGCCGAACTTGGGGAGCAAGGTATCGACCAGCCAGCGGCACGAGCCGAACGCCGCGCGTCCCGCTACTACGTGATCGCCCTGTTGCAGCTGGCAGAGCAGCACCGCGGTCATCGCCGCCATGCCGGTCGCCATCGTCCGGCACGCCTCGGCGCCCTCCAGCAGCGCGATCCGCTGTTCGAGCATCTCGACGGTCGGATTCTGGAGTCGCGAATAGGTCATGCCGGTCTGTTCGCCGGCAAAACGCGCCGCCGCATCCTCGGCGCGATCGTAACAATAGCCCGATGTGAGGAACATCGCTTCGGATGTTTCACCATATTCCGACCGGGCGGTGCCGCCGCGAACCGCGAGGGTCGCAGGGCGCCAGTTCTGGGTGATCGACCGATCCTGTCCGCTATGCCGCTTCATGCCCCCGCTTAGCCTCCGCGCGCCCGCCAGAACAAGTCAAACCGTCACCGCGCGGGCTTGTCGCGGCCGCGCTCCTGTCGCAAGCCGCGGCGGGGCGCGGTGGAGGAAGTGCGGCGGTGACGACGTTCGAACGGGAGCAGGGATCGCCGCGGCTGATCGCGCTCGGCATCGCGCTGTTCAGCTGGCTGGTCTTCGTCTTCCGACTGTCGGTGCCGGCCAAGCCGGTGTTCGACGAGGTTCATTATCTTCCCGCCGCGCGCGCCTTGCTGGCGCTGTCGCAACCCACCAACATCGAACATCCGTTGCTCGCCAAGGAGTTGATCGCGGTCGGCCTCCATCTGTTCGGCGACGGGCCGTTCGGATGGCGGATCGCCTCGACCGTGGCGGGCAGCGCCACCGTCGCCGGCGTGTTCGCGCTGACGCATGTGCTGACGCGCCGCACGCGCCCCGCGCTGCTCGCGACGGTGTTCGCGCTGCTCGGCTTCACGATCTACATCCAGGCGCGAATCGCGATGCTGGACACGTTCATGGTGGCGTTCCTGATCTGGGGAATCGTGTTGCTCAGTTCGGCGATCCGCGATGGCAGCGTCGCGCGGTGGAGCGCGGGCAGCGTGCTGATGGGGCTGGCCACCGCATGCAAATGGACCGCCGCCCCCTATGTCGCCGCGGCCGCGATCACCTTCGTGCTGATGCGCCGCGAACGGCCGCAGCGCTGGCCAGGGCTCGGCACGGTGCCCGCGCTGACGCTGCTCGGCGGGCTGTCGGTGCTCGCCTATTTCCTGACCTTCGCGCCCGCCTTCTTCTACGCCCATGACGCGCTGACGCTCCACACGCTGCCGCGCTTCCAATGGGACATGTACCTGCGCCAGACGCAGAAATTGCCGCCGCATACCTATCAGTCGACATGGTGGACCTGGCCGCTGCTGATCCGCCCGATCTGGTATCTGTACGAGCCGGTCGACGGGGCGCAGCGCGGCATCCTGCTGCTCGGCAATCCGGCGGTGATGTGGGGCGGGCTGGTCGCGGTGCTCGCCTGCTATCAGGCGTGGGTGCGGACCGGCGCGGCGCGGCTGCTCGCCCCGGCCGCGCTGTGGACCTTCTCGGTGGCGATCTTCGCGATCATCCCCAAGTCGCTGGGCTTCTATTATTATTACTATCCGTCGAGCGTGCTGCTGTGCGTCGCGCTGGCGGTGGCGATCGATTACCATCGCGCGGCGCTCGGCCGCTGGGTCGAGCTGTTCCTGCTGCTGGTCTTTGCGCTGTGGCTGTATTTCCTGCCGGTGCTCAGCGCGCAGGCGCTCGCCAATCCGGCGGCGTTTCATCGCTTTACGTGGCTCAACAGCTGGGTTTAGTTCTCATCCAGAACCGTTCGTGCTGAGGAGGCATTGAGCCTGTCGAAATGCCGTCTCGAAGCACATGCCCTTCGAGACGAGGCTTCGACAAGCTCAGCCTCTCCTCAGGGCGAACGGAAGTGGAGAGTTCACCGATACCGTCCCCAGGTAAACCGCGACGACAGCGCGTAATTCCACACCGCGCCGACCAGCACGCCGAGCAACGCCGACGCCGCCCATGCCCCCTGCCGCACGTCGTGGAGAAACGCCGCCACCCCGACGTTCGCCACCGCCCCGACCGCGCAGACGAGGCAGAACGCCACCCAGCCATCGAGCAGCGCACGCGCGCCGCGCAGCCGCCGGTCGCGATAGGTCAGCGCGTTGTTGAGGAAGAAGTTGAAGGTCATCGCCGCAAAGGTCGCGACGATCTGCCCGGTCAGGAACGTCAGCCCGGCAACGACATAGAGCAGCGACAGCACGCTCATATGCACCCCCGCGCCCAAGGCCCCGATCATCGAGAACATCGCGAAGCGCACCGGGACGACGCGCCCGAGCCGCCGGTCATAGAGCGCGATCAGATATTCCATCGCCACAACGTGATCGAGCTTGCTCTCCCCGACCGCGCGGGTGCGGAAGACATAGGGCAATTCGACGAACCGCAGCGGGCGCGGCGCGGCGCCGATGATATCGAGCAGGATCTTGAAGCCGATCCCGCCGAGCTGCGGCACCAGATCGCGCAGCACTGCGGTGCGGATCGCGAAGAACCCGCTCATCGGGTCGCTCAGGTCGGTGCGCACCACCCGTGCGGCGATCCGGGTCGCAAGCGCCGATTTGGCGACGCGGTCGCGGTCCCACTCGCCGGTCCCGCCACCCGCGACGAAGCGCGAGCCGATCGCGAGGTCGAGTGTCGGGTCATCGCGAAGGGTGGCGAGCATCTTGGGCAGCAGCGTTTCGTCGTGCTGGAGGTCGCCGTCCATCACCGCGACGACCGGGGCGGCGGTTGCGCACATCCCCTCGATACACGCGCTCGACAGCCCGCGCCGCCCGATCCGCTGGATCACCCGCACGCGTGGGTCGTGCCGCGCGAGGTCGCGCGCCGCCTGCGCGGTGCCGTCGGGGCTGTCGTCGTCGACGAACAGCACTTCCCAGTCGAGTCTATCGAGCGCCGCCGCCAGCCGCGCCACCACCGCCGCGACATTGCCGCGCTCGTTGAAGGTGGGAACGACGACCGCGAGATCGAGCATCGCAGCCCATTCGTCATTGCGAGCGTAGCGACGCAATCCAGGGCGTCCTGATCCGGCCCTGGATTGCGTCGCTACGCTCGCAATGACGTGTCATCTTGGCTCCGCTGTTCGTCGCAGCGCCTACAGCGCCGCCAGCACCGCATCGCCCATCGCGCGGGTCGTCGCGGTGCCGCCGAGATCGGGGGTGCGTGCGCCGGTCGCCAGCGCCGCCGACACCGCCGCCTCGATCCGGTCCGCCGCGTCGCTTGCGTCGAGCGAGTGGCGCAGCATCATCGCCGCCGACAGGATCGCCGCACACGGATTGGCCTTGCCCTGCCCGGCGATATCGGGCGCGGAGCCGTGGATCGGCTCGTACAGCCCCTTGCCGTGCGCATCGAGCGACGCCGAGGGCAGCATCCCGATCGACCCGACACACATGCTCGCCTGATCCGACAGGATATCGCCGAACAGATTGCCGGTCACGATCGTGTCGAATGCGCCCGGGTTGCGGACGAGCTGCATCGCGGCATTGTCGACATACATGTGCGTCAGTTCGATCTGCGGGTATTCGGCAGCGACCTCGATCACCACGTCGCGCCACAATTGCGAGGTTTCGAGCACATTGGCCTTGTCGACCGAGCAGAGCTTGCCGCGCCGCTTCGCCGCGGTCTGGAAGCCGACATGCGCGATGCGGCGGACCTCGCTTTCGTCATAGCGCATCAGGTCATGGCCTTCGCGCAGGCCCGCGTCGGTGGTGCCGCGGCCCTTGGCGCCGAAATAGACGTCGCCGTTCAGCTCGCGGACGATCACCAGATCGATCGCATTCGCCACCTCGGGCTTGAGCGTCGAGGCGTCTTCGAGCCCGGCGAACATCTTGGCGGGACGCAGGTTGGCGAAGGTCGTCAGGTTCTTGCGCAGGCCGAGGATCGCCTGTTCGGGACGCAGCGCGCGTTCGAGCGAGTCGAATTCCGGGTCGCCGACCGCGCCGAACAGCACCGCGTCGGCGCGCTTGGCGAGCGCCAGCGTCGCGTCGGGGAGCGGGTGCCCGCTGGCGCGATAGCCCGCGCCGCCGACCGGCGCCTCCTCGAACACCAGCCCGAGATCGAGCGCGTCGAGCACGCGCCGCGCCTCGGCGGTCACTTCGGGGCCGATCCCGTCGCCGGGCAGGATTGCGATGAGCTTGCCGTGTGTCATGGCCGCACCGCATGGCGCGCCCGCGCGCGTCACGCAACCGCCCTCTTCAATCGCTCGACCAGCCGCGCACGCGCCGGCAGCGGATCGCGGCGGCGTTCGTGCAGCACGTCGCGCGCGAGGAAATGGCCGGTGATCGTCAGCGCCTCAAGCACTTGCGCGCCGTCCGCCGCGCCACCGTCACGGAGGAACGTCGGCAACGCGAACAGCCGCGCCTCATAGCCCGCCGCCGCGGCACGTGACACCGCCGCGCCGCTCTTCGGACTGACGAAGGCGAGATCGTCGGTGTCGCCGGTGGCGATGCACGCCGTCAGGTCGAGCCCGAAGCCGAGTTCGGCGAGCAGCAGCAGTTCGTAGCGCGCCATCGCCGCCGCCCAGCCGCGCGCGCTGGGTGCCGCCTCAATCGCGTCGAGCACGCCGCCGAGCGCGTCGTAGAGATAGGGATAAGGCTGCGCCTCGGGCAGCGCCGCCGCGGTCAGCGCGGTCAGCCAGTCGAGCCCCGCCGCCGGGAGCGCCGATTCGTGGAGCGCCGCGCGGGTGTGGACTAGTTCGCAGGTCAGCGCGGCGAGTTGCTCCTCGGTGCGCGCGCGCCATTCGCCGCGGATCAGGTTGCCCGGCTGTAGTACGGGTCGCAGTCCGCGCGCGTGGCCGCCGCGGACGTAGCCGGGGCGGACGCCATCCTCGCGCGTCAACGCCCGCGCCACCGCGCCATGCTCGCCGTGCGCCCGGACGGAGAGCAGGATGGCGTCGGCGGTCAGGTGCATTCGACCTCGCCGTCCACGAGGTCGCTATCCCCGCAGAGGCGGGAATTCGAAACCCCGATCGGCCGTGCTTCTATCGCCAGACCTGCGCGTCTGGATTCCCGCCTGCGCGGGAATGACGTCTGGAGATACGCCGTCACCCCGGACTTGATCCGGGACCCCGCTTCTTCTTGCAGGCGGCGGGAGAAAGTTGCCGGGCCCCGGATCAAGTCCGGGGTGACGCAGAAGGGAGGAACCCGACCACCGATCGCCTCACTTCGCATGATAGAAGTCGTACACCTGCTGCGCGACCGCTGCGCTCACGCCCGGCGCTTTCCGCAGATCCTCCAGCGACGCATTCCGCACCGCACGGCCGGTGCCGAAATGCATCAGCAGCGCCTTCTTGCGCGCCGGGCCGATCCCCGGCACCTCGTCGAGCGGGCTCGCGCCGATCGCCTTGGCGCGCTTCGCACGATGCGCGCCGATCGCGAAGCGGTGGACCTCGTCGCGCAACCGCTGGAGATAGAAGAGCAGCGGCGCATTGACCGGCAGCGTCAGTTCGCGCCCGTCCATGAGGTGGAAGACCTCGCGCCCCTCACGCCCGTGGTGCGGCCCCTTGGCGACGCCGACCAGACAGACGTCCTCGATCCCGAGATCCTCGAGCACCGCCTTGGCGGCGTTCAACTGCCCGCGCCCGCCGTCGAGCAGCACCAGATCGGGCCACGTCTCGCCGTCGCGATCGGGGTCCTCCTCCAGCGCGCGCGCGAAGCGGCGCGTCAGGACCTCACGCATCATCGCATAATCGTCGTCGGTCGCGGCCTGTTTGATGTTGAACTTGCGATACTGGCCCTTGCGAAAGCCCTCGGGCCCGGCGACGACCATCGCGCCCAGCGCGTTGGTGCCCTGAATATGGCTGTTGTCGTAGACCTCGATCCGGTCGGGCGGGTCGCCCAGCTCGAACAGCTCGGCCAGCTCGCGATGCAGCCGCGCTTGCGTGGTGCTTTCGGCGAGCCGCCGCTCCAGCGCTTCCTTGGCGTTGCGCGTCGCCTGATCGAGCAGCCGCTTGCGCACCCCGCGTTGCGGGACGGTCATCTCGACCTTGCGCCCGGCCTGTTCGGACAGCGCCTCGATCAGCACCTCGGCATCGGGGAGCACGCGGTCGATCAGGATCGTCCGCGCCGGCGGCACCTCCTCGTAGAATTGCGCCATGAACTGCGTCAGCACCTCGTCTTCGGGCACGTCGGCGGTGTGCGCGGGGAAGAAGCTGCGGTGGCCCCAATTCTGCCCGCCGCGGATGAAGAACGCCTCGATCCCGATCAGCCCCTCATGGCACGCGAGCGCGAAGATATCGGCGTCGCCGACTCCCTCGGCATTGATGAACTGCGTGCCCTGGATAAAGGTCAGCGCCTTGAGCCGGTCGCGCAGTATCGCGGCCAGCTCGAAGTCCATATTGGCGGCGGCCGCCTCCATTTGCGCGCCGAGCTTGGCCTGCACGTCGGTCGCCTTGCCGGCGAGGAACTTCTTGGAATCGCTGACCAGCTCGGCATAGCCGGCCTCGTCGATCCGCCCGACGCACGGCGCCGAACAGCGCTTGATCTGGTACAGCAGGCACGGGCGGTCGCGGGTCTTGAAGAAGCCGTCGGTGCACGACCGCAGCAGGAACAGCTTCTGAAGCGCGTTGAGCGTGTTGTTGACGCTCCCGGCGCTCGCGAACGGGCCGTAATAATCACCCTTGGCGCGGCGCGCGCCGCGGTGCTTCTGGATGCGCGGGAACTGGTGGTCGGCGCGCAACAGGATGAACGGGAACGACTTATCGTCGCGCAGCAGCACGTTGTACGCCGGGCGATAGCGTTTGATGAGCTGCGCTTCGAGCAGCAGCGCCTCGGCCTCGTTGTTGGTGGTGACGATCGTCATCGACCGCGTCTGCGCGACCATCCGCTGGAGCCGCTTGGACAGCCGCTCGACCTGCACGTAATTGCCGACACGGTTCTTCAGCGCGCGCGCCTTGCCGACGTACAGCACGTCGCCCTTGGCATCGTGCATCCGGTAGACGCCGGGCTTGAGCGGCAACGTCTTGAGCACGTTGCGGATCGCCGCCACCCCGCCTTCCAGATCGGGCGCGTCGGCGCCGCGGATCGCGTAGGTGGCCTTTTCCTCGTTGAAGCGGTCGGGGGGGCCGTAGCTGCCTGTCATCCCCCGCGATCTAGGTAGTGCGGCCGGGTGGGGCAACGGGGTGCGGGAAGGTCAACCCGTCGCCCCTGCGCAGGCAGGGGCCTATGTCTGTGTCGTGCGTCGGAGAGGCTGACACAGTGAGCGCGTTCCGTGTGTCAGCCCTGGCGCATAACGCAACAGACATGGGCCCCTGCCTCCGCAGGGGCGACGCGTCTTCTTACTTGCCCCCGGCCTTCACCCAGTCGGCGATCTTCTTTTCCAGCACCGGCATCGGCAGCGCGCCGGTGTCGAGCACCTGCGCGTGGAAGCGGCGCGGATCGAAGCGTGTGCCGAGCGCCTTCTGCGCGTCCGCCTTCACGCGCGAGATCGTCAACTGCCCGATCTTATACGCCAGCGCCTGCCCAGGGATCGCGATGTAACGCTCGACCTCGGCGGTCGCGTCGGTTCGCGACATCGGCGAGTTGGCGAGCATATAGTCGATCGCCTGATCGCGCGTCCAACCCTTGGCGTGGATGCCGGTGTCGACCACCAGTCGCATCGCGCGCAGCATCTCGTCGTTCAGCCCGCCCATCCGCTGGTATGGATCGGTCTCCATCCCGAGCTGCGGCCACAGGGTCTCGGAATAGAGCGCCCAGCCTTCGACATAAGCGGTGTTGCCGCCGAAGCGCATGAACGCGGGCAGCGCGTCGTTTTCCTGCGCGAGGCTGATCTGGAAATGATGCCCGGGCACCGCCTCATGGAGATACAGCGTCTCCATCTCCCACATGTAGCGCGTCGGCAGGTCGTAGGTGTTGTAGTAGAAGACGCCGGGGCGCGAACCGTCCGGCGTGCCCGACTGATAGGAGCCGCCGGCGTCGGTCTTCTCCTTGAACGCCGGGACCGGGCGGATCTCGAGCCGCGTCTTGGGGATCAGCGAGAATTGCTCGCGCACGCGCGCATCGACACGGCGACCGATCGCTTCATAGCCCTCGCGGAGCTGGGTCGCCGACGACGGCTGGAAGCGCTTGTCGGTGCGCAGGAACGCGAAGAATTCCGGCAGCGTGCCGTTGAAGCCGACCTTGGCCTTTTGCGTCTCCATCTCGCGGGTGATCCGCGCGACCTCCGACAGGCCGAGCTTGTGGACCGCGTCGGCCTTGAGCGGCAGCGTCGTGTTCGATTCGATCAGATAATCGTAGAGCTTCGCGCCGCCCGGCATCGCCGACAGCCCGACGCTGTCGCGCGCGACCGGCAGATACTCGTCCTGCAGGAAGGTGCGGAGCCGTTGCTGGACCGGGTTGAGCACCTCGCTGATCTGGCGCGTGTACGCTGCGCGCAGCCGGGTCTGGTCGGCGGCGGGGATCGCGGCGGGGAAGGTCTTGACCGGGCCGTAGAAAGGCGATGCCTCGACCCCGCCGGCAAGCAGATTGTCGAGCTGCCCGATCATGTTGCGGACGACCAGCTTCGGCTGGACGATCCCGCTCTTCATGCCCTCGCGGAAGCGTGCGATCGCGGCGTCGATCTGCGCGGCATATTGCGCGTTGCGCTTCAGATTGCTGTCGTAATCGGCGACCGTCTTGAACGGTGCCGCGCCCTGCCCCGACGCCAGTTCGGGGTAGAAGGTATGCAGCCCGAAGAAATGGTCGAGCGGGCGGACGATCTGCACCGCCATCAGATCGGGCGCATAGCCGCGCAGGTTCAGCTCGGCCTGCTGCTTGAAGACGTCGTAGGCGATCTGGTCGACCGGGGTCAGCCTGGCGCGGTCGATCGTCGCGAGCGTCGCGAGATCCTGCCGCGTCGCCGCTTCCTCGGCGGCGAGATGCGCGTCGGAGAAAAAGTCGCCGAGCTGGTCGGCGTAGCGCATGTCCCCGCGGAACAACGCCTGCACCGGGTTGCGGCGCAGGCTGCCCTCGTCGCTGTCATGGAAGAGCTGGCGGAGCCGCGCGTCGGCGCTGGCGGGCGTGGCGGCCGGGGCCGCGGGCGCCTGCGCCATCGTGGGCGCCGCGACCGAAGCGAGTAGTAGAGCGGCGGTGATCGAGAAACGCATCATGGGCTTCCTTCGGGTCGGACGGCACTCGCCTGACGCGTCATTGCGAGCGTAGCGAAGCAATCCAGGGCGTCCTGATCCGGCCCTGGATTGCTTCGCTACGCTCGCAATGACGAAAGAAGGTTCCTTGTCAACGCTGTCCCACCGTTGCTGCCAGCGGAAGAAACAGACTGCGCGAACGAGCAACCGCCCAAACGAAAACGGGCGCCGATGGCGCCCGCTCCGTCTCGGCGATCCCGAAGGCCGTCAGGTCAGTTGAGGCGCCCCACGCCGGAGATCGCGCGGTCGATCAGCGCGCGGTCGGCACCCGCGTCGTGACGCTCGGCGATCAGCGCCGCGGCGGCGGCAGTGGCCGCCTCGGCGGTGCGCGCGCGGACTTCGGCGATCGCCGCGCGCTCGGCGGCGGCGATCTTGTCCTCGGCCATGCGCGTGCGACGCTCCATCAGCGCCTCGGTGTCGTGTTTGGCCTTCGCGAGGATCTCGGCCGCCTCGTGATGCGCATTGTCGCGCATCTTGGCGGCATCGGCCTCGGCACCACGAGCGCGCGCGGCATATTCGTCGCGCAGCGCCTCGGCTTCCTTGCGGAGCGCGGCGGCCTCGTCGAGCTGGTGGCGGATTTCGCCGATGCGCTTGTCGAGCATCGCGCCGATCGCCGCCGGCACCTTCCACACGACCATGCCGATCAGCACGACCAGCGCCGCGATGCCGACCCAGCCGGTATCGTTGAGCCCGAGCGCGGTCGGCGCGGCGTGCGACTCGCCGTCACCGGCGCTGGTGCCGGCATGGATACCGCTGCCGTTCGCCATATCCTGATGCTCGAGCGGCTGTGCCTCGAGATCCTGCGCCAGCGTGGAAGTGGGATTAGCCATGATTGAGCTGCCTGCGGACCGCCTCGTTGGCGGCGTCCGTGGGGACCGCGACGCCCGACAGGCGCTGCACCAGCTCCTGCGCGGCTTCGGTCGCGATCGTCTGTACGTTGACCATCGCCGCCGCCTTGGCATTGCCGATGGCGACGTCGTGGTGCGCGACACGCTCCGCCAGATCGGCGTCGGCGCTGCGCAGCTGCGCCTCGGCCGCGGCCTGGGCGCGCGCCTTGGCAGCGGCGACCTCGGCCTGCGCCGCGGCGCGCGCGGCGTCCATGTCGGCATTCCATGCCGCCTCGGTCCGATCGGCCTCGACCCGCGCCGCCTCGGCGGTGGTGAGGTCCTGCGCGATCTGCGATTCGCGCAGCTCCATCACGCCTTGCACCCTGGGCACCATCATCTTGCCGATCCCGAAATACAGGATGCCGAAGGTGATGAGCAGCCAGAAGAGCTGAGAAGCGTAGGTGGCGGCGATCTGACTGATTTGAGGCATGGTGATCCGCTTTCCCAGGTCAGCCCCGCCCGACGCGGGCGGGACCATGTCGTCGGCGTGGTTACGCGACGAACACCAGGATGATCATCGTCACGAAGGCGAGCAGGCCCAGAAGCTCGGCACCGGCGAAGCCGATGAACAGGCGGCCCTGCTGGCCGTCGGCGGCACCCGGATTGCGCAGCGCACCTTCGAGGAAGGCGGCGAACACATTGCCCACGCCCAGCGCGGCAATGCCCATGCCGATCGCGGCGAGACCGGCGCCGAGCAGCTTGGCGGCGTTTGCGTCCATGATAATAACTCCCGTTGAAATTCAGTGGTGGAAAGGAAACTCAGTGCAGGTTGACCGCGTCGTTCAGATAGACGCTGGTCAGCAACGCGAAAACATACGCCTGGATCGCCGCGACCAGCAGCTCCAGCAGCGTGATGCCGATCATCAGCACGAAGCTGGGCAGCGACACGATCGCGATATAGCCCAGCCCGAGATTGATGCCGTTGATGACGAACGCCGCCAGCACCTTGAGCAAAATGTGCCCCGCGGTCATCGCGACGAACAGTCGCAAGCCCAGCGAGAACGGACGGACGAGGAAGCTCAGCAGCTCAACGACGAAGATCAGCGGGATCATCGGCAGCGGCGTGCCGTGCGGCACGAACAGGCTGAAGAAATGGAAGCCGTGCTTCCCGAACCCGACGATCAGCACGATCGAGAAGCTGATGATCGCCAGCACACCGGTAACGGTCAGGTGGCTGGTGATCGTGAACGGGTGCCAACCCGGCACGATCCCGACCGGCATCAGCCCCAGCACGTTGGCGAACAGGATGAACATGAACAGCGAGAAGACGTAGGGGACGAAGCGCTTGCCCTCCGGCCCGACGTTCGAGACCAGCATGTTCTGGACGAAGCCGGTGAAGCCCTCCACCGCCGCCTGCCAGCGGCCGGGGACCAGCTCGCGCTTCATCCCGCCGAGCATGAACAGCCACAACGCGACCAGCGTGATGACCATCCACAGCGCCGAATTGGTGAACGACAGATCATAGCCGCCCACGATCCAGGGCCGACCGAGCACGGGCTCGATCAGGAACTGGTGCATCGGATCGATCTTGCCGCCTTCTGCCGCCACTGCGAGGTTCCCGTTTCTCACATACGTCAAGCGCCCGGATCGCCCGGACGCTTGCTCGTCAACCGAATGATTTGCCTGAACGCCACCGCGATTCCGAGGAACAGCATGACGATCAGTCCCCACGGCGCGGTGCCGATCCAGCGGTCGATACACCAGCCGATCAGCGCCGATCCGACGAGACTTCCGATCAGGGCGGCGAGCACGCGATTGCCGAGCGAATACCCGGCATCCGCATCGTCACGCACCGTTCCCTGCCGAACCGCTTCGTCCCGGCGCGCCTGTTCCAGTCGACGATCGAGCTGGGTCAGGCGCGGGTCGTCCGCGTCGTGGAAATCCCGTCCGGAACCGTTCTCCGCCACGCAGCCACCCTCACCCTGGTTTTTTCTCGCCGGGGACACGGGTGCGCGCAAGCGGCGAGCAGCCCCGCCAAGGCCCCGCCCGGTTAGACGGGGGGTTAAGGGGTGTCAACCGTTGCAAGCACGGGCGGATGGTCGAAGCCACCCTCACCGTCGCTCCTGCGCTCCCCTCCCCGTCGCTCCTGCGGAGGCAGGAGCCTATGGCTGTGTCGTGCCGGGAAACCTTTGACACAAGGAGGTCGGCGTATGTGTCAGACCGCAGCGCCCGACGGTACAGACATGGGCCCCTGCCTGCGCAGGGGCGACGGCGTGGAACGGGACTGCCTTCCGCCTACTCCACTGTCAGACGCAGCGCGGGTCGCGTTGCGGCGCACCGGCGCCGCGCGTTTCCCATGCCCCGCCCGGCGTGCGATATTTCTCGCCCGGCTTGGTCTGTGCGATCAGGTTGCAGCCGCTGGTGAAGGCGAGCTGCTCGACGGTCGCACCCGACGCCTGCGCTTTCTGGGTATAGGCAGCCTTGCGCTGGATGTTGATGTTGCTGACCAGCGCGCGCAGCGACGCCGACCCGCTGCCGACCACGCCGAGATAGCCGTCGGGCTGCTCGCCGACCTCGCCGGCCGCGCGCGCCGCGGCATAGGCGGGATCGCGCTGCGCCCAGGCGGCGACCGGCACCGCGACCGCGGCCAGCGCGGCGATCTGGACAAGGCTCTTCATACGCATGGCTTAGAAAATCCCCGGGTTCTGCTGGATCAGCGACTTGGCCTCATTGTCGAGACGGTACACCACTTCCTGAGTCACGTTGATGTTGAGGTTGATCTGGATCGGCTTGTCGGGCGCGGAAATGTTCACGCACCCTCCCAGTCCGCCAGCCAGCGTCAGCATCGCCATCAGGGCATAGGTCGTGGGGCGCATCGCGTTCGTCAATCCTGTTGCCGTCATGGTACATTCTCGCTTGCGGGCGGCTGAACGCCCGTCTTCCGGTTCTGCTCGTCGATCAAGGCCTGCAGGTTGCGCTTCACCAGCCGCTGCGGGTCGTAGAAGCTCGCCGCCGAATCGATCAGCCCACGGAATGGCGCGCGGATCGTGATGTTGAAGCGGATCGGCAGCCGCGTCAGCCGGCGTAGCAGGAAATTGCTCTTCGCGCCCGTCCCCTGCTTGATCCCGGTGAAGCTGACTCCGGTGACCATCTCGCCCGCCAATGGCCCGTTCATCTGCACGTCGAGGCTGCGGTACGTCAGCGAGCGCAGCGACTGGAAGGCGAGATTGCCCCAGACGCCGAGATCCTTCTCGGTCAGCTCGCCCAGATAGGCGATCGATCCGCCGCCCTCCCGCGCGGTCAGCCGCCCGTCCGCGATCCGCCCGCCCTGCTCGTCGAAGATCATCGGCAGCACGCCGTCAAAGGTGCCGGTGGCGTTGAGGTTCGAGAAGTCGAACTGTTGCAGGAACTTGCCGGCATCCATCCCGTCGACGCGGAAGGTCATCCGCCGCGCCGCATCCGATCCGAAGTCGAGCGTCGTGGGATCGAGCGTCAGCGTGCCGCCCGCGAACGGCCAGCGCGCGGTCTGGACCTGCACCTTGAGGTCGGGGAGCAAGCGATAGACGATCCGCCCGTCGGTCACCGCGATCCCCGGATTGATCGAAGTGACGGTCGCGACCTGATCTGGCGCGCTGACCAGCCCGAGCAGATCGGTGAAGCGGATCGTCCCCGCCAGTCCGGTGACCGGCCCGAACGCCGCTGCGAGGTTCATCGCGTCGGTCGAAAAGAGGCCGGTGCTGTCGACCCGCTGCGGGGTCCAGCGGATCTGCCCCTCGCCGCGCATCGTTCCCGACACGTCGGCGATCACCCCGAACGTCAGCCGCGTGAGCAATTCGGGCTGGAACCCCTTGGTGAAGGTGATCCCCGGCACCCTCAGCACAGCGGCGCCGCTGCCGCTCGACAGGCGATGATCGATCGCCAGCCTCGCGACCGGGGTGCCGGTGGTCGGCTCCACCAGTTGCCCGGTCGCGCGAATCGTCCCGCCGTCGAGCACGAAGGCGATGTCGCGCGCCGCCATCGGCTGGAATCGCGGCGTCGCGGCGGTGTCCGCGACGCGCAGCGCGCCGTCCAGCACCAGCCGCCGCCCGTCAAACCGCCAATTGCCCTCGCCCGCGCTCATCAGCAGCGGCACCGTCCCGACCTGTCCGCCACCGCCCGCGAACGTGCCCTGCGCGCCGCCGCCGGTGACCTGCCCGGCGAGCCGGGTGGCGGCGATGCGGGTCGTGCCGATCGTGGTCGCGACATCGGTCAGCACGAAGCCGCGATCCGCGAGCGCCAGCGTCGCGCCGCGGGTGTCGAGCCGGAACGCCGATCCGCCGAGCGTCCCGTCGAGCCGCGTCGCGCCGAGCCGCGCCCCGCCCTTGATACCGCTGCGGCTCACCTCGACCAGCGCCGCGCCCGTCGGGCACAGCCGCAGCGCGCCGCCGTCCAGCGTCAGGCTGGAGATCGCGAGCCGCTCGAACTCGATCGGGGTACAATCGCGATTGACGGTCAACTGGCCGCGCCGGTCCCACGCAGCGGCAATTGGGATGCGCAACCGCTCGACTCGCCCACCCGCCAGCGGCCCGCTCAAGGTCGCATCGGTCGCGATCCGTGTCGCGCCCTGCCCGCCGGTCGTGAATCGCACCGGGGTGAGCGTCAGCGCCGCGCCGTCGCGCGCATAGGGCGCGACCTGCGCCGTACCGCTGACCGCCGCGCCGGGCGCCGCCTGCGCAAGCCTGATCGTCGCGTCGGGTAACCCGCCGCCGCCCAGCGTCACCCGTCCGGCAAGCTGCACCCCGGCCGGGTGGCCGATCGTCACCGCGCCGTCGTCGAGCGTCGCGTGCGCGCCGGTCGCGGCGGTCACCGCCGCGCGCTCGACCGTCAGCAGCGTGCGGTCGCCGGTCGACAGCGCGAGTTCGGCGGCGAGCTGCAGGTCGCGGCTCGCGCGTGCCGCATCCTGCGCCGCCCCCGCCAGCAACGGTGCGACCGGCAACCCCGCCGCGCTATCGCCGAGCGTTGCGATCCCGCGCCGTCCGGCCGCCGACAGCGCGACATGCTGCGCGACCAGCCGCCCGGCGAGCGTCGCGCGACCGTTCGTCAGCCGCCATTGCCCGTGCCAGTCGGTCGCGCCGCTCGTCACCGCCGCGGTCTGCACGCCGTCCACCATCACGGTCCCGATCCCCGTGGTGCGGGCGGCGTCGCCACGGAAGCGTGTCGCCAGATTGACGTTGCGGAGCGTCGCCGCCGCCGCCTCGACGCGCGCTGCCGTCACTTGCGTCCGCCCGAACCAGCGGTCGAACCGCGGCGACAGACCGAGGTCGAGATCGCCCGCCACCGCCTGGGCCGCCGCGCCGTCGCAGGCGATCGCGGCGGCGCGCGCCGGCCCGGCGATCCGCGGCGCGGTGGCGGTCACGCGCAGCGCCATGTCGGCGTGCAGCGCACCGATCCGGCATCCCGCCAGCGTCAGCCGCGGCGCGTCAGCCGCCAGTCGCCCGCGAAACCCGTCGTTGAGCCGCCCGCGCCCGCTCAGCCGCAACGCCGCCGCGCCATAAGGCGTGTCGAGCGCGATCCGGGCGTCCGCCACGTCCACGTCGAGCACGGGCAGTGTCATCGGGCCGCCCGAAGAAGCGGGGAGCAGCCGGTCGATCACGCCGAGCGACAGCTTGCCGTCGCGTAGCCGCGCCGCGATGCGCACCTGTCCGGCGCGCACCGCGATCAGCTTCGGTCCGGCCAGCGTCAGGTCGGTCTGCGTCTCGATCCAGTCGGCAACCATATCGGGGTGTGCGGGATCACCGATCACGACGTCGGTCAGCCGCTGCCGTCCGAGCCCGAGATCGGCGATATGATAGCGGGCCGGCACGCCCTTGGCGGCCAGTTCCTTGTCGATCACCCGCGTCGCGATCGGCACGCGCGACAGCCACAGCCCGCCGCCGGCGGCGAGCGCCAGCACCGATACCGCCATCGCAATGCGCCGCCCCGTGTCGCTCACGCGCGCCCTGTCGGTTGCTGGCCTGCCTCGCTCATGGTTTCGCCGTCATAGGGCAGCGCGCGCGGGCCGTGCAATTGCGTGGCACCGCGAACCGACCTAGGCCGACGCTCATGGCCGACGACGAGACGCGCGCGCTGGATGCGAAGGGGCACCGCGCCCGGCTGCGCGCGCGGTTGCTGGCCGACCCCGAGGGGCTGCTCGACCACGAACTGCTCGAATACCTGCTGGCGCTTGCGATCCCGCGGCAGGATACCAAGCCGCTCGCGAAGCGGCTGCTGGAGAGATTCGGCCATTTGCCGGGCATCTTCTCCGCCGATCCCGCCGTGCTGGCGCAAGTCGATGGGATCGGCGAGACCAGCGTCGCGGCCATTCGCATCGCGCACGCAACCGCGATCCGGCTGGTGCGCGCCCGTGCGCGCGCGGCGCCGGTGCTGTCGAACTGGCAGGCGCTGTCGGATTATCTTCATGCCGATATGGCGCACGACATGGTCGAACGGTTCCGCGTGCTGCATCTAAATACCCGCAACATGCTCGTCCGCGACGAGGTGATGGCGCACGGCACGATCGATCAGGCGGCCGTTCACGTGCGCGAGGTCATCAAGCGTGCGCTCGATTTCGGGTCGGCGGCGCTGATCCTCGTCCACAACCATCCGTCTGGCGATCCCTCGCCGAGCCGCGCGGATATCGAGATCACCCGCGCGATCATCGCCGCGGCCAAGCCGCTCGACATCGCGGTCCACGATCACCTGATCGTCGGGCTGAACGGGCAGGTCAGTCTGCGCGCCAAGGGACTGATCTGACGATCAGGGCAGCAAAAAGGTGCCTTCGATGGTGGTGACGCACGTCCCGCTGAGCACCACCCGCTTGTTGTCGAGGCGGCAGCCGAGCCGCCCGCCGCGCGCACTGGCCTGAACGGCGGAGAAAGCGTCGCGGCCCAGTCGCTTCGCCCAATAAGGCACGACGACCGCATGCGCGCTGCCGGTGACGGGGTCTTCGGGGATGCCGAACGCCGGGGTGAAGGCGCGGCTGACGATGTCGCTGGTGTCGCCGGGCGCGGTGACGATCACCAGCAACCGCCCCTCCTGTTCCAACGCGCGCTGGTCCGGCGCGCAGGCGCGCACCGCCGCTTCATCGGCGAGCACCGCGACCGCATAGCCACCATCGCGCCACAGCGTCTCCGCGGGCGTGACGCCCAGCGCGGCCACGACACCGGGGAGGTCGCGCGGCGCCGGCGCCAAGGCCGGGAGCGCCAGGGCATAGCCCGCCCCGTCGCGCGCGACCTCCAGCACGCCCGATTGACGCGTCGCGAAGCGGACACGCGCGCGGTCGGGGTCGGAGGCAAGCACGACATGACCGCTGGCCAGCGTCGCATGGCCGCACAAGGCGATCTCAGCGGTCGGGGTGAACCAGCGCAATTCGTAATCCGCCGAGCCGCTGGCATCGGGAACCAGGAATGCGGTTTCGGACAGGTTGTTCTCCTGCGCGATTCGCAGCAGCGTCGCATCGTCGAGCCACGCCGACAGCGGCATCACCGCCGCCGGATTGCCCTCGAACGCCTGCGCCGCGAAGGCATCGACCTGCGTGAAGGGAATACGCATCGGCGGTAGCTTCCTAAAGGCGTTTCGAGAACCAATGCGGCGTGACGTCCGCCTCGACCAGCGGGTTGTCGGTATCGACATGGCCCTCGGGATCGAGGTGGATCAGCGTCTCGACGCGCGGGAAGGTGTCGCGGAGCGCGCGCTCGACGCGCTCGACGATGTCGTGCGCGTCGCGGACCGACAGCGCGGCATCGACCTCCATGTGGAATTGCGCGAAATCGTGGCTGCCGGCGCGGCGCGTACGGAAATCGTGAATGCCGCGGATGCCGGGCTGACGCGCGGCAACCTCCATGAAGGCGGCGCGCTGCGCCTCCGGCCACTCCTTGTCCATCAGCATGTCGATCGCCTGACTCGACGCCTGGAACGCGCCCCACACCAGCCAGGCCGCGATCGCGATGCCGAACACCGGGTCGGCCCCGGAGATGCCGACATATTGATCGAGCACCAACGCCGCAATCACCGCGACGTTGAGCAGCATATCCGATTGATAATGGACGTTATCGGCCATGATCGCGATCGAGCCGGTCTGGCGGATGATGCTGCGTTGATAGGCGAGCAGCGCGAAGGTCGCGACGATCGCCGCGATCGACACGCCGATCCCCAGCCCGGCATCCTCGTTGGCGACGGGATCCGAGAAACGCCGGATCGCCTGCACCGCGATCCCGATCGCCGAAGCGGTGATGAGCACGACCTGAAACAGCGCCGCCAACGCCTCCGCCTTACCATGGCCGAAGCGATGGTCATGGTCGGCGGGCTCGGCCGCCAGCTTGACGCCGTACAGGGTGACGAGGCTGGCGAGCAGGTCGAGCCCGGTGTCCGCCAGGCTGCCCAGCATCGCGACCGATCCGGTATGCCACGCGGCATAGGCCTTCACGATCAACAGCGTACAGGCCATCGCCACGCTGGCCAGCGCGGCCTGCATCGCGAGCGGAATGACGCGGCGGCGTTCGTCGCGTGTCATGGGAACAGCAATCCCTCGCGCCACCCGCCCTGTTCGTCGACGGTGAACACGCGCCGTTCATGCAGGCGATGCGCGCGGTCGTGCCAGAATTCGAAATGAACGGGCGTCACGCGATAGCCGCCCCAATCGGGCGGACGCGGCACGTCCTGCCCGTCGAAGCGCGCCTTCATCTCCGCGAATCGTGCCTCGAACGTGGCGCGATCGTCGAGCGGTCGCGACTGTTCGGACGCCCAGGCACCGAGCTGCGAGTCGCGGCCGCGACTGGCGAAATAGGCGTCGCTCTCCGCATCGGTGGCGTGGCTGACCGCGCCCTCGATCCGGATTTGCCGTCGCAACGACTTCCAGTGGAAGAGCAACGCCGCCTGCGCATTGGCGGCGAGATCGCCCGCCTTGCGGCTGCCGCGGTTGGTATAGAAGACGAAGCCGTCCGAACCATGCCCCTTCAGCAGCACCATCCGCACCGACGGACGACCGCGGGCATCGGCAGTCGCGAGCGCCATCGCATTGGGATCGTTCAATTCGCTGTCGCGCGCTTCGGCGAACCAGCGGTCGAACAAGGAAAAGGGATCATCGGCCATGGCGGCGCTCTTACCGCGACTGCGGGGAAAGGTCATCATTGTCGTTGGGGGTGGTATTGATTATTATCACCATGGAGGTGACTTATGGCGAGCAGCGTAAAACTTGGCGACCGGCTGGAAAGCTACGTCGATAAACTGGTGGAGAAGGGTCGCTACGGATCGCGTAGCGAGGTACTCCGCGAAGGCGTGCGGCTCGTCCACGAACGCGAGGCATGGCTGGAGATGGTGCAGGCGCAGGTGAACGAAGGTCTGGCCGACGTCGACGCCGGGCGGGTCATAAGCCTTGATCAAGCATTCGACGACCTTGCAGACCGATATCGGCAATGGCCTCGGTAAGCCTGTCGCGGCGTGCGCAGACCAATTTGCGCGATCTCGCCGACTGGATCGCGCGCGACAATCCTGATGCCGCGCTCTCCTTCATCACCGAGCTGCGCGTCGCTTGTACCGAGCTAAGTATTTTTCCCCGTCGCTTTCCGAAAGCGCCCCAGCTCGGCACCGGCATAAGACGGCGCACTTTTCGCAACTACCACATCATCTATCGCCTTCAGGGCGAAGATGTCGTGATCGTCGCGATCGTTCATGCCGCGCGCGATCCGAACATGTCTTTCTGATCCGATCGGAACCCCCGCCTTGCCCGACGATTGAATCGCCTTCGCAACGAGAGGCTGATCCGATGGCGGCGCGCGCATATTGGCAGGGGCAGATCCGGTTGGCGCTGGTGTCGATTCCGGTCGAAATCTACTCCGCCACCAAGTCCGGGGCGCAGGTGGCCTTTCACCAGATCCACGAACCCAGCGGGCAGCGGATCAAATATGAGAAGGTCGCGCCCGGCGTCGGACCGGTCGACACCGACGAGATCATGAAGGGCTTCGAGATCGAGAAAGGCGAGTACGTCCTGCTCGAACAGGACGAGATCGATGCGGTCAAGCTCGAGTCCAAGAAGACGCTGGAACTGACGCAGTTCGTCGACGCGCATGAGATCGACGTGCTCTATTACGAGAAGCCTTATTTCGTCGTTCCCGCCGACGATCTCGCCGAGGAAGCGTTCATCGTGCTGCGCGAGGCGCTGCGCCGGACCAAGAAGGTCGGGCTCGGGCAACTCGCGATGCGCGGGCGCGAATATGTCGTCAGCCTCAAGCCGTGCGGGCGCGGGATGATCCTCGAGACACTGCGCTACGCCGACGAGGTGCACCGCGCGCAGGGCTATTTCCGCGACATTCCCGATGACCAGCCCGATGCCGACTTGCTCGATCTCGCCGAGGCGCTGATCGAGAAGAAGGCCGCCGCCTTCGACCCGGCCGAGTTCCACGACCGCTATGTCGATGCGCTGAAAGACCTGATCGAGCGCAAGCGCAAGGCGAAGGGCCGCAAGATCATCGAGGACAAGGGCGACGATGGCGCACGCTCGGTATCGAACGTCGTCGACCTGATGGCGGCGCTCAAGAAGTCGATGGAGGGCAAGGGCGGCGCCACGGAAAAGAAGACCGCGACGCGCAAGCCCGCAACCCGCAAGCCGGCGGCCAAGGCGTCGACCGGCAAGGCATCGACGGCGAAGAAACGTGCTTGAGCCGCACGGCCATGACGGGAGGATCGGGTGACGACCGATCCGCTCGCCTCCTATAACGCCAAGCGCGATTTCGCGAAGACCGCCGAGCCGGCGGGGACGCTCGCGCCGGGCAAGGGCAACAGCTTCATCGTCCAGAAGCATGATGCGACGCGGCTGCACTGGGACTTTCGGCTGGAGGTCGATGGCGTCCTGAAAAGCTGGGCGGTGACGCGCGGCCCGAGCCTCGACCCGAACGAGAAACGCCTCGCGGTGCGGACCGAGGATCACCCTCTCTCCTATGCCACCTTCGAGGGGACGATCCCGGCGGGGGAATATGGTGGCGGGACGGTGATGTTGTGGGACCGGGGGACCTGGTCGCCGGTCAAGGGGAAGAGCGCCGCCGACATCGACAAGGGCCACCTCCACTTCATCCTCGACGGCGAGCGGATGAAGGGCGAGTGGCTGCTGATCCGGCTGCGCCCGCGCGGCAAGGAGAAGCGCGAGAACTGGCTGTTGCGCAAGATCGAGGACGCCGAGGCCGGCGGCACCGACATCTTGGTCGAGACCGCGCTGACCAGCGTCGCGACCGGTCGGACGATGCAGGAGATTGCCGAGGGAAAGAAGGCAAAGGCAGCCCCGCGCACGGGCAGTCGCACGAAGCCGGGGCCGGCGAGGAAGCGCAGCGCCACCAAGGCGCCCGCCTTTGAGCCGCCGCAGCTTTGCACGCTGGTCGATCACGTCCCGACCGGCGGCGAATGGATCCATGAGGTCAAATATGACGGCTATCGCGCGCTGATCGCGATCGGCGGCGGGACGGCCAAGGTCTACACGCGCAGCGGACTCGACTGGAGCGACAAATTCGCCGGCATCGCCGAAGCCGCCGCCGCGCTCTCCGCGACGACCGCGCTGATCGATGGCGAGATCGTCGCCTTCAAGGATGGCCGTCCCGATTTCTCAACGCTGAAGGATGCGATCGGCAGCGGCGGCGCGATGACGCTGTTCGCGTTCGACCTGCTCGAAGTCGACGGCGAAGATCTGCGCGAGCAGCCCAATGTCGCGCGCAAGGAGCGGCTGCGCGCGCTGGTCGGCGAGGGCGAGGAGCGGTTGCGCTTCGCCGAGCATATCGTCGGATCCGGCGAGCAATTGTTCGAGACGATGTGCCGCGAGGGCTATGAGGGTGTCGTCTCCAAACGCGCCGATGCGCCGTATCGCGGGCGACGCACCCAGTCGTGGCTGAAGATCAAGTGCATCCGGCGGCAGGAGTTCGTGATCGTCGGCTGGCTGCCCTCCACCAAGTCGCGCGGTCTGCGCTCGCTGCTGCTCGGCGTGCATGACGGCGACACGCTGCGCTATGCCGGCAAGGTCGGCACCGGCTTCGATGCGGCGATGATGGACGAGTTGCGGACGCGGCTGGACAAACTGTCGCGCAAGACCGCCACCGTCGACGCGCCGCGCGCCGCGGTCAAAGGCGCGCAGTGGGTGAAGCCTGAGCTGGTCGCCGAAGTCGCGTTCGCCGAAGTGACGCCCGATGGCGTGTTGCGCCATTCCAGCTTCATCGGGCTGCGCGGCGACAAGCCGGCGGCGGAGGTGGTCGTCGAAGCGCCCGCCCCCACACCCAAGGTCGAGTCGCGGATCAAGGTCACCAATCGCGACCGCGTGATCTTCCCGGAGGGCAAGATCACCAAGGGGCAGTTGGCGGATTATTACGCCGCGATCGCGGGCATCATGCTGCCATGGGCCGGGCATCGGCCGATCAGTCTGGTGCGCTGCCCGCAGGGACGCGCGCGGCAATGCTTTTTCCAGAAGCATGACGCCGGATCGTTCGGCGACACCGTGCATCAGGTGCCGATCCGCGAGAAGGACGGCAGCACCGAAAACTACCTGTATGTCGAGGATGCCGACGGGCTGGTCGCGTGCGTGCAGATGGGGACGATCGAGTTCCACGGCTGGGGATCGCGCGTCGACGCGCTCGAACGCCCCGACCGGATGGTGTTCGACCTCGATCCCGACGAGGGCCTCGGCTTCGAGGAGACCAAGCGCGCCGCGGTTCACCTCAAGGAGCAGCTCGCCGAACTCGGGCTGGTCAGCTTCCCGCTGCTGTCGGGGGGCAAGGGCGTGCATGTCGTCGTCCCGCTGACCCCCAGGGCCGAATGGCCGGCGGTGCGCGACTTCGCCGAGCGGTTCGCCCGCGCGCTCGCCCATGCCGATCCGGAGCGGTTCGTGGCGGTGATGAGCAAGGCGAAGCGCAAGGGACGGATCTTCATCGACTATCTGCGCAACCAGCGCGGCGCGACCGCGATCATGCCCTATGCCGCGCGGGCACGCGCCGGTGCGCCTGTGGCGGCGCCGGTGTCGTGGACCGAGCTGCGCGATCTCGACAGCGCCGCGCACTGGCACGTCGGCGATGCCGAGGCATTGATCGCGCGTGCGAACGGGCGGTCGCTGAAGGGCTGGGGCGTCGCCGATCAGGTGCTGCCTGACCTTTGAGACCAATCGGTCGATTCCGATTGCTTAACCCGAAGGCCGCACTAGGGTCCGCCCCGGTTGGCTGAAGGAGGAACCGCTGGCCACGCAGCCTCTCTTCGACCCCGGCACCCTCGCCCGCCGCCGCTTTGACGATTACGCCGGCACGCCGTCCGACACGATGCGCAGTGGTGCCGCCGCGCCGTGGCTGGCGGTGCTCGAGGAACTGTCCGCGGTCGCGGGCGACGATCTCGGCCATGCGCGCGAGCGGGTGCAGCGGCACGCGATCGACATCGGCACCGGCTTTCGCATCATCGGCGAGGATAGCGAGCGACCGTGGCCGGTCAGCCCGGTGCCGCTGCTGATCGAGGCGCAGGAATGGGCGCGGATCGAGCGCGGGATCGTCCAGCGCGCCGATCTGTTCGAGACGATCCTCCGCGATCTCTATGGCCCGTCCAAGTTGGCGGAGCGTGGGCATTTCCCTGCGACGCTGGTCACCGGCAGCCCGTTCTTCCTGCGGCCGCTGGTCGGGCTTGCGCCGCCGGGCGGACACCACCTGCATTTCGTCGCGATCGATCTGGGGCGCAGTCCGTCGGGCGAGTGGCGCGTGCTCGCCGATCACCTGCGCGCGCCGACCGGGGCGGGCTATGCGCTGGAGAACCGGCTCGCGGTCAGCCGCACGCTGGGCGGGTTGCAGGCGCGGCTCAACGTGCGTCGGCACGCGCCATTTTTCGCTGCGTTTCGTGAGGGGTTGGCGGCGGCGTGCCGGCGCAGCGATCCGCGGATCGGGCTGCTGACGCCGGGGCGCTACAATCCCAGTTACCCCGAACAGGCGCATCTGGCGCGCTATCTGGGGCTGTTGCTGGTCGAGGGCGACGATCTCGCCGCGCTGGAGGACCGGCTCTATGTCCGGACGATCGCCGGGCTGAAGCGCGTCGATGCGCTGTGGCGGCGGCTCGATCCGCGGCTGCTCGACCCGCTGGCGTTCGATTCGCACTCGCGGATCGGGGTGCCGGGGCTGATCGACGTCTGGGCGCAGGGCAATGTCGTGCTCGCCAACGCGCCGGGCGCGGGCGTGCTGGAAAGTCCGGCGTTCGGGGCATTCCTGCCGCAGCTCAGCACGCGGCTGACCGGCGCGGACCTGATCCTGCCGAACATCGCGACCTGGTGGTGTGGACAGCCGCGCGAGGCGGCGCATGTCGCGGGCGAGTTCGGGTCGATGCTGCTGTCCTCCGCGTTCGGGGCGCGGACGCTCGGCCTGCCCGGCGAAGCGCCGGTCGCGGGGGCCGATCTGACGCCCGAGCAGCGCGCCGCCTTCCTCGACGACCTCACGCGGCGTCCGCAGGATTATGTCGGACAGGAAATCGTTCGGCTGTCGACGATGCCGGTGATCATCGAGGACCGGCTGGAGCCGCGCCCGTTCACGTTGCGGGTGTTCGCGGCGCGCGATGCGCAGGGCGACTGGCAGGTGTTGCCGGGCGGCTTCGCGCGGATCGGCGAACATCCCGACCCGCGCGCGGCGGTGCTGGGCGAGGGCACGTGGTCGGCGGACGTCTGCGTGCACGGGGCGGAGCCGGTGTCGCCGGTGTCGTTGCTGCCCGCGCCCGATTCGCTGCACGTCCGGCGCAATCCGGGGACGCTGCCGAGCCGGGTCGCGGACAATTTCTTCTGGCTCGGGCGCTATCTGGAACGCGGCGAGGCGCTGCTGGCGGCGATCCGCGTCATGCTCGGCCATTCGATCGACGCCGACACCGGCGCCGCCCCCGACGACGCGACGATCGCCAAGCTGGTCGCCGAGATCGTCGACAGCGGCGCGGCCCCTGCCCCGACCGGCTTCCGCCGCGCCGAGCTGATCGCGTTCGCGCGCACCGCGATGGAGGCGCGCGACGGCGGGTGGCAGTCGGTGGCGGCGATCAATACCCATGCGCAGCGGATCGCGGGCGGATCGCGCGACCGGCTGTCGGTCGACATGGTGCGCTTGCTCGATGCACCGTTCCCGACGCATCGCGGGATGCTCGACCGGGCCGGGTCGCTCCAGCGCCGCTATGCCGCGATCGCCGGGCTGTCCGCCGAGCATATGGGGCGGACCGCGGCATGGCGGTTCCACGATCTCGGGCGTCGCATCGAGCGCGCGCGCGCGATCACGCGCGCGGCGCGGATCTTCGGGATGAGCGGCGCGTCGGCGGGCGACCTGTCGACGCTGCTCGATCTCGCCGACAGCCAGATCAGCTATCGCCAGCGTTACCTGACCGGGATCGCACGCGTGCCGGTGGTCGACCTGACCGTGCTCGACCCCGGCAACCCGCGCGCGCTGGCGTTCCAGGTCGAGCGGATCCGCGAGCATCTGGCGGCGCTGCCGGTGCTCGACGACGACGGGATGGCCGAGCCGCAGCAGATCGAGGCGACCGAGCTGCATGCGCTGGTCGCCCCGGCGCAGGCGGCGTTGCTCGATCCCGAGACGCTGTCGGAGGTCGAGCACCGGCTGTTCCGGCTGTCCGAGGCGATCGCACGGCGGTATTTCCTGCAAGGCGCCGAGCCGTTGCGGGCGAGCGGGTTGACGCTGGCGTGACGCGGGTTGTTCTTCCCACCGCCCCCGTTCGCCCTGAGGAGAGGCTGAGCTTGTCGAAGCCTCGTCTCGAAGGGTGCGTGCCACAAGGTGCTTCGAGGCGGCATTTCGACAGGCTCAATGCCTCCTCAGCACGAACGGGGACTGTGAGGGGAGACGTTGTCGAAGGCGGAGCACCGGCGGTTTCGGCTGTCGGAGGCGATCGCACGGCGGTATTCCTTGCAGGGCGCAGAGCCGTTGCGGGCGAGCGGGTTGACGCTGGCGTGAGCGACACACTCATACTTCGTCATTGCGAGCGTAGCGAAGCAATCCAGGGTTGGGCCAGGACGCCCTGGATTGCTTCGCTACGCTCGCAATGACGAATGGGGCCTGATCGATGCGCTATGACATTCGCCACATAACCCGCTTCGATTACGGCAATGCGGTCAAGTTCGCGCGCTGCAACCTGCGGCTGAAGCCGATCGATTGGCCGGGGCAGAAGCTGGAGGAATACGCACTTCACGTCGCGCCTTCGGGGCGGACGACCGAGGCGCATGCCGAGGCCGGGCTGGCGCATGTCACGCGACTGGTGGTCGACGAGCGCGTCCGTCGGCTGACGATCGAGAGCGTCGCGCGGCTGACCGTCGACCGGCTGGTGCCGGTGCCCGACCCGAGCGACCTGACGATCGCCGAGGTCTGTGCGCTGGCGCGGGCGTCGGGCGACGTGTCGGCGGCGGGGCCGGCGGCGTATCTGTTCCCCTCGCCGCTGATCCCGCTCGACCGCGCGATCGCGGATTATTGCGCGCCCGATCTGTCGCCTGACCGCAACGTGCTGGAGGCGGGGATTGCGCTGGCGCGGCGCATCCAGCGCGACTTCGCGTTCGATCCCGCCGCGACGCTGGTCGACACGCCGCCGCACGAGGCGTTCGCCAAGCGCAGCGGTGTTTGTCAGGATTTCGCGCAGATCATGCTGACGGGCCTGCGCGCCGCCGGGCTGCCCGCGGCTTATGCCTCGGGCTATATCCGCACCATTCCGCCGCCCGGTCAGGAGCGGCTGGTCGGCGCGGACGCGACGCACGCCTGGGTGCTGATCTGGTGCGGGCCGCAGCGCGGCTGGGTCGGGGTCGATCCGACCAACGGCATCTGGATGGCGGGCGACCATATCGTCGTCGCGATCGGGCGCGATTATGCCGAGATCGCACCGGTCGACGGGGTCGTGCTGGGATCGGGGGCGCAGGCGATGGAGGTCAGCGTCGACGTCGCCCCGATCATGGAGCCCGCGTAACGATTGCGCTTCGCCGCGCACTTCCCCACATAGGCGAGTAACACACCAACCGGGGACGACATGGCCGATCCATATGCGACGCTGGGCGTGGCGCGCGGCGCCAGCGAGGCGGACATCAAGAAAGCGTATCGCAAGCTCGCCAAGGAGCTGCATCCCGACCGCAACCGCGACAATCCCAAGGCGGCGGAGAAGTTCGGGCAGGTGACGAGCGCCTATGACCTGCTGACCGACAAGGACAAACGCGCGCGCTTCGATCGCGGCGAGATCGACGGCGACGGCAATCCGACCGCGCCGTTCGGGTTCGGCGCGGGCGGGCGCGGGCAGGCGGGCAACGGCGGGTTCCGCGCCGAGGGCTTCGACATGAGCGGGATGGGCGGCGGTGCCGGCGGCCCCGACATGAGCGACATCTTCGAGGGGCTGTTCGGCGGCGGCCGCGCGCGCGGCGGCGCTGGCGCGGGTGGCGGGTTCGCCAGCGGCTTCGGGCGGCGGCAGCCCCCGCCCAAGGGCGGCAACGTCGCCTATTCGCTGTGCGTCCCCTTCACCGATGCCGCGACGCTCGCGCCGCAGCGCGTGACGCTGGCGAGCGGCAGCACGATCGACCTCAAGCTGCCCGCCGGGGTCGAGACCGGCACGCAGATGCGGCTCGCGGGCAAGGGCGACGACGGCCCGGGCGGCGCGGGTGACGCGATCGTGACGATCGAGGTCCAGCCGCACCGCTTCTTCACGCGCGACGGTGACGACGTGCGGCTCGACCTGCCGATCACGCTCAAGGAAGCGGTCGAGGGCGGCAAGGTGAAGTGCCCGACCGTCGACAAGCCGGTGATGATCACGGTGCCGACCGGGGCAACTTCCGGCAAGACATTGCGTTTAAAGGGGAAAGGCTTTCACCGCAAAGGCGGCGAGCGCGGCGATCAACTGGTGACGCTGATCGTCGACGTGCCGGCGGACGATGCGGCGCTGAAGGCGTTCGTCGCCGGCTGGGACGGCGGCGGGAACCCACGCGCGGCGATGGGCGTCTGATCGTGCGTGACCGAGGCCCCGCTATCGCTGACGCCTGAAGATCGCGGGCGCCACCACGGCGCCGCGCGGCGTCGGCTCGACCGCCAGCTCGCGCGCGTCCGCCCCGGCGCCTATGCGTGGGAGGTGTTCAAGCGCGCGGCGATCGGGGTGTGGACTGATGGGTTCATCTATGCCGGCAACCTCGCCTATCTCGCGCTGATGACGGTGTTTCCGTTCTTCATCGTCGCCGCGGCGGTGGCGTCGCTGTTCGGGCAGAGCGACGAGGTGCAGCACGGACTGGCCAGCTTCCTGTCGGTGCTGCCGCGCGACGTCGCGGAAGTGCTACGGACGCCGATCGCCAACGTGTTGCAGGCGCGGACCGGGCCGTTGCTGTGGTTTGGCGCTTTGGTCGGGCTGTGGACCGTCGGCAGCTTTGCCGAGACAATCCGCGACATCTTCCGCAAGGCCTATGGCACGCGGTCGTCGCAGTCGCTGTGGCGCGCGCGGCTGGGCTTGAGCATCGCGATCATCGCCTCGGTGGTGATCGCGCTGTTCGCGTTTCTGGTGCAGGGCATCCTGACCGCCGCCGAGCAGTTCATCTATCGCCTGCTGCCGGTCGCGCAGCATGTCGCCGAATGGCTCAACATCGCGCGGCTGGTGCCGGCGGCGATCATGTTCGGCGCGCTGTACATGCTGTTCTATTCGGTGACGCCGGGCAAATATCGCCGCAGCGATGCGCGCAAATGGCCGGGCGCCTTGTTCACGACCCTGTGGTGGGTGAGCATGACCGCGGGGCTGCCATGGGCGCTGTCGCAGCTCGGCGGCTATGACCTGACCTATGGCAGCCTGGCGGGTGTGGTGGTCATGCTGTTGTTCTTCTATCTGATCGGGCTGGGACTGGTCTTCGGCGCGCATCTCAACGCGGCACTGGCGGAGCCGCCCGAACCGGTTGTAGAGGGGGCCGGACAGGGTGAATTATAATGCAGGTACACGCGTGAACGGATTGATGGCGGGCAAGCGCGGGCTCATCATGGGGCTGGCCAACGACAAGTCGCTGGCGTGGGGCATCGCCAAGAAGCTGAGCGAGGCCGGCGCGGAGCTTGCTTTCTCCTATCAGGGCGCGGCGATGGAGAAGCGCGTGCGCCCGCTCGCCGAGCAACTGGGCGTCGCGCGGCTGTTCGATTGCGACGTCGCGGACATGGACGCGCTCGACGAGACCTTCGCGGCTCTGGCCGAGGAATGGCCGACGATCGACTTCGTGGTCCATGCGATCGGCTTTTCGGACAAGTCGCAGCTACGCGGGCGCTATTACGACACCACGCTCGACAATTTCCTGATGACGATGAACATCTCGGCCTATTCGCTGGTCGCGGTGGCGCAGCGCGCGCGGCGGATGATGCCCGACGGCGGCTCGATCCTGACGCTGACCTATTATGGCGCCGAGAAGGTCATCCCGCATTACAACGTGATGGGCGTGGCGAAGGCGGCGCTGGAGACGAGCGTCAAGTATCTCGCGGTCGATCTCGGTCCCGACAATATCCGCATCAATGCGGTCTCGGCCGGGCCGATCCAGACGCTGGCGGCGCGCGGGATCGGCGATTTCAACTATATCCTCAAGTGGAACGAGCTGAACGCGCCGCTGCGCCGCACCGTGACGATCGAGGATGTCGGCGGCGCTGGGTTGTACATGCTATCCGATCTGGCGAGCGGCGTGACCGGCGAAATCCACCATGTCGACGCGGGCTATAACGTGATCGGGATGAAGGCCGAGGACGCGCCGGACATCGCGCTGGCGTGAGCGTTGCGGGCATGACGATCGCGATCCGCCCGGCGGCGGGCGGCGACGTCGCCGCGATCGACGCGCTGCTCCGCGCGGTCTTCCCACGTGCGGACGAGGCCGATCTGGTGCGGCAGCTGTGTGTCGACGGCGACATGGTGCTGATGATGGTCGCCATGGACGAAGAGAGCGGCGCGCTGGTCGGGGCGGTGGCGTTCAGCCGGATGGCGGTCGAGGTCGGCGGCAAGGCGATCGCCGCGATGGCGCTCGCGCCGGTCGCGGTCGCGGAGCGCTATCGCCGGCAGGGGGTCGCCGAGGCGTTGATCCACGCCGGGATCGAGCGGATCGAGGCGGCGCGGATCGTGCTGTGCTTCGTGCTCGGCGAAGCGGCTTTTTACGGGCGGTTCGGCTTCCATGCCGATTATGCGAAGAACTTCGCCTCGCCCTATGCGGGCGAGCATCTGCTGGCGCTGCCCGTGCAGGGCGGGTTGATGCCGTGCGGGCAGCGGGGAGCGGCGACGCATGCCGGAGCCTTCGCGCGGCTCGGCTGAGCGGGATCGCCCAAACAGCTTTCCCTCCCTTACGGTAAGTTAAGCACCGATCCTTACAAGCCCGGGGAATGGATCACCGTTCCGACCGGCTGTTACTCGTGGCGCAGGCGGGCGTCGGCGTCGTCGCGCTGGCGATCATGAGCCTGTACCCGCCTGCCGAGGGGCGCATCCTGCTGGTCCCGGTCGCCGACCGCGACGTCAACGCCACCGCGCGGCTGGCGCTGTCGTCGGGGGCGATGCTGCTCGGCGCCGGACCGTTGCGCGGGTCGCTGGTGGTGGTGGGGAGCCGCGCACGGCTGGCGGCGCAGATCCGGCCATGGCGAACCCTGATGCTCGCGGCCCCGCCGGCCGGTTGCGGCACCCCCTCCAGACCGGCGGGCGTCGCATGACCGCGCAAGGTGAACCGCTCGACCGGATGCGGATGTACGGCGTGAAGGGCTGGGCGTGGGCGGGCTGGATCGTGCTCGCCGGGCTGTGCGCGGGCGACGTGCTGATCGGCGGGGGCAAGCTGCCGGCGGTGCTGGCGATCGGGCTGCTCGCCAATATCGGGCCGACCGCGATGATGGTGCTCGGGCGGCACGACGCGGTGGCGCGCGCGATGATGGGGTCGCTGGCGACGGTGCTGCCGGCGCTGCTGGTGTTCGTCCTGCAGGGCCGCGCGTGGCAGATGGACGCGCACATGTATTTCTTCGTCGCGATGGCGGCGCTGCTGGTGCTCGCCGATTGGCGGCCGATCCTGCTGACCACCGGGCTGACCGCGGTGCATCACCTGCTGCTCGAATGGTTCGCGCCCGACTGGGTGTTCGACGGCAGCGGCGATCTGGGGCGGGTGCTGTTCCATGTCGTCGCGGTCGGCCTGCAATTCGGGGCGCTGACGGTGGTGACGCTGATGCTGGAACGGCTGTTTGCCGCGCAGGAGCGCAGCCTGCGCCGCGCTCGCGAGCTGACCGCGAGCGCCGAGGAAGGCCGCCGCGCCATCGAAAGCGCGCTGGAACAGGCGCGGCTTGCCGAGGAACGCGCGGCGCGCGAGCGGCGACGGCGCGAGGAACAGGCGGCGCAGATCGCGCAGGAACGACGCGGCGAGCTGATGATGCTGGCGGGCGAATTCGAACGCTCAGTCACGTCGATCGTCGGCGGGATCGCGCAGGCGAGCGAGCGGCTGGAACAGGCCGCGATCCAGCTGGAGAGCGGCACCGCCGCGGCGCGCGGCGAGGTGGTGACCGCCGCGACCAGCGCCGACGAGGCCGCGACCGACATCGCGCAGGTCGCCGCCTCGATCCGCGACCTGACGCGCTCGATCCAGACGATCGCGGTGGCGGCCGACCGGCAGTCGCAGCTGACCGACGGCGTCAGCATCGCGGCGCAGCGCAGCGTCCAGACCGCGGCGATGCTGGAGGAACAGGCGGTGCAGATCGAGGGCTTCCTCGACGACATCCGCCGGATCGCGGCGCAGACCAACCTGCTGGCGCTCAACGCCACGATCGAGGCGTCGCGCGCCGGCGAGGCCGGGCGCGGCTTTGCGGTGGTCGCGGGCGAGGTGAAGGCGCTGTCGGCCGATACCACCCGCGCCAGCGACCGGATCGGGGTGTTGATCGCGGGCATCCGCGAGGGGGTGGCGGAGACCGGCGAGAAACTGCGCAGCGTGACGCAGGCGGTCGCCGAAGTGTCGGGCGCGGCGCATGGGATCAAGGTGGCGGTCGACGAGCAGCGCAGCAGCGCGCTGGAGGTCGATGGCGGCGCGACCCGCGCAGCGACGATGGCGGAGGCGATCGGCGGCGGGATCGGCGCGCTGGTCGACACGGTCGGTAAGGCGTCGACGCTGTCGGCGACGGTGCGCAATAGCGCGGGGGCGCTGGCGACCAGCGCGCGCGATCTGCACGGGTCGACCAATCGCTTCGTGGCGTTCCTGACGTGTGAGCGTGCGGCGGCGGAATAGCGGGCGCTTGCTGCTCGCGCCCGTCGCCCCGGACTTGATCCGGGTGTGGATTCACATTCGAAGTGCAACGGGAAGAAGGCCTCAGCGGGGGTTTGGAAGCCGAGGCATTTTCTGGGTGTATG
>NZ_JACIJN010000017.1 GCF_014199415.1 Sphingomonas endophytica
ATACACCCAGAAAATGCCTCGGCTTCCAAACCCCCGCTGAGGCCTTCTTCCCGTTGCACTTCGAATGTGAATCCACACCCGGATCAAGTCCGGGGTGACGGAAGAAGGCGCGGCGTCGGTAAACCTCGCTTCCATTTTATGCGATCTCGCCCCGATGAGCGGCGCGATGGCAATCCGCACAAGCGTCGCCGCAATGGCAAACGCCGCATAAACCCCTCGGCGGTAACCACTTCTCCACCGCTGTCGGGTTAACCACTCCCCTCGAGAATCATCCCGCACGCTTATTGGGGAAAAGTGCCATGTTCCCGGCCATCGGCCTCGTCATCCTCCTCGGCATGGTGTTCGGCGGCTTCGCCATCACCGGCGGCAATCTCGGCCCGGTGTTCCACGCGATCCCGCACGAGATGCTCATCATCGGCGGCGCGGCGGCCGGCGCGCTGGTCATCGGCAATTCCGGAAAGGAATTGAAGGCGATGGGCGGCGGGCTCGGCAAGGTGTTCAAGGGGCCGAAGTACAAGAAGCAGGATTATCTCGACGTCATCTTCCTCGTCAGCAAGCTGATGAAGATGCTGCGGATGGAAGGGCCGATCGCGCTGGAGCCGCATGTCGAGGACCCGAAGTCCTCGGCGGTGTTCGCCGAATATCCCAAGCTGCTCAAGGACCATACATTGGTCAACCTGATCGCCGACACGCTGCGGCTGGTCGTCGTTTCGTCGGGCACGCTCGACGTCCATGCGGTCGAGGAGGTCATGGACAATGCGATCAAGACCCACCACCACGAGGTCGAGGGACCGGAGCATACGCTCCAGAGCCTCGCCGACGCGCTGCCCGCGCTCGGCATCGTCGCGGCGGTGCTCGGGATCGTGAAGACGATGGGCTCGATCGACAAGCCGCCGTCGGTGCTCGGCGGGATGATCGGCTCGGCGCTGGTCGGCACCTTCATGGGTGTGTTGCTGGCCTACGGGATCGTCAATCCGTTCGCGGGACGGCTCAAGCAGGTGATTTCGGCCGACGCGGCGATCTATCACGTCGTCAAGCAGATCATCATCGCCTCGCTCCACGGCCATCCGCAGCCGCTGGTGATCGAGGCGGCGCGCTCGGGGATCGACCACAAGAACCAGCCCGGCTTCGCCGAGGTCTTCGACGGCCTGCGGGGTAAGTAGTGATGTTTGATCGGCTCACGCCGATGATCGGCACCGGCCCGCTCCCCCACCCGACCACCCACGATCGTACCCTGTCTGGGTGGTCGGGTGGGGGAGCGGGCCGGTGCCGCTGCTCCGAAGGAGCCAAGTAAGATGGCCAAGGCACCACACGGCAAGAACGAGCCGCCCAAGATCGTCATCGTCAAGAAGATCACCATGGTCGCCGGGGGACATCACGGCGGCGCGTGGAAGGTCGCCTATGCCGATTTCGTGACCGCGATGATGGCGTTCTTCCTGTTGCTGTGGCTGCTCGGCGCGACGACCGAGAAGCAGCGCAAGGGCATCGCCGATTATTTCGCGCCGACGCTGATCGACAAGAAGCGCGTCGGGATCGGCGGCAACGGGATGTTCGGCGGCGAATCGCTGACCTCCAAGGAGAAGATCGGGCCGAAGGCGGGGACGTCGGACCTGCACGCGCTGGCGCTGGTCACCGCCGATCCGGTCGGCGAGGCCAAGGGCTTCGGCAAGAAGGGCTCGCTGCGCAGCGCGAGCGCGATCGCCAAGGAAGACGTCAAGAATTTCGCCAAGCTGCGCCAGCAGGTGATGCAGAAGATCGCCGCGCAGCGCGAGCTGGCGAAGCTCGCCAAGCATATCCGCTTCACGATGACGCCCGACGGGATGCGCATCGATCTGGTCGACGACGCCGATTATTCGATGTTCGCGGTCGGCACCACCGCGCTCGCCACCGATGCCTCGGCGCTGATCGGGCTGGTCGCGCAGGGGATTCGGGAAACGCAGAACCCCATCATGATCCGCGGCTATACCGACAGCCTGCCGTATGGCGATCCGCGCGCGATGAACAACTGGATGCTGTCGTCGGGCCGCGCCGAGGCGACGCGCCGCCGGCTGGCGCTGGGCGGGATCCCGGAGGCGCGCTTCAACCGCATCGAGGGCGTGGCGGACCGCGAACCGATGATCGCCGACAACCCGCAGGACCCCCGCAACCGCCGCGTCGCGATCACCCTGCTCTACCGCGCGGGGTCGTTCGGGCAGTAAACCCCTTCGTCATTCCCGCGCAGGCGGGAATCCAGACGCGCAGGTCTGCCGATAGAAGTGTGATCGTCAGAGGTTCTGGATTCCCGCCTGCGCGGGAATGACGGTCACCGCCCTCACACGATCGCCGGCCGCGGATCGACATGCGTGCGCCGCGACGCATGTCGCCGCAACCCGATCAGCGGGCGCAGCGGCCCGATCGCGCGTCCGCCCAGATAGAAGCTCCAGCATCCCGCCAGCGTCGCCGCGACCAGCACCGCGAACGCCACCCCGCCCGGCAGCGCGAGCGGCGCGAGCCAGAAGGCGACCAGCACGATGATCGACTGGTGGACGATGTAGAAGGGGAACACCGCCTCGGTCAGCATCCGCCGCCACGACCGGTCGCGGTTCCAGTGGCCGTCGGCATAGCCGATCAGCGCCGCGACCGCCGCCCAGCCCTCGACCGAGCGCGCCACCGAGAAGACGATCCCCCATGGATAGGGCATCCGGCTGCCCGGCCAGCGGATCTCGACGCCTGCGACCACCACATAGGCCGCCAGCGCGATCACCGCCGACGCCTTCCAGCGCGCGACCAGCGCCGCCAGCGTCTGCGGCGCGCAGGCCAGCGCATAGCCGAACAGGAAGAACGGGAAATAGCTGAAGTGCGCGACCCCGTCGTCAATCAGCCCGTGCGTCTCGCGCGCACCGGGGAACAGCCAGAAACTGACCAGCACCATCCACGCGATCGGCACGACCAGCAGCGCCGGGCCGCGCATCGTCCATGTGAAGCCGCGCTGGATTGCACGCCGCACGAACGACGGAAGCAGCAACGCGCCCAGGGCGAGCACCAGCGTGTAGACCCACAGATAGGCGACGAACCACAAATGGTTCCATGCCGGCAGGAACAGCGGCCCGATCGTCCCGAAGCGGAAGTAATCGTGCAGCCAGAAGTGCACGAAGCTCTCGGCATATCCGTATTTCTCGCGCAGCTCGACCCATGGCTGCACGGGCACGATCACCGCCATGCCGAAGATCAGCGGAACGAGCAGCCTGAGCGAGCGCTGCCGCGCGAACCGCCACGGCGCCTTGTTGCGGAGCATCAGCGCACGGCTCGCATAGCCCGAGACGAGGAACAGCAGCGCCAGTCGCCACGGGTTCGACGCCATCATCGGCACCGCCACCCACCACGCGCCGGGCAGCTTCGCGTGGAAGTCCCAAGGCACGAACACCATGCCGACATGATAGACGATCAGGATCGCGAACGCCCCGATGCGGAGCCAGTCCAGGCCGTAATGACGCTGCATCGTCCGGCGCCTAGCATCACTTGGACGATCGGGCGACTTTGAACTGCCACGCCGTGCGCGTATATGGCGCGCATGTCGATCCGTCCGTGGCGCGATATCGCGCGTCGTCCCAGCCGCCAGATCATGGTCGGCAATGTCCCCGTCGGCGGGGATGCCCCGGTCACCGTGCAGACGATGACCAACACCCCCACCGAGGATGCCGCCGCGACGATCGACCAGATCCGCCGCTGCGAGGAGGCGGGGGCGGACATCGTTCGCGTCAGCTGCCCCGACGTCGCCTCCACCGCGGCGCTCGGCCAGATCGTCCGCGCCGCGAAGGTGCCGATCGTCGCCGACATCCATTTCCACTACAAGCGCGCGCTCGAAGCCGCCGACGCCGGCGCGGCGTGCCTGCGCATCAACCCGGGCAACATCGGCTCGTCCGACCGCGTCGCCGAGGTGGTACGCGCCGCCAAGGCGAACGGCTGCGCGATCCGCATCGGCGTCAACGCCGGCTCGCTCGAGAAGGACCTGCTCGAGAAATATGGCGAGCCGTGCCCCGAGGCGCTGGTCGAATCGGCGCTCGACCATATCAAGCTGCTGCAGGACCACGACTTCCACGAATATAAGGTTGCGGTGAAGGCGTCCGACGTCTTCCTCGCGGTCGCCGCCTATCAGGGGCTGGCGGAGGCGACCGACTGCCCGCTCCACCTCGGCATCACCGAGGCCGGCGGGCTGATCGGCGGGACGGTGAAGTCGTCGATCGGGCTCGGGTCGCTCTTGTGGTTCGGGATCGGCGACACGATCCGCGTCTCGCTGTCGGCCGAGCCGGAGGAGGAAGTCCGCGTCGGGTTCGAGATCCTCAAGGCGCTCGGCATCCGCAACCGCGGCGTGCGCGTGGTGAGCTGCCCGAGCTGCGCGCGGCAGGGCTTCGACGTGATCCGCACCGTGCAGGCGCTGGAGGAACGGCTCCAGCATATCCGCACCCCGATGAGCCTTTCGGTGCTCGGCTGCGTCGTCAACGGCCCCGGCGAGGCGCGCGAGACCGACATCGGCATCACCGGCGGCGGCAACGGCAAGCACATGGTCTATCTGTCGGGCGTCACCGACCACCATGTGCAGGATGCCGACATGATCGAGCATATCGTCAGGCTGGTCGAGGCGAAGGCGGCGGAGATCGAGGCGTCGGACGCGGCGGCGAAACTGGCGGCTGCGTAACCGCGATGGGCTTTCGGATCAGCCTGCTGGCGGCGAAGGCCGACAAGGCCGCGGTGTTGTCGCGGCTGGGGCTGACCGACACCGGGCAGGTCGACGCGGCGAACGAGGCGCCCCTTTCGGCGGCGCAATTGCCGAACGGCTGGACGATCGTCTGGGCCAACGACTGCGACTGGGCGGATGGCAGGCGTCTGGACGGCCTGACGCCGCGCCCGGCGATCGCGACGCTGATGGCGCATGAAGGCGTGATGGCCGCCGATCTGCGCGTCGACGACGGCGCGGCGCGCTGGTCGGTCAGCTACGGCGTGGACGAGGAAGGTAAGCTTGCCGGCGATTGGCCGGCTGCTTTCGCGCCGATCGTCGCGGCGGCGCGGGCTCGCGAGCGCGAAGACGAGAGCGGCGAGGTCGATCACCTGTTCGATATTCCCGTTGCGATCATGGAAGCGATCACCGGCCACCGCTACGATGCGGCCGGCGACGCGATTTTCACGGTCGTCACGGGCGTTGATGCGGTCGCCAAGAGGCCATGGTGGAAAATCTTCTGACGACGGTAGCCGCCGATGGCGCGATCACGATCCCGCCCGATCTGCTGCGCGCTTGCGGCTTGGCAGAGGGCAACGAGGTGACGCTCGAAATGATCGATGGCGGCATCCGTATAGCCCGCCGTGATCCGCGCGATGACGGGCTGCATGACTGACCGATGACCAGCCCGCGTCACCTCTCCCCCGCGCTGGCGCTCGGCGTGGCGGCGGGCGGGATCGGGCTGTTCTCGGTCATGGACGCGTTCATGAAGTCGCTGGTGCTGGCGATCGGCGTCTACAACGCGCTGCTGTGGCGGACGCTGCTCCAGAGCGCGATCGGCGGCGTGGCGTGGCGGGCCGGTGGTGGGCGACGGATCGGCGCGCGTGCGCTCAGGCTGCATCTGGCGCGCGGCACGCTGACCACCGCAATGGCGCTGTTGTTCTTCTGGGGGCTGGCGCGCGTGCCGATGGCGCAGGCGATCGCGCTGACCTACATCGCGCCGCTGCTTGCGCTGCTGCTCGGCGCGTGGTTGCTCGGCGAGCGCGTCGGCGCGCGGCTGGTCGGGGCGTCGGTCGCCGCGCTGGCGGGCGTGGCGGTGATCCTCGCCGGGCAGACGCGGATGACGCTCGGGCCGGAAGCGTTGGCCGGCGCCGTCGCGATCCTCGCCTCGGCGATCCTTTACGCCGCCAACCTGATCGTCGCGCGGCTCCAGAGCCAGGCAGCAAGTCCGCGTGAGATCGCCTTCGTCCAGTCGGCGGTCACCGCGACGCTTTTGCTGTGCGCCGCGCCGTGGCTGGCGATGCTGCCGCCGCCCGGGGCGTGGGGGAAGATCGCGGTCGCCGCGCTGCTCGCGACCGGCTCGCTGTTCCTGCTCGGCTGGGCCTATGCGCATGCCGAGGCCGGGTTTCTGGCGACCACCGAATATACGTCGTTCGTCTATGCCGCGGTGCTGGGCTGGCTGTGCTTCGGCGAGCGGGTCGCGCCGACGACGCTGGCGGGGGCGGGCGTGATCGTCGCGGCGTGCCTGTACGCGGCGCGACGGCCGGCGGTGCCGCAGGGGGCGCTGGAAGGGGCGGCGTGACGACTCATCCGTAGGCGGGAATCCAGACGCGCAGGCCCGTCGATAGAAGCGAAACGTCCGAGGTTCTGGATTCCCGCCTGCGCGGGAATGACGGCAAGACAGTGGACGAAGGTTGGGCAGTTCATCACGACGCGCTAGACCCACGCGCATGACGCTCACGATCCGCCCCGCCACGCCCGCCGACGTCCCGACGATGCTCGGCTTCGTCCGCGATCTCGCTGCGTTCGAGAAAGCGCCGGACGCGGTCGAGGCGACCGAACCGATGCTCCACGACGCCTTGTTCGGCGCGCAGCCCGCCGCCGAGGCGCTGATCGCCGATCTCGACGGCCACGCGGTCGGCTTCGCGATCTTCTATCTCACCTTCTCGACCTGGACCGGCAAGCGCGGCCTCTGGCTCGACGACCTCTACATCGCGCCGGAAGCACGCGGGCAGGGCGTGGGGGCGGCGCTGCTGAAGGCGCTGGCCGGGATCGCGGTCGACCGGGGCTATGCGCGTTTCGAATGGTGGGTGCTCGACTGGAACACCCCCGCGATCGACTTCTATCGCGCAAAGGGCGCGGTCGCGCAGGACGAATGGACCGTGCAGCGCGTCGACGGCGCGGCGTTGCTGGCGCTGGCGGGACGCGGCTGATGGCGTGGGTCTGGCTGATCGTCGGCGGGCTGTTCGAGGTCGGCTTCACCACCTGCCTGCGCAACGCCGACGGCTTCCGGCACCTCGGCTGGACGCTCGCCTTCCTCGCCTCGGTGTCGATGTCGATGCTGCTGCTGGAGATCGCCGCGCGCAGCATCCCGATGGGCACCGCCTATGCGGTATGGACCGGGATCGGCGCGCTCGGCACCGTCCTGACCGGCATCTTCTTCTATGGCGAGGCGGCGACGCCGATGCGGCTGTTGCTGATCCTCGGCGCGGTCGGGTGTATCGCCGGGCTCAAGCTGACCGCGGGGCAGTGAGGCGATGGCGCTGGATCAGGGCCTGATCGACTGGGTCGCGGAGGCACTGGCGGCGGACGGCAGCGTCACGCACCGCCGGATGATGGGCGGCGCGACGCTGTACCTAGACGGAACGGTCTTCGCGATCGTCGATGGCGACGGCAGCCTGTGGTTCAAGAGCGATGCCGAGAGCGATGCGGCATGGGACGCGGCCGATTGCGCGCGCTTCACCTATGAACGCGGTGACGGGACGGTGGCGTCGATGAACTATCGGCGCGCGCCCGCGGATTGCTACGACGATGGCCAGGCGCTGCGCGAATGGGCGCTGCTTGGTGTCGCCGCTGGACGGAGGGCGCCGGTGAAGAAAAAGAGGAAAAACGTTTAGTCCTCTCCCTCTGGGAGAGGTTTGGGTGAGGGGCAGGTGCCTCGCAGAGAAATCCGTCTCGGTGAGACCCCGACCCCTCACCCCAACCCTCTCCCCAGAGGGGAGAGGGAGTAGATATCAGTCGCGCCCCGGCACGTCGTGATCGTGCGGTTCCTCGCCCTGTGCCTTGGCGGCGTTGTAGCGCTCGATCGCTTCCAGCGTGATGCGGCGCGCTTCGTCGCGGTCGCCCCAGACGCCGACTCGGACCCACTTCTTCTTTTCGAGGTCCTTGTAGTGCGTGAAGAAGTGCTCGATCTGCTCGAACACGATCTCCGGCACGTCGGCGCGGCCATCGACATTCGAGTAATACGGGAACACCGCATCAACCGGGACGCACACCAGCTTCTCGTCGCCGCCGGCCTCGTCCTCGAGGTTCAGCACCGCGATCGGGCGCGCACGGACGACGCAGCCCGGGATGAACGGCGAGCGCGCGATCACCAGTGCGTCGAGCGGATCGCCGTCCGGCGACAGCGTGTGCGGCACGAAGCCGTAGTTCGCGGGGTAGCGCATCGGCGTGTGCAGGATGCGGTCGACGAACAACGCGCCCGATGCCTTGTCGAACTCATACTTCACCGGCTCGCCGCCGGTCGGCACCTCGATCACCACGTTCAGGTCGTCGGGCGGGTTCTTGCCCACCGGGATCAGGTCGATACGCATTCTCTTCCCCTCTTGAGGTGCGAACGCCCCGGATCAGCGGGGCGCAAGAAGACGATCGAGACCGGTTTCCCCGGTGCCGATCTTCTGAAGGCGCGGGTAACGCAAGCCATTATGATAGTCGAGTGCTGCACTGCGGAAGCGGTCGCCCTGCTTCACCGTCAACGGAATGGCGGTCTTCGTGCCCTTTGCGGCGGTGATCGCGGCCTTCAGTTTGTCGGCGCTATACGCCTCGCCATCGACCGCGACGATCTGGTCGCCCACCGTGAAGCCCGCCTTGAAGGCGGGGCTGTCCCAGGTGACGCTGGTCAGCGTTCCCGCGGAGTCGAGCACCAGCCCGCCCGAATAGGTCAGGTTGGTGGACTTGGACGCGGCTTCGGCGGCCTTGAACGACGACGTCGGCGTCTCGCTATAGGACAATTGATAGCCGTTGCGCGCAAATCCGTCGATCGGCGCGCCCGCGGCATGTTCGGTCAGCCGGCGGTGCAAATAGCCGGCCCAGTCGAACGGCACGATCCCGTTGAGCGTCTTCGCGACATCGTCGATCGTATAGGTCACCTCGCCCCAGTCGCCGTCGCGGATGCCGAAGAACGCCCTGGCGAAGTCGTCGATCGACTTCGCGCCGCCCGATTTCTCGCGCAGCAGCGAGTCGACGTCCATCCAGACGAGCAGGCCCTCGTTGTAATAGTCCTCGCTGCGCTGCCAGCTGGTCCAGCCCTTCGGCCGACGCTGCGAGATCACCGGGTCGTTGGTGGTGTCGACCAGCGCGCGCCACTGCCGCGCGGGCTGGCTGTCGTAGAGCGCCATGATCGCGGCATATTGGTCGAGCGTGTCCTGCTTGCTCACCAGCCCCGAACGCGCCTGGAGAACATAGCCCCAGAATTGCGTCTGCCCTTCATAGACCCATAGCAGCGACCCGCGCATCGGCGTGCGGAAGTCGGGGGTCCACAGGTCCGCGCCGCGCCGGAACTTGCCGTCCCAGCTGTGCGTGAACTCGTGCGGCAGCAGGTTGCGGCGGCCGGGGCCGTCGTTCCACTTGGTGAAATAGCCCGGCGTCACGCCATTCTCGCTCGAACGGTGATGCTCCAGCCCGATCCCGCCCAATTTGTCGGTGATCGACAGCAGGAATTCGTATTTGTCGTAATGCTGCGCGCCGAACGTCTTCACCGCCTGCTCGACCAGCCGCTGGTGCCCGGCGATCTGCTCGGGGGTGGCGGCCAGCTCGGCAGGATCGTCGGCGAAGACGTTCAGGTTGACGCGCGGGGACAGCGGCCAGACCTTGCCGTACTTGCCCGCCAGCACCGGCGAATCTACCAGCACCTCGTAATTGGTGGTGTCGTACGTGTAGGTCGACCCCGCCTTCTTGGCCGGCACCGCGCCCGCCGCGCTCCAGCCGTCCGGGTATTTCACCGTCATCTGGATCGGGATCTGCCGCGTGAAATAGCCGGCCGGATAGAGGCTGACCGAATTGGGCTGGAGCGAGATCATCGTCGGGGTCATCACGATCCGACCCTGATTGCCCTGCGTCGCCGAGATGAACTGGAACTTCGCCTCGATCGTCTTCGCGCCCGTCGGCACGTCGATATGGAAGGCGAAGACGTCGACCGGGTCGCGCGTCCACTCCACGCGCTTGCCGTTGGCGGTGATGATCAGCCCGGCCAGCTTCTCGATCTCGCCGCGCGGGCTGTGCGCGCCGGGCAGCCACTTCGGGAACAGCAGTACCATATGCCCGCTCTGCGGCACCGGGATCGTCTCGGTGACGCGGAAGATCCCCTGCGAGGGATCGCTGGCGTCGACGTTCAGCTTGATCGTGCCGGGGAAGCGCACGTCGCGCGCGGCGGGGATCGTGTCGGTGAACGGCACCGGCTGCGGCGCGCTGTTGCCGGCGGGCACCTGCGCGGCGAGCGGGGTGAGGGCGACGGAGGCGAGAAGGGCGGCGGACGCGAAACGGGCGATCATCGGGGCTCCCAAAGGACAGCGTGACTGACCCGGTTAATCAGCCCGCGCCGCCCGCGTCCAGCCCCCGCCGTCAGTTCGCGCCGAGCACGTTGATGCTGAACGCGATCACCCCGAGATTGAACACGAACCCCGCGAGGCACTGCCCCAGCACCGCGCGCCGCACCGTCCCCGAGCGGATCGTCACGTCGGAGGTCTGGAAGGTCATGCCCAGCGTGTAGCTGAAATAGACGAAATCCCAGTAATCGGGCGTCTCGGTCCCCGGAAAGTCGATCCCCCCGGCATCCTTCCCGTCGTTGCCGGGCATATAGAACAAATGCGCATAATGCAGCGCATAGACCATGTTCGAGAACAGCCACGCCAGCGCGAGCGTGACGATCACCAGCAACCGCGTCGGATCGCTCTGCCGCCCCTGCAATTCCTCGTGCACCGCGGTCAGGATCACCAGCATCACCGCCGCGGTGATCGCGAGCAGCAGCGTGCGGTTGGCGTCATTGGCCTGCGCGACGACGCGCATCTGTGCCGGGCTGTCGTGGCGCGGCAGCCGGATAATGCTCAGCAGGAAGACGATCGCCGCGACATCGAACCCCGCCATCGCCGCGCGGCCCTTGCCTAGCATCGGCCACAGCGCCGCGACAGCCACCGCCAGCACCACCGCGAACAGCACGAAGCGCGGCGGTGCGATCCGCCGTCCCAGTCCCCACCAGCGCGCGTGATGATCCATGCGAACAGCCGCTAGCGCGCGGCAGCGTCCGCGACTAGATGCGCACCTTCTTATGGCCCGTATTCCCACCCCGCAGCGCGTGCGCGGCACGCAGGACATCTTCCGCGACGAGCAGCGCCGCTTCGCGCACGTGCTCGACACCTTCGATCGCGTCCGCCGGCTCTATTGCTTCGAACGCGTCGAGGTGCCGGTGTTCGAGGACACGCAGGTCTTCGCGCGCTCGATCGGCGAGACTACCGACGTCGTCTCCAAGGAAATGTACACCTTCCCCGACAAGGGCGACGACCTGCTGACGCTGCGCCCCGAATTCACCGCCGGGATCGCGCGCGCCTATATCACCAACGGCTGGCAGCAGTTCGCGCCGCTCAAGCTGGTCACCAGCGGCGCGGTGTTCCGCTACGAGCGCCCGCAAAAGGGCCGCTATCGCCAGTTCCACCAGATTGACGCCGAGGTGCTCGGCGCGCCCGAGCCGGCGGCGGACGTCGAATTGCTGACGCTCGCCGACCAGCTGTTGCAGGAATTGGGCGTCGCCGAGGGCGTGACGCTGCAACTCAACACGCTCGGCGATGCCGCGACCCGCGACGCGTGGCGCGATGCCTTGGTGGCGCATTTCGAGGCGCATCGCGGCGAGCTGTCCGAAGACAGCCTGACGCGGCTCGACAAGAACCCGCTGCGCATCCTCGACAGCAAGGACCCGCGCGACCGCCCGATCGCCGACGCCGCGCCGGGCATCGACGCCTATATGAGCGCCGAGGCCGGTGCGTTCTTCGCGAGCGTGCAGAAGGGCCTCGACGCCGCCGGGGTGCGCTGGACCCGCAACGAGCGGCTGGTGCGCGGGCTCGATTATTACCGGCACACCGCGTTCGAGTTCGTCACCGACCGGCTCGGCGCGCAGGGTACGGTGCTGGCCGGCGGGCGCTATGACGGGCTGGTCGAGAGCCTCGGCGGCCCCGCGACCGCGGGCGTCGGCTGGGCGGCGGGCGTCGAGCGGCTGGCGATGCTGCTGGAGGAACCGGCGGCGACCCGGCCTGATGTAGCCGTTGTCGTAGAGGACGATGCTGCCCTTCCCATCGCTATCAACGCGCTTGCAAGATTGCGGCGGGCTGGGTTCTCCGGAGAGTTGGTGGCGACGGGCTCCCCGAAGAAACGGTATGACAAGGCTGCCAAGAGCAATCCATCAGCATTTTTGGTGTTCACTCGGGACCGAGAACCATCGATCCGCATTTCGGTGAAAAACATGCTGACAGGTGGCGAACTCGACCGGCATGAAGAACTGAATGGCAGAATTCGTGCTGTTCTTGGAATGAGCCCGCTAGCCGAATGACCACCAACTTGATCGGTCGCGTTTGCAACAGTGGCGTGACTCCGCTCCCCTCCCGTCGCCCCGGCCTTGAGCCGGGGCCCCGCTTCCTCTCCAACGTCGCGGCAAAAGCGGGATTCCGGATCAAGTCCGTGGTGACGATCGAGGCGCGCCCATGACCAGCATCTCGATCGACCGCATCCGCCAGATTGAGGCGCGCCGCGACGAGCTTGCCGCGCAGATGGCGACCGGCAGTCTCGACGGCGATCGCTTCGTCGCGGTGTCGAAGGAATATGCCGAACTCGAACCCGTCGCGCAGGCCGCCAGCGAGGTGCGTCGGCTCCGGCAGGAGGCCGAAAGCCTCGCCTTCATGGCCGGCGACGCCGACGCCGAGCTGCGTGCGATGGCCGAGGAGGAATTGCGCGACAACCGCGCCGCGCTCGACGCCGCCGACCGCAAGCTCGCGCTGGCGCTGCTCCCGCGCGACGCCGCCGACCAACGCTCGGCGATGCTCGAGGTCCGCGCCGGCACCGGCGGTGACGAGGCGGCGCTGTTCGCGGGCGATCTGTTCCGCATGTACCAGCGTTATGCCGAGCGGCAGGGCTGGCGCGTCGAATTGATCTCCGGCTCCGACAGCGATGCGGGCGGTTACAAGGAAGTCGTCGCCAGCGTCACCGGCACGGGCGTGTTCGCCAAACTCAAGTTCGAGAGCGGCGTCCACCGCGTCCAGCGCGTCCCTGCGACCGAAAGCGGCGGCCGCATCCACACTTCGGCGGCGACCGTCGCGGTGCTGCCCGAAGCCGAGGACGTCGACGTCCAGATCGACGAGGCGAAGGATCTGCGCATCGACGTCTATCGTTCGTCGGGGCCGGGCGGGCAGTCGGTCAACACTACCGACTCGGCGGTGCGCATCACGCACTTGCCGACCGGGCTGGTGGTGATCCAGCAGGACGAAAAGTCGCAGCACAAGAACAAGGCCAAGGCGCTCAAGGTGTTGCGGACGCGGCTCTACGAGGCGGAGCGCGAGCGGCTGGCGGCGGAACGCTCGGGCACGCGCAAGGCGATGGTCGGCTCGGGCGACCGGTCGGAGCGGATCCGCACGTACAATTTCCCGCAGGGGCGAGTGACCGACCACCGGATCAACCTGACGCTCCACCGTTTGCCGGAGATACTGGCGGGCGAGATGGACGAGCTGATCGGCGCGTTGATTTCCGAGGACGAGGCAGAGCGGTTGGCGACGCTTGAGGCGTAGCGCGGCTTGTCGCGTGCCGCGGCAAGACTCGCGCAAGCCCGGCCGGCGGGTGGCTCCAGCCACCCGACCGACGACGCGGCTTTGCCGCGGCGCTACGCGCAGATTGCCCGTCGCGCGCTGCGACAGGGCTCAACCAAGTGCTGCCGGCGGGCCAGCGCCCCGGCCGACGATGCGGCGTTGCCGCGGCGCTACGCACAGGCTGGCCTGTCGCACGTTGCGACAGGACTCAGCCCAGCGCGGCCGGCGGGGCAGCGCCCCGACCGACGACGCGGCTTTGCCGCGGCGCTGTCCTACAGCCGCGATCTCAAGCTATTCTCCTTCATCTTCACCAGACTGGTCCCGCCCATGCCACATCGTCATTGCGAGCGCAGCGAAGCAATCCAGGGTTGTCACCCGGACGCTCTGGATTGCGTCGCTACGCTCGCAATGACGGTCGCGCCGCGAATGTCGAGACACCGCGCCACCGTCTCAACGTTCACAACATTCGCGCGCGGCGCTCGCATCGGGGGCGAACCGGGAGCCACACCAAACCACCGTCGCCCCGGCCTTGAGCCGGGACCCCGCTTCTTGCCGACCGAAGCAAAAGCGGAACTCCGGCTCAAGGCCGGGGTGACGGAAGTGTTTGGTATAACGGCTTTCTATCTACAGGACGGTCCTCTCCCGGCCGTCCGCGCCACCACCGCACACCCCGAGCCCCAAATGTTGAGACACCCCGCCAGCGTCTCAACATTCGCAACATTCGCGCGGGTCACCGCCGCATGACCGCCGCCCGGGACGCCCTCCGCGACGCCGCCGCGCGCTTCGCCTTCTCGCCGACCGCGCGGCTCGACGCCGAGCTGTTGCTCGCCCATGCGCTCGGGGTCGACCGGCAGCGACTGCTGCTCACGCTCGCCGACCACGATGTCCCGCCCGCCTTTGCCGAACTCGTCGACCGCCGCGCGCGCCACGAGCCGGTCGCCTATCTCACCGGCACCCGCGCCTTCTGGACGATAGACCTGCTGGTCGGTCCCGGCGTCCTCATCCCGCGCGCCGACAGCGAGACGCTGATCGAGGCCGCGGTCGATCATTTCGCGGGCACGGCCGGGCCGCGCCGCATCCTCGATCTCGGCACCGGGCCGGGGACGCTGCTGCTCGCGGCGCTCGATCAATGGCCGATGGCGACCGGGCAGGGCGTCGACGCTTCGCCGGTCGCGCTCGACTATGCCCGCCGCAACGCCGCCGCGCTCGGGAGCGCCGGCCGCGCGCGCTTCACCGCCGGCGATTGGGCCGACCGCATCACCGATACCTTCGACCTCGTCCTCGCCAACCCGCCCTATATCGAGAGCGACGCGGCGCTCCCCGACGAGGTGGCGCGCTACGAACCCGCCGCGGCGCTGTTCGCCGGCAGCGACGGACTCGACGATTACCGCCGCATCGCCGTGCAGCTGCCGGCGCTGCTCACCCCCGGGGGCGTAGCGTGCGTGGAGATCGGCGCGACGCAGGGGCAATCCGCCGCAGCCTTGTTCCGCGCGGCGGGCTTGTCGGTCATATTGCGCCGCGATCTGGGTGATCGCGATCGCTGTCTGGTGGTCACGCCTTGAATTTGGCGGGGCGACGCCCAATATTTTGCTTTGAGAACGACGGCCGCGCGTCTAGAGACGGCGCAGGGGCTCGCGAACTCACCGACATGCGTTGGATGGCGCGCCTGCCCTCCCTTCGTCATCAGCCGCTGCAGTCCGGTGGCCATGGCAGGCCCGCGTTACCGAACAGGTCGCGGCGCCGGGGAACGATTGCAACCCGTGCATCGGGAGCGAATGCCGGTTTTGGTTCCAGGACGAGGACAGTGAATTGATCAACAACCGTCAGAACGGTCGCCGTCGCGGCCGTGGTGGTGGCCAGCAGCAGCGTCAGGGTGGCGGCGGCGGCCATGGACAGCGTGACAGCGGCAACCGGATCGACAGTCGCGCGCGGGGCAATGCCGCGCAACTGCTCGAGAAATACAAGAACATGGCCCGCGACGCGCAGATGGCGGGTGATCGCGTCAACACCGAATATTATCTGCAGTTCGCGGATCATTATTTCCGTGTCCTCGCGGACCAGCGCGGCCGGTCGGACGACCAGCAGCCGATGCGCCGCCAGCGCGACGACTTCGATCAGTTCGACGACGGCGACGATTTCGGCGACGAGGGCGATGCGATCCGCGCCGAGGAGCAGCCGCGCGCCAGCGAGTCCGAGAGTGGCGGGCGTGGCGAGCGCTTCCGCGACCAGCGTGCGCAGCAGCGCGACGATCGTCCCCGTGAAGATCGTCCCCGTGAAGATCGTCCCCGTGAAGATCGTCAGCGTGACGATCGCCCGCGCGGCGAGCGACAGCGCGACAACCGTCCGGCCTATGTCGAGCAGCAGCCCGAACATGTCGTTGCCTCGGAGCCCGATGTGACCGTTGCGGCCAGCGAGGAGGACGCCGCGCCGCGTCGCCGTCGCGCCCGCAAGCCGCGAGAGGAGGCTGCGTCGCCCGCCGAACAGGCGCCGGCATTCGACGCTGATCGCCTCCCGCCGGCGCTGGGCACCACCGCCGAGCCGATCGCAGGTGAGGAAGGCGAGGCGCCCAAGCCGCGTCGCCGCCGCGTCCGCGCCACGCCCGCCGAGGCGGCCGCAGCCGAATAAGCCGACGCGCTGCGTGGCGATGCACGGCCGGCGTTCCCGATCGGGAACGCCGGCCGTCGTCATGTTCGGCAGTGCTTGTTTTTGCGCGCGAAGAGAGGATGATGGTCGGGCGACGATAGATCGCGGACAGCATCGGAGGGGATCATGACGATCGCAGCCATTCTCGCGCAGAAGGGGACGGACGTCGTCTCGATCCCGAGCGACCATCCCTTGTCCCAGGCCATCGCGATGCTCGCGCGACACCGCATCGGTGCGGTCCCGGTGGTCGGCCACGACGACGCTGTGCGCGGTATCTTCTCCGAGCGCGACATGATCCGCTTGCTTGCCGAGGCCGAGGGCGATGCGGCTGCACTGCTCGCGACCCCGGTGGGCTCGGTGATGACCACCGAACCACTCACCGCTGCGCGCGACGATTCGATCCTTGCTGCCCTGTCGTTGATGACGCACCGCCGGATCCGGCATCTGCCGGTGGTCGAGCACGGTCGATTGATCGGGATCGTCTCGATCGGCGACCTCGTCAAACACCGCATCGACCGGATCGAAGCCGATGCCGCCGCGATGCGCGACTACATCCAGCAGGCGTGATCCGCGATTCGTGACGGGCCGAAGACAGAGGAGCCGCGATAAATCGGCTGTTTTCCGGGGTGTTCCGTCGTCGCCGACATAAAATTGCAAAAAGTGTTTGACGGACCCGCGGCATGCGCCTAGAGGGCTGTTCACCGACGGGGCGCACCTACTGAGGGCGCGGTTCTGACGGTCGCCACATCGACGGACAGCGGTCTTTCGCTAGGGATAGCGGGATTGATCGATTGTCCGGTTTGCTGTCGGCGGG
>NZ_JACIJN010000018.1 GCF_014199415.1 Sphingomonas endophytica
TTAAGCTTCTATCGACCCCCGTGCACCTTGAATGCACAAGACCCGCAGAGCCGCCGCCCACATGTCCCTTCATCTAACCTACAATGTCAAAGAGCGGCAAAAACCGGCACCACCCTCAGCCCTACCTTCCGGTAGTTGAGGCCAGTGCCTATCCTTGCGATCACCGCCGCGATCCAGAACCGGAAGAACCAGTCCGCCGCTGCGGTGACATCCATCTAGGGCGGGCCGCCGGGCTCGTAAAGCCCTTTTTGCGGATTTTTTCCAAAAAAGTGGAACGAGCCAGTCTGCCGGGCTTTGTAGGCGCCTCAATAGGCACTCTTGCGCTCGGGTTTCCCTTTCGCGGTATCGCAACAATTTCTTAGCGCTGATCTTCGGTCATTGACGCCGCTATCGCGCGCGACGCGTCCTTCATTTTCGACGTGCGACAACGCCGTATCCGCGGCCGCGCTCCTTCACTCCCGCGGGAGCGTGATCGTCACCGCCAGTCCGGGTGCCGCATCACCGAGCATCAACGTGCCGTCGTGCAAGCGCGCCACCGCGGCCGCCAGCGACAGGCCGAGCCCCGCCCCGCCGCCCTGACGCGCCTCGTCCAACCGCCCGAAGCGGCGCAATGCATCATCGTGCCGCGCCTCCGGGATGCCGGCACCGCGATCGGCGACCGTCAGCGCGACCGCCGCGTCGTTCGCCAGCAAGCCGAGCGTGATCGGTCCGGCCCCGTATTTGAGCGAATTGTCGATGAGGTTGCCGAGCGCCTGCGCCAGCAACTCCCGGTGCACCGGGACAACGCACCTTGCGTGGGCGGCGACCGACAGGCTGCGATACTGATCCTCGGCGAGCGGCGCGTACATTTCGGCGATGCTCTCCAGCTCAGTCGCGAGATCGACTGTGGTGAAATGCTCACGCCCGATCCCCGCCTCGGCGCGGGTGATGCTGAGCGCGGTCTGCACCAGCGCGAACAGCCGGTCGGCCTCGCTGAGCGCGCGATCGAGTGACTCGGCCGCCGCCGGGTCGCGCACCTGATCCGACGCGCGCTCCAGCACCACGCGCATCCGCGTCAACGGCGATTTCAGATCATGCGCCAGTCCGTCGGTGGCCATACGCAACTCGCCCATCAGCGTCTCGACGCGCTCCAGCGCGCCGTTGATCGCCACGCCGAGCGTCGCCAGCGCGTCGCGCGACCCGTCCGCAGGCACCCGTGCGGCGAGATCGCCCGCCGCCACCGCATTCAACGCCGCGAGCGGCTCCTCCAGCCGCGCGACGATCGTGCGTGCCGCGATCCATGCCGCCAGCGCCGCGAAGATCAGCGCCAGGGGCAGCGCCACCCCGCTCACCTGCTCGAGCATCCGCATCGCGCGCAGCTCACCGGCGACGATCGTCCCGACCAGCAGCCGCTCGCCGCCCGGCAGCCGGACCGCCTCGACGTGCATCGGCTCGGCGGTGTTGAGCCCGGTGCGGTAGAGCGTCACCTCGGTGGCATGGCCGTCGCGGACGACGCTCGGCGGCCAGGCGTCGAGATTGCCCCCGACCCGCGCGCCGTCGCGATCGACCAGCAGCAGCACCGTGCCCGGCGTCACCATTCGCCCGGTGCGCAGCGCCACCTCGCGCCGCACGCCGGCTGACCCGCCCGCGGCATAGCTGGCGCGCAGATCGTCGCGGAGCACCGCCACCGTGCGCTGAGCATCGACCTGCAGCTGTCGCCGCACCGCGATCCCGATCGTCACGATCAGCGCGGCCGCACTGACCAGCTGCAACAGGAAGACCAGCGCAGCGAAGCGAAAGGTAGCGGAGCGCAGCATCGCGATCGGCCCGTGTCAGGGATCGAGGCCGAGGCGATATCCCGCCCCGCGCACCGTATGCAGCAGCGGCCGGTCGAATCCCTCGTCGACCTTCTTGCGCAACCGGCTGAGGTGGACGTCGATGACGTTGGTGCCGGGATCGAAATGATAATCCCAGACGCCCTCCAGCAGCATGGTGCGCGTCACGACCTGATCGACATGCCGCAGCATGAATTCGAGCAATCGGAACTCGCGTGGCTGCAGGTCGATCGCCCTGCCCGCCCGTTTGGTGCGTCGCGCGAGCAGGTCCATCTCCAGGTCGCCACAGCGCAGCACCGTCTCGACCGCCTTGGCCGCGCCGCCGCGCCGCATCAGCAACCGGATCCGCGCCAGCAACTCGACAAAGGCGAACGGCTTGGTCAGATAATCGTCTGCGCCGTGAGTCAGCCCGTGGATCCGGTCGTCCGCCGCACCGAGCGCGGACAGGACGATCACCGGCGTCTCGATCCCAGCCGCACGTACCGCCGCCAGCACGCCCATGCCGTCGATGCCGGGCAGCATCCGATCGAGTACGATGCAATCGTAGCTGCCATCGGTCGCATGGAACAATCCGTCGCGCCCGTTCGCGGCACGATCGACGACGAATCCTTCCTCGGTCAGCCCGCGCGCGACGAAGTCGGCGGTGGCGTCGTCATCCTCGATCAGCAGGACCTTGTTGGCCACGCCCGTCTCCCCGGCCTGCGTCCAAATGCAGGTCAAGCTCTCTCTTGCCGCGGCGGACACGAATGTCGAGGCTTTGCCGGAGGAAAGCGTGGTCGGCGGCGTCGACGTCGGGCACCGGCGTGCCGTCGACCGCCTCGATCACGTCGCCGACCAGCAGCCCGCCGCGCCGCGCCGCGCCGGTCGCGCGCACGCTGTCCACCACCACCGCCGCGCTGCCGAGCGGCGCCAGCGTCGCGCCGATCCGCTCGCTCCCGCGCAGGCCGGCGGCATGCAGCCCGAGCGAACGCGACCACAACAACCCGCCGATCACCGCCGCGAGGATCACGAACAACGCCAGCAACCCGATCGCGCGCACGTCGGGGTCGGCGCCGGCCGGGAAGCCGTCGCGAACGCGCTGATGCCGGGGTGGCATGGTTGACATGGCAGAAACCTCCAACCGCTACGCCTAACCGTTTGTGACTCGACGCAAGATGAGCCGATCATGACCGATCGGTCATGATCGCGCATGACCGAAACGTAATCTGGTCATCACGCTATCTCCATTGATCGCCGTCTATATTTCCATGGATCGGGCGCTCTGCCCGCCGGGAGTTGAACCGTGATCGTGAAGACCGCCGCCACCGCGACCCGGGGAGCGCGCTGAGCCATGGCACAGCCGATTTTCTTCGATCCTACCGGCCGGCGCAGCCGCCTGTCGAAGCGGGTGCTGGCCGCGCTGCTGGTGCTGATCGTCATCAGCTCCGCGATTTTCGCGCTGACCCTGATCCGCGTGCCGCGCGGGCGCGATCTGGCGCTGCCGCTGCCGCAACCGCGCGCCGCCGCGTTGCAGATGGAAAAGTCGCTCGGTCATGGCATCGCCGGATGGCTGCCGCACCGCCGCGTCGCCGCCGACCCGCACTCCCCGCTCTCGATCGGCTTCTACGTCCCGGGCGACGATGCCAGCATCGCGTCGCTGCGCCGGCATAGCGCGAGCCTCGACTGGGTGGTGCCGGCGACGATCAGCGTCTTCGGCCCGTCGCACAAGGTCCAGCTCCAGCCCGATCCCGCCTTCGATCAGATGATCGCCGCAATGAAGCATGCCCCCAAGGTACTGCCGATGGTGCAGAATTTCGGCGATCGCGACTGGGACGGCGCCGGCGCCGCGGCGTTGCTCCACGATCCGCGCGCCGCGAGCGACTTTGCGCGCAAGCTCGGCCGCTATGTCGCGGTGACGCACCGCGCGGGGCTGGTCATGGACTTCGAGACGCTGCCAGCGACCGCGATGGGCGACTACCAACGCTTTCTCCGCCTCGTGCGCACGGCGATGCCCAAGGGCGCGCAACTCGCGGTGACCGTCCCTGCGGAGGACGATGCCTGGCCGCTCCCGGCGCTGGCGCGCGTATCGGACCGGCTGATCTTCATGGCCTATGACCAGCATTGGGAAGGCGGCACCCCGGGCCCGATCGCCGGGCAGGCATGGTTCGTGGATCAGGTCGCCAAGGCGATCCGCACCGTCGGCCGCGACAAGCTGGTCGTCGCGCTCGGCAGCTACGGCTATGACTGGCACGGCGACGAGACCGACGCCTTGTCGATCGAGGATGCGTGGCTCGCCGCGCACGACAGTCAGGCGCCGGTCACCTTCGATCGCAACGCCGGCAACGCCGGTTTCGCCTATGACGACGGCGACGAGCGCCACACGGTCTGGATGCTCGACGCGGCCACCAGTTGGAACGAGCTCGTCGCGCTCAAGCATCTCGGCATCGACGATGTCGCGCTGTGGCGGCTGGGCAGCGAGGATCCGGGCTTCTGGTCCGATCTGACGGCATGGCGCACCGGCGGCAAGCCCGACCTGTCCTCGCCGCGCGCGTTGCTGAACGCCGATGTCGAGGGCAGTGGCGAGATCCTGCGCATCACCGCCACACCGACGCCGGGCGTGCGACGGGTGACGCACGATCGCAACGGCATCATCACCGACGAACATTATGCCGCGCTGCCGACCCCGTTCGTCGTCCGGCGGACCGGCGCCCAAAACCCCAAGCTCCTCGCGCTCACCTTCGACGACGGGCCGGACCCGACATGGACGCCGAAGATCCTGAAGGAGCTGGAACAGGCGGGCGTTCCCGGCACCTTCTTCGTCATTGGCCAGAATGCGCTGCAGGAACCGCGGCTGCTCAACCGCATAATCGCGGACGGCGGCGAGATCGGCAATCACACCTACAGCCACCCCAATCTCGCCGCGGTCTCGGACGGCCAGGCGCAACTCGAGATCAACACGACCCAGCGGCTGGTCGAGGCCTATACCGGGCGACGGATGACGCTGTTCCGCGCGCCCTATTTCGGGGACGCGGAGCCGACCACCACCGACGAGCTCGGGCCGGCGCTGATCGCGCAGAACCTCGGCTATACGGTTACCGGGCTGCACGTCGATCCCGACGACTGGGCGCGCCCCGGCACCGACACGGTCGTCGACCAGGTGCTCGAGCAGGTCCACAACGCCACGCCCACCAATTCAGGCAACATCATCCTGCTGCACGACGGCGGCGGGGATCGCTCGGAAACGGTCGCGGCGCTGCCGCGGATCATCGCTACGTTGAAGGGCGAAGGCTACCGCTTCGTCACCGTCTCGCAACTGGCGGGGCTCGACCAGGCGCAGGCGATGCCCAAGGTCGAAGGCCGCGACCTGCTCGCGGTGCGTACCGACGTGGCGATGTTCGTCGTGCTTGCCGGGATCGTCGCGCTGATCGGCTGGCTGTCCTATCTCGCGATCGGACTCGGCATGGCGCGTGCGGTGCTGATGGCGGCGCTCGCCTGGGTCCAGAGCCGTCGCCGCCGCGGCGAGCCGCCGGTCTATCGCCCGACCGTGTCGGTCATCATTCCGGCCTATAACGAGGAACGGGTGATCGCGAGCTCGGTCGCGCGCGTGCTGTCGAGCGACTATCCCGACCTGCAGGTGATCGTCGCCGACGACGGGTCGCGCGACGGCACCAGCGCGGCGGTCACCGCCGCCTTCGCCGACGATTCGCGCGTCACGTTGCTCACGCTCCGGAACGGCGGCAAGGCGGCGGCGCTCAACCGCGCGCTGCTGCAGGCGACCGGCGAGGTGGTGATCGCGCTGGACGCCGACACGCAATTCGAGCCCGAGACGATCGCCCGCCTCGTCCGCTGGTTCGCCGATCCGCGGCTCGGCGCGGTGGCCGGTGACGCGCGGGTCGGCAATCGCGTGAACCTTGTCACCCGCTGGCAGGCAATCGAATATATCACCGCGCAGAACCTCGAACGCCGCGCGCTGGCCGGGTTCGACGCGATGACGGTCGTTCCGGGCGCGGTCGGCGCGTGGCGCCGCGCGGCGCTCGATGCGGTCGGCGGCTATCCCGAGGACACGCTCGCCGAGGATCAGGATCTTACGATCGCGATCCAGCGTGCCGGCTGGCGCGTCACCTACGATCCGCGTGCGGTGGCGTGGACCGAAGCGCCCGAGACGTTCCGCGCGCTCGCCAAGCAGCGCTATCGCTGGGCGTTCGGGACGCTGCAATGCCTGTGGAAGCATCGCGCGATCCTGCGCACCCGCAAGCCGTCGGGGCTCGCGCTGGTCGGTCTGCCGCAGGCATGGCTGTTCCAGATCCTGTTCGCCGCGATCTCGCCGCTGATCGACCTGACGCTGCTGCTGTCGATCGCGGGCACCGCGTTGCGCGTGCATCAGCACGGCTGGGCCCAGACCAGCGGCGATGTCAGCAAGATGGGGCTCTACTGGCTGGCCTTTACCGCGGTCGAGGTGCTGTGCGGCTGGATCGCCTATCGGCTCGATGGGCGCAAGGAACGCTATCCAGCGCTACTGCTGGTCGCCCAGCGGCTGGTCTATCGCCAGATCATGTATGGCGTCGTGATCCGCGCGATCTCCTCGGCGGTGCGCGGGATGGTGGTCGGCTGGGGCAAGCTGGAGCGGACCGGCCGGGTCGCGGCGCCCGCGCAATGACCCGCACGTCACCCCGGTGCCGATGCCGGGGTGACGCACGTTCGTGGATTGCGGAGCGGCAATCGGGATGGGATGACCGTCACCATGCGCCGCGTCCTCCTGCTCCCCGCCCTGATTCTCTTTTCCGCGCCGTCACTTGCGCAATCGCCGCAATCGGTGCGCGCCGACGATCGCGCCAATTGGGTCCGTGCCGTCGCCGCGGGCTACAAGGCGGCGTTCCTGTGCGGCGGGATCTTCAACGCCGGGCGCAGCGAGCGACAGATCGAGGCGGTCGAGCTGAAAGGCATCTATCCCGAATATGACGCGATCGTTCCGACGCTCGCCGCCAGGGTCGACCGGCGTCGCGCGGTGGTCAGCGTCACCTTCGACCGCCAGCTTCCGCCTCGCCATGCGACGTGGCGCGCCGGGCGGGGCTGCACGCTGTCGCCGATCGGCGCACCGCCGCTTCCGGGTGATCGCATCGCCCCCGCCCCACCCGCCGGCCCCGATCCGCGCGCCTGGCCGCTCGGCGACGCCGGGATCGCACCGCGCTCGTCCGCCGCGCTGGAGCGCGTGGTGGAGCGCGCTTTTACAGGCACTTACGGCAGCGGCACCGACACGCTCGGCGTGGTGGTGCTACGCGACGGCCGCGTGGTCGCCGAACGCTACCGCGACGGCTTCGGGCCGTTCGTCGCCAACCGCACGTGGTCGGTCGCCAAGAGCATTATCGGCACGCTGGTCGGAATGAGCGGTATCGACCCGAACCGACCCGCCAACATCCGCGAATGGACGAGCCGCGATGGCGTCGACCCGCGCGCCCGGATCACGATCGATCAATTGCTGCGGATGTCCTCGGGATTGCACAGCGACACCGCCGGCAACCGCACCGATGCGATCTACTTCGGGGGCACCACCGTCAGCGAGCAGGTGCCCGGCTGGCCGCTGTCCTTGCGTCCCGGCGAACGCTTCCGCTACGCCAACAACGACATCCTGCTGGCGGCGCGTTCGCTGCGCGCCTCCGTGGGCGACGCCCGCTATCACGCGCTGCCGCAACGGCTGTTCACCACGCTCGGGATGCGGCACACCGTCGCGCAGAGCGACTGGCACGACGATCTCATCGCCTCCAGCGACATGTGGACCACCGCGCGCGATCTCGCCCGGCTGGGGCAGTTCTGGCTGCAGGACGGCGTCCGGCAGGGCCGCCGCCTGCTCCCGGCCGGCTGGATGCGCTACATGACCACCGCCAAGGGCCCGCAACCCGAGCGGAGCGAAGGCTATGGCGCCACGCTGTGGCTGTTCGGCGCGGCCCAGGGCCTGCCGGCGGGAAGCTATTCCGCGCAAGGAAATCGCGGGCAATATGTGATGGTTGTTCCCTCGCACCGGCTCGTCGTCGTTCGGCGCGGCGAGGATCCGGGCAGCGCGCGGTTCGACGTGGCGCGCTTCACCGCCGAGCTGATCGCCGCGCCGTGAGGGTGGACGACCGGAACGATACCCCGGCGCTCGCGCTGACAAACCCCGATGCCGGGGCCGCGACGTCATGGCGCCCGGCTTCGGTGAAAATCCGCGACAAGCTGTTCCGTCCGAGAGCGAAGTTCCGCGGCGCGGCGGCGTCGGACAAAAAGCTGCCAGCGATCGACAACCACCCAGACGCCTTGCGGCAGCGCCCGCATCACGCGAACAGTGCGGAGTTGCTGATCGGTTGCGGCGATAACGACACGGCGCACGTCCATGCAGTCTTGGTACGCGCGTACCCGGATCGCGCGACGCGCATGGCTCAGGCGGAATATGACCCCCGCGCCTGAGCGCTTCTCGCAATTCGTCGCAATCGACTGGTCCGGGGCAAAAGGCACGCGCCACAAAGGAATCGCGGTCGCCTGTTGCGCGGCTGGGGCCGCGGGACCGGCGCTGATCGCGCCGCCGGACGGCGCGAGCGCCTGGTCGCGCACCGCGGTGCTCGACTGGTTGCTGCTACGGCGCGACCAGCCGATGCTGGTCGGCTTCGACTTCAGCTTCTCAGCGCCGTTCGTCTCGCGCGGCGCGCACCTGCCGGGCGAAACGAACACCGCCGATGCCAAGGCCTTATGGGCGTATGTCGACGCGCATTGCGCCGACATCGATCTTGGCGCCGCGACCTTTCTCGAGAACCGCCGCGGCCGACACTTCTATCTGGGCGCTGCCGACGGCGCCAAGCGCGACTTCCTCCACTGGCGGGTCTGCGAGCAGCGGGGCGACGGCACGACCAAGCCATCGACCGTCTATGATGCGATCGGCGCGGCGCAGGTCGCCAAGGCGAGCTTCGCGGGAATGCGGCTGCTCCATCGGCTGGACGGGCGCATGCCGGTCTGGCCGTTCGACCCGGTACCGACGCAGGGCGCACTGATCGTCGAGATCTACACCGCCATCGTTGCCCGCGCGACGGGCCTGCGCCGCGGGCTGAGCAAGATCCGCGATGCCGGATCGCTCGACACGGCGCTCGCCGCGCTCGGCAGCGCCCCCCACGCGCCGCTGGCGGTTTACAGCGATCATGCCACCGACGCGCTGATGACCGCGGCCTGGCTGCGCCACATCGTCGGCGACCCCGGGCTGTGGCGCCCGGAAGCCATGTCGGAAGCTGTCGCCGCGACGGAGGGCTGGACCTTCGGCGTCCGCTGACGCATGGAGAGCCGCGTGACGGCGGGCCGGTTTAGCTCAGCTGGTAGAGCAGCGGTTTTGTAAACCGAAGGTCGCGGGTTCGATTCCTGCAACCGGCACCACATTTTCCGTCGTTTTCCGCCACTTTCATCCTCTACCAGCCGCGCAAAACGCGCGGAGCGTGTCGGTTTGTGCCGACACAGCCGACGGCACAATCTGTTCCGACTCCGTTCGTGCCCGGACGATGTCGCGGGCCACCGTGAGCGCTGAATAGCCGCTCGCCACCAACACGCACGCTCGCGCGACGACCGAACCCGTTTCGGCCGGCGCTTTCGTGCGCCCATCGACTTCCCGGCCCGGGAGCCGACACGATGTCGCATGTACCTGCCCACCTCACCCGGGGGCATCTGAATAGCACTACGATCCGGCCTTCGACCGGAAGCTGTGCATGACAGCCGCCTCGATGGGGCGTCAGGCACGCCAGATCACGAAAGGTTTCGCCGCGCATCTCGCCGGCAAGGGCGAGCGCGGCACCGATCGCAAGGTGCGCCGGCACAGCATCGACGTCGAGGATCGCCGCGCCCGCGTCTCACGGCCGATCGGCGATGGCACGACCGCCGGCGCGCTGAGCTGGATCGACTCTCTGCTGAAGGCCGTCTCCGAATGGGACGACGTGCAGCGCGCCAAGGGCGGCGCGCGACCACTCGGTCTGCATGGCCTGCGCGTGCTCGAGGCGCTGCTCGGCCGGCGCGGAAAGGTTGCGGTCGATTTCAGAACCGGCCGGCTCGACCCCGAGCTGGCGACGATCGCGCGCGCGGCCGGCGTGACGAAGACGACGGTCGTCCGGGCGCTCGCCCGGCTGAAGGCGATGAAGGTCCTCGACTGGATCCGCCGTACCGAGCGGACGGGCAAAGACGGGGTGTTCGGCCCGCAACGCCGTCAGGTGTCCAATTCCTATTTCTTCACTCCGGAGGCGCTGCCCGCGCAAGTGGCGCAGCGCCTGCGCGACCTGCTCGCCCGCCGCCGGCTGCGACGATCAGGCACGATGCCACCGGACAATCCGACAGCGGCCACGCGGCCGTCCAGCCCCGAGCTGCGCGACCTCCTCGACCGGATGGAGGCCGGGATCGCGCGCGCGTCGGGAGGGGTGAACGCGAGTCCACCATCTGGTCAGTATCCCCTCTCAGGGGCTGAAGGATAAGGAATGGGATCGCTGTGGCGATCCCATGCACCAATTTGCTGATCCCCCCGCGCCGAAAGGCTCCGCCCCATCGACCCGACCGCCAAGACCCGGCGGTCGAGCGTGGCGGCTTGCGCCGCCCCGGGCTGCCTGGGGGGGATGGAGCATAAAGCGTGCCACGCTCCCGCCACCGTCCCGCACGCGGCGCGGTCAGCTGGTCAGGATTGCCGCCCATTCCTCGAACACGCGGCGGCGCGGCGCGAGGTGCTGCGCGCGGTTGTACGCGCCCTCCACCTTCGCGATCGTCCCGTCGTCGTGCTTCAGCACATGGCCGAGCGCCAGGTCGATCACCGTGCGATCGGCCGGCCGCCGTTCGTTCATCACCGTCGAGAAGGTCGCCCGCCAGCCGTGAGCGACGTGGCGGCCGGCGAACGGCGTGCGCGCGTAAAGCGCGTTGATCGTGCCCTCGCCGATCGGCGTGCGTCCGTCGCGGCCCGGGAAGATCAGCCCGTCGGCGGCGCCGTCGCGATCGAGCGCGCGCGCCGCGCGCAGCACCGCGGCCGCCGCCGGCGCGAGCGGGACCAAGTGGTCGTTCGCCGCGTCGCGCTTCTTCGCCGCGGCCAGCTTCATCCGCGCCGCCGGCACGCGCCACACCGGTGCGCCGTCCAGCTCCTCGATTTCGTCCCAGCGCGCGCCGCGCACCGCCGCGAGCCGCACCGCGGTCAGCGCGACGAACCGCGAGGCGAGCTTCGCCTCCGGTCGCGCGTCGACCAGCTCGGCCGCGGCGAGCAGCGCGCGCGCCTCGTCGATCGTGGTCAGCGCCGGGTGGTGGCGCGCCGCCGGCGCGCGGGTCAGCGCGCGGCCGACGATCGCCGCCGGGTCGCTGCTCGCCCAGCCTTCGCTGACCGCGAGCGCGAACACGTCGGAGATCCGCTGGCGGACGCGCCGCGCGGTCTGGATCGCGCCGCGCTGCTCGATCGCACGCACGATCCGCAGCACCGCCGGCGCGTCGATCGCGTCCAGCGCGTCGGCGCCGATCGCGGGAAAGACGTCGGCCTCAAGGCTGGCGAGGACGTCGGCCGCGTGGACCTCGGTCCAGCCGGCCTGCTGTCGCTCGTGCCATTGGCGGGCGGCGCGCTCGAACGTAATCACCTGCGGCGCGGTGCGCGGGTCGACACCGCGGGCGAGCTGCGCGCGCGCTGCCTCGGCGCGGGCGCGCGCGGCGTCGAGCGAGACCTCCGGCCACGGTCCGATCGTCAGCAGCTGCTCGCGGCCCTCCCACAGGAAGCGAAGGCGGAACGTCTTGCGTTGCGTCGGGGTGACGAACAGGTGCAGGCCGCGCTCGTCGGTCAGCTTGTACGCAGACGCGCGGAATCGCGCCGCCTTGACGACAGCGTTGGTGAGCATGAGGCTGTTTTCCAGTCGATTTTGGAAGCAGGGAGGCCGCGCGATGTGCAATCGCTACCGGATGTCGGAAGCTCAGGCGGCACTGGCGGCGCGCTATGGCGTCGCGGCTGAGTATCCGCCGGACCTGACCGTTCCGCCGCCCGAGCTGTTCCCGAAGCGACCGGCGTGGACGGTACGGCACGACGACGGAGCGCGGATCCTCGACGTCATGACATGGGGGTGGCCGCGTACGGTGCCCGGCGCGCGGGGGCCGCGCGAGACGCAGGTGACGAACGTGCGCAATCTCGACAGCCCGATGTGGCGCAACGCGCTCGCCAAGCCGCCGCAACGCTGCCTCGTGCCGGTGACCTCGTTCAGCGAGTACGGGCCGGGCGAGAAGGGCAACCTTCCGCTGTATTGGTTCGACGTGCCGTCACGGCCAATCTTCTCGTTCGCCGGTATGCTGGCGGCCAGCAGCCGGGGGCGCGGTGTTCGCCTTCCTGACCTGCGAGCCCAACAGCGTGGTGGCACCGATCCATCCCAAGGCGATGCCGCTGATCCTGCACGAGGAGGATGAGAAGCGCTGGCTAACCGGCGATCTTGACGATCTCGTAGCGCCGTTCCCGGCTCAGCTGATGACGGTCAGTGCGCCGGAATATGTAAAGGGCGCTCCCACTTCGTTACTCTAAGCGCGATGGGTTACGCCCTCGTGCTTTCGGGCGGAAAAACATCTCCCGAGCGGGATTGTCTTTCAATGGGTGATGAGGGGCGCCAAAAATTGGCTGCCTGCACACATCTCGCTCTGAGACAATTGTGAGAAATAACTTTATACCTTGAGTTCACAATTGGTTAAGGTTCGGTTGAGGGCTTCGGATGCCCTTATTAGGGGGAATCATGAAGAAGCTCGCGTCACTTATCGCCATCTCCATGCTGGCCGCCGGCGCATCGCCAGCGCTCGCGACCGACCTGGCGTCGAACATCACGACCCAATTCACGACCGCCGGAAGCAACTTCAACTACGGGCAGTCGTTCTCCGTGCTCGGCTCCGGATCGTTCAACAACGTAGTAATCAACCTTTATCGCAACGGTTCGGTGTTTGCGAACGGCGACCTCTATCTATTTTCGAGCGCCTACACGGGAACGCCGGCCAATCTGGCGTCGACGACCACCAATCGGATTGGTGTCGCGAACGCGGCCAACAATCTTTACACGTTTGCGCAGAACGTCGTCCTCACGGGTGGATCGCAATACTTCTTCTACACTGACAACCTTAATTACGAGATCAATTTCAATGTCAGTTCCTACACCAGCGGCACTCTGGTGCAGTCAGGAAATCGGCAGACGGAGAAATTCTACAACGTAAATCCGTCGGATGTCGCTTTTCGTGTGACCGGCAACGTCATCAACGGTGCCGTGCCAGAACCCGCATCGTGGATGATGATGATCCTCGGCTTTGGCGTGGTCGGTTACGCCATGCGGCGTAAGACGGTTCTTCGTTTCGTCTAATCTGCGAAAGCAGCCGGAAGTAATGTTCTGATTGAGGCGGAGGTTGCCTCCGCCTCAATCCACCGCCGTCGCATGAATTCACGTCGCTTTTCGCAGGTTGAGCCGGGGTCGATACCCCGGGCGATACCCCGCCAATTACGCGCTTAGCCGGTCAGCGCGGCGGGCTGCGGAAGATCAGCTCGGTCACCTTCGTCGAGCGGTGCGCCGCCGCCGACGCCACCGTCCAGGTCGTGGCAACCTCATCGACGCGGAAGCGCGCGAACGTACGGCGGATGAATGGCGTGTCGTTGATCGACAGGATGAACTGCCCCGCGATCCCCGCCAGCTGGTCGGCCAGCGCAGTGTAGCGCTCCTCGCCGAAGTCGAGGCCGTAGCCCTCCGTGAGATGGTAGGGCGGGTCGATGAAGAACAGCGCGCGCGGGCTGTCGTAGCGCCGGATCACGTCCGCGATGTCGAGCTGCTCGATCGTGACCGTCGCCAGACGGTCGCGTAGCGCCTTCAGCTCGGCGCGCAGCTGCGCGAGGTTGAAGCGGCTGTCCTGATCGCGCCGCACGCCGAAGGTGCGACCGGCGACCTTGCCGCCGAACGCCAGCCGCTGGAGGTAGAGGAAGCGGACGGCGCGCTCGATGTCGGTGAGCAGGCGCGGATCGAGCCCGCGCTGGCGGTCGAACTCGGCGCGACCGGCGATCAGCCAGCGTAGCTCGTCGACGAACGGCTCGTAGTGCCGCCGGATCACGCGAAACAGGTTGGCGACGTCGCCCGAGGCGTCGTTGATGATCTCGACCGGCGCGGGTGTCGGCCGGCGCAGGAAGACGCCGCCCATGCCGACACACGGCTCGATGTAGGCGCGGTGCGGCGTCGCCGCGATCATCGCGCAGAGGCGACGCGCGAGGTTGCGCTTGCCGCCGAGATAGGGGGCTGGCGGCTTGGCCGTAATGCTCGCGGACATGCGATGCTCGTTCCTTACAGGATGGAGCGCCCGGCTACGCGCGCGGAGGTGCCGATCGCGACGATCGGCGTGCCCTGCGCCGGTTAGCGCAGGATCGGTGCGGCGGCCGGTGGCCGCGGGGAACTGGTGAAGGATGCTGCGCGGCCAGCCACCCGAGCCGGGTGGTTAGCCGCGCAGGCCCGAGGAGCTACGCCCTGCGTATTCCCCCGAAGGGTCTTCTATTCTGCAGGCCACCCGGCGAACCGGTGACCTCAGGCTTCCGCGCGCGCGGGCCGATCCTCACGGCTACGATCGGATCAGCGAGGCTCCATATGCCACCGCTCTCGCACACTGCCTAGCCGCGCAGCTTGCGCCGCAGCTCGTTCCAGCCGCGCTCGTCGGCCGGGCCGAAGGTGCTGGTCGGTACCTCTCCGGTCAGCCGGATGCGCGGTTGGCGCGCACCGCAGCGCGAGCAGCGCAGGTGATCGCCGACCATGTGCAGCCTGCCATTCCAATGATGGACGAAGAAATATTTGGTCAGCTGTGGCCCGTCGAGGACGCCACGATGCCCGCAGCGACACTTCAGCGCCACGTTGCCGCGGCTGGTCAGCTCCATCAGTGTCTCGGGGCGCCAGTTGGCACTCATACGGGCGAATCGGTCAACATGCGCCGATCGTGGAAAATGTTGGATCGGTCGGGCAATCGCCCGTCAGGGCAGCGGCAACAGCTTGCGCAGTGACGCGCGACGAATGTGCATCACGGCCGATCCTGCTCCGTTGGCGGCGCAGATCACCTGAAAGTCGAGGCGGTCGACGATGCCGGTCGAGCCGGTCGCCGGGATGGTCAGCGGCTCGGTGCGCAGATCCCAGGTGAACGCGCCGGTCGATGCGTTCGTCGCCGCGTCGGCGCCGACGGGAAGCGGCTGCATCGAAAAGTAGACGGTCGAAGTGTTCATGCCGTCCGTCCACGCACCAAGGCTGAGATAGCAACCGCGCAGGTTGCTCGACCCGGCCTCGACGTTGATGGTGACGCGAGCCTCGACGCGGTCGCCCAGCGCGACGTTCGCCGGGGCGGTGACGTACTGGAGCAATCGCCAGCTATCGTTTGCCGCGCCGAACGTCATGGTGGCGACGATGTCGGTGCCATAACCGTCCGGTGCCGCGGCGGAGGTGATCGCCGCCGAGGCACCACCGACGCGCGTCGCCTGCCAGCCGGCCGGGACCGTGCCCTTCGACACGCTCGCGCCATTCGCCGTGCCGCCGGTGGTTGCGATGAAGAACGGATTGACGAGCTGCTCGGCGGTGCCAAAGCCACTCGCGGTCAGCGGATCGATCGACGCCTGCGGACGCGCCGGTAACAGCGCGGAGACGAAGGCGGCAAAGTTGCTGCCCTCGTCGACCGCCCCGACCTTGCTCAGGTGCGTGCCGTCGTAGGATTCGCCCGTCTTGAACGCGATCGAGGTGGCGCTGGCGTTCGATCCGTCGACCAGCGACGCGGCATAATCGTAGAGGAGCACGCCGCCGCGCGCCGCCGCATATTGCGACACCATGGCGTTGAAGTCGTTTCGCGCCGCGATCTGCGCCGCGTTGTAGCTGACCGAGCCGGGCTCGGTGAACAGCACGCAGGTGCGACCAACCGTGATGACCTGTTCGCACGCGGCCTTGATGTTGGCGAAGGCGCCGAGCGCCGTCTGGCCCTGCCCGAAATCGTTCACCGCGCCGAAAATGACGACGTATTTGGCCTGCGACGCGAGCGCCGCGCCGATCGTTGCCTGGGTCAGATACGCGCCGCTTGCCGCGCCCGCGATCGCGCCGTTGTAGAGCGTGCGGAAGCGGTTGCCCGACTGTGCCTGCGCGACGTTGATGAAGCTGGCGGCGTTCGCGTTCCGCTTCGTCGAGGTGTCGTTATACTGGCTCGCCAATCGGCTATCGCCCAAATAGGCAAAGCCGTTCTGGACCAGCGCATTGTTGACCGTCGCCGCGATCTGAATGACCGTCGCCGCTTTCGTCGATCCATTCTGGATGATGCGCACACTCTCGCCGCCGCTCGGCGCCGATGCTGCGGGCAGGTTGCTGACCGCCGGATCGATCTGCGCGACGGCGGGCGAGCCGATGAGGCAAAGGGCGAGCAGCAACGTGCCCGCCCAGCGGAATAATCTGGTCATCTTGATCTCCAGACTGAAGGGATGTTGTTCAGCGCGGCCAGGCGTCGAGCAGCAGCCGCCGGCTGTCGTCGCAGCGGACGATCGCCGCCCAGGCGTCGCGCAGCGCGGCCTCGGTGTCGGCGGCGCTGGCGCTACCGTCCGGCTGGCGCGGGATCGGGGTCGGCACGCACGGCGTCAGCGCCGCGGCCGGCGGAGGCGGGATCCTCACTGGCGAGGGCGGCAAGGTAGTCGTCGAGCCCGCGCACGCGGTCAGCGCCAAGGCAGCGAGCGCGGCCGGCGTCGGTCTGGGCATAGTCCCTCACGGTGTTGGTGGAGCGGAGGATGACCGGCGCGCGCGCGGCGAGCCGGTCGGCGAAGGTCGCGGTGGCGCCGGCGAGCTGCTCCGCGAAGCCCCGCTCCTGCTCGGCGCGCTGGCGCTCGGCGCGGTCGTGGTCGGCCCTGCGCCCGGCCTGCTCGGTGGCGAGCGCCTGACGCGCCGCGTCGCGTTCGGCCTGGGTGACGAGCAGCAGCCCGGCGAACACGACCGCGGACAGCGTGGCGATCGCGAGCGGCCAGTGCCGGCGCGCCGCCGCGAGAGCCGTCGCCCAGCTCATGCGGCCACCTCGCCGTAGGTCAGCGCCTTCAGCGCGGCATAATCCTCGCGGTAGAGCGCCGCCTCGGCCGCGCGCCGGCG
>NZ_JACIJN010000019.1:0-2717 GCF_014199415.1 Sphingomonas endophytica
GCGGCGGGGGGAGACGGGTTCAAATCGATGCACTGTATGTCTGGTTGAGGGTCAATCACCCTGCATCCAACGCTGTTGTTGGGGGTGTGTGCTCTCAAGCGCGAATAGGACGATTAGTATCGGTTAGCTTCACGCGTTACCGCGCTTCCACATCCGATCTATCAAGGTCGTGGTCTCCGACCGTCCTGTGAAATCTTATCTCGAGGGAGGCTTCCCGCTTAGATGCTTTCAGCGGTTATCCCGTCCGTACATAGCTACCCTGCTGCGCCGTTGGCACGACGACAGGTACACCAGAGGTACGTTCAACCCGGTCCTCTCGTACTAGGGTCAACTCCTCTCAAATTTCGACGCCCACGGCAGATAGGGACCAAACTGTCTCGCGACGTTCTGAACCCAGCTCACGTACCACTTTAATTGGCGAACAGCCAAACCCTTGGGACCTGCTCCAGCCCCAGGATGTGATGAGCCGACATCGAGGTGCCAAACAACCCCGTCGATATGAGCTCTTGGGGGTTATCAGCCTGTTATCCCCGGCGTACCTTTTATCCGTTGAGCGATGGCCCTTCCACGAGGGACCACCGGATCACTATGACCGACTTTCGTCTCTGCTCGACTTGTCAGTCTCGCAGTCAGGCGGGCTTATGCCATTGCACTCTAACAGCCGGTTTCCAACCGGCCTGAGCCCACCTTCGCGCGCCTCCGTTACTCTTTAGGAGGCGACCGCCCCAGTCAAACTACCCGCCACAGAGGGTCCCTGTACCGGTTTCACGGTACGAGGTTAGACAATAGACAACAACAGGGTGGTATTTCACCTGTGGCTCCACACCGGCTGGCGCCGATGCTTCAAAGCCTCCCACCTATGCTACACAGTTCTTGTCCACTGCCACTCTGAAGCTGCAGTAAAGGTGCACGGGGTCTTTCCGTCTAACCGCGGGTACTCCGCATCTTCACGGAGAATTCAATTTCGCTGAGCATGTCCTGGAGACAGTGGGGAAGTCGTTACGCCATTCGTGCAGGTCGGAACTTACCCGACAAGGAATTTCGCTACCTTAGGACCGTTATAGTTACGGCCGCCGTTTACCTGGGCTTCATTTCAGAGCTTGCACCCCTCCACTTAACCTTCAGGCACCGGGCAGGCGTCAGGCCCTATACGTCGTCTTGAAGCCGACTTAGCAGAGCCCTGTGTTTTTGCTAAACAGTCGCTACCCCCTGGCCTGTGCCCCCCAACAGAGCTTGCGCCTAGTTGGGGCCTCCTTCTTCCGAAGGTACGGAGGCAATTTGCCGAGTTCCTTCAGGACACTTCTCTCAAGCGCCTTGGTATACTCTACCAGACCACCTGTGTCGGTTTCGGGTACGGTCTATACGGTGGGGCTATTTCCCGGGACAGCTTCGAAGCCCAGCCAATCCGTTAAGGCTGAACAACACACGCCATCCGTCACACACCACCAGGCTGCGGAATATTAACCGCATTCCCATCGACTACCCCCTTCGGGCTCGTCTTAGGGGCCGGCTCACCCTGCGCGGATTAGCCTTGCGCAGGAACCCTTGGTCTTTCGGCGAGAGGGCATCTCACCCTCTTTATCGCTACTCATGTCTGCATTCGCACTTCCGATACCTCCACGACCCATTACCAGATCGCTTCGCAGGCTTACGGAACGCTCCGCTACCGCGTATCCTCAGATCAAGTCTGGGACACACCCTAAGCTTCGGTGCACGTCTTGAGCCCCGTTACATCTTCGCCGCAGGAACCCTTAGCTAGACCAGTGAGCTGTTACGCTTTCTTTAAAGGATGGCTGCTTCTAAGCCAACCTCCTGGTTGTTTTGGGATTCCCACATGCTTTCCCACTTAGACGTGACTTGGGGACCTTAGCTGTAGGTCAGGGCTGTTTCCCTTTTGACGACGGACCTTAGCACCCGCCGTCTGTCTCCCGGATATCACTCCTAGGTATTCGGAGTTTGGTTAGAGTTGGTAGATCTCGCGACCCCCGCATCCATCCAGTGCTCTACCCCCTAGGGTGTCCATCCGAGGCACTACCTCAATAGTTTTCGCGGAGAACCAGCTATTTCCCGGCTTGATTGGCCTTTCACCCCTAAGCACAACTCATCCGGTAACTTTTCAACGTTAATCGGTTCGGACCTCCAGTGTGTGTTACCACACCTTCATCCTGGTCATGCATAGATCGCCGGGTTTCGGGTCTAATACTTCAAACTACGTCGCCCTATTCAGACTCGCTTTCGCTGCGCCTACACCTATCGGCTTAAGCTCGCTTGAAACATTAAGTCACAGACCCATTATGCAAGAGGTACGCTGTCAGGCCTCAAGGACCCTCCAACTGCTTGTAGGCAATCCGTTTCAGGTACTGTTTCACTCCCCTCATCGGGGTGCTTTTCACCTTTCCCTCACGGTACTAGTTCGCTATCGGTCGCATACGAGTATTTAGGCTTGGAGGGTGGTCCCCCCATGTTCAGACAGGATTACACGTGTCCCGCCCTACTCGAGTCCATTCACATCAGTTTCGCATACGGGGCTGTCACCCGCTACGGCCGATCTTTCCAGATCGTTCTGCTACTTGAATGAATGGCACTGGCCTGGTCCGCGTTCGCTCGCCACTACTAACGGAATCTCGGTTGATGTCTTTTCCTCCAGGTACTGAGATGTTTCAGTTCCCCGGGTTCGCTTCTCGAAACCTATGTATTCAGTAACGAGATACTCAAAA
>NZ_JACIJN010000020.1 GCF_014199415.1 Sphingomonas endophytica
GGTCGCCGCCCATCAGGTCGATCAGGCCCTGCACGTCCTGCATCACCGACCAGCTGTAATGGATCGAATTGCCCTCGGTGAAGGCGTCACCCCATTTGTACGGGCTGAACGGCGTCGACCAGCTGCCGTCCTTGTTGCGCCCGCGCATCCAGCCGCTCTGCGGGTCGAACAGCTTGCGATAATTCTGCGCGTGCGCGGCGTATTTCCTCGCATCGTCGCTCTTGCCGAGCGCGGCGGCGAGCCGCGACAGCGAGAAGTCGGCGGTGGCATATTCGAGCGTGCGCGCGGCATTCTCGTTGATGCCGACGTCGTACGGGACATAGCCGAGCTGGTTGTACAGCTCGACGCCCTCGCGCCCGACCGCGGTCAGCACCTTGCCCCTGGCATCGCGCGGGCGGCCTTCGGAGGTGGTCGCGTTCTTGACCATCGCCGCGTAGAGCGTCTCGACGTCGAAGCCGCGCACGCCGTTCAGCCAGGCGTCGGCGATCAGATTGGCCGAGTTCGACCCGATCATCACGCTGCGGTGCCCGGGGCTCGCCCATTCGGGTAGCCAGCCCGATTCCTTGTAGGTGTTGGCCAGCCCCTGCATGATCTCGCCGTCGCGCTCGGGATACATCAGCGCGAAGAACGGGAAGACCGCGCGCCACGTGTCCCAGAAGCCGTTGTCGGTGTAGAGCGGGCCGGCGTGGACCTTGCCGTTATAGGGGCTGTAGTGAACCTGCTGCCCGCGGGCGTCGATCTCGTGGAACTGCCGCGGAAATTGCAGCATCCGCCACAGTGCCGAATAGAAGGTGCGGCGATTGTCGATGTCAGGATCGTCGACCTTGATGCGGTCGAGCTCGGCCGACCAGGCGGCGCGTGCCTTGGCGCTGGTCTGGTCGAAGGTGTCGCGCCCGATCTCGCGGTCGAGGTTGCGCTGCGCCTGCTCGGCGCTGATGAACGACGAGGCGACGCGCGCGCCGACCTGCTCGCCCTTCTTCGTCGCGAAGCTGATCACCGCGCCGACATGATCGCCCTCGGCGCCGCGGCCGGCGGTCAGCGTGCCGCTGCCGTCGAAGGTCTGGCTGACGGTGAAGGGCTTGTCGAACTCGACCACGAACCAGTTGCGGAAATTGGCCGGCACGCCGCCGTGGTTGTTGCGGACATAGCCGGTGATGCGCCGCCGCGCCGGGTCGACCGACACCATCGAGCCGCCGGCATAGCCGTCGAGCAGGACATGCGCGTCCCTGGTCTCGGGGAAGGTGAAGCGGAAGTGCGCGGCGCGCGTCGTCGGTACGATCTCGGTGGTGACGTCATAGTCGGCGAGATAGACCTTGTAGCCCCAGGCGCGGCTCTCCTCGGCCTTGTGGCTGAACCACGACGCGCGATCGGCCTCCTTCACCTTCACCGCGCCGGTCATCGGTAGCAGCGCGAAGGCGGCATAATCGTTCATCCACGGGCTGGGCTGGTGCGTCTGCTTGAACCCGTTGATCCTGTGCGCACTGTACGTATAGCCCCAGCCGTCGCCCATCTTGCCGGTCACCGGCGTCCAGGCGTTCATCCCGAACGGCAGCGCGATCGCCGGATAGGTGTTGCCGTACGACAGCTCATAGCTGCTGTCCGTCCCCATCAGCGGATTGACCAGATCCACCGACGCCGG
>NZ_JACIJN010000021.1 GCF_014199415.1 Sphingomonas endophytica
ATCCGGGTGTGGATTCACATTCGAAGTGCAACGGGAAGAAGGCCTCAGCGGGGGTTTGGAAGCCGAGGCATTTTCTGGGTGTATGATTGTGTCTGTGGAGGATGGCGTCGAGCTTTCGCTGTGACAAGTCGTGTGGTTTGGTTTTACGGGGCAGGTCGCGCCTGAGGCGTCCGATGGCGTTCTCGACGCTGCCCTTTTGCCAGGGTGATCGTGGGTCGCAGAAATAGGCGTCGAGGGCGAGGCGGCGCTCGATCTGGTGGTAGCGGGCAAACTCTGTCCCGTTATCGAAGGTGATGGAGCGGCGCAGCGTGTCGGGCATGGGGCCGAGCATCCGGACGAGCGCGCTGGCGACGGGATCGGCCTTGAGGCTGTTCTGGCGCAGGGCGATGGTCAGGCGCGAAGTGCGCTCGTGGGCGATGATGACGGCGTGGCCGGGCTTCGAGAAGAGCATGGCATCGGCCTCCCAATGCCCGGGTTCGCGGCGGCCAGCGACATGGGGCGGCCGCTCGTGGATCGTGGTGCCCGTGCGGCGCGGCCAGCCGCCTTTGGTGCGCCAGCCGCGCTTGTATTTGGCGCGAGGCAGGTAATGACGCCAGCGCCGGTCGTTGGTGCGCTTGAGCTGGGCATGGACGAAGCGGTAGATCGTCTCGTGGCTGATGACCGGGTGGCCGGCCTCGCGGGCAAGGCGGCCGGCGACCTGCTCGGGTGACCAGCCAGCGGCGAGGCGGTCCAGTACGGTCTCGCGCAAGGCGTCCTCGCGCTCCAGCCGGCAGCCATGCCAGCGCCGCGCCTCGGCCAGCGCCTGCGCATAGGCGGGGCGGTAGCCGATTCTGGCACCACCGTTCCGCTTCAGTTCGCGCGAGACGGTCGACGGCTCGCGATCCAGAGTTGCAGCGATCTGCCGGATCGATTGCCCGGCTTCATGAAGCCGGGCAATCGAACACCGCTCCTCGAGCGTAAGCTGACGATATCTCGACATGGCAGCACCTGTCTCAGGTGTTGCACTTCGTTTGTGAACTCAGGGGG